>CAWFVX010000023.1:525000-553010 GCA_963819345.1 uncultured Alphaproteobacteria bacterium
TATGCGTATGGGTCCACCAGAGAATGCCGCACCCCAGCCTGAGCCGCGAGATGCACAATCTGGGAAATGTCGCTGTGGCCGGCCACCATCTCGCCGACCGCCTGCTTATTTGAGATATCGACGTGGTAGAAGCCGAAGCCCGGCCTCTCCTGCAACCGCGCCAGCCGAGCCTCTTTCAGCCGTACATCGTAATAGTCGTTCAGGTTGTCAGCCCCGAGCACGGTGTCGTCCCTTGCCAGGAGTGCCTCGGCGACGTGGTAGCCGATAAACCCCGCGCAGCCCGTGACGAGGACCTTCACTGGTAGGGCCTTAAGATAATGCGGTCTTCAAGCAACTCGAGAACGGCGTGACCGAGGGAGATGTGGCATTCCTGGATGCGGGCCGTCTCGGTATCAGGGACCAGTAGCGCAAGGTCGCACTCAGTCAGCGCTGGCTCCCCTGTGCCGCCAAGCAAGCCGACGGTTGCGATCCCCATCTCTCGCGCCGCCTGAAGCGCTCGGATCACGTTCATCGAGCGGCCGGAGGTGGTGATCCCGAATAAGACATCGCCGCGGCGGCCAAGTCCGCGCAACGGGCGCTCAAACACCCGGTCGTAGCCGTAATCATTGCCACACGCGGTTAGCATCGCCGGATCCAGGGTTAGCGCCAACGCAGCGATGGACTGTCGTTCGGACTTCGGCCGCAGCCGGATCAGCATTTCCGTTGCCAAATGCTGGGCATCGGCTGCCGATCCGCCGTTGCCGCAGAACATGAGCTTGCCCCCACCGCGCAAACTCGCCTCGCAGGCATCGACGACCCTGATGACCGCATCAGCCAGTTCGGTGGCGATCCGTTGCTTCAGATCAGCCGACCGGGTCATCATCGCCGTAAAGCGAACCTTTTCCTGGGTCTGCATACTAACTCCCTAGTTGAACCGAGGGAGTTCTACACGACGGCGCGCGCTGCCCGGAAGCGCATGGATACAGGGGTATAAGTCGGGGGAACATTTTTGCCAGGCCCCCCGGTTAGGCACCCTTATTGCGCCACCCATCCGCCATCGATCGATAACGGCGCCCCGGTGATCGTGCTGGCCGCATCCGAACACAGGAACACGGTGAGGCCGCCGATCTGTTCGGGGCTGGTGAACTTCACCATCGGCTGCTTTTCGGCCACCAGATCGTGGGTCTCCTGTTCGACCGTCCTGCCGTCTTTTTCGGCGCGGTCGCGCAGCTGTTTTTCAACCAGAGGGGTGAGCACCCATCCGGGGCAGATCGCATTTACCGTAACCCCAGAACTGGCGAGTTCGATTGCGGCTACTTTTGTCATGCCGACCACACCGTGCTTCGCCGCGACGTATGCGACTTTCTGTGGACTCGCCACCAGACCGTGCGCGGAGGCAATGTTGATTATGCGCCCCCAGCCCTTGGCCTTCATGCCTGGAATTGCCGCCTTCATGCCGTGGAATACGCCTGAGAGATTGATTGCGATGATCTGGTCCCACCGTTCGTGCGGGAAGTCTTCAATGTTGGCCACGAATTGCACACCGGCGTTGTTGATCAGGATGTCCACTGAACCCAGCGTCTTTGTCGCCTCCCCCACCATTCCGGCGATCTGCTCGGGCTTGCTGATATCGGCGCCGCTGTAGCCGACCTTCACACCGTGCGATGAGGCCATTTCCGACCGCACCGCCTCGATCTGCGCTGCGTTGCCGAACCCATTCAGCATAATATCCGCGCCCGCCGCGGCGAGGGCGTGGGCGATTCCCAACCCGATGCCGCTGGTCGATCCAGTGACCAAGGCGACCTTCCCCTTGAGACTCATTGCCCTCGTCCCTCCACGTGATGTTGCCGGAATTTATGCCGCACCGCATCATGGCGCGGTGGGGTTACTCGTCATAGGCCCGACGGAACCGACAGGGGATGTCTTCGCCGCCGTAGCGTCGGAATATCTGGCTTTTCTACTGGAGCGGGCCTCGTCATTTAGGCCCGTATGATCTCTGTTCGACTGGCCGGCAATCATGCTCTCGTCCCGACCTGCACAGCCCTGCTGGAGCGCGTAGTGGCGGACCAGAATTGCCATCGGTCTTCGCTCAGCGACGCGGCGAGTCCGGGAGATGGCGGGACTGATGCGAACGCGAAGGGACCTGGCTGAATCGACTACCCCAGCTCGGAGAGAAGCGACTTCGCCTCCTGCAAATCTCGGGTGTCGAAGCCTTCAGTGAACCAACCGTACACCGGGGCGAGCAACCCATAGGCGCCCTGGCGTTTGCCCTGGCTCTGCCATAGCCGTGCGAGGCTAGTCGACGTACGTAGCTCCCAGGACTTAGCCTGCTGGTGGCGCGCCCAGTCGAGCGAGGCGAGAAAGTTCTGCTCGGCACCTTCAAGGTCGCCGTTGAGTGAGAAAATCCAGCCCTTGAGACGCAAGATTTCGGCGTAGTAAAGGCGCTCCTCCCACCCGGGGCGTTCGACCTGGGCGATCTGCTCGTCGATCAGCTGCAGGGCACTATCGAGGTCCCCCGTCAGCGCAATGCCCTCGGCCAGGAACGCTTTCGTGCACGGGCTGCGGAGCTTGCCCCCGTTCGCCCCCCAAAACGTCAGACCTGCCTTGAGCGAGGCAACTCCTTCGGTGGGTTTGCCGTCCTGAATAAGTGCCTGCCCATATAAAACGGGTGCCAAATACGCCCACAGCATGGGAAGGCAGCTTTCGCGACCCAACTGCTCACATTCTTCCGCGCGCTTGCGCAGGTTGTCGGGCTCCCACCGGCGATCGAACTCGTGCGCTTCAAAGGTCAGCGCAAATCCAAGGTCGAAGGGATGGCCGCGACGGCGAGCATGGGCATCCGTTTCATCTCTCAGCCGCGACGCCCGGTCCGGATAGCCCAACATCCAGGTGCAACTCGAAGCGAAGATACCGGCTCGAGTCTTGGGATCGTGGTGGACGACGTCCGCAAGATGGCGATGCTTTTTGGCATCGTAGAGGTCTAGCACCTTGTCGGCGTGTTCCACAGCCTTGATAAGCTCGCCCCTCCAGTAGTGGCTGCCGCAGGCATGTGAGTGTCCTATGATCAGCAAATCGAAATCGCCGGTCGCCTCTGCGATGTCCAACATCTCCTTCGCCCAGGGCAGGGACTCCGCTACGCGCCCCTGAGTCAGGACATTTTGGAACAATCCCGAAAGGATGGGCGCCAGCGCGTCGTGCCGATCGAGAGACTTCGCCAACGCAAGGGCCGGATGCAGGCTGGTCCAAACTTCCTGGGCAGGCCAGCTTCTGAGGGCTACCCAAGCAGTGCCAAGGAGGCTGCGCAGCCCCAGTTCGCTGGCGTCTCGTTCCGATGACGGGGGCAGGGTTGAGACCAGTTCGAGCCCCTGATTGAGATCGGAGATGGCCTCCGTTAGAGCCATGCGCTTCAGCGCCAGCTTGCCAGCAATCTGCCAGAGCGGAATTGCGGTTTCGGGAAAGCCGGCGGCGGTGAGGTGATGCGCCAATACCTCGGGTTCCGAGCTCTTGGTGTTTGGGAAACGTTGCTCGATCACGCGCGCGATTTTACCATGCAACTCCTGTCTGGGGCTCTTGAGCAACGAGTCATAAGCTGCATCCTGCACCAGCGCGTGCTTGAACGTGTAGGTGGCATCCGGCGGCGTGCCACGGCGGAAGGCCAGCCCCAACTCGGTGAGTTGCGCCAGCGAGTCGTCGAGTTGAGCCTTAGGTATCGGCGCAACCGAGGCGATCAGCTCGTAGCTGAATTCGCGGCCGATCGCTGCCCCGATCTGGGCGATCTCCTTCACCGGTATGAACCGATCCAGCCGCGCCATCAGGGAGTCTCGCAGCGTCGCCGGAATACTGACAGCGCGAGCGGAGCCGCCATACTCGTAATGATCGCCTGCCTCTTGCAACTTACCTGATTCCAGAATCGACTTGATCAACTCCTCGACAAACAGCGGGACACCGTCGGTCCGGGTCAGGATCTGCTCGAGCACCGCCCCAGGCAGCGCCTTACCGCCTGCAAGCGTCGAGATCATCGCCACGCTCTGCGCACGGGTGAGCTTCGACAAATACAGTGCGCCGACATGTCCTTGCTCCGACCAGCGCGAGTGAAACTCCGGTCGGTGGGTGAGCACGACCAGCAGCGGGACTGTTCTTACCCGGTCGATCAGCAGATTCAACACCTCCAACGTGCTGGGGTCGGCCCAATGCGCATCCTCGAAAAGCATCACGCTGGGATGCTCGCGGGCAGCCGCCTCGACGAGATCAACCAAAGTTCGCAGCGTCTCATCCTTGTGCTTCTGCGCTGTCAGCGACAGAGACCCGTAACGGGCCTCGTAAGCGATCGACAGGGTCGCCGCGACAAAGCGAACATCGGCGAGCTTCCTTCCCCAGTGCGTGACGACCAGCGCTTCCAGCTTGTCCAGTTTGGCGTCCGACGTTTCGTCCCGAGAGAACTTCAGCGTCCGTTCGAAGTTGTCGACGAGGGGCCAGCAAGCGCTGTTCACGTGGTAGGGCGAACACTGGAAGCGGAGGGCCCGCACGCCCTTCGCTTCGAGCTGCTCGTGCAGCGCACTCAAGATGCGGCTCTTGCCTATCCCGGGTTCCCCCGACAACAGCACCACCTGGCCTTCGCCGTCCTTCGCTTGCGACCACCGACGCAGCAGCAGGTCCAATTCCTCTTCGCGGCCGACCAGCGGCGTCAGCGCGCTGCCACCGCGACTGGCATCGAAGCGGCTCTCCGTCACCTGGGCACGTTCCACGCGCCAGCTGTGAACGGGTTCCGCGATCCCCTTCAACTCATGTTCGCCAAGATCGGTCAGTTCAAACGCGTTGCCGATCAATCGACGGGTCGAGGCAGAGATGACGATCTGGTCGACACCGGCCAGTGCTTGTAGACGCGCGGCTACATTGGGCGTGCCGCCCACCGCAGTGACCGTTCGGGCAGCGCTGGACCCGATTTGGCCGCCGGTGACGACCATACCAGTTGCAATCCCGATACCCATGTGCAAGGGCACGCCTGCTGCGGTCGCAAGCTTCGGCACAGCCTCGATCAATTCAAGGCCGGCTCGGATGGCGCGCTCAGCATCGTGCTCATCTGCCTGCGGATAACCGAAATAGGCCAGCACACCGTCAGCAGCGCAGTTAGCAATATAGCCATGGTAACGCTCGATGATATCTATGCAGCACCGGTAACAAGCAGTCGTCACCTCGCACAGCTCTTCGAGGTCGAGGCGAGCCGAGAGCACCCCCAAATCGGCCACGTCGCAAGCCAAAGCGGTTAGCTGCCGGCGCTCGGCCCACGGTGCAACCAAGCGGCTTGCGTTTGGTTCCACCGGACGAGTCGCGATCAGGACGCCTGGGTTTGGTGGCAGATCGGATGGGATGAAGCCCTGGACCGGACGTTCATGTCCCTCTGGGACACCCAGACCCCATAATCGAGCCGGCAAGACTGACCCGCTTGGCAGCTCTGGGTGTCCGACAATCTGCGCGGGAAGGGCGTCCACGCTTTCGGTCGAAGGCCGCATCACAGGCGCAACGAAACGGTAGCCTCGCCCGGACACGGTTTGGATGCAGCTTTCTGATGCGCGGTCGCCGTCGAGAACCTTGCGCAGCGCCGTGATCTGGACGGTCAAATTATTCGCTTCGACAGCGATGCCGGGCCAGACTTGCCGCATAATGGCATCTTTCGTCACTAGGACGCCTGGCTGCCGCAACAGGACGCCAAGGACGTCCAGTGCGCGTGACCCAATCCTCACCGGCGCCCAGATCCCCATGGAGTGCAGACCCACCAAACGTCGGAGACCGACATCAAAGCGGAAGCGCGCGAATGCAACCACCCCGGGGCTGATCAGCGCGTCCCTCTCTCGCAGCTCCTTCATGCGACGCAAGCTCCTACAGGTCAGCCAACTGGGGCGATTAGTTGATGCGTATGTCTTTAGCAATTTTTAGCGATTTTCCCCCACGAACTGATCGATTTTTAGCAACGGAAGCGCTGATGGTTGGACGAGCGATAGACCCTTCTGTCGCTCATGACAGGACTATTGCGGCCCGGTGCGGTGGTCGACACTCGATCAACGACCCTCCGGACGAACAGACGAGGCCAAGAGCGCTAGTCGCTCTGAGACAATCAACGATAATCAAGAGGATAAAGTTCATGCATCCGCGCACATGCTTGTTGACCGCCTTCACACTCACCACCGCTGTAGCTTTTGGGGTTGCGGCACAGCAAACTTCCAACCCAGACGCGTGGCAGGCCGGAGCGAGCGTCCTCGAGGCATACAACAAGGCGATGCAAGCGAGAGACGCCTCCGGCTTGGCGGCTCTTTTCAGTGAGGATGCGATTCTTTTGACGCCGGATGGGCCATTAGTTGGGCATGCCGCAATAGAGAAGCGCTTTGAGGGGCTCTTCAAAGCCATCATTAGCAAGGAGCCATCCAAGCTCGAAAAGGTAGTAATGATCGGCGATGCACTCAGATTGAGAACCGGAAGCTGGTCGGCCGTAGTGCAAAGCTCAAACGGATCGATGCCAGTGAAAGGTTATTGGTCAACGACCGATGTGCGTGACGGCAATTCATGGAAGATCCGAATAGAGACCGACAATGTGACCGTGCCTCCCGGAGAGCCAGAGAAATAGCGCTCCCAGCCGTATTGAGTTAGCACCGGCGTTACAAGTGTAGCGCCAGTGGCTGTTCGGAGGTTATTGCTGCAGTCATGCGTCGTCAGTCTATCTTCCCTGCATAAGGTTAGGGGTTGCAAAACATGTCACTCAACCAAGCGCTGTCCTAAAACGTCCCTAACGATCTTGCGCGCCCTACGACCCGCCTCCCCGCATCAGATGATAACTCAGTTCGCCCGGATCGGTCAGATCTGGCACCGTCCAGCCGTTCAGGTCGTATTCAGCCAAACATTGTTCGGCCAACCCCTTGAACGCTGTCGCGTTACCTGATGCCTGCGCCCCGAACAGGCAGTACCGCCTGATCTCCTCGGTCGAGCCGCCATAGTTGATCTCGTACAGCTCGTGCCGGCTGCCGAACTCCGACCCGATGCTGTCCCACAGCAGTTTCATCAACTTCACCCGTTCCTCGGCGCTGTAACCGTTGGATCCTCGCAGATACTTGTCGAGATATGGCCTGATTTCCGCACTTTGAAAATCGCGAACGTGACTGTTGAGGTAGATCAGACCGGACGCCACCGTCTGCTCAATGATGTATTTGACCTTGGAGTAGGCCATCGTTGCGATGATGTGATACGCGTTGCCCGGATCCATGTTGGGTTGCACATAATCGCCAACCCACGGCTTCGGATTGCCTACCATGGCGTCGGACAATCCCCAGAACAGGTTTCGCCATGCGATCACCTCGCCGACATTCGCCTGCACACCGCGATAATCCTTAGTGCCCGACGCCTCGACAGCCTTCAGCAACAGTCCGCAGATGAAATCCAGTTTGACCGCCAGCCGAGTGCACCCGTGCACGACAAACCGCGGCAGAAACCCCGTCCGTGGAAAAAAGTTGTTGGCCTTCTCAACGTCACCATAGACAAAGACATTTTCCCACGGCACTAGCACCTCATCCATGATGAAGATCGCGTCGTTTTCGTCCAACCGGCTGGATAACGGGTAGTCAAACGGGCTGCCCATCGCCGTCGCCGCCATCTCATAGGACGTGCGGCAGATGAATTTGATGCCAGGTGCGTTGGTCGGTACCATAAAAATCGCGGCGTAGGACTTGTCCTGCAACGGGATCAGCCCGTGGTGGGCGACGAAAGTGTAGTTGGTCAGCACCGACCCGGTAGCCACCACCTTTGCGCCGGACACCACGATGCCGGCGTCGGTTTCCCGCAGAACGTGACAGCACACATCGCCCACCTGATCGGGCGGCCGGTCACGATCGACGGGCGGGTGGATGATCGCGTGGTTGATGAACGGCACACGCTCCTGGCTAAACTTGTACCAGCGCCGAGCATTCTCCTGGTACGGGGCATAAAACTCCGCGTTGGCGCCGAGGGTCGCCAGAAACGCCGCTTTGTAGTCTGGCGACCGGCCGACCCAGCCATAGGTGAGCCTGGCCCACGCCGTGATCGCATCCCGCCCGGCGATCAGGTCTTGGGCGGTCTTCGGCGCCTTGAAAAAGGCGTGCGTCATCCCGCCGTTACCGGTATCGGTCGGCACCATCAACCTGGACTGTTGTTCCGGAACGTGCATCGCGTCGAACAGCCGCGCGATCATCCGTGCGGTATTGCGAAACGCCGGATGCTCGGTGACCTTGGCCACGCGCTCGCCGTATATGTAGATCGTCCGCCCGTCATCCAGGGAGGCGAGGTAGTCCGCCCCTGTCATGGGCCTATGGTCCTCAGACTGCCCGGTCGCTGACGACATTGTGGATCTCCCGCGGTTATACTTATCAGCGACTATCCGCTTGCAGATGGCGCCCGTGCAACCGCCCCCGCGTGGTCCTTTCTGCCCGTTCTGTCCGACTTCACTTGATCCAGCCGCAACCGGTAAAGCACGTGCCGGCTCAGAGGACTCCCCTGCAGGCGGTTCGGATAATCGAACTCGAATGAGCGAACCATCCCCAACCGCTCCATCACACGCATTGAGGCGGTGTTGAGCAGAGAGGTCATCGCGACGATCTCCTGCAGACCAACACGACGAAAACCGTCGACAATAGCTGCCCGAGCGGCCTCGGTCGCATAACCCTGGCCCCAATACGGCCGATGCAAACGCCACATGACTTCGACCGCCGGCGTGAATGACGCCTCGAACACAACACGCATCAGTCCCACGGCCCCAATCAATGGGGAGACGCCAGGGGCCTCGACCGCCCACGGGCAAAAGCCGGCCTCCGACAGATGCCTTTGCGCCCGCTCCACGTACGCCTCGCTTTCCTCACGGGTGAGAACGCCGCCCAGCGACTGCATAACAGTCGGATCAGAATTCTGCTCCGCGAACGGGGCAAGATCGCTTTTCCGCCAGGGGCGGACAATCAGGCGAGCGGTTCTGATCAACAGCGTCCTCCGCCTGATATAAATAAAACAAGGTCATAACATACGAAGCCTCTGGCCGCAGAGGCGGGATCCGGAACATCGAGATCAATCAACCCTTGGGAGGCAAAATTCTTGGTTCCCTGCCGGCAGGAGTGCCTATAGCATTGTGGAATCATGCCCCGTGGCGACCTGTTCCCTGAAATTGGCCCCTACGAAACGGGCTATCTGCCCCTCTCCGGCGGCCATGTGATGTACTGGGAGCAAGCCGGCAACCCGAATGGCCGTCCGGTGCTGTTCCTGCATGGCGGCCCGGGAGCGGGCGCGGGCGCAGTGCACCGCCGCTTCTTCGACCCGAACTTTTGGCGCATCGTAATCTTCGATCAGCGCGGCGCGGGCCGGTCGCGGCCGTTTGGGGGATTGGATAACAACTCCACTCCTGACCTTGTCTCTGACATCGAGGTGCTGCGGCGGCATTTGGCGATCGAGCGTTTCCTGCTATTCGGCGGATCATGGGGATCGACCCTCGCCCTGGCTTACGCCCAGGCACATCCGCAGCATGTCGCCGGCGCCGTCCTGCGTGGCGTGTTCCTCGGGCGTCCCAAGGAGGTGGAGTGGTTCCTGCATGGAATGCGGCTGGTATTTCCCGAAGCCCACGCCGCTTTCACCGGCTTTCTATCGGAAGCCGAGCGCACGGACCTCTTGCAGTCATATTTGCGGCGCCTGACCAGCCCCGATCCCTCGGACCATCTGCCGGCTGCCCGAGCGTGGTCCGTCTATGAGGGCACCTGCAGCACGCTGCTGCCTAGCCCGGAGACCGTTAGTGGATTCTCTCAGGATCGTACTGCCCTCGGTCTTGCCCGGATCGAGGCATTCTACTTCGCGCATGGTCTCTTCCTGCCGCCCGGCGGCCTTCTCGGTCACATGGACCGAATCAGCCACATCCCAGCTGAGATCGTGCAAGGCCGCTATGACATGATCTGTCCCGCTGCGACGGCGTTCGAGTTGGCAGCCGCCTGGCGAAACGCCAGGATGACCATCGTTCCGGACGCAGGTCATTCGGCGTTGGAGCCCGGGATCCGCCGCGCCCTTGTCGCCGCGGTCGAACGCTTCCGCGGGGGGCGGTAGGCTTGGGGGCGCCGGGCTTGGGCGCCAATGCTTCCTGTTGGGTTGACTGACCGGGAGACCACGTGGCCTGGGTTGTTGAGGTTGGCGCGGATGGCGAGGGGCGGAGTGCGATAATTGCCCCCCGATGATCTTGCTCGATGATGTCGTTCAAGCAACGCTTCGCGAAATTCGTGGCCGAACTGTGGCAGCGGTCTGTCCTGATATGGAACCCTCGGCGGGGTGAAAACGGGCCTATTCGAAGCGGATCAACGACCCGTTGCGTTCGCATATCGGCAGGCACAGCGCGGCGAGAGCAGGCGCGACCGCTTCCGGTAGCGGCAACGTCGTCCGATCCTCACCCGGGAAGGCATTGAACCGCATGCGGGTCGCCACCGGGCCGGGATCGAACAGGTTCACCCGCACCTGCGTTGTGGCAAGTTCCTGGGCCCAGGTTAGCACCAGATGCTCCATCCCGGCCTTCGTCGCGCCCATCGCGCCCCAATATGCCCTGGGTTCGCGGGCTCGGCTTTCGGTCACGAACACCGCCCGCCCGGCTGGCGCCTGACGCAGCAGCGGCTCGCTGGTGCGGATCAGCCGCCACGCGGCGGACAGGTTCACCGCCACCACATCCGACCAGTCATCCGGCAGGATGTGAGAAACCGGCGTGAGCCTGCCGAGTGACCCGGCGTTGTGCACCAGGACATCGAGGCGGCCGAAGCGTTGGTAAATGGTCGGGCCGATCGCGTCGATCTGGGCGCCGTCACGCAAATCGAGCGGCAAAATGGTTGCCTCTCCGCCTATCGCGCGGATCGCGTCGTCAGTCTCCTCCAACCCGCCCTGGGTGCGGGCGGTGATCACCACTTTCGCGCCGAGACGTACCAATTCAATGGCTGTGGCGGCACCGATGCCGCGGCTCGCGCCGGTCACCAGCGCTATGGCGCCATCAGGCAGGCCGGGCATCAGGTATGCGCGACCAGCAGGCTGAGTTGGCGGTCTGCATTGTCCTGTTGGTCAGGCAACGGAATTGGATAGTCGCCGGTGAAGCAGGCGTCACAGTAGTACGGGTTCTCGGGATCGCGTCCGTGCTTACCGAGCGCCCGATACAGGCCGTCGATGGAGATGAACGCCAAGCTGTCGGCGCCGATCAAGGACGCCATTTCCTCCACGCTGTGGCTCGCGGCAAGCAGCTTGCTGCGTTCCGGCGTGTCGATCCCATAGAAGCAGGAGTTCGTGGTGGGCGGCGAGGAGATACGCATATGCACTTCTTTCGCGCCGGCAGCGCGGACCATCTCGACGATTTTCTTGCTGGTGGTGCCTCGCACGATTGAATTGTCCACCAGGACAACGCGCTTGCCTGCCAGCACCGGCCGGTTGGCGGAGTGCTTCAGCTTCACTCCGAGGTGGCGGATATGGTCGGTCGGCTCGATGAAGGTGCGGCCGACATAGTGGTTGCGGATAATACCGAGTTCGAACGGGATGCCGCTTTGCTTGGAGTAACCCATGGCCGCGGGGACACCGGAGTCAGGCACCGGCACGATAACGTCGGCTGGGACGTCGGCCTCACGCGCGAGTTCGGCGCCGATGCGCTTGCGGGCGTCGTAGACCGGCATACCCTCCATCACCGAGTCCGGCCGGGCGAAGTAGATGTACTCAAAGACGCAGAACCGTTCTTTGCGTTTGCTGAAGGGTTTGATGCTGTGCACACCTTGGTCGTTGATGACCACGATCTCTCCCGGTTCGACGTCACGGATGAAGTCGGCACCGACGATATCGAGGGCGCAGGTCTCGCTGGCGAGGACCCATCCGCCGGTGCCCTCCGATCCGATGCGGCCGAGGATCAGCGGCCGGACACCGAGTGGATCGCGCACGCCCATCAGGGCTTCGTTGGAAAGCGCGACCAGGGAATAGGCGCCGATCACCTGCTTCAGCGCGTCGATCAGCCGGTCCACGACGGTGGAATAGAGGCTGATGGCGATGAGGTGGACGAAGACCTCGGAGTCGGTGGTGGACTGGAACAGGCAGCCTCGACGGACCAGGGCGCGATGCAACACATGGGCGTTGGTCAGGTTACCGTTATGCGCGACGGCGAACCCGCCGAACTCGAAATCCGCGTAGAGTGGCTGGACATTCCGAAGAATGGTGTCGCCGGTGGTGGCGTAGCGGTTGTGCCCGACGGCGATGCGGCCGGGCAGTTTTTCGATCACCCGGGCGTCGCCGAAATTGTCGCCGACCAGTCCCATGCCGCGATGGGAGTGGAAGCGGGCACCGTCGAAGCTGGTTATACCGGTGGCTTCCTGGCCGCGATGCTGTAACGCGTGAAGTCCCAGCGCTGTTACCGCGGAGGCATCCGGCACATTCCACACGCCGAAGACCCCGCATTCCTCGTGCAGAGAGTTGTCGTCGGTATCCCGGCAGGTGAAGGCCATATGCAACGGTTCCTATTCACGCTGGGGAGGTTTAGCGATCGCCCGCCCTTGCGGCGTAGCGTGCAGCAATGCTTCAGCCGTAGCCTTCCGACCGGCCGGCGGCAGGTCGAGCAGGTGGGGACGGTAGGGCTCGGGCAACTGATTTCGTACCCAACGCGCAGCCTCATAAGTCGGGGTCAATGTTCGCGCGTCGAGCACGGCGTCAGGCCATCGTTCAATCGGAAACACCATCTGACCAATGATATAGGCGATGATGACGACCGCCGCACCCCGCGCGAGGCCGAATACCAGCCCCAGCGTGCGGTCAACCCCGCCCAGCGCTGATCTACGCACCACCCGGCCGATGCTGCGCGCGATCAGCACCAGGACGATCAGCGCGATCAGGAAAACGATGATGAAGCTGACCGGATCGATCCATTCCGGCGATGGGAGCCAGCCACGCACGATCCCTCGCATCACGGGCAGGGCAAAGAACGCCGCGGCGAAGGCGCCGACCCAGGCGCCAATGCCCAGCACTTCCCGCACTAGTCCGCGCGCGAAGGCTAGCAAGCCCGAGATCAAAATAAATCCGAAGACCGCCAGATCAACCCAGGTCATGCTACCGCCATTGGGCCACCGCCATCGGAGAGACTTCCGGGTTTATCGTCGCGGCGGCGCCCGGCGCCAAGCGGGTCATGCGTTCTTTTTAGCCGATTGGGGGGCGAAGCGCCCAACCAGATCGGCGATGTGGCCGATTTCCTCCATTCGCAAACCTTCGGGGGCGGCGAGCTTGCGGTTACCGTGGGCAACGCGGCGAGGCAGTGTGGCAGCGTCGAACCCCAGTTTGGCCGCTTCCTTCAACCTAGCCTCGGCTTGGGCGACCTGACGAACCTCGCCGGACAGGCCGACCTCACCAAAATAGACCATGCCGGGGCTGGTCGGGGCCTCGAACGCGGCCGAGGCGATGGCGGCGGCGACGGCGAGATCGGCGGCCGGTTCGTTCACGCGCAGGCCCCCGGCGATGTTCAGGTATACATCTGTCTGGTTGAGCCGCACGCCGGCGCGGGTTTCGAGCACTGCCAGCAGCATCGAGAGCCGCCCACTGTCCCAGCCAATCACGGAACGCCGGGGCGAGCCGCCGGGGTTCGGCGCGAGCAGGGCCTGGACCTCCATCAATACCGGGCGGGTGCCCTCAAGCCCGGCGAACACCGCGCTGCCGGCTATGTTGCCCCGGCGCTCGGCGAGGAAGAGCGCGGAGGGGTTGGGGACTTCGGCGAGGCCGGTCTCGGTCATCTCGAACACACCGATTTCGTCGGTGGCACCGAAGCGGTTCTTGACCGCGCGCAAAATGCGAAATTGATGGCCGCGGTCGCCTTCGAAGTAGAGCACCGCGTCGACCATGTGCTCCAAAACGCGCGGGCCGGCGAGGCCACCGTCCTTGGTCACGTGGCCGACCAGCACCAGGGCGAATTTGCCGGATTTGGCGAGCCGGATCAGTTCGAAGCTGCAGGCTCGGACTTGTGCGACGGTGCCGGGGGCGCTTTCGATGGCGTCGAGCCACATGGTCTGGATCGAGTCGATCACCACCAAGGTGGTGTCCTTGGCTTGTTCAAGGCTGGCGGCGATGTCGCGGACATTGATGGCGGCGGCCAGTTCGATGGATGAGTCAGCGACACCGAGGCGGCGGGCGCGGAGGCGGATCTGATCGATGGATTCCTCCCCGGTGACGTAGAGAACGCGGCGGCCCGAGCGGGCGAGGCGGGCGGCCGCCTGCAGCAGCAGGGTGGATTTGCCGATACCGGGGTCGCCCCCGACCAGGACGACCGAGGCAGGAACCAGGCCGCCGCCGAGTACGCGGTCGAGTTCCGCGATGCCGATGGGCGCGCGCGGTGGGGGTTCGGCGCTGCCGGCGAGGCCGACGAAGGCGACACTCCGGCCAACCGGCGCCTTCGCGGCGGGGCCAGGCCGGGCGATGACGGCTTCTTCCTCGACGGTATTCCATTCACCGCAAGTTTCGCAGCGGCCAGCCCATTTCGGGGTGACCGCGCCGCAAGACTGACAGACGAAGCGGGAGGCGGACTTGGCCAATGGGACTCGATCTCAGAGGAGAGGCAGTTGCTTACGTGGTTTTGGCAGCGTTTCCCACTCGTTTGCGATGGTACGGCATTTCGCTCGTCAGAAGGTGGCGGCCCCGGTGCGCTGGTGTACAGACCGGCGATAGATCCGCCACCGCGCGCTTATCAGTCAACTGCCGTTGGACCTCCCGCGGGAGATCGACACGCCCACCGAGTGCAGCAGCGCCGCCAGACGGGTCAATTTGATCTGGCCCTGATGATACCACATCGCCACGAAACGGCGCGGGTCGGAGCTGGGATGTCCGCAGGTCCCCTCCGGCCGCGTTACCACGATGGTCCAACCTTGCGGCGTGACCCAGTGCTCACGCATGTAGGATCGCGCGCACCGACGGCACGAGGTCCTGTACCAGATACGTCTCGTATCCCCTGAAGCATGACCTCACCGGGGCCGCGGCTTTTTTACATCATCATGGTCTAAAAGCGTTGTTTGATATTGTGGCTCCCGCCTTCCGACTGGGGCCGGTCTCGGGCGATCACGCCGTAGCGTGAGCATTTCCCACAGAATACTGCGTTTGATTGATCGGTTGGTGGTTGCATCGCTGGTCGACCACCAGCCATCCGACTGCATTGCTCGGCATGCGGCACGGAAACGATCCTCGACCGCGGCGAAATCGGCATCGGTATAATTCAAACTGAAAATCAGCCGGCCCGTTCCGACCCAGCTCAGCGCAAGTCCTTCGGCGCGGAGATAGTATTGCAGCATCCAGTTGTAGCGTGATGGCCTTGTATAGCTGATCGTCCAGATCGACGAGAGGTTGGCTATTTTGACCGGGAGGTCTTCCTGCCGGAGCCAGCCGTTGAGATGTTCTGCACGATCGTTCCACGTCTCGTCGAGGTTCTGGTACAGCGAGCGGATTTCCTTGGAATCGAGGCGGTGCAAGAACTCTGTCATCGCGCCCATCACATACGGATGAGAATTGAAAGTTCCTCTGGCAAAACAGATATCTGCGGGATGGCCGATGTGATATCGTTTCATCAGTTCGCTTCGGCCACAAAGCACGCCTACCGGAAGGCCGCCGCCGAGCGTTTTGCCGTAGGTGATGAGGTCGGGTTGGACGCCGAAGTATTCCTTGGCGCCTCCGATGCCGAGCCGAAAACCTACGAAGACTTCATCGAAGATCAAAACGATCTTGCGTTGGTCGCACACCTCCCGAAGCTGCCGCAACCAGCTTGCGTAGGCATCTCGGTTGAACTCGGCCTGGCGCGAACTATCCACCAGGGAGGAATCCGCCGGTGCGGGACCGTTCGGGTGGAGCGCCTGCAGCGGGTTAACGAGGACACAGGCGATGTCCCGCCGCCGGCGCAGAACCTGAAGGGTGCGTTCGGACATCTCGGCCAGCGTGTAAGTGTCGCGCGCCGGCGACGGATTTCCCACGCCGGGTTGAACGTCACCCCACCAGCCGTGATAGGCGCCGCAGAAACGAACGAGGTGAGAGCGTTTGGTGTGATAGCGGGCCAGACGAACCGCCTGCATCACGGCCTCGGTGCCGGACATGTGGAAGGATACTTCGTCCAGGCCGGAGATTTCGCGCAGGCGCCGGACGTTATAGGCGACCGTCGGGTGATAAGCACCGAGCACCGGGCCTAGGTTGCGGACGCGTTCTGCCCCTTGAGCGATGCACGATTTGTAGAAGTCCTGGCCGAACAGATTGACGCCGTCCCGATCCCGTCAGGTCGTAGAGGACGTTGCCGTCGAGGTCGGTCACCGTTACGCCGGATGACAATTCCAAAAAGGATCCCGCGGACAGATGTTCACAGACATAGCGGCTGTACTGGAAGGGCACCCGATAGGCGCTGATGAACTGGAGGTCGGAAATGCTCGCCGCGGCTTCCGCCGTACAAGCGCTGGTCTTGGCAAAGCGTTCGCGGTAAAGTTCAGACAATCGCATAAAGCCGTCCTGACGTCGTGCAGCGACTTCCTCAGGCGCACCGTCGCAGCGAAAGAACTGTCGTTCGTCATACTCGTAAAACGGGATCAGCGAGGCGATCCGGCGCGCCATTCGAGCGTGACCAGCGATGGAAGGATGTTTCGCTCGCGAGAGGTCGAGACGGGTCCTTGCCTTGGCAATTGCCGCACTTAAGATAATGGCGCCACCGGTCGCGGCGAGATAGAGTTGCGCGGACATCGTTTTGCCTTCTGTGGAGCGACGCTGATCCCATGAGAATCCGGCAGGCGATAGTGAAATTTGTACATCAGGAAGATCTGAATTTCCTGCTCACCAATCGAATTCCGCGGCGCCTGGTTACGCGCTTTATCGGATGGTTCAGCAAGATCGAACAGCCGCTGATCCGAGATCTCTCAATCGGCACTTGGAGGTTTTTCTCAAATCTCGATCTTGGTGAGGCGAAGGAGACGAGATTCCGCAGTATGCATGACTGCTTTACCCGGCAGTTGAAAGACGGCGCGCGGCCGATCGACATGGATCCGGACGTGCTCGTCAGCCCATGCGATGCGATCGTTGGTGCGTCGGGGAGGGTGAGCGACGGGCAGGTTTTTCAGATCAAGGGGTTTCCGTATGCGCTGTCGGATCTACTGGTTGACTCTGACCACGCGCAATCGTTCCGCAACGGGTGTTATGCGACGCTGCGGCTGACATCGAGCATGTATCATCGGTTTCACGCTCCGTACGACTGCCGCGTCGAGTCGGTCACGCATGTTTCCGGGGACACCTGGAATGTCAACCCGATCGCGCTGAAGCGGGTCGAACGGTTGTTCTGCAAAAATGAGCGCGCGGTGATCAGGACCCGGCTGCCCGGCGGCGGCGCGGCAATGACGCTGGTACCCGTCGCCGCTATCCTGGTAGCTGGCATTAGGCTTAGGTTCATCGACGAGATGTTGCGCGGCGCCGGACCGGGGCGCCGGACATTCGCGTGTGACGCGTCGCTACGCAAAGGCGACGAGATGGGCTGGTTCGAGCATGGCTCGACTATTATTGTGTTCGCTCCCGAAGCTTTCGCGCTTTGCAACGAGGTCCTGGAGGGTATGACGATCCGCGCCGGGCAGCCGCTTATGCGGGTAGCGGCCGTCGGCGACAGTTCGGCCTCCGAATCCGGCGGAACGCTGAAAGATTTCACCATTTGTTAATGGTTCTGTGCGCTGGTTAGACCAAGTTTTCCCGGACGCAGGACAGTGTGCATGAGTCAGACCGCTCCCCAGGTATGCCAGTTGGTGCATCCGGGCTTTCGCATGCTGGGCGAGCCCTTCTTCCGCCTTAGCGCGGGTCTGAAGGTTCCCTCGATGGTCGTTCAGCTTGAGAGCCAGGAGGCGGTATTGCCGCTGCGGTCCGTGGCGCGCGAGTTCGGTCTCGATCCGGAAAGCCCCGATGGGCAGATGTTGCAGCTTATCGAACAGGCATTGAACTACGTTGCTGTGTTGAGATGCGGCGACAAGCTGCCGTCTGAACTCTATGGCGGACAGGCGAGTTGGGAGCCTACCCGGTTGGATCAGCGAAATGCAGACAGCCGAGTGCGGCAGAATTTGGTGCGCTGCGTCCTGGCGCGGTCGGGCAAATCAGCGACGATCAAGGGTGGCGACGCTCCGGGTTGGGAGGAGGAGCCGAGCAACCGGGCATTGCTGAAAAAGGCTATAGCCGGGGCGGCGAGCCTTATAGAAGGGACCAATGAGGAGGAGATCACGACGCGGGTTGGGACTTTGAGTGAAGAGATGGCCTACATCGAATGTATGCGCCGCATCTTGTATCTCGGCATTTCCGGGCTGTGCGAAAAGCTTTTGCGCATCGACCTTGCTCCGGTCCCTGTCAGCCGGCAGGACACCGTCAAGCAGGTTCAGACATTAGGACGGCGTGGCCTTGGGGAGATCACCCTCCGGTTTGACACAGTCGATGGCGGCCTGGACGATATTCTGGCGATGCTGCGCGACCCGCCGCCGGCCATCGCGTCGCTTCGGGACCAACGGAACTGGATGTTCCGGACGAACCACGCCTGGGGTGCGGTGTTCGCCGACTGGGCCAATGCTCCGCGGCACTTCGACGATTTTCTTTGGAAGGTGGTTGAGCGCACCTATTTCTTCCTGGCTCCGCGGTTCATGTCTGTCCAAGAATGGTCGATCAAAGGTGCGGCCTCGAAGCAGGAAGGCGCGCCCGTGAAGGTTTGGTGAATTCCGCATCGCCGACATGACGAGCGGCCACGGTTGGATTTTTTATCCACGTGGCAGTAGCTCAACCCAGATCGGTTCTCCCGCGGGGTGCGTCGCTTGACGCCGGTGGCGTTCCGGCGACACTGGCTCGACTGCGACAAGAGGGAACACCAAGATGAGCGATGTCACGATCCTGGCGACCGGTTTCGGCTTTCCGGAGGGGCCGGTCGTAACGCCGGACGGATCCGTCATCCTGACCGAAATACGCAACAACCAGCTATCGAAAGTAGCACCGGACGGAAAGACGAGCGTATTTTCGCGCTGCGGCGGCGGCCCGAACGGGCTGGCATTCGGGCCGGATGGGGCACTGTACTTATGCAACAATGGTGGCAGCAGGTATGTTGAGGGTTCCTCAATGGGGGTCGCGCCACATCCTGATTACAAATTCGGCTATGTCCAACGCATCGATGCCAAAACCGGCGAGGCGAAAACGCTGTATGCTGAGGCAGGCGGCCACAAGTTGTCAGCTCCGAACGACATTGTGTTCGATACCCATGGCGGCTTCTACTTCACCGATCTTGGCAAGCGTTATGCGCGCCATCGCGATCACGGCGGCCTGTATTACGCTTTGCCGGATGGGTCGAAAGTCGTTGAAATCGCCTATCCGATGCTTACCCCGAATGGCTGTGGCCTGTCCCCGGATGGGAAGACGCTTTATGCCGCGGATACCGAGGGTGCCCGGTTGTGGGCGTTCGACATCGAGGCACCTGGGGTGTTGCGCAAGCCGGCGCCGCACGCGCATCACAGCGGTCGGATTATTGCCGGCCTGCCGGGCAGTGCCCGGTTTGACAGCCTCGCTGTGCTTGCCAACGGCAACCTCGCCGTAGCGACGCTCAACACGGGATACGTAACGGAAATATCGCCGGGAGGCGAGATTGTCCGAGCGGTGAAGATGCCTGATATTTACCCGACAAATATTTGCTTCGGCGGCGCGGACATGTGTACCGCGTTCATCACGCTGTCGGATACGGGGCGCCTTGGGACCATGCGGTGGCCCTCGGCCGGGTTAAAGCTGAATTACGCTTAAAGCGCGCCTTCGGGGCGAGGCGGGAGCCGTTAACGGAACGGTAAGCTTTACTAGCTATGTATGCGGCGGCGTTGGAGCCTGAGCATAGCTGTTATGAAAGGCCTGGTCGAGAGCATCCGGAAGCTTGGCATGGTGCGCGTCGCCATGCTCGCGGGCGTGACACTCGGTATCATCGGGGCTTTTGTTTGGCTGGAGTTACAAGGGCCTGGTCGAGGACGGATGGCGGAACTGGCCTCGGACCTCGATGCACAAACGGCGCAGCAGGTTGCCGCCGATCTGACCGGGCACAAAATCCCTTATCGCCTGGAAGGCGGCCATCTTTTAGTCCCCGACGGCGATTTGGCGGCCGCCCGAGCGCTGCTGGCGACGAACGGCCTGTCCAATCAGGGAACCACCGGGTACGAGATCTTCGACCGTGGCACCGACCTGGCGGTGACCGACTTTGATCAGCAGGTGAAGCTTACCCGGGCACTGGAGGGTGAACTGGCCCGCACGATCGTCTCGGTGCACGGGATCACCCACGCGCGGGTACACCTGGTGCTGCCACGGCGGGAGCCCTTCGCGCGTGACCGATTGCACGCCCAGGCGAGCGTGATGCTGACGCTGGCCGGGCGGCAGACATTGTCGCCCGAGGCGGTCCAGTCGGTGGTCGATCTGGTAGCCGCCGGGGTGCCTGGGCTGCGTCCACAGGATGTCACCGTGGTAGACTCGAACCTGCATCTGCTGGTTCAGGCGGGCGACGGCAACGACCCGAGGGCGCAGTCGGCGATGGGAGAAAGTATCCGCCAGAAGACCGAGGCCCGGCTGGCGGAGGCGGTCGAGTTGATGCTGGAACGTAGCCTTGGCCCGGGCCACGTGCACGCCGAAGCCTCGATCCGGATGAATTTCGACAAGGTGAACGAGACGCAGGAGAAATACGATCCGGACGGATCGGTGGTTCGCAGCACGCAGAACGTGACTTCGAATTCCAAGTCGACGGACAAGGCCGGGCCGGTTTCGCTGCAGAACAACCTTCCCAACGCCGATGCGGGCGCCGCGGGGGCCAGTGGCAGTCAGGAAGGACGCCAGGAAGAAACGACGAATTATGAGATCGGCAAGACCGTACGGGCAATCGTGCATGATCAGCCTCAGGTCGAGCGGGTCACTCTGGCGGTGATGGTGGATGGGATCGATACGGTCGGAGCGGACGGAAAGCACATTTGGAAGGCGCGCGAGCAGAGTGATCTGGACCAGATCGAGAAGCTGGTGAAAAGCGTCGTCGGCTTTGACGAGAAGCGCGGTGACCGACTGGATGTCGTGAGCATGCCGTTCGTTGACGCGATGGAGGCGGTCGATGCTGCGCCAGCGGCGCGTCCGGGTAAGGTGAACGCCGACCTGATCACGTTTATTCAGATGGTTGCGTTTGGCGTGGTCGGATTTGGGATTATCATTCTGACGGCTCGGTCGATTTTCGCCGCGCTGAACAAGCCGGTGGCGGGGCTTAGTATTGCGGGCGGGGCGCCGGGCCAGATCTCGGGCGGGGCTGTGGGATCGGCCGGTTCAATCGCCTCCGGCGGTCAGCCCGGGAGCGTGCTCGGTATCGGACACAGCCCTGGAGAGGGTGCGCATCCGGAAGGCGATGACGACGAGAGTCTGACGTTGAGCAATATCCAGGGGCAGATGCGGGCGTCGTCGGTCCGTAAGGTGGTTAGTTTGGTGGACCAGCATCCGGATACCACGCTGGGGATTATCCGGGGGTGGATTTCGGCTGATAGCGCGTAAGGGTAGAGACTTCGCGGTTTATGGCAAGCCGCAGATGACTTGTAGAAGTCTAGACTTAAACGACAATTAGGGTTAATGGTGGGGAAAGATGAGGTGTGTTGGCTGCAGGGAGGCAGAGCGACGCAGAGCAACCACGGTAAGGGCAACTTCGGAGTCTATGACAAGAACAGAAATCATCGCGGAAGGTCGGCGTGCTGGAACTCGCAAGCAGCTCGGCAATGTCAGCAAGCTGCAAAATCATGGGGTTTTCACGCGATAGCTTCTATCGCTTAAGGACCTCTACGACAGGCGGCGAGGTGGCGCTGCTGGAGATCAGCGGCGCAAACCGATCCTGAAAAACCGCGTCGACAGCGCTATCGAAACCGCCGTCGTGGAACTGGCCATCGAGCAGCAACTGGGGACAGGCGCGGGTGTCCAATGAATTACGCCAGCGCGGCCTGGCGATCTCGCCGTTCGGCGTGCGCTGCGTCTGGCAGCGTCATGACCTCGAGAACATGAAAAAGCGCCTGAAAGCACTGGAAGCCAAAATGGCGCAGGACGGCACCGTTCTGACCGAAGCGCAGGTGGTGGCTTTGGAGAAGGCCAGGCTGGACAAAGAAGCCCATGGCGAATTCGAGAGCGAATGCCCGGGTTACTGCGTGGCGCAGGACACTTTCTATGTCGGCACCCTCAAAGGGGTCGGCCGGGTTTACCAGCAGACCGTGATCGACACCCACTCGAAGGTCGGCTTCGCCAAGCTCTATGACAGCAGGACGCCGATTACCGCCGCCGAGATGCTCAACGACCGCGTGCTGCCATTCTTCGAAGAGCAGGGCATCATCGTCAGCCGGGTGCTGACCGACCGAGGCACCGAATATTGCGGCAACCCGCAGAGCCACGAATACGAGCTCTATTTGGCGGTGGAGAACATCGATCACACACGAACCAAGGCACGCAGTCCGCAGACCAACGGCATCTGCGAGCGATTAACAAGACCATTCTGGCGGAGTTCTATCAGGTGGCCCTGCGCAAGAAGCTCTATCGCTCGATCGACGACTTGCAGGCCGATCTCGACGTCTGGGTGCGCGACTACAACTCCGTGCGAACTCATCAAGGAAGGTGGTGCTACGGCAAAACCCCAATGCAGACCTTCATTGACATGTTGCCGGTGGCAAAGGAAAAGTTGCTGCAGGCGGCATGACATCGGACAACAGATTCGTCGGACACCCACCACGGCGAAAAACCTGATCGTCAGATCAAGTCCATACTTTTACAGATGACTTGACTAAGCGCGATTCCCGCCGGCTCGAAGCGGATGATTGGTTCGCCGGTCGTGGGCGTTACCTCGCCGGGCGGACAGCTATCGCGAGCGAGCGGGCAAAAGTCACATCAACCTTGTCCCCAGACTTCAAACCCGCTGCAAACTCCTGCATCTGCTTGGTCTGCAGCACCTTGCTCCGCTCCTCCCCGGTCGGCAGCGTGAAGCTGACCGTCTTCGTCTTGGGGTCGTAGGCGAGGAAGGATACCGTAACCCGGACCGCCTGGCCGACGAGGGCGCCGGGTTTCTCCCCAGGCTGAGCCCGCGCTGCGACGTCCAGGGCGGCGACGGGCGGTCCGGATCCGTCACTCGGCGCCATTTCGGCGGCGATACCCAGCCGGATGGTCAACTCGACCTGATCGCCCGGCTTGACCTGCTTGAGATTGCGCACTTCCGGACTGACGGTGACAGTTTCCAGCTTGCCGTCCTCGGCCCGCAGCAAGACATGTCGGGTCGCCACATCGATGCTTTCGACCACCGCCTTCTCTTGGATCTCCGCCGCGACCACCGCGCCTTTGGCGTCGGATGGGGACCCTGACCCAATAAGGAGCCCGAGGGCGAGAACGCTCGCCGCACCAAAATGCTTCATGTTGGCTAATCCTTTGATTAAGTCGCGGTTTAAGGTCAGGCAAGCGCCTGAATCAGGGCCGCTCTACTGGCGTGCTGGAATCAATTCGTCAAATGCCCGGGTGTAGTGCACCGCTATGATCTCCGGCGTCCTGTAGTTGCTTTCGGCGGTGCTCCGCGTCCGCCCAGATGCGTTCGGTTGCCTTCCCCCAGACTGTCGGGCGGTCAGCGTTGCGCAAGCGGCGGCATTGCGGAGGCCGCTACAGAGCGGGCAGCAAAACCCTAAAGCGCTCAAACAACCGGCCGAACGAATAAAACGGCGGGTCTCTTTTTGGCATCATCTTCTATGCTCGTCCGACTGGGTTTAGAGAAAAGCATCGGACGCGCATGTATTCCCTTCACTCAACTGACGGCCATGATCAACGCCGCGGCGGCATCAATTTTTCGGGCCGACCACTGCTTGCGGGAAACAGAAATCGCCGCGCCCGGTTGCCTTGCAGGCGGAATGAATTCCGTTCCCCGCCGCGTTGGCGTGCACGCATCAGAGTAGGTATGGTCTGGGACGTCCGACAGGAACGGAACTAAAGCTATGGCGGGTTAGCCATAGGTGTGCGGGGATCTCGAACGGCCGTAGCCCCTCGAGAACATCGATCACACAAGAACCGAGTTGTGCTTCGAGTTCGAGGGATTGAAGGAACCACGCTATTTGGTCGCCGACTTGCTGCCGCTCAGCGCGCCCGACACCGGGGATTGGGACGGCGCCTTGCGTTTTGAGTATCACTACGATGTGCTGCCAGGCAGCGTGATCTCCCGCTTCATCGTGCGGATGCACCGGTTCATCTCCCATCAAACCTCTTGGTGCCAAACCTATTGGCGCCGCGGCGTGGTGCTGGAGCGGGATGGTCACGGCGCGCTGGTCAAGGCGGATATCGAGGACGGTATCATCACTGTCGCCGTTGCGGGCGGCGCGGACGAACGGCGCGCGATGCTGGATCTGATCCGCGCGGATTTCGAGCGTATCCACGAAACGATCCCGAAACTCCGTGTGACCGAGAAGGTGCCGATCGCCGACCATCCAGGTGTTCTCGTTGACTACCAGCATCTGGTCAGGTTCAGCCGCATGAGCGAGAGAAGCTTCATTCCTGAAGGCATGGATCAGCACATCAGCGTCGGGCCGTTCTCGGCGAGATCGAGACGGCTGGCCATCGGGAGCGGCGCAAAGACCCTCTCCCGCCCCAGATGGAGAGCTGACTCCCTTGGCCCAACCGCTATTGGTCTTCGTGGTCGCCCTGATACTTATCGGCGTCCCGGGACTTGCCGCTGGTGGGTCGTGGTGGTGCACACGCTCGAAGAACACCGGGCTCGTCGTATCGCGAGAAGGCGTTTGAGGTGGACCCCATCGGTTGGACAGGAATCGGGGTGACCTAAGAGAAGTCCCGCCGTGTTTCCAGTGCCCCTCCCGATCCGAGGGGACGTCGAAAGGATCAGTACAGACCCTCTCTATACTAAGCAATACATCAATACTTCCTTTTCCTGATGTTGTAACTGTGAGCATGTGGGCAACGCCGGAGCGTCGCGTAGCGAGGCGGAGGGGTTATCCACATACTCACAGGCTGCGCCGGCGAAAACCGCACGCGGCGTCCGGTAGCCCAGCGCCTGATGCGGCCGCTCCTCGTTGTAGAAACAGAGCCATCCGCCGATGCCCCGGCGCGCCTCGATCACCGAGCCATACGCCTTGATGAAGGTGAGTGGCGCGGGACATCGCAGCCCCGCGCTCTCTCAGAACCGGACGTGAACCTCTCGATTCATCCGGCTCCCATCATCCGGCCGCTGGCCCCAGGGTCCAGTGGGCGAACATGGCCGGGTTGCGCCGCTTGAGCGAACGCAGCCAATCCCATGCCGCCAACGTGTGTCCCCGGAACCGTTTGTATTTGCGAGACACCCATCGCACGATGAACGCATCGATCGTGCGGAGTTCCTCGCGAAGCTTCGAGGGATAAAACCGCCCATAGTAGCGCACCCATCCGGAGAGGAAGGGGCGGGTCCATCGGGCGATTTCGTCCAGCTCAAGATCGCTGCGCAGATGCAGTCGCCACCGCCGCACCTCCAGCCGTATCCTTTTGGCAGCCTTATCGCTGACCGCGGGGATGAAGCTGACAAAGCGCTTTCGGTTTCGGCCTATCGCCGATCTCGACCGAAACGTGTAGCCGAGAAAGTCGAATGACCGCTCCGGGTATTCCCCGGGACGATTGGCATCCTTGCAGTAAACGATCTTGGTCTTTTCCGGGTGCAGCCGTAGCCGACACGCCGCAAACCTCTGTTCCAGCGCCTGACGTAGCTCAAGCGCCTGGGCTTCGCTCGCGCAGTGGCAGATCGCGTCGTCAGCATAGCGTTCGAACGGGATGGTCGGATATTCCCTTTGCATCCAGAGATCGAACGCATAGTGAAGAAAGAGGTTCGCCAGCACGGGACTGACAACAGCCCCCTGCGGCGTCCCGCTCTCCCGGTCAACCAAGTCCCCATTCGGCATGCTCACAGGCGCCCGCAGCCACCGTTCAAGGTAGAGCAGGACCCATGGGCAGTCCGTGTGCCGCCGCACCGCTCGCATCAGGAGGTCCCAATCGATCTCATCGAAGAAACTCTTGATGTCGAGGTCGAGCACCCAGTCGTGCGCCCAGCAACGCTGCCGGGCTTTGACGAGAGCATCGTGTGCGGACTTCCCAGGCCGATATCCATAGGAATCCCGATGAAACACCGGTTCCAGGATCGGCTCCAGGTGTCGTTTGACAACCATCTGGGCGATCCTGTCGGCGACCGTCGGGATCCCGAGCGGCCGGGTTCCTCCAGTATCGCCTTTCGGTATGTCAACCCGACGCACGGGTGGCGGAAAGTAGCTGCCGGACGACATCCTATTCCAGATCCGATAGAGGTTCTTACTCAGATCCCTGTCGAAGTCCTCGATAGACTGCCCGTCAACACCAGCCGCCCCTCGGTTGGCCTTCACTTGCTTGTACGCTTCCCACACTTCGCGTTTGGCAATACAAAACGGCTTTGCTCTATCCATAGCGGTCATCCCCTTACGGGTTGCCGCCAGGATAGAGCTGAATGACGACGCTCCTTCGGTCCGATCCCATTACAGAACCATCAATCCTACTACGGGCGCCTCCGCCCCTGTGCCCCGCATCGGTACTCAGACCCTCACGGCGACTGACCGCTTGGGTTTCTCCCTTCGCATCGGGACGACAGGTTCCTGTGTTCCTTACCGAAGCCTGTCTTGAGGTCACGCCGCCTTCATGCCGGACGCCGGTTGGGCCGTCAGCAGGCATCGCCCAACCCTTGCTCGCGGGATAGAAGTCCGGGTCCCGGTTTCGACGTCGGTTGAGTACGTTACGACACGTCATCAGCGGTTCACTCGCGTTCGTCTCCTCAAGACCCACCTGACGGAATAGCTTCCGCCTTTTCCAGCAACGCTCACCACGAAGGCTCTTTACCCCCGCAGCTTGTGGCGGTTTGAAGCCTGCCCCTGCAGGCCGACTTCGGGGGGCCGACCCCCATCTCCGGTAAAGCTCCGTGTCGTCTCAAGCCGAGACGACACGTTCACAGCACACAACCTCTTCGTATTTCAGGCTTCGCCAAAGCCGCTCGATGAAGATGTTGTCCAGGAACCGCCCTTGCCATCCATGCTGATCCGATGCCCGCGGTTTCAAGCTCATCCAGAAACCCGGCGCTGGTGAACTGTACACCCTGATCGGTGTTGAAAATTTCCGGCCGGCCATGTCTGGCCATCGCTTCCTGAACCGCCTCGACGCAGAAATCCGCTTCCATGGTGATCGACAGACGCCACGACAGAACCCGCCGGCTGAACCAGTCCATCACCGCCACCAGATAGACAAATCCCCGCGCCATCGGAATATAGGTGATGTCGGCACACCACACTTGGTTCGGCCGGTCGATGACAGGCCCCGCAACAGATACGGATACACTGTGTGATCCGGATGGCCTCGGCTGGTGTTCGGCTTTTGGTAGATCGCCTCCAACCCCATCACCCGCATCAGCCGCCGCACCCGTTTGCGGTTGATAACCAGGCCCTCGCGCCGCAACACCGCGACCATCCGGCGTGATCCGTAGAACGGCGAGTCCAGATACAGCTCGTCTATCCGCCGCATCACCGCCAGATCATCCAGGTCAACCGGGGCCGGCCGGTAATACAGCGTCGAGCGCGCGATCTTCAGCAGCCGGCACTGCGCAACGATCGCCAGAACCGGGTCATCCCGGTCCACCCGCGCACGCCGGTCGGCCGGGCTCATGGCCCAGACCTTTTGCGAAAAAAATCCCGCTCCACCGTCAGTTGGCCGATCTTCTCATACAAAGGCGCCATCTGAGCCTCGGCTGTGGCCTCATCGCCATGGGGTGCGCCCTTGTTTGCCGCAAACAAACCCGCCGTCCCGTCCAGCAGCGTTTTCTTCCAGGCATGGATCTGGCTGGCGTGAACGCCAAACCGGCTCGACAGCTCGGCCACAGTCCCTTCTTCCCGCACCGCCGCAAGGGCCACTTTCGCCTTGAACTCAGGACTGTGCTTCTTCCGTGTATTTGCCATGTCTCACCTTCG
>CAWFVX010000024.1:0-100184 GCA_963819345.1 uncultured Alphaproteobacteria bacterium
CCGTCCGGGCCCCCGAACTCGATGAACTTCTCCCGCCGAAATGCGACCACACCGTCGCCGCCGTCGCCGGAGCGCAGATAGATCTTGGTCTGGTCGAGGAATTTCATGGCGTGTTACCAAACAGAACGAGGGCCGGCGATGCACCGGCCCTCGTTCACGCGTAAAAAGCGGGGTCGGTGTTACTCGGCTGCGAGAGCCGCCGGCTGCGACGCAGCGTGGGGTTCCACCGAGATGTGCACCTTGCCCTCAGACTTGCGGGTGAATTTCACCTTGCCGTCTACCAGGGCGAAGATCGTGTGGTCACGGCCCAGGCCGACGTTGTTGCCCGGATACCACTTAGTGCCTCGCTGACGAACCAGAATGTTGCCCGCGACGACGGCCTCGCCGCCGAATTTTTTGATGCCAAGGCGCCGGCCTTCAGTATCGCGACCGTTGCGTGACGAGCCACCTGCCTTCTTATGTGCCATGGCGGTTACTCCTTCGTTTCTTGAGTTTCTTCGACGGCTTCAGGGGCCTCGCCAGAAACGATTGCCAGAGATTCAGCGGCGTCCAGGGCGGCCGGCGGAACGGTGTCAGCCTGGACCTCCTCTGGGCCTTCGGAGGTGACGTCCTGGGGTGTCGGTGCCGCAACAGGGGTCGCGGCTGCCTCAGTTTGGGCTTTGGCAGCGACGGTATAGGTCTGTCCGTTGGCGTTGATGCCGCCAATACGCAAGACGGTGACGTGCTGACGATGGCCGTTGCGGCGGCGGCTGTTCTGCCTGCGTCGCTTCTTGAAGATGATGACCTTGTCGAGGCGGTCCTGCGCAATAACGGTCGCGGTGACGGAAGCGTCGGACACGATCGGCGAACCCAGGGTCAGGTTGCCGTCGACACCCACCGCCAGCACGTCAGTAAACGTGATGGTGCCGCCGGCTTCGGCGTCCAGTTTCTCGACCTTCAGAACCGCGTTAGGGGTGACGCGATACTGTTTCCCGCCTGTGCGGATGACAGCGAACATAGGACCAAACTTTCAAATCTAGCTATCTCAAGCAACACAGGCCGCAACGGAGCTTGACGCGCGCCGGCGGCCTGAAGGGCGCGTTATAACGGCCATGTCAGTGGAGTCAACCGATGAAACATAGGTTGGTCAGCAGGTTGCTTATGTCACTGTCCTCGAGCGAACGACCAACTTGGCGGAGAATCGAACCCATGCTGCCCACGCGGCGCCGACATCCTTTAACTTAGTACCGCCGCAAGAAGAATGCGACCGTCACTGTCGCACTGAGCGCCACCACGAACCAGCGGAGTAAAGCCGGGGGCAGATGGCGGGCAAACCGGGCGCCATAGTAGCCGCCGGCGATGGCCGAAACCATCATCGCGAGCATCTCCGGCCATCGAACCGCACCAGCCACCACGAAGCAAACCACCGCAGCCCCGTTGACGGTGCTCACCAGTGCGGTGCGGGTCGAAGCCATTGCCTTCAACTCGGACGCGTCGATCAACGTCCACACCGCCATCATCATGAGCCCGATCGCGCCGCCGAAATAGCCGCCATAGATCGATAGGACGAACTGGATTACCAGAAAAGCCGGCAGCCCAACCCGGACGTAACGGCGCAGCCAGTCACCAAGGCGCCTTCCGCCGGCGAAGGTCAGCGTCGCCAGCAGCAGCAACCATGGGATAACCAGATCGAACGCCGCGCCTGGGGTTACGAGTAGCATGATCGCGCCGACAAGACCGCCCGCCAGACCGATCGGCAGCAGCACATTCAGGCCGACCCCGCCAACGCCACGTAGATCGTCCCGATACGCCCAAGTGCTGGCGATGGTGCCCGGAAACAGTGCCACCGTGCTGGTCGCGTTGGCGGTGATCGGCGGCAATCCGGACAGAACCATCACAGGGAACGATACGAATGAGCCGCCACCGGCGACCGCGTTCATCGTGCCGGCCAGCAGACCGGCTAAAACTAGGAGAATATTGTGCGGCACTTACTCCGCCGGAACGTTCCGCTCAAGCTCCGCTAGCCACGCGGCCGCATTGCCATCCGACGGCGCTCGCCAGTCGCCACGTGGCGACAGCGATCCGCCCGCTGAAACTTTCGGGCCGTTCGGCATCGCGCTGCGCTTGAACTGACTGAAAGCGAAGAACCGCGTAAGAAAGACCCTCATCCAATAGCGGATCTGCTGCAGATCGTAGCCTACGCGGCGGTCTGCGTGAAAATGCGGTGGCCAATCGCCTCGCGTCGGATCTTCCCAGGTGTGCAGGGCCATGAAGGCGATTTTCGAAGGCACAAATCCATAACGAAGGACGTGGAACAGGGTAAAATCCTGCAGGGCGTAAGGGCCAATCTTAGCCTCCGTGCTTTGCGGGATTTCGCCCTCTGCGACCGGCACCAGTTCGGGCGAAATTTCCGTGGCAAGAATTGCGTCCAGCGTCGCCAACACGTCCTCGGCAAATCGTTTCGTTCCAATGATCCAGCGGATGAGGTGCTGGATTAGCGTCTTCGGAACGCCTGCATTGACGTTATAGTGCGCCATCTGGTCGCCGACGCCGTAGGTGCACCAGCCTAGCGCCAGCTCCGAAAGATCGCCGGTCCCGATGACGATGCCACCGAGGTGGTTTGCCAATCGGAACAGGTAGTCGGTGCGCAGGCCTGCCTGTACATTCTCGAACGTGATGTCGTAGACCGACCCGCCGGTAGCGTAGGGATGCCCAATATCGGACAGCATCTGGCTCGCCGCAGGTTTGATATCGAGTTCGCTCGCCGTCGCGCCTAGCGATCTCATCAGCGCCCACGCATTGGACTTGGTGTGACCCGAGGTCGCGAACCCCGGCATGGTATACGCCAAAATGCCATCGCGTGGCAGACCAAGCAGATCGAACGCCTGAGCACAGACCAACAGCGCCTGAGTGGAGTCCAAGCCGCCGGAAATGCCGATCACTATCTTAGTCAATCCGGTGGCTCGAAGCCGCTGCGCCAACCCAGAGACCTGGATGTTGTAAGCCTCGTAACAATCTTGCTCCAGCCGAGCGACATCCGCCGGGACGAAGGGAAAGCGCTCGATCCGGCGATGGAAGCCGACGTCGCCGGCGGGTGGTGAGACGGCGAAGCCGATGCGCCGGAACGGGCGCGCGTGACGGCGGCGGTTGGTATCGAACGAACCCATCTGCAAGCGTTCCTGTGCCAGCATGTCGAGGTCGATATCGGCGATCGCCGCTTGGTCCGCCACGGGAAACCGTTCGGTCTCGGCCAAAGTATTGCCGTTCTCGAATACCGAGGCCTGGCCGTCCCAGGCGAGGTCAGTGGTCAATTCGCCGGCCCCGGCCGCGGCATACAAGATACGCGGCCAGGCACCGCGCGGACTGTGACCGGCACAGCAGACGGCGTGTCTCCGCCTTGCCAATGGTTATATTGCTCGCCGACAAATTCGCCAGAACTGTCGCCCCCGCCACGGCGGCCTCACCGCTCGGAGGATTGGGAACCCAGACGTCCTCGCAGATTTCCGCGTGGACGATCAGGCCGCGGAGGTCGGAGGCTTCCCACAGCAGGTCGGTGCCAAACGGCGCGGTGCGACCAGCAATGGTTATGGAACCTCCGTCGGTGCCGTCGCCGCTGACGAAATGGCGAGGTTCGTAGAACTCCCGGTAATTCGGCAAGTGGATTTTCGGCACGACGCCAAGCAACGCGCCGCGATGGATGGCCAGGGCGCAGTTGTAGAGCGCACCGAGATACCGCAGCGGCGCCCCCACCAATAGCAACGGCATCAGTTCGGCGGACCCTGCGATGATCGTCTCGATCGCGGTTTCCACGGCGTCCAACAGGGTCGTCTGCTGCAACAAGTCGCTGATCGCGTAGCCGGAAATGCCGAGCTCCGGAAATACCGCCACCGCCACCGCCTGGCGGTCGCAATCTTGGGCCATGCGTAGAATCGATTGTGCGTTCGTCGATGGATCGGCCAACGCAGTTTGGGTGGTGCAGGCGGCGACACGGGCGAAGCCGTGACGATAAAGGGAGCGGAAACTCATGGCTGGCCTGGGCAATGGTGCCAGACAATATGGAGCGGCCGAGCTGTGAGCGCCATCCGAACTGGCGGACGCCGCTTCTGTGGTACTTTCATCACGAGTCCGGGAACTACTGAAATTTTAGATTATTGTCATCAAACCGCCGCCGACCTCACGGCGGAGCATGTCCTAGGTTCCGCGGGCCGAATTCGCGATCGCCACTGGCCTGAGGGGAATCAATGATCAGAATCAACCGTTTAAGCTACTCACTCCTATGCGCCACCGCCATTGGTGCCCTCACGCTCTGCCATCCCGCCGCTGCACAAACCAACTCACAAATTCAGACCATTCAACAGCAGATCAAGCAGCTACAGACCCAACTCAATCAGATGAAGTCGGACCTGGCGGCGCGTGATCGTGCTGTTAAGGCGGCACAGCAGCAAGCCAAGGACGCCCAGGACCAGGCCGCAGCAGCGCAGGGCCAAGCCGCGGCGGCATCGTCGCAGGCCGCTCAGGTGGCCGCAACCGCGCCGCCTCCCGCACCGCCGATGCCCCCGGGTCAGTTCCGCGCCGGCCCCTTGACCGTCACGCTAGGCGGGTTCGCGGCGGTCGAAGGTATCTACAGGTCGCGCAACCTCGCCTCCAGCATCGACACCAGTTTTAACAGTATCCCGTTCCCCAACAGCTCCAACTACCATATCCCGGAATACCGTGAGACCGCCCAGCAGAGCCGTTTCTCGCTGATGACGGAAGGACAGATCGACGACGCACAGAAACTGACCGGCTACCTGGAGACCGATTTTCTGAGCGCTGGTTCCTCATCCAACTCGAATCAGAGCAATAGCTACACACTGCGGCTGCGGCAGTTCTGGGGGAACTACGATAACACGGACTGGGGACTGCACATCCTCGGTGGCCAAGCCTGGAGCCTGGCAACGATGTACAAGATCGGCCTGGTGCCACGGCAGGAGAACGTGCCGCTGACGATCGATGCGCAATACGTCGTGGGCTTCAACTGGGAGCGTCAGGCTCAATTGCGGGTCGTCAAGGATTTCGACAACCACATGTTCTGGGCTGGGCTTTCGATCGAGGAGCCGCAGACGCTCTTCACTGGTGCCACCAACTGTTTTGCCAACCCCGCTGTCCAGCCCTCGACCGCGACTGGCGGCGGCACACTCGAAAACACTCAATGCGGTGGCGCGAACGTTAATTCCCTCCAGGCGTACAGCAATAACAGTGCACCTGATATTATCGCGAAGATCGCGGCAGATCCGGGATTTGGCCATTACGAACTGTACGGTCTGCTTCGCTTCATTGACGGCCGCACCGCCTTCGCTGCTGCCGGAACCGGCATCAACCATAACACTACAGGCCAGGGGATCGGGGGCGGCATGATCTTGCCGATAATCCCGAGGATGCTGGACTTTCAGGTCAGTGGCCTGGTTGGTCAGGGCGTGGGTCGCTACGGCACGTCGCAACTCCCCGACGCTACGTTTGGGGCGACCGGAGCGATCAAGCCGCTGTCCAATTATTCCATTATGGGTGGATTCGTTGGCCACCCGATCCCGACCGTCGATATCTATGCGTACGGTGGTGCAGAGGGCGTGGGCAGCAAGCCCTATGGGACCGGGAGGACCGTCGCTGGCTACGGCAACCCGGCTACCAACCTTGCTGGCTGCTCGGTTGAGCTTGGATCATGCGGTGCCGTTACCTCGTCTATCGTCGAAGCGACGATCGGCGCGTGGTGGAGGGTTATCAAGTCTGCTTACGGCACCGCGCAGGTCGGGTTGCAGTATGAATGGGTAGACCGCTTTGCGTACTCGGGCCTCGGGGCAAAAGGCACCACGGCATATCCGTCCGCAAACGAGAATATGCTGCTGTTCAGTGTGCGCTATCTGCCATTCCAGTAGGGAGGGGGATCCCGAACCCCGGGATCCTAGCCGCCTCGCTTTAGGGTCGGCTGATGGATGATGTCAGACGAACCATAGCCTTGGGTGCCCGGTCGAGTTATCAGCCGTCGACCGTGACTGATCTTCCAATCGCTGACGCAATCCCCGCGTTGCAAGCCACCTTGGCCGCCGGCCGCAACGCCATTGTCGTCGCGCCGCCCGGCGCCGGCAAGACGACGCATGTCCCGCTCGCGCTGCTCGATACCCCCTGGCGAGGCGATGGCCGGATACTGATGCTGGAACCGCGGAGGCTCGCGACTCGAGCAGCGGCCTCGCGGATGGCATTCCTGTTTGGTGAGCCGATCGGGCGCACCATCGGCTACCGAACCCGCCTCGACGGCGCTGGATCGGCGGAAACCCGCATCGAGATCATTACCGAGGGCCTACTGCTCCGCCGGCTACGGTCCGATCCTGGGCTGGACGGGGTCGCGGCGGTGATCCTTGACGAAATCCATGAGCGATCCCTCGAGTCTGATCTCGGTCTGGCGCTATGCCTTGATTTGCAACGTATGCTGCGGCCGGATCTGCGCCTTCTGGCGATGTCGGCCACGGCAGATGGCGCCCGCCTGTCGGGGCTGATGGATGCGGATGTCATTGAAAGCGCCGGTCGGATGTTTCCGGTCACGACGGAGCATCAATCGCGCGATATTGCCCATATCCGCGACCTGCCTGACGCCGTCGCCCGCGCCATCAGAACCGCGTTGACGAAGCATGACGGCGACATCCTCGCTTTCCTCCCCGGCATGGCGGAAATCCGCCGCACCCAGTCCGCGCTGGAAGGTTGCGGAGCGCTCGTCCTGCCACTGCACGGCGATCTTCCGCCGCCCGAGCAGGACCGCGCGCTGCGGCCGGCCGAGACGCGCCGTGTCGTCCTGGCCACCTCCATCGCCGAGACATCGTTGACCGTCCCGGGCGTCCGGATCGTGGTCGACGGCGGCTGGCGCAGGACGCCACGGCTCGACACGGCTACCGGCCTGACCCGGTTGAGCACTATCCGTATCTCGCGCGCCGCCGCAGACCAGCGAGCTGGACGGGCCGGCCGCGAGGCTCCTGGCATTGCGATCCGCCTTTGGTCGCCGGCGCTGCACCGGGGTTTGCCCGCCTTCGACCGTCCGGAAATTCTGGAAGCAGAATTGTCCGGCCTGGTGCTGGAATGCGCCGCGTGGGGAACGCTGCCGGCTGATTTGCCATTTCAGGACAAGCCCCCGGCCGGCGCGCTCGCCGCTGCCGTCACGCTGCTGCAAGAACTAGGCGCGCTTGACCTTCAGGGCAGCATCACCGCCATCGGCCGCGAAATGGCTCGGATTGGTGGGCATCCCCGGTTGGCGGCGATGATGCTGGCCGCCAACAAAGATGAACAGGGCGCGCTCGCCGCCGACCTGGCGGCGTTGTTGGAAGAGCGCGATCCGTTGCGCAACCAGGACGCCGCCGACATCGCGACCCGTCTCGCAGCGATTGCACACGGCGACCCCAACGCCGATCGGGGCGCCTTGCACCGCATCCGTCAGACCGCCGGCCAATATCGCCGGCGCATGCGCATCTCTAGCGACATTGAAGCTGCCGGAGAGCCCGGCCCGCTTTTAGCCGCCGCTTTCCCAGATCGCATAGCTCAGCGGCGCGGGGAACCTGGCTCGTTTCGTCTCTCGGGCGGCGGCAGTGCGCGCTTACCCGTCACCGATCCGCTCTCCAAGGCCAGCCTGTTGGTTGCAGCGTCCCTGGAACTGAAGACGGCGTCGCGTATCCGGCTCGCCGCTCCGCTTGATCCCGATGCCTTGCCGCCGTTTCTCGCCGCTCGGGTCACCGAACAGGTGGAGGTCGGCTTCGATCCGGTCGGCGGCACGGTGCTGGCGCGCCGGAGGCGCCGCCTGGGCGCGCTGATCCTGTCAGATCGCACCGAACCGGGCGACCCCGCTAACCTCGCCGAGGCGCTGGCGAGTGCCGTTGCTGCGCAGGACCTACGACCGCTTCCCTGGACCGATGCGGCCCGGCAACTCCAGGCCCGCGTGGCGCTGATGCGGGGGATCGAACCCGACGGTGGCTGGCCGGATCTCACTGATGCTGCCCTGAAAACCTCGATTGAAGACTGGCTCCCGCTGCACCTCGCCGGCATCACGCGGCTCGCTGATCTCCAGAAGCTCGATCTGTTCGCGATCCTGCGCGGCCGGATGTCCTGGGAGTTAGCATCCCGTCTGGACCACGAGTTGCCGTCGCATCTCAACCTGCCAACTGGCCGAGCGGAGATCGATTATACCGAGGCGCCGCCGCTGGCCTCGGCCAAGGCACAGGCGTTCTATGGTCTGGCGGCGACGCCCAGGGTGGCCGGTGGCCGAATTCCCCTTCGACTCGCGCTTTTGTCTCCCGCGGGACGGCCCATCGCAGTGACGGCGGACCTCGGCGCCTTCTGGAAAGGGGCATGGGCTGACGCGCGCCGTGATATGCGGGGACGCTATCCGAAGCATCGTTGGCCGGAAGACGGCGCACATCCCTCTGAAAACTGATCAACAAACTGAACCTGGGGTTTCTTGTTACAGCCTTCGTCCCGTGCCATCTGACTGTTGATCTGCGTCGACTTGTGGGAGAATCGGTTCTTATCATGCCAGCCGCCCCAACGCCGATCCGGCTGACGCCCCTGACGTTGCAGCGGCTGTCTCGGAATCTGGCTCTAAGCCTCACGCTTCTGGCCGCAGCCTGCGCGCCAGAGCCTGCTAGCGCCCGAGCCGCGCCGGAGAGCCTGTCGCCGCTGGTCAAGAAGGTGCTGCCGGCCGTGGTGAACATTGCGGTCACCGAAACCGTCTCGGGCGGTGATATGCTCAGCGAATTGCCCCCGGAATTGCGCGACACGCCACTTGGCCGCGAATTCCGGCGGCGCTTCGGTAATCGCCATGAACAAGTGGCCGGCGCTGGATCGGGTTTCATTATCGACCCCTCCGGCATTATCGTTACCAACAACCACGTGGTCGATCACGCTGACAAGATCACCGTTTCCCTGACCGATGGCCGCCAGTTGCCCGCCACCGTAATCGGCCGCGACGAGTTGACCGATGTTGCGGTGATCAGGGTGAAGAGCAACGAGGCGTTGCCCAGCGTTCCGTGGGGCGATTCGCGCAAGGCCGAGGTCGGCGACTGGATCCTGGCGGCAGGCAATCCGTTCGGACTGGGTGGATCGGTGTCCGTAGGTATCATCTCGGCTGAGGGACGCGACCTGGGGTCCGGGCCGTTTGACAATTTCCTGCAACTAGACGCGCCGATCAATCCAGGAAACTCCGGCGGCCCTGTATTCAATATGGACGGGCAGGTTATCGGTGTGAGTTCGGTGATTGTATCGCCCACTGGCGCCTCGGTGGGCATCGGCTTCGCCATTCCCAGCGAGGCGGTCAATCGTATCGTGCTTCAGCTTCTCAGCAAGGGTTCGATCGAGCGGGGATGGCTGGGTGTGGCGGTGGATGACCGCGATGGCGGCGTCACCGTCGCCAGCGTGGACCGAAATGGGCCGGCGGCGAGATCGGGTGTACGGGCCGGTGACGTGGTCGTGGCGATCAACGGCGACCGCATTGACAGCTCGCGCGGGCTGATCCGCGCCGTGGCTGCTGTTCCGCCGGGAGACAGCGTTCGCGTGACGGTTCGCCGTCAGGGGCGGGAGATGGAGATCTCAGTGAATGTCGGTCGCCGGCCGGCCGAACAGACAGCGGGCTAGAAAGAGGAGAGCAATATGCGCATCCTGCTGGTCGAGGATGACAAAGACGTCGCCGCATTCGTCGTTCGCGGGTTGCGCGAGGCTGGCCACGTGGTCGAGCACGTGGACAACGGCCGCGACGGTTTATTCATGGCGGCCAGCGAAACGTTCGACGCGGTGATCCTCGATCGAATGCTGCCGGGTGGAATCGATGGCCTGAAGATTCTCGAGACCCTGCGGGGACAGAAGAACTCCGTTCCGGTGCTTATCCTCTCGGCTCTGGCCGAGGTCGATGATCGCGTCAAAGGCCTGAAGGCGGGTAGCGACGACTACCTGACAAAACCCTTCGCCTTCGCCGAGTTGCTGGCGAGGGTCGAAGCGCTGAACCGCCGGGGCAAGGGCGAAGGTCCGGTCACGAAGTTGGTCGTTGAGGACCTGGAACTGGATTTGTTGTCGCGCCAGGTGAAGCGCGCCGGGCAGAAGGTCGATCTGCAGCCGCGAGAGTTTCGCCTTTTGGAGTACCTGATGCGCCATGCAGGACAGGTCGTGACCCGTACCATGCTGCTGGAGGGAGTGTGGGACTATCATTTTGATCCACAGACCAATGTGATCGACGTGCACGTGTCCCGCCTGCGGCAGAAGGTCGACAAGCCGTTTCCGACCGGGCTCATTCACACCGTGCGTAATGCCGGCTACATGTTGCGAGCAGAACAGCCGTAGTATCGTCGGTCAGAAGGAGGCGGTGGTGGCAAAAATAGTGCCTCCCTGCCGGCCGGGGACGACTTTTGGGCCTTCGACGACCATGGCGTCTGGAAAAAATCTCCCTGCGATTCCTGCGATTAGTGGCAGGCGTCTCGCTCCAGGTCGTTCCGGCTCCAGCCGAGACGCGGCGGGTGAAGGAACGGCCCAACCATGATTGACCGCGGCCTCTTCCGCTCCGCCGGTTTCCGCTTCGGGGCGGTCTACGCACTCTTGTTGGCCATGAGTGCCAGCGCGCTGGCGATATTTTTGTGGTGGGCGACGGCCGGCCTGCTGGACCGCCAGACTGAAGCCGCAATCAATGCCGACGCGCAGGGTTTGTCCGAACGCTGGGCCGACGGCGGCCTGCCAGCGCTGGTCGTCACCATCGAGGAACGCTTGGCACAAAACATCGATGACGACGCAATTTATCTGCTGGTCGATCCGTCGATGAAGCGTATCGCAGGCAACTTAGGGAGTTGGCCGTCATCAGTGACCACGGCGAACCAGGGCTTTGAACTGCCGGTCATGCGCGCGGGTATGAAGTCTTTGGCGACTGTCCAGGGCTACGAGCTGCCCGGCGGCTTCCACCTGTTAATTGGCCGTGACGTCCAGGTACGAGCGCAACTGCGCAAGATGCTGACCGATGCGCTACTGTGGGCCGCCGTCGTCGTGATCCTGATGGCGACGGCTGGCGCCCTGGTGATCCGCAACCTTTTCCGCCGCACGGTGGCTAACATCTCCGCGACCTCCATCGCCATCGCGAGCGGCGATTTCGCTCAGCGCGTCAGACTGACCGGCCGCGGCGACGAATTCGATCAGGTGGCGGAGGTCATTAACGACATGCTGGACCGCATCGGCCGCCTGATGGATGGCGTGCGCCAGGTTTCGAACGCCATCGCGCATGACCTGCGCACTCCGATCACCCGAGCTCGCGCGCGGCTCGAGGACGCCGCGCTGCACGCCGAAAGCGCGGACGACCTGCGCGCGGCGATCGAGCGCGCCATCCTCGACCTCGACGGCATTGTCGGGGTGTTCCAGGCGCTATTACGAATTGCCGAGATTGAAGCCGGGTCGCGCCGATCCTTGTTTGCTCGGCTCGACCTCACCCCGCTGCTGCGCGAGGTTGCCGAGCTATATGGCGCGGTGGCCGAAGAGCGCGGCATCGTCCTGCGGCTTGAGACGCCTGAAGCAGTGCCGGCCTATGGCGACAGAGCGATGGTCCATCAGGCGATCGCCAATCTGGTCGACAATGCGGTGAAGTTCTCGCCCGATGGCGGTACGGTGCGGCTAACCGCCTTGCTCACGGCCACGGTGCTCGTCACCGTCGAAGACCAGGGACCCGGTATTCCGCTGGCCGAGCGAGCGAAGGCAACCGATCGTTTCTATCGCGGCGAGTCGGCGCGCAGTACGCCTGGGTCTGGATTGGGGCTATCCCTAGTCCTTGCGGTCGCGCATCTGCACGGGGGCACGCTGCGGCTGGAAGATAATCGACCGGGCCTACGTGCGATCCTCTCGTTGCCGCTCCCCGAGGCGACCGAAGTTCGTCCCGCTGCTGTCAGCAGCGCAGTCTAATACTAACCGCTTTGTCACGTTAGAAACAGGACAGCGAGATACCTGATGTGGCAAACACGGACAGATGTCTCGGGTGCATTCACTCACTTTGGCCGGTCTTTGCCTCCCGGTAGCCGCATGGCTTCTGATTTTGGGCGCTTCGGTCTCCGCCCAGGTCAACCTAATTCAGACGAGCCCGATGGAAATAACCACCGATACGCCAGAGTATTGCCATAAATTACTCAACCGGATCGGCGAATTGGTAAAGCTGGCGACCGCTCCGATCCCGCACGACGCGAGCGACCTGACCACCGAAGGCCAGCGAATGTGCGATCACGGTCAAACCCGCGGAGGGATCATGCGGCTGCGCAGCGCGCTCATGATCATCGAGAAGGGGGATGAACCGGCCTATCGATAGAAATTTATCCATAAATGGACAGTTCTGCTTTCTTGCATTTCGGCGGCCCTTCTATTCTGTGGTATACCAAATTATAATCTTTTGGGAGGACCGGTGGCCAGCTACGAGCAATGGAATGAAATCCGCGCTGAGGCGATAATCAGCGCCCACCTGAGCATGGATGGCGCGGCTCTGCCGATCCTGCACGCGCTCCAGGCGGTATTCGGCTGCGTTCCCCTGGACGCGGAGCCGCTCGTGGCAGCAGCCTTGAACCTCACCCGCGCGGAAGTTCATGGGATCGTGACCTTTTATCATGATTTCCGACGGATGCCGCCTGGACGACATGTCCTGCACGTGTGCCGGGCGGAGGCTTGTCAGTCGGTGGGTGCTGAGGCCGCGGGCGCCCATTTCCGCCGAGCGTTGGGTGTCGATTGGCATCAGACCACCTCGGATGGGGCGGTGACGCTGGAGCCGGTATTCTGTCTCGGGCTTTGCGCTAGTGGTCCGGCTGCCCTTGTTGACGGGCAACCGATCGGGCGGCTCAATGAAGCCAGGATCGATCGAATGCTGGAGACGCTATCTTGACCCGGGTGTTTGTTCCGCGCGACGCGGCTGCGTTGGCGGTCGGCGCCGATGACGTTGCGACGGCGCTGGCGGATCATGCCGATGTCGTGCGGACCGGGTCCCGGGGACTGTTCTGGCTGGAGCCAATGATTGAGATCGAGACACCGAACGGCCGCATCGCCTACGGCCCGATCGAGGTGTCCGACGTTCCCGCTTTGGTGGCGGACGGGCTGTTGACGGGCGCGGCACAACGGTTACGCCTGGGATCGCCGGAAACGATCCCGTTTCTCGCGCGGCAGACCCGGCTGACATTCTCCCGCTGCGGTGTGGTCGATCCGCTGTCCCTGGACGACTATCGGGCGCATGGCGGTCTGGCGGGGCTCGAGAAAGCCCATGCCATCGGTCCCGCGGCGGTTATCGAGACGGTCCTGGCGTCCGGGTTGCGCGGCCGGGGTGGCGCGGGCTTTCCCACCGGGATCAAATGGAAGACCACCGCCGAGGCCAAGGGCGACCGGAAGTATATCGTTTGCAACGCAGATGAGGGCGATTCCGGCACCTACGCCGATCGCATGCTGCTGGAAGGCGACCCGTTTGGATTGATCGAGGGAATGGCGATCGCGGGCCTCGCGATTGGCGCCAGCAAGGGTTACGTCTACACCCGTTCGGAATACCCGCACGGCATCGCCACGTTCGACAAGGCGCTGGCGATTGCTCGGGGAGCCGGCATCTTGGGCGGGGGGTTCGATATCGAGCAGCGCGTCGGCGCGGGAGCCTATGTCTGCGGCGAGGAAACCGCACTGCTGGAAAGCCTAGAAGGGCGGCGGGGACAGGTGCGAGCCAAGCCTCCGTTGCCGGCGCACAAGGGCCTGTTCGGCATGCCGACAGTTATCAACAACCTGGTCACGCTGGCGACGGTTCCGGTCATTCTCCGCGACGGGGCTGAGGCCTATCAGGTGCTGGGCATGGGTCGTTCGCGGGGGACTATGCCGATCCAACTGGCCGGCAATATCCGGTACGGCGGCCTGTTCGAGGCCCGATTTGGCGTGACCCTCGGCGAACTCGTGAACGATATCGGCGGTGGCACATTATCCGGCCGTCCGGTGCGCGCAGTGCAGGTCGGCGGCCCGCTGGGTGCCTATTTTCCGCCGTCGCTGTTCGACACGCCATTCGATTATGAGGCGTTCGCAGCGAAGGACGGGCTGATCGGCCATGGCGGTATTGTGGTGTTCGACGACACCGTCGATATGGCGCAGCAGGCGCGTTTCGCCATGGAGTTCTGCGGGGTGGAATCCTGCGGCAAATGTACCCCGTGCCGGATCGGTTCGGTGCGCGGGCTGGAAACCGTGGACAAAATCCTGGCAGGGCACAATGTCGACGCTAACCTGGCATTGTTGCGCGACCTTTGCCACACAATGAAGTTTGGATCGTTATGTGCTCTGGGAGGGTTCATCCCTTATCCAGTGCTGAGCGCGATGAATTTTTTCCCGGAAGATTTTAGTCGTGGCCAGCGTTTAGCCGCCGAGTAGAAGGAGAGCTCCGCCGATGTCTATGGTGCAGGAGATCGACTACGGTACACCAGCTGCCCCGATGTCCGTTAGGGCTACGGTGACCCTGACGATTGACGGCCGCGATGTGACGGTACCTGAGGGCACCTCCATCATGCGCGCCTCGATGGAAGCGGGCATCAAGGTCCCCAGGCTGTGTGCCACCGACATGCTTGACAGCTTCGGGAGTTGCCGCCTGTGCCTGGTCGAGATCGAGGGGCGTGGCGGCACACCGGCCTCCTGTACCACTCCGGTCGCGCCGGGCTTGAAAGTGCACACCGTCAGCGACAATCTTCGGACGCTGCGGCGGGGGGTGATGGAGCTGTACATCTCCGATCATCCGCTGGATTGCCTGACCTGCTCCGCCAACGGCAATTGTGAATTGCAGACCGCGGCCGGAGAGGTGGGGTTGCGCGACGTGCGCTACGGATATGAGGGCGAGAACCATCTGTCGGCCCCGGTCGACGGGTCTAACCCTTATTTTAACTTCGATCCGTCGAAGTGCATTGTCTGCTCGCGCTGTGTGCGTGCCTGCGAGGAAGTACAGGGTACCTTCGCGCTGACCATTCAAGGGCGGGGGTTTGCGTCCAAGGTGGCGGCGGGGATGGATGAGCCGTTCCTGACCAGCGAATGCGTCTCCTGCGGCGCGTGCGTGCAGGCCTGCCCCACTGCGACATTGATGGAAAAATCAATCGTGGAGATGGGCCAGCCTGAGCACTCGGTCGTAACAACCTGTGCCTACTGCGGGGTTGGGTGCAACTTCAAGGCGGAGATGCGTGGCGATCAGGTGGTGCGCATGGTGCCATGGAAGGATGGCAAGGCGAACCATGGGCACTCCTGTGTCAAGGGCCGCTTCGCCTGGGGATACGCGCAGCATCGCGACCGGATCCTCAAGCCCATGATCCGCGAGAATATCTCCGATCCTTGGCGTGAAGTCAGTTGGGATGTGGCGATCGAGCGCGTTGCCTCGGAGTTCAAGCGTATCCAGGCGAAAGCGGGGAAGGATTCGATCGGTGTCATCGCCTCGTCGCGCTGCACCGATGAGGAGACCTATTTGGTGCAGAAACTGGCTCGCGCGACATTCGGCAACAACAACACCGATACCTGCGCCCGAGTTTGCCATTCTCCCACCGGATATGGACTGGGCAAGACCTTCGGCACCTCGGCGGGCACGCAGGATTTCGATAGCGTCGAGGAGTTCTGACGTCATCATGGTGATCGGCGCCAATCCGACCGATGCGCATCCGGTGTTCGCGTCCCGCATGAAGAAGCGGCTGCGTCAGGGGGCACGGCTGATTGTCATCGACCCTCGGCGGATCGACTTGGTGCGGATGCCGCACGTCGAGGCGTCCTACCACCTGGCGCTGCGGCCGGGTACCAATGTGGCGATGCTGACTGCCCTAGGGCATGTCATCGTGACCGAAGGATTGGTTGCGGGGTCGTTCGTCGCGGAGCGCTGTGACGCCGAGGCGTTCTCCGATTGGGCCGCCTTTGTTTCGGAACCGCGGAACAGCCCGGAATCATTAGAGGCTACCACCGGCGTGCCGGCCGACCTGGTCCGCGGCGCGGCTCGGCTGTACGCAACCGGCGGCAATGGTGCAATCTACTACGGTCTCGGCGTCACCGAACACAGCCAGGGCAGCACCGCCGTGATGGCGATTGCCAATCTCGCCATGGTGACCGGCAATATCGGACGGCGCGGCGTCGGTGTGAACCCTTTGCGAGGCCAGAACAATGTGCAGGGAAGCTGCGACATGGGTAGCTTCCCACACGAACTGCCGGGCTATCGCCATGTCGCCAATCCAGGCGTGCGGGCGATCTACGAAGCCGAGTGGGGTGTAAAGATAGATCCGGAGCCCGGGCTGCGCATCCCCAACATGTTCGATGCTGCGGTGGAGGGATCTTTCCTCGGCCTTTACGTTCAGGGTGAGGACATCGTCCAATCCGATCCTGATACCAAACACGTCACCGCTGGCCTATCGGCGATGGAGTGCGTCGTGGTGCACGACCTGTTCCTGAACGAAACCGCCAACTACGCGCACGTCTTCCTGCCAGGAGCGACGTTCCTGGAAAAGGACGGCACGTTCATCAACGCCGAGCGCCGGATCAATCGCGTGCGCAAGGTGATGGAACCGCGTGCCGGGATGGGGGACTGGGAAGTGACCCAGGCGATATCCAACGCCATGGGCTACCCGATGCACTACAAAGACCCCTCCGAAATCATGGATGAAATCGCTAGGACCACGCCGACGTTCGCTGGAGTCTCGTTCGCGAAATTGGAGCACGAAGCGGTGCAGTGGCCCTGTAACGAGGCCGCGCCCGCCGGCACACCGATCATGCACATCGATCATTTCGTGCGTGGTAAAGGCAACTTCGTCATCACCGAATACGTGCCGACCGATGAGAAGGTCGGGCCGCGCTTCCCGCTGCTGCTGACCACCGGTCGCATCCTGTCGCAATACAACGTCGGCGCGCAGACCCGCCGGACCGAGAACGTCGTATGGCATGCGGAGGACGTGCTGGAGATCCACCCGCACGACGCCGAGGAACGCGGCATAAAGGACCACGACTGGGTGCGGCTGCGCAGCCGAGCCGGGGAGACGACGCTGCGAGCGAAGGTGTCGGAACGCGTGGCACCGGGCATCGTCTACACAACGTTCCATCATCCACTGACCCAGGCCAACGTGGTCACTACCGATTTCTCCGATTGGGCCACGAACTGCCCGGAATATAAAGTAACGGCGGTACAGGTCTCGCCGTCGAATGGGCCGTCGGAGTGGCAGGTCGGATATCAGGCCCTTACAGCCGAGAACCGCCGGATCGAAGGGGTGCCAGCCGGTGATTAAGGCGACCACGTTGTGACAGGCATTTTTCATTTTGTCCTGACCGGGCGCGGGCAGTGACACCGGGGGAGGCCTGGAGTGCCTGATCAGACTGTGCCCGCTGCACGGATCGCTTGGAGTGGCGATGCCGCCCAGGATGGGGTGCGGGTCGTGCCGCGGGAAACCCCGGTCGCGCTGACCTATAACCGAACCACCCACGCGGTGATGCTGGCCTCGCCTGGCGATCTGCACGATTTCGCTTTCGGTTTTAGTTTATCCGAGGGCATCATCGACCAAGTGGCCGACATCCTGGCGCTTGAGATCGTAGAGGTCCCTGACGGATTAGAGTGCCGGATGGACCTTGCCATCGACCGCTTGGAGGCCCTGACCAAGCGTCACCGCCGACTGGCTGGTCCGAGTGGATGTGGCCTCTGTGGCCTGGACAGTCTGGCGGCAGTGGTCCGTCCCGCTCCCCCCGTGTCGTTCGGTCGAAGCTATTCCCCGGCGATGATCCAGGAGGCGATGCGCGCGATGCCAGCGGCGCAAACGCTGAACGCGGCGACGCATGCGGTGCACGCCGCAGGCTTCTGGACGCCCGAAAATGGATTGCTTGCGTTGCGCGAGGATGTCGGCCGCCACAACGCCCTGGACAAGCTCTCGGGCGCATTGCTGCGCGCAAACGTGCGGGCGACTGACGGATTGCTCCTGTTATCCAGCCGCGTGTCGGTTGAAATGGTGCAGAAGGCTGCGACACTGGGCGCCACGGTGATCGTCGCAATCTCGGCCCCAACTTCGCTGGCGATTGAGGTAGCCAAGGGCGCCGGCATCACATTGATTGGCGTTGCGCGTCCAGACGGTTTTGAAGTCTTCACCCACCTTGACAGAATTAGCCCGCTGATGGCCCGCTATGTCGCATGACAAGCTGGCCTACATGGCCAACCAGATCGGTCGTTTCTTCCAGTCGCAAAAGCCTGACACCGCGGTTGCCGAAATCGAGGTGCACATCCTGAAGTTCTGGGACCCGCGGATGCGCAAGGCTATTGTCGCACAACTTGCAGAAGGACGCATCGAGCTTGATCCGCTGGTGCGCCAAGCGATCGAGAGAATAGGGAAGACTACGTCGGCCTGATACTACCTACGACCTAAGCAAAAAGACTTCTTGTGGTGGGAGACGCGTCATGAGTATTTCGTCAACCCGCGTCAGCGGGCCGGCGCATTCCGTCGTCGGAATTTTAGGCCGTGATCGTATCATTGCAGATCCCGCATACAATCGTTGGTTGGTGCCTCCGGCTGCCCTCGCAATCCATCTCTGCATCGGCATGGCTTACGGCTTCAGCGTCTTTTGGCTTCCGTTGTCACGGGCCATCGGTGGCAGCAAGCCGCTGGCCTGCCCTGCTGGATCCGGTATCCTGAACGCTTTATTTACGACGAGCTGCGACTGGCTTGTAGCCGATCTGAACTGGATATTCACCTTGTTCATCGTCGTGCTTGGCGTCTCGGCCGCCGTCTGGGGTGGCTGGCTAGAACGGGCCGGTCCGCGCAAGGCAGGCGTGATCGCCGCCCTCTGCTGGTCAGGAGGCCTTCTCCTCGGCGCAGTCGGCGTGATTACCCATCAACTGTGGATACTCTGGCTCGGCACCGGAGTCCTTGGCGGTATTGGCCTGGGACTTGGTTATATCTCCCCCGTCTCAACACTGATAAAATGGTTTCCGGACCGGCGTGGCATGGCCACCGGCATGGCGATCATGGGTTTCGGCGGCGGCGCGATGATCGGCGCCCCGCTGGCGCAGATTCTGATGGCGCATTTCGCGGCACCGGGATCACCGGGCGTGTGGCAGACCTTTGTGGTGATGGGCCTGGTTTACTTCGTCTTCATGACGGGCGGGGCGTTCGGCTATCGCGTACCGGCGCCGGACTGGCAGCCTGCCGGATGGAGGCGGTCTGCACCGAATGTGAAGGCGATGATCACCCATGGCCAGGTACATCTAATGAATGCCCATAAGACAGCGGCCTTCTGGTGCATCTGGGTGGTGTTGTGCATGAACGTCTCGGCGGGGATCGGAGTGATCAGCATGGCATCGCCGATGTTGCAGGAAATCTTCGGCGGATCGTTAGTCGGTCATCCGGACGTTTCATTCACTGCCCTGAGCGACTCTCAGCGCGGCGCGGTGGCAGCCATAGCCGCGGGATTTGCCGGACTGCTGTCGCTGTTCAACATCGGCGGCCGCTTTTTCTGGGCCTCGTTGTCCGACCATATCGGCCGCAAGCCAACCTATTTCGTGTTCTTCCTGCTTGGGATCGCGATGTACGCTCTGGCTCCGTGGGCGGCTCATGCAGGCAGCAAGGTCCTGTTCGTCGCCTTCTTCTGCGTTATCCTGTCGATGTACGGCGGCGGCTTTGCGACCGTGCCGGCGTATCTGGCGGATATGTTCGGCACGCAATTCGTTGGCGCGATCCATGGCCGCCTGCTGACCGCATGGTCCACCGCGGGGGTCATCGGTCCTGTGCTCGTCGCATATATGCGAGAAGCAGCTATTTCGGCCGGCGTGCCGCGCTCATCAGTTTATGACGTCACGCTGTACTTGTTGGCTGGGTTGCTGGTGATCGGCTTGGTGGCTAACATGCTAGTGAGGCCGGTAGCGCATAAGTGGTACATGTCGGATGCTGAAGTCACCGCCTTGCAGGCCACGGGCGGGGCAGCCACTCAGGCCCCTTCCGCCGTAAGTAGCTCCTCCGCCACCGGCGGTCTCAGCCTAGCCTCGTCGCTGGCCTGGGCGGCGGTGGGCATCCCAATTCTTTGGGGGATCTGGGTGACGCTGGCCAAAGTGGCGGCCCTGTTCAGCTAACGCCGGTGTTCCTGTTCCGGGTGGCATGTTGGTCGAGCCAGCCCATCGTTGCGTGCGGCTCACTGTCCGTGGTTGACAGATAGGGCTTGATGTCGAGCAAGGGGGTGCCATCGAGGCAGTCGAGGTAACGAACTCTCAGCACGTCCGGAGAGTCGAACCCATCGAGCGTGACAACCGAAAGGCCGAGCGGGTTGGGCCGCCACGGAGCGCGCGAGGCGAACACTCCGTGCGGTTGGGAGTTCGAAGGGCGGCGTGAATAACAGCCGGACCGGATGCGGCTGATCGAGCCAGTAGAGCAGGATGAGATGCGAGAATCCGTCGAGGCTTTGGAGCCCAGGCAGGTATTCGGACAATATTCTAACAGTGCAAATGGGTGCGGGATCGGGCTGCCGCCCGTTGCGCGGGCAGTCGTCGAGGGTGAGCCAGGGCGTGTGTAACGTGCCGATGGGCGTGAGGGATAGTTTGGTCAAGCGTAGTCCCTTATTGGCAAAGGCCGCATGCGCAGGACATGCGTAGGAACGGTACTCGGGCAATATGAGGCCAACGTGTTTCGGAAGGCTAGGGGTTTAAATCAGACGGGTAGTGCCGTTGGTTTTGAACCACTGGCCTCTGATTTTGTGGCCCGGTTCACCCGACCGCATGGGCGATTATGCCGAACTTGACTACTCACGCCGTTTAGAGCAAAATCTTCTCCGACAGGCCGGCGATCTCTTTGAGCCTCACGGCCCGGATGACGTGTCGTGAGGAGGTGCTTCTATTGTTGGCAGAGGGTGGGTAATTACCGGAGGGGCGGAGAGCGCTGGCGCATCGATAAAATTTGGCGGGAAGGGTATGTGCTGTTCCACACACTCCTCGTCTGCACAGTTCCCTCGTTCACACGGCCGCCAAAAGATCGTGCTCTGGGTTTGGTCTTGGTTTTGTGGATTTTGAGTAATTTCTATGTGGTAAATCTCCAAGCACGACCGTGTAAGATGCATAGCGGTCCCATCGAATACGTCACGATAACGTCCCCATCCCCAAACATATACAAACTGATTCCCGGAATTGATGAGAGATATGTCATAGGAAGAGGCAACATCGGTGCTCCAAACGTCAGACTGCGGTCCCAGAAGTGTCGTAGTCATGGTCTGGCCCTTGGTTTGGAAATCTGGAAACGAGAATGTTTCTCCGATTCGTTTGGAATAATGATACGAATTAAGCCAGAGGCTCAAATCTCGCGTAGGGGTATTCCCACTGTTTTTCCAGTCGAATCTGGAAATCAAAAGGTTTGCCGGATTGTCTGTGAGCATGAAACGGAACTGAGCTGGATATACGAAGGAGCGCTGGACATCGGTGAAGGATTTGCGCGTAACGTCCAACAGCATCAGAGTCAATACAGTATAAGAAGCGACGAAAAGGAGAAGTCAGCGCCGAGACTATGTTATTCCACTTACTAAAGTATTTTTTTGCTTTTTGGTAGCAGGTCTTTTTCTTTTCTACGGAATGCCTGAGATGGGCTTCCAAGGATTTTTCATGATCATCGTCGGCATCATCTCTTATATGCTGGGGTTCAGTTTTCTTGTTTTTTGGTTTTTCCAATCCCCCCCAGGCCCCTAATGAAATGTCCCAAATAACGATGAACGCGCCCGTAAATAGTAGCGTCGCTAAGCCGATAATCTCATCGAGGTTCACTGAGGAGTTCCCGGTTGCAACGGCAATTCCAACTGCCTCGGCTCCTTCTCGCTGGCGACAAACACCCTTGTCTGAGGCGTCCGCCAGTCAACGCGCCTCAGCACCGTGCTACGGCCTCACCGAAGATATCCTCGTGGTCCCGGTGGTTGTAGCGCCATTCGAACTCGGCAACGTAGAGCGGCAGATACTTCGCGCTGACGTTGTGGAAGGTCCCGATAATGCCGCGCTTCAGGAGCGACCAGATGCTGTCGATCGTGCAGGTGTGGACCTCGCCGCGAACGTATTCGCCCCGGCTATGAGTGACCGACTCATGAATCCGCCGCTCACTTAGGCGGTTGTAGATCGGGGATTCATCGGTCGCGACCAGATCAACCTTGGTGGAGACGGCTTCATTGACGAACCGTGTGGCGGTGAGAATGTCCACATGCTTGACCACGCGAGCGACAACTGTGCCGCCGCGCTGAATAGCTCCCATGACGGCGGTCTTACCGGCGCCTCCAGGTCCATCGGTGCGCTTGTCAGCATGCCGGTTTTTGTTTTTGCCGCCGACGAAGGTCTCATCCACCTCGACGATGCCTATCAGCTTGCGGAACTCCGGGTCGGCCATGGCAGCGCGGATGCGATGCGTCATACAAAGCGCGGTCTTATAGGACCCGAAGCCCATCATCCGCTGGATTTGCAGGCTGCTTATAGCTTTCTTGCTGCTCAGCATGAGGTAGATGACCTTGAACCACTGCCGCAAGCCGATATTGGTGTTCTCGAAGATCGTGTTCACCAGCACGGAGAAGCGGTAACCACCAGCTTTGACGCACCGTGTGCACTGCCAATGGAAAGGGCGTCCAGTGACCGGATACACCTTGTCGTTGCCACACCGTGGGCAGACTACGACACCACTCGGCCAGCGGCGACGTGTCAGGTAAGCCTTGCAGGCATCGTCATCCGGGAAGAACGCTTCCCATTCTGGGATCGTCATCTGACGAGTGAATTGCGGCGAACCCATCTGGGGGCGCTCCATGCCTGACGGAGATAGATATGGCACCGATCGACCTGTTAGTCAAGTAGTGCATAATCGCCACCGCATGAGATGCCTTGCTGGATGCTCTCTTGCTATCCGTCGCCGGTGCTGCAATCTCGGCCCGCGCCGAACCGAGACTGGAACCGTCATGCCCCAGTTACCCGTGCTGTTTTCGACTGACGACCGTGGCGTCGCTACCGTCACCCTCAATCGCCCGGAGGTTGGGAATGCTTACAACGCCGCCATGCTTGACGGGTTGATCCAGGGTTTGAACAGTCTCCGCGCCGACCCGACGGTGCGCTGTCTTGTCGTTCGAGGCGCCGGCAAGCACTTTCTGGCCGGCGCCGACATCAGATGGCTTGGCAAGGTCGCCCATTATCCCCCGCCCGAAAATTACGCCGCTTCGATCGCGACCACCCGAGCGATGCAGTTGCTCAACGAATTCCCCAAGCCGACGATTGCGCTGGTGCACGGCGCTTGCTTCGGCGGTGGAGTCGGCTTCGTGTGCTGCGTCGACGTCGCCTTCGCCACCCCGGATTTGCAGTTTGGGATTACTGAAATCCGCGTCGGGGTCGCGCCCACGCCGATCTCCACCCATTTGGTCAACACCATCGGCCTGCGGCATACACGCCGATACGCGTTGACCGGCGAACGGTTCGACGCCGGCGAGGCAGAGCGCATCGGCCTGATCCACGAAGTGGTGCCCGCGGATGCCATGGAGGAAAAACTGGCCGGCGTTCTCGACGCAGTGTTTCTGGGCAGCCCCACCGCGATCGCAACTACCAAAAGTAGCTTCCTCGGGGCCAACAACCTGTTGTTGGATGAGCGCCAGATCGCCATGCTGGCGCACGAGGGCTGGACGCAGCGCGCCTCGTCGGAAGGGATCGAAGGCACCACTGCCTTCCGGCAGAAGCGCAAACCGTCATGGTATAATCGTGTCCATCTCAACGTGTAGCTAACCCTAATCAGGCGGACCTCATCTTGTCAGACACCCCAATCGCGCAATCGACCACAGCAAGTCCTCAGGGCCAGGTCGTGGCCGCTCCGCCGAGGCGCACCGCTCGCCCGCCTGGCCCGTGCGCCATGGTCATCTTCGGTGCCGCCGGTGATCTGACGAAGCGCCTTCTGGTGCCGGCGTTATACAATCTCGCGACCACGAAGTTGTTACCGGAATACTTCGAACTCATCGGTGTCGACCTCGCCGACTTGGATGCCAACACGTGGCGCGACAGTCTGCACAAGATGATGGAGAGTTTCGTTGGCCACGCAGCCAGCGAAAGCCGGATCGACAAAGTCGATGAGGACACCTGGAAGCGTCTGACCGGTCACATCGCTTATATAAAAGGCGACCTAAACGACGACGGCCTGTATGGAAAACTGAAGCAGCATCTGGACCAGGCGTCCGGTACCCAGGGGAACTGTCTGTTCTATTTGGCCACCGCAGACCGATTTTTCGGTCCCGTGGTCACTCACCTCGGCAAGGCAGGGCTGTTCGAGGAAAACTGGGATCAAGATGGCAAGAAACCTGAGCGCTGGCGCCACGTGGTGATCGAAAAGCCGTTCGGCCACGACGAGGAGTCCGCCAGGGCGTTGAACGCCACAATCCTGCGCTGCGCAGAGGAGCATCAGATCTACCGGATCGATCATTTTCTTGGGAAGGAGACAGTGCAAAATATCATGTCGCTGCGCTTCGCCAACGGGATGTTTGAACCGCTATGGAATCGAGACCGCATCGACCACATCCAGATTACCGTTGCCGAAACGGTCGGCGTCGAATCGCGCGGCCGTTTCTATGAAAAAACCGGGGCCCTGCGGGATATGGTCCCGAACCATGTGTTTCAGTTGCTAGCCATGGTAGCAATGGAGCCGCCTGCCGGCTTCGACGCCCAGGCTGTGCGCAGCCGGAAGACCGACGTGTTTTCGGCCATGCACACAGTGGAGCCAGAAAATGCTGTCCGCGGCCAATACGGTCCCGGTGCCCAAGGCGTGATCGGCTACCGGCAGGAAAAGGACGTTGCCCCCAACTCAGGAACCGAGACCTATGTCGCGATGCAATTGGCAATCGACAACTGGCGATGGGCCGGCGTTCCCTTCTATCTGCGCACCGGGAAGCACATGTCTCGCCGTGTGTCGGAAATCGCCATTCGCTTTAAGCCCGCGCCGTTTGCGCCGTTCGAGGATACCAACGTCGCAGCCCCGCCGCCCAATTGGCTATTGCTGCAAATTCAGCCGGACGAGGGTATTTCGTTGCAATTCGAGGTGAAGCGCCCTGGTCCTGTTGTCGATCTCGCGGCGGTGCGAATGACGTTCAAATATGCCGACTGGTTTCCAAAGGAACCAAATATCGGTTACGAGACGCTGATCTACGACGTCATGACAGGTGACCAGACACTTTTCAACCGGGCCGACATGGTCGAGGAAACTTGGCGGGTCGTTGGGAAAGTGCTCGACACATGGTCAACCCAGACGCCGCAAGGTTTCCCAAATTACGCCTCCGGCAGTGATGGCCCGGCTGAGGCCGATGATTTGCTGAAACGAGCGGGACGCGCATGGCGTCCCGTCACGGACAACGGTGAAAGCGGTTAGGATTACGAATCGGGCTCATTTCACACAGTCCCGTTGTCATTGCGCCCGTTTGTCATTGCAAAGAGCGTGAGCTACCAGTCAATCCGACACTTGCGTGGCCCGCACCCCGCCGCCGACGATCCTTGCAATGACCAGCGCTCATCGCGCAAGGCGCGCTGATAAAGCCCTTTGCGGCATGACCCGAGCTTCTCCGGGTCATGACGTCAAGAGTCTGGCGTTTACTGCATGTATTGACGTGCCCGCCCGATCGCCTCGTCAAATGCCGAAATAACCTGACGATGGCTCGAATTGTCGTTCATGCTCTCGATGTCGTTAAAGCCTCGGCTCATCGCAACCGAGAGCAGGATCGTATTCGCCCCAGTTTGGGGACCGTGCAGGTTCATTAGCCGTGCGGCTCCACGCAGGGCGCCAACGGCGCAGCGCCGTCCATCACGCGTTTCGTAGCGCCGCTGGACCCAGTCCTTCCGGTCCTCGATCAGCGCTCGGCCAACTGTGAGAACCTGAAGCGTCACAGCGTCCGGCTGACCGGGGGGCAACGGCTGAAACGCGTGCAACGGGATTGACTTCGAAACGGGTGGGGCGCCGAACATGAGATGTGATAGGCGCGTCCAGAGCGAAGGCTTCGAGACAGTGGTCGTAGTCGAGCTTACATATCCAAGTCCATCAAACGGCATGGGTGCCTCCCATGGTGCGGTGTGCTGGTTGCGGGGTGACGGATAGTTAAAGCATATTCCCAGCCCATTTGTTTGAAGCGCACGATAAGTTAACTGGGGCTGGGCCGGGAACGAGCCTAGACCGCCCACGAACTGCCATCAAGATCTGAAACCTCAGGGACGTGCTGGATCGCATACATTCAGGCGACCGGTAGTCGCACGATAAATCGAGCGCCTAGCACGCGCCCGGTGCCGTCCCGGCGGTTTTCCGCAGAAATTTGTCCCTGCAACGCCTCGACAATTTGCCGGCTGATCGAAAGGCCCAGACCGGAATGCTGACCGAAACTCTCGCCGGTGGGCCGCTCCGAGTAGAACCGGTCGAAGATATGTTCCAGGCTTGCATCCGGAATTCCGGGACCATCATCCTCTACGCATAGTTCCGCAACAGCGCCAACTTCCCGCACGCGTACAACGATGCGGCCGCGAGGAGGGCTGAACGAACGCGCGTTGCCGATCAGATTCCGCAGCACCTGTACTAACCGATCTTCCACCGCCCAGACCTTGAGCCCGTTGGGCGGGGCGACAAATTCCAGCTTCGGATCAGTGTCCTCCTCACGCGTAGCCTCATCCAGCTCCTGCAATATGCGTAAAATTGGCACCAGTTCGACCGGTTGCGCGGTCACGCGGGACAATTCCGCGTCCAGCCGAGAAGCGTCGGAGACGTCGCTGATCAGCCGGTCCAATCGTACTACGTCCTGGGCGATGATCGTCAATAATTGCCGCTGCCGACCAGGTTCCTCGATACGGCGCAACGTTTCGATCGCGCTACGAATCGATGATAGCGGGTTCTTAATTTCATGTGCCACATCGGCGGCAAATCGTTCTGTCGCGTCCATCCGAGCCCATAATGCAGCGGAGGAATCGGAGAGGGCAGACGCCAGCACACCGACCTCGTCGCGTCGCCGTAGCAGAGAAGGCGGCACGCTGCCGGACCGGCCACGGCCTTCGCGCATATCAGCCGCAGCCTCGGCCAGCCGCAGGATAGGACGCGCGATCGTCAGCGACAGGTACCAAGACAGCAGCACCGTCAATGCCAAAGCCAGGCCAAATAATGCCAGGATCGACATCCGCACGGTAAACAGGCTTTCGTCCACCTCTCGGGCCTCACGGGTCAGCGAGATGATGCCGACAGTGTGCTTGTCCCGTTCGACCGGGACAGCCACAGTGACCAACAGACGGTTGTCGCGAGTGCGGCGGATATAGGGTGCGGTTTCGTTGCTGTTGCCGGCGCTGTTGAGACGGAGCTCTTCTTTTACATCAGGTTGCCAGTCAGGCCCTCCAGCCGACGGAGTGATATCGACAAGCGTGGTCGGAGCGGCATGCGGAAGCAGGCCAAGCACTCTGTCATAAATCCAGCTTATCATTGCGAGCACCGGCCCATGGTCCGGTGGCGGCGGAAGCGGTTCGGAGGTCATCACTCCGTTTGGGCCTTCCCGCTCGCGGGAATCGGCCAAAAGTGTGCCGTCCGGCGCATAGAGGCGAGCCTGGGCGTCAGGCGTGGGCTCCGTTAGGCGACGAAGCAGGGAAACAGCGACCTCCGAGACCAGTTTGGGATTGTCTGGGTCGGTGGTGCGGACAGCGCTTTCGCCAAGCGCACCGGCGAAAACCCGCGCCTGTTCCCGCAGCGCGCTGACCTGAGCCTCCAGCAAACCGTTTTGGTATTGATCGAGATAAAGCAGCGCCACCACCAGCAGTGCTAACGGCAATGCGTTGACTGACAGAATGCGGCGCAGTAACGGCGACACCCAGCGCTGGCGAAAGCGCGCGATCGGCGCGATTGACCGCGTCAGCCCGGAGAACATGGCCCCGTCAGGCAATCACTGCTCCTTATAGCGATAGCCGATGCCGTAAAGTGTCTCGATATGGGTAAATTCTTCCGTGCCGATACGGAATTTCTTGCGTATACGCTTGATGTGGCTGTCGATGGTACGGTCGTCGACGTAAATATTTTCCCCATAAGCGGCATCGATAAGCTGGTCACGGCTCTTGACCATGCCGGGGCGGGCGGCCAGCGCCTTGACTAAAAGAAATTCAGTGACGGTGAGCTGGATATCCTGACCTTTCCAGGTGCACTGATGTTTAGTCTCGTCGAGCACCAGGTCGCCCCGCGTCATGACGCCGCCGGGAGCGGTACCGGACCCCTCGGCCTTGCCGGCTTCGTTCCGGCGCAACAGCGCCCGGATTCGCTCCAGCAACAAGCGCTGGCTGAACGGCTTGGTGATGTAGTCGTCCGCGCCGAGGCGAAGGCCCATTAGTTCATCAACCTCCTCATCCTTTGAAGTCAGGAAAATGACCGGCATGGAACTGCGCTGGCGCAGGCGCTGCAGTAGCTCCATACCATCCATGCGAGGCATCTTGATATCGAGCACCGCCAGGTCCACCGGACGAGTGGCTAACCCCTGAAGGGCGCTTTCGCCGTCGGTGTAAGTGCGGACCGTGAAACCTTCCTGCTCGAGGGTCATAGACACGCTGGTGAGGATATTGCGGTCGTCGTCAACCAGGGCGATGGTCTGCTTCATTCGATGTTCCTTGCGAGTCCGTTCGCCAACGTAGCACTACATGTTAGACGATTGTGGGCGGATTGCGGGCGTGGAGTGAACGAAATATGGCATCTCAGCCGGTTGCTGAAAGTCCGGGTTGGCAGGCTAGGCGATTGCTGCGGGCTGCCCGCGAAGGTTGCTTGGCGACGAGTGCGCAGGGCCAGCCGTTCGCTTCGCTGGTAACACCGGCGTGTATGCCGGACGGATCACTGCTGCTGCTGCTCTCGCGGCTGTCGGAGCATACACGGCATCTTGCTGCCGATCCCCGGTGTTCGGTGATGGTGACCGGGATCGCAGAGACCGCGAACCCCCAGACAACCCCACGTGTGACGGTGACGGGTGTGGCTGAGGTGGTCGCTGATCCGGCGCTGAAGGCGCGGTATCTGGCGGTGCATCCTTACGCCTCTTTGTATGCCGATTTCGGCGATTTCGCGACGTGGCGGATCAAGCCTGCGGGCGGTCTACTGGTGGCTGGTTTTGGCAAGGCAGCGCGGGTGAAGGAGGCGGATTTAGTTCCAGACGCTGACGCCGCTGCGGCGATTTTAGCGGCGGAGGAGGGGATCCTGTTGCACTGCAACCGCGACCACAGCGACGCGTTGGCCGCCATCGCCGGCTCGCTCGGGGATTGGAGGATGGTCACCGCGGATGTGGACGGCTTCGATTTAGCGTCGGGCGAGCGGGTGGTCCGTTTCGCCTGGTCCGAAGCCGTCGCGACATCCGGCGATGTGCGCCGGCAGTTGGTGCGCATGACGCAGGAGAGCAGGCGTGGTCGGCCATGATCTGCCTCTGGGGAAGGATAGCCCGAAATATATCGTTTGTCGCTGCTCTCCGCGGAAGGCATAGCCGGGCGCGCTGAGTGGTCCGCGGGAGCCCGGCCTGCCATTACCATTCCTAGGCACTACCTGAGGCTGCCCAATGCTCGACCCAGCCAAACCCCCGTTCGACGTTCGGAACCCGGGCTTCATCGCCGATCCCTATCCGGTGTACAGCCGAATGCGTGAGCTCGCGCCGGTCTGGAAAGCGCCAATGAATCGGTGGTTCCTGACCGGTTACGAGGCCACCAGTCTGATGCTGAAAGACAAGCGGTTCGGCCGGGACTATGACGATCCCGATGCCTTGATGCGACGCTTCGGACCGACAGCCATGGATGAACCGGCGGTGGTCGAGTTGTCCCACATGATGCTGATGCGCGATCCCCCCGACCATACCCGTTTGCGCAGCCTCGTGACCAAGGCATTCACCGCCCGGCGGATAGAGGCCTTGCGCGACCAGGTCCAGGAATTGACCGACCGTTTGCTTGAGAAGGTCATGCCCAACGGCCGGATGGATGCCATTCGTGACCTTGCATTTCCCTTGCCGATGCTGGTGATCTGCGAACTGATGGGTATCCCGGAGGCTGATCGGGCGCATTTCGTCGCTCAGTCCGGTTCCGGGGGCGCCTTGCTCAATCCTACGCCGCCCACGCGCGCTGAACTGGATGCAGCGAATGCGGGTACGCAAAGATCGGCGGCGTATTTCGAGGCGCTGTTTGAGCAGCGTCGTAAAGAACCGCGAGACGATCTGATCACACTACTGGTTCAGGCGGAGGAGGCCGGGGATCGTTTGAGCACCGCTGAGTTGCGCGCCAACGTCAATCTGCTGTTTGCCGCGGGTCATGAGACGACAGTCAATCTGATCGGCAACGGCATCCTGGCCCTGCTGCGGCACCCGGACCAATGGGCGATGCTGCGGGACCATCCGGCCCTAATTCCGAACGCGATCGAGGAAATTCTGCGCTATGAATTGCCGGTTCAGGCGGTCGGCCGAACAGTCAGTGAATCGCTGGAATTCCGTGGCGTTGCGTTGGCGGAGAATGACACCGTGGTCTCGCTGGTCGGCGCGGCCAACCGCGATCCCGCGGTGTTCGAGGATCCCGACCGGCTGGACATCATCCGCAAGGATCTGAAGCCGCTATCCTTCGGCGGCGGCATCCACTTCTGTCTTGGCGCCCAGCTTGCGCGCATCGAAGCGGCCGTGGTGTTCGATACGCTCGTTCGCCGCTTGCCGTCGCTACGGTTGGTTCAACCGGTTCGGCCGAGTTGGCGGACTAGCTTTACCTTACGTGGGCTGATCGAATTGCCGGTGGAGTGGGGCTAAACAAGCCTCTACGGCACTGCATGCCCCGGCTGATCAGTCACCCTCCAGCGCCGCCGGCGGAACGTTCGGACGCACCGCAGGCGATCTTGGCGGCATGAACGTCAGTCCCGCGTTGGCCGCCACCGGCGCGATCGCGTCGTGCGCCTGGAGATCGGCGAGGACGGCATCGACCTGTTTGATCAGAGGCATATTCGAAGCCAGTGCGACGAAACCCATATTAAACGCCAGTGAGTGAATGTAGCCCGAAAGCGCGAGCCCGCCGGGACCGTGCGCAGCCCGCCATGCGTCAAACGACCGAACATCGACAAACGCCGCATCGGCGTTACCAGCTTGGAGCGCCTGAAACACGTCCCGTGCCTCCCGCATGTGTATGACATGCTCGATCAGCTGGCCACCACCATACTTCATTGCGATGGCGTCAGGCAATGTTGCGATCTGAACCGCGACCTTCAGGCCATCAAGGTCGGCGAGACGCCGGACCTTACGGTTCGCCTCTTGCGCTGACAGTAAGACTGTTAGTGCATCCAGCCTATAGGGCGTCGTTGCCGCCAGCGAGTTCATTTTGACCCATCGGCGACGATCGTCTGGCGTCGCGCCATCGAACGGCGGCAGCTTAGCGGTCGATGCGCGGGGCGTCTCAAGCGTTTCATCCAATAAGGGATATTCCGCGAGAAGCTGGCATCGGCCGTCGGACAGCAGGGCGTTAGCATCTTTAACTAGATTTGCATCCGGGTCGTCTCGGCTAACGAACCATTGAACTTCCAGCTGACGACCTAAGTGTTCGGCAATCATTTGCGACAGGGTAAGGACGAATCCGCTGGGGCCATCTCCACCGCGGGCAGACAATGGCGGATCGTTCGACTGCAGACAGACCCTTAACGGAGCCTCGTCCGTGGTTGTAGCGTTCTGTGACCATGCGGGGCCGGCCAGGACGGCAAGGCACGCAAGGACAGGCGCCAACGGTTTGATCATGGCGCAACCCCACCGGTACGAACATAAGCCCAGATGGCCTCTATTTCATCAGGGTGAAGGATGTCCTTCCAGGGTGGCATTGCGTTTTTGCCGTTCCGCACGGAATTGAAGAAACGCGCCCGATCGTCGTGCGGAAACTTACGCAGGTCAAATGAGATCGTCCCAGGATTCACCATCTGCGGTCCGTGACAGTGCGAACAAATGCTTGCGAATAGTTGCGCACCCTTGGCGAACTCCTCCGGGGACGGTGGAGCCTCCGGCGCACTATCCGCATGTGCTGACAAAGCATAGACGCAAAACAAAACTCCCACCAGCGAGTAGGCAGCGAACCTCATTCCATTCTCCGATGGGGAAGCAGGAAGGCGCCCCACTCTTAAGGCGCCTTCGCACGGTTACTGTGGCGCTAACGCGAATACCCAGAGTGAGCCGCCAGCTGGAACAGCGGACAGGCGTTCGTCACCGGAGAACAGGTCATAGACGCCGCCGATGCCGCTGGAGACAGCAATATACTGCACGCCGTCCTGCTCCCAGGTAACTGGCTGACCCTCGATGCCGGACCCGGTCTTGAACTGCCACAGTTTGCTGCCGTTGTCGGCATCGAACGCTTCAAATTCGCCAGTGAGCTTCCCGGCAAGTACCACCCCGCCTGCCGTCGACAGCACGCCGGAGAAGCGTGGGATATCGCTCTTCGCTTCCCATTTGGCTTTGCCGGTTAGCGGATCGATCGCCTTGAGGCCGCCGCGCGCTCCGTCCGGCCAAATCCAACTGATATCTGCACCCCAATAGGTCAGGCCGGCGCGGAATTGCGCGTCGACCGGCTTGTAGTGCATGCCGAAATTCAAAGTGTTGGCGTAAACCAGGCCGGTTTCCGGATCAAACGAGACCGGGCTCCAGTTCTTGCCGCCCATGGCACCGGGCCACACGTCGACTTCCTTGCCTTGTCGAACCTGGTCGGTAATCTCGGTGGGGATCGGCCGTCCACTCTCATCAATGCCCTTTGCCCACGTCTGCTTGGTGATGTATTGGTTGGCGGCGATCAGCTTGCCGTCAGTGCGGTCGAGCACGTACATGAAGCCGTTGCGGTTGACGTCCATCACTGCCTTGATGGGTTTGCCGCCGACGGTCAGATCGGCCAGCACCATCTCGGCGACGCTGTCATAGTCATACGGATCATTTGGCGTGAACTGAAAATGCCACTTCATCTTTCCGGTTTTGGGATCCAGCGCCAAAACCGAGCAACTGTAGAGGTTGTCGCCAGGATGTTGGGTGGGATTCCATGATCCGGCGTTGCCGGTACCCCAAAAGACTGTGTGCAGTTCCGGATCGAACGACCCTGTGATCCAGGTCGATCCGCCGCCATGCTGCCAAGTGTCGCCCGGCCAGCTCTTGGCTTCGGGATCACCGGGACCGGCAATCGTGTAGGTGCGCCATAGATGTTTGCCAGTGCCTGGGTCCCAGCCATCGATGAAGCCGCGAATACCATATTCCGCACCCGAGATACCGGTAATGACCACGCCGTCCGCGACGAGCGGGGCCACAGTCATGGAGTAGCCGTCTTTCCAGTCAATAACGTTTGACCGCCACAGTTCCTTGCCGGTCTTCTGGTCGAGCGCGATTACGTTAGCGTCAAGCGTGGTGCGAAAGATCTTGCCGTCGTAAAGTGCCAGACCTCGATTGATGATGCCGCAGCAGACGATCCGAGGGGTCTCGGGCGGATATTCGATCTTCGACTTCCAGAGCTGCTGTCCGGTTTTCGCGTCGAGTGCCATGGTTGCTGAATTAGTCGTGACGTAGAGTACGCCCTTATATATCAGGGGCTGGGATTCTTCGCTTTTGTTGTCGTCGTAGCTATAGTTCCATACCGGAACCAACCGCTTGATGGTGTCACGGTTAATTTGTTTAAGCGGACTAAACCGCTTCAAGTCGTAGCCCATGCCATAATTGAGGACGTCCGATGTGTCCTTTCGCGCCCCCTGGGCCAGATCAGCGTCGGTTTGGGCATATCCGCTGAACGGCACTAACGCCGCGAACGCCGCTGCCATTAGAATTTTTCGCATTCGTCTCCCCTATGGTTGGTCATTGTTGTCAATCATCACCTCATCCGAGGTGGTCGCCTCTCGAACACCACTCGAAGCACGCCATTCTGCGCGAACGGGCCTTGCGCGATCTGATGAATTATGACGGACGATGATATCGGGGCTGCAGGAACAGGTGACCTGCACAAACCTCTAGGATTCAGCCTGTCGAGCCGAGAACAAGCGCCAGGGAAACGATCGCCTAACGTCCCGCCATCACAACCAATCGTTGGCGCCGGCGAAGCACCAGACGCGCCCAGCGGGCCAAAAAAACTAGGCAACGCGTCCCGCGCTCGCCTTCCAAGTTCGACTTCCATACCCGTCCCCCATGCCGTGATGCGCGGTCTTCGCCGCGTTCCGTGCACCGAGGGATTAGAGACCTCACGGCAATGTAATACCACCCTTCGACTTCAATCCTCGCGGGTTGTTGACGAGGTCGGGCATCCATCTTGCGCCCGCCTTAAGCGGCCTTCTTTACCCGCTTCGCCTTGTTTCCGCGAGATTGGTTCGGCGCATTGCCAGCTTTGGCGCGATCCAATACCAGTCGCGCGTAGTCGTCCAAGTCCCCCTCGAACGGCACCACCTTCGCGTCAGCCGCCAGCCACAACCGGTCGGCAACCAGGTCCATCAGCGACCGATCATGCGTAATCAGGATCACCGCTCCACGGTAGTCGTTCAGCGCATCCAGAAGGGCACGGCGGCTGTCGACATCCAAATGGTTTGTCGGCTCGTCCAGGATCAGGAGATGTGGTGCGCCCATCGCCACTAGGTTCAGCAACAGCCGTGCGCGTTCCCCGCCCGACAGGTTTTCCACAGTGGTGGCTTGCTTGTCGAAAGTAATCCCAAAGCCTGCCAGCCGCGACCGGTGAGACGTTTCGCTGTCATTCGGCCGCTCACGCCGAATGATATCCAGCGGCGTGTCGGCAGGGTTGAGCGCCTCTATCTGATGTTGGTGGAACCAGCCGACCTTGATCCGCCGCTCCCGCTGCATATGCCCGGACAGCAAATCAAGTACACCCGCAGCCATCTTGGCAAATGTCGATTTGCCGGCCCCGTTCACCCCCAGCAACCCGATCCGGTCATCAACATCCAGCCGCAAATTCAAATCGCGCAGCACCGGATCCGACCCATAACCCACCGACGCCGCTTCCCATCGAATCAACGGCGGCGCCAGCGGCCGGGTCGGAGAGGGCAGGGTGAATGGAGCTACCCGCTCCTCGATCGTCATCGAGACCGGTTCCATCTTGGCAAGTCGTTTCATCCGAGACTGTGCCTGTGCCGCTTTGCTGGCCTTCGCTCGGAAGCGATCAACGAAGCTTTGCAGATGTGCTCGTTCCGCCGCTTGCTTCGCCGCGAATGCCGACAGCAAACGCGCCTTTTCTGCCCGGCGTTTTTCGAAGTCGTCATACCCGCCGGTATACAGTTCCAGCTTGCCCTGATGTAGATGCAGAATGGCATCGACCGAATTATTGAGCAGCTCCCGGTCATGGCTGATGATTATCGCGGCGTTGGGATACTTGCGAAGCCGCGCCTCGAGCCACAGCGCACCTTCCAGGTCGAGGTAGTTGGTCGGTTCGTCCAGCAACAGCAGATCGGGTTCGGCGAATAGCGCCGCCGCTAACGCTACCCGCATCCGCCAGCCCCCGGAGAACTCCGACATCGGCCGGGAGAGATCGGAGGTGGAGAAGCCGAGACCAGCCAGGATTTCGCTCGCACGGGCCGGCGCGCGATCAGCGTCGATCTCGGTAAGACGAGCATATATATCGGCGATCCGTTCCGGCTCGGCGACCTCTAGTTCTTTTTGCAACAAGTCGCGCTGCTCGTCCGCCGCCAGGATGGTATCCAGCAAACTGACCGGCGTGGCGGGATGTTCTTGATCAACACTGGCGATCCGAGCACCACGCGGAAGCAGGAAGTCGCCCTGATCGGGCGCAAGCTCGCCCTGGATCAGCCGGAACAGCGTGGTTTTGCCAACGCCGTTACGTCCGACCAGACCAACTTTGGCGCTTGAGGGCACCAAGACGCTGGCGTGGTCAAAGAAGCGCCGCCCCCATGCGTTGAACACGAGGTCATCAATCTGAAGCATGGTCCGCCATTCGGAGTAGGGGAGATGTTGCGCTCTCTCTACCTGCTGCCGGCCACTTATGCGAGCAATGCTTGCGGTTACCGCCCCGCTCTCAGGCCGCTCCTCGCCACGCCGCCATGGATAGTCGGCTCAACGCGTCACGCTACCGCCCTCTTAGCGCCGAACCTTGCGCGTCACCGCGATCACTGAGGTTCCTTTCGCGCCGCAGGTTGGGACCGCGACGTCCGCTCGGTCTCGTCTCGCCTGAGCGAATTCAGTTCCCGCGACGACCGCTAGGATGCGCTGTTCACCGCTCGCCGCAATCAGGAATTTTACACCCGTCCGCCCCAATCCGGATCGGTTTCAACTTCGAAGATCAAATTCCTCGCTAAGCCAATCAACACTTGGTCATAAAGTAACGAGCAGCGCGATGCTCGGCGTCGACGCTGGATCGCGCCGCGTTGCATTGACCTTTTGATGACATTCGCCTTCTTGTTGTTTGTGCCAGAATCGGTACTCGGTAACAAATACTTGAGCAGAGGCTTCCTCTGACAAATCGCGCTGACATTGTCGATATCGATGTCGATCCTCTGGCCGAGCGGGCGCGGCGGCGCAACACCCTGCTACATATCGGCCTGCCGCTGGGCGGTGTCGGTCTGATCATCGGGTTTCTGCTTGGCATCGCCATCTATGCCGATCATGCCAACCGCATTGGCGTCCTCGGCCTGTCGAATACGCTGCTGCGCAGCACGCAGGAGCGTATCGCGATGCAGGTCTCGGCCTATCTCGAACCCGCGTCACACGCCATTTTGCTGGCACACACCACGCTCGGGCGCGGGGGCCCGACGGATCGCGCAGAAGAGGCGTATGTGTTTGCCGCATCGGTACTGGAGGACACACCGCAGATCGCCAATGTCCTGTTCGCCGACGCCGCTGGAAACTTCATGCTGGTCACCCGTGCCGGCGATGGTGCGCGCGGCGCTACCGAAACCAAGCGCATTCTGATGCAGCCATCTGGCCGAACTGTGGAGTGGATCACGCGGGACAGTTCCGGCAAGGTCACTGCGCGCCGTCAGGACCCCAAGGACGATTTCGACCCACGCACCCGGCCCTGGTTCACCGGTGCGCGTGCGGCCGATAATGTGTTCTGGAGTGGGGTCTATATCTTCTTCTCTGCGCGAGCACCCGGCGTTACTGCCGCTGTGCACGGCCCCGACGCCAATCCTGATGTGGTCGGTGTAGACATTCGGCTCGACGAGCTTTCCCACTTTCTAGGTGGACTTTCGATCGGGCAAACTGGCCGCGCATACATCGTTGCGAAGAACGGGGAAATGGTCGCCGGTCCTGATCCGACGCGCATCCTGCAAAACCGCGACGGCCAGTTGGCGCCTGCCAACATCGAGGGGATTGGTGACCCCGACCTCGTCGCGACCTGGGATCACTTTCGTGCGCAGGGCCCAGGCAACCGCGTTATCGAGGTCGGTGGACGCCGCTTGATTTCTATTGTCACACCGCTCGCCAACAACGGACAGGATTGGCTGTTGTTGATCACCGTGCCGGAGGCTGAATTCAGCGGCTTCATTTCCGCCAATTCACGCCGCGCCGCGTTTTTGTCGCTCATCGTCGTGGCGCTTGCGGTGGGGTTGGCGACGCTCTTGGTGCGCCAGGGGCTACGCGCCGACCGTGCTGCCCGTGCGGTCGCCGAACGGTCGCTGGCCGTGCAGCAACAAAGCGCTGCTTTTGCTAGATTGGCCTCCGAAGCCGGAATGTTCGACGCTGCAGGCACACCGCCCAAGGCGCTGACGGAGACGCTCGCCGAAGCCACCGGCGCCAGGCGAGCAGGGGTTTGGCGGCTGGCGGGCCACGGCCAGATATTGCGTTGCGACGACAGCTTTGAACCTGCAACCGGAGGTCACGTTGCCGGGCTTCGACTGTCTCGCCAGGAGGTGCCCGCGCTGTTCGACGCAATCAAGGAAGGCGAGGAGGTTGAAGCACCAGACGCTGGCCGCGACCGGCGGACTGTAGCGCTGCATGGCTCGCTGATGGCCCCGCTCGGAACAACCGCGATTTTTGCCGTTCCTATCAGGCAATCAGAGCGCGCGATTGGCATGGTGATGCTGGAAGACGCACGTCCTGACCCGGCCGCACGCGATTTTGCTCGCGCATGCGCCACGTTGGTAGGTCTTGCAACGCCGCCTGACACGTCGGCGCCACTCGTGGCCCCCGCTAACCTCGCCGTTTCCAGATCCGAACCGCAGGCTGACGAGCTTGGTCTCGATCCGGCGCTGACGGCACACGACACCGTGGGCGATCTCCTGCCCCAGGCCGTTGTGCTGGTGCTGACCCTCCGCAGCCCCGGCGCCGCGGCACTGACAAACCAGATTGTCTGTGCCGTGCAGGAGATCGCCGCCGCCCACTCGGTCCCTTATGTTAAAATGCTCGGTAGCACGATCGTCGCCGCTGCGGGATATGGCACCGAGCAGTCGGCTGGCGTAGCGGATGCCGCTCAGCGTCTGGCCGAGGTCGCCATTGCGCTGCGAGAGCGGTGCGCAATTTTGTTCGACGCCGACGACGGGCCAGGGGTATTCGGCCTCGGACTGGATGTCGGGCCTGTTGTCGGCGCTTCGCTGGGTGATCCACCCGAACTCTTCAACCTGTGGGGGGAGGTGATCCATGGAGCCGAGGCATTAGCGGCCACCGCCCCTGAGGAAACGATCCAGACCAGCGAACGGGCATATCAGCTATTGCGTCAGAGTTTCCTCTTTCGCCCCCGCGGCCTGTTTTATCGACCGCACACCGGCGAGGCGCGCAGCTTCGTTCTGGCGGGCCGGGCGTGAGCATGCTCGGCCTCGTCGGGGCTGAGGTGCGAGGACGCTCGTCGTACATGCTGCAACTCGCGGCCCTGCTTTGGGGCGTGGTGCGCGAGGGAGTGTTGCCGTCAACCTGGCGGCGCTCCGTGCGGGCCGGGTTTCGCGCCACCCTCACTCGAACGGTTGGCGGTTCGCTCGGAACTATCGCTGCAACAGCGTTTATCGTCGGTCTGGGCCTCGTGTTCGAAGCGCTCTACTGGCTGCGAACCGCCGGGGAGGAGCAGGAGATCGGCCGCATCCTGGTCATTGTCCTGTTCCGCGAAATCACCCCGCTTCTGGTTGGTATCATTCTACTTGGTCGCGCCGGCACGGCGGCCGTCGCTGAATTGGCCATGATGACGGCGCAAGGCGAGATCCTCATCCTGCGAGCGGAGGGCATTGATATCTTCGATTATCTGGTGTTGCCACGGGCCGTAGCGTTCGCGTTGAGTGCCTTCACCTTAGGTGTAGTGTTCGTCACGTTGTCCTTGATCAGCGGCTTCGCGACCGGTCGCCTCGCAGGCGCGGTGAATACATCGATCTTCACCTTCCTGAACAATGTGCTGCGCGCAATGTCCGCCCGTGATTTCGCAATTTTCCCGGCCAAGTTGCTGCTCATTGGATTGGTGGTGGCCCTAAGCAGCTGCCTCACCGGATTGGGCGCGCAGGAGGGTGATACGCCGTCAAGCCTGCTGCCCCGCGGCTTCACACGGGGCGTCACAGGCATCATGGCGGTAACACTGCTGCTGAGTGCCGCCCTATGACACCCACGCTGACACTCGAGGCGGCACATGGCGTGGGGGAACGCATGCCGCTCGCCGCGCTCGATCTAGCATTGTCAGAAGGTGATTTCGCAGTGATCGAGGTTCCAGGATCGCGACGCGGTGCGGCGTTCGCCGATCTTTGTTCAGGCCTCGCGCCGCTGAGCGCCGGCCGTGTTCGCTTCCTGGGCCGCGACTGGCACCGCACGCCCCGGCGTCATGCCGATGCATTGCGCGGCCGTATCGGCCGATTGTTCCACCTGCCCCTGCACTCCGACACCCAAGACGTTGCTAACCGGCTGCTTTTGGCGCAACTGCACCACTCACTCAAGCCGGAGGCAACGCTGCGCGCCGAAGGCGCCAAGCTGGCCCAGCGTTTCGGGCTGCCAGGTCTCCCGGCCGGCCCGGCTCGCCATTTAACCGACCTTGACCTGCTGCGCGCGGCTTGTGTGCGCGCATTCCTCGGCCAGCCGCGGCTCGTGATCCTGGAACTGCCCGGGAGCGCACAACAGGACGATCTGCTCCCGACGCTTTTGGAGCTTGGTGCCGAAGCACGCGGCCAAGGCGTGACGATCATGTGGCTGGCAGGGCCGGGTCCGGCGACACGTGACCGGTCCGTTCGCGCCACTCACCGGCTGCGGCTGAGCGATGTCGGGCTGGCCCCGATGCGCCTGGCGCGCGCGGCATGAGGATTCTGCGAAATTCCGACGAATGGGTGGGCCTGCTGGTGCTGGTCAGCATCGGGCTGTTCGTCGTTGCGGTATTGCATGCCGGTCTGTTGAGCGACTGGTTCCGCTCCACCGCGAAGCTGCGGATCATGCTGCCCGAAACCGGCAGCCAGGGCCTCTCTGCCGGTGCCGACGTCCAGTTGCTGGGCACACGAGTGGGCACCATCCGTCGTGTCGTGGTCGACCCAAGTCAACGCATGTATGCCGAGGCGGAACTGGAAGAGCAGGCGACGGGATTCATTCGTCGCGACAGCAAGGCGGTGGTGAAAAAGCAATTCGGAGTGGCCGGCGCAGCATTTCTCGACATCTCGCGCGGGAGCGGCGCGCAGCTTGACTGGGATTACGCGGTGATCGACGCGGCAACGGAGCGTGACCCGACAGAAAATATCGGAGCGATGATCGATCAGGTGAAACAGAAGGTGTTCCCGATCCTGGATGATGCTGGGCGGGCAATTCATGTCCTTGCCGACACGGCGGAAGGCATGTCCCAAGGCCACGGCGATATCGGCCGACTGCTAAAGAACGAGGATCTGACAAATCAGTTGTCGCAGACGCTGGTAAATCTGAAAGCCGCGACTGACCAGCTCAACGCCTCCCTGGCGGACGTCAAGGGCGTAACGGCGACAGTCAGCGGTCCCGACGGCGTCCCCGCCTTGCTACATCGCGCCGATGCCGTGCTCGAATTCGACCCAGAAGGCGACGCGCGATCTGGCAAATGCGACGCCAAGACTTCCGGCCATCACGCGCGACTTGGGTACCACCGCGGCGGGGCTGCCGGCGCTATTGACCCAGGCGCAGGAGGCCGCTGCGCAGTTGGAGAAGGCATTGGACCAGTTGCGCCACACGTGGCCGTTGTCCGGTTCAGCCGCGCCCGAGCCTCGGCGTCTGTCGCCGGCCGAGGTTCGGCCATGAGGTGGGGGATCCTCGTTCTGATACTGCTGGCTGGTTGTTCGTCCAAACCCAAGACCGTTCCCGAGGACGCCACGCTCGCTCGGTTCGACCACGCCGGCGATATCGCTTACAACTTGGATAAACCGGATCAGGCGGTGACGGAATACCGTGCTGCGCTGGCACGGGCGCGAACGCGCGACGATGCCGGCGCAATCGCCGATGCCGGATTCAACTTGGCAACGGCCCAAATACGCGCGGGGCAACCGCGCGACGCCATGCGAACCGCCCAGGCGCTGCAGGTGGAACTCAAGCGGCGCGGCATCGTTGATCCGCAGTTCGACCTTATTTCGGCGATCGCGCTGTTCAGGCTGCACGATCTTTCGGCGTCCGACCAGGCGGCCGCGGAGTTAACTGCCAGCAAGGACCCCGCATTGGCTAATGCCGCATGGTTTCTACGAGGTCTGATCGCTGATGACCGTCATGACCGGCCTGGCTTGGAAAAAGCCGCTGCGTCACTGACCGCGGCCGCGAATCCGGCTGATGTGGCCGAGTTGCAATCGCGGCTGTCGCACAGCGCGGCTTTGGCGCGGCATGCTGCCGATCTGCGGCGGGAACGGCTGGACTATCGAGGAATGGCGCGCGCACTCGCGCTGGCCGCCCAATTCACCCCCAACGCTTCGGAAGCGGCAGACCTCTACCTGCGGGCCGGGCGCAGCGCGGCGGCTCAGGGCGATGCCACGGATGCGAGAACCTGGCTCGCTGACGCACGCGACGTGGCTAAGGATGCCGCTCTGCGAAAGGACGCAGACCAGGCGTTGCGGGATCTACCTTCGCACTGACCTCCGCGGGGCTCAGACCATGATCGTTTGGATTTGATCCAAATTTCGGCGTTCGATCATGGTGTAGGCGTTTTTTTGATCGCGCGATTCACGCCTTCCGACTGGGTCAGCCTCAGGCGAGCACGCTCTAGGCGCCCGTTCCTTCAATGAAACAGATGATCTTGGAGCCGGCCCAGCAAGCGACCCCTTCGCCGGTGGGGTTGTCCAAGCGGTGCAAAACGCTGTTCTCGGGGACGTCAACCCAGGCGTAGGGCGGATTCTGCCAACGCGCGAACTCTTCGCCGATGAATGCCTGGAAATGGCCGTCAACGATCCGATACCGAACCATCCGACAGTCGGAGCGATCGCAGCATGACAGGTTGGTCTCTGGCTGGCGCAGGCTTTTGAACCAGGGCGCCAGATCAGGATCGGCGCCGGCGGGAGGGGCAGCCTGAAGCGAGGGCTGATAGCTGTAGAGCAAACCTACCGCGGCAAGTGTAGGGATCAGCCGTCCTCGCATCCGATCTGTCCTCCTATGCACAAGCTCTGGTCACGCTGGCATAGTGATCTTACGCCGGATCGATATTTTTTGTAGTCCGTGCATCAATCGGGCATCGAGAACATGTGGGATGAACGAGCACGGAACTTCACGCTCCACTCAACATCCGGACGACGTGTCAATCTGTGCAAATTTCCCAGACCGGCATATATCAGAGGTAATGAGAGTAGCAGTCTAAGCGTTCCCGACGGCAGCGTAAAAGTAACGTTTGTTAAATACCAAGTTCCAGACATCAACTAGGTCTTGGAGATGCCTTCGCGAAGGTCAAGCCGGTCCACCAAGTTCATCACCAAGCTCCGCAATAATATCTGAATCGGACGGCAACTTACCTTTATCAGACGCCGACTTGCCTTCGCTCCCGCTCTCCTGGGAGACAGCGTTTCGGCTGCGCCGAGGCGGCTTTGCATCAGCGAATTCGTTCGGTCTTACGTTAGGGCGATCGCGCTCGCTCATGGGCATCTCCTGGGGTATAACCTTCAAACGTTGACGGCGGGATCAGGTTGCCCGGGCAATTCATCGAGGTCTCAAGGCGTTTCCATCGCCTCGACCGCGGGAGCTGCGGCCGACCCCAACACATTGGCCGACCCCAACACCTTAGGGTGTGGAGGAGACACAGGAGAAAGCTATGGCATCCGTGAAATGGTTGGCCGTGATGCCGTTCCTGGGCGTTCTGGTCGGTACCCGTATTTTAACCGTGTCGAGCCCCTGGTTCTGGGTATGCCACTGATACTGGCGTGGATCGTCCTGTGGATCGTCCTCACCGCGGTGATCATGGCGATCATCTATCTAGTGGACCCTGCCAACGGTGAAGTCCAACGGGGCCCGAAATGACCCCCGCTCTTACCATTATTATCGTAACCGTCGTCGCGGTACTTCTGCTGGGGTTGCGCGCTAGGCACGGTAAGAGCATGGACCTGGAGCAGTGGACCGTCGGCGGCCGGGGCTTCGGCACGATCCTGGTCTTCGTGTTGATGGCTGGCGAAATCTACACGACGTTCACCTTCCTCGGCGGCAGCGGATTCGCCTATGGGCATGGCGCGCCGGCCTTTTACATCCTGTCCTATGGCTGCCTGGCGTATGTGCTGTCGTATTGGCTGCTGCCACCGATCTGGCGTTACGCGAAGGAACATCGGCTGATCACTCAGCCGGATTTCTTCGCGCGCAAATATGCCAGTCCCGCGTTGGGCGTCTTGGTTGCGTTAGTCGGCATCGTCGCATTGGTTCCCTACCTGGTGCTTCAGTTCAAGGGTTTGGGTATCATCGTTGATACGGCGGCTTATGGCGCGATCTCTCCCACGGCCGCGATCTGGATTGGTGCCGCTGTCGTAACGGCCTATGTCACGGTGTCCGGCATTCACGGATCTGCCTGGACAGCGGTGGTCAAGGACACCGCGATCCTTGCCGTCGTGCTATTCTTGGGCATTTACCTGCCGTTGCACTACTACGGTGGCTACGGCGCGATGTTCGCGGCGATCCAGGCTGCGAAGCCCGGCTTCCTGGCGCTGCCGGCGCAGGGCGAAAGCCTGGTATGGTTCGATTCCACAGTGCTGCTGACCGCGCTAGGATTCTACATGTGGCCGCACACGTTCGGCTCGCTTTACACCGCGAAGGAGGAGCGAGCCTTCCGCCGGAACGCTGCGATGCTGCCGCTGTATCAACTCATTCTGCTGTTCGTGTTCTTTGCTGGCTTCGCCGCGATCCTGCAGGTGCCGGGTCTAAAAGGGGCCGACATAGATTTGTCATTGCTCCGCCTCTCGGTGAAGACCTTCGATCCTTGGTTCGTTGGTGTAATCGGGGCCGCCGGCGTGCTCACCGCCATCGTGCCGGGTTCGATGATCCTGATAGCCTCGACAACCCTTCTTGCAAACAACATTTTCCGCTATTTCCAACCCGAAGCTCCGGACGCAATCATAGGCCGCCTTGCCAAGGCGCTGGTTCCGGTCGTGGCGTTGGTTTCGGTGTTGTTCACCCTGCGCGGGGGCACCACGATCGTCGCCCTGCTGTTGATGGGTTACAGCTTTGTGACGCAGTTGTTCCCGGCGTTAGTTGCCAGCTTGCTGCCGCGTAACCCAGTCACCAAGGAAGGCGCTTTCGCCAGTATATGTGTCGGCGTCGCGACAGTCGCGGCGACCAGCCTAACGCACACGACCATGTCCCTGCTGTTCCCGTTCCTGCCGGAGGCTCTGCGCGACGTGAATATCGGTATCGTCGCGCTGCTGTTAAATGTGATGACTCTGGCGATCGTCAGTGCCTTCACTCGCCGGCGTGCCGTCAGAGCCTTTTCTTCCTGAAAGCCCTCCTGATAGTCATGACGGTTGGCAGACGGGTAAGGCCCGCGCAACGAGGGCGATGGTACAGGGCTGGTCTCGCGGCAGTACACGCGACAAATCGAAAGCGTTGGCTTATTCGAGCAACCCCAACATCGGCGTTCTTCAATGAGGCGCCATAGTGATACTTTCCCTTTGCCGCTCGACCCCATAGGAGAGAAAAATGCAACAACCAGCACACGATCAGTCGAAGCCATCGGCCGACGTCCAATCTGCCGAATTTTTTCGAGGATCTGAGCGGGCGTTCAAGGATGCTCAAACCCAACACATACAAGATGTGGAAGCAGCGGCCGCGGAACGTCGGCACGAACAGGTCGAAAAGATGATCAAAACGAAGGTCAGCAATTCTGACTGGGGTGAGTTGATTCACAATGCCCAGAAGGCCGCCGAACATGGCGAGAAGCAATATCTATTGCTACGCTTTCCTAGCGATCTTTGTACGGATGATTCGCGGGCAATTAATAATCCGCCGAATGACACTTGGCCGGAAACCCTGCGCGGCGAAGCGGCGGAGATTTATCAACGCTGGAATGCCACGCTGCGACCGCACGGTTTCAATCTCTCTGCGCAGGTGCTTGATTTTCCGCAGGGGAAGCCTGGCGACGTCGGTTTGTTTCTGCGCTGGGGCGAATAGCAGATTCGTCTGCCATCTGCGGACTGATGGGAAGCAAATCGAACTTATCCCCACCGGCCGCCGGTGGACCATCGAATATCGGATACAAGGGGCCAGTCTTGAAGACCCTCCTGATTGTGTTCCATTCGCTGACCGGCGGCACTCGCCAGATGGCCGAAGCGGCGGCGACTGGAGCGGCTTCAGAACCAGAGGTCACGGTGCGGTTGCTGACTGCCGGGGATGCCGAACCGGACGATGTTCTGGCAGCCGACGGCTACATTTTCGCGGCGCCTGAGAACCTCGCTGCTATGGCCGGCCGTATGAAGGATTTCTTTGACCGTACTTACTACGCGGCTTTTGATCGAAATCAATGGCCGCCCGTACGCCGCCCTGATCTGTGCCGGCAGCGACGGCGAGAACGCCGCTCGACAAATTGCTCGCATCGCTACCGGCTGGCGCCTGCGTGCGGTCGCGGACGCAATCATCGTTTGCACGTATGCACAATCGCCGGACGCGATCCTGGCGCCGAAAATCATCTCGTCCGCCGATCTCGATCGTTGCCGAGACTTGGGCGCGGCTCTGGCCAGCGGCCTGGCGGACGGCATTTTTTAAAGATTGCAATGTAGCCGATTTTGATCTCGGCGGCAAAATATAAGACCGATGCCCACGACGCTCTGGGTCTTTCACATATCGAGCGAACCTGCTGGTTTCGTCAGGCCGCAATTCAAATGCGGGTATGCCCGGACGCTTCGCACTTCTGGTGGCGTGGGCGCAGCGAACCGTCACAGCAACGAGACTCCTGGTTGCGCATTCATCGGCTTAGAAAGCGGGATGGGCAACGCAAGGCAGGAGCTTCATGAAGACGCTGAAGGTCGAGGCAGGTTATTTGGTTGCGTATGAAACTTCCGAGAATGTGAGCACGGACCGTCTCCGCTTCATGGAGGAAGTCTACAGTATGAAGTGGTTACATTTCGCGTTGGGCTATCTCAGGCCCCCCATTTCGAGGATAAAGCCCCCCAACAGTTAAAATCCAGTGGACCTGCCCGCCCGCAGGGACGCACTGCACTATTCATCCAACTAAATTCCTGACGTGCCGATCGTTACATTGAAAAACGCCCGTCCAGCGCCGGCGATGCTGGACGTTGCGCTGTAGTCCCGCTCTGCAGGACGCCGTATCGAATTTGCTGCGGCGCTCGCCGCGTTTTTGTACCCGCCAAAACAAACGCGATAATCCGGATCAAATAGGCCTGTGGACTGACACACCCCGGGCTGACAATAATAGTTGGGGCCTCCGGCACGATCGCCGAAACCGACAGTATTAGAGTTGGCGCGAATGCTGGAGCGGCTATCCGTCGTCGTCCGGCATGTGGTGCAGGAGGATGCTGTGCCGAGGATAACTGAGCAAATTACGATCGTGACGAGCTTCCTCACGCACCTCTCCTTCTCAAAGGCAGCCATTCTCCCGGCACCACACATCGCCCGCAAGCCTAGATCCAATTCGTGGCGCAAGGCCGACTGTCAGCCACTCGGGCGCTTGTTGGGAGAATCGTATCGATTGGCGACGATTCCAGATCCGGCAAATTGGCACCGTCTACATCCCTCCTAATATAATTTGGACGGCAATTGCTGCGAAACTCCGCCCATGCACATTATTCCGTCGCATGCCTTCATCCCCCAACAAACTTCATCGCGCGCGAGAACCCGGCTCATATCAGTGTCAGGGGCGGCAGCGGAACAACGCCGGTCCGAATTTGCGTAGCCGAGTTTGAGGGTTGTTCTACTGCGTCTGTCTCAAAATCGTCATCAGCCTGGAGCCATTATACGCCGGATCTGCATAGTCAGGTTCGGCCATTTCGCGGACCCGGTAACGCTAGCGCGGGTTCGCCAGGTTTGTCGGTGGCTGTAGCCGGGGGGGCGTGATGACCCTGGCCCCGGGAAGCCTGCGACGCCTCTTAGGAGAAGCAATGCCTTCTGGATTGTCCCAATCGCTTACCGATGCGGGACCTACGCCCGCTTCCTCCCTTCGACGCAGGTTGAGTTGACCATTGCGACAGGCGGACAATTTGAAGCCAAGGCGCTCTGGTCGCCCCGCACCGACCTGTGGATGCAGCGTTTTTCCGATAATCTCCCACGCATTGCACATTCGGTTGCCAAAGCCGGGCGGGTGGTGCCTTCCGCACCGCGCCAGCCCAAGCCTAATATGGGACCGCCTGAAGATGACGCCTGAGACGCGACCCTGGGCAAAAAAACTACGAGCCGTTCCCGATTTTCCGCCTCAAAGATCAGTGGCAACGAGCATCGGGAGCAGAAGGGCTGCCCGGTGTGATTGTCATCTTGGGGCAAGAGCGGCAGGATAGGTGCACTTTCACCATGCTATGTGGTCATGACCGATAGTCCCTACAAACCGCCAATCGTTCGGGCTGAGGTGACGGCGCAGTGGCTCGCCGAGGGTGCTGCCAAGCAGCGGGCCTATGAGATCGACCGGCGGTTGTGGATGGCCGCCTTTAGACCGTCAGACCCACGCGCCCAGCCGGCAATTCGATCACGCAGTCGCGGAAAGATCCATGATCCCCGCCAGGGAAAATTTGACCTGTAGGCCGCCTCGCTTCGCTAACAATGACCGCCCTAGACACCTTCTCGAGAGCGACTGCAGCAGGTCCGTCCGATCCATTCTGGCGCGTATCGGTTTAGCCTCGCTTTCATGTATCGCACCGACATCGCTGTACGGGGAGGGCCCGTGGGAGGGCGCCTTGTCTGCGCCGCTCCCAGTCAGGATTAGTTTGAATTTACTTGTTGTTTACTGGCTCCCGCGTAGTGTTTGTTCCGGCCGAGGCGTTGTTGGATGCCGCGGGATCGCCAGCCTGCGGCGATGAAGGCCGTGCTCCGGCGGGGTTCATCTTTGCCGCAGGGGTACTGGCATTTGCAGCGGCCGTTCCGGCGTTCGCGTTTTCCCCATTAGGGGTGCCTGAACCGGCTCCAGCCCCTCCAGCAGCTAGCAACGACGAGACCGGCGCTACCGCCAGGGCGAGAGCTAAGGTAAAAGCCCACAACGACTTGTTCAACATTATATTCCTCCTTGTGCTGCGCACTGGCGCGACGACAAGGCTGCAACGCGGGAGGCGTGGGGTCGTTGTCTATCACCGTCTACACTTCACGCTGATTCGTCCGACGGTGCCACCGATCCCCTCGCTCACACATATCTGCTACATGACCATCGTCACCTCCGCCACCGCCGAGAGCGACCACGAATCCGGCACAGGCAGCCGAGATCAAAGCCCCAATCGTCCCGCTTACGCCGCGGAGCGCGGCGCTTCCCGGGGCGTTTGATCCGGAGGCCGGTATTCGCATCGCCGAGTTTTATGCCGAATGGTTTGGCCGAGGCCCCGAGCCAGGCCGGCGGGCCGGTGGCACTCAGAGGTTGTTCGAACCGCGACTTTGCGAGGCTCCCCTCGGCTGTTCCATCCCGAAAGAGATGAATGCGATCCTACGGCAATGTCATTCCAAAATCGGCCAAACGCTCCGCGTTCAACGGCGGGACCGCTACAACACCAGGCGCCCGCCAACGATGCAGAGCACTGTGGCCAGCACCGGGCGCAACACTGCATCGGGCACGTGTGCCGACAAATAGCTGCCCAGGATGATACCGGGGATAGACCCGCTTAGCAGCGAGGTCAGCAGCGGTAGGTCAACCGATCCCAGCCACCAGTGCCCGGCTCCAGCCACCAGCGTCAGCGGCACAGCGTGGGCAATATCGGAACCAACGATCACCTTCATCGACGCGCGTGGATAAAGCAACAGTAGCGCCGTGACGCCAAGCGCGCCCGCGCCGACCGACGACAACGTGACCAGGACTCCCAGGATGGCTCCCGCGATCGCAGTCAATCGCGCCGCCTGGCGTGGCGTGACCCGCTCGATCGACGGTCCTATAATATTAATAAAGCGCTGCCGGAAAATCAGCGAGACCGCCGTCAACAGCAGCATGATCCCGAGCACCAGCGATATGATCCGGCCACTCATGGGACCGCTGATGTCGTATCGAGATATTGCCAGCAGGGTAACCACCGTTGCCGGGACGCTGCCGGATGCCAGCCGTCGAACGATCCGCCAATCGACCGTGTGGTTTAGGCCATGCACCAGCGTTCCGACCGTTTTCGTCGCCGAGGCATACAGCAGATCCGTCCCAACCGCGGTGGCCGGGTGGACACCGAACAACAGCACCAGGATCGGCGTCATAAGCGAGCCGCCGCCGACACCGGTTTGGCCAACCAGTAGGCCAACGAAAAACCCTGAGAGCATGAACAGGGGATCGATGGCGGCAAACGAGTTCATCAGCCCTCACTTGATGATACGGCCAGTTTAACACACCGGCGCCGTCGGCATCAGTGCTCTGGTCGCAGGGCTTATCAGGCGTCCGAGCGGTTCGTCATAGCCCCCTTGGCAAGAAAGAACGATTGCTTCCGCCAGACGCCGCGAGGGATGCGAATCATCTTCCCGAGCTACGCGGGCGAGAATTTGCTACCACGTCTCGGCTCAAGAGCGGCCCCGACCACGGGCCTCTTCACGCTTCTCCACGCCCAAACCCGTCCAACATCCCCCGAATCTGCTCCGGATCGCTCTGGTCCATCACCCGGCGAGCAAACCGGACACAGGCGTCGATCGCCACCGACCGGATCGCTTGCTTCACTTTAGGGACAGCCGAGGCATGCATACTAAGCGACCGTACTCCCAAGCCCAGCAGTAACGGAGTGACTTTCGGAGCCGCCGCCAGTTCGCCGCAGATCGCCACGGGCATCCGCATCCGCAAAGCTGCCTCGGTGGCGAACTGTATCAACCGCAGCACGGCCGGGTGGATCGGGTCGTACAGCTCCGCCACGTCGCTTTCCGCACGGTCGACGGCAAGCGTGTAAGCTGTCAGGTCGTTGGTTCCGATCGAGAAAAAATCCGCTTCCAGCGCCAAGGCATCGGCGGACAGCGCGGCTCCGGGCGTCTCTATCATGATCCCTAACGGCGGCAACTTCTCGCCGATCCGCTCGCCCCTGCGCCTTAGCCGCCTAGCCACGCGTTCATAGACCTCCCGCGCCGCCCTAACCTCGCCAACCGTTGTCACCATCGGTAGCAACACCCGGACCGGACCGGTCATGGACGCCCGCAGGATCGCCGCGAGTTGGGTCTCCAACAGTTCCGGCCGTCGCAGCAGCAGCCTGATCCCCCGCAATCCCAGCGCCGGGTTGGTGTCGGCGATTTCCGGCACAACGCCGGCCAGGCTCAGCGCCTCGATCTCCTTCTCGCCGCCCCAGTCAAGAACTCGGATAGTCACCGGATCGCCGTGCATCGCATCGACGATCGTTCGATAGCTTTCGGTCTGAGTGGCCTCGTCTGGAATGGTCTCGCGGTTCATAAACAAAAATTCAGTTCGTAGCAGACCAATGCCCACGGCGCCGGACTGCACAATAAGCGGCAACTCGACGGGCAACTCTAAGTTGGCCTGTAACTCCACGCTCACCCCGTCCTGAGTGATTGCCGGAAGTCGCCGCAGTCGAGAATAACGCTGCCGTTCTCGCGCAAAGGCCGTCACCGCCTTGCGAGCGGCCAGCATGGCCTGGGGCGCTGGGTTCAACGTCACCGTCCCAGCCAATCCGTCCACGACCGCAAAATCGCCCGGCTGCATCACATGGGCCAGGCCAGCGGCCCCAGTACCGCGGGCACGCCCAACGCTCGCAGCATAACTGCAGTATGGCCGTCAGCGCCGCCTTCCTCAGTCACCACCGCCGCCAACCGAGACGGGTCGAGCAATGCCGCATCAGCCGGCCGCAGTGCCTCAGCCACCAAAATCGCACCCGCCGGCAAGCCGGCGAAACTGCGGAACGGAGAACGGGTTAGGTTGCGCACCAGCCGCCGCGCGATTTCGCCGATCTCATCGGCGCGCCGTCGCAATCCCGCTAGATCCTCGGCCGACAGGTCCGGCTCCGCCTGTGCCATAATCGCATTGGCGATCGCCTCGGACTCAGCCATCACTGCTGATTCAGCAGACAGCAGCATCTCCTCGATGCGCGTGCGAACCCCACGGACCAGCCGGGAGGGACCCAGCATGCGGATGTAGGCGTCGATCAGCGGGGCGATTTCGGATTGGCTTTCCTCCGGCAGCACCGCCAGCCTGGCGCGTAGCTTGGCCAACTGTTTCCGGGACTGAACGATTGCGGCTTCCAGGCGCGCGCTCTCGGCGCCGATGTCGGATGCCTGGATCTTCTGCCGCGTGATGACCGCTTCCGGTTCCGTGGTGCCAAACACCGGGCCGATGGCAACGCCGGCCGATACGGCTATGCCATGGAACAATCGCTCGACACGCGGCTGGGGAGCAGCGAGGGCACGTTCGGCCAGTCGCTCGTGTTGTGGTGGCGGTGGCTCAATCCTGTTCATCGAAGCCGGCCTCGACCAGGGCTACCAGGGCGTCCAACGCTTCCTTGGCATCCCAGCCTTCGGCACGCAACTCGATATCAGCGCCACGCGCCGCGCCGAGCATCATTAGGCCCATGATGGAGCGGGCCGAGATCACCTGCCCGTCCTTCAGCACATCGATTGACGCACCGAACCGCTCGGCAAGCGTTACGAAACGGGCCGCCGCACGAGCGTGTAGACCGCGCTTGTTGCAGATCGTGACGACACGGGTTAGGACAGTCTCACCGGACGACGGTGAGTCAGTCACTCAGCCTTTCCATTCCCACAGGATCCGTTGGTCCCGTTGACCTTGCAGCCATGCAGCACGTGCGATGCCGCCGCAATGTATTTTCGGCCGGCGTCCTCGGCGCAATTAACTGCGTCGGCCAGAGGTTGCTTGGATCGGACTTTTGCCAGTTTGACCAGCATCGGCAGGTTCACCCCGGCGATAACCTCTACCCCCTTTTTCTCCATCATGGAGATGGCGAGGTTGCAGGGCGTTCCGCCAAACATGTCCGTCAGCAGTACCACTCCGTCGCCGGTGTCACACCGGCCGATACAGGCCTCGATTTCGGCACGCCGGTTGTCCATGTCGTCGTCCGGTCCGATACAGACCGTGTCGACATTCCGCTGTGACCCGACCACATGCTCCATGGCGGAGCGCAGCTCAATCGCGAGCCGCCCGTGCGTCACCAATACCATTCCGATCATGAGCGGACCAGCGTGTCCCGCAGTGTCGGTGGGCGAGCTTTGGTATAACCGTTCGATGTTGCCATCGTATTGTATCAGGCCTCCTATGCCTGAACAGACAAAGCCTGCGCAGCCTTGTCTATGTCCGTTTGATCCCGGCGCGCAACCGGGCGGTCCATCAGAAAAGCGTCGGCCTTACCGTCCCTCGCCAGCTCCCGGTGTGTGACCAACACCCGCCAAACAGGTTCGTCGCCACCATCACCGGGCCGGGTCATGGCCCGGCTCGTGAGATGATTCGCAAGTTTTTCAATCAGATGAACGGACCTGTGACGGCCGCCCGTGCACCCGATCGTAATCGTAGCGTATTTTTTACCTTCTTGCACAAATCGCGGCAGAATAAATTCTATCAATTCCGCGATCCGTGAAAAAAATGCCGGGTAATCCGGATCGGCCTCGATGTAGCTCCCCACATCGGGATCCAATCCCGTCTTGTTCCGCAATATGGGAGCGTAGTACGGGTTACGAAGGAAGCGTGCGTCGAATACCAGATCTGCTTCTCGCGGCAGGCCCTTGGGATAAGCGAAGGACACCAGGGAGATCGCCATCTGGGCGCGGGTGGCATCCGCGCCGAAGTGCCGCTCGATCAGGTGGCGAAGGTTGGCGATCGGCAGGCCCGAGGTATCGACCACAAGATCGGCACATTCCCGCAGAGGCTCGGTCAGAGCAATTTCGGCAGCGATCCCATCCGCCACGATGCCTAGCGGCGCTAGGGGATGGCGCCGTCGTGTTTCGGTGTAACGACGGAGCAGAGTGCTTTCGTCGGCCCAGACATAAACCAGTTGAACGCGTAGCCCACGTTTTTTGCGCAGCCGGGCGAGCGCCTCCGGCACGGCGGCGGCGTCGAAGCCGCGGGTGCGGGCGTCGATACCGACAGCCAGCTTACGGTCGCTCAAAGTCGAGCCGTCGGGCCGAGGGGCGACGCCGTCGGCTGCCTCATCACCGCTGCCAATCATTTCCTCCAGCATTGTCACCGGCGGGTTATCAACCGCTTCGTAGCCGATGTCCTCCAGCGCCCGCAGAATCGAGGCCTTTCCGCCGCCGGACAAGCCCGTGACGATCACCACGTTCAGGCTGCTCATGCAGCGAATGCCCCAGCGACCTGGCTAACCCGGCCAAGCGCACAATTCAGCGCAAGGGCGACGCGTTCTGGCGCGGACGGCGCAGAGGCGTCAATATATACCACCGGTAAATTCAATTTGGCATGGTTGACGGGCAGCGGCATTCGGTCGGCAGGCCTATCCAATTCCACCACAAGAACCAGCCGAGCGCGAGCACGGTACGGCAGACGCACGATGCCAAGCCCACGGACTTCAAGCAACCCAGCTAATTCAACTGGGCCGGAAGCGACGCCGTCGGTAATCGTCACCTGATCGTCTGCCACCAGTTCGAAGCCACAAGAAAGAAGCCGCAGCACCAGATCGGATTTGCCGGATCCCGATGCACCAAGCACCAAAACCGCATCTCCATCCCTCGATACGCAGCTTCCGTGCATTCGCCGCTGGCTGTGCATGACGCGGCACTCTGAGCGCATCGCACAGGAAAAGGAAGCAACTTGTCGGGAATTCGCCAGCATGCCAGCGTTCAACACTATGATTGATCGAAAATCGGTGGCTGCGGCCGCAGCTCGTATCGGCCCAAATGTTCGTCATACCCCGGTGCTGAAGGGCGATTTCGGCATCGAAGCACCGGTTACGATGAAGCTGGAGTTGCTCCAGCATACTGGCAGCTTCAAGCCCCGAGGGGCATTCAATCGGCTGCAGACGGCGGCGCTCCCGGCGGGAGGGGTGGTCGCCGCTTCCGGCGGGAATCACGGTGCGGCGGTCGCATATGTGGCGCGTAGCATCGGCATCACCGCGGAGATTTTTGTCCCCACGGGCGCGCCTGCGGCGAAGGTCGCTCAGATCGCCGGTTACGGCGCCCATGTGGTACGGATCGGTGACAGCTATGCCGAGGCGCTAATTGCCTCTCGCGAGCGCCAGGCGGAAACCGGAGCGCTGGAGGTCCACGCTTACGATGATCTCGACGTGTTGGCAGGCCAGGGCACCGTAGGGTGGGAGTTCGAGCAGGACGCCCCGAACCTAACCCACATCCTGGTCGCGAGCGGTGGAGGTGGGCTGATCGGCGGGATTGCGGCCTGGTACGCGGGAAGTGCCGAGATCATCAGCGTCGAGCCGGAAGCCTGTCCCAGCCTCCACAATGCGTTGCTGGCCGGTCAACCCACAAACTCGCAGGTTGGCGGTCTCGCCGCCGACAGCCTCGGCGCGCGGCGTGTCGGAGCCCTGATGTTCCCCACTGCAAAGCGTTTCGTCAGCCAGGCGATTCTGGTGCCCGACGAGTCGATCAAGGCGGCGCAACAAGAATTGTGGCAACGTTTTCGCCTTGTGGTCGAACCTGGCGGTGCCACCGCCGTCGCTGCAGTGCTGTCCAGGCGGTTCCAACCACCTCCGGGCGCTCAGGTTGGCGTGGTAATCTGTGGAGCGAACACCGACCCAGCAGCGTTGACCAGCTAGTCAATCAAGCGCGCCGCCGATGCAAGTGGAAACCAAAGCGGCCCAGTAGGACCCCTTCGTCGACGCGACTATTCACGCTCCTACGGACGACGCACGCCCCGACATTTGTAACACGCCGGCTACGACGCCTGACCATCAAGGCTCAGAAATGGATCGAGCTGAGCCACGCCATACTTCCGGAAGTCACGCAAGGTCTGCCGTTGCCCAGGATGATCCTTACAACACGTCTGGCAAGAACCGCTCATCTGCCCACTTCGGCTTCAGTGGCCCGAACTACCTTGCCGCCCGTCCATGCACCACGTCATGCACGAACGCCAGCTTCGTAACGACTATTGGTGACAGGACAAACGGATAGAGGTCGGGGCTGCCCATGGCCCGATTGAGACTGTTCATCGCGAACGTCAGCGGAAGCCAGGCATCGATAATCTCCTTCATGTCGGCGTCCGCCACGTATGGGTCGAGGTCGATTACCGCGCTCAGGGTTTCGTCCCGGGTCAGCCGTGGCCTCACAGTGATGCCGAACGCACTCGCCATTTCCAGCGTATCAATGATGTGCAGGTAATGCGCCCACGTTTCCGCCCAGTCTTCCCACGGATGGGTACTGGCATATTGGCTGACGAAGTGTTCCTGCCAGTCGGCCGGGGCTCCGTTCTGGTAGTGCGCCTGTAACGCCGCGTTGTAATCCTGGCTATCGTCGCCGAAGATTGCTCGGCATTCCTCCAATCGTCCACCGTCGCGGATCAGCACGTCCCAGAAATAGTGGCCGACCTCGTGACGAAAGTGACCCAGCAGCGAGCGGTAGGGTTCCCCCATGGCGGTGCGGCGGCGCTCGCGTTCAGCGTCGTCGGCCTCGATCAAAGCAATGGTGATCAAGCCGTTGTCGTGGCCGGTCATTACCTTGGGGCTGGCGTCGGGGCTGTCGGCGAGAAAATCAAACGCGAGGCCATGTTCCGGGTTGTCGATCCGATTCTCCAGCGGTAGCCGCAAGCGCAGCAGCGAGTAGAACAGATGATGCTTGGCCGCCTCCATGCGCTTCCAGCGTTCCAGGTTCTGCTCAATCGCAAGGTCCGGAATGGTGCGGTTGTGACGGCAGGCGAAGCAGAGGGTTGCAACGCTGTCGGCTGAAACCAGCCAGTTGCACGCGTCGAAACCGGCGTTGTCGCACAGCCGAACCGAGGTCTTCGGCGTGGCGAGAGTATGGAACGCACCATTATCCCGCTCCAGCGCAGACATCGTCATCGCCTCGGGCAGGTAACCGAGGGGATGGCCGCAGGATTCACACTTCGTATTTTCGAAATAGACCATCTGGCCGCAGTTTTGGCATTTGAATAATTTCACGGGCTTCCCTTCGGTTCGCGGTTCGGCGCCAACCGAGGTCCAAAGGGCGTTAGCCCGCTTCATCCCGCTCGGCAGCCACTATAGTCGCGTTGAAGCGCACAAGAGCACGTGACGTTCCGTGCCCGGACGTCCGTCTTGTGTGTTATACGATCACGTCACCGCAAGGTGCGGCGTACGGGCCTTGTCTAGCAGCGAGGGAGGTTACGAAGCGTCACCGGCTCAGCTCATAACAAACCCTTCATAACCCTTTACCGCTATACCGGCGCAAAGCTCACGGTATGCGCCCACTCCCCCGGCGTATGGCATGAAGACCCGCGGCTTGCCCGGGACGTTCGCACCCATGTACCAGGAGTCCGCCTGCGGGAACAACGTGGTATTGGCTACCTCGGTGACGTGAGCGTCCCAGGATTGCTGCGCCGCCTCGGTGGCCTCGATAAACGCCCGATCGTTGCGCCTCAGATACTGGATACAATCGGCAATCCATTCCACGTGCTGCTCAATCGACACCGGCATATTGCTCAAGACCGATGGGCTTCCGGGGCCGGTGATCATGAAGAGGTTTGGGAAGCCGGCCGTGGCAACCCCAAGATAGGTATGCGGCCCATCCGCCCATTTTTCTTCAAGCGCGAGGCCGCCTCGGCCTTTGATACCCAGATTGAACAACGTCCGCGTCATGGCGTCGAAACCGGTAGCGAAAACGATGCAATCCAACGTGTATTCACCGTCCCGGGTGCGAATACCCTTCTCGGTGATCGCCTCGATCGGAGCTGTCCTGATGTCCACCAGCGTGACGTTGTCACGATTGAACGTCTCGTAATAGTCTGTGTCGATGGGCGGCCGCTTGGTGCCGATCGGGTGCGTGTGTGGCGAAAGCGTTGCTGCGATGACTGGATCCTTAACGATTTCGCAAATCTTCGTCCGAACGAATTCGGCCGCGGTCTCGTTGGCCTCCCTGTTTAGGATCAGGTCGCTATAGCTCGACAGCAAAAACTTGAAGCCGCCATAATCCCAAAGCTCCTCGTATAGACGATCCCGCTCTTCGGCCTGCACCTCCAACGCAGATTGCTCGGCCGGATCGAACGGGATGCCAAAAACCAACTCGCGCATTTTTTGCCTCATTTGCGCGTAATTGGCTTTCGCATTCCGCTGGGCCTCCGCGGTCAACGGATGGTCCTTTGCCGGGACAGTGAAATTCGCCGTCCTTTGAAAGACCGTCAGGTGGTCCGCCTGGGCAGCAATCACCGGAATGGCCTGGATAGCGGTCGATCCAGTGCCAATGATCCCAACCCGCTTGCCGGTGAAGTCAACGCCCTCGTGCGGCCACTTTCCGGTGTGGTACCACTTGCCCTGGAAGGTCTCGAGACCCTTGATGTTCGGCAGTTGTGCGGCCGAGAGACACCCAACCGCGGTAATTAGAAACGTGGCGGAGACACGTTCGCCGGTGTCCGTTTCAATATCCCACCGATTGGTCCGCTCGTTCAGCACGGTGGCAGTGACCCGCGTGTTGAACTTGATGTCCCGTCGCAGGTCCAGCTTGTCCGCAACAAAGTTCAGATAGCGCAGGATCTCCGGTTGTTCAGGATAGCGACACGTCCACTCCCATTCCTTTAGGATCACGTCAGAGAATGAATAGTTGTAGAAATGACTTTCCGAGTCACAACGTGCCCCTGGGTAGCGATTCCAATACCAGGTTCCACCGACGCCATCACCGGCCTCGTAGACCTGCGTGGAAAGCCCAAGTTCTCGTAGGCGATGGAGCATATACATCCCGGAGAATCCGGCCCCGATGACAACCGCATCCAACTCCAATCCACTTTTGCTGCTGCTGCCCGAAAGCTGTGATGACGCGCTCATGAAAGTCTCCCTATCAAGGGCCTATTGTTTATGCCAGTCTATGTTACAGGCTGCTCTGCTTCCGTAGTTCGTTACCAATCTCGGCGATCAGTTGTTTTCCGGCATCCAAGGCACCTGCCATCCAGAAAAAGCCGTGGATCAGCCCCTCGTAATGCGATGACTTGACGCTCACACCAGCGTCTCGCAGCCGTTGCGCATAAGCTTGCCCCTCATCGCGCAACGGGTCGAACTCCGCCGTTATCACCATGGCAGGCGGTAGTTTGCTCAGGTCAGAGGCCTGCAGCGGTGAGGCGTAGGGGTTCTTTCCGTCATTTGGAGACGCGAGGTAATGATCCCAGAACCACTCCATGCCCGGTTTCGTCAGCAAATATCCGTCGGCGTTTTCGCGATAGGAGGCGAAGGTATTGCCCGCGGCGGTCGTCGTCACCGGATAAAGTAACAATTGATACGATAGCGCCGGGGCGCCACGGTCGCGCGCCATCAGCGCCACCGCGGCGGCAAGGTTGCCGCCCGCACTGTCACCTGAAACCGCAACAAAGCGACCATTGGCTCCCACGGCCTGCGCGTGCTCGGCCAACCAGCGAGTTGCAGCGTAGCAATCCTCAACCGGGCCAGGGAATTTCGTTTCTGGGCTGATCCGGTAGTTTACCGAGGCAACCACGCATTGCGATGCGTTTGCCAACGCCCGGCATGGTCTGTCGACAATCTCTATATCACCGATGACCCAGCCGCCCCCGTGAAAGTATACCACCAGGGGAAGCGACTTCCCGGGGGATGGATTATATAGCCGCACCGGCAGCGCGCCGGCCGGACCAGGAACCAGGATATCGCGGACCTCTGCGACGTCTTCCGGCTCACCCTGCAGATCGCGGAAACCCATCGCAACTTGTCGCGCCTGCGTGGGGACTCATTTGTTCGAACGGCGGCAGTCCTTGCTTCTCAAACTCATCGAGAAGCGCCCGAACTTGAGGATTTACCGGCATGTCATGACTCCGTTGTGGAGACCCACCAGGGGGCCTGTCGCGAATAAAGCAGAAATTCCGGCAAGTGCCGGCTGCGAAGCATGAGGAGTGGGGACTTCCGGCCAAGTGAGCGACCCGCTCCTACGGATGCCTTGTCGGCCTTCAAATGACACGACGCGGTTCTTCGACCGGTTCACTGCCAACCTCCCGTTTCGAATCAGCCAACACGACGTTTGGATGCTCGTCAAGCAGCAGGCCGGCTCGCACCGGCTGTCAGGGAGGATCCTTTGGGCTAGGCAAGCAAACAGCCAGGGCTATGCCACAGGAAAATCCATGCACCCTCCGCGATCGCGACATTGACTGCTAGCGTTGGTCCCGCTCGCGCCAGTTGTCATTGGCCCGGCGTTGTCGGATGAGAAGGATGCAGCCATATCGGCGGCTTTGAAGACCCTGCACGCCGAGGACATATCATGCCCCGTATGACGACGGCCGAGGCCGTGATCGAAACGCTTCTCACTCACGGTATCAACGCAATTTTCGCGCTGCCCGGCGTGCACAACGACCATCTCTTCGACGCCGCCCATAAAGCGTCGGACCGGATTCGTATCATTCACCCAAGGCACGAACAAGCCGCGGCCTATATGGCGTTAGGTGCGGCGCTGGCGACGGGTAAGCCGCAGGCATTTGCCGTGGTGCCGGGGCCTGGGATCCTGAATGCATCGGCGGCTTTGCTGATGGCATGTGCCATGGGCGCGCCGGTCATCGCACTCGCCGGCCAGATCCCCTCCTTTGCGATCGACCGGGGCCACGGGCATCTGCACGAGATCCGCGACCAGGTCGGGCTGCTGCGCCATATCGTCAAACAAGCAGAACGAATACGGTCGCCTCAAGAGGCCTCTGCGCGCCTCGCCCAGGCGATAGCAGTCGCGACGTCGGGTCCCGCCGGGCCGGTGGCCCTGGAGTGCGCCATCGACGTTTGGGGACAGGCGGCAGACGCTTCGTTGGCCGCGCCAGTTGCAAACGTGGTTCCCTGCGCCGATCCGGCAGCGATTGCCGCGGCAGTCGCCTTGCTGGCAAAGGCGCGGCAGCCGCTAATTGTGGTAGGCGGCGGCGCTCTGGATGCGGGGCCGGAGGTGCAGGCGGTGGCGGAGCTACTTCACGCGCCGGTATCCTCCTTCCGGCGGGGCCGAGGGGTGATCCCAACGTCGCATCCTCTGGCCGTATCTTTCACTGAGGGGCACAGCTTGTGGAAAACTGCTGATGTCATACTCGCCGTTGGGACGCGGCTTTACTGGCAGCAGAGCAACTGGGGGGCAGACGACGATCTACCGGTCATCCACCTCGATATCGATCCAGATGCGATCGGCCGCTTCCGCAGCCCGGCGTGTGCGCTGCTCGGCGACGCGGCGGCGACCCTCCGGGCGCTGCAAGCGGCTTTGCGAGAGAGTAAAGCCGCGTGGCAGCCTAATCCGTACTTGCCAGCGGTGCGGGCCGCGTTCGCTGAGCGGCTGGGCCGCCACGAACCGCCGATGGGGTTCTTGCGGGCGATCCGGGCCGCGCTTCCGGACGATGGGATTTATGTGGAGGACGTGACCCAGGTTGGATTCGCCAGCAGGCTGGCGCTCCCCGTGTTCGCACCTCGGACGTTCCTGTCGCCGGGATATCAGGACACACTGGGGTGGGGATACGGCACAGCGTTAGGGGCTCAGGCGGCGGCGCCAGGACGGAAGGTGGTGCTGGCGACCGGTGATGGCGGATTCATGTTCCAGGCGGCCGAACTGGCGACCGCGATGCATCACAAGCTGCCCGTTGTGGTCGTGGTATTTGATGATGGAGCGTTCGGCAATGTCCGGCGTATCCAGGCTCAGCAATACGGTAACCGGCTGATCGCCAGCGATCTTACCAATCCCGACTTCGTGCGATTTGCAGAAAGTTTTGGGATGGCGGCGTTTCGCGCTGGGTCACCCGACGCACTTGAGGAGGCACTTCGAAAGGCTTTTGCGCTCGGTGCGCCGGCCTTGGTGCATGTGCCGGTCGGCGAAATGCCCAGCCCGTGGGACATGATCCTGCTGCCCAGGGTGCGCGGGCCACAAGGGCGGCCGCCGCTACCTTAAACATTCCAAATAGAGCAAATCAGTAGACTCAAGATGCGCCGAAGTGTTCTTAGCGTGATCATGGCTTTTGTTGCCGGACCAGGGATGGCGGAGCCGCAATGGCTAACCTTGCCACCAACGCCGATCTTGCCCGCCGCCGCGAGGCAAGGGATCGCGCCGGTGAACGGTGTCCGGATTTGGTATGCGGAATTCGGCGATGGAGAACCCGTCATCCTACTACATGGCGGCCTGGCCAATGCGAATTACTGGGGCAATCAAGTACAAGCATTGCAAGCCCGCTACCTGCTCATCGTGATGGACAGTCGTGGTCACGGACGTAGGTACTCGTAACGATATGCCCTACAGTTACGACCTAATGGCTTCGGACGTGATCGGTCTGATGGATTTCTTGAATATCAGGAAGGCCGCGATTGTCGGTTGGAGCGACGGTGCGATCATCGGTTTGGATATCGCGATGAAGCATGCGGAACGGGTGACCAAGTTATTCGCGTTCGCCGCTAACTCCAATCCTGGCGGGGTTGCCGACGTTGCCCACAACGCAGTGTTTAACGCGTTCATTTTCCGCGCCAAATCGGAGTATGACAAGCTGTCACCGGCGCCCAACCAATACAAATCCTTTCTCGCACAGATCGAAAAGATGTGGCGATCACAACCGAACTGGACAGCGGATCAGTTGCACGCGATCACCGTCCCGACCTGGATCGTCGATGGCGACCACGATGAAGCGATCAAACGCGAGAACACCGAGTTCATGGCTGCTCATATCCCGAACGCCGGCCTGCTCTTGCAACCCGAGGTCAGCCACTTTTCATTCCTGCAGGATCCGGAACAATTCAACACAGACGTGCTGCATTTTCTCGACCACGTAATCAGCAGGTGACGATCCGGCGGACCCATCGGTTGCGTGGCGAGGGTTCCGGATTCGTACGAGCGACATTAACCTGTCGTAACCAACTCACGTCCCCGTCAGCGCTCGGCGCGACCGGGATTGCCCCCCTCGAAGCGAGCTACTGGCCGGAACGCCTCATCGTCTCAAAAGAAACGATCGAACCATGCCAGCACTTCCGCCGGCGCCTCCTCCGCAAGGTAGTGCCCCGCTTGAATCGGGCCCCCAATCACATTCCCGGAGCAATACGCCTTCCAGACCGCCATCGCGTCATACCACTTGGCAATCTTTCCTTTCGCCCCCCAAAGCACCAGCGTCGGACAGCGCACCTTGATCCCAGCCGCCCGCGTTGCCCGATCATGCTCCAAGTCAATACTGGCGGCGGCGCGATAATCTTCGCACATTCCTCGCACCATCTCCGGCTGCCGGACCGCCGTCAGATAATCCGCCATCGCATCCGGATGGAACAATTCAGGCAACGAGGGGTCGCGGCTGGTATGTTGCCGCCACCAATCCTCCGGCGCTCGGTTGATCAACCACTCCGGATACGGATGTGGCTGCGCAAGCCAAAACCAGTGGTAGTAGCCCAGCGCGAAGTCCATGTCCGCCCGCTCGAAGTGCTCGATCGTCGGAATGATGTCCAGGACTGCGAGTTTCTTCACGCGGTCGGGATTGTCCAATGCGATGCGGTGCGACAGCCTGGCGCCTCGGTCGTGACCGGCAAGAAAAAATTGCTGGAACCCGAAGTGATCCATCACCGCCGTCATGTCCTTCGCCATCTCGATCTTCGCGTAGGGCGCATGGTCGGATGTGGCCTCTGGCTTCAGCGAGAAGCCGTAGCCGCGCAAGTCCGGACAGATGACGGTGAACCGTTTCGCCAACGCGGGGGCGACCAGATGCCACATCGCATGCGTCTGCGGGTTGCCATGCAGCAGCAACAACGCGGGGCCGGCCCCGCCATGTCGCAGCCGGATGGTCCCCCCAGGCACCGGCACGTGCGCTACGGTGAAGCCCTCGAAGAACATCCCCTATTCCCCCTGTTCGTAAACCTCGAAGTTGGACCCGATCTCCACGCGGCGCCAGTTCGGCTGGGTTAAAATGCTTCGCGCAGCGGCAATCGCAGCGGTGCTGTCACGATCCTCCGCCAACAGCGCCAGGCCAACCCGGTGATACGGGGCAACGCGATCAGAAATCGGATCATCAGGCCGGATCAACAGGATAGGAAGCGTGGGTGGAGCTTCGATACCGAAGGCGCCAACGATGCCGACACCGTCATTGCCCGCCGGGACAAGAACAACCGCGTCGCCGGCCAGACGCGCGGCTTCACCCGCGGCGAGCCGGGCGGGCTGCATCGTCCGCGGCGAAAACAGCAGGCCAGTGATGCTGACGAATTGAACTGACAGGAGGAGAGTAAGAAAGACCAGCCGGCCCCGTAACCGGCTCGCCCCAACGATCGGCAAACTCTCCGCCACCGACAACGCCACGAACGGCAAGCCAAAGGTCAGATAGCGCAGCTCGATAGGCGTGGTGTTGAACACGACACCGAGAAAAAACAATCCCAGTGGTGGAGCGATCGCCGCAGCGAGCACTACTTGATTGGTGCCTCGCGGTCTGGCAACGGCGACGCCCGCAACCAGCGCAATGGCAACCGCGCCGAGCCCAGCTTCCACCGCGAATTGCCAACCCCCACCGACATACAGCGGCAACCCTCCAAACACCGCGGCAACCTGATACTCCGCCAATCGAACTACGCTCGGCCACGCCGCGAACGGCGGAAACTGGCCCACACGAGCAGCGTGCTGTGCCACAAAAAACCAAGCATCGAGGGCAAGGAACGGGACCGCCGCCGGGATCGCGACCCAGGCTTCGGCAACAAGGACGACGGCGCCCCCGACAAATACCGCGAGATAGTTGCAGCAACAGGCTGCGCCCAGGCACGCGCCGGCCAACATCCGCCGGCCGCCGAGCAGCGACACCACACCACACAGCGTCAGCATCTCCGCCATGGCAAAACCGCGGGCGATGGCGTTCGTATAGACGAACCCATAGCACCCCAACGTAAGCAACATTGCCACCACCGGGCGGACGGCGCAGCGGTGGGCGATGATCCCGACCAGCGCGGTAGAAACCGTGCCGCACAATACCGACAGCATCCGGGCTGCGAACAGGCTCGGTCCGAAGACAAGCCGCCAGAGCGATACCGTCCAGAAATATAACGGCGGATGCACGTCGGTGGTACGCAAATCGCGCGCAATGCCGCCCAGCGTCGCATGCCCGGCCTGAACCAGCGCCACATCGCCGGCCGGAAACGCCGCCGCAGGCCAGTTCGGCCGGGGCGTCCCAGCGGTCACGAACAGCGTATATTGCTCGTCATATTCCGCGCTACGCAACCAGGCCGCGGAGGTCAGCACCAGCGCCGCCAGCAGCAACAACGCAAATCGTCCGCGGAATTCTGTCGCATTAACCAAATGTCAATACTTCCGGGTTCACTCTGACCCGGCGTGTACGAGTAAAAAGTTAACGGATTACTTATGCAGGACGTCCCTCCGCTATCGGTGCGACGATCATGGCAGCCCGCAGTCTCGGTCGTTGTGCCGGCGTACAACGAGGCGGCGGCACTCGACCGATTTCACCACCGTTTGGCGGCAGCGCTCGTCGGCGTCGAAAACTGGGAGGTGGTCTACGTCAACGACGGCAGCACCGACACTACGCTTTCGGTGCTCGAAACCTTGCGCAACACTGACCTGCGGGTCGCTGTCGTCAGCCTATCGCGGAATTTCGGCAAAGAAATCGCCGTAACCGCCGGTCTCGACCATGCCGCCGGGGATGCCGTGGTGATCATCGACGCCGACCTCCAGGACCCGCCCGAGTTGATCCCGCAATTGATCACCTGCTGGCGGGCTGGATTCGACATGGTCTATGCCAAGCGGCGCAACCGGAACGGTGACTCCTGGATGAAGCGTGGGACTGCCCACGGGTTCTACCGCCTGATGCAATACATGGGCGACCTGAAGTTACCCGAGGACACCGGCGACTTCCGCCTCATGAGCCGGCGTGCGGTCGACGCTGTTCGGCAATTGCGCGAACAGCACCGGTTCATGAAGGGCCTGTTCGCCTGGGTCGGCTATCCTACGACATATGTGCTGTACGATCGCGCGCCCCGGTGCGCCGGCGTCAGTAAATGGTCGTATTGGAAGTTGTGGAACTTGGCGATCGAGGGGATCACCAGCTTCACCGTAATGCCGCTGAAGCTCGCCACCTATGTCGGGCTGGTGGTAGCGCTGCTCTCTGCGATTTACGCCGTCCAGGTGATCGTCAAAACGCTGATCATCGGCAATCCGGTCGCGGGGTACCCAAGCCTGATGACGGTCGTGCTGTTCCTCGGCGGCGTGCAGTTGATGTTTCTCGGCGTGATCGGGGAATATTTGGGCAGGGTGTTCAATGAGACAAAGCAACGGCCGCTCTATCTGGTCGAGCGGTATGTGCCCAGCGCCGTGAAAGTGTCGACGTGACGCTGCGGTCGGGAATCCTGGTCCTGGTATTGTCGCTCTTGGCGGGATGGGGCGGCGCTGCGGCGGCGGACAACGATCGTCATCGTCTGGATGCGCACCCTCCTCACCCGTCGGGCTCTTCATGTGCCGCGAGCCGCGACGGTCGGCTTCCGTCCTGTACCCCCGCCGTCTTGACCCGAGGCATCAACATCACCGGCTGGTTCCGCTTTCCGGCCAGCCGTGACCCCGCCGTCCTTGCCGCCTACCTGAGCGATCAGGCACTGTCGGACCTCCGCACCGTCGGCTTCGACTTCGTGCGCCTCGCGATCGATCAGGATGTGAACGATACTTCCTTACTGACCGCCGCGATCCGGCGCATCCAACGCCACGGATTGGCGGTCGTCGTCTCCTTGCATCCGCACGACTGGCACTTGGAAACCGCTGGCGACCAATTGCGCGGGTTCTGGCGGAGGCTGGCCCCGCGAATGCGTTCGCTCGACCCTGCTCGCACGGTGCTGGAGATCGTGAACGAACCGGTCTTTCCAAATGACCCCTCCGCCTGGGCAGCCTTGCAGCATACAGTGCTGTCAGACATCCGTCAGACACTCCCCAACACCACCATCGTGCTGACGGGCCAGGATTGGGGCAGCATCGGCGGCCTGCTGGCACTCACCCCCGAAGACGATCCAAACGTTATTTACAGTTTTCATTTCTATGACCCTGCCGAACTGACCTCCCTGGCAGCCTACCGCCCGAACCTCGACCGAGCCTCCATGGCGCGATTGCCGTTTCCGGTTGATGGCCGGTGCGAGGCCACCGCCGCCGGAGCCGCCGACCGCGGAACGCAAGATCTGATGCGCTATTACTGTTCCTTGGGATGGGACGCGCCGCACGTAGCCGCACCGATCGAGCGCGCCGCCGCATGGGGCCGCTCGCACCACGTCCGCGTGCTCGCCGGCGAGTTCGGCGCAAGCGCCGCGCTCAATGCGACAGCGCGCTTGACCTGGCTACGCACCGCACGGCAAACATTTGAATCCCAGGGCATCGCTTGGGCGCTCTGGGGTTACGACGATGTCATGGGCTTCGCCGTATCTCGGCCCCCCGCACCTCGGCCAGTTCTGGACCAAACCGTAATAGACGCGCTCGGTATGACGACAGGGATGTAATGACGCAGCAGGAAAGTCCGCACGATATCCCTGCCAACAAGAGCCTTGATCCCGATGACTGGACAGATCTGCGCGCCCTCGGACACCGCATGGTCGATGATATGTTCGATCATCTTGCGACCCTTCGGGACCGCCCCGTCTGGCAGCCGATGCCAGAAGCGCTGCGCCAGGAACTGCGGCAGCCACTGCCCCGCAGCCCATCGCCAGCGGAGGCAGTGTATGACAACTTCCAGCGCCTGGTGCAGCCCTACGCGACCGGCAACCTGCACCCTCGCTTCGTGGGCTGGGTGCATGGCGGGGGCAGTCCGGTCGGAATGCTGGCCGAACTACTGGCCGGCGGCCTGAACGCAAATCTCGGCGGCCGCGACCACGCACCGATCGAGGTGGAGCGCCAGGTCATCGCCTGGGCAGCCGAAATGCTGGGGTTCCCGCCGGAGGCCTCTGGCGTGCTGGTCACCGGCACTTCCATCGCCAACCTCATCGGCATCCTCGTCGCCCGATCCGCCAAGCTTGGACCCTCCGTCCGGACCGGCGGAGTCGATGGCAGCCGCCTGGTCGCTTACACATCCGCCGCCGCGCATGGCTGCCTGCCGCGCGCGATGGAAATGACCGGGCTGGGTCGCGATGCGCTGCGGATGATCCCGTGCAACGAGTTAGGCCGGATGCGGCTGGACGCGCTGGCCCAGAGCATCGCTGTCGACCGTGCGAACGGCGATCGGCCGTTCCTCGTGGTTGGCACCGCCGGCACGGTCGATATCGGCGCGATCGACGAACTGAAGGCAATCGCGGACTTAGCCGCTGATCAAGGCCTGTGGTTCCATATAGATGCGGCGTTTGGGGCAATCGCGGCCCTTGCGCCGAAGCTGCGGCCGCTACTGGCGGGAATCGAGCAAGCCGAACTCTGTCGCCTTCGATTTTCACAAATGGGCGCAGGCGCCCTACGACGCAGGTTGTATTGTTGTCCGGGACCCATCGCGTCACCTGGATGCGTTCGGTGCCGAAGCGGCTTACCTCCGGCGCGAGGAACGTGGTCTGGCGGCAGGCGAAGTCTGGCCGTGCGACCTGGGCCCCGACCTCTCCAGGGGCTTCCGCGCCTTGAAAGTGTGGATGACCTTGTCGGTGTATGGAGCCGATCGGATCGGTGCCATCGCCCAGCAGACCTGCGACCTGGCGGCGATACTAGCGAGCAGGGTGGATCGGGAGCCTGCGCTGCGTCGTCTGGCGCCGGTCGCGTTGAACATTGTGTGCTTTCGCTACGTCGGGGCGGACGGAGATCTGGACCAATTGAATGCCGAAATCGTCGCGGATCTGCAGGAAGCGGGAATCGCCGCGCCGTCAACAACAACGATCAATGGCGTGTTGGCGATCCGGGCCGCGATCGTCAATCACCGAACCACCCCAGCCGACATCGCAATTCTGGTGGACGCCGTGCTGGAGGCCGGCCGCAACCGCGTGGCGGCAAACAAAGTGCCCCCGGTTATTCACCGGGGGCAAGTATACAGGGAGGCTTCACGTCTGGGAGACGCGGGGACCAGTGGCCCCCTTCCAGCGACTGGCGCTGGAACTCTGGCGGAGGAACCGCCGTAACTAATGTCCAACACGCTATCTCGCACGTGCGAACCCAACCACTGTCGAGAACCGGCAGCGGACATGCAGATATATCATAGCTACCGATCGGTATCAGCAAAACCGGAATAGCTGCACCAATTTCAGGGCTAAAGGTGCGGCCTCAGGGCTCTTCCGGAACCATGCCCTCAGTGCATTTCCGCCAGCCGGGCCAGCAGGAAATCGCGGAATACTGCGACGCGCTTGGAATTCCGCAATTCCTCCGGATAGACGAAGAACACATCCACCTTCGGCCCCTTCAGGTCAGCAAGCGCGTGCACCAGATCCGGGTTCTCGTTCACCATGTAATCTGGCAGCGCGCCGATCCCCATGCCGGACCGGATCGCCAGCAACATCGCATGGAAGGAGTTCACCTCCAGCAGCGCACGCCGAGGGTTGCCTGGCCGACGTCCCGCCTCAGCCAGCCAATTGACGTCCTGCACGGGGGGATGATGCGGACCAAACAGGATCAAGCGATGCGCATCGAGATCTTCCGGTCGCTGCGGCACGCCATGCTTCTTTAGGTATTCCGGCGCGGCAACAACCAGCCATTGCATCGCCATCAGATGCCGCTGCACCAGATCGGGCTGTTTCGGCGGATGCATGCGGATTGCCACGTCCGCCTCGCGCATCGCCAAATCGAGCTCGGTATCATCCAGCAGCAATGAAACTGACACATCCGGATAGGCTTCCAGGAAGCCGTGCAGCCGTGGCGCCAGCCAGATCGCGCCGAAACCGACCGTGGTCGTCACCTTCAGGCGGCCCGCCGGTTTTTCCTTACTTTCGGTCAGCAGCGCCTCGGTGATCGCCAGTTTGGCGAAGACCTCCCGCACCGTGCGGTTCAGCAACTCGCCCTGTTCCGTCAGGATCAGGCCGCGCGCGTGGCGATGAAACAGCGGAACCTGGAGCGCTTCCTCCAACGCCGAAATCTGCCGCGAGACAGCGGACTGGCTGAGGCTTAAAGTATCTCCGGCATGCGTGAAGCTTCCTGCCTCCGCCACGGCGTGAAAGACACGCAGCTTGTCCCAGTCCATCACAAAGCCTCTCCCGGCGGCTATTAAGTCTCGGCCGCACCGACTTAACCGCCCGCCATGCGCGTTTGCGGCGGTTCAAGCCTAAACCACTTTTGCAATTCATGTGACTGAATCTGCTGGTTTTAGGCAAATTTCGGTTACTCGAAGCTCACGCCACGCGGATTTCCTCCTCGGCGAGGTACTTCTCGGCCTCGAGTGCCGCCATACAGCCGGTTCCCGCCGCGGTTACCGCCTGCCGGAAGATTTTGTCCTGCACATCTCCGGCCGCGAACACCCCGGCGACCGAGGTCCGGGTGCTGCCAGGCGCCGTGCGAATGTAGCCCTCCGAGTCCATATCGATATGCCTGGCGAATACTCCCGTGGTCGGACTATGGCCGATGGCGATGAAGACGCCGTCCACCGGCAAGATTGTTTCCGCCCCGGTGCTTTCGTTGTGCAGCCGAGCGCCGGTGACGACCTCAGGCATGCCGCCGCCAACGATCTCCCTCACCGTGCTGTTCCAGACGACATCGATCTTGGGATGCATGAAAAGCCGCTTTTGCAGGATCTTTTCCGCCCGCAGGCTGTCGCGGCGATGAATCAAGGTGACCCTCTCGGCGTGGTGCGTCAGGTATAGCGCTTCCTCCACCGCCGTGTTGCCGCCGCCGACCACCGCGACGGTCTTACCGCGATAGAAAAACCCGTCGCAGGTCGCGCAGGCGGACACGCCACGGCCTTGCAGCGTCTGCTCCAATTCCAGCCCCAGCCAGCGAGCCTGCGCCCCGGTGGCGATGATCACCGCATCGGCAGTGTAAACATCCCCTAAATCGCCGCGACAAACGAACGGCCTGCGAGAAAAATCCACGCTGGTGATCAGATCGTGCACGATGTGCGTGCCAACATGCGTGGCCTGGGCCTCCATCTGCTCCATCAGCCACGGACCTTGGATGACGTCGGCATATCCGGGATAGTTCTCGACGTCCGTGGTGATCATAAGCTGCCCGCCAGGTTGCATTCCGGCCACCAGGATCGGCGAGAGGCTGGCCCGCGCCGCATAGATCGCAGCGGTGTAGCCGGCGGGTCCAGCGCCGATGATCAGAACTTTAGTGTAGTGCGCTTCGCTCATGCCCGAACATATCGGTGCGCATGGGTTTGGAACAAGCACGCTCCGATCGGTCACGGTTCGTCGCGCGGCCTCGTTCCCTGGGGCTCTCGGTTCTTTTGATGCCGAGGTTCTTCTCAGTCCCCTCGCGGGAAGTGCTCGACGTGGATTTCCGCGGTGCGACCGAAATAAACCGCTCGGCTCCACGGCCACCGAACATCAAGACTTAATCCACGCCTTCGCTAATTACAGCTTGCATCATGCAAGCCTTCGCGCTAGTTGCTTGCATATGGAAAGTTACTATCCCATGCCGCCACAAACGGGGCTCAACGCGAAATCCTGCCCCATTGCTCTCAGCCTCGAGCGCGTCGGTGAGGGATGGACGATCCTGATCCTGCGCGACGCTGCCCGCGGCCTGACGCGGTTCGACCAGTTTCAAAAAAGCCTCGGAATCGCGCCGAACATACTGTCCCGCCGCCTGCGCGGCCTCGTCGAAGCCGGTCTGCTGGAGAAATCCCGCTACAGCGAACACCCCCCGCGCAACGCTTATCTGCTGACGGAGCGAGGCCGGGACTTCCGTCGGGTACTGTGGGCGCTGCTCGCCTGGGGCAATAAGCATTTCATACTGAAAGGCCACGCGGTCATGCTGGTCGACGACAGAACCGGCGAGCCTGTGGATCCAGCAGCAACCGATCAGAACACCTCGCCTGTTACGCCTGTGTTCCGATCTTTCCCGCCCAACACTCAAGCCAGGGGCCACTCATGAGCACCACCGTGGTTGACCGCGCGCCGGATGTCCGCGCGCTCCCGAGCCGTCTCAGCGTAAAGAAGATCGCGATGGCCGGCGCCGCTTTGCTGATCGGCGCCGGCGCAGGCTGGTACGGCTACAACTACTGGACGGTCGGCCGCTTCATCGAAAGCACCGATGATGCCTACGTCGGCGCCGACGTCACCGCGATGGCGCCTAAGGTCGCCGGGTTGATCGCAGAAGTAGCCGTCATCGACAACCAAGCAGTACGCCAGGGCGATCTCCTCATCAAACTCGACGACCGCGACTATCGCGCCGCCTTGGCGAGAGCCGAGGCGATGGTCTCGGGGCAGCAAGCAACCCTGGCAAATCTGGACGCGACGAGACGGCTGCAAGAGGCAGTGATCCATCAGGCCCAGGCCGGAATCGCCGCCGCGGATGCCGAGACCGTGCGAGCCCGGGATGACCAATCACGCTTCCAGACGCTGGCCCGCACCGCGGCGGCATCCATACAATCGTTCCAAAAGGCTGACGCCGACTACAAAGAAGCCCTCGCTGGCGCCGACAAGGCTCGGGCCGCACTCGATGCCGCTCAGCAGCAGCTCTCGGTGATCGAGACCCAGAAACAACAGACCAGGGCGGCGCTGGACGCTGCGATAGCAGACCGGGACACTGCGAGGCTGAACCTTGGCTACACGGAGCTTCGGGCGCCATTCGATGGCGTGGTCGGCAATCGCAGTGCCAGAGCCGGCGCGTTCGCTGGGGTCGGCTCGCAATTGATCGCCATCGTGCCGGCAAACGGGCTTTGGGTGGATGCGAACTTCAAGGAAAACCAGCTTGCCAAGGTGCACGCCGGTGAGCCTGCGGCCATCTATGCGGACGTGCTGCCGGGCGTGTCTTTCCATGGCCACGTCGCCAGCCTGTCGCCGGCCACGGGTGCGCAGTTCAGCGTGCTGCCGCCTGAGAACGCCACCGGCAACTTCACCAAGATCGTCCAGCGCGTCCCGGTGCGGATCCTGCTGGATGGCGATGCGTCCGCGCTGGGCCGGCTGCGGCCGGGACTGTCGGTAACCGCCGACGTTGACCTGCACCGCGGGGCAAACGAATGAGCGCGACGACTGCCGAACGCATTGCGGTTCAGCTCGATCCGACGGGCTTGACGATGCGGCAAAAGGTCTTTGCCTTTGCCACTATGACCGTGGGCTTCTTCATCGCCCTGCTCGACATCCAGATCGTCTCTGCCTCGTTGCGCGATATCGGCGGTGGGCTGTCCGCCGGTTCGGACGAGGTCGCCTGGGTGCAGACCAGTTACCTGATCGCCGAGATCATCGTCATCCCGCTGTCCGGCTGGCTGTCCCGCGTGATGTCCACGCGCTGGCTGTTCAGCATCTCGGCCGCTGGCTTCACGATCACCAGCCTGATGTGCGGCTGGGCCTGGGACATCCAGAGCATGATCGTTTTTCGCGCGCTGCAAGGTTTCCTCGGCGGATCGATGATCCCGACGGTGTTCACCACCGCGTTCATCTACTTCCAAGGCCACCAGCGAGTGATTGCCGCGGCGACGATCGGCGCCCTGTCCTCGCTCGCGCCAACATTGGGACCGACCGTCGGCGGCTGGATCACCGACAACTACTCTTGGCATTGGCTGTTCTTCATCAACCTCGTGCCGGGGATCTTCGTCACGATCGTCGTGCCACTCATGGTGAAGATCGACAAACCCGATTGGTCGCTGGTGAAAGGCGCCGACTACCTAGGGATGGCGCTGATGGCGGTGTTCCTGGGCTGCCTGGAATACACGCTGGAGGAAGGGCCAAGATGGGACTGGTTCGGCGACGATACCATCCGGACGACCGCCTGGATCTCCGCCATAGCCGGCGCTGCATTCATCTATCGCAGCCTCACATTTGCCCGGCCGGTGGTCGACCTGCGAGCACTCAAAAGCCGCAACTTCGCGCTTGGTTGTTTCTTCTCCTTTATGACCGGCGTCGGGATTTTTGCCACGATCTATCTGACTCCCCTGTTCCTCGGCAGAGTGCGAGGATTCAGCGCCCTGCAGATCGGCCTCGCAGTGTTCTCGACTGGCATTTTCCAGATCATGGCGATCCCGTGCTACACCTTCCTCGCACGCAAGATCGACTTGCGCTGGCTGATGCTATTTGGCCTTGCCTGTTTTACCTTCAGCATGTGGAACTTCACCCCGATCACCCATGACTGGGGCTGGCGAGAGCTGTTGATACCCCAGGCATTCCGAGGCTTCTCGCAGCAATTTGCGGTCGCACCGACAGTCACACTGACCCTGGGCGCGATCCCACCGGAGCGGCTGAAGTTGGCATCCGGTCTGTTTAACTTGATGCGGAACCTCGGCGGTGCGATCGGCATCGCCGGTTGCGGTACGATCCTGAACGATCGCACCAACCTGCACTTCCTGCGTATGGCGGAGCACCTCAACAACACCAACTCCGCGATGGTCGAGTTGCTTGGCCGGGCCGGCGCGAAGGCCGCCGCACTAAGCGGAGGCGATGCGGTCATGGGCCATACAATCGCCCTCCGGCAATTATGGACCCTGACAATGCGCGAGGCGCAGACGGAAACTTACTCGGATGCCTTCCTGGCGCTAATGTTGTGCCTCGGACTGGCAACCGTGATGGTGCCATTGATGCGAAAAGTTGCACCCCCTAAAGCGCCGGTTGCCGACGGGCATTAGGGGCCGTTCCGGCGAAGCAGCCGTTCCGGTCGCTGTCACGCCTATCCGGTCTCTGCTAACCTTGGGTTGACGGAGCGAACGAGGGTAGCATGGCGACGGTGCGGCTTTGGACGGACGACGAGGTGGAACAGGACCCGGCGGTAAAGGCCGTGTTCGACGAAATCCGGCGCGTTCGCGGATCGGATTTTGTCAACAACTTCTGGCGCGCTCTGGCTAACGACGCGGCAAGCCTCAAACGCACGTGGGAGAGCCTGAAGGCGATCATGGGCGGGGAGGGTGCACTCGATCCACTGACCCGAGAGCTTATCTACATCGCCGTTTCGAGTGCGAATGGTTGTTCCTACTGCATTCACTCGCACACCGCGGCCGCGAAACAGAAGGGCATGACGGACGCTCAGCACATGCATCTGCTCGCCATCATTGGCATGGCCTCAGAAACCAACAATCTGGCGACAGGAATGCAAGTCCCGGTCGATCGCGAGTTCCTAATTGGCGAATGAGGGGTGTTCGAGCCTTTTGCGCTAAGCTTCGCCGCGATCCCCGGTGTGACGATGGCGTCGCAATCACACCCGTCCGCGGCGACATTCCGCCAAATGCACCCTCCGTCCTACTCTTCGACAAGTCGACGGTGCCTTGACAGCATGGGGCGCGACAGGCGACCAGCAATATGGCCAAACAAGAGTGCATAACGAGGGGAGGACCGAATGACGTTCCAGAAAACCGCCTTTGCGGCAGCCCTGCTAGGCTGCCTGACTCTGACCGCGCCCACTGCATTCGCGCAGAACAAGGGCACCATCGGTATTGCCATGCCGACCAAATCCTCGGCGCGCTGGATCGCCGACGGCGACAACATGGTGAAGGCCCTGCAAGCCAAAGGTTACAAGACCGACCTGCAGTACGCCGACAACGACATCCCAAATCAGCTCGCGCAGATCGAAAACATGATCACCAAGCATGAAAAAGTTCTGGTAATCGCCGCGATCGACGGCACCACGCTGTCAAACGCCCTGCAAGAGGCTGCTGACTCCGGTATCAAGGTAATCTCCTACGACCGCCTGATCGTTGGCTCGCCCAACGTGGATTATTACGCGACCTTCGACAATTTCCAGGTGGGCGTTCAGCAGGCGACATCGATCGTCCACGGCCTGGGATTGGACGCCGGCAAGCCAGGACCATTCAACATTGAACTGTTCGGCGGCTCCGCCGACGACAACAACGCCTTCTTCTTTTACGACGGAGCCATGTCGGTGCTACAGCCGCTGCTCAACTCCGGCAAACTCGTCGTCCAGTCCAAGCAAATGGGCATGGACAAGGTCTCCACCCTGCGGTGGGAGGCGTCAGTCGCCCAATCGCGCATGGATAACCTTCTCAGCGCCTTCTACACCAAAAAACATGTCGACGCCGTGTTGTCGCCCTACGACGGCCTGTCGATCGGCATCATCTCCGCGCTGAAAGGTGTCGGATACGGCAGCAAGAACGTGCCGATGGCGATCATCTCCGGCCAGGATTGCGAAATCCCGTCAGTTAAGGCGATCATCGCGCACGAACAATACTCTTCGATCTTCAAGGATACCCGTGACCTCGCCAAGGTCGCGGCCAACATGGTCGATGCGGTGGTGACCGGCGGCAAGCCCGAGATCAACGACACCAAGACCTACAATAACAAAGTCAAGATCGTCCCATCCTACCTGCTGGAGCCGGTGCCGGTTGACGCCAGCAACTGGAAGCCGGTTCTGGTCGATAGCGGCTATTACACCGCCAGCCAGCTCCAGTAACCGTCCCAGGGAAGAAGATGACCACCATTCTCGAAATGCAGAACATTTCGAAGACCTATCCCGGCGTGAGAGCGCTCGACAACGTAAATCTCCGCGTGCAGTCAGGGGAGATTCACGCCATCTGCGGCGAAAACGGTGCTGGCAAATCCACCTTGATGAAGGTCCTCAGCGGTGTCATCCCGCACGGCTCGTACCAGGGCAATATCATCTACGATGGTGAGGAAAGAAGCTTCGCACGCATCGCGGACAGCGAACATGTCGGCATCATCATCATCCACCAGGAGCTGGCGCTCGTTCCGTTGCTGTCAATTGCAGAGAATATCTTTCTCGGCAACGAAACCGCCAACAAGATCGGCGTCATCGACTGGGGTCAGGCCTACGCTCGGACCCGGGGCCTGCTCGCAAAGGTCGGCCTCAGGGAAGCGCCAAACACCCTCATCACCGACCTGGGCATCGGCAAACAGCAGTTGGTGGAAATTGCCAAGGCTTTGTCCAAGAAAGTAAAACTGCTGATCCTGGACGAGCCAACCGCAAGCCTGAACGAAACCGACAGCGCCGCACTGCTGAAACTGCTCCTTGACTTTAAGACGCAGGGCATGACCTGCATCCTCATCTCGCACAAACTGAATGAAATCGCCCAGATCGCCGATACCATCACGGTCCTGCGCGATGGCGCCACAGTCGAGACAATCGATTGCCGCTTGGAGCCAATCAGCGAAGATCGCATCGTGAAATCAATGGTCGGCCGCGAGATGTCGGATCGCTATCCGCCCCGCACCCCCAAGATCGGCGACCTCCTGCTCGAGCTGCGCGACTGGCGCGTCGGCCATCCCATGCACCCCGGCCAGGACATCATCAAAGGCGTCAACCTGCGCGTCCACCGCGGCGAGGTCGTGGGCATCGCCGGCCTGATGGGCGCAGGACGCACCGAACTCGCCATGAGCGTGTTTGGCGGGGCCTACGGCCGGAACATCCGCGGCCAGTCGTTTCTGAACGGCAAGCCGGTCGACCTCTCCTCGATCCAACGGGCCATCCGCGCCGGCCTCGCCTACGTCACCGAGGATCGCAAGGCGCTCGGCCTGGTACATCACCCAGGACATCAAGAATAACGTCACCCTGGCAAACCTGCCCGGCATCGCCCGGCGCGGGGTGATCGACGACCACCAGGAATCGCGGGTCGCGGGACGCTACCGCGACATGCTGAAAATCCGCTCCTCAGGCATCCGCCAGAAGACCATCGACCTGTCAGGCGGCAACCAGCAAAAGGTCGTGCTAAGCAAATGGCTGTTCACCAGCCCGCAAGTATTGATCCTGGACGAGCCAACCCGCGGCATAGATGTCGGGGCCAAATATGAAATATACACCATCATCAACGACCTGGCCGCGCAGGGGAAGGCTATAATCGCAATTTCCTCGGAAATGCCGGAGCTGCTGGGCATCTGCGACCGTATCTACGTTATGAACGAGGGACGCTTCATCGACGAGATGGCAGCGGCGGACGCCACGCAGGAGAAGATCATGGCGTCGATCATGCGGCAATACGGAGTGGCCGCATGAGTCAAACGGTGCGCCCGCCCTATTGGCGCAATCATCTGCGCGACTACGGCATGCTGGGATCGCTGCTGTTGATCATGGCCTTCTTCGAGGTCGCCACCGGGGGCGTATTGCTGGATCCCGTCAACATCACAAACCTGATCCTGCAGAATAGCTACATTGTCGTCATGTCGCTGGGCATGCTGCTGGTGATCGTCGGAGGCCACATCGATTTGTCCGTCGGCTCGATCGTCGGCTTTGTCGGTGCGGTCGCCGCGACGCTTATGGTCTACCAGAAGATCCCCTACCCCCCGGTTATCGTTCTGTCCGTGATCCTGGGAGGCCTGATCGGCGCCGCGCAAGGCTATTTCGTCGCCTACGCGAAAATGCCCTCCTTCATCGTCACCCTCGCGGGCATGCTGATCTTCCGGGGCCTGACCGGAAACCTGTTACTAGGCCAGTTCGTCGGCCCCTTCGCCAAAGGATTCCAGGCGATCAGCGCCGGCTTTATCCCCGATTTCAGCAACTTCGGATTGTTCATCGCCCCGGAAGGCCAAGATCAGTTCTACTGGCTGACAATGTTGATCGGCATCCTGGGCGCCGCGCTCTTGGTGCTGGTAAGTGCACGCCGCCGCGCCCGAGATACAACCGCGGAGATGGATATCGAACCCATCGGCTTTTTCATCGCCAGAAACGGCATATTTGCCGCCTTGGTGCTGGGCGTCAGTTACCTGCTGGCGCTGCGCAAAGGCCTGCCGAACGTCCTGGTAATCATGAGCGCCCTGGTCCTGCTCTATACCTTCATCACCACCCGCACGACCATTGGCCGCCGGATCTACGCGATAGGCGGCAACCGCCTGGCGGCCGAACTATCAGGCGTCCGCGTCGAGCGCCTCACCTTTCTGACCTTTGTCAACATGGGCGCGCTGGCCGGTCTGGCCGGTCTGATCGTAGCCGCGCGACTGAACTCGGCGACGCCTAGCGCCGGCAATTCATTCGAACTGGACGTGATCGCCGCGTGCTTCATCGGCGGCGTATCAGCATCCGGCGGCGTCGGCAAAGTCATGGGCGTGGTGATCGGAGCGTTCTTCATGGGCGTCATGAACAACGGCATGTCGATTCTCGGCATCGGCATTTTCTGGCAACAAGTAGTCAAGGGTATTGTGCTGCTCGCCGCGGTCTACGTTGATCTTTCCCAAAACAGCAAGCGCTGACGGCTTGCTGGTACCGCCTCGTCGCCGCAGTTCCTCCGAACGGGTCAAACCCTAGCTCGCCCCCTCGATCACGTCGCCAAACCGCTCCCACGTCTTGCCGGTCCACCGCTGCAACTGCATGGCCCTGATCGGATGAAAATTCGTCGGGCTGGTGTTCACCTTTATTCCCGGCAGCAGCACCGGATCGTAGGCATCATGCAGGTTGGCCGCCTGCTTCATGACGTTCGCCCGCGAGAAATCGCCGTCGCACTGCTTCAGCACCTGCCACATCACCATGCTGACGCCATACGCAAAGGCATGGTTGACATCGGTCATGTCCGCCCCCGGCATGTATTTCGCCATGAACGCCCGCCACTCGTTCATGCCCGGATCGTCCTTGAACGCCGGGTCCGTCGGGTCCTTCATATAGCCCGTCGTAATGATGCCAGTCCCGTTCTCGGCGCCCGCCGGATTCATCACCGCCCCGACTGAGATCGACACGTTCGTCAGGAAAAACGTCGGGTGCCAGTCCAGATCGTGCACCTTCTTGATCGCCTGAGCCGCGAATTTCGGGGTCGCCCCCACCAGCAGCACATCCACGCCGGCCGCCTGCAATGCCGTGAGCTGGCTGTCCACCGTCGCGTCGGTGGTCTCGTAGCTGACGTCCTTGACGACGACGCTGCTATATTTGTCGCCCAGAATGTCCTTTACCCCGGCCGGGTAATCCTTTCCGAAGTCGTCGTTCTGATACAGGATCCCCATTTTCGCGCCAGGCTTCTGCGCCATCATATACTTCGTATAGATCTGCGCCTCGGTCCGGTAGCTGGGCTGGTAGCCCATCGTCCACGGGAAATGCTGATAGTCGCCCCACTTATCGGCCCCGGTCGCAATGAACAGATGCGGCACCTTCTTCTGGTTCACATACCTCTGGATCGCCGTATTAGGCGGCGTGCCAAGATTTTGGAACAAGAATGCGACCTGGTCCTGCTCGATCAGCCGGCGGACCTGTTCGACCGTTTTCGGCGGGCTGTAGCCGTCATCGTAGGAAATGAAATTGATCTTGTGACCGGCCACCCCGCCCTGATCATTGACCATCTGGAAGAATGCCGTCTCGGTCTTGGCGATGACGCCATAAGCCGAGGCCGGGCCGCTATAGGCGTCAGTATTGCCGATCTTGATTTCGGTCGCCGTCACACCGGGCAGGTCCGCGGCCGAGGCGGGCAGCACGACACTCCCCAACCCTGCCAGTAGCACCGCGCCAATCAGCATCCGCGCCGGGCTCAAGGCAGTCTTGCGATATCCGAGTACAACCTGGTTCGCCGCGGTGTTCATTCCCGATCTCCCGATGAGCGTCCTTCATGCCCGAAGCTCCAGCGAAGGGAAAGCCGCGGCCCATCGGCGGAGATTCAGTCCAAGATCGGGACGACTAGATACAATTTTCCTGGTAGCCATCGTCACGGCCCCTGTTTCGCCTGCGATGGCGTGCTACGTCACTGTGATGCACGCCCTGATTCGCTGCGGAGTTCGCGTTTGACAAGCACCACCGTAACGGTGCCCCGCCCGGTTCCGACCACCGCCCGACGCCTCTACGAATGCCCCGATTGCGGGCAGATTCAGATCATGCCGCCGTTGCCCCACGGCGCCCGCGCTCTTTGCCTGCGTTGTGATGCTGTGCTGCGTCACACCCGGCGGGACCCGCTCCTGCTGCCCCTGGCGCTCAATCTAAGCGCACTGATCCTGTTCCTCCTCGGCGCCACCCTGACCCTGATGTCAGTCAGCACCGCCGGGCAGGAGCGTATCGCCGGGCTGGCAACCGGCCCAGTCGAAATGGCAGAATACGGGCTGTGGGAAATCTCGCTGGTCGTGTTGGTCACCACGGTGGTCGCCCCGCTCGCCCGTGTGCTTTGCATGCTGTCGGTTCTTCTCGGCTTGCAGTTGGAGCGGCCACCAGCCGAACTCCGCACTATCTACGCCTGGGTTGAGTACCTGCGTCCCTGGTCGATGGTGGAGATCTATCTGTTGGGCCTGTTCGTCGCTTATGTTCGCCTCAGCGGAATGGCCGCCGTCAATCTGGGCCCGGCAATCTTCGCACTCGGCGGCCTGATGGTGATCATGGTACTGGCGGACTACACGCTCGACGACCAGGCGGTTTGGGAGGCTATGGAACCCCGCAACCGTCGGGTGCGTCGAAAGCTCGATGTGAACGCCGCCACTTCGGACTGGCCCGGACGAAACCGTGCCCGATGGCGCATCGGCTGTCACGTGTGCGGGCTGGTAAGCCGAGCCGCGCCCGGCGTGCGGTGCTCGCGGTGTGGTTTTCGCCTGCACCATCGCAGGCCCGCCGCGATTCAGCGGACCTGGGCATTTTCGCTGGCAGCGGTGGTACTTTACATCCCGGCCAATACCTATCCCGTCCTGACGGTTGTCCGACTAGGCGCCGCTCAGCCCAGCACCATCCTCGGCGGCGTGCGAGAGCTGCTGGAGTTCGGGATGTGGCCGCTGGCGGCACTGGTGTTCTTCGCGAGTGTCGCAGTGCCCGTTCTGAAGCTCGTCGGATTGGGCATTCTGTTGATTTCGACGCACATGGGATCAAATCGGGCGCTGCATGACCGCACCATCCTGTATCGGGTGGTCGATACCATCGGCCGATGGTCGATGATCGATATTTTCATGGAGTCGATCCTGGTCGCACTGGTGCAATTCGGAACGATCGCCAGCGTCTACCCCGGTCCGGGCGCAATCGCCTTCGCCGCGGTTGTCATCCTGACCATGCTCGCCGCGCGCAGTTTCGATCCGCGCCTGATGTGGGACAACGCTCGGTTGCGAGCCGAAGCCGTATGAGTGACCAACATCCATCCGCGGTTGTGCGGTCCAGAATCGAACACCGGCGCCGTCTCTCACTGATTTGGGCAATTCCGGTGGTAACCGTGATCATCGGCGGATGGCTGGCATGGCGAACGCTGTCCGATCGCGGACCATTGATCACCATCACGTTCGAGACTGCTGAGGGCCTGAAGGCCGATCAGTCACACGTCCTCCACAAGGACGTCGAGATGGGCGTGGTGCAGAAGGTCAGCCTTACCCCCGACCTGAAGCGCGTTCAGGTTACGGTGCGGATGAACCGCGAAGCCGAGCCGCTGCTGACCGACAAGGCGCAGTTCTGGGTCGTGCGGCCCAGGTTCTTCGCCGGCTCCATCAGCGGTTTGCAGACGCTGTTCTCCGGCTCGTACATCGATCTGCTGCCCGCTGCGGAAGGTGGTGAGCCGCAGCGTGATTTTGCCGGCCTGGAGAATCCGCCCGTGCTGCAATCGGACGTTCCAGGCCGCACCTTCCTGTTGGAAGCGAACCGTATGGGATCGTTGAACCTCGGCTCGCCGATCATGTTTCGCGACCTGGAGGTAGGAGAAATCCTCGGCTGGGACGTCAGCGAAATGGCGCGGAAAATCACCATCCACGCCTTCGTCCGAGAGCCGTTCGACAAATACGTCCACGACAACTCTCGCTTCTGGAATGCGTCCGGTGCGAAGTTCCAGTTCGGAACCAACGGCCTGGAGGTTCAGGTCGAATCGCTGCGCGCCGTGGTGCTTGGCGGTGTCGCCTTCGAAACGCCCGACGATCCACATGCGTCGGCGGAAAGCGAAACCGACCACTCGTTCCAGTTGTTCGATTCCGAGGATGCGGCCGAGGGCTCGACCTTCAAGCGCAGCGTCCCGTTCGTCGCAAAGTTCACCGGTTCCGTCTCCGGCCTAAAGCGCGGGGCGGCCGTCACCTTGCGCGGATTGAAGATCGGCGAGGTCTCCAATGTCTCGCTGGTCTTCGATCGCGCGCTGGATAATGTCGTCGTTCCAGTCCATTTCACGCTGGAGCCGGGTCGTATCTCGATGCTGGATCTGCCGACCGGCGGCAACCTGGACGCCAGGATGAGCGACCTGGTAAAGCGCGGCCTGCGGGTCAAGCTTGAGTCCGGCAGCATCCTGACGGGATCGAAGCAACTGGCCATGGATATCTACCATGACGCCGGTTCCGGAGAACTCCGCAAGGAAGGCGACGACTACGTCATCCCGGTCATGGGCGGCGGTTCGGACGACGTCGCCACCGCGGCAACCGATCTGGTCAACCGGCTGAGCGATATCCCGTTCGAGTCGATCGGCAAAAGCCTTGACCAGACCTTGGCCGGGGTAAATGCGCTGGTGAACGACAAACAGCTTGGCGAGGCGGTTACCAGCCTGCGATCGACGCTCTCCAGTACCCAGAGCCTGGTAGACAATCTCAATCGCGGCCTCGCCCCGGCGATGCAGCGTCTGCCGGTCATCGCTTCGGAACTCGAGGACTCCGTCAAGCGAACCGACAAACTGATCGGCTCCTTAGATAGCGGCTATGGCGGCAACTCCCGTTTCAATCGCGATGTCAGCCAGATGATGGCGCAATTGACCGATGCCGCCCGCTCGATCCGGGTGCTGGCCGACCTATTGTCGCGCCACCCCGAGGCGCTGATCCGCGGCCGTACCAACCAGGGGGTTCAATGAAAGACGAGGCTGCGACGGGACTGTCCCGCAGAGGCGGTCTGCTGACGCTTGCGGCCGTCGTGCTGGCGTCCTGCTCATCACCCAATCCAAAATTGTACATATTCGCAACGTTGCCCGGTAAGACGCTCCATGGCGCGCCGGCGGCCATAGAGCTGCGCGCCATCTCTATCGCGCACTATCTGGAGCGGTCTCAGATCGGTACGGTCGTCGGAGGGTTACCGCCTGGACGTGCTGTCCAACGAATGGTGGGGCGAGCCCCTCGACAGCATGATGGGCCGTATTCTGGTGCAGGAGCTTGATCAGCGGCTACCTGGCAGTACGGTCTATTCCGATAGTGGGGCTATCTCGACCCAGGCGGATGCGACGGTGGAGATCAACCTGCAACGGTTCGATCTCGATCGCGATGGCGACGTGCTAATGGCCGCTCAGATCGCGGTCGAGGGCAAGCGTTCGGCGTCACGCGCGGTGGCGCTCAAGCAGCGGCCAGAGGATGCAACCACCCAGGCGCTGGTCGCGGCCATGAGTATTGCGGTGGCTCAACTCGCAGATACGATCGCCGAAATGCTGGCAGGCACTGTTGCCTCTGATCAGACGTCCGATCACGTCCATCGGCGACCAACCGGCTCGCACCGGCACCGTGCCAGCGGGACCCACGGTCAATAACCGCTCGGCCGGATTGCGGCAAAGCCCTGGGGAGCTAGTGATCCGATCCCGACAGATGCATCCCGGCGGTCAGATGAATCAAAGTCTGATGGCTCAAACCGGACGGCGGACCCGTCATCGAGGATGATCCTATCTCTCGGTTCGCCTGGCGCGCCCCAGGCGAACCACATCTTTGATGCGGCGGAGCTATTCGAGTTCAGCAAGCAAACTGCCGTACATCTTGTGGAGTAACATCTTGTTCTAAGTGTCGCACGCAGAGATCTGGACAACCATCAGAGAGTGCAACTTCTCGTCAATCAGCGACTACGACGCGTCCCACCATGTTCGGATGAAATCGACAGTAATAGTCGATAATTCCTGCCTTTTTCAATGTGACGCGACCGATCCCTTTGGCCGCGATGGTCACGTCCCACTCCTTCTTGCGCCCTGTCGCGGTGTGGGCGACGAAGTCGGCGTTGGCCCATTCGATCGTATCGCCGACATGCGCCGAGACCTGCGCCGGGGTAAATGCAAGCTTGTCCACATCGATGCGGACGGTCTCGGCGGCCCCGCTGGATGCCGTGGCAAGAATGCCCAGCCCGACGAGGCTTTTGACGATGCAAAGTCTCGGCCACATTGTGATACAGCTACTGTAACGAGTGAGCAAGATGTTCGGCGTGTTGCTCGTGACCCTGGAAAATCTTGAGGCCGGTCGACAGCAGATCCTTGAGTTCGGCATTGCTTGCCGCTGGAATAAGGGTGCTTTGAAGGGCGTCATCGACCGTCTTGTGGTAGGCGACCTCGTTTTCGGCATACGCTTTGTCGAACGCGCGCCCGTTCAATTCCTTCAACGAGGTCTGCTTCTCGGCCGCCTGCTTCAGGAGTGCCTTGCTGGTGTCGTTGTCCTCCGGCGTAACGTTGAGTTTTTTCACCAGCGCCAGTGCCTGGTCGTTCACCGCCGTATGGTCGCGTACCATATCCTGGGCAAACGTACGCACGTCCTTATTCTTCGACTTTTCCAAAGCAAGGTGCGCCGCTTTGATGTCGATGTTGCCTGCGGTGTACGCGATATGAGCAATTTGCGCGTCGTTCGGCTTGGCGCTTTGAGCGTTCGCTGACGCACAACTGATCGCCAGCACACCCAGAACTGTTGTCAATCTTAAAGGCATCCTATTCCTCCCATTTGCCCGCGCCGGTGTTTCGGCTTGTGCTCGGATCATCGGATGCTTTGGGGACAAAAAGGTTCCCAAAAATTATTGAAGCCCGAGGCGGATCAATACCGTCTCGGTGAAGCGCTCGCACTGCCTGCCCGCGAACGGAAAGGTATTGCCGAGCACCGAACCAATGTGTTTCTCCATCTCTTGCTTCAACAGCAGTCGCCCACGATACAGTCGTGTCTTTACCGTTTCAGGCAGAACGCCAAAAACTTCTGCCGTCTCTTCGACACTCATCCCCTCGATCAGACGTGCGACCAAAATCGTTCGGAAAATCTGCGGAAGATCATCTATGGCACGCTCTAGCAGTGCCCGGATCTCGCTGCGAGCCATGGCTGCCTCTGGATCGAGAGTAGGAACCGCACTCGGGAAGGGGATTATTTGGGCGGCAAGGCCTGCACTATCTTCCACGGCTGCCAGTTCCACGGTCACCCGCCGGCGACGCAGGCGCCCAAACGCCTCATTCATGACAATACGGGCGAGCCAGGTTCCGAGTTTCGCCTCGCCGCGGAACGCTGCCAGATTGGCAAAGGCGTTACAGTAGGCTTCCTGCAATACGTCTTCCGCCTCGCTGTCGTTCCGCACGATGCTGCGGGCGATGCGAAAGAGCCGTTGATTGTGACGCTGCATGATGAGCCTGACGGCGTGCCCATCCCTGCTGCGCGCGCGGTTCAGCAGTTCCGAGTCCTCGGGAACATCTGGCTTCGGAGACAACATGATCATTCTTTTCCCGCCTACCGACCCTCAGATGGTTGAAGCCGCAAAAGGTTCCCGGAAAGAGGTAAAATTTCCCGCACACGTAGTGCTCGTATGAATGACCGCGCAGATCCGGATAGGGGATAAATTCGTTTCCAACTCGAGAGGCTGAACCGGAACCGCAATCGTCGCTGCGCTAAACTCTAGATCCGTCCGAGATCAACTGTGACGCCATGATTGAGCGGACCGTGGCCTCGACCCAGACCCGGCGCGGTCTCGATCGCCGCCCGGACATACAGGCGTGCTCGAATTACCGAGTCCCGCAGGCTCAGTCCCTGCGCCAACCCGGCCGCCACAGCCGACGCCGTCGTGCATCCCGTGCCATGTGTGTGCCGGGTCGGAATGCGGGGTGCCGCAAACGCTTCAATGCCGGCTTCAGTCGCCAGCAGATCGACCACGGTTTCCGACGCCAGGTGACCCCCTTTCACCAGCGCCGCCGGTACGCCCATCGCCAACAGCGCGGTGGCGGCAGCCCGCATGTCTGCCTCGCTACCAATCGTCCGGCCCGTCAAAGCCTCGGCTTCCGGCAGGTTCGGCGTGATGACCGCCGCCAGCGGCAACAGTCGCCGGCGCAGGCTGTCCACCGCCTCCGCCACCAGCAACGCATGCCCACCTTTCGCCACCATCACCGGGTCCAGGACCACCGGCACATCCGGAGCCAGATCCGTCAAGGCGTCGCAGACCGTGCCGATTGTTGCTGCGTCGCCCAGCATCCCGATCTTGATGACGTCCGCACCGATGTCGGACAGGACGACCTCGATCTGCTGGCGGATAAACTGCGGCGGCACCGGCATCACCCCATGCACGCCGAGGGTGTTCTGCGCCGTCAGCGCAGTGATCGCGGTCGCGGCGAATGCTCCCAGCGCGGTAATCGTCTTGATGTCCGCCTGGATGCCGGCGCCCCCACCGGAATCAGACCCGGCAATGACCAGTACGCGCCCGCGCATCACCATGACGAGCCAGCGATCAGCAGCCGAGCCGCATCGGGCCAACAGGACCTAAGCGCGGCGGGAGGCGCACGATCCAGGCCCTTGTCCAGGTAATATACCATCTACGGACGATCCACGCGCCGATGCTGATGGAGTCCGGGTCGTTGCAGAACTGCCAATATGTATTCCCTCCGCTTCATCCTAGACTACATCACCGCCCGCGGATGTCTGCATTAGGCAATTGCTCAAGCCAATGAACAGTCTTGTGGCCAACAAGCCAACCCGCGCGAGAACCCGAATAGAACACACCCTGCTCAGCCGATTGGGATGAACCGGACCGTGCCATCGAGGGTTTCATTCGGCTGAAGCACATGCATCCTCTGATCGGCCGGCAAATCCGTGTGGTTCAGTGCGTCGGGTACGTGGCTGACCGGTTCGACGCAAAAGAAATCAGCCCAGGATGGCGTGAAAACCTGCAATTGCCGGAACACTTCGCTGGCTTCGATCCGCAGGCTCGCGGGACCGGACTGAAAATCCGCTGTCCCATCCCACCCCGTGAAGCAGTTATCCAAGCGCGATTCTGCAACAGAGTGCGGCTCGTCATAACGCCAGGCACCGCGCGGCGGCCCGTGCCGCGACGGTAGTAAATCAACGCCGTTTTCCCACACCCCACCGGCTTTGAAATCGCAGCGATGGATCATTGGCCTTGCGAAAATGGGGATGCAGGCCAATGCCTGCCGGCGCCGGTTCGGTATGCCGGTTGGTCATTTGGATCGTGACCGTCAACGCGGCGTCAGACAGGCTGTAGCCGATCTCGGCGCTAAAAGCGAACGGCCAGGAAGCGTCGGGGCGGTGCATAAGGGTAAGGCTAACCGATCGCGGTCCGGCTCCCTCCACCACCCAAGCCCGCTGCCAGCCGATGCCATGGATCGTGTGCGGATGGTCGCCGAAATTGCGCTCCAGCCGATAGTCACTGCCGCGCCAATGGAACCGGCCCTGATCGATCCGATTCCCATATGGAAGCAGCGGAAAGCACCCCATGAGATTCGGATCGCGCCCAAAAGCCGCCTGCGGCAGCGCTCGCCGCAAGATCGGCGTGGGACCCAGCATCCACCCGGTCAGTCCGGCCCCATATTCGGGGGCGACAACAATGGACGATGCGCCCGATGTCAGGGTCAGCATGTATGGACTCCCGCTGGCGCCCAGCCTAACTCGTTCCGCCGCCTGTCGTTAGGAGAAAGAGGCGTGGAGCAAGTCGATTGCGTCGTGGTCGGTGCCGGCGTCGTGGGCCTCGCGGTGGCGCGCGCGCTGGCCCTAGCGGGACGTGAAGTCATCATCCTGGAAGCAGCGGAGGCGATCGGCACCGAAACCTCCTCGCGCAACAGCGAGGTCATTCACGCCGGCATCTACTATCCCGCCAACAGTTTGATGGCTCGATTTTGCGTCGCCGGCCGCCGCCAACTCTACGCCTACTGCGCCGAGAAAGGTGTGCCCCACGTCAATTGCGGCAAGCTGATCGTGGCGACCAATCCGCAGGAAGACGCGATGCTGGCCGGCATCAAGCACCGAGCGGAGGTCAACGGCGTCGAGGGCATGCGCGTCCTGACCGCCGCGGAGGCGATCGCCCTGGAACCAAACCTGTCATGCACCAGCGCCCTTCTGTCCCCAGCCACCGGGATCATCGACAGCCACAACTTCATGGTCGCGTTGCAAGGTGACGCCGAGAATGCCGGGGCCGTGGCGGTATTTTTCAGTCCGGTCGTGACCGGCCGCGTCGCCGGCCGCGGCATCGAGATCGATGTCGGGGGCGCCGACCCGATGACGCTGCGATGCCGGCTGTTGATCAACTCCGCTGGCTTGCATGCGCCGGGTTTGGCACGACGGATCTCCGGCATGCCGCCCGATCGGGTGCCGCCAATTCATTACGCCAAAGGTAACTACTTCACGCTGTCCGGGCGGTCGCCGTTCTCGCGCCTGATCTACCCTGTACCGGTGCCGGGCGGCCTCGGCGTGCATCTGACGGTGGATCTGGGCGGCCAGGCTCGCTTTGGGCCAGATGTCGAGTGGATCGATACCCTCGACTACACCGTCGACCCGTCCCGCTCGGTCAGCTTCTACGCGGCCTGTACGCAAATATTGGCCGGCACTGAGGGACGGCTCGCTGCAACCAGGATATGCCGGGATCCGCCCGAAGATCGTGCCGAAGGGTGCCCCAGGGCAGGATTTCGTTGTTCAGGGACCGCAAACGCATGGTGTGCCAGGGCTGATCAATCTGTTCGGTATTGAAAGTCCCGGACTGACTGCCGCGCTTGCGATCGCCGACCATGTGCTGGAAGTCTCCCGGTGGGGGTCCTGAACCGTAACGCCCAGCTAGACGATTATTTATTTGAACGCCCAGCGGAGAGTCCTGGCGATCCCGAGGGTGCCGGCCCGGACCAGCGGGCGGCTGAACACCGGTACGGGCAACCCGTGCATCCGCCGCGCCCATGCCGGCAACAGATCGACAGCCGCTTGCATTGTCAGCGCCTGCAGCGGCGCCGCCAGCCTGTTCGGCCCTTGTTGGCTCAGAACGAGACGTGCGACCTCACGGGTACGGTCGTCACACTGCAGATGCGGACGCATCGACTTGATCAGATCACGCGCCTCGGGCCGGGTGCGCGGGACCGGATCGGCGCCGAGTGCCTGCGCAATACGTCCCATTTCTACGAAATAACGGTCCTGATCGGCCGCTGACAAACCTGAGTCCGCGTAGCGCATCCAGGCATCGAGAAAGCTCGTCGCCTCCGTCACGTGCACCCAGGCGAGCAATGATGGGTCGCTCGCCGCATAGGCGCGTCCATCCGGCAACGTTCCGCGGATCTGTTCGTGGATGCCGCGAATACGAGCGATCGCCGCCTCTGCTTCCGCCTGGCCACCGTATGTGGTCACGGCGATGAACCGCGCCGTGCGCCGCAGCCGCCCATGCATATCGTTGCGAAAATTCGAATGGTCCCACACCCCAGCCAAAACGGCCGGATGCAGCATCTGGAGCAGCAGCCCAGCGACGCCTCCAACCATCATCGAGGTGACATCGCCATGAACCCGCCAGGCAACCGCACGCGGACCGAACGCTCCGTCGGGGCGCCGGGCGACTGGCTTCTCACCGCGCGACCGGTCGTTAAACAGCGCAACCACCTCGGCGGCAATGGCACGCTTGATCGGCCGCGCGACGAGCGTCCCCAGCGAAGGGGACGGCGCCGCGCCGCTTGGATAAGGCATCAGGACGCCTCTTTGGCAAATTCCGGCAAAAAATATGCGGACCCGAAAGAATACCATACAACTTCAACAAGCAAATAGACCTCGGTGTCTCGTGATCGGCGGCTGCCTCGGAAATTCAGCCTTCCGCCGTCGTCGGCACGTAAAGCTTCCGCGATAGACTGTCGCTCCAGCCCCGGCACGCGTGGGATTCGAGATCTCGCCCCGGTCCCGATGCCCCGGAGAACGCCGAACATGCCGCGTTGAACTCTGGTAGACGCTGAGGTACACTTTTTGTTTTCGCCGACGGCGGTGGATCGCGGCGTGAAGGGGCGGGATCTGCCGTTGCTTCGACAAGTGCGCGACAACCTGGAGAACAGATTATGCAAGTTGAGATCGAATATTGCGGAATGTGAGGCTATGAACCGCGCGCCCGTGCGGCGGCAGGTTTGATCGAGCAGAAAGCACCCGGCACGCAGGTGAAGCTGAACAGGTCCGGCGGTGGTGTGTTCGAGATTACCGTGAATGGCCAACTCGTCTACTCCAAGAAGGCGACCAGCCGGTTCCCAACGGACGACGAGGTGCTCGCGACCCTCGGCTGATCACAGATCCCACCGGATGGTACGAGCCTTGAGGAGGTGTCCCGATCCAAAGAAATTTTCCTCTACTTCTGGGCTCGATGTATGGCCGAGGCAGCCTTCCGGTAATACCTTTTATCCGCCGGATCCTTAAGGCATGTGCCAAGTCGACCCGGGTTCCCAAGCGTACATTGAATGTCGTGTTTTTCGGCGCGTTACTGATATGTCCTGGTCGGCTTTTCGCCCAGGTACCGGCCAGCCTGGACCTCGCGGACATGACCTGGATGGAGGTGCGTGCAGCGATTAGCGCCGGCTTTACCACGGTCATTGTGCCGAGCGGTGGGCTCGAACAGAACGGGCCGCACATGGCGATCGGAAAGCACGATTGGATCATGGATGCGGCGGCTCACCGCATCGCTGCCGGCGTCGGCCACGCCCTGGTCGCGCCGACCATAGCCTACGTGCCGGAAGGTGAAACCGACCCGCCAACCGGCAACATGCGTTTCCCCGGTACCATCGGCGTATCGGCTGCGGCTTTTGAAGCCACGCTCGACGGTATCGCTCGTAGCCTCAAGCGAGCCGGTTTCCACACGATCTGTTTCATCTCGGAGCATGGTCAGAGCCTCGCGCCGCAGGCCGCCGTCGCGCGTAGGCTGAATGCTGAGTGGGACGCGGACGGCGTCGAAATTGTCGACGTGAGCCGATACAACGATTACCAGCCGCAAAATGATTGGCTGCTTGCTCAAGGCGTGAGCCGAGCCGAAATTGGCGATCATGCAGGGATAGCGGATACGTCGGAATTGATGGCCGTCCATCCAGCGGGCGTGGACCTGCGTCGTTGGCCGCCGCCGTCCTCGGCGCCGGAGAACACCGGCGTAGCAGGCGACCCGTCCCACGCCTCAGCCAAGCTCGGGCGAGTGCTGCTTACGATGAGGGTAGACGCGGCGATACGTCAGATCGTGGCGGCACGGGCACACACCGGACCGTCTGCCGCACCCCCCGGCAAAGCACCCAAATGACTTCCGAACACTTGTCGATCGTGAACGCTATTCCTTGAACAGGTCAACGGAAACGAGCGTGGTGGTCTCGGTGCCTTTGTTCTCGGCCCAGTGATCAACATCAGTGCTCTCAACGATAACCTCGCCAGCGCCGTAGGTTCGGTCGGCACTCCCTTTGCGGTGCTCAAGCAGACTGCCCTTAAGCACATAGGTAAGTGCGGGCCGCTGCGAGTGACTGTGGAAAGCCGCCGCGCCGCCGGGCTCAACCTGGATCACCCGCATACGCATCTGCCGCTGATCAAGATCCTTGAGCCCTTGTTTACCGAGGTCGAATGCAGCGAGCGGCGTAGCCTTCATGCCCTTGTTCTCGCTCGGCGGCTGCTGCGCCAATGCCGCCCCAGTCAACGGCAAAGTCAGAATCAATGCCCACTTGATCGACGCTTTGGTCATCTCGCTCCCCCTTATAGTTGCTTTCAGCGTCGGTGCTCTAGCACGATAGGTGATCGCTTTGCTAACGGTGGCATCAGGCAAGCGCTGCGTTGAAGATACGCATGTAGTTACCGCCCACGATTTTACCCGTCTCTTCAGCGGTGAACCCGCCACGCAGCATCGCTGCGACGAGGTGCACCCACTGCGAATAGTCCTGCAAACTCCCTGCCCTGACCTGCTGATCCGTGCCAATACTCACGTGATCAACCCCGACGACGTCAGCCACCTCCTTCACCCCGTCGACGTATCTGTCCAGGCTGGGGAAGAAATGCCAGATGCCGATCGACCCGCCCGTTTCGGCAACGATCCGCGCATGATCGGGGGTGATCTGACGCCCTTGCAGGGGCGTCGGGCCCATCGCCTTCGATCCTGCAAGCGCAGTGTGCGACAGCAGCAGCGGCTTCGTCGCGACCTTGGCCGCTTGCCGGACCGTGTCCTCGGTCGCGTGCGCCACGTCGCAGACGAAACCGAGCCGGTGCATCGCACGAATCACGTCAGCGCCGAACGGGGTGAGACCGTTGTGCGTCACCGCGCCGGTTTGGAAGTCGCCAATATCGTTCGGCGTGTAATGCACAAGCTGAGCGTGCCGGACGCCGCGACTGTGGGCTTCCTCCAGGCGTTCCAGTTTCATCTCCAGAAAGTCGAGCCCCTCGATATCCATCACGATTGCGGGCTGCCCGGCCTCGTGCGCCGCAGTCAAATCGGCGGCCGCGAGCGCCCGTCGCAATCCATGGCTCGCCACCATCTCATCCATCCAGGCGAGCCGCTCGAGGTGGTGTTTGTACAGCTCCCCCGGCTCCGGCTTGCGCAATGCGGTCAGAACACCAGCCGCAGACACGCCCAGGATCGGGCCGTCCGGCACGTCGGCCAAACAGGCGACGGCGAGCGATCCTGTCCGCATGCCATTGGCAAGATCATTGCTGGGAGGCGCTTTCGAGGTAATCCCCGTCGTGCCGCCATGAGTATGCACATCGACCGAGATGGACTTCCGCAGAACGTCAAGCGCGGCAGAGGTGTTTTCCGACGTTTGTGCCGCGGCCGTCGACCCACGCGGCGACAGACCGCCGCCGAGCATCGCGCCAATCGACGTGAGAACGGTGCCCCACATCCAGGAGCGCCGAGTTGGTCCGTCACAGCAGACGCAGCAGCAGTCCATGTTGTTTCCCCCCGCAGCCTACAGCATCGTTAAGACCTTGCGTAGCGGCGTAGTTGAGCCGGATCAAGCGTGACGCCCAGACCGGGGCCTGTCGGCAGATGGATGTGAAAGTCCTCGAACCGCAGCGGTTCGGTCACCAGGTCCCCGGTCAGGATTTGCGGCCCGAAATGTTCACAGCCCCACACAAGGTCACGCAGTCCGGCGAAAACCTGCAGATGCGCAGCCGCACCGATGGAGCTCTCCAACAGACAGCCGCCATAAAGCCCGATACCCGCCGCCACCGCCACCGCCGCCACGTCACGGGTCGCCAGCAGGCCACCATGCTTGACCAGTTTCAGCGATACCACGTCAGCCGCGCCGGCACGCACGACATCCAGCATCTCGTGCGTCGAGAACACGCACTCATCGGCCATCAACGGAACCGAAGACCGGCCGCGCAGGCGACCCATGCCGAGTAGATCCCAGGCAGGCAGTGGTTGTTCAACCAAGGCGACTCCGATTTCAGCCAGAACTGGGAGGCATCGCAGGGCCGTGGTTTCGTCCCAGGCCTGGTTGGCATCAACGATCAGAGTTGCGCGTCCTTCCAGCGCCGAGGCCAGGCGGCGCATCCGCGCCATGTCGGCTGCGGGCGCCTGCGCACCGATTTTCACTTTGAACGCGTTATGCAGACGCGCGGCGATCTTGTTTTCCGCTTCCTCGATTTCTTGCTGGGGGTCGCCGGACGCCAGGGTCCACAACACCGGTATGCTGTCGCGAACAGCGCCGCCCAGAAATTGCACCGCAGGAACGTCCAATGTCTTGCCAACCGCATCGAACAGAGCACTTTCGATCGCTGACTTGGCGGCATTGTTGCGTTTGGCGGCCTCATCCATGCGGGCGCGAGCCGCGACGAACCGATTGGCCGTCGAACCGATCAGCGCGGGCGCCAGATAGGTATCGATGGTCGCCTTGATGCTCTCGACGCTTTCTTCGCTCCAGCGCGGACCGCCGAGCGTTGCGGCTTCGCCGATACCGGTTACGCCGTTGGCCAAGCGCAACTCGACGATGACGTAGCTTTGCGCGGTCACGGAAAGTGAGGAAAGTTTGTGCTTACGAACCGTCGGGACATCCACGATGGTGGACTTGACGTCCTGGATCGTCAGGTCGCGCCGCAGATCGCTTGAAATAGATACCGTGGAATCCGGCATTGTTTGGCTCCGGGTAATATCAGCGGCTCGAAGGGCTGGCTGGTAGGCGCGCAGGATTGGCGTGGCGGCTGCGCGCGAAATCAAAAGATACTGGCCGCCACAACGGACGGCCGGGGTAGTTGTCAGGCAGCTTCGGCGTGCGGCCGTGTCACGACGGTGTTTGGCGCGGACGCCGCCTCGCGATGCAGAACAAAATCGAAGGTGATTTGCGCAAACGGCGCGTTCACGCCGCGGTCGCGAATCTCCACCGGATCATTCGACCGCCGCACCTCCGGGATCAGGCCGTCACGGGTGGCGAATGCGAAGTCATCGTGGAGATACGCATCGCCATCGATGTTGATCTGCGTTGTGAGCTTCCGATAGTTCGGTGCGCTGACGAAGAAGTGGATATGCGCCGGCCGGTTGCCGTGGCGGCCCAGTTGGGTGAGCAGCTTCTGCGTCTGTCCGTTCGGCGGGCAGGCATAGCCGGACGGCAGCAGGCTGCGGAAGCTGTAGCGCCCATCGGCATCGGTTTCGATGCAGCGGCGAAGATTGAACTTGGGCTGCGACGGATCGAAGAACGAGTAGCCGCCCAGGGTGTTGGCATGCCACACATCGACGATCGCTCCTGCGACCGGACGGCCGTCAGTGTCACGAACCTGGCCGTCCATGAACAGGACCTCGCCTTGCTCTGTACCATCGTCCAGGCGCGCCTCACCTTTCGAGAGCGGGGCACCCGCGACATACAGTGGCCCTTCGATCGTCCGCGGCGTGCCACCTTCGATGCCGGCCTGACGCTCGGCTTCGTCCATCCGCAGATCGAGGAACGTCTCGATACCGAGTTCCGGCACCAGCAGTCCGGCTTCGTTGGCCTGACCCAGCGCCGTAATATAGCTGACCGCGGACCAGAACTCGTTGGGCTGGACATCGAAATCCTCGATGGTGCGGAACATGTCGGATACCACGCGATGGATGATGTTCTTCAGGCGCGGGTTGCCCCCGCCATTGGTCAAGCCACTTACCTTGGCCAGCAGATCTTTGACTTCCTGTGTGTTCAAAAGCGAGTCGGTCATTTCATGTCCTCCGTGACTTAAGTTTCATTATCCAAGGTCTCCGCCCGCGACGGGCAGGGTTACGCCGGTGATGTAGGAAGCCTCGTCAGAGGCCAGGAACAGGATCGCCGCGGCCTGTTCCTCGGTGGTGCCGTAACGTTTCATCAGACTGGATGACACCGTCTGATCGACGACCTGCTGGTACCACCGGGTTTCTTGTTCCGTGGGCGGTTCGGCATTGCGCGGAATGCGCCGTGGCGGGGCTTCGGTTCCACCAGGTGCGACAGCGCAGACCCGGATGCCATAATCGGCGTATTCCATCGCCAGGCAAGCGGTGATGGCATTCACCCCACCCTTCGCCGCCGCGTAGGGAACGCGATTCACCCCGCGCGTTGCGACGGACGAAACATTCACCACCGTGCCCCCGCCCCCCGCCACCATCACCGGCACCGCCGCTCGGCAGCACCACAAGCGTCGGGAACAACGAGCGGCGGATTTCCGCCTCAATCTGCGCCGGCTCATACGCCGCATAGGGCTTCGCCCAAATGGTTCCGCCGACATTGTTGATCAGCACGTCAACCCGGCCATACTCGGACAGCGCCGTTTGCAGCGCGGCAGACGCGCCTTCGAATGTTTCCAGATCGGCTGTGATCGCGATTGCATCGGCCCCACTGGCCTTTACCTCGTCCTGGACGTCGTGAACCAGGTCGGACCGGTCAATCAACGCGAGGCGACCACCTTCCCGCGCAACCCGCAGCGCCACGGTCCTCCCGATACCTTGAGCCGCGCCGGTCACGACAACGACCTTGCCGGCGAAACGTCCCGTGTGGGTCAACATCACGCAGCCTTTCGCAGCTCAATGCCGCCGCTGGGCGCGAACTTTTCGAAGTAAAAGCTCGCCGGCGTGATGCCCTGCCGAGCGAGCCAACCGCGCACCGCTTCGACCATTGGTGGCGGACCGCAAAGATAGACATCGACGTCGCCGCCGTTCAGGTGCGCCGGTTCAATATGCGCCGTCACGTAACCTTTGCGCGTGTGAGCACTCGCCTCGGCCGCAACGCAGCAGGCGAAGGTGAAGCCGGGGATGCGGGCCGCAAACGCTTTCAAACGATCGACCGCAACCAGATCTGCATCATTGGTCACGCCGTAGATCAGGTGGATCGGCTGCTCACTGCCGGCCACCGCGATTTTTTCCAGCATCGACAGGAAGGGCGCCAGACCAGTGCCACCGGCAAGAAACAACACTGGCCGTTTGATGTCACGCAGATAGAAGCTGCCGGCTGGCCCAGCGACCGCTACCGGCGTGCCGGGAACGGCCCGATCCCGCAGGAAGCTGCTCATCACCCCTTGAGGAATATCGCGAACCAGGAAGGACAGCGTCTTCTCACCGGGGACGGAACTGAAGGAGTAAGACCGGACCTGATCCGTCCCGGGAACCGTAACGTTGGCATACTGCCCAGGCAGGAACGCCAACGGCGAGGCCGCTTGAAGAGTAAAGGCCACCGCCGTCTCCGACAGACGTTCAACCCCCGTCAGCGTCGTTGCGACGCTTTGAGTTTTGATCCGGCACGCGGCGGAAGACGCCGCAATGGAGATCACCAAATTGCTATACGGACGTATCTGGCACGCCAACGCGTAGCCTTGGGCGAACTCCTGTTCCGTAAGGGCGTCCTCGATATAGCTCCCGGCGTCAAAATCACCTGATTCCGCTCGGCACTTGCAAGTGCCGCAAGCACCGTCACGGCAATCCATCGGAATGTTAACGCCGGCGCGAAATGACGCATCTGCAACTGTCTCGTCCGGGCCGCAGGGGATGAAGCGGGTAACCCCGTCTTCGAAGTTGAGCGCGACATTGTAAACCATCGTTTCCTCCAACTCAGATCTGATAAATATCGACGACGTGATGAATGTAGTCGTTCTTCAGAATGACTTTCTTTTTCCTGATCACCGGCTGATCCCTCGTCGTATCCAGCGTGTAGAAAGACGTTCCGAAGTAAGTATCTACCGTCTTGTAGCGAAAGCTGCAGGTGATCCAGTTGAACCGGACCTTGCAGACGGTGTCGGTCTGCTCCACGACTTCGACGTTGCTGATATTATGCGACGTCCGCGGCTCCGGCAGACTGGTGGCGCTCGACCGGTCGGTTTTGATGCGGAAGATCCGGTCTTCCAGCCCGCCCCGGTGGGCGTAGTAAATCAATGAAACTTCGGTTTGCGGATCGACGGTCAGGGATTCGTCATCGTCCCACGACGGCATCCAGAATTCCACGTCCGGAGCGTAGCAGGATAGCCAGGCGTCCCAGTCCTTGTCGTCCAGCAAACGCAACTCACGGAACAGGAACTGCCGAACATCTTCAATCGAAAGCTGGGCCATGGTGTATCTCCTAAGCCTTCACTTCGGTTTCGGCGGCCAGCGCCTTCTGCATCGTCTGCTGCCAGTACTTGTGCTGCACGACGAACAGACCCTCGTCCTCGGTACGAGCACCGCTCAACGAAGGTCGCAGCCCGATCGCCTCGGCGGCTTTGTCGGCGCCCTCGATCCAGTGTTGTGCCCCGCGGCTCATGTCGTTCCAGCGCGCCGAGCTGGCCATGTAGGACATCTGGCAGGCGCGAAATTCCTCCAGATCGTCCGGCGTTGCCATGCCACTGGCGTTGAAGAAATCCTCATACTGGCGGATGCGGCGAGACCGAGCCTCGGGGTCTTCGCCCTTTGGGGCGATACAGTAGATTGTGACTTCGGTTTTATCGACGGCGATTGGCCGGTAGGTGCGAATTTGCGAACTGAACTGGTCCATCAGGTAGACGTTGGGGTAAAGACACAGATTTCGCGACCGCTCTACCATCCAGTCGGCCTGGCTCTGGCCGAAGCGATCGGCCAACTCTGCCCGCCGGTCCCAGTTTGGACGGTCTTCCGGATTGGCCCAGTTGGTCCAGAGCAGCAGATGCCCGTGCTCAAACGAGTAGAAGCCGCCGCCCTTCTTCGCCCAACCGCCGGCACTCATGGCGCGAACGTTATCCACCTGCTCGGCATCCTTGCGCCGGTTGGTCGTCGCGGCGTAGTTCCAGTGCACCGCGCTGACATGGTAGCCGTCGGCACCGTTCTCTGTCTGCAGTTTCCAGTTGCCGTCATAGACATAGGTTGACGCACCGCGCAGCACCTCCAGCCCATCCGGCGACTGATCCACGATCATATCGATGATCTTTGCCGCTTCCCCCAAATGCTCGGTCAGAGGCAGCACATGGGGGTTAAGGCTGCCGAACAGGAAGCCGCGATAGGATTCGAAGCGGGCGACCTTGGTCAGGTCGTGTGAGCCATTCTTGTTGAAAGTCTCCGGATATCCGGCGCCGCGCGGGTCTTTCACCGCGATTAGCTTGCCGGAGTTATTGAAAGTCCAGCCGTGGAACGGGCAGGTGTAGCTAGTCTTGTTGGCCCGCTTGTGGCGGCACAACATCGCACCGCGATGACTGCACGCGTTGATGAACGCGTTGAGCACGCCTTCCTTGTTCCGGGCGATGAAGATCGGCTGCCGGCCCATGGTCGTCGTGAAGTAGTCGTTGTTGTTCGGGATCTGACTTTCATGCGCCAGGTAGATCCAGTTGCCCTCGAAGATGTGCTTCATCTCGAGTTCGAAGATATCTGGATCAGTGAAGATGTTGCGTGCGACCTGGAAGGTGCCTCTCGCGGCGTCATCCACCAGGGCGGTATCAAGCGTCGTCTGGACATTATCGAGCATCGCCGTCCTCCTTACGATACCTTGGAGGTTGCTTCCTCCGATGGCGCGACATCACTCCTTTCCAGCCAGCCGGTCCAAGACTAAATTGGTAGGAACAATACCCAGGAGGTATGGCCGTGGAGCTGCGGCACCTGCGCTATTTCGTGGCTGTCGCGCGCGAACGGAATTTCACCCGAGCCGCGGAGCAACTGCATATCGCGCAACCGCCGCTCAGCCGGCAAGTGCAGCAGCTTGAAGACGAGTTGGGCATTGATCTGATCGAGGCCGGCAGCCGGCCGCTGCGGCTGAGTGAGGCCGGACGCCTGTTCTACGAGCAGGCAGTCCAGGTACTCGAGCGCGTCGATGAGATGAAAACCATGATTACCCGTCTGCACGCCGCCGAACGCAGCCGCTTCAGCATGGGTTTTGTCGCATCGACGCTGTACGGGAAGCTGCCGACGGTAATCCGCAGCTATCGCGCGGCGCGTCCCGCCGTCGAGCTTACCTTGCTTGAGATGACGAGTGTCGAGCAAATCGCCGCCTTGAAGGAAGGCCGCATCGATGTCGGCTTTGGACGCATCCCGCTGGACGATCCGGCCTTGGACCGCCAACTGCTGCGCAATGAAAAGCTGATCGCGGCGGTTCCCGAAGGTCATACCCTGCTGCGACCTGATCGGGCGCTCAGTCTTGCTGATCTCGCCGTCCTGCCGCTGATCGTCTATCCCAAGGCGCCGCGGCCGAGTTACGCCGACCAGGTGTTATCGTTGTTCCGGGAAGCGAGGCTAAAACCGCCGTTCGTGCACGAGGTCCGGGAACTGCAAACCGCGCTCGGACTGGTCGCGGCGGACGAGGGGATCTGTCTGGTTCCGGCATCGATCGAAACGCTTCGACGCGACAATGTGGCTTACCGGAGATTGAATGCGGTCCATGCGGTCTCGCCGATCATCATGAGCAGCCGGAAAGGGGATCGATCGCCAGAGATCGTACTCGTGCTCAAGCTGATCCGTCAGATGTACCGGCGTGAGAAAATCGTCTTCGGTGCCTGATAGCGAGAAGCCGTCGCACACGCTCACCAGCATTTCAATCCCGTATTTGGACGAAACCCCACAAACCAACCCGCGTCTCGGTTGCGATACGCCCACCGTCGCGTATGCTGAAAGCCAATTCG
>CAWFVX010000025.1:0-133004 GCA_963819345.1 uncultured Alphaproteobacteria bacterium
GCGATTGCCGATAACGCGGACGGCGCGTGACACGGACGCGCAACTGCGCGGGCACGATGTCCAGTTGCTCACTGCGCAGTTCGCCGATCGTGTGCATCGCGCCGCCGCAGCAAGGGCAGTCGCGGTGTTCGACGTCGATCAGCACCTCATAGCGCGGCAGATGCGCCGGAAGGGCCCCGTGGTTACGGTTGGGGCGTGTCTCGTGCCGCTGGCGTTGTTTGTTCTCTGCAGCGTCTTTCGCGGCGGCGGTTTGTTCCAGATCCTCGAGTGCCAACTGCAACTGGTCCGCGCTCAACTGTTCCGAGCGACGGCCGAACTGCTGGCGCAACAGACGCTTGATCAGCAGGTGCAGCTTGTCGATTTCGGCATCGCGTTGCTGCAAAGTGGTCTGCTGCTGTTCAGCCGCGGTGACCACCTCGCGCAGCACTTGCTGCAACGTGGCGGGATCGTCAGGCAGGGCAGCGAGGTCGATTTGCACGCCAGCATCATGATCAACGCCGCCGAATCGGCGCCAATGACTTCGGCGTGATCAGCCCGCCAGTTCCGGTCTGCGGCGGATCACCGGCGCACGCCACTCGCAACCATCGAGCAACGCGGTCAGTTGTGCCGGGGTCAATGCGATCTGTCCGGTCGTCGTCGTCGAGGGCCAGACGAACTGGCCGTGTTCCAGTTTCTTGGTCAGCATGCAAAGACCGATGCCGTCGTGCCAAAGCAGCTTGATCAACCCGGCGCGGCGTCCACGAAAGGCGTAAAGCGCTCCGTTGAATGGATCCTCGGCCAGATGCTGCTGGACCAGCATGGCGAGGCCTACCATGCCCTTCCTCATGTCGGTAATCCCGCACGCCAGATAGACCCGCACGCCTGGCGGCAGCGCAATCATCGCCCGGTCAACGCAGCGAGCACGCGACGTAACGCCGGGCCATCCACCTGGGCGTCCACGCGCAGCGTCACGTTCTTGGGCAGCAGAATCTCGATCAGGCCCGGCGGACGGGACAGTACGTCCGAGCTGGATGGCTGAGGATCTGCCCTGTCAGATTGCGTCGGCGCGATCTCCACCTCGGCAAAGCTGGCCGGCGACTGCCGCAAATGCGTCATCTGGCCATTGAGCAGCTTCTGTCGCCAGCTATACAGCAGGCCGCTGCTGATGCCATGCTTGCGCGCCACTTCCGCCGGCGTCAGCGTCGACCCCAGGCTTTCTGCGACGATCTCGCGCTTCTGCTCGAGCGTCCAAACACGGCGTCGATCGCCGCGCGTGATGACCTCGACCTGACGCATACGAGCACCCTTACGACCTATCGTACGGGCGTCCTCAGCAGGATCGGACTCTGGAACCAAAGTCGGCGTTGCGTCCATGACCGACTTCCATCACAGCACAGCCCCGTGCCGCCATGTGTTGCCGCCGCATCGCTTACGATCGGTGTCGGGCTGAACTCGCATCGATGGGCGCACCCGCGAGGGTCTGCGGATCTGCTTTGCCCTGCCACAGGACGTCGTCAAGGTTAATGGCGGAGCCATCGGGCAGAGAAAGCCTTCAGACCAGGCAGCACTTTTGACGTCTGGCCAAAGTGCGCCGTGAGGCCGAGGGCTAGTTCGTTACGGAGTTTACCGAGGTCGATGTAGTTGGATTGACGACGCCGAGCCGGATGGGATTAATTACTCTGCCATCGAATATGACTTGGATGGCCGACTTATCGCCCCGGTGTTGCGCACTATGTTCTGACGCTCCCAGCAAGCAAAATCGTAGCCGGCGGGTTCTCCGACAACAGATTAACCAACGCACGCTGTAATTGGTCCATCCGATAAGGCTTCTGCAGCATGACGCGGTCCTGAAAGCCAGCGGGCAGCGCGGAGACATCCGAATAACCGGTGGTAAACATGAAAGGGATAGATGGTGCCGCCAGGGCATCCGCCACGCAATCGACGCGCTCGCAGCCAAGATTGACATCAAGGACGGCGGCATCCGCGCCCTCGGTGGCTAGCGAGACTCAGTGCCTTCTTGGTGTTGGCCGCAGGCCCGACAACGCTGTATCCGAACTCGATCAACGCTTCTTCGAGCATCATGGCCACCAAGCCTTCGTCCTCAACTACCAGGATTCTCGTTGGGCCTTCCGCCATGGATCCTCGATCGGCGACTTAGAGCAGGGTTATACCATACGCTGCTCCCGTTCAACATTGGGAGCGCGGCGGGATCGAAACAACTCTGGATTGATAACGGCGCATAGCCTGTGTGTCGTTATTTCATCCATCGCGCCACAATGATGCGAGCGTCGAAGACCGCCCAACGGCGCGAGTAATGACAGACCTGATGGCGCCTCCCTCCAGCTTCGCGAATAATTTCCTCGGGTAAATCTCTTTATTGAAACTGGCCCACTGCGAAACTTGCCAAGCACGATGGCCTAGCCTACTATCGGGCCAATAGCGGAGGAAGACGCCAATGATCACCAAATTTGACAGCCTCTACGCTGGCCATATCGATCTTGAGAAATCGGCTACGGCGGCACGCCGATCAATGACCGGCGCTTCGACAATGCCCAGTTGTCCACCGCCCTCGGCAAGGCCCAGTCGATGGCCAACTCATGGACAGCTTGGCTATTCCACCTTCTGGATGGCCGAACATCACTTTCAGCGCGAGGGCACCGAATGCATTCCCAACGTGCTGCTGATGGCGCTGCACCTGACGCACGTGACGAAGAACATGAAGATCGGCTGCGGCTTCAACATCACGCCGATGTGGCATCCGCTGCGCCTCGCCGAGGACTACGCCATGGCGGATATCCTCTCGAACGGCCGCGTGGTGTTCGGGGTCGGCCGCGGCTACCACACCCGCGAGGTCGAAACGTTCGGCGCGCCGCTGATCGATCAGGAGGCCAACCGCGAACTGTTCGAGGAACAGGTCGAGATCATCTTCAAGGCCTTCAACAGCGAATTGTTCGCCCACAAGGGCAAGCACTACACTCTGCCGCCGGAGGTGCCCTATCGCGGCTATACCCTGAAGGAGCTGACGCTGGTGCCTCGCCCGCGCGTTTGCCGGTGGAATGCTGGCAGCCGATCCAGGGCGGTTCGGAACGCGCGCTGTAGTTCATGGCGAAGCACGGCATCCAGGGAATGGTCGGCGGCGGTTCGGCCGAGGGCGGCGCGATGCACAGTGTGGTGCTCAAATGGCAGCAGGCGCACGCCACCATCGGCAAGCAGATCGGCCTCGGCGAACGGCTGTGCTTCGGCTTTCATTTCTACATTGGTGACAGCAAGGAGCAGTGCATTCGCGACGCCGCCAAGTACTACGAAGAGAACATGAAGATGTTCGGCGAACTGCGGCTGAACCGCGCGATGACCGAGGAGCAGATCGAGATCATGCGCGATCCCGTCCGTGCCCCGACCGCGAAACTGCCGCGGATCGAGGATGCGGTGAAAGCCGGCGGCTTCCTGACCGGATCGCCGAGCGAAATCATCGATCACCTGAAGGCGCTGGAAAAGGCCTATCCCGCGCTGGATCGCATCTCGGTCAGCCTGTCCGTGGGTGTGCCCAGGCACTGGCGCTGGAGCAGCTTGAACGTTTCGCCAAGGAAGTGATGCCGGCGTTCAAGAGCCAGACAGTGAAGCAACCAGAGCTAGCCAAGTAAGGGCCGGGCAGAAGTCGCAGGGCGGCGATGCCGGACGCAACGCTAAAGAGGAAGCTTCGCCTCCATCACTTCCGGATCGTTGACCATTCGGTGCACGGTGAATTCCATGTGCCGGATAAACGCCAGCATGGGCTGATTATCCGCGAGGATCTGCCCCTCAATCTCTCGAGTCCTCGCGTCCGCCCCCACTCGATCAGCCGGTGCATCAAACGCGAGGCCAGACCTCGTCCTTTCATGTCCGCCTGCACAATCACCGCGAACTCCCCAGACCTTGCGTCGAAATCGCAGGCCAACCGGAAACGCCTACCGTCTCTTCGCTCGAATTCGTCCTGCGATAAACGCCATCTCTCGGTCGTAATCGACCTGGGTCAGCCGCACCGTCTGCTCAGGCGACAACTCCCGCATCGAACTGAAGAAGCGAAAGCGGATATCCTGCGGCGACAGACGTGAGAAAAACGCTTTGTGCGCCTGCGCATCTTCCGGCCGGATCGGGCGGATCGTAATCGCTTCGTTGCCGACGAGCCGGTGTTCCGTCAGTTCCACCGGATATGGGGCGATCGCCAGCCGCGAAACCGGCTCCTGCGGTCCGCGCAACCGCAGCCAGGCATCGGCTACCGCCACGCCGGAGGCGTCCACGAACACCGAAGGCAGTTCCAAGACCGCGATCTCGGGAAAATCGATGACTAGCTGGCTGATCCGTACTAACAGTTGCGCCGCCACCTCGGCATCGGCAGCCGGCTGATCGCGCAGAGGTCTGCCCAGCATTTCGCCGGTGCGGCTTCTTTGAATCAAGCCATTCGCCAAAATCAGGTTCAAGGGCGGCAAATCGACTGCGAGGTCGGTCGGATCGGACCGCGTTCCGCCGCCTCCAAACGCGATCATCGGCCCAAATGTGGCGTCATCCGCAACCCGGACGGCGACCTCGCGGCCTCGTCCGGCATGGCGCTGCACTAACAGTTCCCCGGTGCCGCCGTGCCGCAGCGCTCGGGCCGAGAGCAGGTCCGCCCCGGCGACGATATGCGACGCATCGTGCAGGTCGAACACCAGGCTGTTGGACAACCGATCGGCCGGCGCCGCGGTATCGCGCAACTTGACGACCGCCGGATAGCCCAGCAAGTCCGCGGCGGTGCCTGCATCGAGCGGACTGGCTGCAAAACGAGTGGGAACGGTCGGAATACCGTAGGCGCCAAGGATCGCCAGAGATTCATCTTGCGCGAAGCACAACCGGCCACTGGCACGAGCATTCGCAAAGCGGCGCCGGACCCACTCCCGCTCGGGCTCGAAGCTCAAAACCGTGCTTGCGGGAAGTTCGCGCGCCGCCTCACGGTTGCGACGGTCTCTGACCAGGTCGCGAAAGCCTTTCGCCGCTTGGTCCGGGGTAGAACACCGGTATTCCGGCTCGCCCTAAAAAGGTCCTGTGCACCGCTCCGGTGGTTTCGCCCATTGCGCAAACCAGCACCGGCGCACGCAGATCCTTCGGCGGGTGACACAAGCTCTCAATCGTAGCCCCGTCATCGCGCCCAAATGGAGCGTGGACGACCATGACGCCGCCGATATTTGGCTGGGCGGCGAGGCCGAACGCGGTGGTGGCGAGATCGGCGGAAGGGAGGTGGAGGATCCCATGGTCCGCTCCGTCCGATGGAACCAGGCACAGGCCCTCTCGCAGCACGCTGTCAGCGGCGAGGCGGCCGGGACCACCGGCATTACTGACGATTGCCATGGTGTTGCCGCGAGCCGGCTTGGCACGCGACAGCGTTTCCGCCGCGGCCAGCAAATCCTCCAGCCGCTTGACGGTCAGGACGCCGGCGCGGCGCAATGCCGCCTCGAACGACAGGTCCGCGGCGCCGTCGCCATCGAGCAGCCGCAGGCCGGCACGAATTGCCACCACGGGGCGCAGCGTGGCGGCCGCGCGCGCGGCGGACAGAAACAGACGGTGATTCTTGATCCGGCGGATGTCCAACAGGATTGCCCCGGTGTTGGCATCACGCGACAGCCAGTCAAGGGTCAGCGCAAAACCAATATCCGCATTGGTGCCTAAGCCGACCACATGGCTAAATCCAACGCCATTGGGCCCCGCCCAGTCGATCACCGCTCGGCTCAGGGCCGCGGACTGTGAAATCAACGCCAGCCGGCCCGGCGGCGGCGGGATATGGGACCGCGTCGCGTTCAGGTTCAGTCGCGGAATCGCGATGCCGAATGAATCTTCGCCAAGCACCCGGACACCAGTGCGTGTCACATGGGCGGCAAGGTCGTCGGCCGAGCCGGGGACAATTGCGGCAAAGCAGTCCCGTTCCGCCAACAGCGTCATGGAGGGGCCAACCTGGTCCGGCGCGACCGCCAGGATGGCGAGGTGCGGTGTCCCTGTTAATCGCGAGGCGTCGGTGATCGCCTGCACCTCTCCCGTGTATTGGGAAAGTGCCAAGTTGGCGGCGATCTGAGCTCCCGCTTCGGTATCCGCGCCAATCACCGCGATCGAGGCGGGGCGAAACAGGTTGGCCGGATCGAACCTGCCCGAGGTGTTAAACCGAGGAACTGTCATGGTGCACCGCAACATAAGGGAACCGAGGGGATCAGGTGCAAGTTGCAATTTCGCGGCATGTGCCGCTGAATAGAGCGAAACGTTAACGGATAGCAAATAAATGCATGATCGGTTGCGCTGGGACCCCGAAATGGTCGCCTTCATTATGGAACAAGAGAAAGTGGCCGCGGCTTACCCGCCGGTCAAAGTAGAGCTGCCGCTGGGCCCTCACCGCCGGGTCAACGACCTGCTAGGCATGCGAATGGCGACCGGTGGCCCGGAGATGGCGGAGACGACCGATCGGTGGATCCACGCGACAGGCCGGCGGATATTTTGCAGGGTTTATCGTCCGGTCTCTAACGGCGTTCTCCCGACACTGATCTATTTTCATGGCGGTGGCTGGGTGTGGGCGAATGTTGATACCCACGATCGGATGACCCGTGAATATGCCGCCGCCGGCCAGGTGGCGGTTGTGAGCGTCGACTACGCCCTTTCGCCGGAGGCTAAATTTCCTCAGGCATTGCTAGAATGTGCCGCGGTGGTGCAGTTCGTGGCGGAGCGCGGCACAGAGTGGGGTTTGGATCCGGCGCGCCTGCTGCTTGGCGGCGACTCGGCGGGCGGCAACCTGGCGTTGGCGACCGCGCTGCTGCTGCGTGATACCGGCGGGCCGCCACTGAGGGGCATTCTGGCGAACTATCCGGTTAGCGACTCCCGCTTCGATACTCCGAGCTATCGGGAATTCGGTAATGGGGGCTACGGGCTGAGCACAGAGCGGATGGCGTTCTACTGGAGCGTCTATGTGCCGCACGAGATCGACCGGTTGCACCCGCTGGCGGCGCCGCTGCGAGCTGACCTGGTCGGGTTACCGCCGGTGATGGTCCTGCTGGCGGAATTGGACGTCCTGCGCTCTGAAGGTGAGGCATTGGTGGTGAAACTGCGCGCCGCCGATGTTGCGGTGGAAACCGAGACCTTCGCCGGGACTGTGCATGGGTTCTTACGCGCAACGGCATCGGTGCAGAAAGCACGGGATGCGGTGGCGACGGCTGGAGCCTGGATGAAGCGGATATGCGGATGAAATCGGCCAGGGTGGGATGGTCGGGTTGGAATGGTCGGGGCGGAATGATCGGGCTTTTATCGCCAGCCACTTTCGGCAGCTATCCAGGGGTCAGCCTCCGTGCAACTCGGCGCCCAAGCCACGTTGGCCTAAAACCGATCCTGGTGGATTTAAGCGGCCTTCTTCTTCACCGCCTTTTTGCCGCCGCCGGTAGCCCCTGTCATGATGGACCGGAGAGCGCGTAGGAACGAGGAGCCCTTCGGCGTCCGCTGTACCAGCACGCTGCGCCGATCCAGCGGATCGACCTTTCGGCGCGCCAGGTCCAGTTCACCCAGGCGATCAAGAGCTCGGGTTATTGCCGGCTTCGATACATTGAGGTCGGTTGCCAGGCCGCGAACAGTATGGGGACCATTGTTCAAATAGCAGGTGAGGAACACTCCAAGCTGACGCGCCGAGAGATCGATACCGTCCCGGCGAACGAGCGCGACGACGGTATCGCGAAGAAGGCTCACCTGGGCGTCCGAAACCGGGTTTGGAGGAGCTGCCACGTCAATTATCCTTTCCAGGGCAAGGGTTCGCCGAACGTAAGCCCCCTCCTCTGAAACTTAACCGAACCCCGGTTTCATGTCAATTTTATTTCGCATAACAAATGGTTTATCGATCATACCAGTGCGTGAGAATGAGGCATCTCTATTTATATCGATATCAATTCGTTTTCCGTCAATGCGAACAGCGCACGCATCGCCATTGCCTCGCCCCCTTCAGGCCGGCCAGGTCGAGTTTGATCGTTCCAAGCGTACAGGTCGAGGTGCATCCAGGGGGTCCCCGCCTTAACGAAACGTTGTAAATACAAGCCAGCAACAATCGAGCCTGCGAGAGGCTTTGACGCAACGTTATTGAGGTCCGCAACCGGGCTTTTCAACCAGTCATCGTAGCCCGGCCATAACGGCAATCGCCAAAGCGGGTCATGAACCGCATTTCCCAGCCGCAACAGGGCCTCGGCCAGTCCATCATCATTACTGAACAATGCAGGAAGGTCGGGACCAAGAGCGACACGCGCCGCGCCGGTGAGGGTGGCGCAATCCACCAGTAATGAGGGACTTTCGGCCGACGCTTCATCAAGCAGATCACACAATACCAGTCGTCCCTCAGCGTCGGTATTGCCGATCTCCACCGTCAGTCCAGCGCGCGTGCTGATCACGTCGGAAGGACGCATAGCTGTTCCGGAAACGGAGTTTTCCACGCACCCGATCCGCACGGTCAGTCGAATGGGCAGATCCGACTCCATAATAATGCGGGCAAGCCCGAGCACGGTGGCGGCGCCACCCATGTCTTTTTTCATGCGCAGCATGCCGGCCGACGGCTTCAGGTCGTATCCGCCGGTGTCGAAACAAACGCCTTTGCCGCACAACGACAGAAGCGGCGATGCTTCGGTGGCGGAACGGCTGCGCCAACGAAATGTCACAACCCGCGGCGGACGCACTGAACCGCGGCCTACAGCCGCAATCGCCGGATAGGTTTCCTCCAACGCGACGCCGGCGGAGACAACGGAGACAGCACCGTAGCGATCTGCCAGCGATACCGCAAAATCCGCTAGCTCTACCGGGCCAAGAAGGTTGGCCGGTGTGTTGATCAGATCGCGCACCATCCACGTCGCAGCCGCTTGCGACAAACTCGTTTCGTGCCCATCAGGGACAAACAGAGACGCCGCTTTGCGGCCCGGGGAGCGAAAGTGGTCGTAACGATACGCACCCAGACAATAGCCCAGGGTCGCGGCCTGCGGGTCATAGTCGCCAGGCAGCAGGCGCCACGGGCAAATGTCCGGCAGTTGCAGAGGAAGGTTGCCGAACACAAAAGGCGATGGATCGACCCCGATCCCTAGAACCGCGCCATCCACACCATCAGCGGCAGGCAGAAACCGAAGTTCGCCGGACTTTCCACCAAAGCCGACATCACGCAGGAACGCGGCCTGACTGGACGGCAGCGTGTCGAGGAACCCCGCCAGACCGTCGGGCCGGACGACGTGGATCGGGCGCGTTCCGTCGGCGGAAGCAGCGATGCAATGAATGGTCTGGTCCAACATAGGCGGGGGTCCTGTAATAGTGTCCGGTCTTGGGTGGCGTGGTAACCGCGAGACCTGGAAGCGCACTACATAGGGCACCGGCCGGATTTGTCACCCGGCCGGCCTCCCCTGCCATACTGGACAGATCCAGTGGTTCAAATCAGACGAATGGCGTCGTCCGGTTTTAGCAGTAGCCCTTGAATTTGTGGGCCGATTCACCCGACCGCATATGGATGCCTATGTCGGGCTCGGACCACTAACCCATATTGGCTGCCAGCAGTGCCGTAACCCTCCGGGCGAAGGCAGCGGCGTCAGTGGGCAAATCGCCTTCCTGCACCTGCGCCAGATCCAGCAGCGTCTCCGCCGCCTCGGTGATCAGGGTGGTATCCTGCAACTTCGCCGACAGTGCCTCGATCAGCTTGTGCCGCGGATTGATCTCCAGAACAGGTTTCGCGGGCATCATTGCCCTGCCGGCGCGCCGCATCAGCCGCTGCATCGCCAGATCCGGGACCGGTTCCGTTGGACGCCAGAACCACCGCGCTGTCGGTCAGCCGAGCGGTGGAGCGGACATCGGCCACGCGGTCCCCGAGCGCCGTCTTCATCGCGGCCAGCAGGTTGGAGATGTCCGGCTGGTCTTCACCCTTGCCTAGGTCCTCGGCCGCCTGGGTAACGCTGCGCAGCTTCTTGCCCTCGAAGCTGTCAAGCCGTTCCGGCCAGAACGCGTCGATCGGATCGGACATCAGCAGGACTTCCCAGCCCTTCGCCCGAAAGCCTTCCAACTGCGGCGACGTCTTCAGCGCCTCGGCCTTTTCGCCGGAAAGATAGTAGATCGTGTCCTGGCCTTCCGGCATCCGCGACACGTAGTCGGGCAGGGAAGTCAAACCCTCTTGCGTGGATGACGCGAAACGCAGCAGCGGCGCGATCTCGGCGCGATATTCCGCGTCCTCCCAGACGCCCTCTTTCAGGATTGCGCCAAAGTTTTCGTAGAACTTATTGTAGTCTTCGACTTCTTTCGCGCGGGTCTTCAGTTCCGACATCACCCGGCCGATGAGCGCCTTGCGGATACGAGCGAGCACCGGTGTCGTCTGCAGCATCTCACGCGAGACGTTCAGCGGCAGGTCCTCGGTATCGACCACGCCGCTGACGAACCGCAGCCAGTGCGGCAGCAGTTCGGCCTTGTCGGTAATGAACATGCGCCGGACGTGCAGCCGGATGTGGGCATCCCGGTCCCCTTCGACCGGGTCGAAAGGCTTCATCCCCGGGATGAACAGGAGGCAGAAATACTCGAGGGTTCCTTCGGCCCGCCAGTGCAGTGTCGCCCAGGGATCATCGAAGAAGTGGCCGAGGTGGCGATAGAATTCCTTGTAGGACTGTTCGGTGGTCTCGGACTTCGCCTTGCGCCACAGCGCGGTGCCTTCGTTGGCCGGTTGGTCCTTGCCGTCCCGAGCGACGGTAATCGGCAGGGTGATGTGGTCGGCCCATTTGCGGATGACCGTCTCCAGCCGCACCGGCTCCAGATATTCGGATGCATCCGACTTGATATGCAGCACGACATCCGTGCCGGCCTGCTCACGCGTTGCCGGGCCCAAGGTGAACGCCCCGGCCCCCTCTGAGGCCCAGGTGAATGCCTCATTGCTGCCGGCCTTGCGCGACGTGACTTCAACCCGATCGGCTACCATGAAGGCTGAGTAGAACCCGACCCCGAACTGGCCGATCAGGCTGGGCCGATCTTCCGGCTTCGCGCTGTCGAGATTCTGCGCGAAAGCCCGGGTGCCGGAGCGGGCGATGGTGCCGAGGTTGTCGATCATTTCCTGGCGGGTCATGCCGATGCCATCGTCGGAGATCAGCACGGTGCTGGCTTGCTTGTCGGGAATGATGCGGATCTTGGCATCGGCCGGGGGAGCCAAATTGGCGTCGGTCAGCGACTTCGAACCGGCGGCGATCCACCGCGTCCGCCGCATTTGCCACCAGCTCCCGCAAAAATATCTCCCGCTCGGAATAAAGCGAGTGTACCACCAGATCGAGCAGCCGCCCGACCTCGGCGCCAAATGAGTGTTGTTCCAAAACAGTGTCGTCCATGCGCACCTCCTTGCGCCGCGCCATATGCTATCGCGTGCGGTCAATTTCAATGCATGGGCGCATCTTTGCTGCCGGCGCCACGAGGCAGAGCCTTGATGTTTCTCGCGAATTCGATTTCACCGGCGCAGGGGGCCGATTGCGGCGACTTGCGCCAGGCGATGACGACGGTGGCCGATCTGGTTCAGGTGGTCCGCCGTGTCGATGAATACGCTGCGGGGATAACATTGGCGCTTGGGGGGGTCGCAAGAGTATTAGACTAGGTGGCTGCCGAGACGTGGGACAAGGATGCGAAACCTATGCAGGCAAAAAAGCAGCCACGGCATTGCGTTAATGTTACGTGTATAGTGCGGAAGGTCACGTTACGATGCGGCACAGGAGACTAAATGTTGCAAACGGCCTGCTTCTTGACCGGGACCGCGCTGTAGACAGTCAAAAAGCTGACGTCGATTTTTCTTTCTGCTGGCCGGAGCAGCGGACGGCAGGCTCGCGCTTGGGAAGACGAGCGGCGTCCGGCCGGGATTCCGTGAAGCACGCCAGGGCGACGGTGGGACCATTGATCCAGCCCGGTCGGGGGGGTGGTGCTGACGATCAGTGGGCGTCTGAGGTCGATGCTTCCGAGTTTCGCGGCGAGTCGCTCAGCAGGAAATTGGCAGGCGGCACAAGCCGCGATAAAGGTATCCTGCGATCAAGCCTCGCTTGGGGTCACGGCGAGGCGAGTACCGACTAGCCGGACGGCGAATAGGCGCCCTTAGCTCAGTAGGATAGAGCAACAGCCTTCTAAGCTGTGGGTCGGTGGTTCGAATCCACCAGGGCGCGCCATTAGATCAACAAGTTATCAGGAGTCTCCGGGAGTTACGGCCAAAAATGTCCGCACCGTGTCCGCACCCCGACGGGGCCTCGTGGGTGAAAATGATCGAATGTCGAGCGCGAACTCTATCGAAGCACCAACGGGGACCGCTTGTGATGGCTCGGCCGCAAATTAAGTTGGCCAAGCGCTTTTCTTACCGTGACCGCGATGGCCGCGATTTTTCGCCTTCCTGATGTCTTTATCCCCCACACCGCGCCGTGGTGCTAATGACCACCATCAGGGTCCCACCCCACCTGCAACCCCAACTTCCTCAGCGCTCCGACATTGAGACGAACGGTGAACCGCCCCGGGTTTGTCGGAGGCTCCCACTCCCAAATAGGATGGAGCCATGACAAGCCCGACGACGAACAAATTTTCTTCTGAGGTCCGCGACCGGGCGGTGCGGATGGTGCTGGAGCACGAAGGCGAGCATGCCTCGCGCTGGGCGGCGATGGTTTCGATTGGAGCGAAGTTCGGCTGCTCACCGCATACGCTGCGTGAATGGGTGCAGAAGGTGGACCGTGACGCCGGCCGCCCGCCCGGCACACCGAGTGATGTAGCGGCAAAATTGAAGGCGCTGGAACGCGAGAACCGGGAACTTCGCCAGGCCAACGAGATCCTGCCCAAGGCGTCCGCGTATTTTGACCAGGCAGAGCTCGACCGCCCGTTCAAGCGATGATCAGGTTCATTGACGATCACCGCGCGGTCTATGGGGTCGAGCCGATCTGCAAGGTGCTGCCGATCGCCCCATCGACCTACTTCGACCACGCGGAGAAGCGTGCGAACCCGGAGATAAGATCGGATCGGGCCAAGCGGGATGAGGCTCTACAGGCTGATATTCGCCGGGTCCATGCCGAGAATTTCGAAGTTTACGGGGCGGACAAAGTCTGGCAGCAGTCGCGGCGGGAGGGACGCGGTGTTGCCCGCTGTACAGTGGAGCGGCTGATGCGGAGCCTTGGCCTACAAGGCGCTGTCCGCGGCAAACCAGTTAAAACGACGATCAGCGACAAGGCTACGCCTTGCCCGTTGGATCGCGTCAATCGCCAGTTCCAGGTGCCGGCGCCGAATAGGCTCTGGGTGTCGGACTTCACTTATGTCACGACCGGGCAAAGCTTTGTGTATGTGGCGTAGGGCTATCAAGCGAAGAATACGGAACAGGCGATTTGGGATGCCGACAAGGCCGTCAATGATAAGGGGGATTGGGCGCAATATTACATCGGCGTGACACCCTACTGCTTTGTGCTGCCGCATAAGTCGGGAAACGAGCCCGTGGACAAGGGCGATCTTCGCATGGGCCAGGCGCCGGGAACGCAATGGTATCATTCGCACAAGCACGGTTCGACCGCGATCAATGTGATGAACGGGATGACCGGCGTCTTCATCATCGAAGGCCAGTACGATGACGACCTGAATTCATTTTATGACAACTATCGGGTCAAGCGCGGCGTCGAGTCCAAACCGTGGAGCACGCGCGATCAGCCGGTGTTGGTGCTCAATCAGCTCGGGACCGTGCCGAACCTGCTGACAAGCGGTGCCGGGCGGATCGGCCAAGCCGCCGGAGCCTGCAAATAGAACTCGCTGCCTTACCAGGCCGTGGCCACGAGCAACGTGTAAAAAAAAGCCGCCCTTGGGACCTCCTAAAACGGGCCTGGCTCGAGCGGCGGCGGCGGCGCGGCCTCGGGGTCAATCAGGCTCTGCGGCTCAAGAATTCCAAGCACCGTCTTGTAAAGAAGGTGGGGTGACATTTCGCCCCCCCGGCGAGCGGACCACTGCTGTTAAGCGCCTCGACCACGACCAAGTCGTCTCCAGGACGGCGGTACCATGCGACCCGGTTGCCAAGCGTTTGACCCACGTAAAGCCACAACGGGTCTCCCAAAAAAGCAAACCAATCTTGACTTATGCCAAGTGAAAAACCGATGGGATCGGTTGGTGAGGTCGTCGCAATGGGCTGCCCCGAGGCAGTCGATACAAGCGAGAACAACTCGGCTTTCTGTTTAGGGGGCAGCAACGTGTCACTGAATAGCGCCCGCACCCAACGGGTTACGTCCGGCAGGCTGGCAATGATCCCTCCTGCGGCGCCATAAACAGAGAGATTGCTAGTCTTCGTGTCCTGTCCGAGCAAGGTATCCGCTGGAAACTGCGCGCAGGGCGGCGTCACGTCCAAAGCTTTTTTGCACATTGACTCTGTCGAGTATGCGCTCGCCAGAGCATCGAGCACCCGCCTCGGCGTAAGCGATGTGGCGATGACGGGGCTGGTTTTGACTTGACGATCGGCGCCGCTGCTGATCCAGCGGTTAAGCAGCTTGGTTGGTGATCGTGGCGGATGTGCTGGCTATCCAGTTCCATGGCAGCAGCGTGTGCAATTCATTCTGCTTTGTTCGGCCCGAGACGACGCGTTCCAGCACGTCGGCCAAGTACGCCATCGGATTGACGCCGTTCAGCTTCGCTGTCTGGATCAGTGTCATGGCAATCGCCCAATGGACGGCCCCGCCATCGTTACCAGCGAACAACGCATTCTTTCGGGTGAGGGTATTCGGCCGGATTGCCCGCTCAACCACGTTCGTATCCATCTCAACGCGGCCGTCCTCGAGGAACACGATAAGGCCGGGCCAATGTCGGATCGCATAGCGAATGGCCTGGGCCAGATCCGAGACGGCCGAGACACGGCCAACGTGATCCTGCAACCAGGTGCGCAGAGCCTCGACAATGGGGCGACTTCGCTCCTGCCGCACATGTCGTCGATGGTCGGGGGGCTGGCCACGGATCTCGGCTTCGATGGCATAGAGTGCGCCGACTTTCACCAGCACCCAGGCGGCGAGCGGCGATTTGGTGGAGACCCAGAAATCGTAGAAACCGCGCCTCATGTGCGCCCAGCAGAACGCCAACGTCACCGAGCTGTCCGCGCGATCCAAGGCCAGCCGCTTGAACCCGTCATAGCCGTCAACCTGAAGCACGCCGCGGAACCCGGCCAGGTGCCCGGCGGGGCGGCTGCCCTTGCGGTCCTCGGCGTAGACATAGGCGGCGATGGGGTGGGTGGGTCCGGCCCACGGCCGGTCGTCGACCGCGTAGCACCAGATCCGTCCGGTCTTGGTTCGGCCACGGCCCGGATCGAGCACCGGCAATGTCGTATCATCGGCAAACAGCTTCGGCGACGACAGCGCCGTGCTGACCAGCAGGTCATACAGCGGCGTCAGCCACCAGCAGGCACGCCCGACCCAGTTGCTCAACGTGGAACGGTCCAGCGTGATGCCCTGGCGTGCCAGCATCTGCGACTGCCGATACAGCGGCAGGCTGTCACAGAATTTGCTGACCAGCACGTGCGCCACCAACGCCTCGGTGGCCATGCCGCCGTCGATTGGCCGCTCCGGCGCTGGGGCGACCACGACCGCGCCTTCGCAGGTCCGGCAAGCGTAACGCGGACGGCGCGTGACACGAACCCGCAACTGCGCGGGCACGATGTCCAGTTGCTCACTGCGCAGTTCGCCGATCGCATGCATCGCGCCGCCGCAGCAGGGGCAATCGCGATGTTCGACATCGATCAGCACCTCATAGCGCGGCAGATGCGACGGAAGGGCGCCGTGGTTACGGTTGGGGCGTGTCTCGCGCCGCTGGCGTTGTTTGTTCTCCGCGGCGTCCTGCGCGGCCTCGTTCGCGGCGGCGGTTTGTTCTAGGTCCTCCAGTGCCAACTGCAACTGGTCCGCGCTCAACTGTTCCGAGCGACGGCCGAACTGCTGGCGCAACAGACGCTTGATCAGCAGGTGCAGCTTGTCAATTTCGGCATCGCGTTGCTGCAAAGTGGTCTGCTGCTGTTCAGCCGCGGTGACCACCTCGCGCAGCATTTGCTGCAACGTGGCGGGATCGTCAGGCAGGGCAGCGAGGTCGATTTGCACGCCAGTATCATGATCAACGCCGCCGAATCGGCTCCAATGACTCCGGCGTGATCAGCCCGCCAGTTCCGGCCTGCGGCGCGCCACCGGCGCCCGCCACTCGCAACCATCGAGCAACGCGGTCAGTTGTGCCGGGGTCAATGCGATCTGGCCGGTCGTCGTCGTCGAGGGCCAGACGAACTGGCCATGCTCCAGTTTCTTGGTCAGCATGCACAGACCGATGCCGTCATGCCAAAGCAGCTTGATCAGTCCGGCGCGGCGTCCACGGAAGGCATAGATTGCGCCGCTGAAAGGATTGTCGGACAACCCCTGTTGCACCAGCATGGCGAGGCCTACCATGCCCTTCCTCATGTCTGTAATTCCGCACGCCAGATAGATCCGCACGCCTGGCGGCAGGGCGATCATCGCTGATCCAGGGCGGTAAGCACGCGGCCCAACGCAGCTGCATCCACCTCGGCATCAACACGCAGCGTCACGCCACTCGCCAACACGATCTCGATCAACCCCGCCGCGCGTGGGGGGGTCACCGGTGTGCTGTTCTTGTCATCAGGTGCGTCCGGTGGCTGAGGCGCAGGCGTCATCTCCACTTGGGCGAAGTCCGGCGGTGCGTGCGACAGCAGCGTCATCTGCCCGCCAAGCACCTGCTGGCGCCACGCGTAAAGCTGCCCGCTGCTGATGGCATGCTTGCGGGCAACTTCCGTCGGTGTCAGTCCAGGCCCCAAGCTCTCAGCAACGATCTCGCGCTTCTGGTCCAGCGTCCAGGTCCGGCGCCGATCGCTGCGGGTGATGACCTCAATACGCGGGCTGCGTGCGCTCTTACGACCTATCTTATGAGCGGTCTCAGCGTCTGCGCTGGTCGCAATCGGGGGCTCGTCCATGACCGACTTCCATCACAGCACCGCCCCGTGCCGCCATGTGCTGCCGCCGCATCGGTTACGCCTCGGCGGCACTCGAGGACGAAAAGGTCTGGCGTCCTCGAGTGCCGCCGAGGCGTAAGCGATGCGGCGGTGGCACATTGCGGCCGGGGTGATGCTGTGATGGAAATCGGGCATGGACGCAACGCCGATTGGTTCCAGAGCCGGACCCGCTGAGGACGCACATACGATTAGTCGTAAGGGCGCTCGTATGCCTCAGGTCGAGGTCATCACGCGCGGCGAGCGTCGCCGTGTTTGGACGGTCGAGCAGAAGCGAGAGATCGTCGCGGAAAGCCTGGGATCGACGCTGACGCCGACGGAGGTGGCGCGCAAGCATGGCATCAGCAGCGGGCTGCTGTATGGCTGGCGACAGAAGCTGATCGGCGGCCAGATGACGCTTTTGCAGCGGTCACCGCCCGGCTTTGCCCGAGTGGAGATCGCGCCGGCGCAATCCGACAAGCACGATCCGGAGCCTGCGACCTCGACGCGCCACCCGCCCGGACGTGCTTGTCCAGCGTCCGACGGGCCTGATCGAGATCCTGCTGCCCGAGAACGTGACACTGCGGGTCGATTCACGGGTGGATGGCCAAGCCCTGCGCCGCGTGCTGGCTGCGCTGGCAGCTCGATGATCGCGCTGGCACCTGGGGCGCGGATCTATCTGGCCTGTGGGATTACGGACATGAGGAAGGGCATGGTGGGCCTCGCCATGCTGGTGCAACAGGGGCTGTCCGACAATCCTTTCAGCGGCGCAATCTATGCCTTCCGTGGGCGCCGCGCTGGGCTGATCAAGCTGCTTTGGCATGACGGCATCGGTCTGTGCATGCTGACCAAGAAACTGGAGCACGGCCAGTTCGTCTGGCCCTCAACGACGACGACGACCGGCCAGATCGCATTGACCCCGGCACAACTGACTGCGTTGCTCGATGGTTGCGAGTGGCGGGCGCCGATGGCGCGCCGCAGGCCGGAACTGGCGGGCTGATCACGCCGGAGTCATTGGAGCCGATTCGGCGGCGTTGATCATGATGCTGTCGTGCAAATCGACCTCGCCGCCCTGCCTGACGATCCTGCCACGTTGCAGCAAATGCTGCGTGAGGTGGTCACCGCGGCTGAACAGCAGCAGACCGCCTTGCGGCAACGCGATGCCGAAATCGACAAGCTGCACCTGCTGATCAAGCGTCTGTTGCGCCAGCAGTTCGGCCGCCGCTCGGAACAGTTGAGTGCGGACCAGTTGCAGTTGGCACTGGAGGACCTGGAACAAACCGTCGCCGCGAACGAGGCCGCGCAGGACGCGGCGGCGAACAAACAACGCCAGCGGCGCGAGACACGCCCCAATCGCAACCACGGCGCCCTTCCGTCGCATCTGCCGCGCTATGAGGTGCTGATCGATGTCGAACATCGCGATTGCCCCTGCTGCGGCGGCGCAATGCACGCGATCGGCGAACTGCGCAGTGAGCAACTGGACATCGTGCCCGCGCAGTTGCGGGTTCGTGTCACGCGCCGTCCGCGTTACGCCTGCCGGACCTGCGAAGGCGCTGTCGTGGTCGCCCCAGCGCCGGAGCGGCCGATCGACGGCGGCATGGCCACCGAGGCGTTGGTGGCGCATGTGCTGGTCAGCAAATTCTGTGATTCGCTGCCGCTGTATCGGCAGTCGCAGATGCTGGCGCGCCAGGGCGTCACACTGGACCGTTCGACGTTGAGCAACTGGGTTGGCCGCGCCTGCTGGTGGCTGACGCCGCTGTATGACCTGCTGGTCAGCACGGCGCTGTCGGCGCCGAAGCTGTTTGCCGATGATACCACCTTGCCGGTGCTCGATCCGGGCCGCGGCCGAACCAAGACCGGACGGATCTGGTGCTACGCGGTCGACGACAGGCCGTGGGCCGGACCCACCCACCCCATCGCCGCCTATGTCTATGCCGAGGACCGCAAGGGCAGCCGCCCCGCCGCGCACCTGGCCGCGTTCCGCGGCGTGCTTCAGGTTGACGGCTATGACGGGTTCAAACGGCTGGCCTTGGATCGCGCGGACAGCTCGGTGACGCTGGCGTTCTGCTGGGCGCACATGCGGCGCGGTTTCTACGAGTTCTGCGTCTCCACCAAGTCGCCGCTTGCCGCCTGGGTGCTGGCGAAAGTCGGCGAACTCTATGCCATTGAAGCCGAGATCCGCGGCCATCCCGCCGAGCACCGACGACATGTGCGGCAGGAGCGAAGTCGCCCAATTGTCGAGGCTCTGCGCACCTGGTTGCAGGATCACGTTGGCCGCGTCTCGGCCGTCTCGGATTTGGCCAAGGCCATTCGCTATGCGATCCGACATTGGCCCGGCCTTACCGTGTTCCTTGAGGACGGCCGTGTCGAGATGGACACGAACGTGGTTGAGCGGGCGATCCGACCGAATACCCTCACGCGCAAAAATGCGTTGTTCGCTGGTAATGATGGCGGGGCCGTTCATTGGGCAATTGCGATGACGCTGATCCAGACAGCCAAGCTGAACGGCGTCAATCCGATGGCGTACCTGGCCGACGTGCTGGAACGCGTTGTCTCGGGCCGGACCAAGCAGAATGGAATGCACACGCTGCTGCCCTGGAACTGGACAGTCAGCGCATCCGCCACGACCAGCCAGGCCGCGTCCCCGCCGGATCAGTAGCGACGCCGATCGTCAACTCAAATCCAGCCCCGTCGCCGCCGCAGCGCTTACGCCGAGGCGGGTGCTCGATGCTCTGGCGAGCGCATACTCGACAGAGTCAATGTGCAAAAAAGCTTTGGACGTGACGCCGCCCTGCGCGCAGTTTCCAGCGGATACCTTGCTCGGACAGGACACGAAGACTAGCAATCTCTCTGTTTATGGCGCCGCAGGAGGGATCATTGCCAGCCTGCCGGACGTAACCCGTTGGGTGCGGGCGCTATTCAGTGACACGTTGCTGCCCCCTAAACAGAAAGCCGAGTTGTTCTCGCTTGTATCGACTGCCTCGGGGCAGCCCATTGCGACGACCTCACCAACCGATCCCATCGGTTTTTCACTTGGCATAAGTCAAGATTGGTTTGCTTTTTTGGGAGACCCGTTGTGGCTTTACGTGGGTCAAACGCTTGGCAACCGGGTCGCATGGTACCGCCGTCCTGGAGACGACTTGGTCGTGGTCGAGGCGCTTAACAGCAGTGGTCCGCTCGCCGGGGGGGGCGAAATGTCACCCCACCTTCTTTACAAGACGGTGCTTGGAATTCTTGAGCCGCAGAGCCTGATTGACCCCGAGGCCGCGCCGCCGCCGCCGCTCGAGCCAGGCCCGTTTTAGGAGGTCCCAAGGGCGGCTTTTTTTACACGTTGCTCGTGGCCACGGCCTGGTAAGGCTGCGAGTTCTATTTGCAGGCTCCGGCGGCTTGGCCGATCCGCCCGGCACCGCTTGTCAGCAGGTTCGGCACGGTCCCGAGCTGATTGAGCACCAACACCGGCTGATCGCGCGTGCTCCACGGTTTGGACTCGACGCCGCGCTTGACCCGATAGTTGTCATAAAATGAATTCAGGTCGTCATCGTACTGGCCTTCGATGATGAAGACGCCGGTCATCCCGTTCATCACATTGATCGCGGTCGAACCATGCTTGTGCGAATGATACCATTGCGTTCCCGGCGCCTGGCCCATGCGAAGATCGCCCTTGTCCACGGGCTCGTTTCCCGACTTATGCGGCAGCACAAAGCAGTAGGGTGTCACGCCGATGTAATATTGCGGCCAATCCCCCTTATCATTGACGGCCTTGTCGGCATCCCAAATCGCCTGTTCCGTATTCTTCGCTTGATAGCCCTACGCCACATACACAAAGCTTTGCCCGGTCGTGACATAAGTGAAGTCCGACACCCAGAGCCTATTCGGCGCTGGCACCTGGAACTGGCGATTGACGCGATCCAACGGGCAAGGCGTAGCCTTGTCGCTGATCGTCGTTTTAACTGGTTTGCCGCGGACAGCGCCTTGTAGGCCAAGGCTCCGCATCAGCCGCTCCACTGTACAGCGGGCAACACCGCGTCCCTCCCGCCGCGACTGCCGCCAGACCTTGTCCGCCCCGTAAACTTCGAAATTCTCGGCATGGACCCGGCGGATATCAGCCTGTAGAGCCTCATCCCGCTTGGCCCGATCCGATCGTATCTCCGGGTTCGCACGCTTCGCCGCGTGGTCGAAGTAGGTCGATGGGGCGATCGGCAGCACCTTGCAGATCGGCTCGACCCCATAGACCGCGCGGTGATCGTCAATGAACCTGATCATCGCTTGAACGGGCGGTCGAGCTCCGCCTGGGCAAAATACGCGGACGCCTTGGGCAGGATCTCGTTGGCCTGGCGAAGTTCCCGGTTCTCGCGTTCCTTCAATTTTGCCGCTACATCACTCGGTGTGCCGGGCGGGCGGCCGGCGTCACGGTCCACCTTCTGCACCCATTCACGCAGCGTATGCGGTGAGCAGCCGAACTTCGCTCCAATCGAAACCATCGCCGCCCAGCGCGAGGCATGCTCGCCTTCGTGCTCCAGCACCATCCGCACCGTCCGGTCGCGGACCTCAGAAGAAAATTTGTTCGTCGTCGGGCTTGTCATGGCTCCATCCTATTTGGGAGTGGGAGCCTCCGACAAACCCGGGGCGGTTCAGATCGGCGATCAAAGATCGGAGCGCTGAGGAGGTTGGGGTTGCAGGTGAGGTGGGAGCTTGATGGAGGTCATCAGCACCACGGCGCGGTGTGGGGGATAAAGACATCAGGAAGGCGAAAAATCGCGGCCATCGCGGTCACGGTAAGAAAAGCGCTTGGCCAACTTAATTTGCGGCCGAGCCATCACAAGCGGTCCCCGTTGGTGCTTCGATAGAGTTCGCGCTCGACATTCGATCATTTTCACCCACGAGGCCCCGTCGGGGTGCGGACACAGTGCGGACATTTTTGGCCGTAACTCCCGGAGACTCCTGATAACTTGTTGATCTAATGGCGCGCCCTGGTGGATTCGAACCACCGACCCACAGCTTAGAAGGCTGTTGCTCTATCCTACTGAGCTAAGGGCGCCTATTCGCCGTCCGTTCTAGTCGACACTCGCCTCGCCGTGACCCCAAGCGAGGCTTGATCGCAGGATACCTTTATCGCGGCTTGTGCCGCTTGCCAATTTCCTGCTGAGCAACTCGCCGCGAAACTCAGAAGCATCGACCTCAGACGCCCACTGATCGTCAGCACCACCCCCCCGACCGGGCTGGATCAATGGTCCCACCGTCGCCCTGGCGTGCTTCACTGAATCCCGGCCGGACGCCGCTCGTCTTCTCAAGCGCGAGCCTGCCGTCCGCTGCTCCGGCCGGCAGAAAGAAAAATCGACGTCAGCTTTTCGACTGTCTACAGCGCGGTCCCGGTCAAGAAGCAGGCCGTTTGCAACATTATAGTGTGCTGTGCCGCATCGTAACGTGACCTTCCGCACTATACACGTAACATTAACGCAATGCCGTGGCTGCTTTTGTCCCACGTCTCGGCAGCCACCTAGTCTAATACTCTTGCGCCCCCCCCAAGCGCCAATGTTATCCCCGCAGCGTATCCATCGACACGGCGGACCACCAGAACCAGATCGGCCACCGTCGTCATCGCCTGGCGCAAGTCGCCGCAATCGGCCCCCTGCGCCGGTGAAATCGAATTCGCGAGAAACATCAAGGCTCTGCCTCGTGGCGCCGGCAGCAAAGATGCGCCCATGCATTGAAATTGACCGCACGCGATAGCATATGGCGCGGCGCAAGGAGGTGCGCATGGACGACACTGTTTTGGAACAACATTCATTTGGCGCCGAGGTCGGGCGGCTGCTCGATCTGGTGGTACACTCGCTTTATTCCGAGCGGGAGATATTTTTGCGGGAGCTGGTGGCAAATGCGGCGGACGCGGTGGATCGCCGCCGGTTCGAAGTCGCTGACCGACGCCAATTTGGCTCCCCCGGCCGATGCCAAGATCCGCATCATTCCCGACAAGCAAGCCAGCACCGTGCTGATCTCCGACGATGGCATCGGCATGACCCGCCAGGAAATGATCGACAACCTCGGCACCATCGCCCGCTCCGGCACCCGGGCTTTCGCGCAGAATCTCGACAGCGCGAAGCCAGAAGATCGGCCCAGCCTGATCGGCCAGTTCGGGGTCGGGTTCTACTCGGCCTTCATGGTAGCCGATCGGGTTGAAGTCACGTCGCGCAAGGCCGGCAGCGATGAGGCATTCACCTGGGCCTCAGAGGGGGCCGGGGCGTTCACCTTGGGCCCGGCAACGCGTGAGCAGGCCGGCACGGATGTCGTGCTGCATATCAAGTCGGATGCATCCGAATATCTGGAGCCGGTGCGGCTGGAGACGGTCATCCGCAAATGGGCCGACCACATCACCCTGCCGATTACCGTCGCTCGGGACGGCAAGGACCAACCGGCCAACGAAGGCACCGCGCTGTGGCGCAAGGCGAAGTCCGAGACCACCGAACAGTCCTACAAGGAATTCTATCGCCACCTCGGCCACTTCTTCGATGATCCCTGGGCGACACTGCACTGGCGGGCCGAAGGAACCCTCGAGTATTTCTGCCTCCTGTTCATCCCGGGGATGAAGCCTTTCGACCCGGTCGAAGGGGACCGGGATGCCCACATCCGGCTGCACGTTCGGCGCATGTTCATTACCGACAAGGCCGAACTGCTGCCGCACTGGCTGCGGTTCGTCAGCGGCGTGGTCGATACCGAGGATCTGCCGCTGAACGTCTCGCGTGAGATGCTGCAGACGACACCGGTGCTCGCTCGTATCCGCAAGGCGCTCATCGGCAGGGTGATGTCGGAACTGAAGACCCGCGCGAAAGAAGCCGAAGACTACAATAAGTTCTACGAAAATTTTGGCGCAATCCTGAAAGAGGGCGTCTGGGAGGACGCCGAATATCGCGCCGAGATCGCGCCGCTGCTGCGTTTCGCGTCATCCACGCAAGAGGGTTTGACTTCCCTGCCCGACTACGTGTCGCGGATGCCGGAAGGCCAGGACACGATCTACTATCTTTCCGGCGAAAAGGCCGAGGCGTTGAAGACGTCGCCGCAGTTGGAAGGCTTTCGGGCGAAGGGCTGGGAAGTCCTGCTGATGTCCGATCCGATCGACGCGTTCTGGCCGGAACGGCTTGACAGCTTCGAGGGCAAGAAGCTGCGCAGCGTTACCCAGGCGGCCGAGGACCTAGGCAAGGGTGAAGACCAGCCGGACATCTCCAATCTGCTGGCCGCGATAAAGACGGCGCTCGGGGACCGCGTGGCCGATGTCCGCTCCACCGCTCGGCTGACCGACAGCGCGGTGGTTCTGGCGTCCAACGGAACCGGTCCCGATCTGGCGATGCAGCGGCTGATGCGGCGCGCCGGCAGGGCAATGATGCCCGCGAAACCTGTTCTGGAGATTAATCCACGGCACAAGCTGATCGAGGCACTGTCGGCGAAGTTGCAGGATACCATCCTGATCACCGAGGCGGCGGAGACGCTGCTGGATCTGGCGCAGGTGCAGGAGGGCGATTTGCCCGCGGACGCCGCTGCCTTCGCCCGGAGGGTTACGGCACTGCTGGCAGCCAATATGGGTTAGTGGTCCGAGCCCGACATAAGCATCCATATGCGGTCGGGTAAATCGGCCCACAATTTCAAGGGCTACTGCTAAAACCGGACGACGCCATTCGTCTGATTTGAACCACTGGATCTGTCCAGTATGGCAGGGGAGGCCGGCCGGGTGACAAATCCGGCCGGTGCCCTATGTAGTGCGCTTCCAGGTCTCGCGGTTACCACGCCACCCAAGACCGGACACTATTACAGGACCCCCGCCTATGTTGGACCAGACCATTCATTGCATCGCTGCTTCCGCCGACGGAACGCGCCCGATCCACGTCGTCCGGCCCGACGGTCTGGCGGGGTTCCTCGACACGCTGCCGTCCAGTCAGGCCGCGTTCCTGCGTGATGTCGGCTTTGGTGGAAAGTCCGGCGAACTCCGGTTTCTGCCTGGCGCTGATGGTGTGGATGGCGCGGTTCTAGGGATCGGCATCGATCCATCGCCTTTTGTGTTCGGCAACCTTCCTCTGCAACTGCCGGACATTTGCCCGTGGCGCCTGCTGCCCGGCGACTACGACCCGCAGGCTGCGACCCTGGGCTATTGTCTGGGTGCGTATAGTTACGACCACTTTCGCTCCCCGGGCCGCAAAGCGGCGTCTCTGTTTGTCCCTGATGGGCACGAAACGAGTTTGTCGCAAGCGGCTGCGACGTGGATGGTGCGCGATCTGATCAACACACCGGCCAACCTTCTTGGCCCGGTAGAGCTAGCGGATTTTGCGGTATCGCTGGCAGATCGCTACGGTGCTGTATCCGTTGTCTCCGCCGGCGTCGCGTTGGAGGAAACCTATCCGGCGATTGCGGCTGTAGGCCGCGGCTCAACGCGTCCGCCGCGGGTTGTGACATTTCGTTGGCGCGGCCGTTCCGCCACCGAAGCCTCGCCGCTTCTGTCGTTGTGCGGCAAGGGCGTTTGTTTCGACACCGGCGGATACGACCTGAAGCCGTCGGCTGGTATGCTGCGCATGAAAAAGGACATGGGCGGGGCCGCCACCGTGCTCGGGCTCGCCCGCATCATTATGGAGTCGGATCTGCCCATTCGACTGACCGTGCGGATCGGTTGCGTGGAAAACTCCGTGTCTGGAACAGCCATGCGTCCTTCCGACGTGATCAGCACGCGCGCTGGACTGACGGTGGAGATCGGCAATACCGACGCTGAGGGACGACTGATACTGTGTGATCTGCTTGATGAAGCGTCGGCCGAAAGTCCCTCATTACTGGTGGATTGCGCCACCCTCACCGGCGCGGCGCGTGTCGCTCTTGGTCCCGACCTTCCTGCACTGTTCAGTAATGATGATGGACTGGCCGAGGCCCTGTTGCGGCTGGGAAATGCGGTTCATGACCCGCTTTGGCGATTGCCGTTATGGCCGGGCTACGATGACTGGTTGAAAAGCCCGGTTGCGGACCTCAATAACGTTGCGTCAAAGCCTCTCGCAGGCTCGATTGTTGCTGGCTTGTATTTACAACGTTTCGTTAAGGCGGGGACCCCCTGGATGCACCTCGACCTGTACGCTTGGAACGATCAAACTCGACCTGGCCGGCCTGAAGGGGGCGAGGCAATGGCGATGCGTGCGCTGTTCGCATTGACGAAAAACGAATTGATATCGAGATAAATAGGGATGCCTCATTCTCACGCACTGGTATGATCGATAAACCATTTGTTATACGAAATAAAATTGACATGAAGCCGGGGTTCGGTTAAGTTTCAGAGGAGGGGGCTTACGTTCGGCGAACCCTTGCCCTGGAAAGGATAATTGACGTGGCAGCTCCTCCAAACCCGGTTTCGGACGCCCAGGTGAGCCTTCTTCGCGATACCGTCGTCGCGCTCGTTCGCCGGGACGGTATCGATCTCTCGGCGCGTCAGCTTGGAGTCTTCCTCACCTGCTATTTGAACAATGGTCCCCATACTGTTCGCGGCCTGGCAACCGACCTCAATGTATCGAAGCCGGCAATAACCCGAGCTCTTGATCGCCTGGGTGAACTGGACCTGGCGCGCCGAAAGGTCGATCCGCTGGATCGGCGCAGCGTGCTGGTACAGCGGACGCCGAAGGGCTCCTCGTTCCTACGCGCTCTCCGGTCCATCATGACAGGGGCTACCGGCGGCGGCAAAAAGGCGGTGAAGAAGAAGGCCGCTTAAATCCACCAGGATCGGTTTTAGGCCAACGTGGCTTGGGCGCCGAGTTGCACGGAGGCTGACCCCTGGATAGCTGCCGAAAGTGGGTGGCGATAAAAGCCCGATCATTCCGCCCCGACCATTCCACCCCGATGATTCCACCCTGGCCGATTTCATCCGCATATCCGCTTCATCCAGGCTCCAGCCGTTGCCACCGCATCCCGTGCTTTCTGCACCGATGCCGTTGCGCGTAAGAACCCATGCACAGTCCCGGCGAAGGTCTCGGTTTCCACCGCAACACCGGCGGCGCGCAGTTTCACCACCAATGCCTCACCTTCAGAGCGCAGGACGTCCAATTCCGCCAGCAGGACCATCACCGGCGGTAACCCGACTAGGTCAGCTCGCAGCGGCGCCGCCAGCGGGTGCAACCGGTCGATCTCGTGCGGCACATAGACGCTCCAGTAGAACGCCATCCGCTCTGTGCTCAGCCCGTAGCCCCCATTACCGAATTCCCGATAGCTCGGAGTATCGAAACGGGAGTCGCTAACCGGATAGTTCGCCAGAATGCCCCTCAGTGGCGGCCCGCCGGTATCACGCAGCAGCAGCGCGGTCGCCAACGCCAGGTTGCCGCCCGCCGAGTCGCCGCCAAGCAGCAGGCGCGCCGGATCCAAACCCCACTCTGTGCCGCGCTCCTCCACGAACTGCACCACCGCGGCACACTCTAGCAATGCCTGAGGAAATTTAGCCTCCGGCGAAAGGGCGTAGTCGACGCTCACAACCGCCACCTGGCCGGCGGCGGCATATTCACGGGTCATCCGATCGTGGGTATCAACATTCGCCCAAACCCAGCCACCGCCATGAAAATAGATCAGTGTCGGGAGAACGCCGTTAGAGACCGGACGATAAACCCGGCAAAATATCCGCCGGCCCGTCGCGTGGATCCACCGATCGGTCGTCTCCGCCATCTCCGGGCCACCGGTCGCCATTCGCATGCCTAGCAGGTCGTTGACCCGGCGGTGAGGGCCCAGCGGCAGCTCTACTTTGACCGGCGGGTAAGCCGCGGCCACTTTCTCTTGTTCCATAATGAAGGCGACCATTTCGGGGTCCCAGCGCAACCGATCATGCATTTATTTGCTATCCGTTAACGTTTCGCTCTATTCAGCGGCACATGCCGCGAAATTGCAACTTGCACCTGATCCCCTCGGTTCCCTTATGTTGCGGTGCACCATGACAGTTCCTCGGTTTAACACCTCGGGCAGGTTCGATCCGGCCAACCTGTTTCGCCCCGCCTCGATCGCGGTGATTGGCGCGGATACCGAAGCGGGAGCTCAGATCGCCGCCAACTTGGCACTTTCCCAATACACGGGAGAGGTGCAGGCGATCACCGACGCCTCGCGATTAACAGGGACACCGCACCTCGCCATCCTGGCGGTCGCGCCGGACCAGGTTGGCCCCTCCATGACGCTATTGGCGGAACGGGACTGCTTTGCCGCAATTGTCCCCGGCTCGGCCGACGACCTTGCCGCCCATGTGACACGCACTGGTGTCCGGGTGCTTGGCGAAGATTCATTTGGCATCGCGGTTCCGCGACTGAACCTGAACGCGACGCGGTCCCATATCCCGCCGCCGCCGGGCCGGCTGGCGTTGATTTCACAGTCCGCGGCCCTGAGCCGAGCGGTGATCGACTGGGCGGGGCCCAATGGCGTTGGATTCAGCCATGTGGTCGGCTTAGGCACCAATGCGGATATTGGTTTTGCGCTGACCCTTGACTGGCTGTCGCGTGATGCCAATACCGGGGCAATCCTGTTGGACATCCGCCGGATCAAGAATCACCGTCTGTTTCTGTCCGCCGCGCGCGCGGCGGCCACGCTGCGCCCCGTGGTGGCGATTCGTGCCGGCCTGCGGCTGCTCGATGGCGACGGCGCCGCGGACCTGTCGTTCGAGGCGGCATTGCGCCGCGCCGGCGTCCTGACCGTCAAGCGGCTGGAGGATTTGCTGGCCGCGGCGGAAACGCTGTCGCGTGCCAAGCCGGCTCGCGGCAACACCATGGCAATCGTCAGTAATGCCGGTGGTCCCGGCCGCCTCGCCGCTGACAGCGTGCTGCGAGAGGGCCTGTGCCTGGTTCCATCGGACGGAGCGGACCATGGGATCCTCCACGTCCCTTCCGCCGATCTCGCCACCACCGCGTTCGGCCTCGCCGCCCAGCCAAATATCGGCGGCGTCATGGTCGTCCACGCTCCATTTGGGCGCGATGACGGGGCTACGATTGAGAGCTTGTGTCACCCGCCGAAGGATCTGCGTGCGCCGGTGCTGGTTTGCGCAATGGGCGAAACCACCGGAGCGGTGCACAGGACCCTTTTAGGGCGAGCCGGAATACCGGTTTTTGCTACCCCGGACCAAGCGGCGAAAGGCTTTCGCGACCTGGTCAGAGACCGTCGCAACCGTGAGGCGGCGCGCGAACTTCCCGCAAGCACGGTTTTGAGCTTCGAGCCCGAGCGGGAGTGGGTCCGGCGCCGCTTTGCGAATGCTCGTGCCAGTGGCCGGTTGTGCTTCGCGCAAGATAAATCTCTGGCGATCCTTGGCGCCTACGGTATTCCGACCGTTCCCACTCGTTTTGCAGCCAGTCCGCTCGATGCAGGCACCGCCGCGGACTTGCTGGGCTATCCGGCGGTCGTCAAGTTGCGCGATACCGCGGCGCCGGCCGATCGGTTGTCCAACAGCCTGGTGTTCGACCTGCACGATGCGTCGCATATCGTCGCCGCGGCGGACCTGCTCTCGGCCCGAGCGCTGCGGCACGGCGGCACCGGGGAACTGTTAGTGCAGCGCCATGCCGGACGAGGCCGCGAGGTCGCCGTCCGGGTTGCGGATGACGCCACATTTGGGCCGATGATCGCGTTTGGAGGCGGCGGAACGCGGTCCGATCCGACCGACCTCGCAGTCGATTTGCCGCCCTTGAACCTGATTTTGGCGAATGGCTTGATTCAAAGAAGCCGCACCGGCGAAATGCTGGGAAGACCTCTGCGCGATCAGCCGGCTGCCAATGCCGAGGTGGCGGCGCAACTGTTGGTACGGATCAGCCAGCTAGTCGTCGATTTTCCCGAGATCGCGGTATTGGAACTGCCTTCGGTGTTCGTGGACGCCTCCGGCGTGGCGGTAGCCGATGCCTGGCTGCGGTTGCGCGGACCGCAGGAGCCGGTTTCGCGGCTGGCGATCGCCCCATATCCGGTGGAACTGACGGAACACCGGCTCGTCGGCAACGAAGCGATTACGATCCGCCCGATCCGGCCGGAAGATGCGCAGGCGCACAAAGCGTTTTTCTCACGTCTGTCGCCGCAGGATATCCGCTTTCGCTTCTTCAGTTCGATGCGGGAGTTGTCGCCTGAGCAGACGGTGCGGCTGACCCAGGTCGATTACGACCGAGAGATGGCGTTTATCGCGGTACGAATTCGACCGAAGAGACGGTAGGCGTTGCCCGGTTGGCCTGCGATTTCGACGCAAGGTCTGGGGAGTTCGCGGTGATTGTGCAGGCGGACATGAAAGGACGAGGTCTGGCCTCGCGTTTGATGCACCGGCTGATCGAGTGGGGGCGGACGCGAGGATTACGAGAGATTGAGGGGCAGATCCTCGCGGATAATCAGCCCATGCTGGCGTTTATCCGGCACATGGGATTCACCGTGCACCGAATGGTCAACGATCCGGAAGTGATGGAGGCGAAGCTTCCTCTTTAGCGTTGCGTCCGGCATCGCCGCCCTGCGACGTCTGCCCGGCCCTTACTTGGCCAGCTCTGGTTGCTTCACTGTCTGGCTCTTGAACGCCGGCATCACCTCCTTGGCGAAACGCTCAAGCTGTTCGAGGATCACCGACTTCGGAACGCCGAGCGACGGGCTGATGGAGACGCGATCCAGGCCTGGATAGGCTTTTTCCAGCTTCTTCAGATGCTCGATGATCTCGCCTGCGGAACCGGTCAGGAAACCGCCGGATTCCACAGCGTCCTCGATCCGTGGCAGGTTGGCCGTCGGCGCCCGCAGCGGGTCGCGCATGATCTCGATCTGATCGTCGGTCATCGCACGGTTCAGCCGTAGTTCGCCGAACATCTTCATATTCTCTTCGTAGTATTTCGCGGCGTCACGGATGCATTGCTCTTTACTTTCCCCGATATAGAAGTGGAAGCCAAAACACAGCCGCTCGCCGAGGTCGATGTTCTTACCGATTTTGGCGTGTTCGGCCTGCCATTTCAGCACCACGTTGTGCATCGCGCCGCCCTCGGCCGAACCACCGCCGACCATGCCCTGGATGCCGTGTTTCGCCATAAACGCCAAGGCGCGCTCGGAGCCACCCTGGATTGGCTGCCAGCATTCGACCGGCAGGCGGGCCGGGCGAGGCACTAAAGTTAGATCCTTGAGGGTATAGCCGCGATATGGAACCTCTGGCGGCAAGGTGTAGTGCTTGCCTTTGTGGCTAAATGACTCGTTATTGAACGCCTTGAAGATGATGTCGACCTGTTCTTCAAATAACTCGCGGTTTGCCTCCTGATCCATAAGTGGCGAGCCGAACGTTTCAACCTCTCGGGTGTGATAGCCGCGTCCAACGCCGAACACGACACGCCCGTTCGAGAGGATGTCCGCCATGGCGTAGTCCTCGGCGAGGCGGAGCGGGTGCCACATCGGGGTGATGTTGAACCCGCAGCCGATGGCGATGCTTTTGGTGAGATGGGTCAGGTGCAACGCCATCATCAGTACGTTCGGAATGCACTCGGTGCCTTCACGCTGAAAATGATGTTCCGCCATCCAGAAGGTTGAGTAGCCAAGGCGGTCCATTGTTTCGGCAATGGCCTGCGCCTTCGACAAGGCAGTGGACAGATGGGCATTGTCGTAGCGCCGGTCGTTGATCGGAACACCGCCGTAGCCGATATCTTCAATATCGGTATGACCCGCGAACAGGCTGTCGAATTTGGTGATCATTGGCCGTCTTCCTCTGCTGTGCCCCGATAGTAGGTTCGTCGACCGGCTTGGCAAGTTTCGCAGTGGGCCAGTTTCAATAAAGAGATTTACCCGAGGAAATTATTCGCGAAGCTGGAGGGAGGCGCCATCAGGTCTGTCATTACTCGCGCCGTTGGGCGGTCTTCGACGCTCGCATCATTGTGGCGCGATGGATGAAATAACGACACACAGGCTATGCGCCGTTATCAATCCAGAGTTGTTTCGATCCCGCCGCGCTCCCAATGTTGAACGGGAGCAGCGTATGGTATAACCCTGCTCTAAGTCGCCGATCGAGGATCCATGGCGGAAGGCCCAACGAAAATCCTGGTAGTTGAGGACGAAGGCTTGGTGGCCATGATGCTCGAAGAAGCGTTGATCGAGTTCGGATACAGCGTTGTCGGGCCTGCGGCCAACACCAAGAAGGCACTGAGTCTGCTAGCCACCGAGGGCGCGGATGCCGCCGTCCTTGATGTCAATCTTGGCTGCGAGCGCGTCGATTGCGTGGCGGATGCCCTGGCGGCACCATCTATCCCTTTCATGTTTACCACCGGTTATTCGGATGTCTCCGCGCTGCCCGCTGGCTTTCAGGACCGCGTCATGCTGCAGAAGCCTTATCGGATGGACCAATTACAGCGTGCGTTGGTTAATCTGTTGTCGGAGAACCCGCCGGCTACGATTTTGCTTGCTGGGAGCGTCAGAACATAGTGCGCAACACCGGGGCGATAAGTCGGCCATCCAAGTCATATTCGATGGCAGAGTAATTAATCCCATCCGGCTCGGCGTCGTCAATCCAACTACATCGACCTCGGTAAACTCCGTAACGAACTAGCCCTCGGCCTCACGGCGCACTTTGGCCAGACGTCAAAAGTGCTGCCTGGTCTGAAGGCTTTCTCTGCCCCGATGGCTCCGCCATTAACCTTGACGACGTCCTGTGGCAGGGCAAAGCGGATCCGCAGACCCTCGCGGGTGCGCCCATCGATGCGAGTTCAGCCCGACACCGATCGTAAGCGATGCGGCGGCAACACATGGCGGCACGGGGCTGTGCTGTGATGGAAGTCGGTCATGGACGCAACGCCGACTTTGGTTCCAGAGTCCGATCCTGCTGAGGACGCCCGTACGATAGGTCGTAAGGGTGCTCGTATGCGTCAGGTCGAGGTCATCACGCGCGGCGATCGACGCCGTGTTTGGACGCTCGAGCAGAAGCGCGAGATCGTCGCAGAAAGCCTGGGGTCGACGCTGACGCCGGCGGAAGTGGCGCGCAAGCATGGCATCAGCAGCGGCCTGCTGTATAGCTGGCGACAGAAGCTGCTCAATGGCCAGATGACGCATTTGCGGCAGTCGCCGGCCAGCTTTGCCGAGGTGGAGATCGCGCCGACGCATCTGACAGGGCAGATCCTCAGCCATCCAGCTCGGACGTACTGTCCCGTCCGCCGGGCCTGATCGAGATTTTGCTGCCCAAGAACGTGACGCTGCGCGTGGACGCCCAGGTGGATGGCCCGGCGTTACGTCGCGTGCTCGCTGTGTTGACCGGGCGATGATTGCGCTGCCGCCAGGCGTGCGGGTCTATCTGGCGTGCGGGATTACCGACATGAGGAAGGGCATGGTAGGCCTCGCCATGCTGGTCCAGCAGCATCTGGCCGAGGATCCATTCAACGGAGCGCTTTACGCCTTTCGTGGACGCCGCGCCGGGTTGATCAAGCTGCTTTGGCACGACGGCATCGGTCTTTGCATGCTGACCAAGAAACTGCAACACGGCCAGTTCGTCTGGCCCTCGACGACGACGACCGGACAGATCGCATTGACCCCGGCACAACTGACCGCGTTGCTCGATGGTTGCGAGTGGCGTGCGCCGGTGATCCGCCGCAGACCGGAACTGGCGGGCTGATCACGCCGGAGTCATTGGCGCCGAATTCGGCGGCGTTGATCATGATGCTGGCGTGCAAATCGACCTCGCTGCCCTGCCTGACGATCCCGCCACGTTGCAGCAAGTGCTGCGCGAGGTGGTCACCGCGGCTGAACAGCAGCAGACCACTTTGCAGCAACGCGATGCCGAAATCGACAAGCTGCACCTGCTGATCAAGCGTCTGTTGCGCCAGCAGTTCGACCGTCGCTCGGAACAGTTGAGCGCGGACCAGTTGCAGTTGGCACTCGAGGATCTGGAACAAACCGCCGCCGCGAAAGACGCTGCAGAGAACAAACAACGCCAGCGGCACGAGACACGCCCCAACCGTAACCACGGGGCCCTTCCGTCGCATCTGCCGCGCTATGAGGTGCTGATCGATGTCGAACACCGCGACTGCCCTTGCTGCGGCGGCGCGATGCACACGATCGGCGAACTGCGCAGTGAGCAACTGGACATCGTGCCCGCGCAGTTGCGGGTCCGTGTCACGCGCCGTCCGCGTGGGGGGGGGGGTGGGGTGGGTGTGTGAGCGCCGCTTATCGGCAATCGCAGATGCTGGCTCGCCAGGGCGTCACACTGGACCGCTCGACGCTCAGCAACTGGGTCGGGCGCGCCTGCTGGTGGCTGACCCCACTGTATGACCTGCTGCTCAGCACGGCGTTGTCCTGCCCCAAGCTGTTTGCCGATGATACCACCCTGCCGGTGCTCGATCCGGGCCGCGGCCGGACCAAGACCGGACGGATCTGGTGCTACGCGGTTGACGACCGGCCGTGGGCCGGACCCACTCACCCGGTTGCCGCCTATGTCTATGCCGAGGACCGCAAAGGCAGCCGCCCCGCAGGGCACCTCGCCGGGTTCCGCGGCGTGCTTCAGGTTGACGGTTATGACGGCTTCAAGCGGCTTGCTTTGGATCGCGCGGACAGCTCGGTGACGCTGGCGTTCTGCTGGGCGCACATGAGGCGCGGTTTCTACGATTTCTGGGTTTCCAACAAATCGCCGCTTGCCGCCTGGGTGCTGGCTAAGATCGGCGAACTCTACGCTATCGAAGCCGAGATCCGTGGCCAGCCCGCCGACCACCGACGACATATCCGCCAAGAGCGAAGTCGCCCTATTGTCGATGCTCTGCACACCTGGTTGCAGGATCACGTTGGCCGCGTCTCAGCCGTCTCGGATCTGGCCAAGGCCATTCGCTATGCGATCCGACATTGGCCCGGCCTTACCGTGTTCCTCGAAGACGGGCGCGTCGAGATGGACACGAACGTGGTCGAGCGGGCGATCCGACCGAATACCCTTACGCGCAAAAATGCGTTGTTCGCTGGTAATGATGGTGGAGCCGTTCATTGGGCAATCGCGATGACACTGATCCAGACAGCCAAGCTGAACGGCGTCAATCCGATGGCATACCTGGCCGACGTGCTGGAACGCATTGTCTCGGCCCGGACCAAGCAGAATGAAATGCACACGCTGCTGCCCTGGAACTGGACAGCCAGCAGATCCGTCACGATCACCAGCCAAGCGGCTTAGCCGCCGGATCAGCAGCGGCGCCAATCCTCAACTCAAATCCAGCCCCGTCGTCGCCGCAGCGCTTACCACCGATCTCCGCAATGGCGACGCTATCCCGCCAGATGGAATCCAGGCTCCTCGGGCGGCTCCGCCAGATCCTCGTCGATCGATGACACCTCCGCCATGCGCGGACCACGGCGACACAGTCGCGACAGTTCCTCCACCGCCGCGACGTTACCGGCGATCAGCGCCTCCACCGATCCATCCGGCCGGTTGCGCACCCACCCGGAAATCCCCAACTCGGCCGCCTTGTGCACCATCCAGGCTCGGTAACCGACCCCCTGCACCCGACCTGCAATCACCAACCGCTTTGCGTTCACCGGTCCCCCCGTGTGAGGTCGATATAACGTGTCGCCAACACGATGTCCGCCAACATACCCGTGCGCCGGTCCGCCGCCTCGTAGTCATCGCCCCATTGCTCAGCCTGGAACAGTTCGTCCAGAGCGCCAACGCTGTAGGCGGCTTCTGCGTCCATTTCCCCTGCGGCGAGTGCCAACCCCAGCACCAGGCTGCCTAACGCCGGCACTGCAATGCCCAGGGCAGCAAGTGCGTCGGTGTCCAGCGCTTCCACCGCCCGGCGCAGGGCGGCGATGCTATCGTGATGCTGCTTGACGTACCCGACACCGGTTGCAACCCGCAACGGTGCATCGTAGGTCAAGGCCGCCCAATCCAGCCACGGCTGCCACTGCTGATGTTGCCGCTGCACAAGTTGCCCCGGCGTCTCGGCGCGGTAGCACAACAGGTCGGTCTCGCCATAGCGGGCGATAGCATCAACGGTCGGGGCCGGATCGGGTGCAATACGCTCCAGGGCGGTGCCGGCGAGGCGGGTGAGCGGGGTGTCCTTGAACGACATTTCGCCGCCTTTGCCACCACCGGCCGCCCGCCATTCCTCGGCGATCGCGTGTGCCAGACGGGGCGGCCTGACCAGCAGCGCGGCGCCGCTCGGCAGGCGCATGGGTTTGCCATCCAGTAGAATTCTATGGCCTTGGTCAGTCCACTCGACCGCGACGACATCCCAGAAACGCTTCACCAACCACCTTTCAATGAAACAAATTTTTCAGCAACTGAGCGGGATTCGGCGGCTTGGCTCCGGGTTTCGCCTCCGGCTTAACCACTCCCTCCGGCACCGCGCGGCCCCGAGCGGCGGCTAGAGCGGCGGGGCAGATGTCGGTCTGGCCACCCAGCAGTTTATCGGCGCCTAGCAAGCCACCGACAATGCCCAGCGGCGTGGCATCGCCAAGGACGGCACCGGCGACCGCTCCGGCATTTCGCTCGGCGGCGCCAATTTCATTAACCTTGACCATCGGGTCGCGGATTGGGCCTTCGAGCCCAACCGGAAAGACCACCCCGGTGCCGGCAATTCGCGCTTGCGGCGCCAGCGTCAGAGACAGCGTCTCCTCGCCCAGGTTGATGGTGCCGCCGCCGGTCATCGTGAGCAGAGAGGAACTCAGGGCCATCGGCTTTAGCGTCCCGATGCCATGCTTGGCTTCCATCCGCAGGCCAAAGCATCGCAGTTCGCTGTCGCCGCCCTTGCCGACGAGATTCAAGGCGTTCAGCGTGTTCATTAGCTTGCCCAGCAGGCTGCCGAGCAGACGGTTGTCGATGGTGCCCCCGGCCATGGCGAGGCCAAGCGAGCCATCCAGCGAGGCGGCGATCGCGTGCGGACTGTCGCCTTCGCCGCGCAGGTCAACGTAAACTTCCAGGTTGCCGGAAGCGACGGATGGTTCATGGAAAGCGGACAAGACGGTTTTTAGCGCCAGTCCGGGTGCTTGAAACAGCACGTGGACCGGCGGCGCGCTCTGAGTCGCATCGACCGACGCGCTTCCCGCCAGATGACCGCCCGGCAACTGGGCGCCGAATGGATCAATGGCCAGCTTCCCGTCTTTCAGCACTGCGTGGGTGTCGATCGCCTTGTAGTCGGCGCCCCCACTGTGAAGATCGGCAATGGCCAGGGCCAGATCGGCGTCGGCGATCCGCAGCAGGTCGAACGGGATCGGCCGGTCAGAAAACAGGCGCTCACTCCGCTTCGATCGCGGCAGCGGTTTGGCGTCCGCCGGGGGCGGCGGTTTGCCGCTGGACGGCGGCGCCCCCGGCGCTGGTGCACTGGCCGCCGGCATCTGGTCGAACTCGGCTTGCAAAGCGTCCAGATCGATCCGATTGGACCGGAGGTTTGCTGTCAAAGCGGCCTTTTTGCTCAGGCCAATCCCGGCGTTGCCCGACAGATCTCCATCGGCGCTCGTCAGTGACATGTCATGCAGTGAGCCGCCGGAGTGAAAGCCGCCGGGCGCATCTGATAGCGTGCCCCGAAACGATATCTGCTTCACCGATGGCAGCGGGCGCTTCGCCAGTGGCGAGAAAGCCGACAGATCGGGAATTTGTGCCGTCAGGGCGATGTTGGCGCCTGTCAACGCCTCGGCGTTTGCGATGGTGCCCTTGGCCGCCAACGTTGCACCGTAGGCCTGCAACGTTGCGTCGATCGGGAATGGCGCGGCATTCGCATTTGGCAACAGCGAGGTCAGCGGTCCCGTGGTCGCGGCAAGGGCAATGGGCTGACCGCCAAGCTGGCCCGCGGCGTCAACCTTGACCGGCTGGTCAGCGGCGGCCGCCGCGACGTCCAGATGGCCCAGTGTCAGCCCCGCTACCTGGGCGCCGAGGTCGGACGCCCCGACATGCACGCTCAGCGCGGAAATGTCAGGCAGCAGACCGCCTTTGTCGTCGGGCGCCGGCCCGCCTTTATCAGAGACTTTGGCGGCAAACGTAACATCATGCAGCGGCGGAGGGACGAAGCCTCGCAGCAGCGGGGTCAGGGACGTGGCGTCGGGTATGATGCCGCTCACCGCCAGGTCGTAGCCTTTGCCGAGCTGCGGCTGGGTGAGCGATCCTTCCGCGCCAAGCTTCGCCGTGCCGACCGTCAGCATCAGCTTCACCGGCCAAGGGGTGGTCGCGTTTGGCTCCTGGAGGCGGGCCAGGCTGCCAGTCTCGCCGGCCAGGTTGAAAGCCGAACCGTTGAACGTGGCATCCGCATCCAGATGCAGCGGCGAGTCGGGGGATGTGGCGGTCGCCTCCAGGCGGGGCAGACCGACCGTAGTGACCTTGTTGGTGCGGTCATCGCGGTAGCCGAGTGTGCCGTCCTGGATCCGGATGGATGCGACGCTGACCTCTGTTTTCGTGCCGCCAGCGGATTTGACCGGGGCCTGAGTGCCGGCAGGGGCCGTTGGAGATACCTCCGGCGACAACTGCCAGTTGGTATGCCCCGCGGCATCGGTTTCCAGCAGGATATCGGGCTGGATCAGCAGCAGCTGTTCGATCTCTAATTTGTTCGACAATAGCGGCACCAGGCCAAGCTGCAGTTCCATGCCCTGAAGTGAGGCCATCTGTGGGCGGGAAAATCCTGGCGGATTGGAAAAGGTGACATCGCTGGCCTGAATCGTCGGCCACAGCGAGGGTTTCAGGCTGATCTTGCCGTTTAGCGCCAGATCGCGACCAGTGGCACGTTTTACCGCCGCGACGATGTCCGGCTTGTAGGCGTTCGGATCGAAGCGAAGGATGGCGATCGCTGCGACGCCGGCCGCCACGACAATAACGGCGGCGACGGCGATCAGGACGATCCGCAGCGGCCGTCGCGATGAGGTCATTTTCGTCTCCCGGGAGGTTGCGCCGGCGGGGCGTGGAAGCCCAGCGCTTTAAAAGTCCCCCTCATATGGGGCGGCAGGTCAGCCTCGACAGTCAGGGTGCCCCCCGCCGGATGCGGCAGAACCAGCCTTCTGGCGTGTAAGTGAAGATCGCTGGACAGGCCCTCGATCAGCGCGGAGAAAGCCATGTTCTGATCGGGTTCCTCGTATTTTTCGTCGCCCAGGATCGGGGCTCTTATCGCGACACAGTGCACGCGAAGCTGATGGGTGCGGCCAGTCAGCGGCTTCAGTTCCAGCCAGGCCAGCCTCTGGGCCGCATTATCGAGCGTCTGATAGTCGGTGATGGCACGGGCGCCGTCCGGATCGTCTCGGTCGGCTGGAGCGGTTCGTTCGCCTCGGGCCCCCCCGACGCGTTTCAGGGGTAGGTCGATGCGGCCCTCCACCGGAACCGGGCGGCCGGCGACCACGGCCCAGTACGTCTTGTCAATGTCGCGGCCGCGGAACAGCGCGGCCAGCTTGCCGGCGGTGCCGGGGGTGCGAGCGAGCAACAGGACCCCCGTGGTGTCCCGGTCTAGCCGGTGGACCAGGCGGGGCCGGTGCTCGGAGCCGAAACGCAGGGCGTCCAGCATGCCGTCTAGGTGGCGGGTGATGCCTGGGCCACCCTGCACCGGCAGGCCATAGGGCTTGTTGATCACCAGGATATGGTCGTCTTGATAGATTAGCGCGCTTTGCAGGTCCTTGGCATCGTAGGGGTCAATCCGGCTGACAGGTTTGGGTGCGGCCGGTTCCCCCATCGGGGGGATGCGGATCGACTGCCCCGGGGTCAGGCGAGTGTTGGTCCCGGCCCGTGCGCCGTCTACGCGGATCTTGCCGGTGCGGCACAATTTTTGGATAAGGCTCTGTTGCAGGCCGGGGTGGTGTCGGCGGAGCCAGCGGTCCAGACGGATGTCTGCCTCGTCCTCCGTCACGGTCTGGGGTTCGGTAAGCATTGGCGGGGTTTGGCGCTGAGGGCCTTTCGGGTCAAGCAGGCAAGGCTGGCCCTGCCGGGCCTCCATAATATCTCCGAGACGCAGTGCCCAAATCGCCGTCACCCGTGACCGCAACGAATTCTCGACGAGAGCAGCTTAAATACAGATGGCGAACGTTTGGTATCTCTTTGTTACCGGCTAGGTTCGATCATGGTCTCGCGCCTGAAGCAGAAAGCCCCCACAACTGAAGAAATGAATATTGGCAGTCAGTCCAGGCACTTCACAAAAACGCGATCAGTGTGAATCTAATGGGGAACCAAAACGCTCGGTGGTAACACGATCGTGTGCCGAGCTGCTGGATAAGTTTCACCGGCTGTTATTCCGTCCTGGGAAGAAAAACAGTGTTGATTTGCGAGGAAGACGACCGCCTGAAAATCGAACAGGTCCTTCGCAAGAGCGAACAAAGCTTCCTCCAGGTTATTGAATCCGCACCCAGCGCGACGGTGACAATTGGCCTCGCCGGCCTTGCGAGGCCGATGGGCAGGGGCCGCAATCTCTATGACCTGAAAAAGGATGGCAGCGAATTCCCGATCGAGATCGGCCTAAACTCGATCAAAACCGATGCGGGCACCGTGCAGGAGAGCGGCGAGCTGACCAACGACCGTGCCAATCCTGCTACTTTGGTACTGCGCTTTCCAATCCTGCGTATGCCATGACCAAAACCCGCGTGATGGTCGTGGAAAATGAGCGTGTCGATGCACTTAATCTGGAGCTGCGTCTAACAAAGCTCGGGTATGAGATTTCGTCCCTCGCGACGTCTGGCAGCCAGGCTCTGCAAGCAATCGAACGCGACAAGCCCGACGTTGTTCTTATGGACGTCGATATCGAAGGTGAAATCGACGGGATCGAAACGGCCTCCCGTATTCCAAACGCATATAATATCCCGGTGATTTACCTAACCGCATATTCTGAGGAGACCACTCTACAACGGGCGCGAGACACCCGCGCGTACGGCTTCCTGCTCAAGCCAATCTCCGAACGTGAGCTGCACGCAACTATTCAAATGGTGCTGGAACGGCGCCGCGCCGATACGCTCGTGCGGGAAAGCGAACAGCGGCAAGAGGCTCTGGTTCAGCAACGCACGGCCGAACTAAGGGAGCAGATTGCCGAACGTGCCAAGGCCGAGGACGCTCTGCGGCAGGCGCAAAAAATGGAGGCGATCGGCCAGCTCACAGGAGGGATCGCCCATGACTTTAATAATATGCTCCAAGTTATTCTGGGATCTCTAGCGCTTCTTCAAAAGAGCCTCAGGCTTGGTCGCGGCCAGGATGCCGATCGCCTTATCAACAGCGCCATGGCATCCGCCAACCGCGCGGCGGGACTGACGCATCGTTTGCTGGCGTTTTCACGCCGCCAGCCGCTCAGCCCCACCGTGGTTGACGCCAATCACCTAATCGCAACGATGTCCGACATGGTTCGTCAGACAGTAGGCGAGATCATCGGGGTCAAACTGTTTCCCACGGTGCCTTTGTGGGCGATCCGCTGCGATATCAATCAGCTCGAAAGTTCAATCCTGAACTTGGTCATCAACGCGCGAGATGCGATGCCGGAGGGTGGGCGGCTTACGATTGAAACCGAGAATACGAGCCTTGGTGTTGGGCTGGCGGCCCAAATGGATCTCCCACCTGGAAACTATGTGTGTATATCGGTGTCGGATAGCGGAACGGGGATGCCACCGGACGTCCTCGCTCAGGCCTTCGACCCTTTCTTCACCACCAAGCCAACGGGGGCGGGAACCGGCCTTGGTTTATCGATGATCTATGGTTTCGCGCGCCAGTCAGAGGGTTATGCGAAAATCTATAGCGAGATCGGTCATGGGACGACGGTGAAAGTTTATTTGCCTCGCTTTGAGGGCGCGCATCCGACGGCGAAGGCTGAAAGTCTCGACGATGGCGCCTCGACTTGTGACGGGGAAACCATTCTGGTGGTCGAAGACGAGGCGGTGGTGCGATCGTTGGTCGTCGAAGTTCTGCGCACCCTGGGCTATTCCGCTCTTGAAGCAGCGGACGGCCCATCAGGGTTGACGATACTGCAATCCAGTCAGCGTATAGATCTCCTGATTACAGACATAGGCTTACCAGGATTGAATGGTCGCCAGTTAGCCGACAGCGCTCGGGCGCGTCGGGCCGGCCTGAAGGTCCTATTTATGACCGGCTATACCGAAAACGCCGCAGCAGCAAATGGATATCTCGAACCGGGGGTGGAACTGATCACCAAGCCGTTCGCTATCGACGCGCTAACGACCCGGATCAGGAAGATGATCGAACACTGAGTTGGTACTGCCCGGCCTCGGGGTCAGCGTCGTCCCTTCATCCAGGTCCCTTACTTTGCCGCTGCTTACGCTCGTGAGGAGCGACATGGTGCCAACGAAATCTCGACGGCTCGTCTCGAACAGCATACTTGAGTATTCGAAGTAATAGTTTTTTGACGCCAGCGAATGCAGCGTGTATCGCTCGGTTGTCAGGCTCGCCGCGGAGAAGTCGCGGAAGAACGTTAACTCGAACGGGCGGTCCCTTATGTCGGTGCCGCTCATGATTGTACCGCCGCGGCGAGCCATTCGATACGCCGCGAGATCTTTTCGCCGTGGATCTCCTCCCAGCGGTTGCCAATCGCGGCGATGCGTTCAGCGGCTCCTTCGGCCAGGCCAGGAATCAGCCGGACGATGCCGCTGTCGGTGAATGAGTCCAGCGGGTCGCGGATGCCGATGTTGACGGTCAAGCGCAGTCGCTTGCCGGGTTCAACTTGGAATCTTGCGATCGCGGCATACATACCTGGCGCGGGTGCCGGAATGGCGGTTTGTCCGTCGAATGCCCCCCCTTCAGTTCGCCTCGCATCGGCAGACGCAGCCGCCATTGCCGCCACGGGTGTGCGGCGAACCAGGTGCGATCATCATCGGTCCAAGGATCAGCCGCAGGCCCGCCATACGCGCCAACGAGGGCAACCTCGGCACAACCGGCCGCGCAGGCATCGCAGCGGACTGACCAGGTATTCCGTTTCGTGCGGCAAACGAGATAAGGCCGCAACAGCGCGAAGCGTGTGCCGCACGCGTCACAGCCCCTCACCTCCGCGCGTGTCGCGAGGCGCTCGATCTGACGATCCGTCGGCATAGAGGAGGCGCTCATGCGACACCCCAATCAGCCAGCGTTTTTGCAACGCGTTGCTTTCGGCCTCGCTTCATGGTGCGCGGTCCGCCGCAGGTAGCGGACGACCGGCGTTGAATTTGGGTCCGGCAAGCGCTATAAAGGTTATGGAATCATCGCCGCCAAGCGTTTCCAGAGCCCCTGCGATGCCGGCCCCCGGTATCGGGGGGCTTCTCACTTCAGGCGGCCTTCCGACCAGCGGGGCGGCCTCGCTTTGGAAGATCATGACCGATCCGAGCTGACGACATGAGCGCGTCGCGCGCGCCACTTAGGACTACGTACGGCTTGCGGCCTATCGTGATTACGGGAAGCTTCTTTTGAGCGATCATCCGCTGGACTGTGCGGGGGCTTTTGCCCAGCGCCTGGGCTGTAACTTCGATCGTTGCGAGGTCTTGCAGCAGCGTTGCGCGGACAGACGCGACGTCATAAGGCGGCTGAGTGGACGTATCCGGCATCGGGGGGTGTGCTCCTGTCAGAGTTTGTCGTGACAGGACAGGCAACTATTCAGACAGCCTCCACATGTAAGTAAGCGATGCGGCGGCAACACATGGCGGCACGGGGCTGTGCTGTGATGGAAGTCGGTCATGGACGCAACGCCGACTTTGGTTCCAGAGTCCGATCCTGCTGAGGACGCCCGTACGATAGGTCGTAAGGGTGCTCGTATGCGTCAGGTCGAGGTCATCACGCGCGGCGATCGACGCCGTGTTTGGACGCTCGAGCAGAAGCGCGAGATCGTCGCAGAAAGCCTGGGGTCGACGCTGACGCCGGCGGAAGTGGCGCGCAAGCATGGCATCAGCAGCGGCCTGCTGTATAGCTGGCGACAGAAGCTGCTCAATGGCCAGATGACGCATTTGCGGCAGTCGCCGGCCAGCTTTGCCGAGGTGGAGATCGCGCCGACGCATCTGACAGGGCAGATCCTCAGCCATCCAGCTCGGACGTACTGTCCCGTCCGCCGGGCCTGATCGAGATTCTGCTGCCCAAGAACGTGACGCTGCGCGTGGACGCCCAGGTGGATGGCCCGGCGTTACGTCGCGTGCTCGCTGCGTTGACCGGGCGATGATTGCGCTGCTGCCAGGCGTGCGGGTCTATCTGGCGTGCGGGATTACCGACATGAGGAAGGGCATGGTAGGCCTCGCCATGCTGGTCCAGCAGCATCTGGCCGAGGATCCATTCAACGGAGCGCTTTACGCCTTTCGTGGACGCCGCGCCGGGTTGATCAAGCTGCTTTGGCACGACGGCATCGGTCTTTGCATGCTGACCAAGAAACTGCAACACGGCCAGTTCGTCTGGCCCTCGACGACGACGACCGGACAGATCGCATTGACCCCGGCACAACTGACCGCGTTGCTCGATGGTTGCGAGTGGCGTGCGCCGGTGATCCGCCGCAGACCGGAACTGGCGGGCTGATCACGCCGGAGTCATTGGCGCCGATTCGGCGGCGTTGATCATGATGCTGGCGTGCAAATCGACCTCGCTGCCCTGCCTGACGATCCCGCCACGTTGCAGCAAGTGCTGCGCGAGGTGGTCACCGCGGCTGAACAGCAGCAGACCACTTTGCAGCAACGCGATGCCGAAATCGACAAGCTGCACCTGCTGATCAAGCGTCTGTTGCGCCAGCAGTTCGACCGTCGCTCGGAACAGTTGAGCGCGGACCAGTTGCAGTTGGCACTCGAGGATCTGGAACAAACCGCCGCCGCGAAAGACGCTGCAGAGAACAAACAACGCCAGCGGCACGAGACACGCCCCAACCGTAACCACGGGGCCCTTCCGTCGCATCTGCCGCGCTATGAGGTGCTGATCGATGTCGAACACCGCGACTGCCCTTGCTGCGGCGGCGCGATGCACACGATCGGCGAACTGCGCAGTGAGCAACTGGACATCGTGCCCGCGCAGTTGCGGGTCCGTGTCACGCGCCGTCCGCGTTATCGGCAATCGCAGATGCTGGCTCGCCAGGGCGTCACACTGGACCGCTCGACGCTCAGCAACTGGGTCGGGCGCGCCTGCTGGTGGCTGACCCCACTGTATGACCTGCTGCTCAGCACGGCGTTGTCCTGCCCCAAGCTGTTTGCCGATGATACCACCCTGCCGGTGCTCGATCCGGGCCGCGGCCGGACCAAGACCGGACGGATCTGGTGCTACGCGGTTGACGACCGGCCGTGGGCCGGACCCACTCACCCGGTTGCCGCCTATGTCTATGCCGAGGACCGCAAAGGCAGCCCGCAGCGCACCTCGCCGGGTTCCGCGGCGTGCTTCAGGTTGACGGTTATGACGGCTTCAAGCGGCTTGCTTTGGATCGCGCGGACAGCTCGGTGACGCTGGCGTTCTGCTGGGCGCATGAGGCGCGGTTTCTACGATTTCTGGGTTTCCAACAAATCGCCGCTTGCCGCCTGGGTGCTGGCTAAGATCGGCGAACTCTACGCTATCGAAGCCGAGATCCGTGGCCAGCCCGCCGACCACCGACGACATATCCGCCAAGAGCGAAGTCGCCCTATTGTCGATGCTCTGCACACCTGGTTGCAGGATCACGTTGGCCGCGTCTCAGCCGTCTCGGATCTGGCCAAGGCCATTCGCTATGCGATCCGACATTGGCCCGGCCTTACCGTGTTCCTCGAAGACGGGCGCGTCGAGATGGACACGAACGTGGTCGAGCGGGCGATCCGACCGAATACCCTTACGCGCAAAAATGCGTTGTTCGCTGGTAATGATGGTGGAGCCGTTCATTGGGCAATCGCGATGACACTGATCCAGACAGCCAAGCTGAACGGCGTCAATCCGATGGCATACCTGGCCGACGTGCTGGAACGCATTGTCTCGGCCCGGACCAAGCAGAATGAAATGCACACGCTGCTGCCCTGGAACTGGACAGCCAGCAGATCCGTCACGATCACCAGCCAAGCGGCTTAGCCGCCGGATCAGCAGCGGCGCCAATCCTCAACTCAAATCCAGCCCCGTCGTCGCCGCAGCGCTTACACATGTAATCGGCTTTAGGTGCGATTTCCGTTAAAGGAGCGATAGCGTCCGGTGAGCCCCGCCTTTCGATGCGGGGGCGAGATGTGCCGAGGCTGTAGACCTTAAAGCCCACCTTAAGGTCGATCTTAAAGTCATGCCGAACGGCCCGATTGAAATCATCAGCAGTCGCGAACGGCGGCGGCGCTGGAGCACTGAAGAGAAGCTCCGTCTGGTTGCCGAGACACACGAACCAGGTGCCACGATCCGCGCGGTGGCGGCCCGGCATGATGTCTATCCCAACCTGCAGCGGAACTGGCGGCGTCAGGTGCGCGAGGGTTATCTCGCCGCCTGACCGCCCGCCCGCTTCGTGCCGCTGCACGTCACTGAGTTGCCGGCGAGCACCGCGGCACCGCCGCCGGTCATCGCGGCGCGCCCAGCGGCAGACCGGATCGAGATCACCTTCCCCGACGGGACGCGTCTGCAGGTCGGCGGCGACGTCAACCTGACGGCCCTGCGGCGCGTGCTTGCCGCTCTGCGCGAATGATCACGCCGGCAGCCGGCGTCCGGATCTGGCTGGCGGCGGGTGTGACCGATATGCGCAAGGGCTTCGACGGACTTGCGGCCCTGGTGCAGCAGCACCTTGGGCAGGATCCATTCAGCGGCCATCTGTTCGTGTTCCGCGGCAAGCGCGGCCAACGACCAACACTCTACATACAGTTTGCGCTCTGCGACGATCGCTTATCCATGGCACCCGCTGGCAGGTCGGACGCTGAAAGTATCGCCCTTTCGCCCGCGGCAAGAACCTGATGTGTATCTACACCGATGAGCGACCCGACCTGTCTCGAGAGCTGCCGAGCTGGATGTTCGACGCGAGCTATTGTTCACACATGAAGCTGGGGTCGCCTGAGATCACTGTCGATGGGCTCAACAAGCTTGCCGCCTTCCTGGTGACATTGCGCAAGACTCGCAGCAAAGACGCATCGTCCCGTTCTTCGAAAAAGGCGGAGGAAAGTGATGCGAAGGGGAAGAAGCCAAATAGAAAACCAGCTTTGTCTAGAGGTATATTTAGTAAATTCAAAAACTCCGGTAGAAACATGCCCAGAGGGGCTGGTCGAAGCTCTGGCCGATCTGCTGCTGGAGGCGATGAGCGCAGCGAGATCGGCGAAGAAGGGAGGCGTGGGTGAGCACCAAAATCACGCCTGACCACCTCAACCGCGCCGCTGTCGTTTACGTTCGTCAATCGACCATGGCTCAGGTCATGGGCAATCTCGAAAGCCAGCGCCGACAATATGATCTGGCCGGAGCAGCAGAGAAAGTCGGCTTCCGCTCGGTAAGCGTCATCGACGATGATCTTGGTCGCTCCGGCTCGGGCAGCATAGAGCGCCCCGGGTTTGAGCGACTTGTTGCGATGGTTTGTTCCGGCGACATAGGTGCTGTTTATTGCATCGAGGCTTCGCGCCTCGCCCGCAACGGGCGAGACTGGCATCACCTGATCGACCTTTGCGCGCTTGCCGGAACACTAGTCATTGATCCGGACGGCGCCTACGATCCGCGTCTTGTCAACGATCGTTTGCTTCTCGGGCTCAAGGGGACGATGTCGGAATATGAGCTGAGCTTGATGCGACAACGCGGCATTGCTGCACGCGACTCCAAGGCCAGGCGCGGAGAATATCAGTTCATGCTGCCGCCTGGGTTCTGCTGGAGCGAGGCAGGCAAGATCGAGATCGATCCGGATCAACATGTCGTCGACACGATCCGCCTGGTCTTCGCCAAGTTCAGGGAGTTGGGCAGCGCCCGGCAAGTCTTTCTATGGCTGCGGTCCGCCGGGACCAGAATGCCCGTTGTTCTACGCAACGTTGATGTCTGCAAGCTGATCTGGAAGGCGCCCGCGTATCACACCGTCATGCAGATCTTGCACAACCCGCTCTACGCGGGGGCGTATGCATTCGGCAGGCACGCGCAACGAACGCAGATCACGGACGGGCGGGCCCGCAAGATCAATGGTCTGGCCAAACCAAGAGAAGAATGGAACGTCCTGCTGCCTGACAATCATCCCGGCTATATCAGTTGGCAGGAGTACGACGACAATCAGAAGCTGCTGCTCGAAAACGCGCACATGAAGAAGAACTGTGCACGCAAATCAGCACGCGGGGGTCGCGCGCTGCTCACCGGCTTGATGCGGTGCGGACGCTGCGGTCGGATGATGCGCGTCTTCTATGGCTCAGGGAAAGGCAACGCCCATCGCTACCAGTGCCGTGGCGATGATGCCCATGTCGGCGCCGGGCTGTGCATCGGGATCGGCGGGGTTCGGACTGATCGTGCGGTTGCGCATCAGATCCTGGAGGCGGTCTCCAATCATGCCGTCGAAGCGGCCATCCTAGCTTCAGGCCAGGTCGAGCGATCAACCAACGACATCATCGCCGCCGTCGAACGAGACCTTGAAGGGGCGCGGTACGAGGTGTCTGTCGCCGCACGGCGCTACGAGTTGGTGGATCCGGCCAAGCGTCATGTTGCACGTGAACTCGAAGCGCGTTGGAACGCTGCTCTGGAACGCGTAGCCGAACTGGAGCAACGGATTAAGGATCTGCGCATCACCGCGGCAACGCGACCCGAGATCGACCGGGCCATGCTCATGCAGCTTGCCCATGATCTGCCTGCAGCGTGGAACGCGCCCTCGACCGATACGAGAACCAAACAACGGCTGATCCATATCCTGATTCGCGAGATCGTTTGCGATCTTGACGAGGCTGCCAACGACGCCGTGTTGCTGATTCACTGGACAGGCGGCCGTCACACGGAAGTCCGGGTTCCTCGTGTCAAAACTGGCCGCTACCCGAGCGACATGGCGCCGTCTGCTGTGGATGCCCTGCGTAAACTTTCCGGACACTGGCCGGATCGACAGCTTGCCGTCTCGCTCAACCGAATGCGCTGCAAAACCAGCGATGGCGAGACCTGGACGACTGTCCGTGTCCGGGAAATGCGCGAGCGCCTCGGCATTGCTGAATATACTTCTGCCGACACTGACCGAGCCATGATCAGCCTGATGAAGGCCGCGGAGCGTCTTGGCATCTGCGTCGGGTCAGCCAAAAGTCTGGCGCTAAAGGGGATCTTACCAGCGACGCAGATTTTGCCGGGTTCACCGTGGCTCGTTCCGGTCGAGGCGCTTGCCTCCGAGGCAGTCAAGATAGAGGTGCAACGCGTAGTCAACCGCCGCCCCAAATTCTACGAAGATTATCAATATGATAAGCAAGTCCGACTGCCGAGTATCTAGTCAAGGGATGCACTATGAAACGAGCTGTGGTCACCTGGTAAAAATCCTTAGCTGGGATGGCCAAGGTCTGTGTCTGTTCAGCAAAAGGCTGGAGAAAGGCCGCTTCGTCTGGCCGCAGGCGAAAGACGGCGCGGTGTCGATGACTCCGGCGCAACTATCGATGTTATTCGATCACGCATGTTAATGCCCCTCCTGATGAGGCTGATAGATTCTGAGATCGATGCAGTTGAGGACGTGGTTGCGTAAGTTTCTGACCGCATCGAGAACGAACGGGTTATCGTGGAAGAGGTAGGCTCCGCTCGGCTGCCGATCGATCAAAAGCTGCTTCTTTTTGATCTGCACGTAGATCCAGTTCACCGGAATATTCAGCCGGCTGGCTAGTTCCGGAGCGCTGAGCAGACGAGCCATGGGACCATCTGTTGCGCGGCTCGGTCACCTTGATGCCGGCACGGCGCCGGATCTGGTCCACGGTGATCGGCAGGACCGTGTTCTCGCAAGTTGGGGAGCGGTGACCCTCGCCCGTGAGGACCGCGGCGATTGCGTCGTCGGGCATGCCGTTGCCGGCAAGTTCCAGCGCCCGATTGCGCTTTCCGTGCCTCGCGTGAGTTGCGCAATGAAAAGTTGAAGCTGCGACTGGCCAGACTGCTGCGCGAACGGTTCGGCGCCTCGTCGGAGAAGTTGCGTGGCGCGATCGAGCAGCTCGATCTGATGCTGGGCGAGCTTGAGGAGCAGATCGCCGAAACCGCGCCGTCGCCGGCCCCGGAACCGGGCGATCCAGCCGACACCGAGACCCCCCGGCGCAAGCCTGTCCGCAAACCGTTGCCCGAGACACTGCCGCGTAAGGTGGTGGAACACGCCGCCCCCTGCGCCTGCCCAAAATGCGGCGGTTCGCTGCGTCCGCTGGGTGAGGATGTCACCGAGGTGCTGGATTATCTGCCGGGCTCATTCCGTGTCGTGCGGCATGTGCGGCCCAAGCTGTCGTGCCGGGCGTGCGAGGGCATCGCACAAGCGCCGTCGCCGAGCCTGCCGATCTATCGCGGGCTGGCAGGGCCGGGATTGCTGGCGCACATACTGGTGGGGAAATACGCTGATCATTTGCCATTGTATCGACAGGCCGAGATCTACGCCCGCGATGGCGTCGATCTGGATCGGTCAACGCTGGCCGACTGGGTGGGGCAGAGTGCGCGGCTGCTGCGCCCGCTGGTGGAAGCCGTCGGGACTTATGTCATGACGGCGGATCGCGTGCACGCCGACGACACGACGGTGCCGGTGCTCGACCCCGGCCGCGGACATACCAAAACCGGGCGATTGTGGTGTTACGTGCGCGATGACCGCCCTTTCGGCGGCCCGGCCCCTCCCGCTGTGCTGCATCGCTACAGCGCCGACCGCAGAGGCGAGCATCCGCGCGAACACCTCGCCGGCTTCCTCGGCATTCTGCAGGCTGACGGATATGAGGGCTATGCTGGGCTTTACGATCAGGGCGTGACCGAGGCGGCGTGCTGGGCGCACGTACGGCGGAAGTTCTTCGATGTGCATGCCGAGAGCAAGTCGCCGTTGGCACTCGAGGCGCTGCAGCGGATCGCCGCGCTGTATGAGATCGAGGCCAGGCTGCGCGGCCAGTCAGCCGCGGCCCGGCAGGCCGCGTGTTGTGCTCAAAGCGCGCCGCTGTTTGCCGCCCTGCGGCGGTTCCTGGAAGCGAGCCTGGCCCGCATCTCGGGCAAGAGCGAAGTGGCGATTGCGATCCGCTATACGCTGTCGCGTTGGCAGGCCTTCGATCCGGAGCATTATCTCCGCCATGTGCTGGAACGGATTGCCGATCATCCCGTCAAACGGGTGTCAGAACTGCTACCCTGGAACGTCAGCGGCATCCGACCCAGACTTGATCAGCGCAAAGCCGCCTGAGCAAACGTCGACGAAACCGTCAAGCCGCCTCATGCCGCGGGCTGACCGGACGCTATCAAAGGAGCGCCTCCCCAATGGTTCGCAAAGTCGTCTCGACGAGGTTGTGCCCGCGTTCCGTCGGCCTACCTCCCATGAAAGCGGGCATCACCTTTTTGTACGCAAAAATAGCCGCGCGGGTCGCGCCGGGCCCCCTCCCCAGCATGATTTTTTCTCGCCAGTTTATTACGACTTCGGGTGTGACGAAGTCCAAGCGTCCATTCCCTCCCTCTCTTAGGGCCTTCGCCACGCCCTTTGCAGCTTCATCCAGAAGCATTCCTCCCATATGGAACTCGGTTACGGCTCGGGCGGCATGTCCTTTCATCAGATCAAACTGTGCACCTTTTCCTGGATTGCCCCTCCCCCGCCCGACCGACTTGAACATTGGAGACACCGTTCCGTCGCCAAGATCCGAGACAGCCATGGAAAGGCGGTGCAATGGCGCTAGCAAATCTGGGCGGCGCTTAAAAAATGGCTGCTCCATTAGAAGCTTGGCCAGGTTGTGCAGAAAGTATTGCGCCGCGACGGTTTCAGGCGGGATTTGGGTCGGGCTTGTCCCCCTTTGCCGGTCCAATTCAGCGGCATGCCGCAGGTGGTAGGTCAGTTCATCCAGAAGGCAGGTTCAGGCGGTTCCGCATGTGCCTCGGCCAGCCACGCTTCTACGATGGCATCCTCGATCGCGGGCGGGCCATTTGGCTTTTCCTGCGTCATCCTCACCCCTTCCGCGACGCCATCGGCACCACCTCGGCGGTCTCCCCAGCCCCCGTCATGATCGGCCCTATGCGTTCCGCTGCCTCGCGCTGCGGGTCTAGCAACAAGTTCGAATAACGGTTTGTCGTCGCGGGGTTTGAGTGCCCGAGCATCTGCCCAATAAGCGGCAAGTTGTGTCCACTACTAACAAGAAACGATGCAAAAGAATGTCTCAAGTCGTGGAATATCAGATCGCTGAGGCCAGCATCTTTGCAGATCGACGCCCATGTTCGTTTCAGGTCGCCCTGAGCGTCGTTACTGCCGTAACCTGGAAAAAGGTGCACGAGCGGCGGCAACCCCTCGCTTGACCGCCGCGCGTTCTCCAAGTCCGCGGCCGCCTTCATTGAGACCAGCAGCGACCGCGCCGGACCGTTGATCGGGATCGTATGAGTTTTCTTCTGCTTGGTTAGGCTGGCTGGGCGCGTCCATGTGCCGACGTCGAGATTGAATTGCGGCCATGTCGCGCCGAGCAGCTCGCCGCGCCTCGCACCGGTCAACAATGCCAGACGCACGATATTAGCGCTGCGTTGGTTGCGGTGTGCACTGATGGCGGCTAGCAGAACGGTCAGTTCAGCGGGTTCGAGATAGCGTGTCCGGCGCGTCTCTGCATTCCGCTCGATCCCCCTGGCCGGGTTCGGACCTTCCCGCATACCGAATTCGGTCTCGGCAAGCTCAAGCATATGATGCAGCAGGGAAGTGACGCGATTTGCTCGGACTGGCGCCCGTTTCGACACATCGTTGAAGAGCTTCACGACTTCGCGGCGCTCGAGAAAGGCCACGCGCTCCTTTCCCAGCACCGGCAAAATCACCCGATCAAGGATTGCCTTGTCCTCGGCCAACGATCGAGGCCGCTTCCGAGGGGTGGCATAGGCCAAGTACTCTCTGGCAAGATGGACCATGGTCGGAGCATCTCGCCTGGCAGTCTTATCCGCCTGCGGATCGATGCCGCTGTCGATGAGGCGGTTCAGGCGCTTGCCTTCCTCGGCAAGCTGCCTTGCATTCCAACTTGGAAACGACCCGATCGTGAAGACTGAGCCGCGGGCATACTTCACCACGCCGCTACGCGCGCCAGCCTTAGATACCCGGATGCCGAGCCTTTTGATCTTTGCATGCCCGTAGATTTGATTCGGCCGATCCGCGGGCGCTGGCAGCTTCCGCACATCCCCATCCGTTTCCCAGGTAATTCGCTGCGCCATCAAACCGACTTCCGTGTCCGCTCTGTGTCCTCGATCTAATGACGCACTTTGTCGTGCCGCGGCAACGAGTGTCTGTGGGGTGGCGCGAAAGTCATGGAATGACAAGGGCTACCGCCGTTAGTGCCATGCGGACGGGGAGCGAACGCCAGCCACTTAACGGTCTTCTAAGCTGTGGGTCGGTGGTTCGAATCCACCAGGGCGCGCCACCCTCCTATCTAGGTTTTTCGTTCCGACGTGAAGGCTGCCATCGACAAGCTGACGAGTATGCACGCCGCGTTCATTGTCTCCAGTCAGGGGGCGCCGACCTGACATCGGCCGCAGGCAAAGTGATCATGGGGATGCTCAACACCTTTGCCGAATTCGAACGCGTTCTGCTGGTCAAGCGAGCCCAGTCCGGCCTGGCGCGCGCAAAGGCAACGGGCAGCAACTCGGCCGGCAGCCTGTTTTGACGCCGAAGCAGCGCGAATTGGTGCGCACCGAGATCGGAGAATTTAACCCGCGTCTTTCGGCCCAAAGCGGACCCGCGCATAGGTGCGCAACTGGCGGATGACTACCAGAGCCGGCTCCTGCTCTTTGTTCATGTGGTCCGCCCTTGGGCAACTCCGGGCCTTGCGAACGCTATCGCACAAATTGAGTGATATGCTTGATCGTCGATGGGGGAAATACAGCAACCGATGATTCTATGGGTCGAATCGCAGAACGCGGTCGCCATCGGCGCGGCTACGTTCGCACTTTGCTATGCGCTGGCCGCCGTGGCTTTTGCATTATCGGCGGCCCTCGCCCGCCATCGCCTGGCGTCCGACCTGAAGACGCTAACGCCGGTTCTGCTCACCCCATTGTCGGTCATCATAGGTTTGCTCATCGCGTTCCTGGCCGCGCGGGTCTGGGCGAACCTGGATCGTGCCAATGGCTTCGCCACGCAGGAGGCAGCCGCTATCCACGACGTCGTAGCACGGGCCGGCGCGTTGCCGGCTGAAACGCGCGACGCGACAATGGCCGGGATGGCGGCGCATCTGCGCTTCGTCGAAACTCAAGACTGGCCGGATATGCTGGCTGGGAAGGCAACGCTACAACAAGTATCACCCGGGCTCGATGCCGCGCTGACCGCCGTGCTGGCGCTCGACCCGGCCACCTTCGGCCAACACGAAACACAGGCCCGGGCAATAGCGGCCATTGAGCGTGCGGTGGACGCGAGGCGTGGTCGCATACTGCTGAGCAGCGCGGTCATCGCGCCGTCCCAGTGGATGGTGATTCTCACACTGGATATGCTCGTTCTGCTAACAATCGGTGTTGTGCACCTCGACCGCAAGGCGACTGCGGCATTGGGCATGGCGATATTCTCGACGGCGGTCGCCGCCAGTCTCGTGCTATTGATGATCAATGACCGGCCGTTCAGCAGCGGCGGCAACGTGGTGCAGCCAACAGCGCTCCGACAGGTCAGCATCCAATAGCGCCGTCTTACCTAACCATGCAGCCCAATGGTCCAGCGAAGAGTTGGCGTAGCTGGCCAGCCAGTGTCTCCTTTCTATTGCAATATGAGAACTCATAGCCAGGGGGTGATCGTAATCCCCGCCTTGCCTGGGACGCGACGTGCACTGTCCGGACTTACCTCGATTATTTCTTCCCACGGCGGACTAGCGCTTATAGCCTTTCGCCTTCTCCTGAGGAGAGACACATGTGGAAGCTCGTCACGATCGGCGTCTGCGCTATCATCCTCGGCACCGCATGTTCTTGCACTCAGTGCCAGACGCCGCCTGGCGCCGGGATTCGTGCCGGCTCCAACAGTGTCGGTTTCGGGAATCGCGCGGGAGCTCCGAACTACTATTGTCAGCCCGGGGTATGTAAGAGAACGGGCTGGAATGATCCGGATTACCGCGTCTGTCCTGGCGGGTTCGGTTCCAAAACCGCAGCGGCCCCAGGGTCGAATTAGGCGGCCTCTAAACCATACAGGCTCTGCTTCTGCCTCCCCTTTTTTGGGTGAGGCAAGCGCCCGTTCGACCCCTTCGGACGTGTGCTGAACGATCCGGGGTCACCTTGATCGCGCCGGCCTAGCCTGAGCGGTGCGAGGCCTTGAAAGGGGGGCGCCGCAGCGTCATGACTGACCGGTCATCTGTGGGCCCCTGAGAAATCACTGCGAGCCGTTCTTGAAGCCCAAGCATCCGCATCCAATCTCATGACCGTTGGACTAACCCGATCCGGGCCCCTCTGGCGGACCGCCGAATTATCCGGCGTAATCCGCGATGTCGGATCACCGCAATTGTGCGGCGATCGACTGAGGAGCCCTAGTTCCCATTCGACATCGCGCTCGATGGCGGCGACTGCCACCAGAAAGGAGCAACCAGATGTCGCATTCCTTCGCGTCTCGCCCCACTGTCATCGTCCGGCCAAGCCGAGCGACTATTCAGGCTGCGGCGACGGCCTGTGCCATGATCGCCTGCGCCGACGGCAACGTCACGAATGTGGAACGGCGGAGCTTCCTTCGCTTCCTGCACCATCACGGCGTGCTTGAGCGCTACGGCCGTGCCCCGTGCATTGCGGCTTTCAACAAGGCATTGAGTGAAGCGTCGTTGCTAGGTCTCGACGAAATCTGCGAGGCCGCTGATCAGCTCAGCGCCGTCGCCGGGACGCATGCCGCACCGCTGGTGGCGCATGCCGCAGCCTATGTGGCCCTGGCCGATGGCATTACCTGGCCGCAAGAGATCGCGCTGCTGGAGGTAATCCGCAACCGGATAGGCCTGGGGTATCCACGTGGCTGGGGTAGCCAATGAGGCCGAGTTTAGCCTGCAGATCAAGTCAGCCATTGTTCGATTTCAGCGATCGGCTAGCGCTGCGACGGCGCAGGGCCAGGCGGCAGCGGCTTCTACCCAGCCACCAGCATCTTACGCCAAATGCAGAGCATGGACGCACGAGATGGCAGCGAAGCTCGGACTATAATCGCCGGAGTTTGGTTGAGACGGCAATGTTTCGTTACAAGACCGTCGTCGGTCGGCGACTGCTCTGGACGGTCCCGGGGGCCCCTGCTATCCACCGTATCCATAAAAATATTAATCACCCACGGCCGTTGGGGTGATGCGGCGAGACGCCGAGCCGGTCAACGCCGCTGGAAATCGCTTGAACACAGCAACATCCGCCGAACTGTCCAATTCCCTCACCAGATAGCGCTTGGATGATGCAAGATTACGCCCAACAGCCCAAATCTCGCTGATATGCGACGCAGCCTGCGCTGCGACCACGGCGGGTTTCGACACACTACACAATGGCAGGTCGAGAAACGGTTTGGGGTCCACCGAAAGATGATTGTCGAATAGCATGCCAAAAAACAAATGCGGGCCGAGGCTGACCCCAGTCGCGCCAACGACGCCGATCTGCTGACCGGCCGTGATCTCGGATCCGGTAAGCGTAGTGCTGCCGAGGTGGCTATACACCCCGATGAAGCCGCCGTGCTGGATCAGGATTTCCAAGCCGCCCGGTCCTCTGTTCTGCACCCGCAGCAGGTGTCCGGCGGAAATTGCGTAGACCGGTGTACCGAGGGTGACCGGCAAGTCCACGCCGTTATGGTAGGTGCCGGCGGCCGGCAGGTTCGGGATCACGCGGGGCCCGTAGGCCGACGAGATGCAGGCGGCCTTGGCTGGCAGCATCAGCTGCGCCATCGCCGGGGCCGACACCATGCCGGCCAGCAGGGCCAGGATCAGGATTTGCATGAGAGGTTTGCTTAAATTCTGAACGGCACAGTGACGGGCGCGCTGGCGCAAACTCACGTCATACATTGCTACTTGAAATACCTCAGACTCCCGTCTCTGCACGATGAAGTTGTCAGGCGGATGTGTTTATAGCACGAGCGTTGTTCTGGGCTTGCCTTACCTGTAGCCCTCCCGACCTCAGGGTCGAGGCTGGCCGCATTAGCTTCTCAAGCTGAGCCTGTCCCGCTTCGTAGGCAGTTTGCATGGTCTTGAAGCGCTCGATCGACATTTCGAGGGGCGTGGCTCCAGCGCCGCGTATTTCCCAAGTGAAGGGGGCTGTACAGCCGATTTCAGCTCGTCGAACAAACACGTGTATGAACATAGCATCGGTTTTCGTCACGCTTAAGTACTCGCCTTAAATGCCTGGTGAGAGCCGGAGATAGCGGGTGCTAGCGTATGCACGGAATATTAACGGTTGATTAACGAACCGTGCGAATTCCTCCAAAATTTTGGGGACGGCGACGTCAGCCGCCAAGCGGCACCACGTGTACCGATGCTCCTTTGCAACCATATCGAGTGCTCGCCCTGACCGGGTATGGTCTGCATTCCTGAGCTCTGGGTTTGGGCGGGGATTAAGGGATCTCCGCCCGCGCTGACGGTGGTGCTCCGCCGGGGGCGGCTGCTGATTGGCGGCCGCACATTCCTCTCTACAGCACGAACTATTGCGCGACTGAAGCATGCCCAAGGGGCAACCTAGCCATTGATTTACTTGAGAAACCCAGAACTCTTCTAAGCTGTGGGTTGGTGGTTCGAATCCACCAGGGCGCGCCACGCCGCGAAGGCGTTCAGCAATCGGCGCATCGCGACAAATCGACGAACGTTAACCTGCCACCGTCACTTTCGTCTTTACCGAGTTCGCAATGAAGCAGACTTCGTGAGCTTCATGATGCAGGTGATTCAGCTTCGTCTTTTCCGGAGCCTCGCCGATCCATTCGATCCGGGGATGCAGAACCACCTTCGTGATGGCTTGCTTGCCCGGTGCAATTTCTTCCATCGTTCCCTCCGCATGGTCGCGATAGGCAGCAACGGTGAAGCCCGCCAATCGGGCCACGTGCAAGAACGAAAGCATGTGGCAGTCCGAGAGGGCGGCGACCAACATTTCCTCTGGATCAACGGCTGCTTCCACGGCCCACTTGCCGACAACGTGCGGCGAAGCCGATGCGGGAACAACTGTCCCACCGTCGAAGCTCAAGGTGTGGCCTCGGCTGTAGCGGCCTTTGGGAAAATCCTCGCCGTTGCCCAGTGTCCAATCGATGTTCGCAGTATAGGTTGCCATCGCTTTTCTTCCACTTTCCCGACGCTAAACGATCGAGAGCCGCCGCAAGCAATATCGCGATTTGCTTCGGGTTTCACCAGAGCTTCTTACCATCGGTTTCACCAGAGCGTTTTGCCATCAATGACCTCGATCGGCTGATGGGCCCAAAGCACGCCACGCTTGGTGCAGAACGAGCAGGTGCATCGGGTCACCGTCTTGGGCCGCTCCGCCACGGTGAAGTGGGTGGCGCCGCAGTGACAATTTCCCTTGATTGCCATTGTCCTTGTCTCCGGTCACGAGAGCCGTTTCATCCGACGTTGGAAGCCGGTGGCCATCACGCAATGAATGTCGCAGAGAAGCTACCAGGCCGGAGAATGGAGGAAAACGGCACGCCAGCGATTGAAGGCAACGCTTCGCCGATCCATCACCGCCTAGCCAACGGCGCCGGCTGGAGGCATCGTTTGCTACCGTCCAACGAAAGCCAGCCGCCATGATGATTGCTGACGCGCAGATCCACCTCTGGGCCAAGGGCACACCCTCCGCCCATCACCGCCAAACACCCTATCTGAAGGAGGAGGCACTGGCGGCTATGGACGCCGCCGGGGTCGATCGCGCGGTGATCCACCCGGTGATGTGGGACCCTGACTCGAACGAGTTGGCCGTCGAAGCGGCACGCGCCCACCCCGATCGCTTCGCCATCATGGGTTGGATTTATCTAGATCAGGCTGAGCAGCGCGCTTTGCTCGAACGCTGGAAAAGCCGGCCCGGGATGAAGGGTCTGCGGTTCTACTTCTCTGATCCGCGGTCGCAGTCCTGGCCGGATGACGGCACTCTGGACTGGCTGTTTCCCGTGGTCGAGCGGTTGAAGATTCCGGTGTCTCTGCAGGCATCGGCGTTCCTGCCGCGGGTCGGCGAGATCGCGGAGCGCCATCCCGGACTGAAGATCAGTATCGATCACATGGGCGTGCCACGCGCCACAGAGGGGGCCGACGCGGCTTACCGTAACCTGCCGCAGTTGCTAGCGCTGGCGCGACATCCGAACGTGGCGGTGAAGGCGACCGGTCAGGCTGGGTATGCGCTCGACCCCTACCCGTTCCGCAGCATACACGACGCCTTGCACCGTGTATTCGACGCGTTCGGCCCGCGACGCATGTTCTGGGGCACGGACATCACCCGCATGCGTTGCACGTGGCGCCAGTGTGTCACACTGTTCACCGAGGAACTGCCCTGGCTGCGTGACGCCGACCTGGATCTGGTGATGGGCCGGGCATTCTGCGACTGGATCGGCTGGCAACCCTCTGGCTCGTAGAGGTCCGCGGTCTGGGGCGCTGCTGAACCGCACGCATTGGCTCCGTCCTTCGCGCTCGATCTTTGGCCTTGGCGTAAAAGTGGCTATCCGGGATGCCCGGTGAGGCACAACTCTTTGACCCGCTTCGAATAAAACCAAGAGAACCAATAGCCAATGGCTCGGCATATCCTTGTCATCGACCAGGGGACTACATCCACCCGAACGATCCTGTTCGATGCTAAAGTGGCGCCGGTTGCCGCGGCTCAGCAGGAGCTGGCGCAGTTCTATCCAAAGCCCGGCTGGGTCGAGCATGACCCCGAGGAGATTTGGACGGCCACGCTATCGACCGCGCGGCAGGTATTGTCGGAAGCCGGGCTAATGCCTGCCGACATCGCGGGTCTGGGCATCGCGAACCAGCGCGAGACAGCGCTCGTTTGGGACCGTCGTACCGGCAAGCCGATCTACAACGCTATTGTCTGGCAGGATCGCCGTACCGCTGCCATGTGCACGGGCCTTGAGGATGCGGGACATCAGGCGCTGATCGGGGCTCGCACCGGGTTGCGGATCGACCCGTATTTTTCTGCCACCAAGATCGCGTGGGTGCTCGACCATGTGGAAGGCGCGCGCGCTGCCGCCGAGGCCGGGTCGTTGGTCTTCGGCACGGTCGATAGCTTCCTGCTGTGGCGGCTAACTGGCGGCAGCGTTCATGCAACCGACGCCACCAACGCCTCGCGTACGTTGCTGTTCGACATCCATCGCGGCGAGTGGGATCCCGATCTACTGGCGCTGTTTGGCATTCCGCGCGCGATACTGCCCGAGGTCAAAGACAGTGCGGGGACATTTGGAGACACCGACCCTACGCTGTTTGGCGGGTCGATCGCCATACGTGGTATCGCCGGCGATCAGCAGGCAGCGCTGATCGGGCAGGCATGCTTCGAGCCCGGCATGGTTAAATCCACCTACGGTACCGGCTGTTTCGCTCTGCTCAACACTGGCCGGAAGGCGATCGTCAGTTCTCAGCGCCTGGTGACCACCATTGCGTATCAGTTCGACGGCGTGCGCACCTATGCACTCGAGGGCTCGATTTTCGTAGCCGGGGCGGCGGTTCAGTGGCTGCGGGATGGTCTCGGCCTGATCGGATCGGCCGCCGAGACCGGCACGCTGGCGGCTGAAGCGGATCCAGCGCAACGGGTTTATATGGTCCCCGCCTTTGTGGGCCTCGGCGCTCCGCACTGGGATAGTGAAGCGCGGGCCCTGCTGACAGGTATAACACTGGGCACGACACGCAGGGAACTCGCGCGAGCCGTCCTCGAATGCGTCGCCTACCAGACCCGCGACCTCTTGGAGGCGATGCGGGCCGATCTTGGTGCCGAATGGCAAGGCGACACCGTTATTCGGGTGGATGGCGGCATGAGCGCGAGCAACTGGACGATGCAGTTTCTCGCCGACATCCTGGCCGCACCCGTGGATCGGCCGTTCGGATTGGAGACGACGGCCGTCGGAGCGGCCTATCTCGCCGGCAAGGCGGCTGGTCTGTATCCGGATATCGAGACGTTCTCGGCGCAATGGATTGCCGAGCGGCGCTTCGAACCGGCAATCGGCCTGCAGGAGCGTTCCGAAAGATATCGCGGCTGGCAGGACGCGGTCGCGCGCACCCTGCTGCGGCCCTGAGCGGATATCGTGTTCAGGTGAATGCAGCGTCTGCGGACCGGCGCGTCAGCGCTGCCGTGAGGATGGGCTTGCATCGGCTCCGTTTCGAGCCTCCAGCCAGTGTTCCGGAACAAGTTTCGTGGCATTAACGTTTCATCAACCAGCATTATCATAGAGTCGCACCGCACAGCGAAGGGCTCGTGCCCTCTTAACTTAGCTTGGGAACGCGCTTTGCGCGGACGATTGAACCAACTCGCAGATGGAGGCGCGTGAACCGGAATGGGATTGATGGGCCGGCTCAGGGGCTGCTTGGAGGTTTTCCGGTCCGCGCGCGCGACCATGTTGCTAAGCGTCCTGATCGTTGTCGGAATAGGGACGACCGCAGGCCTCTTGATATGGTATGAGCGCCAAGCGGCGCTTGAAGAGCACCAGCACGAAATGAATAGCATGGGTGTCGTTCTCTCCGAGCAGACCTCTCGCTACACACAAGTGATAGATCTGATCCTTCGACAGGTGCAATCGCGGATCGCTGTTCTCAATGTCGCAACTCCGGAAGACTTTCAGCAACAATTGGCAACCCAGGAAATTCGCAGCTACCTGGCAGAGCGTGTGACGAATGTCGCGCAGGTCGATGCCATCGCCCTGGTTGATGCCAATGGTCATTCGCTGAACTCGTCACGGGCTTCGCCGGGCCCGGCCGTGGATGCGTCCGATCGAGACTACTACAAGTATTTCAAGGAGCATGACGATCCCGGCTTGTTTGTCGGCTCGGTGTCGAAAAGCCGAATCTCCGGGAGGCCCAGCCTGTTCTTCGCACGTCGTATCAATGGGCGGGACGGCAAATTCTGCGGTCTGGTTCTTGGTATAGTTGATATTAAGTCATTGAGCGCTTTCTACCAGGCGGCCGGCGAGCACACCATGGAGTCTGTCATCCTGCTGCGTCGCGATGGCACAATGCTAATGCGCTACCCCAATCCGGAGATGGCTGTTGGGGCAAGGCTTCCCTATATCTCACCCTGGTATTTACGCGTCGCCGAAGGCGGCGGAAGTTACTTCACCGAGAGCACCTTCAGCGCGGTTTCGAGCCTCGTCACGGTTCATCCGCTGACCGAGTATCCACTTGTCGTTGATGTCGCGATGGGTGAAGCAGATATATTCGCTCAGTGGTATAGGGAAGCAGTCTATGTTGCAGGTTTTGCTGCAACTGCCGCTCTTATCTTCGCCGGCTTGTTCTGGATGTTGGCACATCAGTTCAGGCGGCAGGCGGTGCAGAACGGCAAGCTGGAGGTCGCCGCGATCCGCTTGAGCGATAATCAGGAGATCTTGCGCTCCTATGCGGAAATGTCGGCAGATTGGCTATGGGAGCTGGACGCAGACCTTCGCTTGAAATCCGCCTTCGATTTCGTGACCGACGCAGACGACATCGGCAAAACTCCACGGGAACTGGCCGATCCCGCGATGCACGAAGAACGGTGGGCGGCTCACACGGCCGAACTCGCCGCGAGGCTCCCGTTTCGCGATTTCCGTTGGGAACGTATTGGGTCAAACGGAGAGCGTCTTTTCATCAGCACAAACGGTGTTCCGATTTTTGATCGGAACGGTGTGTTCCGCGGTTATCGCGGGACCGGGCGCGACATCACCACGGAGGTGGCGGCAACCGCAAAGTTGTTACAGTTAAATTCCGATTTGGAAGTGGGCCGCCGGCACTTCAACGCTGTTTTGGACAGCATGTCGCAGGGTGTCTGCCTCTTCGATGCCGACAAACGGCTGGTGCTGTCAAACCGGCGCTATGCCGCGGTCTACAATCTACCGCCCGAGTCAACGCGCCCAGGCCAATCACTGGAGCAGATCGTGAACGATCGATATGCCGCGGGAAGTGCTCTGGATATGTCGGAGGCCGAATTTCTTGCGTGGCGGGACAAGGCCATCGCCGACCACCAGCCCTCCACCGCTGTTACTCCACTGAAGAATGGCCGTGTTGTCGCCATCCATCACCAGCCGATGCCCGACGGCGGCTGGGTCGCCATCCACGAGGACATCACCGAGCGACAGCAAGCTGAGGCAAGCATCGTGTTCATGGCGCACCATGACGCACTGACCAAATTGCCCAACCGAATGCTGTTCCGAGAACGTGTGGAACAGGCCATTGTCATGGCCGGGCGAGGCACCGAATTCGCGGTGATTTGTCTCGATCTTGATAACTTCAAGCAGATCAATGACACGCTCGGCCACCCCGTCGGCGATGGACTGCTGGTGGCTGTCGCTGACCGGCTGCAGTCTTGCGTGCGCGACGTGGACACTGTCGCGCGCCTGGGTGGGGATGAGTTCGCCATCATCCAGATCGCCGTCCAGCAGCCCGAGGACGCGGAAGTTCTTGCGGGCCGTCTCATCGCTGCATTTCGCCAACCATTTGACGTCGCAGAGCGTCAGATCATGTCGGGAGCCAGCATCGGGATCACAGTGGTATCGGGCGACACCATCTCATATGAGAGGTTGATGCGGGACGCAGACATTGCGCTTTATCTGGCGAAGACCGAGGGCCGTGGCACGGTCCGGTTCTTCGAGCCGGAGATGGACGCCCGCATTCATTTGCGTCGGGTATTGGAGGCGGACCTCCAGGGCGCCCTCGCCCGCAACGAATTCGAACTCTACTACCAGCCGCAAATTGACCTGACCTCAGACAGCGTCATCGGCTTTGAGGCTTTGCTACGCTGGAATCATCCTGTTCGCGGCCTCGTCTCACCCTTGGACTTCATCCCTGTCGTTGAAGAAACCGGCATGATCAGTGCCATCGGGGAGTGGGTGCTCCGAACAGCGTGTTTTGAGGCAGAAAACTGGCCAGCCAGGATAAGCGTTGCCGTTAACCTCTCGCCCGTTCAGTTCAAGAAGGGCGATCTTGTCTCGGCCGTGCAAGCGGCGCTGGCGGCATCGGGTTTGCGATCGGACCGACTCGAACTGGAAATCACCGAGTTCTGTTTTGCTGCGGGATACAGCGGAGACTCTGGCGGCCCTGCATCAGCTCCGTTCGATGGGAGTCTGCGTGGCGCTCGATGATTTTGGGACCGGATACTCGTCCTTGAGCTATCTGCGCAGTTTTCCGTTCGGCAAGATCAAGATCGACAAGTCTTTCGTGCGTGATCTGATGACGGACAATGGGTCCATCTCGATCATCCGAGCGGTTACCGGTCTGGGCAAGAGCCTGGGCATGAAGACGATCGCCGAGGGCGTCGAGACTCAGGAACAATTAGATCGCTTGCGGGAGGAAAGATGTGATGAGGTTCAGGGTTACCTTTTCAGCCGACCAAGGCCAGCTTCCGAGGTTCCATCGCTGATCGAGAGACTAACGCGAACGAGTGAGGTCGCCAGTCCGTAAAAATCTGAACGCCGGCTGTGCTCAAGCGATTGGCCTTGGGCCATGCATGAAGAAGGCTTCCCGGCAGAGCCTCATGATCCGCCGGGAACGCGCCTGAGTTCACCCTTTGATGGTCTTCCAGTCGACGCCGCGCTCAAACGCCGCGGCGGCGCGGTAGATGGTCTGCTCCGCATATGGTTTTCCGACCAGCATCATCCCGACCGGCAGTCCATCGACCATGCCGCACGGCACACTCATCGCCGGATGATGGCTGCAGTCGAACGGCGCAGTGTTGGGCAGTATTTCGAACGCCCGCTGAATAATTTCTGAAATTGGGGCGTCCGCTGCCGGCAACGGTGACGCGGTTATCGGCAATGTCGGCATCATCAGCAGATCGAACCGCGACAACGCGTCGTCATACGCGCGCTTCAAGGCATGCACGAGGTTTTGCGCCTTGGCGTAGTACCGGCCGCGGTGGTGCGTTGTCATGTATTGGCCAAGCAGCATCGTGTTCTTGAGCGTATCAGACAGCTCGTCGGCGCGCTGCCGCCAAGCCGAGTGCGCATCGAGCAGGGAAACAACATATTGGCCCTGCCAGTTAAAGCCAAACCCGTTGCCCAGCATCATCTGTGCTGTCGCCCCTTCCGCGGCGATCGGCAGCCAAATGGCGTTACCCAGGCGGTGCATCGGAATCGTTATCGTTTCAACGGTCGCGCCCAGGCCACGCAGACGCTCTGCCGCCTCGTGGACCACCGAATCCGATTGCGCCTGCGAATGCGCGTGACCGAACCCCTCCTCGACGACACCGATCCGAAGGCCCTGGGCGCCCTGCCCCAAAGCTTCGCGGTAAGGCATGCTTTGGCCGCCGTATTGGCGCGGATCAAGCCCGTCGGGACCGGCGAGCACTTCCAGCATCAGCGCGTTGTCCTCGACTGTCGCGGTCATGGGGCCGGTATGATCGAGGGTGAGTTCAATCGGCATGATGCCGGTGTAAGGCACCAGACCATGGGTCGGCTTCATACCGTAGATGCCGCAGAAGGACGCAGGCATACGGATCGATCCGCCTTGGTCGCCGCCTAGCGCCATCGGCACTTCACCAGCCGCCACCAGCGCCGCGCTGCCGGAGGACGACCCACCAGCGGAGTAGCCATGGCGGTGCGGGTTGTGCACCGGTCCGGTGGAACTCGTGTGACTGCCGCCAGAGAAGCAGAAATACTCGCAAACACTTTTGCCGACTATTGTGCCACCGGCATCGAGGATGCGCTGCACCACGGTCGCATCGACATCGGGCACATAACCCTCGAGCGTGGAGGCGCCGTTCATCATCGGCACGCCCGCAACACAAATGTTGTCCTTGACGGCAACAGTCTTGCCCTTGAGCTTGCCACTCGGCGCCCCTTCAATCCTGGTCTTCACATACCAGGCCCCAAAGCGATTTTCCTCAGCACTCGGCCGGCTGCCGGGTGTGCGCGGGTATTTCACCGCCGGCACCTCATCCGGCATCCGGTCCACGATGTTGTACGCTGCGAAACTTGGAAGCAGGCACTCCCGATGCGCAGCCAGTTCTGCGTCACCCATAGTAAAACCGAGTGATTCGGCAGTGGCACGAAGTTGGTCCAGCGTGGGGATCTTAATGGTCTCTGTCGTCATTTCGGGTCTCCCTGGGTCAGGCCATTCCGACAAATTCATCCATCATCGCGCGGTCGCGCGCAATCTCGGGCGGTATTTCCCGCGTCACCTCGCCCTTCTGCAGGATCAGGATGCGATCCGCGAGCGATGCGATAAAGTTCAAATTCTGTTCAACCAAGACCATGGTGACAGGGCGCCGACGCCGCACGGTCAGCAACGTTTCAATCATCTCCTCGATAATCGACGGCTGTATACCCTCTGTCGGTTCGTCCAGTAGGATCAATCGCGGTTCGGCGCAAAGACACCGCGCCAGGGCGAGTAATTGCTGTTCTCCGCCCGACAATGCGCCCCCTGCCCGGTCCAGCAGCCGTGTGAGGCGTGGGAAATCAGCCAGTATCGCATCAATGGTCTGCCGGCTGTTGGGCAGCCGGAGGCAGCCCATTCGCAGGTTTTCCGCGACGGTCAGCGTCGAGAAAATCTCGCGTCCCTGCGGCACGTATCCGATGCCTCGGCGTGCTCGGGCGGTTGGCGACAACCGGGTTATGTCCTCGCCGTTAAAATGGACGCTGCCGGCGGTCGCCGGCAGATAGCCCATTAAGGTCCGCAGCAGCGTGGTCTTTCCCATGCCGTTGTGGCCGAGAATGCCGACGATCTCGCCGTCGCTCACCGACAGCGTCACTCCCGCGAGAATTGGAATTCGCCCATAGCCGGAGTGCAGCCGGGACACCCCGAGCATCGTCATGCGGCCTGCTTTCCGAGATAGACATCCCGAACGCGCTGATCGGCCAGGACATGGCCGACATCGTCTTCCATCAGCACTCGTCCCTGGTTGAACACCGTTACCGTTTTGGCGATCATGCGAATGAACTGCATGTCGTGCTCCACGACCACCAATGCGTGCGTGCGGTTGATCTCCCGGATGAGTTCGGCGGTTCGCTGGACCTCGGTGTGGTTCATTCCGGCAGCCGGTTCGTCCAGGAGGATCAGATCGGGTTCCTGGGCCAGGACGGTGGCGATTTCCACCCATTGCCGCTGGCCATGAGCAAGCTGGCCCACCATTCGACTGGCGATCGGACTTAGTTGCAGCCGGGACAGGGTCTCGTCGACGATGCGGCGAGCGTGTGCCACGGACTTGCGCCGCGCCGCGCCGATGAAGACGTTTTCCTGCACCGACAGCCCGTTGAACACGTTCGGGACCTGCGTCTTGATGCCCACGCCGAGCCGGGCGATCTCGTGGGGATTGGCTCCGGTGATATCGCGTCCGCGGAACAGTATCGTTCCTTCAGTTGGTGTGAGTTGTCCCGTCAGGATCTTGAAGAAGGTGCTCTTCCCCGCGCCATTCGGCCCGATCAAGCAACGGAGTTCTACTTCACGCAGTGTTAGATCGACCGATTGAACGGCGGTGACACCGCCGAACCGCATCGTGACTCCACGCGCTTCCAACAGCGGCGTGCTCATTGCCTGGCCTCCGCCGTGGCGGCCGCCGGCATGTCCTGTGATCGAGATTTATGCAGAGGCAGCAACCGGTCACGGATCATCGGCACGATGCCTTGCGGTACCAGCAGCACGAAGGCAACAAGCACCACGCCGAGCCCAAGGTCGGGATCGACGACGTTCTGGGAGCCTGCCTGGATCATGAGATACTGGATCGCCACCGCGCCAAGTATTGGCCCAAGCAGCGTCCCGAGGCCGCCCACCAGAACATAGATGATGACCTGGGCCGACATGGTCAAGCCGAACACTGTCGGGCTGATGAACCCGCCCCAGTTGGTGAACAGGCATCCGGCCATGCCCGCTACGCCGGCGGAGATGATGAAGGTCAGCAGCTTATACAGACGAGGGTCATAGCCCAGCAGCATGGCCCGGGTTTCATTCTCCCGGATTGCGACGACGACGCGGCCGAAGCGACTTGCCAGGATGCCTCGCAGCATTGCGTAGACCAGGATCAGCGTTCCCATCGCTGCGTACCAGGTCTGCTCCGGACTGAGCGGATTGGATGCATCGCCTGGGAAGTTCAGCGGCGGCACGCCCGGGATCCCATTAAAGCCGCCAAGCTCGGCGCTTCCGATACGATAGGCGTTGCCGGAAGTGGAGTTGACCAGCTCAAACAGAATGATGGAAACGGTCAGTGTAATGACACCGATATAGGCATCGCTGATGCGGCCGTAGAACATGAAATAGCCGAGAAGGGCAGCAAAGATCATCGGCGCCATCACAGCCAGCATCACGGGCACGGTGCTCTCGCCAAGATTGAGCGCGGCGATTGCATAGGCGTAGCCACCGAGACCGAAGAATGCCGCCTGGCCGAACGACATGATACCGCCGTAGCCCCAAAGAAAGCCCTGGCTGAGCGCAAACATCGCCATAGCCACGAAGACGGTCATTTGGACGATGCCGAACAAGTCTAGGACCTGAGGCAGGCCGAACATCAGAAGCAGCCCGGCGACGAGCATCGCGACGAAGCCCACCCAGCCGGAAGCAATAAAGCCCGCGGGCGCCTTCATAGACTTCTCCGCAGAAAGCGTCCGGTTATGCCCTGCGGCAGGACGCGGATCATCACGATCGCGGCTGCCAGCAAGGCGACGTCACCGATCACCGGCGTCGTCTGGAACGAAACGAGTTGGTTGATCATTCCGAAGGCCGATGACGCAAGGCCGGTGCCGGTGATGATCGCCGGGCCGCCACCCAGGACCGTGATGAAGGCCCGTGCGATGTACGCCGCACCCATGCCGGGCGAGACTCCCGAGATCGGCGCCAGCACGCCACCCGCCAGCCCGGCAAGCGCGGACCCGAGCGCGAAGGCTGCCATATAGATGATCGGCGGCGAAACCCCGAGCGCCGCTGCCATGTTGGGGTTTTGCATGGTGGCCCGCAGGATCAGGCCAAACTTCGTATACCGCAGCAACGCCAGCATGCCGGCCAGCCCGGCGACGGCGGTGGCGACGATGACGAGCCCATAAAGACTTGCACCGTATTGTCCAATGGCGAAACCGCCCGTCGGGGTCGGAACGGCACGCACGACATTTCCAAAGATCGTCGCCATCAGGCCGGTCAGACCGAGGCTGACGCCCCAGGTCGCTAACATGGTATCGATGATGCGACCGTACAAGAAGCGGATCAGGGTCCGCTCCAGCACCAGCCCGACAAGGCCGACCAGAAGCGGCGGCAACACAAGCATCGAAACCCAAATGTTGACGCCAGCCTGATAGGCTGTGACCGCCGTGTAGGCACCGAGCATCATGAACTCGCCATGCGCAAGGTTGATGACCCGCATCATGCCGTAGATGACGCCCAGCCCCAGTGTGATCAGCACCAGGGTGGCGATACCGGTCAGCACATTGAACGCGAGCAGCCCAATCAGATCCATGCCTCAGATGCTCGGTTCAAACTGCTTGTCGGTGGTTGGATTTTTCATCAGATCGCAGGCGCCTCCCGTGTCGGCCGGATACTGATCCGGATAGGTCGCCATGATCTGCCATTTGCGGTCGGCCGGTTGCGCGAGATAGGCGTTGCGGATGGTGTGGTGGGTTTTTGGATCCATCGTCGCCTTGCCGGACGGACCCTCGATAACGATCCCTGTTTCGAGCGCCGCGGTCACTTTCTGCTGCTCGACGGAGCCGGCCTTCTTCACGCCCTCCGCCCAGATCATGATACCTTCATAGGTGGCGGTATCCAGTTCGCCGAGGTCGGTGACGCCGGCGCCATATTTTTCCTGCATGCCCTTCACGAACGCGTCGCTCGCGGGTGTGCCCAGGTCGTTGTACCAGCCGTAGCATGTGACGATTCCATTGGTGACGGAGGCGTCCATGCTCATCAGTTCATTGCCCAGACCAAACACTGTCGAGGCCATCGGGATCTTGTTCTTCATTCCAGCCGCCGCCCACTGCCGGTAGAAGCCCTCATGGTTGGAGCCCACCAGGGCGGATAGCAGGAAGTCGGGAGCGGCCTGCTGAATGCGACTGATCGCCGACGAGAAATCGGTGACATCCAGCGGGAAGAAGTCGGCGCGCGCCACGCTGCCGCCGCCGTCGCGGACGAACTTCGTCATCCATTTGGCGGTGATCTGGCCATAGTTGTAGTCGGCGGCGATAATGTAAGCCTTCTTGCCCCAGGTCTTCTGGGCATAGGTCACGACGTGGTCGACAGTCTGCGCCGGCGTCGTTCCGGTGCAGAACACGTTGCGGTCGCATACGCCACCTTCGTATTGGGTATTGTAGAAATACAGCGTCTTATAGCGGTCCAGAGTAGGCCGGATCGCCTCCCGGGAGGCTGAGGTGATACCGCCCTGTATGACGTCTACCCGATCCTTCAGGACCAGTTGTTGCGCATACTGCGAATAGAGCTGCATGCTGGACTGGGTATCGTAATTGATCAGTTGGATTTGACGGCCGAGCAATCCGCCTGCCGCGTTCAGAAGGCCAACCGCATATTCCGTCGTCTGGATCATGCGGGACCCGCTTACGCCGATCGGGCCCGACCCGTCGAGCAGGCTGCCAAGCTTGATCGGGCCGGCGGCCAACCCGTTGCGAAGGATAAAGGGCGTAGCCAGCGCGCCGGCCGAGAATGCTGTCCCCAGCTTGAGCGCGCTGCGACGGCTGAGGGTGTCAGGTGTCATCTCTTATCTCCGTTGATCCGACTGAACCTGATCGGCTGTGCAAGACCGATGCCAGCAATAGCCGGTTGCCCAAAAACTAACCGGCCAGGGCACCTGAGACTTGCAGCGCTGAAAGCGCTCGGCGTCGATGCCCAACAAGGCACCATCCTCCTCTCGCCAATGCTCAAAGAAGGACCCACGATTTCGTCAGATGAAAAGCACGCTGCCATTGAAGCACAGAGAACAATTGTGCGTTCGTGATGACCGCCGTCGCGCCCCGACTTCTGGGGCCGATCGATGCACGACTAATGATTGCTCTCTTCTATGTTCTATAATGTTACTTAGTAAACACGAATATTGCCGTCTCGCGCTACGCCGACGCTGATTGCCAGAATTCGACTAATCGCGGTCAAGTCTCGCCCCGATTCAGCTGACCATCGATTGAACGCGTCCTGGATGGTCGCGAGATCACGCTTACCGCCAGGCTTTGCCACGAGAACGTGTTCGCGTATCAGGGCGGCCGTGACGTCGGGCGTGGTAATGAAGGCAGGTTTCCCGATCGACCGCAAAAAGCGCATCGCGGGCTCCCCGCCCAGGCGATTTGCGTGTCTTTTCAATGAGTTGAGCAGCCCGACATAATTGGCGTCAGGCCAGTCGGCGAAGAACTGCGCTGCGCTGCCGTGATCCTTCGCCAGATCGAGCAAGAATTGGCCATTGAGTGTCACAGAGCGTATCTTGGCTGCATTGCGAACGATACTGCTATCTTTCAGTAGGTCATCAAAACGTTCCTCAGACATCGAGGCGCAACGACCGGGGTCAAGGTTGTCGAAGGCTGCCTCGAAGGCGTCCCATTTGGGGTCCACCACTTTCCAGGCGAACCCGGCCTGGAAAATCCTCCGTGTCATGGTGGCCAGGATGCGATGATCCGGCGTCGCGGCGATCTCCTCCGCCGTTCGGGATCGAGATGCGGCGAGCGCGTCCTCAAGGGCCCCCATCCCGCCCTGGCGCTCGGCTGCCATTGCCACGATCGCATCGAGACGGCGCATGCGGCTAACTTCTGCCGGGATTTACCGCGCCACCAACCGTGACGCGGTCGACCGGAGCGGCCTTGCGCGCTGCTACCGAGCGGAAGTCCATCCCTTGTAGTCAGCGACATTTTCACGGGTTATCAGCTTGCTGTCCATTAGAAGCGGGTCCTTCTCCGGCTTCTTGCCATTCAGCAAATCCACGCCCTCCTGCACCGCAAGCCGGGCCATCATGAACGGGTCCTGACTGGCCGTCGCGACGAACTGTGTTGAATTCGGGTCCTTCAGCGCGGTCTCGGCGTCGGGGGCGCCATCCACCGCAGTGATCGGGAAGCTGGTCCGCTGCATCTGCTTGGCTGCCAGTTCACCGCCGATGGCGGTTGGGTCATTGATGGCGAACAGGCCGTCCACTTTCGTGAAGCGGGTCAGCAGCGACTGGGTGACTTGAAGACCACCGTCTCGCGAGCCCTTGGCGTCCTGGTCGAAGGAAAGCAATTTGACGCCCGGATTCTTGGCGATCACCTCCTTACAGCCATTGACCCGCTCGATCACCGAGGAAACCTGTGGGCCATTGACGATGATCATGTCGCCCTTGCCGCCCATCTTTTCGATGAGATACTGACAGGCGACCGTGCCGGCCTGGGTGTTGTTGGTTTCGACCGTGGCGTTCGCGCCCTTCGCCGCGGTATCCACCGCGACCACGACGATGCCGGCCGCCTGGGCTCGTTTGATCGCCGGCTCGATCGCTTTCGGATCGCCGGGGTTGAGCAAGATCATGTCGACGCCGGCAGCGATGAAATTATCGATCTGCGTATTCTGCTTGCCCAGATCGTAGTCGAAGCCGACTGCCGTGACCTTCACATTGGGATTTGTCTTTTTTGCCTCGAACTCCGCTCCTTTCGCGAGAGCGACGAAGAACGGATTACCCATCGAACCGAGGGAAATACCGATCGACTTGAGTTCTTTGGCTGACGCGACGTGAGCGCCGACCATTAACGCAGCACTGGCGAGCAAAATTTTCCTGAACACCGTTTCCGTCCCCCTCCTGGAGCCTTATTGGAACCCGCGCGCCCGTCTGGCCAGGATCAACGGATGCGCAGGTAAGTCGATTCGATCAGGTACGTGCCGAACCTCGCAGCCGATAGCGATCAAGAGCCACCGCGCCAATAATGACCGCACCCTTGGCGATGTACTGCCAGACATCGGTGACGCCCAGCAAGATCAGCCCGTTCGTGAGGACCGCGATGATCAGGGCGCCAATCAGGGTGCCCCAGATGCTGCCGATGCCGCCGACAAAGCTGGTGCCGCCCAGGATGACCGCCGCGATAGCGTCCAGTTCGTACGACTGGCCGAGTTGCAGGCCGTTCGCCGCGTAAAGCCTGGCGGCCTGCATCACGCCGCCCAAGCCGGCCAGCACGCCCGACACGCCATAGGCGAAAAGTAACACCGCCCAGACCTTGATGCCCGACAGTCGCGCCGCATTGTCGTTGCCGCCGACAGCGTAGATGTGCACGCCAAGGACAGTGCGACGCAACACCAACCAGGAGCCGAAGATCACCAGGAACGCGATGACGACCAGCCACGGGATGGAAAATAAGTCGCCGATGTGAATAGAGCTGTTACCGATAAAGGCGAACGGCAGGTCCGCGTTGAACACCGTCGTGTCGTTTCCCAGCAACCGCGCCAGGCCTCGCACCGCGGTCAACGATCCAAGCGTCACGATGAACGGCGGCAGCCGCAGGAACGCGATCAGCACGCCGTTGCCCAGCCCGATAATGAGGCCGGTCAGCATTCCAGCTACAATCCCAAGATAGCCAAAATCTTGCGATGCCAGCAGGGCAACCACCGCGGACGCCGCGAGGATTGAACCGACCGAAAGATCGATGCCACCGGTCAAGATCACGAAGGTCATTCCGGCGCCGAGCACTGCGTTGATCGAGGCTTGCTGGGCAACGATCGACAGGTTCTGCCAGGTCAGGAACCGGCCCTCGCCGGTAAAGTAGACCCCGGCCGCCTGGATCAGAATGCCCAGGATGATCAGGACCGGCAGCATGCCGATCGAGCGGATGAACGACCGCATTTGTGCCTTGCGCGCGCGCTGGCCGGTGGGCTTAACGTCGCTGACGGTGCCGCTCATGCTGCCACCTTTTCCATTTCGACGCCGGTTGCGAGGGCCATGATGGTCTCCTCGGTGATGGGGATGCCGGTGGCGCCGCCAACCTCACCGCGGGTCTCGCCCTCACGCATCACCACGACGCGGTCCGCGATCCCAACGACCTCCGGCAGTTCCGAACTGATGACCAGCACCGCTGCACCGGACTGCGCGAGTTCATCGATGATGCGGTAGATTTCCGATTTTGCCCCGATATCGACGCCGCGCGTCGGTTCGTCCAGGATCAGCACCTTCGGTTTAGTCTCCAGCAGACGCGACAGCAGCACCTTCTGCTGGTTACCTCCGGAGAGAGAACCGACGGTTGTTTCCGGGCCGGGGACGCGGATGTTCATTGCCTTGATTGCCGCCAGCGAGCGGATTCGCGCATGGGCGCGGTCGAGCCAGCCGCCGACTTTTGCATCGCGGCCGATGACGCCAAGATTGATGTTATCGCCGACGGTCATGTCAAGAAACAGGCCCTGCGCCTTGCGATCCTCGGTCAGGTAGACGACGCCGCCATCGATCGCCTCGGCGGGGGTTGGGTAATTCACCGGCTTGCCCAAAAGTTTCACTACTCCCGCGGTGCGGGGTTCGGCGCCGTAGATAAGGCGCGCGAGCTCGGTGCGGCCGGCGCCGACCAGGCCCGCAAGGCCCAGCACCTCTCCCTCATGCAACGTAAAACTGCCGCGCTTCACCCGATGTCCGTCAGCCAGGTCGGTTACCTCCAGCACTGGCTTTCCGGCAAATCCGGGGCGGTGCTCCTTCTTATAGAAAGATGAAAGATCGCGACCGACCATCATGCGAACGATGCTTTCAGGGCGGACCTCCTCGCGGCTCAAGGTGCCGACATAGCCGCCGTCGCGCAGCACCGTGACGCGCTCCGACAATTCGTACACCTCCGCCATACGGTGGGAGATGTAGATGATGGCGAGACCTTCGGCCTTCAGGCGCAAAATCACCTGAAACAGCCGCTGCGTTTCGCGGCTGGACAAAGCGGTGGTCGGTTCGTCCATGACCAGAATGCGGGAGCGGGCATGGATGGCGCGCGCAACCTCCACCATCTGCTGCTCGGCGATGGAGAGGTCCCCGACCACGGTGCGGGGTCCGAACGTCGCGCCCAGATTGGTCAGAATGTCCGAGCAGCCCGCGATCATGCCGGCGCGGTCAATTGTCGGTCCGCGTTGGGCTTCGCGGCCGAGGTAAATGTTCTCAGCGACCGTCAGATTGGGCGCCAATGCCAGTTCCTGGTAGATGATCGCGATGCCGTGCTCTTTCGCCGAAAGCGGTCCATTGATATGGACCGGCTTGTCATCAATGAGGATTTCCGCCCCGGGGTCCGGGACGTAAGCCCCGGACAGGATTTTCATCAGCGTCGACTTCCCGGCGCCATTCTCCCCCATTAACGCGTGCACCTCGCCGGGAAAAACCGTGAGTTCTACTTTCTGCAGCGCCTTAACGCCGGGGAACGTCTTCGAGACGTTACGCATCCGCAGGATCGGATTCGGATCAGGGGACACAGACATGAGTGCCTCGCTGGGAAAACATCTTAAGCAAATAAGCTGTTGCTGTGCGTCGGGTTCTCGGGCTCTAAAAAACTTCGCATTTCTCGCGCGGCGAAGACATCCATCGGTTCGCCGTGGAAGCATCCAGAGTCGCGAATCGTTATGCCAATATAATGTATGGGGAAAATCGGTATGATCGATTCACTCGAACTGGATGCTTTCATGGTCAGCGCTTCCTGGGCCGACGGTTCACTCCGCCGGAATTGTGTATTTCGGCATTGAGATCAACCCGCGCCGTGGAGGCTGTCAAGGCGGCAAACGCACCGCCACGTTCAATACGCGTTGGGGCAGAACGTGGCCTCGACGGCCGCTGCATGGCAGCTGTGATCGAAGGCCCGCATCAATCCTGCCAAGTATTTGTCATCACGAAATTAATAGGGCGTAGGCTAGAGCGGCATAGTAGGCACCGAAATCGCTTTGGCGGGCACACCGATATTGCGAAGGAAGTCCTTCATCTCGCGATCAGCCCAGGCCCGGCGCCCGGATAGCGGCGGCGAATACTTTCGGGCACGCGATTGACGCTGCAATGGCAAGGCGGCACGGTCCGGCAATCGTCAGGAGGTTACCGATGACGCGTCCGTTCGAAGGCGTCCGAATTATCGACATCACCCACGTCTTGGCAGGCCCATTCGCCACATATCAGCTTGGACTACTGGGCGCCGATGTGATCAAGGTCGAAGATCCCAATGAGCCAGACCAAAGCCGTGGCTCTGGTACCGACAACGATTTGAACCATGCGGGCATGGGTACCGGTTTCCTGACCCAGGGATCAAACAAGCGCGCGATCACGCTGAACCTGAAGACTGAGGAGGGGCACACGATACTGAAGAAGCTGGCCGCCACGGCCGACGTGCTGGTGGAGAATTATCGGCCCGGCGCGTTGGAAGCCCTCGGGTTAGGTTATGAAGATATTCGGAGAATAAACCCGAGGCTGATCTACGCATCGTTCTCGGCTTTTGGTCAGAGCGGACCAAAGCGGGAGCGGACCGCTTACGACCATGTGATCCAGTCTACCTCAGGCATTATGTCGATGACCGGCACGCCGGAGGTCAATCCGATCAAGATCGGCGCGCCGGCGATCGATTACGCCACCGGGACCATGGGCGCCTTCGCCCTGTCCGCGGCATTATTTCAGCGCGAGCGCACCGGCGAGGGGCAACGCGTCGATATGGCGATGCTGGACGTGGCGATGATCCTGATGGCGAGTCATGTCACCGGCTATCTGCGAAACGGCAAGCATCCGAAGCCCTCGGGAAACCGGATGCCGCACGCGACCTCCATGGCCTATCAGACCGCCGAGGGCATCGTCATGCTCGGGGCGTCAAACTTGCGGCAGCAGAAACGTCTCTGGACTGTGCTGGAGCGGCCGGACCTGATCAAGCGGACCAATGATGAGCGCGACGTCGATCATGACCGGGAGGTGCAGGCACTCACCGTGCTCATGCTGACCCGCACGGCCGCTGAATGGGAAGAATATTTGCAGGAACGCCACGTTCCCGCCTCGCGGGTGCGCAGCATGGGCGAAGCCTTGGCAGATCCGCAGCTTGGATTGCGGGGTCTGCTGCATCGCCACGACGGCGCGCCGGGCATTCCAGGGGCTTTCACTGTTCCGGTCACGGCCTTCAAGTTCGGCCACGGTGGACCGCGCGTCGATCGGCCGCCGCCGCGATTCGGACAGCACAATGAGGAGGTTCTGAAGGAACTCGGCTACAGTCCATCCGACATCGCCGGCTTTCTGTCGGCGAAGATCATCTGAACGGGAGCTCGCCAATGAAGCTGGGACGTCTGGGAGTTTGGTACTCCTCCGACAAGCACAATGACGCTGCAGGCATCAGCGCCTTCGCAAAGACCGTGGAACGCCTCGGCTACGATACCCTGTGGTATCCGGAAGCCCGCGGATACGAATCGTTCACCGTCGCCGGCTTCATGCTCTCACAGACCACGACGCTGAAAATCGGCAGCTCCATTGCGTCAATCTACGCGCGCGATGCGTTCACCTCGCGGCGAGGTATGATCAGCCTGAACCAGTTGTACGGCGATCGGTTCATCCTGGGCCTCGGCGTCAGCCATGTCCCGATGGTCGAAGGACTCCGCGGCCATGTTTATGAAAAACCGGTGCCGGCGATGCGGGCCTATCTGAACGGAATCACTAAGGGTGAGGCAGACGCATCGGATTTCCCGATTTGCATCGCCGCTCTGGGCCCTCTAATGCTGAAACTGGCCGGGCAGATGACCAAAGGCGCCGTGCCGTACAACACCACTCCTAAGCACACGGCGGAGGCGGCGAAGATTCTCGGGCCGAACAAATGGCTCGCCATCGAGCAGAAGGTTACGATTGAAACCGATCCCGTGAAAGCGCGAACCCTGGGCCGCGAGGAACTGTCCCGCTACATGGTGCTGGACAATTACCGGAATGCCTGGCTCGGCATGGGCTTTACCGAGGCCGACCTGTCGAACGGCGGATCCGACGCGTTTATCGACGCAATGGTCCTATGGGGGTCCGCCGCTCAGGTGAAGGATGGTCTCCGAGCCCATTTCGCCGCCGGGGCGACCCATGTTGCGATTCAACCGGTGCACGCGGTCGGGGATACCACCAATCGGGATGCAATCCTGACGGCGCTCGTGGACACCTAACCGCCAGCCTTCCAGCGGCACCCGGCTGACCTGGTGGTCCGGACCCGCCAAAAGCATCCTTGCAGTTGGCATCGAACCTAGGGCTGGCGATGAAAGCCGGCGCCCCTATCCGTCAGATTTTATCGACTAGAGAGGCTGGCACGAACACGAATTTGCTGTTAGCTGCACCGTTTACTGCGGACGGCGCCTGCTGAGGCAATGGTTCAATACTTCGATGCACGCTACGAGATCTCCAGCACTGCCCGACGATCGTGAATGACATCTGGCGGGATTTGCTCCATCTTAGGACGGACGTAACCGCTGCGATTGGCCTGGTGCTGGCGATCGGCACGACGGTCCACATCTTATTGCGCAAGCGGGAGGTGGCGTCCGCGGTCGGGTGGATCGGGCTTGTCTGGTTTGCGCCGATCCTCGGCGCGATCAGCTATGCGCTGTTTGGCGTTAACCGCGTAAGAAGCCGGGCCCGCCAACTCCGGCTGACGAACGACGATCCCGACGGCGCCGCTGACGTTGCGTATTTGCGCGGCGAGGCCGAAGGCATGGATTCGCTGGGTCGCGGGATCGGCCAAATCACCGCCCGTCCGCTTCTTACAGGGACCCAGGTAACGATCTACCAGAACGGGGACACGGCTTACCCGCCCATGTTGGCGGCGATCGACGCGGCAAAATCGAGCGTCGGCCTGTCGTCTTACATTTTCAGAAACGACGCCTGGGGTGGCCGATTTATCGTCGCCCTGATCGAAGCCAAGCGACGTGGGGTCGAGGTGCGCGTGCTCATCGATGGCATCGGTGGCGGTTGGCTGTTGTCGCCGACCTATCGCCGATTGCGCGGAGAGAACGTCCGGGCTGCCCGCTTCATGCACTCGCTTCTGCCCTGGCGCATGCCGTTCATCAACCTGCGCAACCACAAGAAGGTTCTGGTGTTGGACGGAACGGTTGCCTTCACCGGCGGCATGAACATCGCGGACGAGAACGTAATGGCCACGCGGCCGAAGCTGCCGGTGCAGGATATGCATTTTAGGATCGACGGACCGGTCGTCTCGCAATTGGCTGAAGCTTTCGTAGATGACTGGGCCTTCGTGACCGGCGAAGACCTCGAGGGTGCGGGATGGCTGCCTCAGGTTGCCCCGCGGGAGGGTCCCTCGGCGCGCGTCATCGATTCCGGACCAGACGAGGATCTTGAGAAGGTGGAGTTCGCGGTGCTCCAGGCAGTGGCCTGCGCGCGGGAGAGCATCGACGTCATGACCCCCTACTTCCTGCCGGACGAGCGGCTGATAACCGCGCTCTCTCTGGCCGCCATGCGAGGCGTGACGGTGAATGTGGTGCTGCCACAAAAGAGCAATCACAAGTTAGTGGATTGGGGGACCCAGGCGAACATCGGCCCGCTTCTCGGCGATGGGGTCCGTATCTGGCGGAGTTCCGCCGCCGTTCCATCACACCAAGATCATGGTCGTGGACCAGGAATGGTGCCTGATCGGAAGCTGTAATTGGGACATCCGCTCATTCCGCCTCAATTTTGAGCTTTGCATGGAGGTTTACGACCGGGCTCTGGCGAGTGTGCTGACCTCGATCATGGAGGGTTGCCGAGCCTCGGAATTGACCCAGGCTGACCTGGATAGCCGCTCGCTGCTCATCCGCTTGCGTGACGCCGGCGCGCGATTGATGCTGCCGTATCTGTGAACGGGTGCAAAAGGACGCGAAGGCAGACAAATTGGTTGCACTAGTCGTGCGCCACCCGCATTTATGTTCGGCAATGTTCAAACTTATCAGCTGGAACCTGCTCCGCCTGACCGGGGCGTCCCTGGAAGATGTGGTCCGGCTGATAAGTCGGGAAGATCCCGACCTTCTGTTGATGCAGGAGGCGACCCGGGAGATGGACGGCTTAATTAAGCGACTCGGCGGCCAATATCAGCGCAACCTCATGCCAGGCCGGGTCCACGGCCTGGCGGTATGGAGCCCGGTGTCGTTTCCAAAAGTGCCGGTCGTGCTGCCGCTTCAGGCTGGAGCGATGTTTCATCGCGTTTGCCAGATCATCGATCTCGGATCGATCACAATCGCGAACGTCCATCTCTCGCACGGCCAGATCCTGAACCGCCGGCAGCTCAGACAAATCGCCAGAGCTCTGCCGTACCGGGCCGCCGTGGTCGGCGATTATAACTTGATCGGGCCGACCCTGCTTCCGGGCTTTCGTGATGTTGGACCCCGCGAACCCACGCACGTCGCGGGCGACGTGGTCCCGCTGCGGATCGACCGGTGCCTTATCCGGGGCGTCGCCTGTCTTGGAGCCAGAACCCTGCTGCGGGAGGCGTCGGACCATCGGCCGATCGTAGTCAGCCTCGGTACGATGGCCCATACGCACGTGGCGGAGAAGGTGTCCGCGATGTCGCTGGGCATTGTTGCCTGAGCGCCGGGTCGGCGGCTCATGACGCAAGCAACTGTAATACAACAATAAACCTCCGCGCTGTTACTGGCTACACACCCACCCCCAGCAACTCGAACGCCCTGTGTTGGAGCGGCGTTGGCCTGGTCATCACGGTCATCGGATAATTCGGCGTAATCGCGGTGACGATGATGTTGCGCGCCAGCGTCGCCAGGTCGGCCAGCAGCGACTGGAAGCTGTGCACCGGCAATCCGTCCGCGGTCAGCCCGGTGGTCTGCTTGGTGACCGCAGCCTGCGAGCGAGGTGCCTTGGCCACCACGCTGGCACGGCGTGCCTCGGCGGCCTGCTTGTCGTCATCGTCGAACAGCCATCGCCGCGAGGCGCTGGCGCATATGCCACTCGACGTAATAGGCCAGCATGCAGAGAAACACGTGCCCGCGCACCCGATCGGCCAGCCAGTGATGCACCGGACGGACCTGCAAATCGACGGTTTTGATGCAGCGAAATGCGCGCTCGACCAGCGCCAGGGATTTGTAGCTGCGCACGGTCTCGGCATCGCTCAGCACGTCGGCGGCGAGGTTCGTGCGCACGACATACAAGCCATCGGTCGCGGCCTCGGCGGCGATCTCGGCGGTCTTGCGGGTGAAACCGAACGCCGCGTCAGTAATCTCGAGATTGAAATGCTTGCGCATCTTGTGCCCGTTGAGCACCGCGCCGACCGCGAGCGCGATCTCAGTCGTGCCCCGCAACCGAGCGCGCTTGCGGCCGACCGCGGCCCTGACGCGGCTCAGATCGCGCTCGGTGGCGGCCAGCAGGCCCTCGCGCTTGCGGGCGCGTTCGGCGGCGAGATCGGCGTTGCGGCACACAATCAGCCGCTCGCCGGGAAACTCGGGCGCGGTGATGCTGGCCATGTCGCGCTGATCGAACAGGGTCAGTTGCAACGCCCCGCTTTGCAGCAGCGCCTGGATCGCCGGTCCGCGTAAGGCGCTGATCCAGTCGAGACCCGCGGGTTCGATGTCGTCGGTGATGCGGGCCTGGGTGATCATGCCGCGATCGCCGACCATGACGACATGATCGAGGTGGAAGCGCTGCTTCAGCTTCTCGATCTGCACGGCCAGGGTCTTGGGGTCACCGGTGTTGCCTTCAAACACCTCGATGGCAACCAGGCATCCGTCGGGCGCGCAGAGCAAACCGTAAACGATCTGCAACGTGCCCTTGCGGCCGTCGCGACTGTAGCCGCGTTGCGCCAGTGGACAGCAACGTCCCTCCATGTAGCTCGAAGAAACGTCGTAAAGCACGAGTGTGCCGTTGGTCAGATGGCGTTTGGCCAGGCTCGCTTCGATGGCCGGCTGGCGGCCCAGCAGCCAGTCCAGCGCAGTGTAGAGCTCATCTTCGTCGACCGTGCCGAGATCGAGGACTTCGCCCAAACTGGAGGTAGCCGTGGCCGGCGAGAGGGCGCGTGCCGCGGCGAGTTTGGAGACGGGATCGAGAATGCGCCCGACGATGAGGGCGACGACGAGGTCGCGGCATCGGTTGCCAGCGGGGCCGAGGATGCGGTCGAGGCCGATCTTTGCGCAGCGTGCCCAGCGCTGCGGCGACACGGCCGTGCGGCAGCGAGCGGGTGACGGTGAGGGCGTCGCGCTCGGCGGGGATGACGGTGCCGCCTTTGAGCACGCCCCGCAGGCCCTCGATCTGGGCAAGCGGCCAGTCGGAGAGGTTGCACAGCGTGCGTTTGCGGACCTTACCGTCCTGGCGGTAGCTCTCGCCCAGGAGGATGGCTGGCGGTGAATTCCGGTTGCGGACGGATCCGATATACATGGCGCGATGATGCGCATATCCGAACCAGAGGTACAAGTCTCAAATTCTAAATTACATGGCTACGCTTTAGACCAAATTAACGATAGAATCTTGCGTTATCAATAGATCGAAGCGGCTGACAGAGGGAAACTCGGCATAGATCGCCGATGGTTCGCTCCTTGGCCTTTCGCAGTAGTGCTTTGAGCTTGGCAAAGACCTGTTCGATCGGGTTCAGATCGGGGGAGTAGGGCGGCAAATACAGTATCCGCGCGCCGACGCCCTCAATCGCCTCGACCACGCCTGCAACCTTGTGAGCCGGCAGATTATCCATCACCACGATGTCGCCCTTGGACAGGGTGGGGAGCAGGAATGTCAGCACGTAGGCCAGGAATTTGTGCGTGGTCTTCACCGTCCTGCCGCGCACCGTGCCCGCCAGCCCCATCCGCTTCATCAGCCGGGCAACCTGGCAGCGCGGCGCGGCGATGGCCTCGCGCTGAAGCTGCCGCCAGACCTTGCGCACGCCGTAGACCTGGAAATTCGCGTCCCAGACCCGCTTTATATCCGGTCTGCAAGTTCGCATCGCGCCCCGCTCGGGCGGACAATTTGGTGGGATCGGCGCGCTTGGCTGCATGCTTATGGTAAGTGCTTGGGGCGATCGGCAGAACCCGGCAGATCGGCTCGGCCCCGTAGGCAGCGCGATGATCGTCAATGAAGCCGATCATGGCTTGGACCGACGGTCGAGCTCCGCCATCGCAAAATACGCCGACGCCTTGCGCAGGATCTCGTTGGCTTGACGGAGTTCGCGCACCTCGCGTTCCAGGGCCTTGATGCGGTCCCGCTCCTCGCTGCTTGGCCCGGCCCGCAGACCCCCATCCCGCTCCGCCTGGCGCACCCAGCCGCGCAGCGTTTCCCCTGTGCAGCAGATCTTCGCCGCTATCGAGCCGATCGCTGCCCATTGCGAGGCGTGATCCGCGCCATGCTCCAACACCATTCGAACCGCCCGCAAACGCACCTCTGCCGAATACCGTTTCGCTGTCTTTGCCTTTTCCATCGCCCCAACCTCTCAAGGTTTAGAGCCTCCGGCAAACCCGGCGCGGTTCAGGCATCGCCGTGGCCACTTCGACCTTTCGCACGACCGGACGCGGGGCTTCACCCCTGCCCGGCATCGGCAAGTCCAATGTGAACTGGAATGGCGGTCGCGGTGTGGTCATGATATCTCCGAGCTACTTGCCCTTTCCTTCAACCCCTTGCAGGGACCGTTCGGGCCTTCAGCCGCCGGAGCGACCTACTATACCGTCTGCTGACTTATGCATCGCGGTCAGGGAACCTTACGGCTCCCTCAGTCCATCCGGTTTCCCGGGAGGGACAGGGTGCAGATCTCCCGGGGTAAGCCCCGCAGCCTTCCTCGCACACCCGCCGGATTTACAGCCCTGGCCCTTGATGGATATGGACTTTGCGACTTCCTGCCCGCTCGTCCGACCAAGTCTGCCTCGTATCCGGTTGCTGTTCGTCAGGTCGCGATTTCGTTCCACGCTTCCTTCAGACGGTCCCTCGCTGTTCCGCCCTTGCGCTTCACTCGTGCTTTACCTCCATCAGGTTGCACAGGGGACTTTCACCCCCAGGCTGCCGGACATGCCCGGCACACAGGACACTGCGCGCCGCAAAGGCGGCGGCCTAAAGGCCATGCTTGACCGCGGCTGCACGCGACGCCTTGGGCGAGGTCAGGCTGGAACATGGGGTAATCGCTGCTAGGGTTAACCTCCTGGCGGCATGACGCCAAAGCAGGAGGACCCCATGGAACCGTCGCACTACGTTGGTCTGGATGTTCGCAGGAGCAGACTTCGGTCTGTGTGATTGATCAGCAAGGCATCGTGGTTTGGCGTGGCAAGTGTGCCACCGATCCTGATGCCGATCCGCCAGCATGCCCCCAGCGTCAACCGAGCCGGGCTTGAGACTGGGTTGCTGTCGAACTTTCTGACCCGGGCGCTGCGTGCCCGCGGCGTGCCGATCGTCTGCCTCGACGCGCGCCACGCCAAGGCCGCTCTTCGTGTGCAGATCAACAAGACCGATGCCAACGACGCGCACGGCTTGCGCAGGTGGTGCGGACCGGCTGGTTCCGCGAGATTGCGGTCAAGAGTATGGATGCGCAGTCGTTGCGACTCTTGTTGGTTGCCCGCGCGCAACTGGTCTCGCAGCGCCAGGCAATTGCCAATACATTGCGCGGCCTGTTGAAAGCGTTTGGCCACGTGGTCCGCAAGGGCGCTGGCGGGCTGTTCGCCGGCCGTGTGCGAGAGGTCTGCGCCGGCAACCCGGCCCTTTGCGCCATCGCCGAACCAATGCTTGCTGTCTGGCAGAGCCTGCGTGAGCAGATCCGTGTCCGGGATGGGCAGCTTCTCAAGCGCGCCAAATCTGATCCTGCTATACAGAGGCGATGAGCATTCCGGCGGTCGGCGTGATCGTTGCGCTGGCCTTTGTCGCCGTCATCGACAACCCGGAACGGTTCAGACGATCCGGCACGGTCCTATTTGGGCTTGACCCCACGCCGCTACCAATCCGGCGATGTCGACGGCGCCGGACGCATCTCCAAATGCGGCGACGGGCTTCTGCGCGCCTATCTGTTCCAGGCGGCGAATGCCATTCTCACGCGCAAGGTGACCGACAGCACGCTGCGACGCTGGGGACATGCGATGGTGGCGCGGATCGGCCTGCGCCGGGCCACCGTGGCCGTGGCGCGCAAGCTCGCCGTCATCATGCATGCCGTCTGGAAAAATGATCGCGACTTTGATTGCAATGGGCTGCCCGCCCACGCCTGAGCCGCCGACAGTTCCGCCTGCTGAGGGCGGGAGGATATCCCGGCCGGGACGAGGCTCGGTGGCTCCGCTTTCTTCGCGGCGGCCCGCATAAGAGCGGTGACCGCGCCTGGGACATTAGGAGCACCGGCCTTCCGGATCGCCATGTTGCGACTGCCCGCGGCGCGTTGCGGGCAGATCGCGGAAAGAACCATGATCCGGCAGCGACGACACCCGCCCTGACCTCACGCTCGCGCCGTGCTCGATTGGATCAAGACCACTGCGCGCCGCTACGCGGGGGCCCTGCGGCCCGTCTTGACCCAATCTCCGCGCGGCGCACGCAACGTGCATGGGCCGGGACAAAAAACGATGCTTCAAGACGAACAAAAAGCACACTTTTGGCTTGCAAATATCCCAGCGATTAAAGAACGAAGAAACGGCCCCACTTCAGCCGAACCAAGAACTTCACTTGCGACTTGCAAAACCGCATTTGCACAGCTTGACGCACACAACTCGCGGTGGTGAGGCAGACGGTCGGAATTTGTCCAATATCTCAATCGTTTACGATGGGCGGATTCTGGGCGTGTGCCTAAGCCGCGGCGGTTGCCGAAGGCGGTTCCTTGACCGAGAGGATTGGCTTCGGCACTGATAGCTTTAGGGTTTTCAGCATCGCAGACAGATCGGCGGTGATTTCGACCGCTGAACAATAGTCCGGTCTTCACAGCGGTAGCATACCGCCTTCAGCCCACCAAGCGCATGGGCAATTCGCGCCCAGGGAAGCTGACAGCGCATCTCAGCCGCCCGTTACACCTGCAGCGCCAATACACACAGCTTGACGTGCGCCTCGATCCGGCGCGGCGTGCAATGAAACATCGGCCGCACCTGCAAACCCGTCTGCTTGATCCGCCGGAACCAGGACTCGATGATCTAACCACCTTTGTAGCCAAGTGCGATGTCCTCGGCTGACAATGTGTCGTCGTTGCTGATCACCACGAACTTGCCGTCAAACCTCTCCGCCGCCTTCACCTTCGCCGCATCCAGCCACGGCCGGCCGTGCTCGTTTCCGCTCAGATAACGGCCGTAACGACGCGAGGCCATCAACTCACAGGCGGCTTTGAGGTGATCCTCCTGACGTTGCTCCAACAGCGCCAGTTCAGCATTGAGTTCGACTAGCAACTGCGCCCGACGCGTGCGCGCACGCTCGGCCTCTTGCGGGTTGAGGCACAGCACATAGCGCTTGCGCCGCTCGCCGTCGCCCACCCACACTTCTTTGACGTGCAGATTATCGGCGACCGGCTTGTAGCGGCCCGGTCTTGTCAGCACCTCATCTTCGATACCGCGTATCCGGCGCAGATCTCGCGCAGACCGCGAATCAGGGCCTCAAGGGCGTTCACCGCGCCTTCGAATTGAAGAACCGGCGGATTGGCCAGGCAAGATGTCCAAAAGCGACCCGCAGCAATCCGAAAAGGTCTAACTGTGGCGCAGCGGACCGTTGCCCGCGGTCAATGCGAAGCCCTCGCAGTTAGAATTGCTGGCTGGCTTCGCAAATCCTTCGAAGACGGCTACGGTGCCATCAACGGTAAGGATTTCTGCATGGGTCTTTTGCGTGACGCGGCCTCGTGGGTGCCTGCGATCCGTCGCCTACGCCACGCTCGCGACTCGCTGCTTGCAGAGCGTGATCTGCTACTATCCCAGAACGCTCAGGATACGCGAGAACATCCGGAGGACGCCGAGGTACACAGTGCGCGGGTAGAGGGCCGATTAATCATAACCGAATACGGATATGATCCACGATCTCGTCCGATCGAGACAGGAGCAGGGGGACAGCGCCTGCAGGCGCGGTTTCGCGCGGAGGAATATCGCTACAAAGCCACTCTGCACGGCGTGGCTGAGTATGTGGAAAACCTGCTTCGCATCCCGCGCCTAGAGGAGGATCCGATCGGCCCATTCTGGGCTAACGATTGGTTTCCTCCATTGGACGGCGCCTCACTTTACGGGCTGATCGGTGTGCATGCACCGCGGCGATACATCGAAGTCGGATCCGGGATATCCACCCGCTTCGCGCGGCGTGCGATACGAGATTTGGGGCTAGGCACCAAGATTATCTCGATCGATCCGCATCCACATACCACCGTTGACACGCTCTGTGATGAGGTGATGCGGTGTCGAATGGAAGATGTGCCGCGCGACTTCTGGGATCGCGTTGAGCCGGACGATATGTTGTTTGTGGATAACAGCCACCGTAGCTTCCCGAATTCCGACGTAACCGTCTTCTTTTCGGAGGTCCTACCTGCGTTGCCGCCGGGCACAATTTGGGGCTTGCACGATATTCTGCTCCCATGGGACTATCCGCAAGCTTGGAATTAGCGTTTCTACAATGAACAGTACCTGCTGCTTGCGTATCTTCTAGGGGGCGCCAGTGGTGATGAGATCATGCTTCCAGCGAAATGGGCTTCTTCCCAGCCAAAGCTCCATGATATATTGACCTCCCTTTGGAAGCGTGAAGACCTGTTTCGGGAGGCAGGGACACATGGTGGTTGTTTTTGGATGCGGCGCGGTCCGGCACCGGTTTCAGCAACGTCTTGATGGCAGACAACGATGCTCCAAAACGGCATTATCCGTCGATCTGACTTATTGCCCATCCGCGGGACAGGTTAATGGCAGACGCCAACTCAGGTCTTACGAGATTTCATTGCGCGGTCTGCGGTTGCGACGACTTCGTGCCATTGGCATGTCGAAGCGATGGGGTTTCGGTTATTCGCTGCACAGGATGCGAGATGGGCGTCATCGAAACGATCCCGAGCGACCTGATGGCATTCTACGGGGACGGCTACTACGGCACATGCCAACCTGTCGGCCAGGAAGACGCCGGGCACGGATATGCGGACTATGCCTATACCGCCGAACATGGCATTGGCTGGGCAGCGGCGTTAGTCGAGTTGCTCCTTCCGAACGGCGGACGAGTATTAGACATCGGATGCGTTGACGGGCATCTGCTGGCGAAGCTCAGCTCCAGTTATTCAAAGTTTGGCCTGGAGGCGAATGAAGCCGCCGGCCGGCTTGCGACCAAGCGCGGTATCGTCGTGCTTGGGCGGGATGTCCTGGACCCGGCTCTGCTCGACGGCTATCGCGGCAGCTTTGACGTAATCACCGCAATTGCTGTGTTCGAGCACCTGCGCGATATCCGGTCCGGCATGGCGGCAGCACTAAGCCTGTTGCGTGACGAGGGCGTGTTGCTGTTCGAAGTGCCGTTAATGTCCTCAGTGCATGATAATACCACATGGCTAACCTCATCGCTCGAACACGTCTGGTATCCGACTGAGCCAGCATTGCAACGACTAGTCCAAACCGAACTTGGCGCTGAACTAATGGGCGCAGAACTATTCGTTACAGGTTATGCATCTACCTTTGTCGGGCTGGTGTTTCGCGGGCAAGCAAACCGCCAGACCATCCAAGATCTCGTAGACCGGGTTCTGCTCCGACGATCAGAACACGTCTCGGCTGCCGAGGCAACGGCCCGGACCTTGATGCACTTAGTTCACGCCGCGACGCCAACGCCAACGGACGTCAGCGTCCTGGCCGATTTGCCGGCGACGATGCTCAACCCGCCGCTCCTGCGTCGGCTGACTGATTTGTGGCAGGCCGATCTCTGGCGGCTGAAGCAGGCCCGGATCGCCGCCACTAAAGCTCAGGGTCACGTCAGGCAACTGGAGGCCGACCTGGACACCGCAGTGTCCGATCGGATCAAGAGCATGACCGGACTTACGGCTAGCCTGAGCGTGACTTAAACTCAGATTGCCGTTGCGCGGGCGGATCTGGCCGCAAGCCGTGACATTGAAGCCGCTTTGCGCCAGCAAATAGCGTCGCTGAATCAGCGATACGCGGCAGTCGATGCGGAGTTGACGGCGATCCGCGCGACGCAGGCGAGTGGGGCATGGCGGGTGGTCGCCTTGCTCAGCGACGCGTCCCGGCGCCATCCGAGAACAGCTCGTCTCGCCCGCCGGATAGCGCGCGTCCTGTGGTGGACAGTCACGGGCCGGCTGATCAGCGGACTGCGGTTTCGCCGGCAGGTCCGATCGCAGTTGCGCACCGAAACTGATGCTCTGATCCGACCTCTCCTACCATTGCCGGGTGACATTCAGCCCGCTGGACCACCGCAGCCGCCCGCGATGTCGCCGCCGCTTATTGTGTTGGACGAAACCGGCCACCGTCCCTTCATGCAAGGACAAGCGCGGCCGGACGATTGGCCTTTGGTCAGCGTCGTTATCACATCCTTCAACTACGGCGCGTTCGTGGCCGAGGCCGTCGATTTCGGCGCTGGCCCAAACTTTCAAGGACCTCGAAGTTATCGTGGTGGAAGGCGGGTCGACCAGTCAGGAGTTGCGCTTCGTGGTGGCCGGATTGCAGCGTCCGCGCACGCGGGTCCTGATGCAAGGGCCGGGTCACCGGGCCGGGGCGAACCGGAACTTTGGCATCAGCCAGTCCCGTGGGCGCTACGTCTGTTGCCTGGATGCCGACGACACGCTCGCGCCTTCCTACATTGAGAAGGCGTTGTTTCTACTGGAACGACACGGTTACGATGTCGTCTCAAGTGCATTGATGATGGTTGGTGCGGAGCACGGCCAGGTCGACATTCTCGAGCAACCACGACTAGACGATATTCTTGAGGGCAATCATGTCTTGACCACAGCTGTCTTTCGCCGATCACATTGGGAACAGGTCGGCGGATATCGTGATGTCGATCGATCCGCCTCGGGTCACGTGCACGAGGACTGGGCCTTCTGGGTCCGGCTAGCCGCCATGGGCGCACGGTTCCGTAATCTGCACCGTGATCCAATGCTTCGCTACCGAGTGCACGCCGCCAGCCTGAGCCGCGGCACCGACGTGCTTCCCACAGCCCGGCAACGAAAAATGGTTCGGCAGATGAACCAGGACGTGCTGGAGCCTATCGACGAAAGGATGGCGCTGTCGCAGAAGCGAGCGTCGATCCGCTACCAAACGCCGTCCGCACCGCCGGCCGTCATCACCCTGGATCGGTTGCCGCCTGATCAAAAGCCACCCACACTCTTGCTGGCCATGCCATTCCTGCTATTGGGCGGGGCGGAGCGGATCTTGAGCACCGTGGTCGCACATCTCACCCAGATCGGCTGGCGAGTTGTGATCGTTACGACGATCGAGGCGGGTAGTGAACATGGCGATACAACGCCGTGGTTCGAAGTCCATACCAGCGAGATCTTCCATTTGCCGCGGTGCTTCCCGGCGGACCTATGGGAGGATCTCGTCCATCATTTAGTCCGCTCGCGCGGTGTGGATATCGCCTGGGTCGTGGGCAGTGCTTTCGTTTACGACTGTCTCAGGGGCCTGAGAGCCGCCTTTCCGGGATTGCGCGTGGCTGATCTTCTGTTCAACACGGTCGGCCACACCGCGAACAACCGGCGCCGGAGGGACCTGATTGATCTGATTTTTGTCGAGAATAACGAGGTCCGCAACTGGCTCCTGGCCCATGGCGAAGACCAAGCGCGAATTCACATGGTGGAAAGCGGTGTCGACCTGGCCGTATTGCATCCGATGCCTCGTGCTGAGACTCTGGTTCGGGAGATAGGTGCAGCACCGGACGACGTGATCGTAGGATTCTCCGGACGCTGGTCCGAGGAAAAGAACCCGCTTGGGTTCGTCGAGATTGCCCGACTGGTCGACCTGACGTTACCGATTTGCTTCGTGATGACCGGCACCGGACACCAGCGGAGGGCCATTGAGCTTGCAATCCATGAGGCGCATTTTCCCGACGGCCGGTTCCACTTGCTGGGAGAGGTGCCGGAAATCACCCCTATTCTCGCGTCGTTCGACCTTTTGGTCATTCCATCCGTGCTAGACGGACGGCCCGTCGTAGCGCTCGAGGCGTTGGCTATGGGCGTGCCAGTGCTGGCCTCCCGCGTCGGCGCGCTTCCGGACCTCATTCAAGACTATCGCACCGGATGGCTTTGCGAGCCGAATGCGCTCAACGATTTCGCCAATCGGATCGAGGGTGCAGCACGCGACCTCCCGGGGCTGACCAAGATGCGGCGCCAAGCGCGGACATATGCTGAGGGCCGTCTGGATCGACAGGGTATGGTTGGGGCATACAGCATCGGCTTGGCATCGTTGCTCTCGGCGGAACGACGCGATGCCTGAGAAGCCGCCTCTATTGCCATGCCGCAAGCGTCAGAAGGGTCGGGTTTGCGTGAGCGAGACCACCCCCCCCCTGGCTGGAAGCTAAGTCCTGCAGCCGTTGCAGAGGCAAGAGCGGTAATTAAGGCTCTCTCTCCGTTGGAACCTGATTTGGCTGCTATGTCCGAATCGCTAGCTGGAATGCCGATTCAGGAGTTCGCACCTGACACTGTCTCGTCGGTCTGGCGAGCGCTTTATCTGTCGATCTATAGTTTGCCGCGTCGCATCCTGCTGGTTGGATCGATCGATGATACGCTGGAACTGGCTGATCTTGCCGCTGACGCCGCTGACCTGCTGATTGTGGAGACCGATGCTCAGACCGTGTCAACCGCGGAGCTTCTGCCGAACGGTGTCCAGTGGCGCTCGTTGGCGGAGTTCTCCCCGAACCTGAGCACGGAGGACCGCGTTAGGTTGGCTGTCGCCTTGATAAGTGGTCTGCAGCCGGCCGCAGTCATGGTCATGGGCAGCCGGGCGGGTTGGGAGATGCTGGCCCGCTATGGGCGTACGCTGCGATCCGGCATCGCCCTTTTTGCAGCAGTTGCGGCGTCTCCGGACTTTTCCGCGACCGCCCTGCTTGAGGACTACTTACGAAGGTGCATCCATGTGCTTTCGATTCTTTATGGGCCCAGCGAACGGGCGATGCGTCGGATCGCAGATCGCTTCGCGCTGACGCCCGATGAAAATGGCAAGCTTCGCGACCTCCGTCGTTGGCGTGACCACCAGGGCTTCCTTTCCTCGCCAGGACCGACAGAATGATCGCTGTCACGGCGATAGTGAACGTTCATCGCGAAGGCGATTTGGCACGAGGCTCGCTGCTGAGCATCGCAGGTGCGCGGCAGGTCGCCGAAGCGGCGGGCATCGCGGTTGAGGTGTTGGCGGTGGCAGATTGCTCCGACAGAGCAACGCTGGAAACGTTGGCCGACAGCCCCGGCGTGCAGCTTCTCGAAACCACCGTCGATGACCTCGGGCTCGCAAGGAATGTCGGCGCTGCGGCAGCAAATGGCCACTATGTCGCCTTCCTCGATGGCGATGATCTTTGGGGGCCACGGTGGCTTTTAGCGGCATATCAAGCGGCGCTGGCGGAGCCGCGGGCGGTAGTCTGGCATCCAGAAGCCAGCCTCTATTTCGGTCCGGGACAGGCACCATATTGGCTCATTCACCCAGATATGGAAACGACCGAGGGCGACTGGGTCACGCTTGGCGTGCGCAATCAGTGGACATCGCTCAGTTTCGCTCACCGGGACACCTATCTGAAGGTCCCCTATCGCCGCACCAATCTCGCGGTGGGGTACGGCAAAGAGGACTGGTCTTGGAACTCTGAGGTGGTGGCCCACGGTTATCTGCACAAGCCGGTGTCCGGCACCGCCCATCTGATACGGGTGCGGAAAACATCCCTGGTGCGGCGAAGCGATGCGGAAAATGCGTTGGTGACGCCTTCCACACTGCTGCGTAGCCGGATTGGCTGGGCCGCTCGCGTCGGGTCGGTGGGAGTTGCAGCCCCCAACATCAGCGGCTAGAGCATGGCCGCGTCGGGCAAGGACCCCCGCAAGCGTGAATCATGCCCGCGCGGGTGATGGATGAGCAAATGGTTACAGGCAAGCGGATTCTGGTCACCGGTGCGGCGGGCTTCATCGGCAGCCACCTAACGGAGGCGCTGGCGCGCTCAGGGGCGAAGGTGACAGCGATGGTCCATTACAACTCAGCTTCATCGATTGGCAATCTGAAATTTCTACAGCCTGAGGTTCGCGCGGAGCTCTCAATCGTCGCAGGAAACATAGAAGACAGCGACTTCGTCTTTCGCGCAATGGAGGGCAAGGATATCGCCCTGCATCTTGCCGCCCTAATCGCGATTCCCTATTCATACGTCGCACCGAGATCCTACGTCCGCGCCAACATCGAAGGTACTCTAAACGTGCTGGAAGCGGCGCGGCGGCTGGGGACTCAGCGAGTCGTTCATACCAGCACGTCCGAGGTTTACGGCACTGCGCTGCGTGCACCAATCGACGAGGAGCACCCTCTGCAAGGGCAATCGCCTTATTCGGCCAGCAAGATCGGCGCCGACAAGATTGCCGAATCCTATTTTCGGTCGTTCGACACGCCGGTGGTAACCATTCGGCCATTCAATACATTCGGTCCGCGGCAATCCGCGCGGGCTTTCATCCCGACGATCATTTCCCAGGCCCTGTTCCGCGACGTCATACAATTGGGCGCACTGGCACCACAGCGGGACATGACTTATGTCTCAGACACCGTCGATGGGTTCATACGGGCGGCCACGATCCCCGGCATTCTCGGCGAGACGATCAACCTGGGCACCGGCGAGACCTTCAGTATCGGTGAGTTTGCGACCCGTACTTTGGCGTTGATGCAGTGCAACAAGGCAATCGTTCATGACGCGAACCGCGACAGACCGAAAAAGAGCGAGGTGATGAAACTGGTTTCCGACAATCGCAAGGCGGGTCGACTTATTGACTGGCGGCCAGCCACCTCGTTGGACGACGGTCTGCGCAGGGTCATCGAATTCGTGTCTGCAAATCCCGGGCTGTTTACTCCGGAAAGCTACGCCGTCTGATGCAGGCGATCGTCATGGCAGGCGGTAAGGGTTCGCGTCTACACCCCTATTCCGCGTTGTTTCCCAAGCCGCTCATGCCCCTGGGCGACAAACCGGTTCTCGAAATTCTCCTGAACCAGCTTCGCGCAGCTGGCGTAACCGAGGTTATCCTTGCGGTTAATCATCTCCGCCATCTGCTCGAGGCCTTCTTCGGCGATGGCAGTCGGTTCGGTCTTTCCATTACCTACAGCATAGAGGATCGGCCTATGGGCACCGCTGGCCCAATCGGCTTGGTGCTGGACAAATTGGGTGACGATTTCTTTCTCGCGAACGGCGATCTGCTGACCACTCTCGGCATGGGGGCAATGCTGGCGGACCACCGCGCCCGCCAGTCCGACGCGACCATTGGTGCCTACCGGCGTGAACTCCGTTCGGAATTCGGGTTGCTTGAGGTGGACCAGGCGATGCGCCTTACTGGTTATCAGGAGAAGCCGGCCTATCAGCACCTCGTCAGCATGGGCATCTACGTGCTGGGGCGCGACGCAGTGCGTCCGTTCATAGCTCCCGGTGAGTATCTGGACATGCCGGTGCTGATGCAGGCGATGCAGCAAGCCGGCCGGCGCGTATTCTGCCACTGTCAGAGCTGCTTTTGGCTCGACATCGGCCGACCGGAGGACTTCGCGGAAGCCCAGGCGATCGTCGAACGCGACCCGCAAGCCTTTGTTCGTATGCCGGACTGACAATGCGTCTGCTGTTAACGGGTGCGACCGGGTTCGTGGGGCGGCACATCGTTTCTGCCGCTTCCAACTGGACCGTGACACGTTTAACCCGAGCGCCGGTGTGCTCTGCAGCGGATGAACTTGCGCTCGGTCCTGGCCCCTGGACGCGAGCAGACTTCTCCAGGGCTTTGGAGGTAGGGCGCCCGGACGTTGTCATCCACTGTGCAGGGGCTATCCAAAGTTCCGATGCGCGGGCGTGTTTTGACACGAACACGGCGCTGGCCGCCGAACTTCTTGGCGCGGCGGTGGCTGCCAGCCGTCCGCCTCGGGTGATGCTAATTGGGTCCGCTGCCGAATACGGAAACGTCCCCACAACCGCGCAGCCCACCGCCGAAACCCACCCGTGCGCGCCCCTTACCGACTACGCGATCGCTAAGCACGCCCAGAGCCTGTTGGGCTTCGCCGCCGCGAAAACGGGTCTCCCGGTATTGGTTGCCCGGCTGTTCAACGCCGTGGGGGTCGGTATGCCGGCCAATCTCGCATTGCCTTCCTTTGCTCGGCAGATTGTTGGACCAGAGCAGCATCCCATCCTGCGGGTGGGCGACCTTGCCGCAGCACGGGACTTCGTGGACGTAGAGGAGGCCGCTCGACTTCTTTTGTCCTTGGCCGAATTCCCACATTGGCCGTGGCCCGTTATAAACATATGCAGCGGTCAAGCATATTGCGTTGGTGATCTGCTGAATGGGCTGATCGCTGCTAGCGGCGTCTCGGTTCGCATCCTAGCCGAGCCCACGCTGATGCGCCCCGGTGACATGCCGGTATTAGTCGGCAGGTACAAGGCGGCTGATCTCAGTCGGCTTGACGCCTGCCCTGCCCGATTTCGCGACTTTACTACCACGATTGCTGGCCGATGCGCACTACAGGCGAGGGCAGATGCCCAAAGTCCTTTAGCGATCTGCCTCGGGGTTAAGCGGGAGAATCACAGCGGCGTCGCAGCTATTCCATTACTGTATACCGGAACTATTCGGCGATTCCACTTGCCTTTTGCTCCCACAATTCAGCTTGACGATGCCACCAGTCCCGGGCCTGTGAAACCTTCCCGAGATAGTCGCGAGCGCCGTCGAGCTGCATCAAGGACAAATGCAATTTTTGTCCCAAGCTCTGTAAGGCAGCGGCTATTGCATCTTTGTCATGGCGACCACTGGATTGCAGGCATGGCTGGGTCACAGCGTGGCCAAAGGCGTATGGGCGAGGGTCCGGCGAGGCGCCGATGATGTCCTGCCCACAAATCCATTCAGCCAAATCGGTGCGGAGATGGTTGAATATTTCTATCGTAGCCGGCAATACTGCTTCTGTATCAGATCCAACTGACCCCCGGAGGTGTCGGACAGCTTCAATGATATCAGCGCGCACCGCCAATCTGAGTGGATGGCAATTCGACGGGAAGGTATGCGAGGCAGGCTCAAGCTCGGCTTCAAGTCGATTGATTTGTAGCAAAATTGCTAATTCATTATAGGACAGCGACGGGTTCAACCTAAAATCTGCTGCATTGCAAAGCTGCGAGTGGATCGGATCTGGAAGCTCGGCCGCTTCGGCAAACCGCGCCAGCATGGCCGCGCTTTGTTCAAAGTTCGGCACGGTAAACAGGCGGATGGTCACTTCGCCCAGACCGCTCTTGAGTTCGTCAATATAGGGAGAAACTCTAATTGCCGCCCGTCGTGCTAGATGTGCAACCGCTTGGTTGATATCAAGCAATTCTTCACCGGATCCCACACCCCATTTGACCGAATGCCGCCACGCGGACAGCATGGTCTGAACGGGATCACGAATCGCGAACACCACCGTAACCGGCACCCCCCCGATTAGCTTCCTAAGATAAGCGAAGGCGACTGCGTCAAATTCGTCTAGGCAAAAATCCTCGCTCGAAATAAAAAGAGTATGAGCTTTTGCGTCTGCAGCTTCAGCCAACACGCGGTCCCAGGAAAGGTCGACGCGGGACAGATACCCCACCGGCTTCCCTAGTTCCGCAAGGATTTGCCAGGCGAGTTCCGGGTGACCCTCGGTCTTCAATGGGTTGGTGTGAGGGTAATAGATGCCGAAGCGCAGAAGGTTAGCGCCGATGGCGTGCAAGGCCGTTTGGATCGTTGTAGTGCCGGTCTTTGGTGGGCCGACGTGCAAGATGATTTTATTTAACATAGTGAAAAGCCTATTAGGCTTGGCGCGCATACCCAAGCATTGTTACATAAGAAAATCGCGCGGGATGTTGCCGCCGGATGAAAAATCATTTGGACAAAAAGCCACGGAAGACAGTTTCATAATCTCGCAGCATTTGCTGACGATCGAAGCGTGCCACAGCGGTCTCACGTGATGACGCCGACAGCGTCGTCAGCGATTGCGGGTTGGTTTCCAAGGAGCGAATGATTGCGCTGAATGCCGGGAAGTCGTTAGGTGAAACAAGATAGCCATTGCGCCCTTCTTCAATTAGCTCGGGGATGCCTCCTACGGGTGTGCCGAGAACCGGGCGTCCAAGAGCATTCGCCTCCATAATAATGTTGGGCCGTCCATCCGTAAGTGACGGGACAACCAAAATGTCAATCAAAGTCACGGCCTGCCGTAAATCCTGAATATAGGGCTGGACATTGAATTGAGGAGCTAAACCAGAGGCAGCTACCCGGGCCTTGACGTCGTCGAACAGGCTGCCGTCGCCGAACATCACAAAGGACAACGCAGGATGATCCGGAGCGAGGCGTAATGCGATGTCGACAAAACCCAGTGGATTCTTCTCCGGCGACATGCGGCCGATGTAGCCCAGCACCAAGCCGTCATTCGGTGGCCTTGCAAGGTCAGTAATGAAATATTCGAGATCGATGCCACTTTCAACCACTATGACATCGGTCTTGCCGCTAGTACTTCGCTGTTCAATGAAGCGCCGCATATAATGACTTTCGACGATTACCGCATCGAAGATGGACTCGTAAAGAAAGTAATTTACAGTATGGCCGATTTCGTCAAAAAGGATGTCCACGATGCGAAGTTCTGCATGCCGCTCTTTCAAAAAGGGCAGAAGTGTATAGCCGTTCGGCGCACCGATTTGTAGCATTAGACAGACTTGATACGCCGAGATGACCGTGCTTAAGGTCTGGAGGCGATCTTCGGTCGCCATCTCTGACAGGTCGACCAGCCGTCCCTGGACCGCGAAGTCCGCCGCGTCGCTCTTGTACCAATGCGAACGCGACGTATAGACGAGTGTAATATTTAGACCACGTTCTCGCATTGCGCGCATGATCGAGATCAACAGCGCGCCTTTTACGAGGGACGGTAAAAGCGCGATAATACCATACGTGCCACGTTTGAGACAGTCCATCGAAGTCTCCTTTCAGCCTCGGCAATGCGAACCTGGACTTCGTCCAGTTGAGTCTTGAGAGCCTCCGAACAGGCGTGCTCGCTTGCCATGGCCTCAATCAAGGATTGGATGGTCTCCGCCTGATGACGGTTTTGGGCCTCCCATCGTCGTGATTGCTCTAGCCACCAGTCGCGAGCCTGAGCGAAGGCTTCGTTATCAGAATTTAGTTTCGCGTTTTCGACCGTGAGCCTTTCCATGACCGGGTTTGCGTTCAGCAGCGCCAGGCAGCGACGTCCCGTCTGGCCAAGCGCGAGGGAAGCGCTGTTGGCCTGCACCATTGTGCTGAATCCGGCGAAGTCACCAAGCGTTGGCGCTGTGAGCATTGAGCCGAGTAACCGATAGCGTTCGCCGGAACTCAATTTGGCCAGTTCCTCGTGAGTGGCAAGCCAAAGAAGGATTTCGGAATACGCCGGCCAGAGGGCGCGGGCTTCAATCAGCGGCAAGAGGTTACGCATCATGGCATAACCAAGTTCCAAGAAAGTGCCCCGCCGGTCTCCGAAAGTCACCCCTCGCTCATGCAAGCGATAGTAGGTGAGTGGCTGCGGCAAAAGCAAAAAGCGACAACCACCCCGCAGGGCGCGAGTCCAGAGCTCGTAATCAGGCGCACGCAACATTGTTGGATCATCCAGCCCGATACGCAAATGTGCGACCCGCCGGACCATGGTTGAGGAACGGCAAAGCGGATTGCGGCCGATCCAACTTTGGACCCGGTTTAAGTCGAGGCTGTGGTTGGTCACGGTCTCGAAAGTTGTGTGTTCGGGATGCCGGTTACCCCCAGCATCTACAAACGTAACATGGGTTCCAATAATGTCGATTGCCGGGTCGCAGGCCAGCGCGGCTAATTGAACGGCGGATTTCTCCGGTGCGATCCAATCATCGGCGTCCAAATTCACCAGCCATTCCCCACGAGCAGCCGACACCGCGCGATTGTAGCTCCCGGCTCCGCCGAGGTTCTGTTCGTTCACAAGCAAGCGGATGCGCGGGTCGTTGAAAGCCGATATCACCTCCCGCGACGTGTCGTTAGAGACGTCGTCGACCACAACAACCTCAAAATCCTGTTCCGTCTGGTCCAGAATGCTGCGGATCGTCTGGCCGATATATCCTTCGTAGTTGTACGACAGGACAATAAAGGACAGGAGCGGGTCTTCTGCCATCGGATGTTTACCGCAAGCAGTGACAGACGCTGAAAATCTGCTCCGGAGTCAATCTGTCATGGAATGGAATTCCTAGAACTCGAGGCGCAACATCTTCCGTGACCGACAAGTCTGCCGCCAGAAGTCCGGCGAAGGCTGGGTGGGTTTGGCATCCCATGCCCCACCAATGCCGCCAGCCGATCTGCTTAGCGTTCAGCTTCGCCTTCGTAGACGTAACGCGATCGATACTGAGAATCGCGTTCAACGTCATCGTAACCCAATCGGTGCCACGCCATCTTGCAATCTTACGTCGGAACCGTTCAATCCGCGCGAATAGATCGCAGTAAGTTCCCGCAATCGACCGATCGTCGTGTCAAGGCCTGCCAACCTGGCCAAGCCGATCGCCGCCGCATATTCGGAAACTCGGTATTTGCCTCCACGTAAACGGGACACACGTTCGGCGCCGGCGAAGCCAAAGCCGGTCATTGAGGTTGTCCTGGCAATCAGGCTCGCATCACTACAGAAGATGGCACCACCCTCTCCGATCCCCAGCACCTTGGTCGCGTGTAAGCTGACACACTGCGGCTGATGCGTGGTCGCGCTGATGCATGCCGCAGCTGCGGCCGCATCGAATATCACAGGAACGCCTGTTTGCTGCTCGAACGTTTCCCAGGCTGCAAGATCGGGAGGCGCGCCGAATGGACTGATGACCAGCACCGCTGCGGGTCGAGCGGGCATGGCGCGCATAGCTTGCGCAGCGATTGAAGGTATCAGAGCGAGGCTCCGTTCGTCCACGTCAGCCAGAAATGGTTCCAACCCGGCATTCATCACTACGTGGGCGCTGGCAAAGTGTAGGCAGGCATTAGACAATAGCGTAGACTCGAACTGGCGCGGGCACGCAGCGCGAGCTCGATGGCGGACGTGCCGTTACAGGTGAGGGTGACACCCGGCTCGCCCCTGCGCGCCGCCAACCGGGCGGCCAACGCATCGGCGAATTCCCGCGATAACGGGCCATAGTTGCTGTAGATCCGGCCCTCGTCGATGCGGCGCAAATAAGGTAGGAGGCGATCGGCGGATGGCAGATGGGGAACCAGAACGGGGATAGGCATTCTGGTTGTCATCCTGGCGGTGCGTTCTGCGGATTGTTGTCTCGACGACGCACTGGGCGAGCCGGAACCCCTACCACGGTCGTTTTTGGCGATACCTGGTCGATACACACTGCACCCGCTCCCGCGACAGCCCAGCTTCCAATTCGCACCCGAGGCGCCACTCGAACGCCAATGCCTAATTCGGCACCTTCCTCCACAATCACACCGCCGGCTAGGGCGCAAGACGGTCCAAGCGTGGCGAAGTCATCAAGGATGCAGTCATGGGCAATCGTAGTTCCGGGATTAACGAGGACATGACGGCCAAGCTTCGCATCTGCGGTTATCGAACAGTGACCAAACACAACAGATCCCTCCCCGATGGAGACGCCGCGGCCGATCCAGGCGTGGTGGTGGACGATCGTCGCGAAACGCGGACCAAACACGCTCTCGAGCTCCGCCGACAAACGGGCGCGCACAACGGGATCGCCGATGGCAATTACGAAGCGGACTGAGGGGTCGGCCGCTACGACACCAGCGGAACGATGCACCGGGACGCCATGGACTAAATCAGGGGCAGAAAAACCAGGCTCGACCAGGAAACCGACGCATGGCATGTCCATGTCCCGCAGCACTTGGAGCAACTCGCGGCCTAGGCCACCTGCACCGAAGATGGCAATCGGCACGGTCAACTGGTCCTAGTGGCTGATCGCACCAGTGAGATCGACGTCGGTTTCAATGTTCCCCTCCCAAGATTTGTTTAGCACAATTGTCAGCTAGGGTTTCCCGAGCAATCTAGCTCGTACATCGATTCCATGGAACCGACCTGTTGAGGGGATTCCCTGAGCACCGCTACATTTTGATTCAGCTACGGAACCTAAAAACGACGGCGGGGCAACATGGCAGCACCTCGGCGGATCATCGAGAACTCCGATCGAAGCAACTGAGTTGATTGAACTGGAGACGATCGCGCGGTCGCGAACGGAGTGAGCTTGTCGGGTTCAGCGGGCACGGATCCTGCTGGCCTATCACGCCGGTCCGTCCACCTACGCCGTCGCGCGGTAGCAGTTCTCATTTTAAGCGGACGCCCTCCTCCCGAACACCGGATGGCATTTTGTGCGGAATGTCATGGTCCCAACGGGGAGGGCGAATGAAGGCCAAGGTCCCGAGAAGATCATCCCAGGACGCGAACACCAGCAAGGTGGTGATGATCCGCAACGCTTGGAAGAAGCCCTGGCGCGTCATCAGTTCGCGCATGGCCGCGCGCCACTTGCCACCACCCAACTCACAGACGGTATGATAGGCGAAGGCCAGCAGGTTCAGGATGGCTAGCACCATCGAAAGGTTCCGCTTCCCGTGGCCGAAATTGTGCTCCGGGTTGTAGGCCTTGCTCTTCAAGGCATTGAACCCTTCGTTTTCGATCTTCCAACGAGCCCGGCCACAAGTGGCGAGTTGGGCGACGTTGTCACGCTCGACCGCCAGATCGGTGACGAAGCTGTTGCGATAGGTCAGCTCGCCGCGAGCGTCGCGGATCTCGACAATCAGCCAATTGACGGCGATGGCGTCAGCATCGCCGCGTAACGGCACATCCCGGAGCCATTGATAGCAATGGGTGACCCATTGTTTGCCGCGCCCAACCTTTTGGGTCAGTTCATCCAGAACGATACCGGCGCGGCATTCCTCGATCGCCTTGTGGGAGTCCGGCTTGCAGACGAACAGAAAGTAGCCACCGCTCGCCCTAACGGCCTCGCAGAGAGGCTGGCGGGAAAACAGATCATCGCCGAGATACACCGGCTGGAACGGCGCATACCGTGCGCCATGCGCCGCCAGCCAGCGCCGTGCAGCGCGGCTTTCGCAGTCCTGTTTGTCGTGTCCGTCCTGGGGGACGATGAACTTCGGCGCCAGCGGCACGGCACGGTTATGGCCCGGAGCGACCAGCGTGGCGGCGAGCATGGTGTGGAAATACTCGATCCCGCTCTTGCCGCGCTTGCGATGGGAGCAGTTCGAGCAGTGGATTTTGTCCGAACAATCGCCGGGGATCTTGAGCATGGCGAACAGTGTTTCGCAGTTTGAACGCCCCTGGCCGGTCGCCAGATGGCGCTGGTGTGCCAGAAACGATGGACTTTGCATGAAGAACGAGGCGAACGCGCCGAACGCGAAATCGGCAACGGCGTACGTCGTGTTCCGGCCCTCCGTTGGTCCGGCAGACCCTGGCAGCAACGGCGTAGCGAATCGAAGAGGCGGTCCTGGATCGACACCGGTTCCTAGAGTCGTGAAACGCACGTCCGGGGAAGCGGGATTTTGCACCAGGAGAACGGTTCGCCGGACACTGTTGCATTATAGACTCAACGAGACTGGCCCGGCAAACTCTGAACCGCGCCGGGCTTGCCGGGGGCTGTCTGGTTTAAGTCACGCCGCCATGACGTGCTCGTTAGCCTAGACATAGTAACGCGCTTCTGCTTCTGCGGGCGGGATATTTCCGATCGGTGCGAGCAAGCGACGATTGTTGAACCAGTCCACCCATTCGAGAGTGGCGAATTCCACCGTCTCGGCACTGCGCCACGGGCCGCGCCGATGGATCACCTCAGCCTTGAACAGACCGTTGATCGTTTCGGCGAGTGCGTTGTCGTAGCTGTCTCCGACGCTGCCGACGGAAGGCTCGATACCAGCCTCAACCAGGCGCTCTGTGTAGCGGATCGAGACGTATTGGGTGGATTCAAGTGATCATCGCAACGCTTTGTTGGCTGAGCAGCGGGATGGTGCTGGTGCCCCAACCTGGACAAGAATAGCGCCGCGCTTGGTCTCGTCCAGGACGAGCCGGCGCTGCGCGCCGGTGCCGCACGCGGCATCCTGGACAAGACCTGCGCGCGACGCTCTGCCGGAGGTAGGTTGGCTCCGAGGAATGGTTCTTTTGATCTCACCAAGGAATGTAATCTGGATCCGGGATCCGGATAGGCGGCATTCGAAGCCAGGATGACGTCCCGTGCAGACGACACGGGGGGGTCAATTCCTAGCGTCGCCTGAAATGGCCGATATAAACAACCGGTCAAGCGCCTCGGCCGGTGTTTTCCACGCAAGCGTCTTTCGGGGCCGGGTGTTGAGCGCAGCCGCCACAGCCGCAATCTCGCCGGCGCTGTGCAGGCTGAGATCGGTGCCTTTGGGGAAATACTGGCGCAGTAGTCCGTTGGTATTTTCGTTGGTGCCGCGCTGCCACGGGCTGTGAGGATCACAGAAATAGACCTGGATGCCAGTGTCGATCTTCAGGCGCGTGTGCTGAGCCATCTCGGCTCCCTGATCCCAAGTCAGCGACCGACGCAATTGCTCAGGCAAGGTGGTAATCGTTCGTGTAATGGCGTCGCGCACCGCCTCGGCACCATGCCCTGCGAGTGCAGGTCCGTTCTTCACGCGAGCCTTGTGACCATGGTCAGACATGCGCGGCAGGTGCAGCAGCAGAGTGAAGCGCGTCTTGCGCTCTACCAGTGTGCCGATTGCGGAACTGCCAAGACCGACAATAAGGTCCCCTTCCCAGTGGCCCGGCACGGCCCGGTCGACTGCCTCCGCCGGACGTTGGCTTATCATGATCTCAGGAGAGGTGAATGTCTTGCCCCGCCCGCGCATGCGCGCTCGCGGTATCCGCAACACCCGCCCGGTGCGTAAGCAGGCCGTCAGCTCGCGACGCAACGCGCCACGACTTTGAACGAATAGCGCCTGATAGATCGTTTCATGGCTGATGCGCATGGTCTCATCGTTCGGGAAGTCGACCGGCAGGCGGCGCGCAATCTGCTCCGGGCTCCAGGCGCTCGCCCACCGCCGAGGCTTTCGTGGTCCATGCCGGCGGCCTTTCCAGCCCACAGCCGGACCGGAAACAGAAGCGCCACCCGGAGCGACGACGACCCCTGCCAATCGTTGCTCCACATAAGCTCGCAGTGCCGCGTTGAGCGCAAGCTTGGCCTGCTTGGGGCGGCGAGCAGATCGCTCGGCATGCCACTGCGCCGTTGTCGCGCGATATGCCAGGTCGCCACTTCGGGTCGCAGCGTTGCGCCGCAGCTCCCGCGAGATCGTTGAAGCTGCTCGTCCGAGCCGGCGTGCAACCTCCCGCGTGGAACAGCCTTGCACTCGAAAAAGTGCAATCTCCTCCCGCTCCGCAAATGAGAGATACCGGCCGGACAGCGCTTTCGCTGACTTTCGAAACATCGATGGTGGCATACCGCCTGCCTTTCTGAACCATCGTGTCCCTACCGCCTGCGATACACCAGCTTCGACCGCTGCATCCTCGCTCGCCTTGCCTGCTGCGATCGCCGCCCAGAACTGTCGCCGTTCATCGCGCCCTGCCACCGGTGGGCGACCTGGCGAGACCAATGGCGCGCGCCCTGACCGATCCGAACGCCGCCTACGTCTCGTCATCGCAACTCCTTCTTTGAGGTGTTGCGACAACCATTTGAGTCCAAGTTGCACGCCGCGATCGCTGGGGTGCACGAGGCCGCTCAGGCGGACTGGGCGGCGATCGCACAGCGCCTGCTCGAGCGCATCGAGCACGAAGTCCGCCCGTGCTGAGCGCGATACGCGCCAGCCAACGATGCGCCGGGCAAAGGCGTCGATGAACCCGGCGCGGTTCACTCTCAAACCTTCGGTTTGGTGGATTTGACATCACCAAACCTGCGGCCGCAACAAAATGAGAACTGCTGGTCGCGAGGGCCGTCGGCGTGACCCATCAGACGGTGCAACGATGCCTTGATCGCGCGATGCGGTTTGGCGTGATGGCGGCACTCGACGACAGTCCTCGGCCTGGCAAGGAGCCCCGACAATTGCCGATGCCGCCCGTGCCTGGGTGGTGTCGCTGGCCTGCTAGAAGGCCAAGGACGTGGTGTATCCGCACGAGCTCTGGACAACGCGGCCGCTAGTGTCCTGCGTCGGAAACACCAACTAATATCAGCCGCCCTACGCGATGACCGCTTGCACCCACTCTCTTGAGCGATGGAGGTGATCCGGTCTGGGATTGCGACGAACGCGTTCCAGGCCTCGGCGCAGGCGTCGACGAGTTCGTTGTAAGTGTCGTAGACGCGGTTTGGCAAGTAGTTCTGCCTAAGGAACTGCCACACATTTTCCTGCGGGTTCAGTTCCGGCGAGTAGGACGGCAGCGGTAGAAGGCTGAGGTTGTTAGGCACCTTCAATTTGTCACCTTTCTGATGCCAGCCGGCGCCGTCGAGCGTGATCACGGCATGTGCGCCTTGCGCAATTGCTGATCTCCGCGAGATGCAGGTTCATCGCATAGGTGTTGACATGCGGTAGGATCAGCGCCGCACCGACACCAGAAACCGTCCAGAACGTGGGGGGTGTACATTCCGGCTCGGTGGCGACAGGCTGCAGTATGGGATGAGGTGGCGCATAATCTTGGAGTTGGTCGGAACGGATGGGAACGTCGTCGTTCGCGAACTCGGCAGCGGCGGGGCGTGGCGCAATACGTACCTCGGAATGAGGTGGATCCCATCGGCTGGACAGGAACCGAGGTGACCTAAGAGAGAGTCCCGCTGCGCTTCCCGTTCCCTCCCGATCCGAGGGACGAAGTAATAGTTAAGTATCGACCTTACTCTACATAGGTCAACTCCCTTTTTAACTCCGTGCCCACGAGCCTGTGGGCAACGCCGTAGCCCTTCAAAGCGGAGGCGTTGTCCACAGACTCGTGGGCTTCGCCATCGAAAACCGCACGCGGCGTCCGGTAGCCCAACGCCTGATGCAGCCGCTCCTTGTTGTAGAACCGCAGCCAGCCGCCAATGCCTTGGCGCGCCTCCGTAACAGAGCCATACGCTTTGATAAACACGTCCTCATACTTCAGGCTGCGCCAAAGCCGCTCGATAAAGATATTGTCCAGGAACCGCCCCTTGCCATCCATGCTGACCCGGATACCGCGGCTTTCCAACTCCTCCAGAAACCCGGCACTGGTGAACTAGACGCCTTGATCGGTATTGAAAATCTCGGGCCGACCATGGCGGGCGATCGCTTCCTGCAGCGCTTCAACGCAAAAATCCGCCTCCATGGTGATCGAAATCCGCCAAGCCAGAACACGGCGGCTGAACCAGTCCATCACCGCGACCAGATACACGAAGCCCTCGGCCATCGGATGTAGATTATATCAGCGCACCACACTTGGTTTGGCCGCTCAATAGCCAAGCCGCGCAGCAAATACGGGTAAACCTTGTGATCCGGGTGCCCCTTGCTGGTGTGGGGCTTCTGGTAGATCGCCTCCAGCCCCATCACCCGCATCAGCCGGCGAACGCGCTTGCGGTTTACCATCACGCCGTCCTGGCGCAGCGCCGCCACCATCCGCCGCGCCCCGTAGAACGGCCACTTCGTATAAAGCTCGTCCATCCGACGCATCAGCGCCAGGTCGTCCGGGTCCACCTGCGCCGGCTGGTAATACAACGTCGAGCGCGCGACCTTCAGCAGTTGGCATTGCGCCGTGATCGAGAGGTCAGGATCGTCTCGGTCGACTAGCGCGCGACGCTCGCCGGGGCTCATGGCCCAGACCTTTTCCGCAAAAAATCCCGCTCCACCGTCAACTGGCCGATTTTCTCACACAAAGGCGCCAACTGCGCTTCCGCCGCGTCACTGCTACTCGCCGATGCCTTGTCCCGAGCGAACAGCGTCGCAGTCCCGTCCAGCAGCGTCTTCTTCCACCCATGGATCTGGCTGGCATGCACGCCGAATTGGCTCGATAGCTCGGCTACTGTGCCCTCCTCGCAAATCGCCGCAAGCGCCACCTTCGCCTTGAACTCGGGACTGTGTTTCTTCCGTGTATTCGACCAGTCTCACCTCCGGCCAATCGGCCGTTCCCAGGCTGAACTCTCTCTTAGCTGCCTGTCCAGTTTTCGGGGACCACCCCAGTCTTTACCCTTGACGCCTCCGGCCAGTGCGCTAGCAGCGTCCGATAGCAGAGATATGGACCAAAAAATGCCGCAATTGATTGCCGGGAACTGGAAGATGCACTGCTTGGCGGCTGAGGCTGTCGCGCTCGCCAGGGCAGTCGCGGCTGGTGCGCAAGGCATCAACGCGGAACTTGTTGTTTGCCCGACCGCGCTGCATGTTGCTGCCGTCGCCCAGGCGCTTAGAGACTTCTCCATCGCAGTCGGCGGCCAGGATTGTCATCAGGCGAAGCAAGGTGCCCATACCGGCGACATCGCCGGCCGGATGCTGCGCGATGCCGGTGCTGCCTGGGTGATCCTCGGCCACTCCGAACGCCGCCAGAATCACGGCGAAACCGACGAACTTGTGCGCGAAAAGAGCTTGGCTGCGGTCGAAGCGGGCCTAACTCCGATCGTTTGCGTCGGTGAAACCGCCGATCAGCGTAGCGGAGGGCAGGAAACCGAGGTCGTCGGTTGGCAGCTCGCTGGGAGCCTGCCGAAGCCCTTCACCGGCGTTGTCGCCTATGAACCCGTTTGGGCGATTGGCACCGGCAAGACCGCCACTGGAGAAGATGTTGCCGTAATGCACGGTTTTATCCGTGAGGAGTTGGTCCGCCAGTTCGGCGACGCAGGACATGGCATCCGCATTCTCTACGGCGGCTCCGTCAATCCGGCCAATGCGGCGGCTTTGCTCAGTGCCCCCAATGTTGGGGGAGCTCTGGTCGGTGGCGCCAGCCTGAAGCCAGACGATTTTCTGACGATTGCCCGCGCCGCTAAGGGCGGGTAAGAGGCGCGCGGCGATGCGCTGAGGCGATTGCCGCCAGCTATTTTGAAAGTCCCGCGCGTTGAGCACAGTCCTGCTGATTATCCACCTGTTTGTCACCCTCGCCCTGATCGGCGTCGTGCTAATCCAGCGCAGTGAGGGCGGCGGGCTGGGTATTGGCAGTTCTCAGGGTATGGGCTCATTCATGTCGGGTCGCGGCACAGCCAACCTGCTAACCCGCACCACGGCAGTGCTCGCGGTAATATTCATGGGCCTTTCCTTGACGTTGGCGCTGCTGGATCGCGGCACGTCGGCGGCGCCCGCACGGTCGATCCTGGATACGCCGGCGCCGGCATCCACGACCGCACCACCACCCCCGGCGCCCCCAGCCGCGCCGCCAGGTCCGTCAGCCCCGACGAATTGATCGTTGCCCCAAGGCTAAGACATAAAATCAGTCATTCGTTCTTCTGCATGAGACAGCAACAGAGTTTCACTCCCCGCGTCGCGGGATCTTCACGCACTGATCGCTCGACACTTGCCTGAAATTTCATCATCGGGCTTCCCCCAGCCCAATTCGCTTCGCTATTGTGAGCGCCCATGACGCGATATGTGTTTGTTACCGGCGGCGTGGTCTCATCCCTGGGAAAAGAAATCGCCGCCGCGGCGCTTGGGGCGCTGCTGCAGGCGCGCGGCTACACAGTTAAGCTGCGAAAGCTCGACCCCTATTTGAACGTCGATCCTGGCACCATGAGCCCCTATCAACACGGCGAGGTCTTCGTCACCGATGATGGGGCCGAGACTGATCTCGATCTGGGGCACTACGAACGCTTCACCGGGGTCCACGCGACCCGGCTCGACAACGCCACCACCGGCCGCATCTACCAGGACGTAATCGCCAAGGAACGACGGGGGGACTACCTCGGCGCGACCGTGCAGGTGATTCCGCACATCACCGATGCCATCAAGGAAGCGGTGCTACGCGAAACCGCCGATTTCGACTTCGTGCTGGTTGAAATCGGCGGAACTGTCGGCGACATCGAGAGCCTGCCGTTCCTGGAGGCCATCCGCCAGTTGGGCAATGAACTGGGTCCCGAAGGGGCGATGTTTGTGCATCTGACCCTGGTGCCCTACATCCCCTCGGCTGGCGAACTGAAGACCAAACCGACCCAGCATTCGGTTAAGGAACTGCTGAATGTCGGCATCCAGCCACAGATGCTGCTGTGCCGATGTGACCGGCCGATCCCGGACAATGAGCGCCGCAAGATTGCGCTATTTTGCAATGTTCGCCCGGCCGCCGTGATCCCCGCCCTGGATGTTGGCACGATCTATCAAGTCCCGATCGCCTATCACGCGGAGGGCATGGATCACGAAGTGCTGCGCCATTTTGGGCTGAGTTTCGAGGGTGAACCCGATTTAAGGCGATGGCAGCGTATCGTCGATATCGTGCAGGCGCCGGAAGGCGAGGTACGGATTGCCATCGTGGGCAAATACACAAACTTGTTGGACAGCTATAAGTCTTTGGCCGAGGCGCTGACCCACGGCGGCATCGCCAATCGGGTAAAGGTGACGTTGGACTGGGTGGACAGCGAAATCTTCGAACAGCCCGGTGCGGTACACCGCTTAGAGGGTGTGCACGGAATTCTGGTGCCTGGCGGCTTCGGCGAGCGTGGCACTCCCGGTAAGATTGAGGCGGTACGCTTCGCTCGCGAGCACAAAGTACCCTTCTTCGGGATCTGTTTTGGCATGCAGATGGCGGTGATCGAGGCCGCCCGTAATCTGGCCGACCTGCCGGAAGCGTCGTCTACTGAGTTTGGGCCGAGCGATACGCCGGTCGTAGGTCTGCTGACCGAGTGGGCGCGCGGAAACCAGATCGAGCGCCGGTCTGAGCATGACGCCAAGGGTGGCACAATGCGGTTGGGAACCTATCCTGCGATGCTCGGTGAAGGCAGTCTTGTCCGTTCAATCTATGACGGTGCAGCGATGATCGAAGAGCGCCACCGCCATCGCTATGAGGTGAATGTCAACTTTCGAAGCTGCCTCGAAGCGACAGGATTGCGATTTTCCGGCATGTCCCCGGATGGCGTCCTGCCGGAGATCATTGAGTTGCCCGAGCACCCGTGGTTTGTCGGCGTACAATATCATCCGGAGCTGAAGTCGAAACCGTTCGCTCCGCATCCGTTATTTGCCGGTTTCATCGCCGCGGCCTTGCGCCAGGCCCGCATGGTGTAATCAATGTAAGGGGCGCTGCCTGCATGACATTACGCCCTTACACCGCAACGCCGGCGCATAGTAGTCACAATAACGAGCCAAGAAATTGTCATTAACAATGGAATATACCTCAGATGCAAACCAATTATATAGCGCTAACAATCGCTGATATTTAATACTACTGCGCTTAGGTAGCTAGGGACCGAAATAAAGGTCCCACTGCGGGCTTTACCAGCAAGTTTCCCAGCGCCATTGACGAACTGATGGATTTTGCCCTAGGAGGAAACGCCGGATGTCCCCGGCCCTCGTGATTTGTCCGGCCGGATTGCGGCGAGGTTAAACAAGCGCGCTAAAGAGGCCAGTGTCGGGTTCAGTTCCTCTCCCACACTGCTCAACGGTCGGGCCATCGCTTACAAGGGCCCTGACATATGATCCTCGATCCATCGCACCTTCGTCCTGCTAGCCGCCTGATCCACGGGGGTTTACAGCGCTCTCTCCATGGCGAAACCGCGGAAGCGCTATATCTGACTTCTGGCTACGTCTATGACGACGCCGAACAGGCTGAGGCGACCTTCGCGGGAACGATCGAACACTATCAGTATTCCCGCTTCGCTAATCCGACGTTGAGCATGCTGGAGCAGCGACTTTCCCTGATAGAGGAAGCCGAGGATTGTCGAACGACTGCTACCGGAATGGCCGCGGTGAGCGCCGCGCTGCTGTCGCATCTAAAAACCGGTGACCGGGTTGTGTCCGGCCGAGCCTTGTTCGGGTCCTGCCACTGGATCGTCTCCACGCTGTTGCCGAAATTCGGGATCGAGACGGAATTCGTCGATGGTGCAGACCTTGCTCAATGGAAGGCAGCGCTATCGCGTCCTACCAATCTCGTACTGCTGGAAACGCCTTCCAATCCAATGCTGGAACTCGTGGACCTGCCGGCAGTTGCCGAAATGGCTCATGCCGCCGGCGCGATCGTCGTGGTTGACAATGTCTTCGCCACGCCATTGCTCCAGCAGCCGCTCAAACTGGGCGCCGATGTTGTAGTCTACTCCTGCACCAAGCACATGGACGGGCAGGGACGGGTGCTGGGCGGGGCCGTCCTCGGCAGCAAGAAGTGGATCAACGAGGTGCTGCAGCCGTTCATTCGCAACACAGGCCCGGCGCTGTCGCCATTTAATGCGTGGCTCTTGCTCAAGGGTATCGAAACTCTAGCGCTGCGGGTCGATGCGGCTGGCCGTTCAGCCGCCGCGATCGCCGACTTCCTGGCAGAGCAGCGAGGTGTTGTCCGCGTATGGTATCCAACGCGGGCCGATCACCCACAGCAGGCTTTGGCTCGGCGGCAAATGACAGGCGGGGGCACCGTGATCACCTTCGAGGTAGAGGGTGGGAAGGCCGGTGCCTTCCAGGTCATGAACGGCTTCCAACTGATCGCGTTGTCGAACAATTTAGGCGACTTCGAAATCGCTCGCCACCCATCCGGCGACGACCACACACATGCGCATCGGCGAGGAGGAGCGTGGTCGGCTAGGCATTACGGATGGTGTCATCCGCGTCTCGATCGGTCTCGAAGATGTTGATGACATAAAGGATGACCTGCGTCAGGCTCTGGGCCCGATTGGGAGGGCTTTCCTGACGGTTTGACTCTGCCTACCACCGGCGACGGGCAGCAGACCGACGTTAATGGATGACCCCCGATGCATAGCCAATCTCTTCAAACTCCTCGCCTCCCTCTGGGCGCGAATGTATCGTCGTCGGGCATCGGCAGCATCGCGGTTCCCTCAAGCGCGGGCAGTCCCGCGGCAGGGTAGAGGCCCTCGGCATCGACCGCCGAGGCCAAAAGATCCGGCCGATACACCTGAGTGGCAAGCGTTTCGACGTCGACATGCTCATCCAGCCATCCCCACCGCCGCATTTGTCCGAGGAACCAAAGTGCGTGGGCGCGCGCCGGGAACCAAGTCTCCCCGGTATGGAACCGGATCAGCTCCGCCCCCGACCCTCCCGGCAGGGCCGCCCGGCAGGCTGCTTCCGGCAGTCCCAATCCATTCGGATCGGCCAATAGCGCGGCGATCCCGGCCGCCTCGCTGGGCTGATCGCAGAGGTCCTGAGCCTGTAGTACGGCGCGCAGCAAATGGTGCAGCGGGTCCAGATTAGCTTCGGCCCAGGCTTCCCCGACACAAATACATTTCTCGGGATGGAACGGCCAAATCGCAGATGTCCCGATCAGTATCCGTCCCACCTGCCGAGCTTCGGCGACATCGCCCCACGGCGCGCCGGCGCAGAACCCCGAGATGCTACCAGCGGCGAGGGCCTCCACCACGTCTTCCGGCGGAACGTCGACAGTTTCGACGTCCCGGTCCAGGGAGGCACCGCCGGATGCCAGCCAATAGCGTAGGAGCAGATTATGCGTGGAGAAGGCGTGCGCAACCGCGAACCGCGGCCTTGGCTGCTGAGCGCGCAGCCACCGCAGGAGCCCCGGCCGCGGCGTCAATTCATTCTCGATCAATGCGGCCGCAGCTTCGTTACTGGCTACAATCGTGTTGCCGCCCTGACTGAGCGACAATGGCACTACCAATCGAGCTGCTGGCCCAACTAACCCAGCGCAGGCCGCGAGGACCAATGGCGGCAGCATTACTGCGGCATCCAGCGCGCCATTGGTAATTTTATTAGCGACGTCGGCCCATGAAGGCTCGACGCTGATCTCCACGTCGATGCCCTGGTTGCGAAATAGACCGCTACCGTCCGCAAGGATTAGCGGCGCGCTATCGACCAGCCGCAATAGGCCGAGACGGATCGGCTTGCTCATCCCGCATCCCTTTAATTAGTGTTAATGAGTTTCATAGCGACCTCGACAGTAGGCCGAGCACTCGTGATGGCACGGAGAGGGAACTCTAAACGAGCGTACGGTTGGTCCGAGCGGCGATACTTCACCGGAGGCGCGCTGGCGTTTCCGGCCGGCGCCGCGCTCGCGGATGAACGCCTGTCAGTGTCGAACCGCTGACTATCGTCCGCGCGACATCACTAGGCTGTTCCGTATCGTCGCCGACCGGCGGGACTTTCACTGGCTTGCATCGATTTTACACATGCGTGACGCAGACGCAAAGCCTATGCCGCATAGCAGCACGGCTGTTTTGGCTGGGTAGGCGATCAAAGCGCCGCTCGACCGCCTAAATTGGCGTCAGCATGTGCGCAGATGGTTCGCATTCGGAATCCTATGGTCTATGCGGCCTGATGGACTTGGATTGCCGCGACATCGGCTCGGCGGTAGCCTGCGGCCAACTGAAGGAGACAGGTCCATGACCTTGAAGCTCGGATACAAGGCGTCGGCGGAGCAGTTTGCTCCTAGGCTTTTGCTGGAGTTCTCGGTCGCGGCGGAGCAAGCGGGATTCGATTCCGTCTTCGTGAGCGATCACTTCCAGCCGTGGCGGCACACCGACGGGCATGCGCCGTCGGCGTTGGCCTGGCTGGGCGCTTTGGGCGCCAACACGCAGCAGATCGTCATGGGGACCAGCGTGTTGACGCCGACCTTCCGGTATCACCCGTCGGTGGTTGCTCAAGTATTCGGGACTCTGGGTTCGCTGTTTCCGGGGCGCCTGGTCCTGGGCGTCGGCACCGGTGAGGGCCTGAACGAGGTCCCGTCCACTGGCATGGCATGGCCGGAAATGAAGGAGCGCTTTGCTCGGCTGCGTGAAGCGATCAGTCTGATCCGCAAGCTGTGGGCCGAGGATCACGTGACTTTCGAGGGCGAGTACTACAAGACCCAGAACGCGACGATCTACGACAAGCCTGGGGCGCCATTGCCTATCTATGTGGCCGGCGCCGGCCCGCAAATTGCCAAGTACGCAGGCCGCATGGGCGACGGGTTCATCTGCACCAGCGGGAAGAAATGGGATCTCTACACTGAGACGCTGCTGCCGAATGTCGCCGAGGGACTCGAGTTGTCATCCAAGCAAAAGCCCGATTTTGACCGGATGATCGAGATGAAAGTGTCATTCGACACGGACAAGCAACAAGCGTTGGACGATACACGCATTTGGGCGGCGCTGGCGCTAACCCCGGAAGAGAAAATGCGGGTCCACGACCCGAAGGAGATGGAACGGCTTGCTGACGCTCTACCGGTCGAGCGTGCGGCCAGCCGCTGGATAGTGTCCTCGGATCCCGAGGAGCACATTGAGAAGATAAAGCCATACATCGACATGGGCTTCCGCCACTTGGTGTTCCACGCTCCCGGCAACGATCAAGCTCGTTTCCTGAAGATCTACGGGGAAAAGGTGCTGCCGCTGCTGCGCCGGCGCTTCGGGTAGGATTAGATGCGTCGAAGCTTGGTCATCGCCGGGCGTGCCCCGGCCATTTGCCTAGCAATGTTCGAGCGCTGATGGCTATGACGGGCGGAGCAGATGGTCTGATCGTTGCAGTGTCCACAAATCGGTGGGGACTGTGACGGCTCGGCTGCAACTGTTCGCGCTACCGGGCCTGCCGATGGTGCGTGCCGGCGACGATCTGCCGGCGATGATCCGGGCCGGTCTCGACCGCGCCGGTGAGACGCTGCGCGACCGCGACGTGGTGGTGATCGCGCAGAAGATCGTGTCAAAAGCCGAGGGCCGCATCGTCGATCTTGGTGACGTCGTCCCGTCTGCCCAGGCGATCGCGCTGGCGGCGGGAGTTGGTAAGGACCCGGGGATCGTCGAGGTAGTGTTGTCGGAGTTGACGAAGGTTGTCCGCAGCCGGCCGAACCTGATGATCATGCAGCACCGATTGGGCTTCGTGATGGCGAATGCGGGTGTTGACCAATCCAATGTCGCAGCGCCGGATGGTCACCATCGCGCTCTGCTGCTGCCGCTAGACCCCGACCGATCGGCTCAAGCGATTCGGGCCGCGCTGGGGAGGCAGGCGGATGTGGGCGTAGTGATCAGCGACAGCTTCGGCCGCCCCTGGCGCCGTGGCACCGCCGGGGTGGCGATTGGCTCAGCCGGAATCCCATCGGTTATCGACCTGCGCGGCCAGCCGGATCTGTTCGGTCGCAAGCTGGAAGTCAGCATCATCGGCTTCGCGGATGAGATTGCCGCCGCCGCTTCGTTATTGCAGGGTCAGGCTGCGGAAGCGCAACCTGTCGTCGTGGTGCGTGGCCTGACCTGGACCGCGCCTGAGATGCCGGTTGCGGACGTGATACGCCCGCCCGAGGAGGATTTGTTCCAGTGATCTTTGCCCCGTGATTGTCGCCTCATGATCATTGCACTATCTGGCGGGGTAGGGGGTGCGAAGCTGGCGCTCGGTCTGTCGCGCATCATGCCCCATGAGGACCTGCTGGTCGTCGTCAACACCGGCGACGATTTTGAGCATCTCGGGCTATCGATATCGCCAGACATCGATACGGTTGCCTATACACTGGCCGGGCTGGCGAACCGCGAGGTCGGCTGGGGACGGCACGACGAGACCTGGTCGTTCATGGAGACGATGGAGGCTCTTGGCGGCCAGACCTGGTTCCGTCTGGGCGATCGGGACATCGCCTTGCACGTGGAGCGCACCAGGCGGCTGAAGGCGGGCGAAAGTCTGTCCGCGGTCACCGCCGATCTGTGCAGGCGCATGGGCGTCGGTCCCGCGGTCGTGCCGATGACCGACGATCCAGTGCGGACGCGGTTGCTGACCGATCTTGGGTGGCTCGACTTCCAGGAATACTTTGTACATCAGCGGTGCGAGCCGGTGGTTAGCCAACTTCAGTTCCAGGGCGCGGGAGCCGCAAAACCGCACCCCCGTTTCATTGCGGCATTGGCCGATACTGCGCTGGAGGCGGTGGTGATCTGCCCATCGAACCCGTTCATCAGCGTGGAGCCGATCCTGGCTATTCCCGGCGTGAGGGATGCCTTGATGGCCTGCAAGGCTCCGATCATCGCCGTTTCGCCGATTATCGCGGGGCGGGCGGTCAAGGGCCCCACTGCGAAGATGATGACGGAACTGGGTCTCGACCCGTCGGCCGGTACTGTTGCGCAGCGGTATGCTGAGTTGCTTGATGGCTACGTGATCGACCACGCTGACATGTCCGAAGTTGTATCCATTGATGCTCGGGTGACGCTGGCGCAAACGCTGATGACCACGATTGAAGACCGCGAGGCATTGGCAAAGATCGTCCTGGACGCGGCTGCGGTCTTGCGCCGGCGCGAACTGCGTGGACTCCGGCACAGCACCCGGTGATCGAAGTTCCATGATCGATGTTTGGGCGGCCGTTCCGGTCAAGGCGTTCACCGGGGCGAAGCTAAGAACGGGGTCTCTGCTTATAGCGGAGCAGCGGGAAGCGTTGGCTGCGACCATGCTGGAGGACGTGTTGACCGCTTTGGCCGGTGCGACGCGTCTGGCCGGCATCATGGTGAACACGATCGACCCGGTCGCAACGGAATTGGCAATTCGTTATGGCGCCAGGGTCGTCACCGAGGGCGCGCTCGACGGCCACACAGGGGCGGTTAACGGGATGGCTCGGGTGCTGGTGGCTGAAGGGAAGGGAGCGATGCTGACGATGCCCGGGGATATTCCGCGCGTGACCTCGGCTGAGGTCGACACCGTGGTTGCGTCGTCTCCTCCAACGCCGTCATTCACCATCGTGCCGGCACACGATGACCTGGGCTCGAATGCGGTGCTGTGCGCGCCGCCGTTTTCGGTTCCGCTCCGCTTTGGCGACAACAGTTTTTTTCCGCACCTGACGGCCGCGCGAAATCAGGGGATCGAGCCGACCATCCTTCGACTGCCGGGGATCGGGCTAGATATCGATCATCCGGCTGACTTGCGCGCCTTTATGACCGCGAGGCCTCGGATGCCGACGCTGACGCTGGCATTGCTAGAGCGGTTTGGGTTGTGAAGTGAGTTCGGTCGGCGGGCGGTGACTAGGGATTCCTTCGAAGAACGGATGGCCGTCCAGCCGGGGGCGGCCGGACGGCGCTGCCTGTCTCACGCGGGTGACAGAACGTGGATGACGCGGTTGGCGATCAGGTCTTTTGTTTTGGCAGCGTAAGATGCCATGTGAGCGGAGGCGCCATGCGCCTTCAAATGGTCTAGGCTCTCCCATTTCTCCAATACCACGAAAGTGTCCGGGCCGAACGCTGTTTGAATACGTCCGGCATCCGCCGTATCAATAGCTGGCCCGTATTCGATGCAGCCTGCCTCTGCATGGACGGCCGGCACGTTGGCTCGGAACGCCTCGAGTATAGCATCGCGGTTGCCTGGCTTGGCGGTAATGATGGCGACGACGTGGATCATTGGGTCACTACTCCTTGGTGTTTCCGGCCGCATACGCGCGCGCCATTTGTATAGTGCGCCAAGTCGGCGACAATGCGAAGAGCACCGGCCTGCTTAAAGACGATTGCTGGGCGACCTAATTCGTTACTTACAAATACTGTGTAGCGTCGGTTACTGTCGCAGCAGCGCCCCGGACAGATCCCCAAGTGCCGGTTGATGATGCGCCGCCAATGCACTGTCGCGCTCGGTAATTCCAGGCAGAGCCGGCAAATTCCACCGGTTCGTGATGAACCGAAGGATCGACGTGGTATCGTATTGGGTATGGTCCACCACCCCCTTCATCGCGTAGGGCGAAATGATGAGGGCCGGGATTCGGGTTCCGGGGCCCCACCGATCGGCTTTCGGCGGCGCGACATGATCCCACCAACCGCCAAACTCGTCGTAGGTCACCACGATCAACATATGGTCCCATTGCGGGCTGGCCTGCAGTGCCGTCAACAGTGCGGCGATGTGGCGTTCGCCATCCGCGATGTTAGCGTAAGAAGCGTGCTGGTCCATTGATCCTTGGGGCTTGTAGAATGTTACTGGGGGAAGCGCGCCGGTTCGGATGTCGTCCAAAAAGCGCGAGGCTGGGAGCAATTCCGGATCGGTCACCAGCCCGGCGTCCAGCAGATGCGCCGCCCGGTTCGCCTTGCCATCAGGCGTCGCGGGATCAAACGCGGTGAAATAGTTGAATGGTTGATGATGATACTGGAAGTTCGGACTTGCCTGGGATGCCCCGGCCGCGAATGGCGGATGTGACAGCGCAAAATCCCAGGCGCCGGCATACCACGCCCACCGCACGCCTGCGTTGGTCAGCAGATCGCCGATTGTCGTCTCGGCTTGCGGCACCATCGTTGACGCCGAGGCCAGATCTACGGATTGCTGGCCAGCATCGGCGTCGCCGCTAGGCGGGTAGGGCGGCATCATCGTGTTTACCGCGTAGAAATCCGGCGTCAGATTACCCGAGGCAAGGAACACCGGGCGCCCGTCGAGCGCCGAGGCGGGCGAGCTCGGCGCCGTGACCAATGTAACACCATCGGCCGCGACGATTGTTCCCGTGGGATCCTTGCCGCCGTTGTTCGGGTTGTGGCCGTCATGGCCATAATAGGGGGCGCACGAGCAGATCAGGAAAAAATGGTTCAGGAACGAACCGCCGAACGCACCCTGAAAAAAGTTATCCGCCAAGACGTACTGACGCGCCCAGTTCCAGAGCGGGGCGTCCAATTCAGGCTGAGGCGTGAAATACCCCATCGTCATGCCGCCGGAGTCCGACCACGCTGCGAACATGTTGTTGGCGCCGCCGTTGATCTGCATCTGGTGCTCGTAGAAGCGGTGCCAAAGGTCTCGGTTGGTGTAGCGCAGGGGGTCGGCGTCGGCCGGTCCCCCGGTACGATACAAAGCGGCGACACTATAAGGATGATTAAAGCTCTTCAGGAACACCGCGGTCTGGCCCTCGGTCAGCTCGATAGGGGCCACCGGAGCGCCTTGCAAAACCTTCCTCCCGGTGCCGCCCCAGATCGCGGGTAGCCCGCTCATCGGCTTGCCGTCGCGGTCGAACTGGATGACGGACTGGGGTGAGGCCTCCGCCAAGCCGTTGGCGCCAGGGAATGTGCCATACAGATTGTCGAAGCTGCGGTTCTCAGCATAGATTACGACAAGCGTCTGGATGGCCGCATAGTCGGGGGTCGCGACCGCGGTCCCGCAAGTTGCAGCGAACGCCAGAATCATTGTTGTCAGCGCCGGCAATTTCAGCATTCCGCATCCCTCGCGCAATCAGTCGTAGCCCGCTATAGATCGGCACGCACTTTCGTTGATGGCCAAATGTTGGAACATAGCCTGTATTTAGTGAGCAACAGGATCCCGGGATAAGGCCGGCTGAATGATGCGCGTGTGGATCGTGCTGATTATGCTGGTTTGGGCTGCACGATCAATTGCCGCGGATACGCCGCCATTGCCGTGGGATCCGACGCCCTCTCCCGCGGCCGCCTACGCTCGGGCGAAGGCGATCGCTGCGCTGGGGCGTTCGCTGTTCTTCGATCCGGCGCTGTCGGCATCGGGACGTATGGCCTGTGCAAGCTGCCATGATCCGGCGCATGGGTTCTCGGCGCCAAACGCGCGGCCGGTGCAGTTTGGTGGTCCGGACCTGCGACGGCCAGGGATCAGGGCCGTGCCAAGCCTAATATACGGGCAGGACACGCCCGCATTCACGGAGCATTACTACGAATCCGAGGACGAGGGCGACGAGAGCGTTGATCAAGGACCAACCGGCGGACGCGATTGGGATGGTCGCGTAGATCGGGCGCGAGACCAGGCCGCCCTTCCATTGTTGGACAAGAATGAGATGGCGAACGCCAATCCCGGCACGGTCGTCGCCGTCGTTGCACGCGCGGTCTACGCGAACGAGGTCAGGCGCCTGTATGGGCGAGACATTTTCGCCGACGCAGAGCGCGCATTCGGCGCGATCACCGAGGCATTGGAGTATTATCAACAGGCTCCCTCCGTGTTTAGTCCGTTCAGCAGTAAGTATGATGCCGTCCTGCGGGGTTCCGCCATCTTGACGCCGCAGGAGGCTCGGGGACTTGAGGCGTTCAATAGCAGAGCAAAGGGCAACTGTGCGCAATGCCATAGAAGCGCGGTCATGAGGGATGGGAGGCCTCCCCTGTTCACCGATTTTGGCTTTGTGGCGCTTGGAATCCCACGCAACGCCCGGATTCCGGCCAACGACGATCCAAGCTATTTCGATCTGGGCCTCTGCGGTCCCGAACGGCGCGATCTGGTAGGGCGCGGGGAATATTGCGGCCTGTTCAAAACGCCAACGCTGCGGAACGTCGCTCTGAAACAGAGCTTTTACCACAACGGCGCTTTTCACACATTGCGAGACGCGGTGGCATTCTATGCCCAACGCGATATCGAACCGGGAAAGTATTACCCGTCGGCGCCGGACGGGACCGTGCTCAAATTTAATGATCTGCCCGAGGTATATATACAAAATGTATCTACTGAGCTGCCCTTCGGCCCGCGGCGCCTCCTTTCGGATGCGGATGTGGACGATCTGGTAGCCTTCCTCCGCACCTTGACGGATGGGTATCGCTCCGAGCCGTAATGGGTGCTGGCTTGCTCAGGAGGAGCGCCGGGCAATCATATCGATCTCAATACGGGCATCGTAGGCGAAGCCGCTAGTGCCGGTACAGGTGGGCGAGGGACGACGTCCCTCGGGGAAGAACGTGCTATCTACCTCGGCGCGTAGTCTGTCGAAAACCGGGTCAGGTAGATCCACACCACGGTGACGTGTTCCAGGCCGGGGCCGATCCCGTTGAGGACGGCGGTGAGATTTGCCATACATTGCGTGTTTGGGCCTCGATCCCATCAGGCAGCACGCATGGACTCGCGGGGCCGTCGGGCATCTGGCCGGTGAAGAAACCCAACCATCACACTCCACCGCGTGGCTGAAGGGTGCCACGGGTTTTGGGAGCTCCCTGGGTCGTGTGAAAGAGCATTTTGGGATCGGGTACGTGGCCCTCCGGGTCGTGGGATTGGCCAAAAGCAAGCACTTGCTGTGCCACTCCGCAAAATCAAGACCGTCGTGGCCGTCTTAAATCACAGTCCACGGCCCAGCGGAACAACTATCTTCTATATAGGCCCGTCTCGGAGCTCATATAGGTCTATCAAGGAGCGATCCGCTCTGTCCTGAAAAGTGCGGATCAATCTGTACTGCGCTAGGCTGCGTGTCAGGACGTTGTCGACGGCTTCTGCTGAGTCAGCGAGCGCCCCTTCTGACTTGACGACGAAACGCGGCCGACCACCCATAATTTGTTCCATCTCGGCGACCCCATCCGTGTGAGCGCTCTCACTGAATTCGGATATTTCCAATGTCATAACATAAGGCGTGGGGGGCCGAAGCCTCGCCAGCGCGTAGATAACGGGCTGATACCTATAGACATAGAGATCCCCGTCGCGAGCCCCCGCTTGCTGAACGATTTCGGCGATATTGCGGGGCACGTCTTCCCCGGCCCACGGTGCTGCCCTTACGACGCCGATTACCCAGAGTGTGACCGGGATCGCCAGCAAAGCAACCAGGCCATAAGCGAATGACTTGCGCCGGCCCGCCGCCAAGGCGTCCAGAGCGAGCGTGGCACCAAGACAGACCGGTGGGTACAAGGCGAAGAAGTAGTGCCGGAAAAATTTCATTGGAAGGCAGACATCAAGCGCTGCTGCGACGATCCACAGAAAAATCCAGGCTTGGAGGGAGGAAGTGGCACTCCAACGTGGCCGCCACTTGGCTCTGCACAGGAAACCGTAGCCGATGGTTAGAACAGCCCCAATAATCGGCAACATGCCGCCCGCGCTGTCGTAGACGATTTCGCGTATGGGTGGCACCAACGCCACATAGGTAACGTTAGCCCCGATGTTCGCGCTGAGAAAGGTTTGCAGTGCCCCTTTTGACCAAAAGTACCCGACCACAAAAACGGTCGGCAGTAATCCCGCAAGGATCATGAACCCTGCAGCGGCACTCGCACTGCCAAGATCGCGGTTGCGACGATATGACGCCACCAAATACGCAAGGCTGAACAGCACGGCCTCGGGAAACACCACGTACTTGAATTGCAAGCCTACACCCAGCACCAACGCCGCCATCACGGCGCGGGGCAGACCGGATGGGCGACGTGCAGCCGCAATCAGGTGGTAGGCAGCAAAGGTGACCAAGAAATTGTTGAAAATCTCAGTATTTGCAGAGAGGCCTGGCCAGCGCGAAATACAAATGACATAAAGCAGCGCAGCGATCAGACCGGCCCGGGCATTATAGGCGTGGCGCCAGCATATCAGGTGGATCAATACCGCCGTAGCCATCACAGCAGCCGATGCCGCAAGGTGGGCGCCGAGCACCGGATCGAAGACGATGTCGAGCACGGCTACGAGGAGCGCCGGAAGTCCAGGCGGGTGCTGGTCCCACACCGCTACGTATGGCAATCCGCCATGTTGCCACTGCTGCGCCATGACGAGATATACACCTTCGTCGGCATCGATCGAGGCAGTAAACAGCGTGAATACACGTGCAAGGCACGCTACACCGATGATCAGCGTTAAAACGCCAACGTATGTGCGATGGTCCGCAAGATGATAAGGTTGGCGTACTGAGACAAAGTCCGAATCCGACATGGCCTTCAACCGTACTCATGGAACTTCTAGTTTCTCCGACATTTCGAGATGTGCAAAGTTCAAAGTGTGCGGATCATCAGTTTTGCTCGTGCTGTGCGCCTGACTCGAGCAATCGTCGGGTCTAACTAAAGAAGTATTGATCGATACGTTGCGCCCCCGATTTTACCATGGACGGCAGGCCCCGGGCGGTGTCCAAAACTGCCGGGACGACGATTTGCACGCCTGACCCCGCGCTCATATCGTGGCCCGGACACGCCAAAAGGAAATGCCATGCCAGGGCCGCTCGACGGTTATCGTATAGTCGATCTTACCTCAATGATCTCGGGACCCTTGGCAACCATGATTCTTGGTGACCAGGGCGCTGACGTCATCAAGGTGGAGAACCCCGATGGCGGGGACCATACAAGGGCGGCCAACAACCGGCGCAACGGGTTTTCCGCCTCGTTCCTCAACAACAATCGCAACAAGCGCTCCATCGCCCTGGATCTGAAGGATCCCCGGGCGGTTCAGGCGATGCTCCGCCTGCTCGGTACCGCCGACGTCTTCGTGCAGAACTTTCGCCCCGGCGTGGCCGACCGCATGGGCCTGGGGGAGGAGGCAGTTCGCGCCGCCGCTCCGTCCATCATCTACGTCTCGATTAGTGGCTTCGGCGAGACGGGGCCTTATGCGCAGAAGCCGGTGTATGATCCGCTGATCCAGGCGGTCTCCGGCCTCGCTTCAATTCAGGCTGGATCCGATACGGAACGCCCACGCCTGGTCCGCACGATCGTGCCGGACAAATTGACCGCTTACAACGCTGCGCAAGCCATCACGGCCGCGCTCCTCTCCCGCGAACGGACCGGCAAGGGTCAGCATATCCGGCTGTCTATGCTGGACGCGATCATTGCCTTCCTTTGGGCATCCGATATGGGCAGCCAGACCTTTGTCGGTGAGGAAATTCCGCAACAGGAGGCTGCCAGCTTTATCGACCTGATCTATGAGACAGCTACGTTCCCGATCAGCGCCGCGGTGCAGACCGACCGGGAATGGATCGCGTTGACCCGAGCACTGGAGAAGCCGGAGTGGTTGGAGGACCCTCGGTTCAAGACCCCGGCATTGCGCCAACGCCACATCAATGAACGGCTGACCATCAGCCAAGAGGCGTTTCGGGCGCGCGGCGGGGAGGAGTGGCTGGACCGGCTCACCCAGGAGGGCGTGCCCTGCGCTCCAGTCCTGACCCGGACGCAAATGCTGTCTAATCCGCAGGTGGTCGCGAACGGCATTGTCGTTGAAACCGAGCACCCGCAAGCCGGAAGAATCCGCCAAGCTCGGCCCGCCGCGCGGTTCTCCAGGACGCCTGCCACAATGCGCTGGGGTGGACCTGCTTTAGGCGAACAAACCGCCCAGTTGCTGGCTGAAATCGGTTACTCGGCTGCGGAAATCGAGGCTCTGGCATCCAGGGAGCATGCCGCATGATCGATTTCTACTACTGGCCCACGCCCAACGGCTGGAAAGTCTCTATCATGCTGGAGGAGGCCGGCCTGCCCTACACGTTAAAACCGGTGAATATTGGCGCCGGCGACCAGTTCAAGCCCGCGTTCATGTCGATTAGCCCAAACGCCCGCATGCCGGCGATAGTCGATCACGACGCGGCAGACGGTCCGCTGCCGGTGTTCGAATCCGGTGCCATCCTGATCCATTTGGCCGAAAAATGCGGCCGGTTCATGCCGACGACTGCGAAGGGCCGAAAGGAATGCCTGGAGTGGCTGTTCTGGCAGGTGGGCAACCTAGGGCCGATGGCGGGTCAGCTCAGCCATTTCGTGAACTATGCCAAGAGTGTTCAGGCGGGCGACCATCTGTACGCCCGCAAGCGGTATGCCGGCGAATATAACCGATGCCTCGGCGTACTGGAACACCGATTGGACGGCAGAGCCTACATCCTGGACGATTACTCGATCGCGGACATGATCTCCTGGCCTTGGGTATTGATCGCCAAGCCCTTAGGTCAGTCGCTGGAGAATTTTCCTAATCTGTCTGGCTGGAGAGAGCGAATCAAGTCGCGCCCGGCGGTGCAACGTGGGGTCGACCTGGGAAAGGAGATGCGGCGCACCGGCCAACATACCGATGAAGCACGGAAGATCCTGTTCGGCCAAACATCTCAATCCTTGAAGGGATAGCCGCGTGTATCTGCTGCTTGTCCGACCCCGCAGAGGCCGGACAAGGTGCAGTCACGTCAGGTCAAACGTGCTCGCCGGCCTGCGCGCCTTGTCGGTTGCCAGCGTTCAGCCGTCGCTCGGCGATCTGAGCCTTCATCGCCTTCTGCAGCTTCTCGAATGCTCGCACTTCAATCTGGCGTACGCGCTCACGGGAGATATTGTACTGTTGCGACAAATCCTCCAGCGTCGTCGGGTTATCCTTGAGGCGCCGCTCGATCAGGATGTGACGCTCACGTTCATTCAGCGACTTCAACGCGCCAGTCAGCAGGGCTTTGCGGCCGGTTAGCTCCTCACGATCGGCGATCGCGGATTCCTGTGTTTCGGACTCATCTACCAGCCAGTCTTGCCACTCACCTTCACTGTCCTGACGCACCGGGGCGTTTAGGCTATGGTCAGGCGCGGCGAGGCGTCGGTTCATACTGACCACATCCTGCTCCGGCACATCCAATACCCGAGCAATCTTGGCGACCTGTTCGGGTTGCAGATCACCATCGTCAATGGCTTGCATCTGCCCCTTTAGCCGGCGCAGATTGAAGAACAGCTTCTTCTGGGCGGCTGTGGTGCCCATTTTCACGAGCGACCAGGAGTGTAGGATGTATTCCTGGATCGCAGCGCGGATCCACCACATAGCGTAGGTGGCCAAGCGGAAGCCGCGATCGGGATCGAACCGCTTGACCGCCTGCATCATTCCGACGTTGCCTTCGCTGATCAGTTCACCGACCGGCAGGCCGTAGCCGCGATAGCCCATGGCGATTTTTGCAACAAGTCGCAGATGGGAGGTGACAAGCTTGTGTGCCGCCTCCATATCCTGGGAGTCGCGCCACTGATGGGCAAGCGATAGCTCCTCCTCCGGAGTGAGCATCGGGAATTTGCGGATTTCCTGAAGATACCGCGAGAGATTACCCTCAGGGGCAATATTGAGAACAGCAGAGGCCACGAGGAAGACTCCTTTCGCCAAACCGCGATATGCTTGCCCAACTGTGGCGCAAGATCGCGGCGTGAATGTGACTGAGGCCAGTCTGGATGCGGGCTGGGAGTTCAAGTCCCGGTTACCCACCCACACTGGCGGTGGCGTGTCCGGACGTCCCCATCGAGAAGGGCATCCTCCCACTTCGATGCCGCTGCTATACAGGACCAGAATAGTCCTGTCAAGATTAACGTATAGTTAGCAGTGGGAAAGAATACCCTCGATGTCCTGAATGAGGCGATGCATATCGGCGGGTACGGCTGCTTCGAAGGTCAGCAGCCGTCCCGTACGGGGGTGTTTGAACGCCAAACTGGCTGCGTGCAGAGCCTGTCTTGGGAAGTCTAGAAGCTGGCCGCGAAGTGGCTGATCGACGGCCTTGGCGACCGAGGGGATGCGACGGAGGTATGATGGGTCGCCGACAAGAGGATGCCCTTTGGCCGCGAAGTGAACACGGATTTGATGTGTGCGACCTGTTGCAAGTCGGCATTCCACTAGTGCGACGCTGGTTTGCCAGGCGCGCATTGTCCGATAACGGGTCAGGGCAAATTTTCCGCCCCGGTCCACCACCGCCATGCGCTTGCGATCGCGCTTATCCCGCCCGATGGCGCCCTCGATCTCGCCACTCAACGGCTCCGGCAGGCCCCACACAACGGCGAGGTAGGCTCGGTCGAGGTCGCGGGCGGCAAAAGCGGTGGTCAGACCGTCGTTCGCCAACTGTGTCTTGGCCACGACCATGACGCCCGATGTGTCCTTGTCGAGCCGATGCACAATCCCCGGCCGCCGTTCGGCTCCTATGCCGGTGAACCCTGGCCCGCAGTGCGCGAGCAACGCGTTCACTAAGGTGCCGTCCAGATTACCGGGTGCTGGGTGGACAACCAATCCAGCCGGCTTGTCGAGCACGATCAGGTCCGCATCTTCGTATAGGATGGGGAATGGGATTGCCTGTGGTAACGGATTTGCGGCAACCGGCGCCGGCACATCCAGGGTGTAGGTAACCCCCGCCCGCACCGGTTCGGCCGGCTGGGTGACTGGACCTGCTTCCGCTCGCAGTCGGCCCTCCTCGATCAGAGCCTTAATTCGGGATCGTGAGAGATTGCCGAGCGCGTCGGCTAGGAAGCGATCGATCCGCTCGCCGGCATGCGCCGTGGCGGCGGTGATGTGGATCGGTGCGGGTTCGCTGTCGGCTGACATGTGGGTAGGGGATAACGCGGATTGGATTCGAATGGGAGACGGAATGCGGGCGTTGAAGATTGTGGTCGTCATTATGGCCGTGCTGATCGTTCTCGGAACGACCGGATTAGCGATTGCGATCGCTCGCCGTTGGTCGGCGCCGGTTGCACCCGTCGCGCAGGTGCCCGCTTGGGTCTCGGCGGCGTTGGATGAGCCGGTAGGGACCCATATTGTGGGCATCGCCGCGGTCCGCGACCGGCTGGCGATTCAGCTTCAGGGCGGCGGGGTGGACCGTGTGGTGTTGATCGATCCCACGACCGGGGCGGAGGCAGGTCGAGTTTCGCTTACCCGGTAAGGGAGGGCGTTGATGGCTGGCAAGCCGGTGCTTGAGATTGGCGAGAGTTCGGGCTAGAAGGCCGAGCCTGGCGGTTGTCCCGTTCGTCTAGAGGCCTAGGACAGTGCCCTCTCACGGCACCAACAGGGGTTCGAATCCCCTACGGGACGCCAATCAAATCAAAGAGTTAGTAGATTTTCCGAGCGCTTTGTCCAATATCTAGTCCGATATATGGGCGTGGATGTGGGTGGACGCCGGTTGACATGGAAGAGGCTATTCACGGGAGCAAAACGGCTATGCCCCGCAGCCCATTCGAGAGCTCTATCGAAGCGCCAGCGGGGACCGTTGGTCCATTGTTCGGGACGATGGCTGGGTCCAGGTCCTGCATGAGCCGAACGCCGCTTCAGGAATGAACGCGCCCACCGAGGTCGCCGCCCGATCGCGCTGCCAGACCGGGCATAGCGGCGCACAGCATCGTAGCCGCCTTCGTAACCGACACCGCGTAGGGCTTCGAATATGCGGATCAGCGTCAACCGTTCGCGGCTCGGCTTGGCCTCGTTAGTGGCCAGCATCCGATCCAGCGCGTCCTGCCACGGGCCGATCCGCGGCAGTGGCTGCTCGCTGCGTTCGTAACGGAACTCCGTCGCCTCCGATCGCAGAACCTTCCGCACGACCTTCCGCGACACCCTCAGTTCGCGGCAGATCGCCTTGATCCGTTTGTGCTGCACGAAATACGCGCGGCGGATCTTCGCGACCGTCTCCACAACCAGCATCCCGCTCCAGGCTCCCATTCGATACGGGAGCCATGGTGAACCCCATCGTCCGAGGGGGTCCTTTTTGGGCTCTGACGCAATCTTGGTGTTGAAGTCAGCTAAAATTAGGCTGTCCCGATAAGCCGGGCCCGCAGCAGGTCCAGATTGGCTCGCCCATACATCTGTCGCTTGATCAGTTTGAGCTTTGTGTTCTGTCCCTCGGTCTGACCGTTTGACCATGGTTCGGTTAGCGCCGCCTTCACCGCCGCATGGTCCTGAGCAATGCCGGACGCAAACGAGCCCATCAGACCCGGCTTTGCATCCGCCAGCCACTCATCCAGGTATTTATCTTTCCGGTGCTGGATCAGGCGATGGAAGCGATCGAGCAGATCTCGTGCCGACGTCAGATCCGGCACGGCCCCTCCGATTATCGCGACCCTCCGGGCGACAGCTTTTGATAGCGTGTCGCGTTCCGTTGTCATCATCCGGGCGATGCGGCGGGCCGACGGTGTCTTGCTGGGCCGCTTATCCGGCGTTGCCGTTCCCTCGTCCTTTCGTTTCCGCGTCGCCCATTCGGTGACGACACGCAGGCTGCCGGTGAAACCTCTGCTTTTCATGGCTCGCCACAGCGCGGCGCCATTCTGGCTGCCATCGGTCCATGCCGTCTCAAGCTGTGTCAGAAACGGATCGAGCGAACTCATCCGACTGCGAAATATGTCGGCACGGCCACCCCGAACCACCTGGCGCACGAGCCCGCGTGATTTGTCGGTTCGGCGCATGATCTCTTTAATAGCCATGCCCCGTTTCGAGAGCGCCAGGATTTCAGCATTCTCTGCCTCGCGGCGAAGCCACCCGGTATGCTGGCGCCGTTCCGCGGCGGTTAAGGCCTCCGGATCGACAGTGCCTACACTGACGGCTTTGCGGATTGTGGTCATCGACCGCTGTACGGCGGTGAGGAAGGCGGCGCTGGCGTTTTCCATCAGGTGCCACCGGTCAGCGACCTGAACGGCGTCAGGACGGCCCTCCGCGGCAGCCTGCCTATAACCGGCGCCTCGATCCCGCGCGATGATGGTGATCGAGGGACGATCGGCCAACCATGCCGTCGCCGTCGCGGCTTCCCGATCAGGCAGAATGTCGATGATACACCGCCGTTCCAGGTCGCAGATGATCGTCCCGTAGCGGTGCCCGCGCTTCCAGGCAAAGTCATCAATACCGACCACACGCGGGTCTTCTCGGGGTTGGGTCGCACGGCGCCGGACGACGCGTAGCAAGGTGTCGTTGCTCACGGGCAGCAGCAGACGTCGCGCGAAGCTCTGTCCTGGCCTTCCGCCCAGCGCCAGGCCGAGATGATGCACGATCCCATCGAGGCGCATTGTGCGGCGTGCGAACGGGCCACCCACCGTGGTCTCCAGTCGTTCGGCGAAAATCCGCCGACCGCAGTCGGCAAGGACACAGCGGAACCGGCGGGCGCAGACGGTCAGCACAACCCGCCGGCCCTGCGATGGGAGGTCGGTTAGGGTTCGCCGATAGCGGCTGTGGATGCGGGCGGATACAGTGCCGCAGACCGGGCAGGCGGCGGTCGTGCTGACGGATGTTGCGCCAATTCGCAATGTATCGGACTCGGTTTCGATACTCTCAATGGCGAGCCCGCACGGAGCAAGCGTGATTCCACGACCCATGATGACGATTCCCTGCCAATTCGCCGTTCACGGTCAGGGCAAATTGCATCAGCATTGAGTCTGAGCCCTTTTTCCACGCCGAATAACACCTAGCGGCGAGAACAGGATATGACTTCCGAGCGATCTCGATGGTGCGTGGTCCAGGATCAACGTGCCGCCCGAGATCCCGAATTCTACGCTAGGATCGCCGAACTGGCGGCCGATCTCGACGACGCCGCCGGTGGAGATCACCACGCTTTGCCCGCCAATCAGGTTATGGTGGATGTGGATGGACCCCTCGTCCGCAACCTCCAGAGTATGGCTCTCGGCGTTGCCACTGACATCGACGACCGATTCGTTACCGGCCAATGCGGCGACGAAGGAGACATTTTTGAGTTCGTGGGCGATGACGCTGCCACCCGTTTCGATGCCGGCTATGTTCTGGATTGTATCCGCGTGCAGGAACCCGGTGACATCGAGCGATGGAAAGCCGAGCTTTCCCGCCACGCCAATAACATCATCGGTGAAAAAAGGTGCCTTGGCGTTGCCCAGATCCTCGATCCCGTTGGTCGCCTTGATCTGCACCTTCAGTTCGCGATCGCTGACCGGGACCGTCCCTCCGACCCAAGCGGCGGGATTGCTCCAGTTGTTGTCAGAGCCCGGCACGCCCTTAAACTCTGCCTTCTTTGCGCGTTCGGGGCGACAAGGCGATGCGGGCGGCGCCCGGCGATCGCTCACCGAGTTGCGAAACTCGTCCTCTGCCTTCATTGTGTTCCTCCCATGATCGCGCTCTGCTATGGCGCTCGTTCACACTCTGCGTCGGCCCTAGGGGGGCGGCAAGAGACGCGGGCGGGTACGCAGTAAGCCAAAATCCTTTGATGCTGCGATCATAGCGGTTGTTACTTATTAAGGTAGCGGTTCGTGACCCTGGTATTGGACCTCGGCTAAGTTGCTGGGAATGTAGCCATACCCAAACGCTCCCCTATCTTGTCTTCCAACCCCTGGCTGGGTGTTTAATCCACAATCTGGACCAACCATTACGACCGCGTTAGCCGACACTACCAATTCAGAAAATAACTTGTTAATTCAGTTACTTCCGAACTGCCGAAACTTTGGGCAAAGCCAACAAAAACTGGATCAGAGCCGATTTGCACGGATCAGGAATGCGTTATTCACAGATTTATCCACTGACCTGGAGGATAACTCACGGGGGTTGTCTAACCGACAGGTGCGCCCACTTGCGCACTTCGCCAACCCGACCGGCGGGGCTGGGCGAACGCCGGTCATTCCACCTTGTGCTGCCGCATGCTATTCTCCGCGACTTTGGGGGCATTATGTCCGACCCAGGTTCGTCAGACACCAGCAGAGCGGCGCAAGCTGGTTGCCGTAGTGTATGCAGACATGGTGGGCTACAGCCGACTTATTGGGCTGGACGACCAAGGGACGCTCGATCGCTTACGGGCTCTGCGTCGAGATGTGATCGACCCGGCGCGTGCTGAACATGGCGGCAATGTCGTCCAGAACGGAGAAGACTCGCTGCTTATCATATTCGACAGCACAATTGCTATACCTCTTTTCGCAAGCGGACATGCGGACAGGAGGGTTTTCGATGACGGTTTATAGCTACAGCCGGGTGAGCACGGCACGGCAGGCAAGCGAAGGTGAGAGCCTTGACGTGCAGCAACGGACGATCGCTGGATACGCGATGATGCACGGTCTGAGCGACGTCCAGGCCTTCGTGGAGCGTGGCGTCTCCGGTTCGGTGCCGTTGACCGACCGGCCGCAGGGCAAGGCGCTCCTGGCCACCCTGAAGTCGGGCGACGTCGTGATTACTGCCAAGCTGGATCGCATGTTCCCGATCCGCCCTCGATGCGCTGGGCGTGCTGAGCGATCTGAAGGCGCGGAAAGTCAGCCTGCGCATGATAGACCTCGTCGGCGACGTGACGGATAACGGCATCAGCAAGTTGGTGTTCACCATCCTGTCGGCTGTGGCTGAGGCAGAGCGCGATCGCATCCGGGAGCGCATCAGTACGGTCAAGGCGGACCAGAAAGCCCGTGGCTCCTACCTGGGCGGCAAGGTCCCCTATGGGTATGAACTGGTCGGCGAGGGCAGGGACAAGCGCCTGGTGCGGGTCGCCGGGCAACAAGAGGTGATCTCGTCAATCCAAGAAATGCGATTGGAGGGGAAGCCGCTGCGGGCGATCCAGGCGGCGTTGGGGGACCGATTACCCCTAGAGGCAATTAATCGTATCTGCCGTGAGATGGCGACATGGCCAGCGAGCAGATTCCAACGAGGGGTTGACGATGCGGCGAACGGGCCAGCCAGCAGGTTCGAACGACAGGTCGATGAGTTGAAGCGAAATGAGGCTCTCCATCCAAGGCTCGCGCTAGCAAAAGTGCGAAGAGAAAATGGCTAAGATACATTCCGGCTCAGGCGAGTTTAAGGGCAGCGGCAATTTTACCGCCGCCTTGGCTGATGTTGTTACGGCACTTGACAGCTTTGAGGTCCAGAAGTCAGTGCCTTCGGCTTTGCGCGACGCAATGCGCGTGTGGTTCGACGAACTTGGGAAGAGAAGCGCCGACTTTATGGGTAAAGTGGCGGAGCTCAAGGATATGGTCACGCAGCTCCGCGACGAAAACATTGTAAACTTTGGCCTTGCCGACATAGCGCAGCGCGACATCGACACTACGCGAGCAGATCTAAGCGGGATCCGTGCTTTGTTTCTAGCGATGAACCGGCGCGTGCACACGCTAGAGGTCCAGGTCCGCGAGCTAGAGGCCGAGATCCACGAGCTCAAGGCCGAGCAACCAGGTCCGACTTAGGGGGCCTTAGCCTTCTTCCCGTCACTTGATGCCCTCAAGCAGCAATCCGCGCGGCGACGCCTGAAACTAAGAAGGAATTCAGCCATATCCGCACGGTGCCGATATCGTCTGATCGAGAGCATCGAGAGCATAGAGCGGGCGTCCTGGCGGTCCGGGTGATGCGCTCGCTGGGTATCCCTGCCGTTCTGGCCATCCTGGCGACGCCTGCCGCGCTGGCGCAGAGCGCGTTGCCTGATCCCACCAGGACGCCGGGTGCGCTGAACCCAGAGGTAACGCAGGCGACGATCGGCGCCACGATCTGCGTCAAAGGGTGGACCCGAACGGTCCGCCCGCCGCAGCAATACACCTCGGCACTGAAGCGGCAGCAGATCCGGGAGTTCGGTTATGCAGACCGGCACCTCGGCGCATACGAGGAGGACCACCTGGTGCCGTTGGGGCTGGGGAGGCGCGCCCTACGATCCCCGCAACTTATGGCCGGAGCCGCGAGCCACAGCGGACGGCTGGAACGCCGACGTGAAGGACGAGCTGGAGGCGGGCAAAGACGAGCCGTTGGATGGCCTATAATCGTTTCGTGGTGGGAAGATAGATGGCTGCGGCCGTGGAATGATGTGCGTGAAACGAAAGGAGCACTCGGCCGCTTGATAGATCAGATCCCACCAGCGCGGTGGCGCGCGATTATTCCGGCGGCCACGGGAGAATCCTATACCCGCAAACCAATTTCCTGGAATTGGTCCTTTGTAATTCTGCACTCCGTATGAGATCGTGCGAGGTCTGCGAGGCCACGGGACTACAGGCTGCTCTCGCGGGAGGGATACCTTGTATTAGGTAGAGACATGAAACGTGATGTCGCTGAGGCCCATGCCA
>CAWFVX010000026.1:0-153542 GCA_963819345.1 uncultured Alphaproteobacteria bacterium
GCGGGCGGGCGTTCGTGTAGAACGCGATGGCCGTGAACTTGAAATGGCAAGCTATGACGTCGCTGAGTGTTCAAGATCTAGCGGATAAAAAAGGTCCTTTACTTGACAACAGTAGGACGTAGGACCGGTTTGCCGCGCGAGATCGAAATCTGGTTTGTGATCCACAGCGACCGTTTCTATTTGTTTTCGGAAACCGGCGAAGCCGCCGCGTGGGTCAAAAACATTGGACGCACCGATCCCGGAGTTATGGTCCGGATCGAGGCATTGTGCGTCAGCGCGACGGCGCGGGTCCTTGACCGCGAGATCGATCGTGAGCTTTGCGAGCAGGTCGCGGCGATTGCGGTACCACGATATTGACTGGGGTGACGGGCTGCCTGTGGAAATCACTCCCGTCACGCCCCGCGACTGAGAGCAGTTGAGCTGCTTTGCACGATCAGGAGGAAGCTGTGCCGAGTGCGAAAATGCATCGAGTGTTGATCACGGGGGCGGGCGGGCGTATCGGCCGTGGCCTGCGCGAAACACTGCGCGGTGTCTATCCAATCTTGCGCCTGTCCGACCTGGTGCCGATCGCGGGAGGTGCGAGACGGCGAGGAGGTTGACCAGACCAACATTGCCGACGTGAAAGCGGTCGAGCGCATGGTGCAGGGGTGCGACGGCATCATCCATCTCGGGTGGAGCATTTCGCGGCAAAAACGCCTGGGAGAAAATCCTCGAAGGCAACATCGTCGGCCTCTACAACACCTTTGAGGCGGCACGGCAGGCGGGTGTCAAACGGATCGTCATGGCCACCTCAAACCATGCGGTCGGCTTCTATCCGCGTTCGTAGACGATCGATCATAGGGGTCACGGTGCGGCCGGACAGCCGTTACGGCGTGTCGAAGGCTTTCAGTGAGGCGCTCGCCAGCCTTTATTCCGATAAGCACGGGATGGGCTTCTTGTGCGTCCGCATAGGCAATTACGGAACGGAGCCGATCGATAGCCGTCGCCTCTCGATTTGGGTCAGCCCTCGCGACCTAGAGCCAGCTGGTCCGTATTGGCCTTGAGCATCCCGATGTCCGCTACGAGATCGTCTACGGCGTCTGCGGCAACCGACGCTCGTGGTACGACAATTCCAATGCCCATCGCCTCGGCTATCGGCCGGAGGACGATTCCGAGCCGCAAGCCGCCCAGGTGCTTTCCGCTGAAGCCGGTCAACCGAGAAACCGGATCGCCGACAAATACCAGGGTGGCACCTTCGCCGCAGAGGAATACGACGCCGCAACCGAGCGTGAGTGATCGACCGCCCGGCCAGTCATTTTATGGCTGGCCGACAGGGAATGTCGTGTATGATAACGTCCTTTGCGGCAGCAGCAAAAACGCCTGCCTGCGCGATGCCCAAGGTCTAACGAGCACAACCAAGCGGTCAGTCGGTTCGCCGCAGGTCGGTTGCCCTGAACCACAGCCGCCTGCTGACTATTGACCAACTCAAGTCATGGAACCCGATAAAACGGATCGGGCAGTAGAAAGCATTTCTCGGCATGGCCGCCGAGAAGATCAGACGGCTGGTCGCCAATATTCACGATGATCGTGTAGCCGTCTTTTTCGATCTGCGCCCTGACCGGCGTCTTGAAGTCAACGGCCGACGCAAAGTGCGCCCCTTCCAGGCACCATCGAGAGCATTTTGTAGCCGCCGTATCCCACTGCTTCCAGATTGCGCGCTGTGGCTTGACGCTGGCTTTCGGGGCGGCCCGTGATGAAAAACACCGCCACGTTCGCGGCGGCGGCTGCCCCGGTAGAGGTCCAAGGTGGGCTCGATTGCGGGATCGCGGCCGAGCTGATCCCACGCTGCCCATCCCGCAAGGTGTGTCTCCGCTGGGCGTGCACGGACCACTCACGGGTCTGCCGAAGTCGTCCCGGCGAAGAACGTCCCAGTTCGAGAGAACCGTCTCGTCAATGTCGAAGACTACGGCCGGCTTTGTAACGTCCCCTGCCCTGCTCGTCAGCCACGCTTTAGCCTTGCCTGCGACGATGGCGAGGTCACGATCATAGTCGCCGAAGTCGTGGTATCTCGAGAGCAACGATTTTGGCGTCACCGACATTGGGTGGCTGCGTCGTCACGGTGATGAACGGCGGTTCGGTTAGCTTCGTCGTCTCCGGCGATGAACAGCCCGAAGTGACTAATGCCAGCAAGCCCGCTTGCACCATCATCCACATTCGCATTCGAGTATCCCCCCGTTCCGCGCATGTAGGCTGCCATCTCTGGCTGATGTCCTCGAATCGGCCGGTTGATCGGCTACTGAGATCGCGGCGACCCAGATCCACAAAGATACCGTTTGCAGAAGCCTATCTCTTGCAAGCTTGCACGGTCGACAGCGAGAGCCACGCCCCCCATCATGCCAGAGCCGCGAATCCGGCGGCTATTGGATAAGTGAGGGCATAGCGTCGGTTGTTAGACAGACAACGCGGTGGGTGAACGTTTTGACAACGGGCGTCACGCGGCGGCTCTTGAACGTCGGAAATTGAGTTGCCGACGCCGACCGGCTGTCGAGGCGGCCTGATCTATGCTCCTCGCGCGCGCGACTGGATGCGAAAGTCCTCCCGCGGGCTCTACCGGCGGGCTCCTGTCCCTGGCGAGTTTGGTTCGATCGGTCGAACGGTGCTGGATCATCTCCGGCAAATAGGGAAGCCTATCTCGGCTAAGGACCTGTCCGGTCGGATCATCGCGGAGCGGGGCCTGAACACCGGCGATCCAAGAGTGCGGCGCGCCATGAACAAGCGGGTGGACATGGCGCTCCGATACCAGCGGACGAATGGGATGGTTCGGGAGGTTGCGCTTCATGGTGCGGTCGGGTGGGAGCTCGAAAGCTAAAATGATCTACTGCGGTTCCTGATAGCATCATTTGATATATATTATTTCTATAACCGGATTTATCTCGCCGACGATCGCGTAATATACCTCGATCACCGGGAGGCCAATTGCCAAAAAGTCGGTGGTAACGAGCACATAGGTCTGCTGTTTGCCAGGCAGCAGCGACCCGATATCGGGCTTCCGGACGATAAGCCAGACGACCCCGTTCCACACACGTGTGAAACGGGGATTTGCCGATAGCGTGTTAAGCTGGTCTTCAGCTAGCCGGGTTTCTGGCACGGGTAGCTCGTCGAGTGACGCCCATTAGGCATATACTCGCCCCGTTTCTTGTTCGGCGCGAGCTACAACTGTGGCTGCTCTCGCAATCACGGTCTCATCAACCTCTCCAAGATACAGAGACGAAAAATGTTTCATAGGGCAATTCCTCTCCCATATCAGCCACCTCCCACACTATCGTATGGCTGATATCGCTGATCTCGTTCGCGGAATGATCGCACACAAACTCAAATCATCTCGTTCATCGCTCAATCTCATCCGGACCAAACCGCCCCGGTTCGATTTGCCCAGAGCATCAAACTCGCGACGGACCAGATCGAATACGGAGACGTTATGGACATCCAACCGACCGCTTCTTTGTAGATTCTCGATAGCGGGCAAAACCTGTTTTGGAACGGGGCCACGCTGGCGCTTCACGTACCATCCACACCGGTGATGGATCTCCCAGTCTCGGCGTAATGGATCATATCCGAGTAATACAATATCTTGTTCAGCTTGACTGCGCCCAGCCGATCCGCCGCGGTACCACGTCGCGCATACGTACTGAACGGCGTCTTCCAATTTCGCCATGTCAAAGTTGACGCCACCTCTGGTATCCATTTCAGGTCGGGAAATCATTGTATTCACTCCATCCCCTCAACCTCGTAACCGGTGCCGGCGGTCAGTGGGCGCCACCGTGTCGCCGCGATCTTCAGACAGTTCAGACACACCTTCGGTCGGCCGCCGCCAGATCCCGCGGGCTCGTGGGCAAGCGGGGTTACATTGAGTTTTTAGACACCATAAACGTAACTCTTTCGGTTAGTTATCTAAAGTAGTAGCACCATGTCACAGTCCTACCTCGCTGAAGGACGGCCACCAGCCGTTATCGATCTGCTGACGGTGGAGCGAGCCGCGTCATAGGCTGCACAGTAGAGGATATCGCTGCTCTGCTCGGGTTAAGCCGAAAGACGATCTATAACCATATGGAACAAGATCCCGAGTTTGCCGAAGCGATGGACAGAGGCCGCGGCCTGGGCCGTGCGTCGCTACGCCGGATGCAGTGGGAGAAGGCTGAGATCGGCGACACATCGATGCTGATCTGGCTTGGGAAGGTCCTGTGCGGCCAGCGCGACGGTCGGTCGTTGCGGTCACTGGTGTACGGTGGCCCGGTGCAGAGCGAGAGCGTGGCTCTGTTGCCTACCGATCCAATTGAGGCGGCGCGGGTCTACCAAAAGATTATAGGGGAAGATAAGTAATGATGTCATAGGCGAACGAGGTCTCATCCTGGGCGGGACCGACGATCCGTGTCACTCGGCCGGCGCGATCGCGTGAATAGTGCGTTGCCTGCGCAATGGCTTCACCGGCCGCGACCGTCTCGCTGACCAGCATGCCATTCTCCACCATAGAGCCACTCGCTGTGGATCCCCGACGCATCCCAGCTCGATACCGTGGTCAACCTGCCGAAGCGACTTCCTGCCGCTGCCGGTGTTCGCCGCCAGGGTCGCGGTATGCAAGTTCCCCCACTTCGTCCCGCTGAAATTCATCGACGATCGACGTGTCGCTGAATTTCGGGGACGCGAATGACCCCTACCGGCCGCTCGGCGAACGACCAGCGCCGCTGTCGTCGAACCATCTACAAATTCTGTCCGGTGAGTCCAGTCCGACTGCGGGCCTGACGATCTCTTCGACCTGCCCATTTGCGTTCTCGTCAGGCCCGTGGTGATGCCGCCGGGCGCGTGAGAGCTCTCGCGGAAAACCCATCGCGTCGTCTTGGCTCGCACCTTGGGCGATGTGGTCACGGCGTCGGTGAGCGCGTGTCCGCCTGGCGTGAGGGACACCTTCCTGATCACCCGGTGACTGGCTAAGGGTCTTGCCGCACGCACTGCAACGCTGCGATGCGATTGCATAAAAGTTCGTTCGAGACGACGTAAGGCTGGCTGCCGGTGGCGCGCTTGGCGATGCCAGCTATACCCAAATGAATTGCTCCAGTAGCCCCGATCCCCACAGCATTCCCGACAGCTCAAATTTTGTAAAGTGAACGCATCGGCTCGCCCCCCGTACGCCCCCTTATGCCCCCAGATACGCTAGCTTGCTGTATTTACCGTCAACTCATCCCACCTAGACAGGGATGATACGCACTGTAGGACTGTGATCCGCACCGTGTCGCGCCCTTGTTGCACGGATTTGCTGGGCGAGGCTGCAACCCGTTGAAAACGCTTGCCACTGTCTGCGACAAGATGCGACATAGATGTGCACGACATCCGAGTGACGATCCACATATAATTGCCTGATTTACCTAATATTCTTGGAGAACCAGTCCTCCAATTTGAACTATCGACCAAGGGATTGATTTTCCCCGACGCGTTCATCCCGATCGCGGAGGCATCAGGGCTGATTGGCGCGATCGGGCAATGGGTGCTGTTGAGAGCGTGCCATGACGCGGCGAGTTGGGACAGCGGCATCAAGATCGCGGTGAATTTGTCGCCGTCACAGTTCAAGGACAAGAATCTCGTGGGCTACATCCAAGCTGCCTTGGCAGCGAGCGGCCTGCCCGCCAACCGGCTGGAGCTGGAGATCACCGAATGTGTGCTGCTAACCGACAGCAACATCATTCTTGCCATTCTGCTCGAGATCAAAGCGCTAGGCGTACAGATATCGATGGACGATTTCGGCACTGGATATTCGTCGTTGAGTTACTTGCGGAGCTTTCCATTTGATAAGGTCAAAATCGACCGGAGCTTTATCAAGGATCTACCGAACGACAAGAACGCAATGGCTATTATCCGTGCGATTGTCGGCCTTGGCGAAACCTTCGGCATGACCGTTACGGCCGAGGGCGTCGAAACCAATGAGCAGGCGGTGCTGCTGGCGTTGGAGGATTGCACTCACCTGCAAGGATACTTGTTCAGCAAGGCGGTGCCGGCGGGTGACATACCAACGCTGATCGAGCATTTCTCGGGCGCTCCGGTCGAGACGGGCGCCTGACGACGAGTCGTCGTCTCGATGTTCCGGTAATGTTACTTCGCCGCTGCCGTTCGCTCCTGTGGCAGGTCGATCTCCCAGCCGCCGCCCAGCGCCTTGTAAAGTGCGACAAGATTCGAAGACACGGTCGTCGTGCTGCTGGCAAGCTGCTGCTCAGCCGTAAGGACGTTGGTTTCGGCCACCAGCACCGTCAGGAAGTCTGCCACGCCCTGCTGGTATCGGCTCTGCGCAAGGCCCAAAGCCCGCCGGTTCTCCGCCGCTGCCTGAACCAGCTCATCCCGCCGTGCCTGCTCCGCCCGGTACGCCGTCAGTGCGTTGTCCACATCGTGCCAGGCCTGCAGGACGGTCCTCTGGAAGTTGACCGCAGCCTCCTGCTGCTGCGCCTTGCGCAACTGCAGGGTGGAGCGCAGCTGGCCGCCCTCAAAGATCGGAATGGTCAGGCCCGGACCGAGAGCATACTGTTTCGAATTGAGGTTGAACACATTTTTAAACTGCAGCGACTGCAGCCCGACACTGCCGGTAAGGCTGAGCGACGGGTAGAAATTCGCCTCGGCCACGCCGATATCGGCGGTCGCGGCGTGAAGCTGCGCCTCCGCCTGACGAATATCGGGACGGCGCCGCGCCAGTTCCGATGGCAACCCGACGGGAACGCGGGGCGGTACCGGGGGTATCGGTTTGGCGGTCACCAGTTCGGCCCGCAAGGCATTTGGGGGCTGGCCCAACAGCAGGCTCAGGGCATTGATCGTCTGCGCTTCCTGCTGCTCCAGGGTCGGAATCTGCGCCAGCGTGGTGCGCAATTGCGCGGAGGCATTGGCCACGTCCAAATCTGTGGTTACCCCGCCGGCGGCGCGTTGCTGGGTCAGGTTGAGGCTTTGCCGGGCGGTGCGAACGTTCTCGCGGGCAATGGCGAGTTGGGCCTGCGTGCCGCGAAGCTGGACGTAATCACGGGCGACCTCGGCCAGGCTGGACAGCAATACCGAACGCTCTGTCTCCTTGGCGGCTTCGGAGGTCGCAGAGGCTGATTCGACGGAACGCCGGACGCCGCCCCACAGATCGACCTCCCACGTCGAATCGAAACCGCCCTGATAGAGATCGAACGGCTTCAAGCCGGTGCCGACTATCCCACCCGTCGAGTTGCCGGTTGCTCCGTTGGCACCGTTCCTGCCCGCCGCACTCGGTATTAGGCCGAACACGCCGTTGTTGCTGGCCAGCTCGCGCGTGTAGGACGCGTTCCCGTTGAGTGTCGGGAACAGCGCTGCGCGAGCGACACCGAGTTGTGCGCGGGATTCGGACAAGCGGATGGCGGCGGTCTTGACATCGAGGTTTTCCGCCGCCACGCGCTTTTCCAGCCCGGTTAGAATGGGATCTTTAAACAGGCTCCACCAATCCGCATCGATTGGTTCGGCGGCTGGAGTGCTGCGGGCGGGCTTTGCCGCTTCCTTAGGGCCGGCAAACCAAGACGCCGGCGACGCCCAGTCGGGCCGCTTGAAGTCCGGGCCCAAGGTGCAACCACTCAGCATCGTGGCACCTGCTATAGCCGTTAGAAGGGCCGATCTTCGTTTGGTTTCGTTGATAATCATACGGGCAAATCCAGCAGTCGAGCGGGGGAGTGCAAACGCGAAGGGCCCATCGGTGAAAGAACCGCCAGCCCTAATGCGCCATGGCAGCGCCCTTCGACACTCGCGGCAGGAACAGGACAACGGGAGCGACGGCGAGCGCCAAAAGCCCGAGCAGCCAGAAGATGTCGAGGTAGCTCATGATGGTTGCTTGTACTTGCACCATCGCATCGACCGGCGCAAGCGGCGTGGGCCAGTTATAGCCGTTATACGCCGTGATGTGTTCCGCCAAACGCGCGTGGTGAAACTGCGTCCGCTCTTCCAGCATCGTCGTCACGAAAGACACTCCGACGCTGCCGCCCAGATTGCGCATCAAGTTAATGAGGGCAGACCCCTCGTTGGAGCGCGCGGGCGGCAGGCCGACATACGACACGGCGCTGATCGGGATGAACAGGAACGGCAGCCATATTACCTGCAGGATGCGGGCATAGGAGACGTTCCAGAAGCCGATGTCGACGTCGAGGTGGGAGGCGGAAAGCATCGACAGGCCGATTCCCACGATCGCCATCAGCACCAGCCATTTCGGCTCGATCAGACGTCCCGTCACCACACCGGCAACCGGCATCAGGAACAGGGTGGCGATCCCTCCAACGCCAAGGGTCAACCCCGAGGTCGTGGCATTATAGCCCAGCAGCGATTCGGCGAGCTGGGGAAGAAGCTGCGTGGTGCTGATCAGGAGGAATCCGACCAGGAACATCAGGCCACAGCAGATACCGAAGCTGCGGTAGCCCAACATGCGGATATTCACCACTGGCTGAGGGTGGGCAAGCTCCCAAAAGACCAGCGTTGTCAGGCTTGCGGCGCTGATCACGCCGAGGGTCACGATGAAGTTCGAGGAAAATCCGTCGTCGATTTCGTACCGATCCAGCAGGATCTGCAGCGTGCCGAAGCCGACGAACACCAGGATCAGCCCAAATACGTCGATGTTCAGGCCCTTCGCCAGCAGCGCCCGCCGCTCCTGCCGTAGAACCTCCGGCTCTACGACCAGCAGTCCGACCAATGTGAGCGACAGCAGCCCTACCGGCAGGTTGATCAAAAAGACCCAATGCCAGGACAGGTTGTCGGTCAGCCATCCTCCCAGCACCGGGCCGATCGCCGGGGCACTGACGACGGTCAGGCCATACAACGCGAACGCCTGCGCGCGCTTCTCGGGCGGAAAAGTATCGGCGAACATCGACTGCTCGGTCGGTGCCATGCCGCCGCCGCCGACGCCCTGCAGCACTCGGGCCGCCAGCATCATGCCGAGCGATGTCGACATCGCGCAGAGCATCGAGCTGGCGGTGAACAGTGCCACACAGATCATGTAGAAGCGCTTGCGGCCGATGACGTTGGCCAACCAGCCGCTGACCGGGAGGACGACCGCATTAGACACCAGGTAGCTGGTTAGGATCCAGGTCGACTCGTCCTGGTCCGCCGCCAGGCTGCCGCCGATATGGCGGAGCGCCACGTTGGCGATGGTGGTGTCGAGCACCTCCATGAACGTGGCGATCGACACCACTACGGCGATCAGCCAGGGATTGCGGTCACCTGCGGCGGAGCGTGGAAGCGCCGGATTCGCCACGGATTAGCGCACCCGCACGGATGGCGTGACCGACATGCCCGGCGCGAGCTTGTAATCCTTCATTCGCGGGTCATCGAAGATGATCTTGACCGGCAGGCGCTGCACGATCTTGACGTAGTTGCCCGTGGCATTCTCGGCCGGCAGCACGCTGAATGCGGTGCCGGTGCCTCCTTGGAAACTATCGACCTTGCCGTGGAAGGTGATCGAGGGCACGGCGTCGATAACAAGATCAACGTCCTGCCCAGGGCGAATGGCGGCGAGCTGAGTTTCCTTGAAGTTCGCCGTCACCCAGCGGTCGTCCTGCACCAGGGCGAACAGCGCCTGGCCCGCGTTGACGTAGTTGCCAGCGCTGACAGTGCGATGGGTGACGAAACCGGTCTCCGGCGCCACGATCGTGCAGTAGGAGAGTTGCAGCTCCGCCGTCTGGGTGTTTGCCGCGGCCTGCTGCAGCGACGCTTGCGCCGCGAGGACCTGCGCCTGGGCGGCCCGTGCCTGTGCCTGGGCGCCCCCGACCATCTGGCGGTTGGCGTCGAGCTTCGCTTCGGCGGAGTGGAACGTCGCGGTTGCCGCCTCGATCTGCTGGCGGCTGACTGCACCTGAGGCGATGTGCTGGTAGCGATCGTAATCCTGCCGAGCCTGCAGCATGTCGGCTTCGGCCACTCGCACGTTGGCCTGGGCCTGGTCGACGCTAGCCTGCTGCACGGAAACCTGCGCTTGAGCCTGGGTGAGGCTGGCCTGGGCGCTTGCCTGCTGCGCTTTGGCCTGGTCCAGCTTCGCCTGGTAGTCTCTTGGGTCGATCAATACGAGCGTTTGGCCGGCCGCGACATGGTCGTTGTCGGCGAATAGCAGTTTGGTCACCTGGCCGGCCACTCGAGGCGCAACCTGCGTCGTGTAGGAATCGATGAAGGCGTCGTCTGTCGTCACGAAGTTTCTCGTGCTGAGCCAGTACCAAATACCGCCGGCAACCATGGCCAGGATCAAGATCGCGCCGATACTGAGACCAAGGATTCGCTTGAACCCGCTCCGTTTTGGCTCCGAAGGAGCGTCAGCGGGTTCAGTGTCCGGATGTTGCAGTTCTCGGGTCAGGTCGTCCATGGGCTTCGCTCCCTGATCGGGCGCCGGTTGGTCGCTCACTCTCTATTGACCGAACCGTTCAGTCACCTACATTGGACAGGTGGGCCGGTTACACCGGTTGTCAATACGGTCCTCGCGCGGGATGGTAAGCCATGGACAGTCAGGTCGCGCTCAGTCCGGAAAAGCGGATCCAGATCCTGGCCGGCGCTGCTTCAGTGTTTGCAGCCGACGGATACGAAGGCGCGAGCATGGCTCGGATTGCCGCGGTAGCCGGGGTCTCCAAGGGCACGCTGTACAACCACTTCGACAGCAAGGCGGCGCTGTTTACGGCATATGTCGGGGAGAAATGCAGCCAGTATCTGGCAACCGTATTCGAAGGCGCGGATTACGATGGCGATCCGGCGGAGGTGCTGCGCAGCATCGGAAAGCGGATGGTGCAGATGATGTTGTCCGATGTCGGGCTGGCCATCTATCGCGGCGTCATTGCGGAGGCAGCGAAATTTCCGGAGCTCGCCCGTGGGTTCTATGAGGCCGGTCCGGCGCGTGCGATCGGCTTCATGGCGGGATGGCTGGCCGAGCAGACACGGCGGGGGCGATTGTCGGTTCCGGATCCCGAGTTTGCCGCCGAGCAGTTTTTCCATCTGTGCCAAACGCGATTGGTGCTTCGCCGCCGGCTGGAGATGCTGCCCGATCCGCCGGGCAGTGATATCGATCAGGTGGTCGAGGCTTCGACTGCGATGTTTCTGCGGACGTATCGCAGCGGGGAGTAGCGGGCGATCAGTGAAATGTCCGGGCGCCATTACCGTTTGGCGCTCGGCGGGAAGGCCCCCGGACAGGAGCTGGTGGCTGGGATTGGCCGAAAGGCTTGTAGCAATTGGCCGCGAGAAGCCGACGTTGTCGCTCTACCGCGGCCCCCATCGTGAGGGGCGGAGAACGGACGCGGCGGGCCCTTAAATGGGTCCCTTCCCTTCGCACCGCATGAGCAAGGCGATCCAGCAACGGTTGCGGCTCGTTTGCGCAGCGGTGATATAAGGAGACTGCGTGACGGCCGCGCTCACCGGGTCCGGGGTGTTGCTTGCCTGTTGCGGTGGGGAGGACGTGATGTATCGCAACTTCACGACCGCGGATGCCGAGTCGATTCTGCGCAGCTCAGAAGGCGCCCCGACGGCGCATCGCGGCACCGGGGCGCCGGGCCACCCGGGGTCCCGCCATCTGCTGCTTACGAACGCCGCCTTGTTGGCGCGATACGAGCAGATGTCGGAGCGACTGGTATGGAGCAACAACCGGCAGCGCCGGCGGGAATTCACCCTGGTGACCGCGTTCTGCACGCTGCCGGAAATGATCGACGCCGCCGAAAAGGTCCTCAATGCGCCGCAGACCCAGGCCGCGCTTGGTGACTTCTTCCAGAACACGCCCCGAGGCCCCGGCATGCGCGCGGAAATCGCCTATCACAGCGCCGCCACTTGGCGGATGCGGTATGCCCAGGGCACTGAGGCGGTGCGCATCTTTCCGGTTTCTGACCTATTGATGGTGCTGGATCGGGTCGACGAACGCCCGTTCAGCCTGCAGATCCAGACATTCTTCGGAACATTGGCCGATATGCCGCGCAATACAGCCACGATTTCGTTCGCCGACGGCAAGCCCTATCGGTCGCACTTCTTGCCGCCGTGAGCGTCTCGTCATGCCACAGGCGGATTGCCCGGCCGCGATTGCCAAAGGATATATCCTAAGAAGAGCTTGGATCGAAGCTGAGAGATTGCGAGAGCGCGTGGACTCGTCACGCCTCGACGGTATCGTGGAGGCGCGCGCGGCGAATTGAGGGAAATCCTTGATCCTGCGGCTGCGGCGCCCTGCGAAATTTGCTGGTAAAAGTGCCCGTGGTCACCTCGCGCAGGTAGTTGGGGTGGTAGTCAAGCGTCTCAATCAACCAGGGGATCTTGACCATGCCAGAGAACAGCAATGTGGTGACCGAGGCAAAGCGGCTTGTCTTGATGAAGTTCACGCAGATGAAACTTGAGCAGGCTAATAAACTCGATGCCCAACTCGAGCAAATGCGCGTCAGAACTGCCAAGCAAATGGAAAAGCTCAAGGCAGCAGCAGCCAACGCCAAGAGCCTTGCGCAGTTCGAAGCGGCGATTCATAAAATCGAAGACATTGACGCCTTCATACGGCTGGACAAGGGGGGTAGCTCCGACATCAATGCCGACCACATGGAGGACCTTGGGCGCAACAGTATCAGTATCGCGATCGAAAGAATTGGTCAGTTCGAAGTGCAAAAACCTAAGATGATTCATGGCCCGATAAATGATGATCGGCAGAAAATCATCAACAATTTCGAGCGTTACGCGCTTTTGGATTGACTACATTGAGCAGAGATAGGACTATGATCTATCCCACGACTTGCTATGTCCGATCAGAGCGAACCGTACTTTGCGCAGCTTGGGCATCGGGGGAGAGGCGCGTTGAGGGGTTGGCACGGAACGGGGGCAATGCAGCATGCAGCGCCCTCTTCGCGGCCAGGGAGCCCGATCGCCTTCAGAATTCCGCGTGCAGTCGCAGCGCGAAGACCGAAACCGGCCCCCGTTGCTGGTTGTAGGCCGGATTGTTGACGAACTGGTAGTCCCCGGTGACCTTAGCGAAGCTGAAGGCGGCGAAGCTGTAATAAGTCTCCACGATCAACTCGGGACCGGACTTGAACAGCGCACCATCGCCGATGATGCCGCCGAGGCCGCCTGCCGCCAGATACTGACTACCGATAGCCGAAATCTCGTTGATGACGGCTGCCAGTCCGACTGTGTCGTCAGGACGACCCCAGCGCGTCCCGGCCAGCGACAGGCCGGCCGCGACGGACGCGTTGATGTCGGTGAAGTCGTCTTCTTGCACGCCACCCTGGGACCAGCCGCCCTTGACGAACATTCCAAGGTCGGCGGCGATCTGCTGCTCCAGGTTGAAGGCCATGCCGTATTTGCTGCGGTAGTTGGCGACGGCCTGGGTCGACGGCGTCGTGCCGGTCGCCGCGCCCAGCGCGAGCGCATCCGAGTAGGTGCCGAGGTTGCCGCGCGACAGCCAATACAGCACTTTGATCTTGCCGGGCTGGCCCCACAACGTGTGGCGCTCCTCCAGTTCAGCAACGAACTGGGTCTGATGCAACAACGGCAGGCTGAGAGAGATGCTGTTCGGCACGTTGGACAAATCGAACAAGCCGACCCTGGCGGCATACCGGCCCTGGTACCACTCCGCCGTCGCGCCGTAGGTGGTGCCCCAGGCGTCAGCAGCGTAGTCGAATGCACCGACGTCGAGAATCGCCCAGTTCAGGAAGTCTTGCCTCGGATCGTGCGCGTATTTGTTGGTGTCGAAGATGTCGACGACCGAGAGCTTACCGATGGTAAAGACGATGCGGTTCGCGGTCTGGGCGCCGCCGAGCTGATTGAGGTCGGGATCGAGTTTTTGGGTCTCGCCGCCGAGGTCGATCGTCTGCCGGAAGAATGCCCGTGCCATGCGGTAATACGGGTCGGCCTGGCCAAGCTTGTAGGCTTCGCCGCTGAGATACCCGGCGACGCCGAAGCTGTTGCCCAGTCCAAACCCCTGATCGGCCTCTGGATTGAACCAGATCTCCGCCCCCTGCCATGGACGGAACCCCAGATAGACGGTGGCGTCGAACGTTTCCCGCCCGTTGGCGTCCGCCGGCAGGCTTTGCGGGCCCGCGAAGGGCGAGCGGAAACCCGGCTGCAACTGCTGGGTATAGGTTGTTTGGCCGTGGATCGCCCATTGCTCGGTCGTTACCTGACCGGCCTGCTCAGGCGTGATCGGGACGGGGTCCGGCTGCGGCGTTGGGCCGGAGGATTGTGCCAGGCCGGTGTGCGGGGCGCACACCATGGCGATGGCCGCGAGTGCGCCGGCAGCTCGCAAGACAAGTGCGCAAAGCGACGGGAGGCCAGTTTGCTCGCCGCTGCGATCAGACGTGGTGCTTCGCACGGCAGGCAGTGCGGGATTTTCTACGCGGCGCTGTTCGCCGGCCAGAGCGGAAAGAGTCACGATAATCTCCCACTCCCGAGGCCCCGCCCCGGCAGTTGGTTTGAACGCGACGCAGGCAGGTCTCCTGGCTCGCGGGTCACCGCCGCTGGGCCTGCTTTCCCGAACCCAGGGGCTCAGTGACATACCCATCTCCGGCCAGAGCGGGTAGACGGACCATCGGCTCACCGCTGACAGTTGCGGGGGCAGCCGCCGACTTGCTCCCGGACCGACGGTCCAGCCGAAGCGCACGGCGTTCCCTCTTTTACCCGCTCGCGCGGGACCGGCGACGCATTAACGTAACCGCTGTCGGTTGCCGGGGACAAGCCTCCACTTGCTTTTCCTGATCGCCGGCGCATCGCATTGCCGGGCGGACCCCATCGTCAAGCGGCATCTCACGCGGCGGAGACGGCGTGGCGGCGAGACCTAACGGAATAAGTATTTCGTACTTTCTGGTTAAATGTCTAATGCAACGTAGCCTGAACACGACTTCCAGCCGAAAGTTGCCCCCTCGATATCACAGCCCGTTCGGTCAGAGCGCCAAATAGCAAACCCATCGTTGCCCACATGATTAGCTGCATTCCAAACGATGCTACCCGGAATTGCCATAGAATCACGGCCGGGAATGCGTCGGGCACCTCGTTGATTCCGGGCAGGATGCACGCCGCCACGATCACGACTGCAAGATAACTACCGGCCGCGATCAACGCCGCGTTCCACTCGCCCAACCGGCCGGCCAGAGGTTTGCGCAGCACCGCCGCAGCGACCATCGCGGCAACCGAGAAAGCCAGCATAATGAAATACAGGGCGGTGCGTTGACGGATCGTGTCCGGGTCTCCGACCGCAGGCGGGCTAGCCGGGTATTTGAGGTTGGGCACCACATAGACCGCGATAAACCCCGATGCCGCCAACAACGCGGAGACGGCGCGGGGGCCCAGGTTGACGACGCGACGATCCGCGACCGCGAAGACCAGCCCAAATAGTCCGCCAAACGCGGTGGAATAAACCACAACGCCCGTGAGCAAGCCGAGGCCGGCCTGAACCTCGCGGCTTACAAGTTCGGGCTCCTCCACTGCATGGATGCCCTTGGCTTCATCAGCCTTTGCCTTGGCCTCATCCAACGCGCTTTCGAAACCGATCGCGCGATCGACTTGCGGTTCGCCAAACACCTTCCCGAAGCCGAAAACAAGCAGACCAGCGACGAGGCCCACGAGCATGCCACGTACCAGAAGCGCCCTGACCACGGGAGGCGGGCCCTCTTAGTGGCAGGGGAACCCGAGCAGGTGACGCCCGTCGTGCAAGAACTCATGCACATACATGCCGTTGACCAGGGAGGTGGCACCCTCTTCGGCACCGACGAAATAGATCGCGAGCAATGCCAGCGCGGCGAAGATGGCCCACGGCAGCACTTCGCGCAGCGGGATGGGTGTAGCGGCAATACCAGGAACAAACGTAGTGTCAGACATGATGTGTTTCCTGCGGTTCACGTCCCTCGGGACGTCGGGAACTGTAGCTGTATCGCAGGGCACGCGCGGCATATGCCCGGCGGGGCAGTGGGTTGAGGCAACATTGGCGCGGCCATCCAAGCCACGCTACGAACCCCCCCTTTATGCTGTCAACCCGAGAGAGTGCAATGAGTGTGCGTTTGACCCTGATTTGTCATGCATCGACCCGTGCTGTCCGGGAGGTTGCCTTTCCAGTTGACGAACCGATTGATCCCCATGGCCATGCGAAAGCATCGGCACTCGCGCGGGAGTTGCGCAGGGTCGATGCCGCATGGACCAGTCCGGCGCTGCGCGCCACACAAACGGCAACGGCACTGGAACTGGAGGCGAAGGTCAATCCGGTGCTCCGGGATATTGACCTCGGTTGCTGGGCGGGCCGGTCTCTTGCCGACGTTCAGGAAGCTGATCCGGCCGGAACGGCTGCATGGATTAATCAGAGTGATGCAGCTCCACACGGGGGTGAGTCGGTTGTTGCCGTGATGGAGCGGATCGCGTCTTGGCTCGATGCACTCAAACGGGAGGACGGGCGTATCGTGGCCGTCACCCATGCCGCCGTCATCCGTGCTGCTATCGTGCTCGCGATTGACGCCAACCCGATGTCATTTTGGCGGATCGACATCGCGCCGCTCTGTCGTGTCAGCCTTCGAGGCAGCAATAGCCACTGGGCTCTACGATCAATGATCCCCGGAGCGGGCTGACGAGCCCGCACTCACCTGCTCGTCAACACCATCACGATTTGTACGTCACTGGATGGTCGTATACCAATCCGAGCCAAGTCCTGATCCTTTCTCAGGCCAAATCCATTCTCAGGCCAGTGGCCTTTTGGCTGACGTTGGACTTGGGTGGGTCATGGAGGATACCCCGTCGGTTTTCCAGGCCTGAAAATCGACCAGGATTGTGCTTGTGTAAGACTATCCCAAGTACCCGCGTAGCTCGCCGGCGGCGTCAGCGGCGTCGGCATACTCCCGCTACTGATTTGGTTGTAGATAACCGACCACGGCCAGCTTTACAGCTGTTCCGGATTGCGCGACGCCAGGGCGCCCTGCAGGCCGTTCAGCCGATGACCCGGCTACGGGTCAACATCAAGGGCAGTTGCACTAACCCGCTGCGGCCGGAGTTGTGTGCCCCAGCGTCTTCGCCCCTTGGTCGGCTACTGCATCTTGGGTGGGGCCTCGACCCAATTGAGATCGAATTACCATCAGCAGTAATGAAGTAGAGCGCGTCCTCATCAGGCGCGGTCCAAGCCTCATGGATCATCCTGGCGGGCATCCAAGCAAAGGAACCAGGCTGATCCAGCGCTACCCGTTCGTTGCTGCCGTCGTGCTTCAGGATGAACGTGCCATGAATCATAGTGATAGTCTCGTTTGCCGAGTGCCAATGCCTGGGTACATGAAAGTCCTTTGGGGCCCGGATAAGAAGTTCTGTTTCTTGCGGGCTTTCGTGCAACATTGAGATTTCGGGCGAGTTGTTCCCCAGCTCGGGGTTGGTTTTCTGCCATTTCAGGTCTTTGAAGTTCAGAAAGACGGTCTGAGCAGAAGTTTCGTGAGAGGGCATGTTTTGTGCGAGCGCCAAGGGGGGGAACGCGACTACGCTCATCAGTAGCGCCTTCAGACAGCCGTTCATGAATTCCTCCTATTGGTGTTGGTAGCTAGCAGGTTGTGGTCGATCTGATCAGCGCAGGTTGGTAAAGGCGAGCGCTTGCGAATGATCAGTAGATAGCCGAGGTTACCCGACCTAGGCTCGAAATCGCCCGATGTGTTGCCGCTTCGCACGCCCGCCGGTATTGCGAACGCGGCGCCAGAGAGACCGAACATCGCCGTGGCGGGCACCGTGGGCACCGGTCACCGTCACTTACTTTTAGTCGCCCCAGCAGCCGAAACAACTTGCTGAGGAGGTTCGCCGATGCCTGTAATCTGGTGATGTCGTAGCGGTAACTTCGGCGTAAATTCTACACCTCGCTAGACTGACAGCTTGGCCAGACAGACCGCTAGTCGCTGTGAGCAGGCGCCAGAATAGGATGCGAGGCCATGGGAAACCCGATATCGGTGCCGGTGCAAGATCAAAGCTCGGAGGCGCCGCGCCAATTGCACATCAACGCTGAGATGCTGGGCGGCTCATCGCCTGAGCGCTGGCGGTTCGAAGGCTTCACGCTCGACTTGGCGAGCTGTACGTTGAGCGACGCCAACGGCAAGGAAGTGCCACTCTGGCGCTCGGAGTTCGCCTTGCTCGCGGCCTTCCTTCGCGCACCCGGGCGCGCACTGAGCCGCGAGCACTTGCTGGACGCGGTTTCCGGCCGGCGCGCCGGCGCCTTCGATAGGAGCATCGATGTTCTGGTCGGGCGGCTGCGGCGAAAGATCGAGACGGACCCGAAAGCGCCGCGATTGATCAGGACGGTGCCGGGTATCGGATACAAATTTACCGCCCGCCCGCGGGTCGCTCCGCCAGCCGGCGCAGAACCGGAGGCTGCGGCGCCCCCGAGGCGCGCCCGGAGCGCTCGGTGGAGCGGCGCCCCTTGACGGTCCTGCATTGCGCGATCGGCTCCGCGAGTGCGCTTTCTGCCGGGTTAGATCCGGAGGACTGGCGCGATATCGTCACAGCCTTTCACGCCTGCTGTCGCGAAATTCTGGGAAAGCATGGCGGAGCGATCGCCCAATCGGCGGGTGACAGCGTGCTCGCTTGGTTCGGCTACCCTCTGGCGAGCGAGTTTGATGCCGAGCGCGCCATTCACGCTGGACTAGCACTTATCGCAACCGTGCCGCAGCTTCGCGCTGGCGCCGATGAACCCCTGCGGGCACATGTCGGCATCGCCAGCGGACTCGCTTTGGTCGGGGACCTCGCCGCGATCACACCAACCCTACGGGCCGCTTGGGGCGAGCCGCCGAGCCTAGCTGCGATGCTGCTTTCGCGGACCCAAGCCGATGCTGTGTTGATCGACGCCAGCACGCGGCGGTTGGTTGGTGAGCTTTTCGAACAACAAGCTTGTGAGCCGATACTGGCGGAGGGTTTCGCGCACCCCATCGACGCCTGGCGCGTGACTGATGCAAGTGCGGCCGCCAGCCGTTTCCTCGCGCTGCATACGCCGGAGCTGTCAGCGCTGGTCGGCCGCGACGAGGAACTCGAATTATTGTTGCGCCGCTGGCAGCAAGTAAAGGCCGGCCACGGACGGATCGTGCTGGTCGGCGGCGAACCGGGAATCGGCAAGTCGCGCCTGTTGCGTGCCTTTGAGCAACGGTTATCGGGCGATGGCGCAATCATCCTGCAGTACTTCTGCTCGCCGCACCGCGCCGACAGCGCATTCTCTCCGATTATAGAACAATTGGAGCGAGCTGCTAAGTTCTCGCACACGGACTTTACGACTTAAAGGTTGGCCAAGCTGGAAGCACTGCTCGCCCCGTCGAAGGCGAGCGATGAACAGGTCGGGCTGGTTGCCAACCTCCTCGGAATCCGGGCCGATGGCCACACGCCTCCCGGCCTATCGCCGCAGCAACGCAAGGACAGGACGCTGGCGGCGCTGCTCGCGTTTATTGACGACCTTGCCGCGCGCCAGCCCGTGCTCGTCTTTTTCGAGGATGTGCACTGGATCGACCCGAGCTCGCTCGAACTGCTGTCGCTCATGATCGAGCGCACCGCGCGTCTTCCGGTTCTGATGCTGGCCACGGCCCGCCCGGAATTCCGGCCGCCCTGGGCGGAGGAGGCTCACCTCACGACTTTGACTTTGGGGCGGCTCGATCGGCATGACGCGGCGAATCTGGTCGCGCGTGTCGCCGGCGACAGCGCCCTCTCACGCGAGGTGGTTGAACAGATCCTGGTGCACAGCGACGGCGTGCCGCTGTTCGTCGAGGAACTGACCAGAGTGGTGCTGGAAGCTGGGCCAGAAAGCAGCAGTGGCGCGGTTCCGGCCGAGAATGGAGATGCCAACGAGCTTGCATTCTTCGCTGTTGGCCCGCCTCGACCGCCTCGGCCCGGTGCGAGAGGTGGCGCGGATCGGTGCGGTGATCGGCCGCGAGTTCGGATACGAACTGCTGCGTGCAGTGGCAGGGCTATCCGAGGGCGATCTTGAAGCTGCGCTCAAGCGGCTTTGCGACTCGGGTCTGGTATTTCGGCGCGGCAATCCTCCCGAAGCTAAGTTCCTGTTCAAGCACGCGCTGGTGCAGGATGCAGCGCACGGCACGTTGCCGAGAGCCAATCGGCGAGATTTGCACCACAGGATCGCCGCGGCGCTGGAAGCACGCTTTCCCGAAATGATGGAAAGCCAGCCCGGACTTTTGGCGCATCATTTCACGGAAGCGGATATGGCCGATCACGCTGTCCAATATTGGCTGAAGGCCGGCCAACAAGCGCTGGGGCTCTCGGGAATGACGGAAGCGGCGGCGCTACTCGGCAAGGGGCTGGGCCTGATTTCCACTGTGCCTGACAGCCGGCAGCGCCAGGAGCACGAGCTCGATCTGCAAATTGCACTTGGCCAAGCAATGATTGCCATGCATGGCTACACGGCTTCAGCGGTGAGCCAAGCTTACGAGCGAGCGCGCGCGCTCTGCGAGCAGCTAGAATGCACGCACAAACTGCTGCCAATCCTCTACGGTCAGTGGGCGCATCACTCGGTGAGCGATCTGGGACAGGCGCGTAAACTCGCCGATGAAATATGGGATTTTGGCGCGGTGCAGGACGACAGTGTCGCGCGTGTAATGGGCTGTCGCGCGAGTGGGCTTACGCATCTGTTGGTCGGTGACTTTGCAGTCGCGCGTGCCTACCTCGACAAAGGTCTCGCGCTTTACGATGCAGCGGAGCGGGCCTCCTATGCATCGATCTATGCGACGACGGATCCGCTTATCTTCTTCCGGTCATACTTATCTTTGGCGCTCGTCTGTTGCGGGCATCTCGGTCAGGCGTGTTCATGCTCGGATTCGGCGCTTACGTATGCCCGCAGTCTTTCACACGCACACTCACTCGGTTTTGCACTTCACTGGACCTGGGTAGCGCGCCGGTGCGCTGGGTTAGCACCGACAGCGTTGTTGTCTCAGGCAGACGAGCTCATGGTTCTTTCGGACGAGCGCTCCTTTATGATGTGGCGGGCGCTGGCTTGTGCATTTCGTGGCTGGTGTTTGACGGCTTTAGGTCAGCGGACCAGGGCATCCCCCAGATGACCGCCGGACTAACTGAGGTCCAGGCTAACGGAAAGCTCCACGTGCCACATGTTCTCACCCTCCTCGGGGACGCCCACCGGATGGCCGGCCAACCGCGAGTGGCGCTCGCATATGTCGCGGAAGCCGAGCAAATTGCCGAAGCCACCCAGAGCAAGTGGCTGCAGGCCGAGACGCTTCGATTGCGGGGCGAGCTGTTAGTCATTGTAGGCGATTCCGCCGGAGCCGAGGCGAGCCTTCTCAAAGCCATTACGCTCGCACAGCGGCAGGGCGCCAAGCTGTTCGAGCTGCGCGCAAGCACAAGCCTCGCCCGCCTCCTTCACGATCAGGGACGGCACAAGGAAGCTGGCGAACTCCTTACTCCCATTTCAGGCTGGTTCAACGATGGTTTCGACGCGCCGGATCTAACGGGCCGCAGCGACTGCGTCCTTGGAACAACAAATGCGCTGTTCTGGCGCCGCGGTAGCTAGAACTTCACTAGTGGTTCAAATGAAACGGATGCTACCGTCGTTTGGAACCCCTAGTCTCTGATTTTGTGGGCCGATTCACCCGACCGCATGGGACGCTTTTGTCGGGATCGGGCCACTAGAACTTCTCTACCCATGGCCGCAGTTCGACCTCCCAGGTCCACGCGCTCCTTGGCTGGTTCGCGACCTGCCAGTACGTCTCCGCGATGGCGTCCGGGTCCAGCATGCTGTCGGGACTGTCGTTCGGGTCCGGACGGGTCGTGCTGCGAATGCCGCCATCGATGACGAAATGCGCCACGTGCACGCCCTTTGGCGACAGTTCCCGAGCCATACTGGATGCAAGGCCGCGTAGGGCGAATTTGCCCATGGCGAACGAAGATGAGTTCGGGTAGCCCTTCACGCTGGCCGAGGCGCCGGTCAGCAGGATCACCCCCGAGCCGCGGGCGATCATGTGCCGCGCGGCCTGTTGCACGACCAAGAAGCCACCGAATGCACTGACCGAAAGCGCACGTGCGACTTCCTCGGGGATCAGGTCGGTCACCGGGCCGCGCGCCCGGGCGCTGGCGTTGTAGACGACGATGTCGGGGACGCCCTGAGTGGCGATCACCACCTCAAAAAGTGCCGCGACCTCCTCGGGTTCGGTGGCCTCGCATGCGAAGGTGGCCCCAGCGGTTTCCTCGGCCAGCTTCTGCAGCTTATCCGGATCGCGCGACGCCAGGGCGACCTGCAGGCCGTGTTTGGCGAACAGCCGGGCCAGCGAGGCACTCAGACCGGGCCCGACCCCAACGATCAATGCGGTTTTCAAGTCCATGCTAACGCCCTCCGGAAATCGGCACTATGACGCCCGTAATATAGGACGCTTCCGGGGAAAGCAGCCAGAGCACCGCGGTGGCGACTTCGTCGGTGCTGCCGACGCGGCCCATCGGCACGCCGCCGACCATCCGTGTCAGCCGGTCCGGCAGCCCGGCGCGGGCGTGCAGGTCGGTCTGGATCAAGCCAGGGCTGACGGCGTTGACACGGATACCGCGCGCCGCGAGTTCCTTGGATGCGCCGATCGTCAGGCTGTCCACCGCGCCCTTTGACGCCGCGTAGTGGATCCATTCGCCGGCGCCTCCGAGTTCGGCCGCGCGCGATGAAACATTGACGATCGCACCTCCAGAGCCGCCGCGATCTGTCGCCATGCGGGCGATCGCTTCGCGGATCATGAGAAATGGGGCGCGGACGTTGACCGCCAGCACGGTGTCCAGTGTTTCCGTGGTTACGGTATCGATCTTGCCCATGGTTCCTGGTGTGCCGGCATTATTTACCAAGGCGGTGACCGGCCCAAGTTTCTCATCGACTGTTCGGTAAAGCGCGATTATCGATGCCTCGTCGGCCATCTCCGCACGGATCGCGATGCCGGTTCCCCCGGAGGCCTGGATGTCGGCGACTACTGCATCAGCCAGCGCCTCGTTCGACTGGTAGGTCAGCGCCACCGCGAAGCCGCGCTTTGCCGCCAATCGGGCTACGGCCTCGCCGATTCCCTGACTGCCGCCGGTAACAATCATGACCTGACGCATTTCGCCCCTCGCTTGATTTGCGGGTAGCATCGCATCACGGACTTCAAGGTCTTGCAAATGCTCAGTCCCATCATTCGGATTTTTCTGCTCGTGGCTGGCACCGCGGGCTACCTTGGCCTCGCGGTGCTGGGTTGGGGGGGCTTCGCCGCGTTCTTCTCGCACCCGGCCTTGACCGCCGTGGTGGTGATACAGAGCGCTTTGGCGGTCGCCGGATATTTCGCGGGTGGAAACCTGAGCAGAGGAGTGAAAGAGGATCGAGGCAATCGCTGGGTGCTAGCGGCCCTTATCATACCGTCGCTACTGCAGGCGTATCTGCCAGCGTGGACGGACCGGCATGGGATTTGGTGCATCGACGGCGATACCGTGCGCTGGATTGGCGTCGTGCTGTTCGCGATCGGCGGGACCTTGCGCCTCTGGCCGGTGTTCGTGCTGGGGAATCGCTTCAGCGGTTTAGTGGCGATTCAGGAGGGGCACACGTTGGTAACGAACGGCATCTACAGCAAGATCCGCAATCCCAGCTATCTGGGGTTGCTGCTCGGCGCCCTTGGCTGGAGCCTCGCATTCCGCTCCTGGATCGGTGTTATCCTCACGGCCATCATGATTCCGCCCCTTGTGGTAAGAATGACGTCGGAAGAACGACTGCTGCACGAGCATTTCGGCGCCCCCTACGATGCGTACCGCGCCCGCACCGTACGGTTGGTTCCGGGGATCTATTAGGACATCCTCGACCCATAGCATTTCACTTCCGTTGCCGTATCATGCCGGGCAAAATCAACCGGAGGTGGCTCGTGCTCGGTCTAATGCAGTCCCAAGGACTGATGATTTCCTCGATCCTGACCCATGCCGCGCGGCATCATGGATCGGGCGAGGTCGTGTCACGCACCCACGAGAACACTACGCACCGATACACCTGGCGCGACGTGGAGGCGCGGTCTCGCCGGCTCGTCCGGGTTTTGCAGAGGCTGGGGATTGGGGCCGGCGACCGGGTCGGCACCCTGGCCTGGAACGGGTACCGCCATCTGGAGGTGTACTACGCAGCGCCCGGGATGCAGGCGATCTGCCACACCATCAATCCCCGCCTGCACCCAGACGATATCGCCTACATAATCAACCACGCGCAGGACAAAGTACTGTTCGTCGATGCCAGTTTTTCTGCGCTGATCACGGCCATTGCGCCGAAAGTAGCGGAGCACCTGCACACCGTCGTCATGCTGACCGCCGCGGAGAATATGCCCGAGGTGACACTGGCGCCGGGGATGACTTTGGCCTGCTACGATCAGCTTATGGACGCGGCTGACGACGACTACGTCTGGCCGACATTCGACGAGAACACCGCCAGCGCGCTGTGCTACACCTCCGGCACCACCGGGCGGCCGAAGGGCGTGCTTTACAGCCACCGCTCCACGTGGCTGCACGCGTATTCGACCGCACTGCCTGACGTGCTGTGCATCAAGGCGAGCAGCCGCGTGCTGCCGGTCGTGCCGATGTTCCATGTCAATGCGTGGGGCATGCCTTATGCCGCCGCGTTGACTGGCGCCTCCCTGGTGCTGCCGGGGCGGCACTTGGACGGCGCCAGCATGGCAGCCATTCTCAACTCTGAAAGTGTCACCTTCACCGCCGGCGTGCCCACGGTCTGGCTGGGTTTGCTGCAATATTTGCGGAGCAGCGGGGAACGTTTGGAAACCGTGAAGCGCATTATGACCGGTGGGTCCGCCGCGCCGCCGCTGCTGATTGAGGCGTTTCGCGATGAATACGGCGTGGCGGTAGAGCATGGCTGGGGGATGACGGAACTCAGTCCCGTCGGCACCTACAATGCGCCCAAGACGGCGCAGCTGGCGCTTTCGAAGGACGCGGCGGCGGCGCATATGCTGAAGCAGGGGCGCATCCTGCCGGGGATCGACATGAAGATCGTCGATGGCGAGGGCAAGGAACTGCCGTGGGACGGCGTCGCGTTTGGTGACCTGATGGTTAAAGGGCCGTGGATCGCCAGCGCCTATTACGGCGATGAACCGGGCAGCGCCGTGGACGCGGACGGTTGGTTTGCGACCGGCGATGTCGCCACCATCGATCCGGACGGGTTCATGGAGATCACCGATCGCTCCAAGGACGTGATCAAGTCCGGCGGCGAGTGGATCAGTTCCATCACCCTGGAGAACATTGCGGTATCTCATCCCGACGTCGCCGAGGCCGCGGTAATTGCCGCCACTCACCCGAAGTGGGACGAGCGGCCGCTGTTGCTGGTCGTGCCGGCGCCGGGGAAGACGGTCGATCCGGCTTCGGTGCTGGCGCTATATGAGGGCAAGGTCGCGAAATGGTGGCTACCCGATGAGGTGGTCGTAGTGCCGGAGTTGCCGCATACCGCGACCGGGAAACTGCTGAAGACGAGTCTGCGGACACAATTCAAGGATCACTACCTGAAGTCGTAGTCTGGATCTCGACACGGATCGTGGACCCGAAGCTTCTCGCCTGGGGGCTGCGGCGGAAGCCAGGTCCCCTGCCCCGCCTCTGGCTGTTCACCGATGACCGGCGTTTGCCTGATCCGCGCGCCGCCGTTGCCAGCCTGCCGTGCGGGAGGGCCGGTGTGGTGCTGCGGCACGACCACGATCCGGCGCGGGCGGCACTCGGGCGGGATCTGGCACGGATCTGCCGAGCGCGGCGGCTGACGCTGGTGGTCGCGGGGGATGGGCGGCTGGCGGCAGCGTTGAAGGCCGGCGTTCACCTACGCGGCGGGTATTGGCCAGAACCGCTTCGCCCGACCGGTTCGGTGACCAGTTCCGCCCATTCGGTTCGGGAGCTGAAGCGGGCGCAACGCGCGGGCGCGGAGTTGATTTTCGTGTCGCCCGCCTTCCCCACTGCCAGTCACGCTGGCGCACCCGGTCTCGGCCCGCTTCGTTGGGCCGCGATTGCGCGCCGTGGTGCCAGCGCCGGCCGGGTCGCCGCGCTCGGTGGCGTGGATGGAAGCACGGTTAAGCGGTTGCCTCGCCGCTGGTGCCGGGCGATCGGGGCGATCGGAGCGCTGGCCATTGCGCCGACGCCAGGCAGGACTCGCTGGACCCACACGCCGGCGTCGTTTTCGACGCAATCGGGGCTCGCAAGCCCGCTGTGCAGGGTGTACATGACGCGCCCGATAGAACACAGAACTCCGGGGGTTTTCGTGCGCGGGCACATGTGCGTGGACGAGCTTCGAGACATCAGGTTTGCGATTCTGCAGGCCATGCGGACACGCGCGGCCGCCCAATTGGCTGAGCTGGGGGGTTCGCGCGTCAAAGTCTCAGACGTCAACGTGCCGAGACGATTCGGGAGCTCAGGTCTGGCATTTGCCACCGGGCGAATCCCCGGCATTCCGGCGATTGTGCCGCGATGAGGAAAGGATTTTTCCTCTACCGGTGGTTCAGGGATGTCTCCATCGCGCGTAAGCTGTACTTCACAGTTGGTATCATGGCGCTGTTGATAGGAGTTGAGCTTTTTGTTTTGTTCTTCTCCTTGAACACACTTTCTTCTTTGCGCGCTTATGTTGGAGGGGAAGGCCTGTGGTCTAAGGCGCAGAAGGATGCGGTTTTCCATTTGTATAGATACGGCACTTCACGCACCGAAAGGGATTACGAACTCTTTGAGCAATTTATGCGCGTGCCGATCGGCGATGCGAAAGCCCGACACGAGTTACTCACGGACAACGGAAATATGGATGTAGCACGTGATGGTTTTCTGGAGGGACGAAACCATCCGGCCGATATCGACGGAATGATCAGTTTGTTTGTTCGTTTCACTGATGTATCCTATATCAAGAAGGCGATCGCCATTTGGGGTGATGCGCAACCCGTTGCCCTGCAATTACTGTCTGTGGCTGAAAAATTGCGGGAAGAGATACATTCTCCGAACCCGTCCAGGGAGAAGATAAACGAACTTCTTGCCTCCATTTACACAATAAACGAAAAGCTCACGGCATTCGAGGATGAGTTTTCCTATACACTTGGTGAAGCCTCGCGCTGGCTCGAAAGCGTGGTACTCAGGCTACTGTTTGCAACCGCGCTTACTGTTGAAGCAACAGGTTTGTTGTTGGTCATATCCGTGAGCAGAGGTATCCAAAAGGGGCTCACGGATATCATCCGAGCGGCCAACTCGGTTGCTGCGGGCGAACTGAGCGCGCGTGCCGAAGTATTATCGCGCGACGAAATCGGGCAGGTTGCCACTTCATTCAACCAAATGGCCGATAATCTGCAGATCCGAGTGAAAGAACTCGCCGAGCTCAATGAGAATCTGGGACATGAGATCGGTGAGCGAGAGCGCGCCGAGGAGGTCTTGCGCCAGACGAATGAGAGCCTGGAACGTCGCGTGACCGAACGCGCGACAACGATGACGCGCCTGATGGATGCTCTTCGCAACGAGGCGGCGGATCGCGAGCGAGCCGAAGCGGCGTTGCGCCAGAGCCAGAAGATGGACGCGATCGGCCAGCTAACCGGTGGTATCGCCCACGATTTCAATAACATGCTCGCTGCCATCTCCGGCAACCTTGAGATGATAAGCCGCCGCACAGCCGAGGGACGCGGGAACGAACTGGAGCGCTACATTGAAGCCGCACTGACCTCGACGGCTCGCGCGGCAACCTTGACCCATCGCCTGCTGGCCTTTTCGCGCCATCAATCACTGGACCCGAGGTCGACCGACATCAACCAGGTGGTGCTGGGCATGGAGGAGTTGTTCCGAAACACAGTAGGACCGGCGATTCGGATCGACACGAGGCTCGCGACCGAATTGCATATAACGCTGTGCGATTCCAACCAGCTTGAAAATGCCTTGCTAAACCTGATCATCAATGCCCGCGACGCAATGCCCGACGGCGGATCCCTGGTGATCGAAACCGGCAATTCTGTCGTTGCCGGTCCCAAAGGCGTGCCCGCGGACGGGACCGATTTGCCCCTCGGAGACTATGCGACGTTGACCATCACCGACAGCGGCGTCGGAATGACCCCAGCGACCCTGGCACGGGCTTTCGACCCCTTCTTCACGACCAAGCCGCCCGGTCAGGGCACTGGACTGGGCCTATCGATGGTCTACGGGTTCGTGCAGCAGTCGGGCGGCAAGGCATTCTTGCGCAGCAAGGAGGGGTTAGGTACCACTGTAACCCTATATCTGCCTTGGCATCGCGAAGCAGTGCGGCCGCCTGCGGAGCGAGAGATCGTTGCGACCGACGCTCCGCGAGTGTCGTCAGCGAACGCGGTTGTGCTGGTGGTCGAGGACGAGCCGGACCTGCGTATGGTCGTCGCGGACTGGCTCGAGGATATCGGCTATACCGTGTTGACAGCCGTTGACGGCGCCGCCGGGCTGGAGATTTTGAACTCTCAAAGTCGAATCGACCTCCTCATCAGTGACGTGGGCCTGCCCGGGAGCATCAGCGGTCGTCAGCTTGCCGACGCAGCACGGGAGCGGCGGTTTGACCTAAAGGTGTTGCTCATTACGGGATACGACCTTTCCACGGCTGGCGGCGTATTGTTGGACGAAGGCATGCAGATCATGACGAAGCCGTTCTCGCTGACTGCCTTTGCAACCGCGGTGCAGGCCCTCATTGACGGGTGAGGCACGACGGTTGGGCGCTCGTTGCCGGCAGAAGGGCCGAAGATCGATACAATCTGGCTCACTTGCCCAGGGGCCGGTCGATGGCGCTCGCGGGAGATAGGCGCCGGAACATTCCGCTCGATGCGAGCATGGTCTCGTTGCTTGATCGCATGATTTACGCGCCGGCCACGTTCTGCCCGGCGCGATCCTGGCCTCGGCGCGATCATGCTCTTGTGTTTCGGCCAGCGGATTCCTTTCCGTCGCGTTAAGAACCCGTTATCCGCTCACAACCCGGTTGCATTGGCTCACGATTGCGGTATGTCCGGCCGCCAACAAGGACTGTAGGGGAACGCAACGTGACGATTCGCGTCCAGGACGCGGCGAACCAGCCGGCTCTGATCGAAATCGAGGGTTTGACCAAGCATTTCGGCTCATTCGTCGCCGTCGACCACGTCTCGTTCAACGTGCGGCGTGGCGAGGTCCTCGGCTTCCTCGGGCCGAACGGCGCCGGGAAATCAACAACCATGCGAATCATCGCGGGCTTCATGACCCCGACGGCCGGGACTGCCCGCGTTCAAGGTCACGACGTGCAGACCGACGGCATCGCGGCACGGCGAGTGCTTGGCTTTTTGCCCGAGGGTGCGCCGACCTATCCCGAGATGCCGGTTGAGGGTTTTCTCCGCTTTTGCGCTCGTATTCGGGGGTTTACCGGCTCGGAATTAGCGGATCGCGTCGATCACGCACTGGGGCTGACCACACTACGAGGTGTGCGGCTGCAGCCGGTCGAGACGCTGTCTAAAGGCTTCAAACGCCGGGTTGGTCTCGCGCAGGCGCTGCTGCACGATCCGCCGGTGCTGGTGCTGGATGAGCCGACGGATGGTTTGGACCCAAACCAGAAGCACGAGGTGCGCGGCTTGATCGAGCGAATGGCCGCGGAGAAAGCAATCATCATTTCGACGCATATTCTGGAGGAGGTGGATGCGGTGTGCTCGCGCGCAATCGTTATCGCCGGCGGACGCATCGTTGCGGATGCGACCCCAAGCGAACTGGAAGGACGGCATCCGTCCGGGCGGCTGGAGGAGGTGTTCCGGATGCTGACCTCGGAGGCGGCGTGATGACCCGGATCCTGACCATCGCCGGCCGGGAGTTGCGTGCCTATTTCGCCACCCCGGTCGCCACTGTGTTCATAGTCATTTTCCTGATCCTGCAAGGGGCGCTTACTTTCAACCTCGGGCAGTTCTTCGATCGAGGCATCGCTGACCTGAACCCGTTCTTCACCTTCATCCCCTGGGTCTTCCTGCTGCTGATTCCGGCGATCACGATGCGCCTGTGGGCGGAGGAACGCCGGCTTGGCACCATCGAACTTCTGTTAACGCTACCGGTCACTCAAGGCGAGGCCGTGATTGGGAAATTTCTCGCCGCCTGGGCATTTTGCGCAATCGCGCTGTTGCTGACGTTCCCGTTTGTTGTCGCCGTCAATATTCTCGGCGCGCCGGATAATGGCGTGATTGCCTCCGGCTATGTCGGCTGCCTGCTGGTGGCGGGTGCCTTCCTGTCAGTTGGTGCGGCAATGTCGGCGGTGACACGCAATCAGGTGATTGCGTTTGTGCTGGCCGTGGCAATCTGCTTCGCCTTCGCCGTCGCTTCCAACCCGATCGTCAACGACTTCCTTGCCAAAAACGTCCCGGCCCTTGGCGAGTTCACACGCCGTATCGCCATTGTCGACCGGTTCAATGACTTTACCAGAGGCATAGTCGCTGTACGGGACCTGATTTATTTTGCGACCTTCATGGGATTCTTCCTGTTCCTGAATACTGTTCTGGTCGATCAGCGGAAGGCGGACTGAGCTATGCGCCGACTGTCCTTTTCCGTCCTCGGGGTCATCGCCGCCGCGGCGATCGCCATTGGCATCAACATGTTCGCCGATGCCCGGCTGGCGAACGTGCAACTCGACCTTACACAAGGAAAAATCTACACCTTGTCGCCGGGCACCAAGCAGGTCCTGGCCGACTTGAAGGAACCCGTCACACTGCGGTTGTTTTACTCCCGTCAACTGGGCAGTACCGTCCCGGCCTACGGGATTTATGCCGACCATGTCCGAGAGATGTTGCGCGACTACGCGTCGATCTCCCATGGCAAGGTAAAGCTGGAGTTCTTTGACCCCGAACCGTTCAGCGACACAGAAGACCGGGCAATGGCCTACGGACTACAGGCCGCGCCGCTGGATCAGGGGGCGACGCAAGTCTATTTCGGCCTCGCGGGGACGAACCTGGAGGATGACGAGCGGACCATTCCATTCTTCCAGGCCGAACGCGAGCGGTTCTTGGAATACGATCTGACCAAGCTGGTCTATGAACTGTCGAACCCGGCACGCCCAGTAATCGGGGTGATGTCCTCTCTGCCGCTGGAGGGCGATCCACGCGGCATGATGATGCGGGGGGAAGGTGGCAAACCATACGCCTCGGCAGTTCTGCTGCGGCAGACGAACACGGTGAAGACGGTTGCCACCGACGCACAGGTGATCGATCCGGATATCCAGGTCCTGCTGGTGGCCGAGGCGCGGAATTTGTCCCCCGCGACGCTGTATGCAATCGACCAGTTTGTCATGCGCGGTGGCAAGCTGATGGCGATGGTCGATCCGTGGAGCGAAGCCACGGCGGCGACGCCCTCGCAGACGGGGATGCCGCCGACTGATACCCACTCCGACCTCAAGTCGCTGTTTGACGCCTGGGGGATCGAGTTCGATCCCTCAAAGGTGGTCGGCGACCTGACCGGCGCCTGGCGCGTGCGGGCCGGTGGCGACCGGGCGCAGGCAGTGAATTATGTAGCGTGGTTCAATATTCGAGCTGGGGTTAACCACGATGATCCGGCAACCGCCGATTTGCAGCAGGTGACGGTGGCGTCATCGGGGTATCTGGCGAAGGCGCCGAATGCGTCCATCGATTTTACCCCTATTCTGACCAGCAGCGACCGCAGCGGCGTGATGGCCGTGGACGAGGTCAAAATGCCTGACCCGGCCAAGGTCTTGGCCAGTTTCAAGCCGGAGGGCGGGCCTCGGGTGATCGCCGCACGGGTGCACGGTGTCCTGAAGTCGGCTTTCTCCGAACCGCCGGCCTTGCAAGGGGACCAGAAGCGACCGGACAATTTCCCCGCGCATAGGGCGCAGACCGACGGTCCGGCCAATATGGTGGTGGTGGCTGATTCCGACATTCTGGCCGACCGGTTCTGGGTCCGGATGGCGGATTTCCTCGGCCAGCAGGTTGCGACCCCGTTCTCCGACAACGGGCCGTTCGTGGCCAACCTGGTCGGAACCTTGACCGGCAGCGACGCGCTGATCGGGTTGCGCTCCCGCGGCGACACCAATCGTCCCTTCACGCTGGTGGCGGCGATGCAGAGCGATGCAGAGGCGAAATTCCGACGCACCCAGCAGACGTTGCAGGCGCATCTGGATGAGACCCAAAAGCAACTCAAGACGCTGCGCTCGGGCGGCGAGGGCGACAAGGGCAAGCCGGACGCCGTCATCACCCCGGACCAGCGCGCCGCGATCGACGCTGCCCGGCAGGACATGCTCGAGACAAGGCAGAAACTTCGGACGGTGCAGTTGGAGCTTAATCGCGATATCTCGACCCTCGCTGATGAGATGCGGGTGTTCACCATTGTTCTGGTGCCGGCGCTGCTGATAGTGCTGGCGATTGCCATGGGCATCGTGCAACGGCGGCGGCGCGCGAGGGTCCGGCGATGAGGGTGCGCACGGTCGGCCTGCTGCTTGGGCTGGGGATTTTAGCGATAGCTGGTGGCTGGTATTTCGGCACGGCGACGAAACCGGCCGAACAGACGGCAGTATCGAGGGGGCAACTCATGTTCCCCGATCTGGCGCCGAAGCTGAAGGATGCCGCACGGGTGGAGATCACCCATCAGGGCAAGCAAACGATCATCGAGAAGCGGTCCGACGGCGGCTGGGGCCTTGCCTCGATGCATGACTATCCTGTGCAGGATACCAAACTGCGCGGCATGCTGACGGGCCTGACAGAGCTGCGGCTTACCGAGCCTAGGACGACCGATCCGGCTCAATTCGCCCGACTTGGAGTGGACGATCCCACGGGTGCGACATCCTCGGGCGATCTTTTGCAGGTAGTGGATGGCGCGGGGAAGCCAATCCTGGCGGTGATCCTTGGGCATCGACGGGCGCGCACCCAGGGAAATGTGCCGGATGAGATCTATGTGCGCCGGCCGGACGACAAGCAGTCCTGGCTCGCGGAAGGCAGCCTGCAAGCCGATGCCGACCCGATGTCGTGGCTCGACCGGGATATCATGAACATCAGCCATGATCGGATCACGTCCGTCGCGGTTGGCGATCAGGCGCTGACATTCGGGCGGGTCGAAGGCAAATTTGTCCTGACACAACCGGCTGATCATCCGAAGCTGGAAGATTACAAGGTGGACGATGTTGCTCGGGGGCTGGAATCCTTGACGCTTCAGTCGGTGAAGGCCGACGCGGAGGCGCCGACCACTGAGGCCGGGCACGCGGTGTTCACCACTGATGATGGACTTACGGTGACGATCCGGCTGTTCCACGCTGACAAGGAAGTTTGGGCACGGTTCGCGGCCGCGGCATCATCGGACAAGGCGAAGCCGGAGGCGGACAAGCTAAACAGCCGTTGGACTGGCTGGACGTATGAGATCGGTACCTGGAAGGAGAAGTCACTGGTGCCGACGATAGACGACCTGAAGGCCCCGGAACCGGTCAAACCCGCGCCCGTACCCGCGCCTGAAGCCGAAAAGAAATGACCGACCGCGAGTATCCCGCTCGCCCTATTGTCGGGATCGGGATCGTGGTGATCAAGGACGATCAGGTGCTGCTGTGCCAGCGGGCCAAGCCACCGAATCTCGGCAGTTGGACGCTTCCAGGAGGCGCCCAGGAACTCGGCGAGACCTGTGAGCAGGCGGCCCGGCGCGAACTGGAGGAGGAATGTGGTCTGGAGGTCGGACCGCTGCACTTCTGCGCGCATGTCGACACGATCCGGCGCGATGACGATGGCCGTGTCAAATTCCACTATACCATCCTCGATTTTGCCGCGCGCTGGGTGGCGGGAGAGCCGGTGGCGGCCTCCGACGTCAGTGCAGCGGTCTGGGCGCCGATGGCGGAGTTGGAGTTTATGGGCTCTGGTCGGAGGCGCATCGGATTATCGAGATCGCCCGGACCCTAGTCGCATAGACGCCGGTAGCGCATCCGCTGTGGGAGAACCGCTGGAGGGGGACCGCAGGAACCATGGGCTCGATGGTCTGCGCGGCATCGCCGCCCTGTCGGTCGCTCTAGGGCATTGTGTCTTGCAGGTTACTGGCCTGCCGCTTTGGGGCACAAGTCTGCGCGACTTTCCTTCGATGGCATGGCCGGATATCGGCATGCGCTTATTGTCCGCGATGCTGCCGAGCGACGCGGCTGTCACGGTGTTCTTTGTGCTCAGCGGGCATGTTCTTTGGCAATCGTTTCGTCGTAAGAGATTGCGATTCTTTGCCGACCTGCCGGATTATGCCTGTGCCCGTATCTATCGGCTGTTTCCACTGGCAATCGTCAGTGCGCTGCCGCTTGGACTGCTGACGGCGGCGCGTGCGCCAGAACTGGTCAGGAATATGTTACTTCTAAGCAATAGCTTGAACGGCGTGTTGTGGTCGCTGCAGGTTGAGGTGATTGCAAGTTTTGCGCTGTTCGCGGTGTGGGGGCTGGCTGGGAGAAGCACGTGGAGGCTGGTCCTGGGCGTGGTCATTGCCGTCGGAGTGGTCCCGTTCTTCCGCGGCGACATCGCGATACTGTTCTTTCCGGCCTTTCTCCTGGGCGGGTTGATATCGTCTGTTGACCAGCGCGTTTGGCATCTGCGGTGGCTGGTCGGCAGCGGTCTGGTGATTCTTGTCTTCACCAACGTCGTGGTCGGACATAGTGGTATTACCCGCATGTTCGAGATTGCCGGCGCGACCGTCCTGGTCGGCGCCGTTGCGAGCGGAGAGTTTCCTGTGTTGCGGACACGCGTGCCGTTGTTCCTTGGGGCAATCAGCTATCCGTTCTATCTGACGCACGTGATTGGTCTCATTGTTGCGGAACGATATCTTGCTGCTCTTCCGCGGATGTCGCCGTTGGTCCTGATATCCGCATACGCTGTGGTTTCGATCGCAGTCACGATTCCGCTAGCCTGGCTGCTGCATGTTTTTGTCGAGGAACCGGTTCTGCGGGTGCGGCCTCGGATTGGGTGGTGGCCCGTTCGTTCCCGATGATAGGTAACCACTTCAGGAAGGTGATGCCGCGCACCCGGCCAGGTACGACCCCCCAACGCGGAACGAGCGATTAGGTCCCCTTCCGCGCTTTGGCACTCGCGAAAAGCTTTTCGACGTCGGTTGCATGGCCCAACACTCCAGCGGTTACGTGTTCGCCAAGTCGCCGATAGCTCTCGAACTGACTTTCCGTGAAGAACTGGTTGGCAGTCGAGTCGTGAGGGAATGATGGGTTACCGGCGTGATACACCCGAACCTCCGCGGGGGTGTCGTCCGGCAGCCAGGGCTTGATGATGAGCAGTTCGCCCGACGTTTCCTCAAGGTCAAGATTAGGTCGGGCCGGATACCGTATTGTCGCGTACAGTCCGCAACGCGCCAGCTTAGATTGTCCCGGACAGGGAACCGGATCGAATTCGACGCAGGCGTCAAGGTCGATGTTGGCCCTGCGGATTGCCGCGCCAAGATCAGTGAAACTATAGTCAGGATCACTGCCGACATCGATCACCAGGATGCACTTGCAGCGTCGCCGCAGCATCTCATACAGGCCGAGGTTGTCGAAGTGCCCACCGTCGGAGAGGTAGAGCGCCTCGCCCTGATCGTCCACCTTGGAGAACATTTCCTGAAACAACGACTTAAGTGTATTGAGCGGTTTTGGGCTGTTCAGATGCGGCCTAAGTTGATCCAATGCCGCATCGCCTGCACTGGCACGGGCCTGTTCCGCAGCGGGGGCTTGCCAGTCGCTTTCAGACCGGCGCGCGACCCGAGAGAGCAGCCCGTGCGAGGGCTCAAGGGCTGCGGGGGGGAGTTGCACCCTGGCAGGATTGGGGAGCCACATACCCAGCCGTAAATCGAACAGCGTCAACAGAAACGCATAAGCCGATGAACTACGAGACCCCATACTCGAACTGACCGCTGCACCCGACAGCGCCATCGCCGTCCCGAGCGTAATCCCCGCCCGAGACTCATCGACCACTCCCAAGGTGCGCTCCTCGCCAGCATAGGTTTCCGTTCGGGCGTAGGCTCCACTGGGCTGACGCTCGGTCCACCCGCCCTTGACCGGACGTGCACCGAAGGTCATCCGTTTGCCCTGTTCCAGACTGTCCAGCGCCGCGGCAATTTGCGTGTGGTTGAGTTCTGCCGCTCCACAGCGCAGCGGTGTGATGGTGAAGGGAGCGCTCTTGCGCTCAGACCAGGCGGTACGGCTACCTCCGACCAGATTGAGTGTGACACCGATTACCGGAAACAGTGACTGCAGCTGCTCTTGATCGGCGAACCTGCGAGGGGCGAATTCACTCAGACGAGGATTGTCCTTCGCATCGAAGCGCGTGAAGGTATCGGGTTGGCGAAGGTCTGGCGATCGCGCCGAACCAAGGAATGCCCGAACCAACCGATTCCGATAAACCGAATGCATCGAGAAACGGTTGATGTTGATCCGATAACCCAGCAGGTAGCTGAGGCCACCCAGAATCAGGGTCGCTGCGGCGGTCATCGCGAAGCAGGCGAGCCAGGAGGTTTTATCCCCCTCACCCCAAATTATGTCGCAGAAGCTAAGGATCAGGGACTCCGCGCTCCGGGAGAACACCGCCGTCAGCGACGCGGCGAACACCAAGGCGGCGAAAAGCGTTGCAACATCAAACAGGCGAACCCCCAAGCTGGCAGCGAGGCCATCGCGCTTTTTCAGCAGGCTCGCCGCCCTGCGCGCCATTAGCGCCGCCGCGGGGCCTGTAGCGACGCCGACGATTGCGGGGACCGTCGGCACCCCCCCCGACTGGGTCAGCAGCCATTGTGGCAAAATCAGCGAACAAGCCGCCCATGCGGCGAACAGGGCGCCGTGGAACAGATGCTGTGCATTCAGCCGTGCCAGCCACTCGCGATCCAAGTCGGCACGCGGCGGATCGCGGCGCAGCGCAACATAGAATGTGGTTTGCAGGACATGCGCGGTCAGTATCAGGAGCGGGCCGAAGGCTGCTATTTCCTCAGCTCTCGCCTGTAAACCCGCGGCCAGGACCGCACCGATCATCGCGCCCGAGATCACGCAGCCGGCGAGCCAGATAGGCCAGTTCCGGCGGAACACCGAACGATGCAAATCTCGTTGCCTGGCAGTAGTGGAGGCGCTGAAGTGATCGACAACTCGCCACCAGGCGATCAAGTACGTTACAAACATGACGACCGCGGCGGCGATCGCTGGTCCCACCACCAAGAGCCACTGCGGGTCGGTCAACCCCAAGAGGCCGGCACCACGATGAAGATGGTAACCGACCTCCTCGTCAACGGGCAGTCTGATCGCTTCGGGCGGAGGTGACCATGCGGCGAAGCAGAGCGGTACGAGCAACGCCCACAACAACGCTGGCAGAACAACATTGCGATTTATTTGCGTCGTGCCGCTGCCGAGCTCCTTTGGGCGTGATTTTTTTGTCGCCGCTTGCTCTGCGCCGGGGTCGTTCTGGATGGGTTTTCGTGTATCGGCGTCGATATCGTGGGAATGGCTAGGCACGAACAGACAGGCATGGAATACGCTCCATGCCAGTGCGCCCAGGCCGATCACGAACAGCAAGGCCGCGACCAGAACGGGCTCACCCGACCGCGGTGGCGTCTGACCGTCCGCGGCGATGGCACACAAGATGTCGCGATACAGGCCCGGAACCAATGAGAGCGCAACGAGTGCCGGAAGGAACATCATCCAGTTGACAATGAGGTTGCGCATATAAAGCACACCGCCCGACAAGGCATCAGCCGAGAGTAAGCCCGGCGTCGGTGCAAGAAAATTGGTAAAGTCGCGCAGATTTTTGACCTCTGGCAGCGCCTGGCTAGACGCCAGCACTTCGGCGGCGTCTTCGACCGAATAGTTCTTCAAAATTATTAGATGCTGCAGCCACCCGCCGATATAGCCGCCGCCTGAGACGGTGGACAAGTAATGGAATTGCGGCAGCATCTTGCTGAGCGCCAGTGCTCGCAATGCCCCCATGCAGAACGCGGCACTGCGAATGCCTCCCCCTGAGAGGCACAGGGCATACTTCGGGTGTTTTGCAAGCCAGGCAGTTAGTTGCTTTTCGCGTTCAGGCGAACCATCGCTCTGCGGACGATCAGGCCCGTGGCACAAAGCTTTGTACTCTTCGTAGAGCGCGCGTTCCGCATCTACGATCAGCTCGTTTTTGAACAATAAATCCGCAGCCTGCTTCTCAAGAGTTTCCTTCTTGGCGAGAGCCTCCTTCGTGCGAGCCTCTTTTTTTGAGGGCTTGGCAACCGCAACACCATAGCGGTCTGCGTCCATATCCAGCGGGTTGTCTCTCGGTACCATAGTATTCCCTCGATTTTCTTGCGGGTCGTAGCGCCTGTTCTGACGGAGGAGCAACAATTGGGCGATTCGATCTGACATCACTGACGTTGCTGCTTCATCGACGGCAGGCGACGACAACCACGCTGTCATCGATCGATGCGAGCAGCAGCAGTATTATTGTCGAAATATTCACCCGGAGTTACAACGTGAAGACGGGATCAACCGAATTCCGCTGTTACAATACCATTAGACGCCTGATCGGGTGCCTGTCTAGAAGTTTTTCCGTGAAGATGAACGCTTTGTGATGTCGTCAGTGGCCAGGGTCGCTACCACGTCGCGAACATGATCCCCACGGCCCCCGCCATGACCGCTGTGCACAACCACCCCATAGCGCACAGTCCCCGGGACAGCGTGAACTGTCCCATTACTTTCGGCGCCATCGCCATGATCATGATCACCACCATCAGCGGCGCCGCAACCACGCCGTTGATTACCGCTGCCCAGAACAACGCCTTTACTGGATCCAACCCAATGAAGTTGATCCCAACGCCAATCAGCGTGGCGAAGATGATCGTCCCGTAGAATGCTCGGGCGTCCAGCGGAAGGCAATTCAATCCGGTCGGCCAGTCCAAAGCCTCGCCCAGTGCGTAGGCACAGGACCCGGCCAACACCGGGATCGCCAGCAGCCCGATTCCGATGATCCCAGCCGCAAAGAGAGCGAAGGTGAATGCTCCGGCGATCGGCCGCAGTGCTTCCGCTGCCTGGGCCGAAGTCTGGATGTTAGTGATCCCGTGCGCGTTCAGCGTGGCAGCCGTCGTGATAATGATGAACAGGCTAATCAGGTTGGAGTATCCCATCCCGACATAAGTATCCAACCGGATCCGGCCGATTTGGACTTTCGCCTGCTCTGGGGCATCGAGCAGCGCTTTGGCGTGGGGATCGATGCGCTCGTCCTCGGCCTCCTGCGATGATTGCCAGAAGAAGCAATACGGCGTGATGGTGGTTCCAAGCACTGCTACGATGGCGATGACGTAGTCGCTATTCAGCCGGAAAGTCGGGATGAAGGTATTTCGCGCAACTAGGCCCCAGGGCGTGTGCACCACCAGCGCTGTCGCGACGTAGGCCAGCAGAAACCCTGAACTCCATTTCAGCAGCACTACGTAGCGTTCATAGCGGGAGAACGTTTCCAACGCGGCGCAACCGATGGCGAAGGCGACGACATACAGGTGCGGCGGGCCGCCGATCAGCAGGGTCACGGCATCACCCATCGCACCCAGATCGGCGCCCAGGTTGATGATGTTGGCGACCAGCAGCAGCAGGACGATCGCGCGCAACAGCAGCTTCGAGTAGTGCGTGCGGATATTACCGGCGATTCCCTGCCCGGTCACTCGGCCGATGCGTCCACTGATCTCCTGGATCGCCGCCATCAGCGGGAAGGTGAACAGCATGACCCAGCACATCGAGAAGCCGAACTGCGCTCCGACCTGGGAGTATGTGGCGATGCCGGATGGATCGTCATCGGAGGCGCCGGTGATCAGCCCAGGTCCGAGCGCGGCCCAAAGTCCCTTGCCAGGTGGCTTGCGAGGCGCCCGGTGGATGGCAATCCGTGCGGCAAGGAGATGCCCGGTGGGGTGGCGAGAATGAGCGCGGCGCATCGGTCGTGTCTTCCGCCAGAGAATCGATCTGGCTCAGACTAGCACAATCGGGGCCCGCCGGTACAGGATCATCAGGTGACAATCAGAAGAGTGGACATGCGGTCAGCCAGCAGTGACGCCGCGATGCGTATCCAGTCGATCCTGGGCGGTGAGTTCCGTGTCCTGGAGTTCGAGCAAAGCACGCATACCTCGGCTGAGGCGGCGGCCGCGCTTGGCTGCGATCTGGCGCAGATCGCCAAATCGATGATGTATCAGGCGGCCGATGGGCAGCCGGTTCTCGTCGTTGCGTCAGGCGCCAATCGCGTCGATGAGAAAAAGGTCGCTGCTTTGCTCGGGCAGAAGATCAAGCGGGCAGATCCAGAGTTCGTGTTGGTCAGCACCGGGGTGGCGGTTGGCGGCGTGCCCCCGATCGGTCACATACGCGCGCCGCTGACCTTTCTCGATCAGGACCTCGGGCAGCATGAAACGATCTGGGCCGCGGCCGGATCGCCGAACGCTTTGTTCGCCTTGACGCCTGCCGACCTGGCACGGCTCACCGGAGCAGCGTTCGTCGACGTCGCGAAATAGCTCGCGCTCGAGTAAGGTAGTTATGCTTTGGTGAGGTCGGCGTCACCGGGCTGCCGGGTGGGATACCGGATCTCGACCACCTCGAGCACTTCCGGTCCACGCGGTGTTCGCACCGTCACCTCGTCACCTCGCCGAGCGCGTAGCAGGGCCAGCGCGACGGGTGACCCGATACTGATTTTTCCTGCGCCCATATCGGCCTCATCCACGCCAACGATGGTTACGGTAATCTCTTCATCGCGCTCGTTCGCGTAAGTTACCTTGGCACCGAAGAACACGCGGTCACGCTGCGCCTGCTCCGCCGGGTCGACAACCTCGGCGTGCGCGATCCTGTTCATCAGGAATCGCAGCCGCCGATCGATCTCTCGCAGGCGGCGTTTGCCTTCCTTGTAGTCGGCGTTCTCGCTGCGATCCCCATTGCTTGCCGCCCACGCCACGATCTCGACCACCCGATGCCGCTCGGTTCGGCGCTGCAGCAGCTCCGCCCGTAGCCGCGCGTGACCCACCGGCGTCATGTAGAACTTGCCGCCGGGCAGCACGGGTGGGCTGTCATCGTCATCGGGTTCCATCGTTCCGTCGATAGCAGGTCGGCCGGTCCGCACAAACGTCTTGCGTCCGGCTTGGTGCTCCCCTACTCGCGTCGTATGCCCGATCCCGCCACCTCGGCCGAAGCCGAACTCCGTCGCTTGCTCGATATCATGGCGGCGCTGCGCGACCCCGCCACTGGATGTCCCTGGGATAGGACCCAGACCTTCGAGACTATTGCTCCCTACACCATCGAAGAAGCCTATGAGGTCGCGGATGCGATTGCCCAGCGCGATTTCGCGGCGCTGCCTGACGAACTAGGAGACCTGCTGTTCCAGGTCGTCTACCACGCCAGGATGGCCGAAGAAGCCGGACAGTTTGCTTTTGCCGACATTGCAAAAAACATCAGTAACAAGATGATACGCCGGCATCCTCATGTGTTCGGCGATGCCGCAACGCGTGATGCCGCCGCGCAGACAATCGCCTGGGAGACGCAAAAAGGTGCTGAGCGGGCTGCCCGGAAACAATCTGGCGCCTTGGCTGGGGTGCCCATCGGCCTTCCTGCGCTGACCCGTGCCCTCAAGCTGACCAACCAAGCTGCCCTCGTCGGTTTCGATTGGTCAGACGCCGGCCAAATTCTTGCAAAACTTGACGAGGAAATTGAAGAACTTCGTGCTGAGCTTTCAGATGCTGATCCAGCTCGCCTGACCGATGAGGTCGGCGATTTGCTGTTCGTGCTGGCCAATCTGGCCCGAAAGCTGAACCTCGACCCAGAGGCGTGCCTGCGTCACGCTAATGAGAAATTCTCCCGCAGATTCAATGATATGGAGCGGGCGTTTGAAAGGCAAGCGAAGAGTATGTCGGAGCTATCGCTTGAGGAGATGGAAGTCGGCTGGCAATGCGTAAAGGCTGCCGAACGACGTGCCTGATAATAGGTAACTCTGCATAGCGGAGCCAGACCCTCATTCCCGCACAGAGGAATTGGACTTCTTCCAGAAGCGCGCTGGGGCATCAAGCCGCTGTCCATATGGGGGCTCCGCTGCTTGCCCTCTAGGGCTTCGAGGCGCTACGCTTGGCAGTGGCTAAGGCGAAAAATCGCCGACCGGGGGGAACACGATGACGACCAAGCGCTTGACGGGCGTCCCGCGCCGCATGGTTCTCAAACGTTTCGCCGCTGGCGCGGCGGTCGCCGCGGTCGCGCGGCCAGCCTTCGCCGTACCGGAGACCATCAAGATCGGCCTGGTCGCTCCCCAAACGGGTCCCCTGGCGCTGTTCAATGAGGAGATGGCGTACGCCCTCGACCAAGCCAGGAAAGTGCTCAACAATTCCATTAAAATCAATGGCACCGTTCATCCGCTCGAGTTTGTGGTCAAGGACAGCCAGTCGAATCCGAACCGAGCGGCTGAAGTCGCCCAGGATCTGATCCTCAAGAGCAAGGTCCATATTGTGACTGCCTTCGCAACGCCGGAAACTGTCAATCCGGTCGCCGATCAATGCGAACTCAATGGCATGCCGTGCGTCACCAACGACGATCCGCTGGAATCTTATTTCTTCGGCCGGCATGGCGATCCAAAGAAGGGCTTTGATTGGACCTACAACTTCTTCTTCTCGGGGAGTGGTGCGCTAGGCGCGATGATGGCGGCCTGGTCCAAAGTGCCGTCCAACAAGATCCTGGGGGTGCTGTGGGCAAACGACGACGATGGGCGGGTATTCGCCAAGGTGATGCCGCCCGACCTCGTGAAGAACGGTTTCAAGGTGGTTGACCCGGGGCGCTTCGACTTGCCGGCAAACAATTTCTCGCCCGAAATCGCTACCTTCAAGGGGGAGAATGTCGAGATCGTATTGGCTGTAATCCCCGGACCCGATTTTACTGTGTTCCTAAATCAGGCGGCACAACAGGGCCTCAAGCCGAAAGTCATGACGGCAGGCAAAGTCGGCGAATTTCCGCAAGGCGTCTACCCCTATGGCGATCGTGCCATCAATATGGTCACCGAGGTATGGTGGTCGAAATATCACCCGTATGCTTCTGGGCTGACCGGGCAGTCCTCGATGGAATACGCGACGGAATACGAAAAGAGCGCCGACAAGCAGGCTGCGATGGCACTGGGCTTCCGCCACTCGCTGATCGAGGTCGCCGTCGACACGTTGAAACGCAGCCAGAAGATCGACGATCCCGAGTTCGATCCGCGATGCCCTGCGTGCGACGGATTACAAGTCGATCGTTGGGCCGATCAACTTTAGAACCGGGCCGTTTCCCAACACCAGCGAGACCAAATGCGTTGCCGGACAATGGCGCAAGGGGAAGAAATGGCCGCTGGAACTACTCATCGTTGACAACAGCCTCGCGCCTGACGTCCCGACGCAGGGCACGCCGGAACCGATGACGTATAGCTAAGCACATTCGACGGGTCCGCCAACTATGCTCACCCTTAAATCACTTGTCCCGCGCGTTCGGCGGCCTGCGGGTGATCGACGGCCTCGATCTCGAAGTCGAGGCCGGGGAGATTCTTGGCATCCTGGGGCCGAACGGGGCCGGCAAGAGCACGCTGTTCAACCTGATCGGCGGGGTGTTGCCCCCCACCAGCGGCCACATCCTGCTGGACGGCCGCGATATCACCGGAATGAAGCCATGGGACCGCAGCCGTATTGGCATCGGCCGCACCTATCAGGTTCCGAAACCCTTTACCCACATGTCGGTGTTTGAGAATGTCCTGGTCGCGGCGGTGCACGGCGGAAAAATGACTGTGGCGCGTGCCAGGGGTGAGTGCGACGCGGTACTCCGCCGCGTCGGCTTATTGCAGCGGGCGGAGGTCCCGGCCGGGCAACTCGGGTTGCTGGATATGAAACAGCTCGAACTGGCGAAAGCACTTGCGGTCAGGCCGCGGCTGCTCCTGCTCGATGAGATTGCCGGCGGCCTGACCGAGGCGGAGACCGAAACACTTGTCAGCACGATCCGTGAGGTCCATGCCGGTGGCGTCACCGTCATCTGGATCGAACACGTCATTCAGACCCTGTTGCGTTTGGTGACGCGCCTGTGCGTGCTCTCCGGCGGCGGTATCCTGGCGGCGGGCGCACCGCATGACGTGCTCGCCGATGTGCGGGTAAGAGCGGCGTATCTTGGCACGTGAGCAACACCAAGTCCTTCCACAGGTGACCAACTCCTCGCCGCTGCTCTCGACCGAACGCCTGTCTGTTTTCTATGATGCTTTCCGGGCGGTGCACGAGGTCGATCTGTGTGTCAATGCCGGTGAAATCGTCTCCATTATCGGTGCCAACGGCGCCGGCAAATCGACGTTGTTGAAAGCGATCATCGGACAGGCGGAGCGTATCGAAGGCCGCATCCGCTTCGCTGGCCGTGACCTCGCCGGCTGCTCGACGCTCGTATTGTCGCCGATGGTATCGCCATGGTGCCGGAAGGCAGACGGCTGTTTGCCTCGCTGACGGTCGAAGAAAACCTGCATCTCGGCTGGGAAGTCGGCCGCAAGGGCGAGATCGGCATGGACGCCGTCTGGCAACTCTTCCCGATGCTGAAAGAGCGGCGCCGGCAGAAAGCCGGGTCGCTATCCGGCGGGCAGCAGCAGATGGTCGCGCTCGGCCGCGGCTTGCTGACCAATCCGCGGATTCTTCTGTGCGACGAGATCAGCCTTGGTCTCGCCCCGATGATCGTCAACGACCTCTACGCGATCATCCCCTCGATCAAGGCGCGCGGTATCGCGATCGTCATCGTCGAGCAGGACATTTCCCGCTCGCTTGCCGTCGCCGATCGCTTCTACTGCCTGCTGGAGGGCCGCGTTTCGCTCACCGGGCGGCCCCAGGTGGTCAGCCGCGAGCTGGTCATGCGCCATTATTTCGGCGTCTGACAACGAAATGGCAGGGGCACTCATCAACCAGCTTGTGCAGGGCGTCCTGCTGGGAGGACTTTATACGCTTTTCGCGACCGGTCTTTCGCTCAGCGCCGGGGTCATGCGCTTCGTCAACATCGCCCACGGTGACTTCATCGTTCTAGCTTGCTTCGCGCTGCTGACCCTGACGACAACGCTCGGCCTCGATCCCGTCGTCGGCACGATCGTCGTCCTGCCGATCGCTTTCGTCACCGGGTTCGCCCTCCAGCGGTATCTGCTTCAGCGCGTTGTCGGGGAAAACGTCCTGCTGGTGATCCTCGTCACGTTCGGGCTCGCGATCATTATCGAGAATGGCTTGTTGGAAACCTATGGAGCTGACCCGCATAAGGTCGCTGGCGGCTGGATTGAAACGGCCTCCTTCGTGCTCGCCCCCGGGGTTAATGTGGGCGTGTTTTCCGCCATCACCTTTGCCGCGGCGGTGTTCGTCTGCTTGGGTCTGGATCTGTTCCTTTACCGCAGCGGCATCGGGGCGAAGATCCGGGCCGTCGCTGATGATGTCGCTGCCGCCGATCTAATTGGGCTGTCCTCGGCACGCATCTACGCAGTGGCAATGGGCATAAGCTTCGTGACGATCGGCATCGCCGCCGGCTTCATGTCGGTCTGGAGCAATTTCGATCCGTCCGCCGGCCCGACCCGGCTGCTGATCGCCTTCGAGGTCATCGTGCTTGGCGGATTAGGCAGCATGTGGGGTTCGCTTGCCGGCGGCATCGTGCTGGGGGTAGCCCAGACCATCGGGGCACAATTCGACATCGCCTGGCAGATGCTGGCCGGCCATCTCGTGTTCCTAGTGGTCCTGGCGGTGCGCCCGCAAGGCCTGTTCCCGAGATACTGAAATGACCGTGCGGCCAACCGCGCTCAATACCGCCCGGCTCGTCTTGGCCGCCGCCGTGCCCGTGCTTGGCGCAGCACCCTTGCTGTTCGCCGATACTCAACTGGTCTTACTGACCGAGTTCTTCTCGATGCTGGTTCTGGCGATCATGTGGAACGTGCTCGCCGGCTATGCCGATATCGTGACGGTTGGGCAGCACGGTTTTGTTGGGGTCGGCGCGTATGCTTTCTACGGCTTTGCTGTGCTTGCCGGGACCGATCCGTTCCTGTCACTGCCGCTCGCTGGTTTGGTCGCGCTGATCGTCGCGGTGCCGGCGATGGCCCTCGTGTTCCGGCTGCGCACAGCATACCTGTCGATCGGCACCTGGGTCATCGCCGAGGTGCTGATGTTGGTCGCTGGCAAGCTGGAGGTTTTCGGCGGCGGATCCGGCGTCAGTCTGCCAGTCGCTGTGCTGCGAGAATTCGGCCGAAGCCGGGGCACCCGCATTGCGACGATCTATTGGCTCGCCTTCGCTCTGGCGCTGATCGCAGTCGGTGCCACCTATCTGCTGCTACGGTCACGTATCGGCATCGGCCTGACGGCGATGCGCGACAATGAGGAAAGCGCCGCCGCGGTCGGGGTGAATGTAACGCGGGCACGGGTGCTCTGTTTTCTCGGATCGGCGCCGCTGCTGGGGATGACAGGGGCACTGATCACGCTTCAAAAGCTGCGCATCGCCCCACACGCATCGTTCAGCATTTCCGATTGGACGGTGTTCATCATCTTCAACGTCGTGATCGGCGGCATAGGCACGATCGAGGGACCGATCCTCGGCACGATGGTCTTCTTCATCCTGCGGGCGTTTTTGACCGATTACGGCACCTGGTATCTGATGCTGCTCGGCGCCTTGTCGATCGTGATCATCCTGGTGGATCGGCGCGGATTGTGGGGCTTGGTCCGGCGCTTCCTACTGTCTGCCGACTTGATCCCGACGGCCCACCGTCATCGGAAGGAATAAGCTGTTGCCAAGCGGCCCGCGGCCTGCCTTTTGGTTTTTGCGCGTCGGATTCCCGCGTCGGGCGCCCACTGCGACGGGCTGAACCAGGGGATGCCGCTATGCTGACCGATACACAAAGGCGTTTCCTCGACCTCGTCCGCGTTGCCCACCTCGCGACTGCCGGTCGCGACGGTGCGCCGCATCTTGTGCCGGTTTGCTTCCATCTCGACGGTCGCACCCTCTACATCACCGTTGACGAGAAGCCCAAGCGCGCCGACATCCCGCTCAAGCGAATCCGGAACATCCAGGAAAACCCAGCCGTTGCCGTTACAGTAGATCGGTGGGACGAGGACTGGACACGCCTCGCCTGGATCATGCTACGCGGTTCCGCTGATATCCTGTCCGCCGGTGCGGAACATGACCGGGCCCAGGACCAGCTTCGGATGCGCTATCCGCAGTATCGATCGATGAATCTCGCTCCGTTGCCGGTTATCGCGGTGCGGATCAAGCGGGTCCTGTCGTGGGGAGCACTGGACTAGCCGCGGCCATATTCCCGCGCCAAGGTCATGGCGTTGCAAAACCGGAATCCAGCTTTAATAACGGCTGTTTCCTGCCCGCAAAGAGCCACTACCGTCCCAGATAATCCATGCGGCCGCCGTCGACCGCCAGCACCTGCCCGGTCACCCAGCCTGAGTCAGGTGACGCAAAGAAAGCCGCTGCATTCGCGATATCTTCCGGATCGCCTACGCGCCCCAGCATCGCCAACGCACCGATCTTCTGTGCACGCTCCTTCCACGCCTCATCGTCGACGCCACGGGTCATCTCCGTCTGTATATAGCCGGGTGCGACGGCGTTCACCGTTATCCCGAACGAGCCCAGCTCGAGGGCGAAGCGCAACGTCAAAATCTGAGCCTCTGCCTTGGTGGCGGCGTAAAACGCATTGCCCGGGAGTGACGTGCCCAAAGCAGCGATTGAGGTGATATTGACGATCCGCCCGTATTTTTGCCGGCGCATGTCGTTCATCACGGCGCGGGTGGTGTGGATCACGCCGTCACCGTTCACCTGACGCATTCGTTCCAGCTTTTCCGGATCGTAACTTTCCAGGGTCGCCTTGTATGAAACGCCGGCGTTATTCACCAGGATGGTCACCGGTCCGAAGGCGGCGCTGACCCGGTCCACCATCCCCTCCACCGCCGCGTCGTCGGCCACATCGGCGGCCACGGCAATTGCACGTCCGCCGTTTGCATTGATGTCGGCAACAAGGGATTCCGCCGCATCCGCCCTCGAGAGATAGTTGACGCAGACCGATGCTCCCTCCCGCGCCAGCCGCCGAGCGATTGCTCGGCCGATGCCACGGCCACCTCCCGTCACGAGCGCTACCTGATCGCGCCATGTCGCCATGCGAGCCTCCAAGGAAACGAAACTGTTCGCGGATCGACAGATTACCGCAACACAACGGCCGTCCGTGGTCACAAGACCCGGACGAGCGCAAGAAAATATAGATTTGACCGCGATCAGTGGTTACGGCCATGGTGCACGAGCATGTGAGCAACCAAAAGCAGCACCGTGGCCAAGACGGCCCAAGCTAGCTTCCTCGAAACGCCAGCCCTGTACAACGTCCGGCATCGGGCCATGATTACGGTGTCCGCAATTGGCGCGACGTGTTACAATCATTGGATCAAACGATCGCCAACGTGGCGCTGCCCTATATGCAGGGCGGTTTCTCCGCGAGCTGTGACGAGATCACCTGGGTCCTTACATCTTATATTGCGGCGGCCACGGAATCAGTTTTCCCGCTTCGACTGGGTGGGTTTGCCGTGCTCTCGACCGGCATTGGCGCCTTGCACTGATGCTGGACCGGGGCCAGGACCTGGACTGGTTCTTAGCGCGGGAGATCGCCTTCGAGGGCACGTGACACCCTGGCTGAAGCTCCTGGGCGACTATCCCGTTTTGACGGCCGGGCTCATTATGGCACTGCGCGGCATTGGCAATTTCGCCACCATCATGGCCAGCGGCCACCTGGGTGAACCGGGTCGATCTGCAAACTCTCGTCGGCTGTGGGCTGCTTTTGATGTGCGTCTCGTTTGCGTGATGACGGGATGGACGCCGGATGTTTCGCAGTGGACCATCGTCTGACCATCATGCTGCAAGGCGCTGGGTTAGGCCTTGCATTTACGTCGCTACAGATTTTGGCATTTGCCATAATGGATTCCTTCGTTGCGAAGCGAGGGGGGCCTCGCTGCTGGCGCTGCTGCGCAATATCGGCGCCGCGATCGGCGTGTCGGTTACCTCGACCGTGCTAGCGCGCAGCACCCAGGCGCTGCACGAGATGATCGGGGCGAGCGCCACGCCATTCAACCGAGCGTTGCAAGCGATTGAGGCGTTCAACCCCGCTACCCATCACGGTGCGGCAATGTTGGACTGAATAGTCAGCCGGAAGCCCGAAATTATCGCCTATGTGGACAATTATGTGATGTTTCTGCACGCCCCGCCGGCCCTGCTGCTACTGCCGCTGATGCGTTGGCCGAACAGACCTAGGTGATCTACGCAAAGCCCGCGGGCGAGGCGCTCCCGGGCTCACGGGCGAGACCGATTGCCATCTGAAGGAAGTCGGCTAAAAGCGGCAAATTCAAGACCATCGAGGGCTTTTTGATACATGATCGTTAGAGAACGGAGGGGCGTTGAGGCTGCGGCCGAAAAATTCAATGTTGCGCGGCCGAGCCTTCCGACCACTCTGGCATTGGTTGCAGCATTTGCGACGATATGGGGGTTATACTTTTGGATTACCGAGGCGCCGGTTGCGATTAAACACGATATGGCGGAAGCGTACGCCTGGGGCCAGGAATTTCAGTTAGGTTACAATCAGCACCCGCCATTCTGGGCCTGGGTATGCGGACTGTGGTTTCAGGTGCTTCCCCGAACCGGTTGGGCGTTCGCGCTACTGAGCAGCACGAATGCCGCGATCGGCCTCTGGGGAGCGTGGGCGCTGATCGGAGACTTTGCCCAAGGGCCGAAACGTATTGCGGCTTGGGCGCTGCTGCTTCTTACGCCACTGTACACCTTCTTTGCTTACAAATATAACGCGAATATAATATTCATAGCGATTTGGCCCTGGACGTTACATTACTTTATGAAGTCCGTGCGAAGCCGTGGGTTATGGGATGCCGTCGTGTTCGGCGTGCTAATCGGCCTCGCACTCATGAGCAAATACTATGCCCTGACCTTGGCCACGACGTGCCTATTAGTTGCCGTTCAACGTCATTATCGAAAGTATTTCGCCTCACTTTCGCCGTACGTCTCTGCGGTGGTGGCAGCGGCGGTCTGCGCACCTCACGCCTGGTGGCTGGTCACCCATCGCGCGCCGCCGTTGCAGTATCTTGCCGAGCTATCGGGCCAGGGGTGGGATCCCGTTTTTGACTATGCAATGGGCACTCTGTTTGGCGTGTTGGCGATGAATTCGGGAGTCGTTGCCATCGTCGGACTGACGGCCTGGACCACGCCTCGTGAGGTGAGCACACGGTTCGCACGGGAGGCGCCTCACCCGGAGCTTGGCGTTGTCGCGATCCTGGCTCTGGCGCCGTTGGTTCTGACTATCGTGAGCGGTCTGGCGCTGCGCACGCGGACGACGCCGGAGATGACGATCGGAACCTTCGCACTGTTGCCGCTGCTGATTATCGAAGCTTTTGGCGCCCGAGGGACTTGATCGCCTCAGCCTAATCAGTGTCCGCATGGCTGGAGCGCTGACTCTGGGAGCCCTGGCAGTTTCGCCGGCGATCGCGTTGGCGCGCACCTATCTGTCGTCCGGCGCAGATGGAGTACCGCCGTATCAGGAGGTTGCGGCCGAAGCGACAAATTTCTGGCACGACCGAACGTCTCTGCCCCTGCTCTATGTTGGAGGCTCTGACTGGTATGAGAATGCCGTGGCGTTCTATAGCCCCGATCGACCGCACACGTTCGTCCACTTCACATATGCCCGCAATTTGTGGGTTACGCCGGAAGCGCTTGCCAAGCATGGGCTGCTTTCGGTGTGCGTCAGCACCGATCGGATCTGCCTCGCGGAGACCGCTGCGTTCGTGACGCCGGAAACGAGTCGGGAGGAGGTGTCGCTGGCTCATGCCTTTTGGGGCCATGTTGCACAGCCGGTGAAGTTCGTCGTGACGGCGATCCCGCCCAGAAAGTGACTTTTCGGGTCGAAGGCGGCTGACCCACGACCGATGACCGTCCCACGCCAGTGGTTGCGGGGTGCGGACCCTGGCCGTATCGATACCATTTGTTTTGAACAGGAGCGTGGCGATGAAACTGCTGAGCTTTCGCCGGCCGGATGGCATCGAGAGCTGGGGCATCCTCAAAAATGAAGGTGTTGTGGACCTCGGCAGCCGAACTCCTGGCCTGAAGCATGCGCTTTGGGCGATGACATCCCTGGCCGAGGAAGCTGCGCGCCACGCCGATTTCAAGTTGGACGACGTCACCTTGCTGCCGCCGATCCCGAACCCGGACAAGATCTTGTGCGTTGGCCTGAACTACATAAGCCACATCAAGGAAGGCGGGCGCGAACCGCCGCCGAAGCCGATCATTTTTACGCGTTACCCGAATTCCCAGGTCGGTCACGGCCAGCCAATGGTGCGGCCGAAGGCGTCACCCACCTTCGACTACGAGGGCGAACTCGCCGTAATCATCGGCCGCCGCTGCCGTCACGTAGATAAGGCCGATTGGGAGAGCGTGGTCGCTGGCTATTCCTGCTACAATGATGGCTCAATTCGTGAGTGGCAGCGCCACTCAACGCAGTTCACACCCGGCAAGAACTTCTACAGATCCGGCGCCTTCGGCCCCTGGATCGTCACGCCTGAGGAAGCGGGCGAGATCACCAAGGCGCATCTCATAAGCCGGCTGAACGGCAAAGAGCAGCAGCATGCGACGATCGACGACCTGTGCTTCGATATCCCGACACTGATTGAGTACCTGTTCTACGTTTACCCAACTGGAAGCCGGCGATGTCATCGCCACCGGCACCACGGGTGGTGTGGGCGCCTATCAGAACTCCGCCGCTGTGGATGAAGCCCGGCGACACGATCGAAGTGGAAATCAGCGGGATCGGGGTCCTGCGCAACCCAATCATCGCCGAGGACTGAGCCTGACCGCAGGACCTGCCCCGTAAATCTACCCCCTTTGCTGAGGTCGCCGGAATGCATGCCACTGGCCTACACTTCGTCCGTTGACGTGTTCCGAAAGTAGGGCTCGACAGGCCCGTTGGCCTTCATGGTCAGAGGATTGCCTCGGCGATCGAGCGTCTTGCCGACCGCGAACTCGAACCCATCCCTCGCTGACGCAATACTCCTCGACGTTGGTCCGTTCGACGCCCTTGAACCGGATGCCAACGCCCCGGCGCAGGACGGCCTCGTCGTAAAACGGACTGGTGGGATTGTTGGACAGGCGATCGGGGGGGACGTCTGACATCGTGGCACCTCAAGGCAATCAAACTCCGCCCGATAGCCGGTGAAAGCCAGACTGTCCAACCAGGGCGCCGTGCGCGGTAGCCGCTCGCTACTTTGGTGGCAGATGGGTCTGATACCATGCGAGGGTGGGTTCGATAACCTGACGGAACGCCTCGCCAGTATAAACCTCATAGTGTCCCCAGCCCTTCAGCACGATCAGCTTCTTCGGCTCACCGGCCTTGGCGTACAAGGACTCGCTTTCGTCCGGGGGCACCAGCCGGTCGTCGTCGGTGGTGATGAACAACACCGGCCGTGGAGCGATTTTGTCGACAATCCACTCCGGATGAAAGCCGAGCGTGTCGTCGATGTATTCTAGGGGGATCTCGCCGACGGCGGCAGGATTGCCGCGCCGTGCGGCGGTGGCCAGGTCAGCGGACTGGCGGTCGGCCAAAAGAACGGCGTTGCGGTCTGCAAACTCGGACTTGCCCGTTGTCACTCGCCGGATCCGGTCCGCCTCGGATAGTGCCAGTAGGTCGGCGAATTCGTCGGGGCGGCGTACGCTGCGCATCCAGCGGACGCCATGCCCGATGCCGACCACCGACACGACAGCTTTGACCCGAGGATCCACTGCCGCGGTCCAGACGACGGTCGCGCCGCCATAGCTGGTGCCGTAGAGGCCAAGCCGGCCCGCGTCCACCATGGGCTGTGCACCGAGGAACGTCAGGGCCGCCTGGGAGTCGAGCACGCGGCCATATGGCGACAGTCGTGACTTCGGGCCGTCGCTATCCCCCCAACCCTTGTAGTCGAAGGTCAGCACGACATACCCCGCGGCGGTCAGCTCGTTGGCGGTGTCCGGTAAGTAAAGGTTCCGCACGCCGGTATAGCCGTGGCACAGGACGACGCCCGCGCGCTTCTCGCCGGGCTTCAATCGGTCCGGCTGAAACAGGTCGCCCGATAGCCGGGTGCCTTCGCTGTAGAAACTGACCGCCTGGCTCGCCATTGGCGTTTCCCCCGTTGCTGTGCTGATCTTGGTCGAACAATGAGGCGGAGGGAACGCGAATGGCAACCTATGTCCTGCTGCACGGTGCCTTTCAGGGCGGATGGATCTGGCAGCGCGTGACGCCGCATCTGCGTGCAGCGGGCCACTCGGTATTCGCGCCTACGCTGGACGGGTGCGCCGAACGCCGCCAGGCGCTTCGAGCCGGCATCGACACCGAATCCCAGGCCGAGGAAGTGTCGAAGATGCTGTTCTTTGAGGATCTTCGCGATATCGTCCTGGTGGGCACAAGCTGCGGTGGCATGGTCGCTGCCCGCGTGGCAGAAACCACGCGCGAGCGCATCGGCCGGATCATTCTAGCCGACGCTTTGGCGCTGTTCGATGGGGAGACGATCGCCGACCATGTGAAGCGCTCGGGCGCCGTAACGGACGCGCTAAGCACTGGCCCGACCCGTGAGGATGCCGCCAACCGCATGTTCATCTCGCTGGATGAGCCGACAAAGGACTGGGCGCTGGCGCGCTACACCCCGCATCCGGTCGCGGCGATGACGGCTCCCGTGAGGCTGGACCATTTCTGGCAGCAGGATTGGAACGCCTCGGTGATCTGGTGCCGGCGGAGCGTTAATCCGCCGGTTGCGCATCAGCAACGGGCGGCGGAGACGTTGAAGGCCAGGTGGCATGAACTGGATACCGGGCACTATCCGATGCTGACTGAGCCGAGGGCGTTGGCCGGGTTGCTGATGGCGGGGTAGCGTCTACCCGACCGGCGCCCAAAGCGTGGCGGCAAACCCTCGCGCGTCCAGCAGAAACGTCCTGCCGGTGATCTCCGCGCGCCCCGCGACGCAACGATAGGAATAGATCGTGTCATGGCCGGCGGCGAAGGCCGGCACGAAGGGCGCATCCGGATTGGTTTGGCAAAAGGCCGAGGCGCCGTTGTTACCACGCGCCGTGTTCATCTTGTCGCAGGGCGATTGGCGCCCGTGAAACACGCCCGTAGCCGGCCGTCCATGCAGCGGATGTGGACGCTGGCCTGAAATTCCTCCTCATTCGGTGGCATCCGGGCCTGCGGAAACAAATGTGCGTAAGCCCTGAGCAACCCTGCCCGAAGCGACGGATCATACGGGCGAACCAAGTCGTCGTTTCGAACCCGCACACATTGCGCCGGCAGCTCCGCCTGGCCGGCATGACCGAGAAGCGGAGCCAGGATAACGCACGCGACCACGATCGAGCGCGTCATTTTGCCGGCGTTTCGGCTACCAGGCTGTGGCGGTGGCCATACGCGAAATAGATCACCAGACCGATGACGAGCCACACCACCAGCCGGAGCCAGGTGTCCAACGGCAGGCCCAACATCAGCAGCAGGGAGAAAGCAATTCCGAACAGCGGAACCCAGGGAACGGCGGGCGTCTTGAATGGACGGCTGGTCCGGGGCGCACTGCGGCGCAGGTGCAGGACCGCCAGGCAGACCAGCAGGAAAGCGAACAGGGTGCCTATGCTGACCATCTCCCCGAGGAGACCGATCGGGAAGCTCGCTGCGATTACGGCCACGACGACGCCGATCAGCGCCTGACTGGCGAATGGGGTGCGAAAGCGCGGGTGGACCTCACTGAAGAAGGCCGGCAACAGGCGATCCTGGGCGATCGAGAACAAAATACGCGCCTGGCCGAACAGCAGCACGAATATGACAGTTGTCAGACCTGCCAGAGCAGCGAACTTCACCAGGACGGACAGCCAGCCGATGCCTGTCGTGTCGATCGCCACCGCCACCGGGTCCGCGACGCCGAGTTTCTGGTAAGGGACCATGCCGGTCATCACGAGTGACATCAGCACATACAGGATCGTGCAGATGATAAGGGAGCCAAGGATGCCGACCGGCATATCTCGCTGCGGCAGTTTCGCTTCCTGAGCAGCGGTCGAAACCGCATCGAAGCCGATATAGGCGAAGAACACGACGGAGGAGCCCCGTAGAATTCCGCTGTAGCCGAAGTTTCCAAAGGAGCCGGTATTCTCAGGGATAAACGGCGTCCAGTTGGCTCGGCTGACGTAGAAGGCGCCGACCACGATGACGACGCCGACGACGAACAGCTTGAACCCCACCATGATGTTGTTGATCCGCGTCAACTCCTTGGTGCCGAACATCAGCAGTGCCGTCAGGATGATGACGATCAAAACCGCGGGCAGGTTGCAGACAGCCGTAGCGTCTGTGCCGTCCGCGAGTTTCACCGCCTGGCCGGTTGCCTCGGCCCATTGGGGCGGAATGTGAATGCCGAAACTGTTCAGCAGGCTGACGAAATACCCGGACCAGCCAACCGCAACGGTGGACGCGCCCATGGCGTATTCCAGGATCAAATCCCAGCCAATGATCCAGGCGAAGATCTCACCGACAGTGGCATAGGCATATGTATAGGCGCTTCCAGACGCCGGTATCATCGCTGCCAGCTCGGCGTAGCACAAACCGACGAAGGCGCAGGCAATGCCGGAGAGAATAAAGGACAAGGAGATCGCGGGGCCGGCGTAGCTGGCGGCGGCTTTACCGGTGAGGACGAATATACCAGCTCCTATAATGCAGCCGATGCCCAGCCCGACAAGCGAAAATGGACCGAGCGTCTTGGTCAGGCCCTTGCCGTGGTCGTCCGCGTTGGCGGCGATGGCTTCAAGGGATTTGCGGGCGGTGTATTGAGCCATCGACATCAACGAAATCCTTTCTAGATGCAGACTATCCCCGTGGGCCTTGAAAGTAATGGTTGCAAATCCTGACCAAACGAACGCCGCGAAGGTTGCTGAGTTCCACTCGCCTCGCCATTCCGGTTCCGATCGGCTAATCTGAGATCAAACTTAGCCTGAAGGGAAGTAACATGACCGAAGCCTGCATCGTCGGATGGGCACACTCACCCTTCGGCAAACTCGAAGACCCCGATATTAAGTCACTGATCGGCCGTGTCGCCGGCGCGGCGATCGCGGATGCCGGCATCGGCCCGCACGACCTGGACGGCACCTTTGTCAGCCTGTTCAACAACGGCTTCTCGGCGCAGGATTTTCCGGCCTCCTTGGTGCTGCAGCACGTGCCGGAACTGCAATTCAAGCCGATCACGCGCTATGAGAATGCCTGCGCCTCAGGGTCCGCGGCCGTTTATGGGGCTCGGGACTTCCTGCTGTCCGGCCGCGGCCGCTTCGCCCTGGTGATCGGTGTTGAAAAGATGACGTCGACGCCCGGCAAGGAGGTCGGCGAGGCCCTGCTAAAGGCCAGCTACCATAAGGAAGAGTCAAACATCCGCGCAGGATTTGCGGGTGTGTTCGGCCGGATCGCCGAGACTTACTTCCAGCGCTACGGCGATCAGTCAGATGCCCTGGCGGCAATCGCAGCTAAGAACCACAAGAACGGCGTGGACAATCCGTTTGCCCAGATGCGCAAGGACCTCGGCTTCGACTTTTGCCGCACTGTCAGCGAGAAAAATCCCTTCGTTGCGCCGCCGCTGAAACGGACGGACTGCTCGCTGGTCTCGGATGGCGCGGCGGCGCTTGTGCTGACGAACGAGGAAACCGCGCAGGCGATGGGCAAAGCTGTCCGGTTCAAGGCGGCTGTGCAGGTCAACGACTTTCTGCCGATCAGCAAGCGGGATATCACCCAGTTCGAGGGTGCCGCACATGCCTGGGCGCAGGCCCTGCGGTCGTCCGACACCAAGCTGTCGGATCTGTCCTTCGTCGAATCACACGACTGTTTCACGATCGCCGAACTACTGGAATACGAGGCGATGGGGCTAACGGGCCCGGGCCAGGGCGCGCGCGCGGTGCTCGAGGGCTGGACCGCCAAGGATGGTCGCCTGCCCGTCAATCCTTCGGGTGGATTGAAGGCCAAGGGCCACCCAATCGGCGCCACCGGCGTGTCGATGCACGCGATCACGGCGATGCAAATCGCTGGCCAGGCACCGGAAGGCATGCAGTTGCCGAAGGCGGACCTCGGTGCGGTGTTCAACATGGGCGGGGCGGCGGTCGCCAACTACGTCTCGATCCTGGAGCCGCTGCGCTGATCCCAACCGCCAACCTTGCGTCGCTGCTGCTGCAGACCGCCCGCCGGTTTCCGGACCGGCCGGCGATCGTTTGGCGCGAGAGCACCTGGACCTGGGAGTCGTTTCGCGACCGCGTGCAGAGGGCGGCTGCCGCGCTTGCCGAACGCGGCGTGCGTCGTGGCGACCGGATCTTGCTGCACGCGCGCAACTCCAATGCCGTGCTGGAGACGATGTTTTCGTCCTGGATGATAGGAGCGGTGTGGGTGCCAACGAATTTTCGTTTGACCCCGCCGGAGGTTGCCTACCTGGCGCAATCCTCCGGCGCCACCGTCCACATTTTCGATGACGCCTTCCCGGATCATGGCATCGCCGCGCGAGCTGAAAATCCAGCCTGTCGTTTGGAAATCTCCATTGGTGGCAGCGAGCCCGACGATTGGGAGGCGTACGCCGCGCACCCGACCAAACTGGTCCGGCCGGCGGATGTGGATCATGATCATCCAGCCTGGTTCTTCTATACCTCAGGCACTACCGGGCATCCCAAGGCGGCCGTGTTGACGCACGGGCAGATGGATTATGTCGTTTGCAACCATTTATGCGACCTGATGCCGGCCACCACCGAGCAGGACGCGTCACTGGTAGTGGCGCCGTTGTCGCACGGCGCCGGCATCCACACATTGCCGCAGGTCGCTCGGGGAGCCGCTACGATACTGCTGTCCGGCGAACGGTTGGATTGCGAGGAGGCGTGGCGCCTGACCGAGCGGCATCGCGTGACGAACATGTTCACCGTGCCAACGATCCTGACGATGCTGACCCGGCATGAATCGGTCGATCGTTACGATCATTCCTCATTGCGATACGTTATCTATGCCGGCGCCCCGATGTATCGCGCCGACCAGGTCCACGCTCTGCGCAAGTTGGGCAAGGTGCTGGTGCAGTATTTCGGGATGGGCGAAGTGACCGGCAACATCACTGTCCTACCCCCTGCCCTGCACAGCGAAACGGATGCGGAGACACCCGTCGGGAGCTGCGGTTTTCCTCGAACCGGCATGGATGTCGCGATCCTGGACGAAGCCGGTCAGGCGGTCGGTTCCGGCACCACCGGAGAGATCTGCGTTCGCGGGCCGGGCGTTTTCGCGGGCTATCATAACAACCCTGAGGCCACCGCGAAGGCCACGGCACATGGTTGGTTCCATACCGGCGACCTCGGCCACATGGATGAGCGTGGCTTTGTCTATATCACCGGGCGGGCATCCGATATGTATATCTCCGGCGGGTCCAATGTATACCCGCGGGAGATTGAGGAAGCTCTGCTGCTGCACCCGGCCGTCGCCGAGGCCTGCGTTGTTGGGATGCCGCATGAGAAATGGGGTGAGAGCGGCACCGCGGTGCTGGTGCTGGAACCGGGGACGAGTGCCTCGCCCGCGGAGTTGCTGTCGCACCTTGAGGGCAAGCTGGCAAAATACAAATGGCCGCAAGCGTTTGCTTTTTGGCCGGAACTGCCGAAATCGGGCTACGGCAAAGTAACCAAACGGGACGTTAAACATCTGTTGCAGAAGGACATATGATGGCCCCCTCGCCGATCGATCCCGCCGTGATTCATGATTATCACATGCACGTCTATTATGATCCCGCTAGCCGGGATCGCGCCGGACAGTTGCGAACGTGGGTGGAAGAGCGGTTCGCGGTCCGCATGGGCCGTTGGCACGACGTCCCGGTTGGTCCCCATCCTACTTCGATGTATCAGATCCACTTCACGACCGATCTGTTCCCGGCGCTGGTTCCGTTCGTTATGATGAATAGAATGGGGTTGACTGTGCTGTTGCATCCGGAATTTGGCCGCCCGCGAGACGACCATACGGTCAATGCGACGTGGATGGGCGCGGTGCTGACGTTGAAGACGGATGTGCTGCCGGAAACCGATTGATCGTCGTCTGTTTTCCAGTCGTAGCTGTCTGTTAACGGCGATCGCACTACTATAATAAGTATCGAAACGATGAAACTTGGGGTGAGTGTCGGCTCCTAATGCCTCGGGGGCGGATGGGTCAATTTATGTCTTGGCTGAAAGCGCTCTAACGCGGGTCGACGCAAACGCCGGCGGGTCTAAATCGAACCTTTGTCTTGCGCCATCCCTGAGCCCGGCCGCCAGACCGAAATTCCGACGGTTATAAACCTTTTATTAACCACACCGTCTTATACTCATCCGGTTGAACGCAGGTTGAGCGTCCAGGAAGGACCAAATGCCGAGCTTCAGTTGGGCCGCCAACGCGAGCGGCGATTGGAACACGGGCACCCTCTGGACCCCCATCTCGGTGCCGAACACTGCGGCACTCGACGTTATGATCGACGCCGTGGCGACGCTCGCTGCCTACACGGTCACCATCGCGTCGGGCAAAACCGGATCCGATGGTGTGCTCAACTTGATGGGTCCGGGTCCGGTCACTGACCTTGGCGGAGCTTCCGCACCCGAGATAGTCGTCGCGCTATTCGGCTGGACTGGACTGAACTTTGATGGCCCGAATGGCTTGTTTGGTGCCGCCATGCTCAACTCGCAGGCCGGCTCGGCGGCCATTGCCGGCACGATCAGCATTAACGACGTCAACTTTCGAGATTACCGGACGGTCACCAGTTCCAATCAAGTTCTTACGCCAGTGATGGCGTCCACGCGAACGCGTCCATCGTGACCATGCTGGCGAGCCCTACGATCAACGGCACCGAGGCCGGACAGGCAGTTTCGGATCAGGAGACGATCGCTCCGTTTGCCGGTGTCGCGATCGTCGATACGAATATCGGGCAGACCGAGACCCTGACCGTGACCTTGTCGGCAGCGGCGAACGGCACGCTGACAAATCTTGGTGGAGGGCTCTACAACACCGCCACTGGCGTCTACACCGTCACCGGCGCGGCCTCCGCCGTGACGGCCGCCCTGGCAGGGTTGGTGTTCACCCCGACGCTTCACCAGGTCTCGGTTGGCCAAGCGGTCACAACAGGTTTTACCATCAGCGACATCGACACTGCCTCACAGAGCGCCAGCGACGGCACGACAACCGTTGTCGCGACCGCCATAGCCGTGCCGCCGACCATCAGTGGCACCGGAGCCAGTCTGACGATCACGGATCAGGCAACCACCTCGCCGTTCGCTCAGGTCGTGATCGCCGATGCCAATACCGACCAGACCGAGACCGTGATGGTGACCCTGTCCGTCGCGGCCGACGGCACGCTGACCAACCTTGGCGGAGGGACTTACGACGCTGCCGCCGGCATCTACACCGCCACCGGCACTGCTTCCCAGGTCACCGCAATGTTGAACGCATTGGTGTTCAACCCAACGCAACAACAAGTCGAACCCGGGCTGGCGGTCACAACAGATTTTACCATCGACGACACCGACACCGTGTCGCAGACCGCTTCCGACAGCACCACAGCTGTCCTCGTGGTCGCAGTAGCCGTCGCGCCAACGATCAATGGCACCGAAGCCGGCCAGCAAATCTCGGATCAAGAGACAATCTCGCCGTTCGCCGGCGTCGTGATCGCCGACGCGAATCTCGGCCAGATCGATACCGTCACGGTGACCCTGTCGACGGCGGCCAACGGGATGCTGACCAATGGTGGCGAAGGGACGTACGACGCTGCCGCCGGTGTCTACTCGGTCATCGGCACTGCCTCAGAAGTCACTGCCGCCCTGAACGCCTTGACCTTCACACCGACACCTTACGAGGTCACGTTCGGCCAGACGGTCACAACAGACTTTGCCATCAGCGACACCGACACCGCGGCGCAGAGCGTCAACGACAGCGCGACAACCGTCATCGCCACCGCCACGGCCGTGCCGCCGACGATCAATGGCACTGGAGCCGGTCAACAAATCTCGGATCCGGGGAAAATTTCGCCACTCGCCAACATCGTTATCGCTGATCCCAATCCGGGCCAGACCGAGACCGTAACGGTGACTCTGTCCGCTACGGCCAATGGCACACTCACCAACCTGGGCGGGGGCACCTACGACGTGGCAACCGGCGTCTACACCGATGTCGGAACGGCTGGGGCGGTCACCACCGCATTGGACGGGCTCGTGTTCACGCCGACCTTCCAGCAAGTCGCGCCCGGTCAGACGGTCACGACGAGGTTTACCATCAATGACATCGATACCGCCCGCGCCTCGGTCACCAACACCACGACATCTGTGATCGCCACGGCCGCAGCCCGTGTCACGCCGCCACCGGCCCCGGTCACGCCGCCGCCGGCCCCGGCCCCGGTCACGCCGCCACCGGCCGGCCTCGCTGTCTTCGACACGACAACCGATCAGCCTTCCTCGATGACCGGCCAAGCCTATTCGGGCCCGGTCAGCGGACTAACCAGCCAGTTCATCACCGCGACAACCGACGGCCTGAACGTCTCGATCACGACACCCGGCTGGTTTATTCACACGGGTAGTGGCAACGATGCCGTCGCGGTCAGCAGCGGAACGAACGTCATGGATGGCTCCACCGGGTCCAACTTCTTGACCGGGGGCACCGGCAGTGACACTTTCTTCATCGATGATCGCGGCCCTACATCCGATATCTGGGGCACGTGCAATAATTTCCATGCGGGCGACGGAGCGACGGTATGGGGCGTCACGCCGACTGATTTCACTTTGACATGGGTGGATGGGCAGGGAGCAGGCGGCTACACCGGCCTAACGCTCCACGCTACCGCGCCTGGCGTGCCAACCGCTTCTCTCACGTTGGTCGGGTACAGCAGTGCGGATCTCACTAATGGCGAGCTAACTGTCAGTTTCGGTGCCACGGCGGCGACCGACGGGGTGCCGGGCAGCTTCTACATGCACGTCCAAGCGAACTGATCGGCGAGGCTGTTTCGGTTGTCACTGTAAAGCAACAACGAGAAACACTTGGCTCGGACGCCTCAACCTTGATCGAACGGCAACCCGACGTAGTTCTCCGCAAGCGACCGCGCCGACGCCTGAGACGTGCGGACGAGGTCGAGATCAGCGAAATGAATCCGCTGTTCGAAGTCCGTCTCCTGTGCATTCCGGTGCAGCATCGTGGTCATGTACCAAGAAAACCGTTCTGCCTTCCACACCCGCCGAAGACAAACCTCACTGTATTGGTCGAGTAGGTCCTGCTTGTTGTGTCGGTATTTCGCCGCTAGTCCGCGGGCCAACATCAGCACGTCTGCGACCGCCAGGTTCAAACCCTTCGCGCCCGTTGGAGGCACGATGTGCGCGGCGTCACCGGCGATGAACAGGCGGCCGAATTGCATTGGCTCACACACGAACGACCGCAGCGGGATGATGCCTTTCTGCACGATCGGACCTTCCGTCAGCGACCAGCCGTCATCAGTCCCGAGGCGTGCATGCAATTGCTCCCAGATCCGCGCGTCAGACCAGCTCTCGATGTGGTCGTTCGGATCGCACTGGATATACATGCGCTGTACGTCAGGCGAGCGGGTGCTCAGCAGCGCAAACCCGTCATGCTGGTTTGTGTAGATCAACTCGTGCCACGATCGCGGTGCGTCGGTCAGAATACCTAGCCAGCCGAACGGGTAGATCTTTTGATATTCGGTGCGGTGCGAGGCAGGAATCGCCTGCCGTCCCGGCCCGTGGAAGCCGTCGGCGCCGACGATGTAGTCGCACTGAATGGTTTCCAATGCCCCGCTGCCGTCGCGGCGAAACTCGATCATGGGATGGTCGGTATCAATGTTCGCGGAGCGCAGTGCCGCCGACGCCGAAAATGATGTCTCCGCCTTGCGCTACCCGGCCGCCGATAAGATCCTTGAGCACCTCGTGCTGAGGATAAACGACGACGCGCTTGCCATCGGTCAGCCCCTGTATGTCGACGTGATGGCGCTCCCGGTTCCACTGCAGCGTAATGCCATCGTGGAAGTGGCTCTCGCGCACCATACGTTCGCCCAGCCCGAGATCCTTCATCAGTTCGACAACCCAGTGCTCCAACACACCTGCGCGAACGGTTTCCTCAACGTCGTGACGGCCACGGGATTCCACAATGATTGTGCCTATCCCGGCGCGATGCAGCAGATGCGCCAGGAATAAGCCGGCGGGGCCGGCGCCGATAATTCCGACCTGGGTTTTCATATTGGTTGATTAACCGCACCGATAACGCGCATTTTTGGAGCTGCTCCTGATCCCTGTCGAACTTTGCCGGGCAGAGGACACGACGGGGTATACGTTCCGCCGATTTACCGCCTTTTACAACTGCTCAAGCAGAAACCGATCGACCAGACGATTTGCCTCAGTCCGATCCGCTCGCAGTTGCACATTCTGCCGGTTGCGGGCCCCCGAGGTGAGATAAAACCGCTCGTATTGCTCGTTTCGGCTCGCCAGGGCGCTGCCGGCGAAATCCCAACCGAGGCGGAATATTCGGGCACGGTCGAGCGCCGAGGTGTCGCCGGCGCCGCGCAGGTATTTATCGATCAGGGGGCGCAGATACGGGTCCTCGAACGCCTCCGCCGCCGGTGTTGCCAGGACGTTGTGCGAGCCGATCAGCCGGATGATCTCGTTTACCCGGGGAAACCAGTACGGTAGCGACATGCGGAGGGCGTCCATCGGCCTGCCGTCCAGAAACCAGGCGCCATTGCCGTGATGGTAGGCCCCCTCCTCCGCCGCTCGGACCGCGGCTCGGGTCAATTCCGCGAATCCCCAGATCTCGCCCAGCATTTGGAGCGTGGGGGGATCGGAAGCGCCGATCGCTTCGGCCATGCGGCAGGCGATACCCCAGGCGAACTCCAGCTTGGTCCACGCGCGGATCATTGTTTGGTGCATCGCGTTGGCGCGCCAGCTTGCCGACATGACCGTGTTGTAGACAGGCAGATTACCGTCGCAGAAAACGCGGTTTCGTGGCACCTCCACGTTGTCGAAAATGACGAACGCGTCCTGCTCGTCGAAGCGGCCCGATAGCGGATGGTCGAACCGGTTGTCCGGCAGAGACACGCTGTCGCGGCAGATGAATTTCAACCCCGGCGTGTCCATGCGAATACAGAACGACAGCGCATGGCGGCGGCTCGCATCCGGCATCGGCTGGCTGGGATAGACCGCGAGTTCATCGGAAAACGGCGCCAGCGTGGCCAACACCCGAGCGCCCCGGACGAGAATGCCGTGCTCGGTTTTTTCGACGGTGTGCAGTTGGGTTTCGTCGAGACCTGAAGGCACGTGTCCCTTCGACTTATCCGTCATGGCGTGGATCAATGTGTGGGTCAGGCTGAGGTCGTTCCGTGCGAGCTCTTTCTGAAAGGCGACGAGGTTGGCGGCGCCTTCCTCGTTGCCGTCGGCACCCCATTCATCGCTGCGGCCGGCGAAGCCAGCGTAGGTGACGTTCATGTAGTCCGGCGTGCGTCCCATCAAGCCGACCGAGAACTCCGCGACGCGACGCAGCGCCTTGTGGCGGCGCAGCAGGTCCTGCTTCGATCGGGGGATGATGTGGCTGACGGCGATCTTCTCGCCGGTTTCGGGGTCCGGCATGAGACAGTCGTCAGGGTATTGATAATGCAGGTCAAAGACGGCGGCGATCGACTCAGCGGCGCCGCGCAAGGCTGGGTGGTCCAGCGGATCCGTAACACGCTGACCACCGAGCCAGACCTCGCGGTTGTCGCGCAGCCCGCGTAGAAATTGCGCTCCGGTGCGTGCGGGCATCGCCGCGTCCTCCCGACTATTGCTGGTCTGGTATTACAGCATGACGGAGCCGAGGCGCCACTTTGAATGCCTGGCGGCGACCGGTCCATCGAGGGTGGCCATCGCCCACTATTGCTCGCGTTGCGGGCTGGACTTCCCCGAATGGCAGCTCGGGGATATTGTCCCTTGAGCGCCATGCCTAACCTTCCCGAGAGGCCTGAATGTCATCCAGCAAGTTGGTGGTCCGCGTTGCAATCACAGCAATGGCGGCCCTTGCCGTGGCGGCGTGCACGCCAGCGCCTCCAGGCAAATGACCCCATTGCGATAGATGACCAATATGGGATTCCGGCTGGCAGCGTCCCGCCGTACCTGCTGAGGCCAGACGGACTGATGACCAATGGTCTTCTGCCGGCGCAGCCATATGATACCGGGAGCTAAAACAAAACAGGCCGTCGGCGGTGTCATGGGCATGGAAGCTGGAGTGGGCGATCGCCGTGGTTACGGCCCGTAGTTAGGTTCGGCCGATCGCTGTTAGTCTTGAACTCAACGGTAAGACGAAGGTGTCTGACCGGGCCCGTGGGTGGTGGTTTGCCACAGCAAGACATCGCCCTCCGTCGAGGAGGCGCCCACCAACATTCGGCCACTCACCACTCGGAGCGCGCGTCGTGAGAGCTTCCCGCAGACACCTGATGATCGCCGCGTCCGGATCGGTGGTAGCGCCTGGTACCGTCTTCTCGCAGGACAAGACCATACGCGTGGGCGTGCTGGCTGACATGAACGGCCCCTACGCGGATTTCTCCGGCCAGGGCGCGGTCGTCGCGGCACGGCTCGCCGCCGAGGAGTTCGGAAATGCTGGAACGGCGAGGGTTGAGATCCTTTCGGCAGATCATCAGAACAAACCTGACATCGCCGTTTCCATCGCTCGGGAATGGATTGACACGCAGCACGTCGATGCGGTGGTGGAATGCGCTACGTCCGGCTCGGCTCTCGCGCTGCAGGCGCTGATGCGCGAGAAGGAGCGCATCCTCATGATCACAGTAGCCGGCAGTTCCGACCTCACTGGCAAGGGCTGTTCGCCATACGGCTTCCATTTCAACTGCGACACCCACGCGCTTGCGCACAGCACCCGGCAGGCGCTCACCCGAATGGGCGGGGACACTTGGTACTTCATCACGGTCGACTATGCCTTTGGCCATGCGCTGGAGCGCGACACGTCGCGTTTCGTCGTGCGGGGAGGCGGCAAAGTGTTGGGAAGCGTCACCCATCCCATCGGTACTTCGGACTTCTCGAGCTATCTTGTTGCAGCGCAGGCATCGGGGGCTAAGGGTAATCGCCTTCTGCAACGCCGGTGCGGATGCGCAAAATGCGATCAAGCAGGCGGTCGACTTTGGCCTCGGCCGGAATAGCCAGCGGCTCGCCGGGATGTTGCTGTTCGTCACCGACGTGCTGGCGCTTGGTCTACCCAGCGCGCAGGGGCTCGTCCTTTCCAATTCATTCTACCGGGACCTGAACGAGGCGACCCGAGCCTGGACCAAGCGGTTCCGTGCGCAAAAGAACCGCCTGCCTACATGAACCAGGCCGGCGTTTATGCCGGCGTGCGCCACTATGTCCGAGCCATACAGGCGGGCAGCCGAGACGCCAAGCAAGCGGCCGCGGCGATGCGGGCGCTGCCGGTGAACGACATGTACAACGAGGACGTCCGCATTCGCGAGGACGGGCGCGTGCTGTCGAGGATGTATCTTATGCAAGTGAAAGCCCCGGCTGATGCTCAGTCGCCGGATGATGTCTATCAGATCTGGCAACCGAGCCGGGCGACCAGGCGTTTCGGCCTCTTTCCGAGAGCGAGTGTCCGCTGCTCCGCAAGTAGCGACTCACAGGCTGAATGTTTTCAAGTCAAGAGAGGCCGTATTTGCCAAGTTTGTGACTTTATACTTTGCGCCGGTCATTTGGACAGGTATGCCTAACGAGCGCCCATCTGTCTCGCCCTTGACTGTCAGCACATCCTGCGACACGGTCGGTTTGGCTACCACTCGCGTTAAAGTAGAGGAAGCGGCGCCGTGGTGTTCGGGAAACTCGCGACCAATGAGCGAAAGCGTCGCTCGGAGGCATTCGCTAAATCGCGACCGCGAACAGCGAGCCGCCGCGGTCGCGAAAACGGGGCCCACGCCTCAGGTGTCGGGCCGGTAGCGAATTGTATCGGAGACCAGGATTCGTTCTGCCGCGAGGGCGACGTGGTGGTAATCCGTTGCTGCACCGCCGTCAGGCGTAGCCATGGCCTTGCCCGGCAAGCGACTAATCAGCCGCACCACCGCAGACCGTGTCCGATCCGCCCCGTGGGTATCGACGATGACCTAGACTGAATGCTGACAAGGGAGAAAACAAAGATGGCAAACCAGAACGACATCGCTTTGATGGCCCACCTTATGCGGCGCGCGGGCTTCGGAGCGTCCCGCGATGAACTTGAAGCCCGGGTGGCCAAAGGGTACGAGGCGACGGTCGAAGAACTGCTGAACCCCGAGAGCCAACCACCGGTCGATCCCTACGAGCTACTTCGCTATCAGCCGTCGGCATTGCTGCCGGGCGGTCAGCCGCCGATGGGCAATGTAAACTACATGTATTATCTGGTGACCACGAAGCGCCCTCTTGAGGAGAAGATGGGGCTGTTCTGGCACCATGTTCTCGCCACCGGCAACTCGAAGGTCGACAACTACGACCAATTGCTGGAACAAATCGAGTTGTTCCGCCACAACGGAATGGGCAGTTACCGTGACCTTCTGCTGAAGATCGCAAAAAACCCCACGATGATCTTCTGGCTGGATAACAATCAGAACCACGGAACCGCCGTGAACGAAAACTGGGGCCGCGAGCTGCTCGAGCTGTTTAGTCTGGGCGCCGGAAACTACACCGAGAAGGACGTTCGCGAGGCATCACGCGCGTTCACCGGCTGGACCTTCGAAACCAAGATCCCGCGGCTGCCTTATGGGCGCTTCCCATGGAAGTTCGAGTACCGCCCCGAAGATCACGATGACGGCTTGAAGGAATTCCTAGGCCACCGGGGACACCTCAACGGCGAGGACATCATCGACATCATCGTGCAGCAACCAGCCTGTGCCCGCTTCATCTGCCGGCATTTGTACAACTTCTTTGTCGCAGATGAACCCCAAGTCCCGGCCTGGTCGCTTGAGGAACCGCGCGACCCGGCTGCGATTGACGCCTTAGCGAAGGCCTTCCGCGAGTTAAACTACGAGATCCGGCCTGTGCTGCGCCTGCTGTTCAACTCGGATTTCTTCAAGAACGCCCGCTACAAGCACCTGAAGTCCCCCGCCGAGGTGGTCGTGGGCACGTTGCGCCTCGTCGGCGGCCACGACCTGCCGAAGCCAGGGTATGGCGAGATTTCGATGCAGCCCTCCTACATGGGCCAGGACCTGCTCAATCCGCCGTCCGTCGAAGGCTGGCATACCGGGTCGGAGTGGATAAATAGTGGCTCCTTGATGGCGCGCATCAACTTCGTCGCCGATCAGCTAGGCAATCAGTCCCTGCCCGGTGTGCGTGCAATCATTGACCGGCTGAAGGCTAAGGGCACGCTCGTCCCGGAGAGACTTGTCAACGAATGCCTGGACCTGTTGGGGCCGATCGAGGTGCGCCCCGACACGCAAAAGGAGTTGACCGATCAGGCCAAACAGTGGGGTCAGTTGAGCTGGGACAGCGAACCGAACGCTCAAACGGCTGCGCTGCGCGCCACCCAGATGATGCAACTGATTGTTGCTACAAGAGAGTATCAATTTGCGTGACATTCAACAGAGATAGAGGAGGAACATTCAATGGCGTCAGCCCAAACGGACCCCGTACTTGTGGTGGTCCAGCTCACCGGCGGAAATGACTATCTCAACACGGTGATCCCTTACAATAATTCGCTCTACCAGGATAATCGCAAGGCAGTCGGGATCCCCGAGAGCCAGATCCTGGCGATCGACAACGAATACGGCTTTCCACAATATCTCGCCCCGATGAAGAAGATCTGGGATGAGGGCAAGCTCGCGATTATGCATGGAGTCGGCTATCTAGATTCGCCGCGCTCGCATTTCCGCTCGATGGACATCTGGCACACTTGCGAGGCGGAGAAGGTCGGGACCGAGGGCTGGCTCGGTCGCGTGGTGCGCGAGTTCGACCCAAAGAAGGAAAACGTAGTCACTGCGGTCAGTTTTGGCCCCTGCTTGTTCCGCGCTTTGGCGGTCCCTGGGGTACCCGTGGCGTGTGTCGCCGGCGCGTTGGAAAACTATGGCTTCCTGCCAAACATTCAGGAGCCGACGCAGCGTCAGCAGGTGCTGGATCGTTTCTCTCGCATGTATCAGCCGATCGAAGGCAGCGGCGTGATGGAATATCTGGGCACGACCGGCCTGGATTCGCTGCGGGGCGCGGATATCCTCAAAGTTGCGCCGTCGCTCTACAAGTCCGAGGTGAAGTATCCCAACTCCTCGATCGCCAGCAAACTTAAAGGGATTGCCCAGGTCCATCTCGCTGGCCTCGGCACGCGTGTATTCTATTGCGACCATGGCAGCTTCGACAGCCACGCCGGACAGAACCCCCTGCACGCCAAGCTGTGGGCCGACGTATCGGAAGGACTGGACGCCTTCATGACAGACCTCCGGCAACATGACGCTGCGGACAACGTTATCGTGCTAATGTTCTCGGAGTTTGGCCGCCGGGTGCGCGACAACGGATCCGGCACGGATCATGGTGCGGCCGGAGCGACATTCGTGTTCGGTGACAAAGTCAAAGGCGGTCACTACGGCGAATACCCGTCGCTGGCAGCCGAACATCTGGTCCAGGGCGACCTCAATCCGAGCATGGACTTCCGAGGCATTTATTCGACGATCTTGGACAAATGGCTGAAACTGAATCCGGTCCCGATCGTCAACGGCAGCTATGAGCGGCAAGCCTTCCTGAACTAGCAGAAAAGCCACGGTCAGCTATCACGTTCCCGAGGGTGGGGGCTCTGAATATTGCCCGAGGGAACGCAGTCTGCCGGTTGCTGGACGTGTCGCCAACAGCGTTTCGGATAACCGGACCATTTTAACGGGAGGGAATGATGCCGCTTACGACGGTCGCAAACGGACGGACTTATGATTGGAGCCATGCTGTGGGACGGGCCTCGGCAACTGGCACTGGCTTCAACTATCCACAGACAATGTGCCTTGGCAGCGATGGCGATGTCTTCGTCGCCAATCGCGGCAACGAGAACAATTTCGGCCAGCGGGTGAACCGGGTGAAGCTGGGCGCCCCCGGCGAGGAGGAGTTGCTGGCTGAATTCTTCGAATGGGGTGAAGGGGAAGGACGCTCAACCTGGCCGTTCGGCGTCGCGGTCGATGGCGCCAACACCGTGTACGTGTCAGACGAATGGACCAATACGATCTCAGTGTTCCATAGTAATGGCTCGTTCATGCGGTCTTGGGGGAAGACCGGCAGCGGTGATGGCGAGTTGCTGCGGCCGGCTGGCCTGATATGCGACGCGAACGGAAACGTCATCGTCGTGGATAGCGGGAACAATCGGCTCCAGGTCTTTACTCCTGACGGGAAGTTCGTGGCCAAGTACGGCAAGGCCGGTGACGGCGACGGTGAATTCAACCAGCCTTGGGGGATCACCCTCGACCAGGGCGGCAATATCTACGTGGCGGACTGGAAAAATCATCGGGTCCAGAAACTGTCTCCCAAGGGTGAGTTTCTGATGAAGATTGGCGAATACGGTACCGTGCCGGCACCCGCCGATGCGTATGCCGTAACCTACCTCGGGCCATACCTCTCGAGCACGCTTCCGGCGGAATATCCCAAGGCCGGGTTACTCAATCATCCGACCGATGTCGCGGTGGACAGTGATGGCGATATCTACATCGCGGACTGGGGCAATCATCGGATTAGCATCTTCGATTCCCAGGGGCGGCCGCTGACCAATCTGATGGGCGATGCCCAGGTGATGTCCAAGTGGGGCCAGCAGAGTATCGATGCCAATCCCGACATGATGAAGGCATTGCGTCGCGTGAGAAATTTGGAACCACAGTGGCGGTTTTGTTTCCCGACGGCAGTCGACTTCAATCCAAAGACCGACGAGATCATTGTCGCCGACAGTCAGCGCAATAGGTTGCAGATTTACCGCAAGGTTCGCGACTATGTTGATTTCCAGGCAAATCTTTAGCGACTTGCTGAACGATTGACCTGCTTCTTGCTCGGATCGCTTCTGCCTCCCTGACTACACTGGAGGCAGAAGTGCCTTTGCCGCTCGGACACAGTTCAGGCTCAAAGCGTTTGTCTGGATCCCGGAACTGGGCTTACTCCAAGGTATGTAGACGGACAGTGCGATGATCGGGGCAGTGCGAAACTCTGCTGCTTACTGGACTTCGGTTCCATTTATTTCGACGTAACGATAGCTTTCAGCCGCTTTGGGACCCGCAGCACTGCGGTGATGCGAGACGACCTGCTGCGACGGTATTACGAAAAATGCGATCGCTGGGCGTCCGACACCAGGGTGTGGACGTTGTCGCGCGACGGCTCGTCGTCAGCAATAAGTCGATCACCTGGGCACTAGCCTCTCTTAATATTAACGACATTTCACTGTCACGACACCAAAATAAGCTGCACTCATACCCATGTTTACTGCGTAGATGATGGAGATTGTTGTGAGTAAAGTTGGTTCTTCCGCGTCGTCGAACGCTGACTTCGAGCGGTTCGTTTACGCGGATGTCGCGACAGAGCCAAACGGAATGGAACTGAGCGTTCTGTCCGCCTTGTCGCGGCGGGGCCTTGATCCGTGGCAGGAAGCTCAACGGCTTGCGCAGCTTCCCCCGTTTGCGGCGGCTAACGGCTTGGCCGAGATTCTTCGCGCGGTCCCTGCCGTTCAGGCATTGCGCTTAGATGCAAAAGCGATTGCCGAGCGCCTGGTGGCACTGCTTCCTGTCCAGGGCAGCGTAACTGGAGGACAATCCTCGCCCAAGCTGGCGGCAACGCCGGTGCAAGTGCCACGTGGGCTCACTCTGGTGATGATGGCCGCGGTCTTTGGCGGCTTGCTAGTGCCTCTTTTGATGCCGAAGCAAGCTGAACCGGTCGCGCCCACGTCTTGGATAGCGGACACTCCCAAAGCGCCTGTAAAGCCCGAGGCAGTCGCCGAGCGGTCAGCCAGTTTAACCTTACGTGGGCATCCTGAAGGGCCCACCACAACTACACCGCGCTAAAAGGGATCGCACTCGGAAATTACGGAACTAGCCAGCCCTCGACAGCCATCCTCAAGCGGGGTCGCTTACTTACCTTTGAGTCACTTGACCCATCATGTCGGCGCCTCCGGTGGCGCCGCTATTTCCATCGCGTCGCGGCGCTCGTCCGGAAGGATGCTGTCGGCGGCGGCCTGAAGGAATTCTCGCGACAGAGCCGGGTCGTCGGCCAGGCGGCTAAGAACAACCGCACCAACCATAGTGGCAAGCGCAGCCAACGCCCGTTTTTTCTCCTGGCCCGTTAAGCACCGGCCCAAAGCATCGAGCATGCCGCCCAGGGCGTGCCCGACCGCTTGCCGAGAGCTCGGACGGCGAGCAACGTCGGGGCCAAGCGTGGTAAGCGGGCAGCAATTGGCTGACGCCAGGCGTTCAGGATCCAGATAATCTCGGACAATCGCCTCCAGCGCAGCCTCATGGTCGAGCGAGTGGCTGATCCGGCCCCACTTGCTGGCCGCGTTCTCCAGCAGAAATTGGGAGACCTCGGCGGCCAATGCATCCTTCGAACGGAAGTGTAGATAGAAGCCACCGTGGGTTAGTCCGGCTTCCTTCATCACGGCGTCTACGCCAATGCCGTCGATACCGTGTTCACGGAACAGATCACCAGCAGCAGCCAGGATGCGTTGGCGGGTTTCCGCTCTTCGTTGAGTTGGTTCGGCCATTGATGTGACCCTGCTATTCGATGACGTCATTATTTAAGCGCTTGACTCAATCATATGACGACCGTCATCTTGGGCGCAAGCCTTTTGGAGTTTCGGCATGTTAGCTGGGCTGATCGCCCGCCTGTTCGCTGGGCGCGTGCATTACGCGTGGGTGGTTGTGGCGGTGATGTTCGTCGTGATCCTCGCCTCGGTCGGCGTGCGGGCGGCGCCGGGTGTGCTCATCGTGCCGTTGCAGGCGGCGTTCGGCTGGAACGCTGCGGTAATCTCCGGCGCGGTGTCGTTGAACATCCTCCTGTTCGGTCTCGTGGGACCGTTCGCTGCCGGATTGATCCAAACGATCGGGTTGAAGCGGACAATTCTGGTCTCGATGGTGTTGCTGGTGATCGGCGCTGGGCTGAGTGCATTCGTCAGCGAGATCTGGCAGTTGTACCTTACCTGGGGACTGCTGGTCGGACTTGGCTCCGGTGCTGGCATGATCGGGCTGGCGACGGCGATCGCCAATCGATGGTTCGTGCACCGGCGGGGGCTGGTGGTCGGGCTGCTGACGGCGAGCAATGCTTCGGGGCAGTTGATCTTCCTACCGTTGCTGGCGAGCCTTGTGGTCTCCCATAGCTGGCACGTCGTGCCGCTGGTGGTCGCAGGCACGATCCTGGCGCTGATCCCGCTGGTGGTGCTGATGTTGCCTGAAAGTCCCGCCGCAATCGGGATCGGCGCGTTCGGGTCGGATGAGGTCGTTGAACTGCCGCCGCGCTCGGGCAACCCGTTCGTGATCGCGATCGCCGGGCTGATCCGCGGTGCGAGGTCTCTGGATTTCTGGTTGCTGTTCACTACGTTCGCAGTCTGCGGCTTTTCGACCAACGGCCTTGTGGCGACGCATCTGATCCCGTTCTGCATCGATCACGGCATCCCCGCGGTAAGTGCCGCGAGCCTGTTGGCCGCGATGGGTGTGTTCGATCTGGTGGGAACCACGGTCTCCGGTTACCTCACCGACCGCTACGATTCGCGGATCTTGCTGTTCTGGTATTACGGGCTGCGCGGACTGTCGCTGGTGGCGCTGCCCTTCACGCATTTCGACGTGGTCAGTCTGGGGATCTTCGCGGCGTTCTACGGCCTGGACTGGGTCGCCACGGTTCCCCCGACGGTGACACTGACCAACGAGGTATTCGGCAAGAGGGATGCCCCGGTAATCGTCTCCTGGATCGTCGCCGGCCATCAAATCGGTGGCGCCCTTGCGGCTCTTGGAGCAGGCGAGACGCGCTATCTCATGGGAAGCTACGTCCCGGCATTTCTGGCGAGCGGGGTTGCCTGCCTGATGGCAGCGATCATGGTGCTTAGAATCGCGCGCCGGCCGGCGGTCGTTGCGTTGGCCGAGTAATCAGCCTGCAAACTCCGGTTGAAAATCATCTATCGTCGCGCGAGCGAACGCCTGGATGTAGTCGACCAGCCCATCCGAACTCCGGCCGGCGAGGTTGTGATCGGCCTCCGCGATGGCCCGCGCAATGGCGGCGTGCAAGCAGGCTACCAGCGGCAGGTCAGCGGTTTGTTTGTAGTGCATGTACCAGAACCGGCGGGAGAGCCCGTTCATCAGGCTCACGGCCGATGCGGCGAACTCGTTGCCGGCTGCGTCCATCACCAGCACGTTGAATTCACGATCCAGGCGCATGAAGGCGATGTCGTCCGCATTCCGCGCCGCGTCGTCCATGCCGTCCGCGATCGCCGCGAACTGCAGGCGTTGAAGCGATGTAGCGCGTTTGGCGGCGGAGCGCGCGAGGAAGCGGTCAATCTCCCGGCGTGCTTCCAATAGACGGAGTTGGCGGATCGGATCGATTTCGGAAACCATAATCCCACGCCGCGGCATGATCACGACCAGCCACTCGCGGGCTAGGCGCTGCAGAGCCTCACGGATCGGGGTTCGGCCCACACCCAGACGGCGGCTGAGGATCGCCTCGGACACCACTCTGCCAGGCGGGATACGCAGGGTGACGATCTCTTCTTCTAGCGCGCGGTAGGCCTTTTCGGTCAGCGTCTCGGCGTGGAGAAGTTCGTCGTGGTTTGGCAAGAGGTCCATCTAAAGGTCGGCTAGTCTGATCCAGACCCCGATTGCTACCGCCACCGCGAGACCAGTCGCAGTCACCGGGAGGCTCGGCGGCCATTGGGTGAGGTGGCTGGCGCACAGGATCCACAACACGAAGCAGCCAACGGCAATGACGTAACCGCCAACAAGAGAGGCGACGTTGCGCTTGCGCGGCGCGCTGTCTCGGATGGTAAGGGCCATGGACTATTCCGCAGCCATCTGTTGGGGGCGCGCGCCTCGGAGTTTCGGGAGGTCGTGGCGGATGAAGCGGAAGTTGTAGCCGTTGAAGAGATGACCAAGCAGGCCTCGGTTCAGGTCGCTGGTGCCGAAGAGCCAGTCGGCGAACGGGTAGGTCAGGTTCATGTTGCGGTTCATCATGATCGCCGTGTTGTGGTGGGCGATGTGATGGCGACGGATGGTGTTGACGAACGGCACGTGGCGCAGGATGCGGTCATCCTGAACGTGACAGCACCAGTGGAAGAATTCGTAGTTCATGTACATGCCTGCGGCGGTGCATACGACAAACCAGCCGGCGTTGGCGGACCAAAGTTCCGCCACTACGGCACCCCCGGCGGAGGCCATGACCAGGAAGGCGATCAGGGCGTAGGGGGGAAGAAGACGATCCGATAGTCCCTGGTGGTGTCGTGGTACGGCGCTTCATGGGTGAAGAACTGGTGGTGCGCCAGGGTGTGGCGATTGTAGATGCCCATCAGGCCAGGAATTGGGCGGTGCATGACCTTGGCGTGCAGGAACCACTCGAAGATGTTGGCCAAGAGCACCACGATCGGGATCACCGCGATCTCGGCTAAGGTGGCGGCATGGATGTGCTGGGCGGCATACCACAGCGCGGAGCCTCCGATCAGGTAGATCAGGGCGACGTGGATCAGACCGTGATAGGCCGGAGCGATCTGGGCACGATACATCGCTCGGAACGCGGCCTGGCGGGAGGACATCATGCGGGCGTCTCCATCGGGTTCATGGGCGTCTCCTTCGGATTTGCGGCAGGCTAACATATCAGTGGTATGTTTCAAGCCCGTAGTTGGAAATGGCGATACTCATACTGGCAGGAGTTAGATGATCGGCTAGAAAGCGAAGCCCCCGCCCCTGCCCGGTCGTCGTCGCGTTTTCGGAACCGGTCCCTGCAGGCGATGGTTGCTGACGGTAGAGCACAGCAAAGACGAGTGGCGCGACCGCCCGAAAGATGCCTCAGTCCGAATATTTCGCATTGTCCAACCTCTAGTCCCCTTGACCGGACGCTGAACAAAAACTACTTGCCTGGCACTCGAACCAAGGGAGTGCTAAGTCGCCAACACAGCGCCCGGCACGACGGACCCGAAAGGCTCGGCTCCGGTCCGCTCGGCGAGCGCTCCCTGCTTCGACAAGCAACGGGGGTATGATTCATGGCGTTATTTCCCAGTCCTTTCAATACACTCCTCGGACTTCAAGAGGCACTGGAAGCGTTCAGGACAAGTGGGTGGCTACAATCAAGTCCGAGCGGCACCGGCAGCTATCCACCGCTGAACATATTCCGTAAGAACGACGACTTCATTCTGATTGCCGAGTTGCCTGGTATCAACAAGTCGGAACTTGACCTGCAGGTCAAGGGCCGCACGGTACGGCTCTCCGGCGCCAAGGTGGTCAAGCATGCTGAAAATGCCAGTCTTCATCGACGGGAACGGCTTTCTGGGCGGTTCGATCGCTCGGTCACACTGCCGGTTGAAATCGATCCCGAGGGCGTGAAGGCTGAGTATCACAGCGGTATTTTGGCTGTGTCTCTGCCGCGCTCCGAGCGCGATAAGGCACGCTCTATTAAGATTGGCTGAGACCAGCGGAAATTCTGGAGGAACGAATGTCGGAATCACAGGAATTGGCAGTTCGTGAGAAGCAGGAACTGGCTAAAAAAGAAGAAAGAACCGTGCCTGGCCGCTACTTCGTCCCACCCGCGGACGTCTTTGAGACGGACGATGCGCTGACCGTGATCTTGGAGATGCCGGGCGTCGAGAAGAATGACTTAAGTATCGCGCTGGAGGACGATACATTGCGGGTTGAAGGCAAGATCGATTCCTCGAAATACCAGGGGATGGAGCCAGTCTATACCGAGTATCTCGTCGGGCATTATGCTCGCGGGTTCTCGCTGTCAGGAAAGATCGACCGTGATGGCATCAGTGCCCAGCTCGACGACGGCGTGCTGACACTGAAACTACCGAAAGCAAAGGATGCGATGCCGCGGCGTATCGTTGTCAATTAAATACTGGTGCCCGGGCCTAGCGCTAACGTCGATGCCGTGCTCGGGCATCCCGACGCGATTGCTTAGGGAGAGGAAGTGGTGAGGTTCGACGATGCCAAGGATAGAGAGCACAGCGTGGTTGACCTGCTGGTGCTCTTGGCGACTGTATGCTTGGCGCTTGCTACATGGGGGTATCTTGCCGATACCTCCAGTGTTCCGCCGTGGAAGGCTTCCATCAGTGTGGTGATAACGGTGCTGTTGGCGCTGGCCGCGCTGACGCGCAACCAGGACTGGGCAATGGCGATCAGGTTCCTGACGGGAGGATGGCTCATCGCCGCGCCCTTTGTATTAAGATTTTATGATATCGCTCCGGCACTCTGGAGCTACCTGGTAATTGGTACCCTGGTTGCGGCGGCAGCAACGCCCGGCATCGCTGGCCGCCTTGGCGGCCGGGTCGGTATCGCAGCGTGGTAAAGATCGCAGCCGCGGCCCTATTTCACGACGCTGACCCTTCGTCCCGCCGGTGCGGTGCCATGACGCGCCCGCCACTCGAATCGGAGTCGCGTCCGTGGAATATTCCCGCCATTTCAAGTTCCTGATCTGCGCCCCCGCCTTCGATCCGGCCGGCCTGGAAGGTTAGCGACTTCAGGCGATCACAGAGGAGATCGAGCAAGACGGCGACGGCGTCATGAAGGCGCGCAGGTTAGTGCAGTGGGGTCGTTAATCGCGCTGAGGTAAATGGCGCGAATGGCTTAGTCGGGAAGGGGCCACGTTCCATGCGAACCGTCGGGGCAGCCGGCAGTTGGCCCGGCTCGAAAGCCGCCATAAATGCGACCGCTGCCGCGATCGAAACCGCAGATGGGCGGCCACTACGACGACGCTTGGGTCCGGAAGGGCGAGATGGCGACGAGAAGACGATCGCGCCAACCGAGACGGCCCCCGCACCCGAATAATGCAATCGATCAGGATGAGTGTGGTCTACAAAGCGCCGCGGCGCGCCAGCGGTTCGATGAACTGGGGCTCGGTGTCCCAGGGAAACAGGATCCATGTGTCCTGCGAGACCTCGGTGACGAAGCTATCCACGGTGGGCCGTCCTTCCGGCTTGGCGTAGACGCAGGCGAAATGGGCCTTTGGCAACAAGGCGCGCACGACTCGGGCTGTGGTGCCCGAATCGACAAGATCGTCCACGATGAGAAAGCCCGCGCCATCGCCGGCCGCGGCCGGCGGCTTGGTGACCACTGGTTCACCGCGTTGCTCGTCCTGATACGTGTTCACACAAACGCTTTCGACCAGACGCAGATCGAGTTCGCGGGCGATAATCGCTGCCGGGATGAGGCCCCCGCGGCTAATCGCGACGATGCCGGTGAACGGACCCGACCCTATCAGCCGCCACGCCAGTGCTCTGGCATCGCGATGAAGCTGATCCCAGGTGACAGTATAGTAGTGCGTGGCCATAACCATTTGTCGGCGGAAACCACTGCCCGGTGCAAGGGGGTTTTCGGGCTACCGGCATTGCCGATGCGGCGGGTGAATTCAGGATAGTGACAATTTGGTCCGCACCGTCTTTGATGTGTGAATGGACGGCCCCACACCGCTGCCTGAAGCCGACGAAATCGACCCTTTCCGGCTGCTCGTGCCGGAACGGCCATTTGCGCCGGTCATTTTCACATCGGCGCACTCCGGACGGGTCTATTCGGCTGACCTGATGTCGGGGGTACGCCTGTGTGCACTTACCCTGAGGCGCAGTGAGGATTGCTTCGTCGATGAGCTGTTTCGCGCGGCGCCGGCGTGTGGGGCGCCCTTGTTGGCGGCGAATTTCCCGCGCGCGTTCTGCGATGCGAACCGAGAGGCATGGGAGTTGGACCAAACCATGTTTGCCGACCGACTTCCGGATTGGGTGAACACCTCAAGTTCGCGGGTCAGTGCAGGTCTGGGAACGATCGCCAAAGTGGTTGCATCGGGCGAAGCGATTTATTCAGTGAAGTTGCCGTTCGCCGAAGCGGAGCGTCGGATCCATACGTATTGGCAACCGTTTCACAACGCTTTGGCCCGTTTGATCAAGGACATGAAGGCCCGCTTCGGCTATTGCCTGGTGATCGACTGCCATTCCATGCCGACCAGCGGATACGGCAAACGGGGCGCTACACGGCCGCTCGACTTTGTCCTGGGTGATTTGCACGGGTCCGCATGCGCATCGTGCGTCACCCACGCGGCGGAGACACTGTTGAGCAGTAAGGGCTATCTGGTCCGCCGCAACGACCCCTATGCCGGCGGTTTTATAACGAAGGAGTACGGACGGCCGGGCGAAGATGTGCATGTGCTGCAGATCGAAATTGCCCGAGCACTCTATATGGATGAGACGCGGATCGAGCGGTTGCCTGAATTCCTTTTCGTTGAACGCCAGATCGCCGATTTGGTCGCTGCCCTGACGGTGCAGGTCCACGACCTGATCGGATAGTCTGAGGTCACAGGGGAAAAATCCAATGAGCGATGTGCTCGTCACGCAGGCCGGACCGATACTGGAAGTCTTGTTCAACCGGCCAGAAAAGAAAAACGCCCTGACCGGAGCGATGTATGCGGCAGTGACGGAGGCGTTCCGCCACGCAAATGCGGATGCATCGGTTCGCGTCGTGCTGCTGAGCGGGGCGGGAGATACGTTCACGTCCGGCAACGACATCAAGGATTTTCAAAGCCGGGCGGCAATGGATGGGTTAACGCACGCCTCGCCTTTCCTGACGGCATTGTCGTCGCTGACGCCGCCCTTGGTTGCCGCGGTGAACGGGGCCGCGATTGGGGTCGGCACCACGATGCTGGCTCACGCGGACCTGGTTGTCGCGGCGCGGTCAGCGCGCTTCGCCATGCCGTTCACCAGTCTGGGCCTGGTGCCTGAGGCTGCCAGTTCGCTGCTGTTTCCCCGACTGGTCGGGCATCAGCGAGCCAGTGCTCTGCTGCTTCTCGGGGAAGCCTTGGACGCCGAGGCCGCCTTCGGCTGGGGCTTGGTCAATCAGGTCGTGACTGATGAGAGCCTGATGACGACTGCTCGTGGCATTGCCGCCCGGTTGGCCGCATTGCCGCCCGTCGGGGTGCAACAGACCAAGAACCTGATAAAGCACGGGCGCGCCGACGTTGCAGGGCGTATCGAGGAAGAATTGGCGCTATTCCAGGAGCGGTTGCGCTCCCCCGAGGCGGCAGAGGCGTTTGCCGCATTCATGGAGAAGCGGAAGCCAGATTTTTCCAACTTTGCCTGAAGCATCGATCCCCTGCCCGCTTATGCTCCTGCGGATACGCAGCCGCCGTGGTCTGGGCATCCGTAGGATCGCAGCCGCATGACGCCTACCGTGATGAAAGGGGGCTGAGAACGCCTCGATGCCTGATGATCAGCTTACGGTGCCGGCCTGCCTCCTCCTAGGCTACCTGCTGGGCTCGATCCCCTTTGGGCTGCTGCTGACCAGGATCTTCGGTTTGGGGGATATCCGGGGCATCGGGTCCGGCAATATCGGCGCCACCAACGTTCTGCGCACGGGGCGAAAGGGTCTCGCTGCCGCCACCTTAGTGTTGGACGGTCTGAAGGGTGTCGCGGCCGTGCTGATCGCGCAGGCGTTGTTGTACGATCAGGACACCGCGCTTTTGGCTGGCCTCGCCGCAGTTCTGGGACATCTGTTTCCGATCTGGCTGCGGTTTAAGGGCGGCAAGGGCGTGGCCACGGGTCTTGGGGTGCTGGTGGCGGCTGCCTGGCCGATCGGCGTGGCCGCCTGCGCCGTGTGGCTGCTGGTTGCGGGCCTCGCGCGCGTCTCGTCGCTCGCGTCGCTGGCGGCCTTCAGCTTTGCCCCCTTCGCGGCGTTGGTTCTGGAAGAATTCGGCGTCGTTAAGCTTTCGTTCACCATTGCCGTGCTGGTGTTCGTCCGCCACCAGGCGAATATCCGCCGTCTGCTCGCCGGGACCGAACCACGTATCGGCGGGGGCAAGAGGGGACGCGCCTGAGCTGGCCCGCTCGCAGTCCCGCCGGCGGCACCGAGGATTCCGCCTTCATGGCAGAGTGGGCCAATCAGATTGAACGCCTTCGCCTCGTTCGCACTGAGGGCGTTGGACCCGTTACCTACCGCCGCTTGCTTGATCGCTACCACTCGCCCGCGGCTGCCCTCGATGCACTGCCGCGCCTCGCGCGGGCGGGGGGACGCTCAGGGACGGCGCCGGTGGTTTCCGCGGCAGAGGCGGAGCGCGAGTTAGAACGCACCAGCGGCGCTGGCGGGCGGATGATCTTTCTGGGCGATCCGGATTACCCGCCGTTGCTGGCGATGATGGATGATGCGCCGCCGTGCGTGATCTTTTGCGGCGAGGCCAGGCTGGCGCAAGAGCGATGCGTCGCAGCCGTAGGTGGGCGCAACGCTTCGGCGAACGGGCAGCGAATGGCGGAGGCCCTGGCGGCCGATCTAGCAGCGACGTTCGTCGTGGTCTCTGGGCTGGCGCGTGGGATCGACACCGCCGTGCATACCGGCGCGATGCGCAGCGGGCGAACCATCGCCGTGATCGCCGGGGGGATCGACCAACCTTACCCGCCGGAGAATGCAGACCTGCACCGGCGTATCGGTGAAGCCCATTTGCTGATTTCAGAGTCACCCATCGGTACAGTTCCACAGGCCAGGCATTTTCCCCGCCGCAACCGGATCATCGCCGGCCTCTCGCTTGGGGTCGTGGTGGTGGAGGCGGCGCTGCGATCAGGCAGCCTGATCACCGTGCGAATAGCTCAGGAAGTGGGCCGGGAGGTGTTCGCTGTCCCCGGATCGCCGCTCGATCCACGCGCGCGCGGAGGTAACGACCTGATACGCCAGGGTGCGATCCTGGTGGAAAATGCCGCCGATGTACTGGATCACCTGCCGCTGGAACCGGCCGCCCCGACGTCCCGCGTTAGGGGGTTCGGCGAGGCGGAACCGCGGCCGTTCGAGTGGCCTGCGGCGGATGAACACGAGCCCGACGCCGCGGCCCAGATCCTGTCGCTGTTGTCGCCAGAGCCAACAATGGTTGACGATCTGGTCCGGCGCTGCCACTTGTCGCCGTCAGTCACCGTTGCGGTTCTACTGGAATTGGAGCTAGCGGGGCGTGTAGAGACCCTGTCTGGCAGCCGCGTGGCGCTCTCGCCGGTCGTTATTGAGTAGGATACCGCACCCGTCAATGTCAGATGTCGTCGTCGTCGAATCCCCCGCCAAGGCCAAAACGATCAACCGTTATCTAGGGGGCGGCTATACCGTTCTCGCCAGTTTCGGACATGTGCGCGACCTGCCGCCGAAAGATGGCAGTGTCCGGCCGGAGCAGGATTTCGCTATGGACTGGGAGTTGGACGCCCGGGGCGACAAGCAGGTCGGTGCAATCGCGAAGGCCCTCAAGGGCGCCAAGACGCTGTGGCTCGCCACTGACCCGGATCGTGAAGGAGAGGCGATTTCCTGGCATGTGCGGGCGATGCTGGCGGACAAGAACGCACTGAAGGGCGTTGCGGTCCACCGCATCAGCTTCAACGAAATCACCCGCAACGCCGTTCGCTACGCCATCGACCATCCGCGCGAACTCGATCAGCCGCTGATCGAGGCGTACATGGCTCGGCGCGCGTTGGACTATCTGGTGGGGTTCACGCTGTCGCCGGTGTTATGGCGGAAGCTGCCCGGTAGCCGCAGCGCTGGCCGTGTCCAGTCGGTGGCGTTGCGCCTGATCTGCGACCGCGAGGCCGAGATCGAGGTGTTCCGGGCGCGTGAGTACCTGGACCATCGAGGCGTTGTTCCTGACACCTGGTGGCGCACCGTTCACCGCCCGGTTGACGCATCTGAACGGCAAGCGGCTCGATCAGTTCGACCTGAACAACGAGACCCTGGCGCTTGCGGCGAAAGCGGCGGTGGAAGCCGGGACGTTCACCGTCGGGTCAGTCGAGCGCAAGCGGGTCAAGCGCAATCCGCCGCCGCCATTCACCACCTCGACATTGCAGCAGGAGGCATCTCGGAAACTTGGGTTCGGGGCGCAGCAGACGATGCGGCTGGCGCAGGGTCTGTACGAGGGCGTCGAGATCGACGGTGAGACCACCGGGCTGATTACCTACATGCGGACAGATGGGGTGCAGATGGCGAGCGAAGCCATCGCCAGCATCCGCGATCACGTCAAGGGCAGTTTCGGCCCGAACTACCTGCCTGTCGCGCCGCGCGAGTACGTCAGCAAGGCGAAAAACGCGCAGGAGGCGCATGAGGCGATCCGGCCGACCGATGTCGCGCGCACGCCCGACAGGGTCGTCCAAGGATTGAACCACGATCAGCGGCGGCTATACGAACTGATCTGGAAGCGGGCGGTAGCATCGCAGATGCAGTCGGCTGAACTGGATCAGGTCAGTGTAGACGTCACCGACGGTAAGGGTCTTAAGCTGCGGGCGAACGGGTCGATCATCGCCTTTGACGGGTTCCTGAAGCTGTATCGCGAAGATACCGACGATAAGCCCGAAGGCGCACCTGAAGAAGAGGATAACCGGATGCTGCCGCCGATGAGCGAGCGCGACCCGCTCCGGCGCCAGAAAGTGGACGCAAGCCAGCATTTCACCCAGCCGCCGCCGCGCTATTCCGAGGCGAGTTTGGTGAAAAAGATGGAGGAGCTTGGGATCGGCCGGCCTTCCACCTATGCCTCAATCCTGTCGGTGCTGCAGGACCGCAATTATGTGAAGCTTGATAAGCGGCGGTTTGTTCCGGAGGACCGCGGACGCCTGGTCACCGCATTCCTCGTGAGTTTTTTCGAACATTACGTTGACACAGGATTTACCGCCGGGCTGGAGGAAAGGCTCGACGAGATCTCCGCTGGGGCGCTGGAGTGGCGCCAGGTGATGCGGGACTTTTGGGCCGAATTCTCCAAAGCAGTGGAACAGACTCGCGATCTGAAGATCAGCGACGTCATCAATGCACTCGATCAAGATCTGGGGCCGCATTTCTTTCCATCTCGGGAGGATGGGTCCGATCCGCGGGTTTGCGCGGCGTGCGGCAACGGTCGGCTGGGATTGAAGCTAGGGCGGTTCGGCAGCTTCATTGGTTGCTCCAACTATCCTGCCTGCCAGTACACCCGGCGGTTGGCGATCAACGCGGGCGAGGAGAGCGGGGAGACCCTGAAGGAGGGGATGCGATCGCTTGGGCACCATCCGGAGACGGGCGAGGAGATCACCGTCCGGCGCGGGCCTTACGGGCTGTACGTGCAGCAGGGCGAGACCTCTGAGGATAAAAAGGTCCGGCCCAAACGGATGTCCTTGGCGCGCGGGATGGATGGTGAGAATCTGACGCTGGACCAAGCGCTGGAACTCTTGGCGCTGCCTCGGGAGATTGGGCTGCATCCCGAGACCAAAGAGAAGATCGAGGCCGGGATTGGCCGGTTCGGCCCATACGTGAAGATGGGGGCGGTGTTCGGGTCGTTGGACCGGGACGACGATGTGTTGGCGCTCGGGCTAAACCGAGCGGTTGATCTGCTAGCGAAGAAAATGGCCAGTGTGCGAACGATCGGGCCGCATCCGGCCAGCAAAGACCTGATCAGCGTGCGGAAGGGGCGGTTTGGGCCCTATGTCCAGCACGGAAAGACTGTCGCCAATCTGCCGCGCGGGGTGGCGATGGAGGAAATTTCGCTGGATGACGCCGTGAAGTTGCTCGCCGAAAAGGGCAAGGCGCTGAAGCCACGCGGAGCGGCGGGGCGGAAGGGCAAGACGGGAGCCAAGACGGCGGCGGCCGAGGCCGCAGGGAAGTCTCCGGCGCGGAAAGCGGCTGGCGTTAAAAAAGCCGCGGAACGGAAGCAAGAGGCGGGGCCAAGAAAGGCTGTGGCGAAGAAGGCGGCGGCCAAAAAAGCGACAGCGAAAAAGCCGGGGGCTAAGACCGCATCCTCGAAAGCTCCGGTCAAAGTACCCGAGGCGAGCAGCTGAATAACCTTCCTCCTCGGTAATCGACGCCTCTGGCCCGGAAGACCAGGATCCTAGTCGCATTTGGCGCCAGGTCTTGATGGCGTCGAGATTTCGCCACTTTATAGTCGCGCCAACAAACGTCTTAGCGAGCTTTGCCGCTTTTCGAATGGCGTGACTTGCGTTGCCGCTTCGGTCGCCTCACGTGAGGTTGTATGAGCAAACGCATCAGCCGCAACTTTCCCGCCATGATGACCCAACTGACGCTATCGTCCTGGGAAACCATCTATCACCGCAGTCTTATGATGGCTCAGGGTACTCTCAGCGTTGCTGAGTATCAGCGCATGTTCATGGAGAAGGCTGCGGCGGTGCAGGCCTCGACGCTCGCGTTGATGGCCGGCCAAGGCCACGCTGCTGTCGTGGCGCCCTATCTGGTGCGGTCTCGCGCCAACGCCCGGCGTCTGCGCCGAAAGTAGTCAGGCGCTTTCCCGATGCGTGGCTTCGATCTCGTCGCGGGGTGCTTCGGCCTCTCGCCGCAGCCGCCGGAAGCTCCGAACGCTGAAGGGCAGCATGCAGAGATAGATTAGACTCGCCCCTGCCAACGCGCCCCACGGATCGGCGACAACAACCGCCGCGAATCCTCCGGTGCCCAGCAGCATCGGCAAGACATACTCGGACGGGACCTTGAAGTTCTTGAAACTCCAGATTGGGAGGGTCGAGACCAGCAACAGGGCGGTTCCGATCAGGACCACCGCGTTGAACAAGGGAAATTTCGCCGCGTCTAACAGCCAGCCCAAGCCGAGGGATCTTGCCTCGAGGCCAAGAAAAAGCGGAAACAGGGCCAGCGCGGCCCCCGCCGGAGCCGGAACGCCGGTGAAGAAATTATAGGCGTAGGCGGGTTTCGGTGCTCCGTCCAGCGAGGCGTTGAACCGCGCCAATCGCAGCGCCATGCACACCGCGAACATCAGGCACGGCACGTAACCATAAGCTCCGCCGCGTTGCAGCGACCACAAATAGAGCACGAAGGGCGGCGCGACGCCGAAGCAAAGGAAATCTGACAGGCTGTCGAACTCGGCGCCGAAGCGGGAGGTTGCCTTGAGCAGGCGCGCGAGCCGTCCGTCCAGCCCGTCGATCAGCGCCGCAACGACAATGGCGACAGCAGCGGCGCCGAAACGCCCCTCCAGTCCGAACCGCATTGAGGTCAGGCCGGCGCAAAGTCCCAGCATGGTCATAAGGTTGGGGACCATGCGGTTGAACGACGGGCCTTTGAAGCGCGGCCGGTTCCGCGGGCGAGGCCGGTAGCGGCGCAGCCGGCGGATTGGCGAAAACGGCGGGCGGTCACTCATGTTATCGGACACTCGAGGAAAGGCATTCAGGAGGATGATCGTTCATGTGACGGTAGCTCCGCGATGACGGTTTCGCCGCCGATCATTGTTTGGCCCTCCACGACCAACGGTCGAACGCCTTCCGGGAGATAGAGGTCCGTCCGGCTGCCGAAGCGAATGATACCGAACCGCTCACCAGCGGTAACCGGATCGCCTTCGCGCACGGAGCAAAGGATCCTGCGCGCGATCAGGCCGGCGATCTGCACAACGGCGATCTCCTGCCCGTTCGGCAAACGGATCGCCAGCGCATTGCGTTCATTTGATTCGCTGGCCTTGTCCAGGCTGGCACTGACGAAAGCACCATGGCGATAGGCGATACGGGTGACCACGCCATCGGCGGGCACGCGGTTGACATGGACGTTTAACACCGAGAGGAAAATCGAGACTTTCCAACGCGGGCCGGTGCTGAGCCCAAGTTCCGGGGGCGGTGCGGCAGGGTTGACGGCGACCACCCGACCGTCGGCCGGGGCGAGAAACAGGTCTGCTCGGGGTGGGGTTACGCGTTCCGGATCACGAAAGAAAAACAAGCAGAACAGGGTGAAGATCAGACCGAGCCAGATTAGCCATGATCCGATGGCGAAACCGAGCAGGAATGCGATAAGGCCGCCCACGACGAAGGGGCGTCCAGCGGGGTGTGGAGGCGCGAGGACGCTGCGAACGTCGTCTGTGATGGCCATCAGGCGCGGGGTTATGGAGGGTTGGCCGAGTTACCGCAAGGCGAATGAACCGGGTATCTCGGGACATCCCATACCGCTTTCGTGACGAGCGCAAAGGTTGGCGGGTTTGGGTGCAGAGACCGGCAGCGCTCGCCACGTCGGGGCGGAAGCCCAAGGGTCCCGCCGGCCAAGCTCAGATGGCGGATTCGGCGAAGATTGGGCTGACGTGGCCATTCCAGGCATCGCGATATCTAGCCAGCCAATGCTCCGCCTGGGTGAGTGCGCCTTCCGCGATAGCTCGCAGCGGGTCCAGGTAGATGCATTCGTCGTCGCCGATTGCGTCGCGGTGGCGTCGGGCGCGCAATCCGTCTTCAGCGATAGTCACCACGTCGGCGACAATGTCGCGCAATCTGCCGCCGCGCCACGGTGCGTCCAGTCCCTGGCGCGGCACGGCGGCGCGAGCGGCGACCGCATCGTCCCAGCCGGCGCCGCGTAGCAGAGCCTCGGCTGCGGCCAGTGCGGCGTCGTCGTAGAGCAGTCCGACCCATAACGCGGACTGGGCCAGCATCATCTCGGGCCGGCCGGCATCGGAGCCCCGCATTTCCACGAAGCGCTTTAGCCGGACATCGGTGAAAACAGTAGTAACGTGGTCAGCGAAATCGCCGATCGTGGCAGTGATGCCGGCCAATGCCGGGACACGGCCGGCTATGTAGGCTGTGAACGACTCGCCGGCGACGTCAATGTATCCGCCATTGCGATAGACGAAATACATCGGCACTTGCTCGATGAGCCACGCGGCGTAACGCTCGAATCCGAAACCGTCCTCGAACATCACCTTGGGGATGCCGGCGCGCAGGTTGTCGGTGTCGGTCCAAACATGAGCACGATACGAAAGGAAGCCGTTGGGTTTGCCCTCGGTGAAGGGGGAGTTGGCGAACAGCGCCGTCGCCAGCGGCTGGAGCAGAAGGGACACGCGCAATTTCCGCCGCATGTCCTGTTCCGAGGCGAAGTCGAGATTGACCTGGACCGTGCAGGTGCGGGTCATCATGTCGAGGCCCATGGTCCCGACCAACGGCATGTAGCGCTGCATGATGGCATACCGGCCTTTGGGCATCCATGGCATCGCCGCCCGGGGCGCCGTGGGATGAAACCCCAGCGGGGCAAAGCCCATGTCCAGAACCTCACAGGCGGCGCGAACCTGGGCGAAGTGGGTGTACAATTCCTGCCGGGTTTCGTGCAAAGTTTCCAGCGGGCCTCCAGACAGCTCCAACTGGCCCGCCGGCTCAAGCGACACCGAGGCTGCGCCCTGCTTAAGCCCGATCGGGTTCTTGCCGTCCAGGATCGGGGTGGCGCCAAATCGGGTCAAACCGGCCAGCACATCGCGGATGCTGCCCAGTTGACCATCCGCCGGGAGGTATGGCGGCGGGCTCAGATCAGCACGGCGGAAGCCAAACTTCTCGTGCTCCGTACCGATGCGAAACTGCTCCCGCGGCTTGCAGCCGGCGGCGAAATACTCTGCCATTTGTCGAACCGACGTGAGCGGCGTGTCATCGGCGTCTCCGGGATTGGACATTGGGCTCCCAAGGCATTTTCGGTTGGTATCACCGGCGGGTAATCAGACGCGCCGTTATGCACGCCGATGTTTACAGGGAGGGTACTAGCCGCATCCCGGTGCTTGCAACAAGGCCAGACCGACGATGGCCGCCGTTTCGGCTCGAAGGATGCGTGGCCCGAGCGAGGCCGCACGGACCGAACCACACCCGTTCAGCATCTTTTGGTCGCGCGGTCCAAAGCCGCCTTCCGGACCGATGAGCAGGGCGGCGGGATCTGTCACCGCCGCCAGCGGCCGGGCGCCGGCTCGCTCCTGGGCAACGAAAAGCGATCGTTCGGCCGGCCATGTCGCCAAGAGCTCATGCAGGTGGCGGGGCGGACGAATGTCAGGGATGGTGAGGCGCTCGCTCTGCTCGGCCGCTTCGATGGCGATGCCGCGCAGACGATCGAGGTTGACCCGTGCCGCATTAGTCCGCTCGGTGAAGACCGGCAGCAGCGCTGAAACACCGAGCTCGGTTGCCTTTTGCACGACCAGATCGGTTGCATCGCGTTTCAGTACGGCAAATGCTAGCCAAAGATTCGTATCGGCAGCCTGCGGGCGGAACAGGGTTCTCACGGCCACCGCCGCCTTCCCGCGCGACAGGGCAGCGATGTGGCAGGTCCATTCGCCGTCGCGGCCATTGAACACGTTGACCAGGCCGCCAACCGCCCGGCGCATCACGACGTTGAGATAGTGGGACTGGCTCTCGGTTGCCTCGACCACGATGCCGGCGGCCAGAGGTGCTTCAACGTACAGGCGGATCATCGCTTTGGTGTATGACGGATTGACGGAACCATAAAACGGCGAACACATCTGTCGGCCATGCACACAGATATTGCCGCTACCGGCTGGGTAGCCCGGCTGCCGCGGGCGTGGCTGCCATATCTGCTTCTAGCACGATTGGACCGGCCGATCGGCATCTGGCTGCTCTTTCTCCCGGGACTTTGGGGGATTCTGCTCGCCCAGGCGTCCACCGCCGAGACGCTCCGGCTGATTTCGCTGTTCGCTTTCGGCAGCGTGGTGATGCGGGCTGCGGGCTGTGTCGTGAATGACTTGTGGGATCGTGACATCGACCGCAAGGTGGTTCGCACAGCCGGACGGCCGTTGGCCTCGGGGGCATTGCGGCCGCGTCAAGCGCTGCTTTTTTTAGCGGTGTTGCTGCTGGCGGGTTTGGCAGTCTTAGTGCAACTCAATCGATTGGCGCAGCTGTTGGGGGCCGCGTCGTTGTTGCTGGTCGCGATATACCCGCTGGCCAAGCGGGTGACCTGGTGGCCGCAGCTTATGATGGGGTTCACCTTCGGTTATGGAGCGCCAATGGGCTATGCCGCCGCGGCCGGCCGGTTGGATGCGGCGTGGGTGGCGCTCTACGTCGCCGCGATCCTGTGGGATCTAGGCTTCGACACGATCTATGCCCATCAGGACCGGGAGGATGATGCGCTGGCCGGGGTGCACTCAACGGCTCGACTGTTTGGGGCGCATACACGGCCATTCCTGGCGGTGTGTTACGCGGCCGTTGTGGCGGCGCTTGTTCTGGCCGGATGGCTGTCAGGGCTAGGCGTGTGGTTCTACGCGATGCTGGTGTTGCCGGCCGCGTTATTTGGGCGTCAGGTGATCGCGCTGAACATCGATAACCCCTCCGGATGCCTGCGGCTGTTTCGCGCCAACCGCGAGGTCGGGTTGGCGGTTGGCCTGGCGATCCTGACGGGCTGGCTGTGAGCGATCTATACTGGGTCATTGCCGGACACAGACCAGTTCTCAACCGGGCGATGCACCTTCTTCGTCCAGGAGGGCAAGGCGCGGATGGCCGGGCCAAGCCCGGGCTTTGAGGGACGCTGGGCGAGAGGCGGCCGAGTCGTTTATTCAGGCCAATACCGTCCTGACAACGGTGCGGCAGGTGCCCGAGGTGAGACTGCATCTCGCGACCGAGATCACGCCAATCTGGCAGGCGTCAGAAGCCTGGCTCGCGGAACGAGCTATCGAGCCGCCGTTCTGGGCGTTCGCCTGGCCTGGCGGGCTGGCGCTGGCTCGCCACGTCCTGGACAATTCGGCTTTGGCCGCCGGCAAGCGTGTACTGGATTTCGCGGCAGGCGGCGGGGTCGCGGCGATTGCCTGCGCGCTTGCGGGGGCAGGTCTAGTGGAAGCCGCGGAGATCGATCCGCTGGCGCTCGCAGCGGTTAGACTGAATGCCAAGGTCAACGACGTTGACGTTGTCGCGGTGGGCGACGTGGTCGGCGCGGCGTGCCGCTGGGACCTGATCCTATGCGGCGACGTCTGTTACGAGGCGCCGATGACCGACCACATCATGCCCTGGTTGACCGACATGGCTCGGTCGGCCGAGGTCTGGATCGCCGATCCTGGCCGGGCGTACTTGCCGCAGACCGGCTTAGAGGCGCTGGCGTCGTATCGGATCGAGACCACGCTGGAACTGGAGGATCGCACTAGCCGCGATGTCGTGCTCTACCGCCTTTTTCCGCCGGCTTGACCCAGCGGTATGCCGTTCACGGTCATTGGGCCACTACCGAGGCTGATATCCCAGATCAGGTTATCGCCTTCCGGACGGCCAATGCCCTTCGCGAGGAGCACCATCGGCATGACTTGTTGAAGGCTCGGCTGGCTCTGGGTCTGAGCCAGAAGTTTGTCCATCCCGCTGGCAGCGATGTGGATGTCGGCACCAAGCTGGCCATCCGGTCGCGGCACGACTTTGGCTGATCCGTTGATCTGGAGCGGCCCCGAGTTCGAACGAGAGCGCCTCGATGCTGATCCGGACCTGCGGATCGGCGAACAACGTAATCGCCTGCGCCAGGACCGCGGCGGAATCCATTCCCGGTTCGGTTACCGCGCGCAGGAATGCCATCAATGGGCCGATCCGAACGCCGGACAAATTGGTCTTGAGATCGACACGATGCGGGATGAACATGGCGTTCTCAGCCGAAAGCGCGGATGACGAGATCCCGTCCAGTGCGATACCGAACTGGGTGTTCAGCCGTTCGGCAACGGCGTCGGCAGTCATGTTCAGGCGCAGGCGGCGGACAGTCCCGCTGGTCGCAGCGCTCCCCGTGCCCGCGGCGAAACTTATGTCCTCCAAGGTCTCCTCGGCTTCGGCCCGATTGAGCAATCCGCCGGCGGCTTCGACGATGGCGCGCAAAGCCTCGCGCTGGTCTTGGGATATGCCCGGCGGATGGTCAGAGGTCTTTCCGGCGGCCGGCATGCCACGCAATGCGGCGAGCAGACGCGTGGCCTGGACGCGGTCGAGACCTTCCACCGAGAAGTGGCCTGCGGCAGCCCGAATGGCCATCTCAGAAGCAAAGTCGTTCGGACCATGTCCGATGAAGCGAATGCCTGTGCCGCTGCCTTGTGACGCGAGCGTTAGCAGGCCACTGGAGTCAGCCGAAACCGAGCCATTGATGGTGTAACGATCGATTGTCTGTTCGCCTTGCTGGTCGCCCTGTTCGGAAAGCAGCCGGATGGCCTTGAGGTCGGCCGCATAGGATGATGGCGTGGCCAAGCCTGGGTCGACCGTCGCGGTGATCGCCTGATGACCGATTGAATAGATGATCGGCATAGGCGAACCGCTTGCCGGGACCGATTCGATTGTTCCAGCCGGCGGGAATGTCATTGACGTGACATCCAGCAGCCCTTGATCGGTCAGGTGGACCACCGCTTTGATGTTGGCGTCCAGAGGCGCCGAAAATCCTTCGAGAGGCAGCCGTGCCTCATAGTTCGCGCCGCTCCGGGTGACTTCGGCGCCCTGGTCTCGTACCGTTACGATACCAAAAGTCGCTATCGAGAGAAACTGCTCCAAACTCGATTTGATCGTTTCAGGGTCCCGAGTGCCTGCCTGGGCCTGCGCGGGCGGGGCTGCCAGAGCCAGGAGGAGGGGCAGCGTCAGGGTGCGAGCGGCTAGCATGGGTCCTCGATACGTGGGCTTCAGGCGCCGCGAGGCTGGCAGGAACCTGAATTATAGAACATGGATGACGCCGGACGCGAGGCTGATCCGTCAGTCTGCGTCAGCGAGCCGCGCCGGGACACTGATGGCCGGAAGCCAGATGCTGACGGTCGTGCCAATGCCTTCCTCGCTCTCGATCAGCAACTGCCCGCGATGACGGTTTACGATGTGCTTGACGATCGCCAGTCCGAGCCCGGTGCCACCCACAGCTCGGGAACGGCCCTTGTCGACACGGTAGAACCGCTCGGTTAGCCGGGGCAGATGCTCACGTGGGATTCCGGCGCCCTGATCGCAAACCGCGACAATGATTTCCCGTCCGGCTCGGCCATCGATTGCCGGACTGCGCCAGCGTCATCTCCAGCGTCAGGACGCCACCATCCCGGCCGTATTTCAGGCCATTGTCGAGCAGATTTTGCAATACCTGCGCTATTTGGTCGGCGTCCCCGGCGACAAGCGGCAGATCGTGGTCGACCCGCATCGCAAGTTGAACATTTCGCTCCGCCAGCCGAGGTTCGAACCCCGCCACCATCCGCCGCACCAGCGTTGTCAAGTCGAGCGGCTCCGACGGCGGCTGATGTTCGGTGAGTTCAATCCGCGACAGGCTCAGCAGATCGTCGATCAGGCGGTTCATCCGCGCGCCCTGTTCGGCCATGATCCCCAGAAAGCGCTGCTGCGCCGGTGGGTCATCGGCGGCTGGCCCGCGGAGTGTCTCGACAAAGCCGATCAGGGAGGCGAGCGGCGTGCGCAACTCGTGGCTGACGTTGGCAACAAAATCCGCGCGCATCCGCTCGACCGCTCGCTCACGAGAGCGGTCCGACAGAACGATCAGCGCCTGGCCGCCATCAGCCAACGGCGGATCCATCGGCACAACAGTAGCATAGAGGTCGCGCGCGACGGGTGCGCGCAGCACGATTTCGGTGCTTTGGGGGGAATTGGATGCCAAGGCGCGGTCGATTGCACCGCGTACTCCAGGATGGCGCAGCACGGCCGGCATGTCCTCGCCGAACGCGGACCGAGCCGCGGCATTGGTACGGCGAACTGAGCGGTCGCGGGCAAGAACGATGACCGGGTCGGGGAGGCGCTCCAGGATCAGCGTATCGGCCCGGCGATGCTTTTCCTGCAACGCGGCGCGGGTCGCCAGCCGGCGAGACAGACGCTCGACTTCGCGACCGAGGGTGGCCATCAGGACCGGGGTCTCGGCTCCGATGACGGCGCCGGGCTCGTCCGAGCCGACCCGACGCACCTGATCGACCAGCAGATCCAGGTCACGCCCCCAGATCAGGGCGAAAATGCCGGCGGCAATGATGCTGACTACCATGCCCGTCATCGCAGGCCAGAAGTCCGCCCATTGCGCGGCGGCCAGGAAGGCAAGAACAGCCGCCGGCACCCCGGCGAGGAAGGCGGCGTTGCGGATCAGTCTCAAGATGGCCACCCCTGTTGCTGCCCCAGCGAGGCTAGGTCATGGTGGCCCCATGAGCCCGCAATGACAGATACGATCGACGGCGGCAAACAGGACGCACCCAGGCAGCAAGGACACTTTAGATCGAGTTGCCAGGGAGGGCTAGAGCCTCCGAACAGTTAGGGGTTTTGCAGCCGTCCTCGGTCGCTCGACGGCTCGGACAGGCACCTGATCCGATAGGCCCGAAGTCGGGCATAGCGCGAACGATCACCGGACGGCGAGTGGCTTCAGCGCGCGGCCCTCATCTGCAAGGCGTTGCAGCGCCACTAGATTGCTCCTGCGAGCGGGAAGAGCAATATGAAAGGCTGAATTTCCTCACAGCAGAACGCACCCCGGCGGGCCCTGTTGGACGCGTGATCGGTTGGCTGAGCTCAGGAGTGACGACGTCCGTGCGAGGCTCGCCTGGTCCTATGTGCATGCATACAGCAACGGACTTGGGCGACTTGCCCGGCCGCCATTGAAATCCTGTATAGGGGTCTGTCCAAGAAACTCAGTCGGTAGCCTCGACACGTTGATAGCGGGCGCGCACGCCGCGTTCGATGGCGGCGGAGATCAATTGGTCCAGCCCCAGTTCACCACGCACAAAATCTAGCATATCCAGTGACTGCCGCCTTGCTCCCTGGCCGCCGGCGACCACCTCGCAGGCCAGTGCGTAAGCGGTTTCGCGCAATTTGGGCTTGAGAGCGTCGCGCATGAGGCGCGCGGCGTGCGCCAGTCCGTCGTCGTCGTGCAGCAGTTCGGCTGCGCGTTCGGTCACGTCGGCGAGCGCTTCGCGCGTGAAATCCTGGAACACCGGCAAGGTTTGCACCAGCGCGGACATTACGCCGATTTCGCGGTCGGTCATCCCGCCGTCGGCGGCGGATACCAGGACCATGGTCAAAACCAATGCCTCGGGTGCGTCTATCGCATCACGGGAACGCATCGAACTCCTCCTGTCTGTCGGGCGCGGCAGATGCCTTAAGCCGGCGACTCTGGCGTCGAAAATGCACGAGTCCGTAAGAAGGCGCCAGTTTCGCTGACGGCTTGTGCCAGACCGACGCGCTGCACCTCCACCCCCGCTGGAAAGGCTGACATCAGTCTGCTGGGTGCCTGCCGGTCCAACAGAACAAAGACTCCACGGTCGGAGGCGCGACGGATCAGCCGCCCGAAGGCCTGGCGTAGCCGCAACCGCACGACACGGTCATCGTAGCCTTTCGGGTCGCCATCCGACAGATGGATACGCCGCTCCCGGTGCAGAATATCGGGGCGCGGCCAGGGTGTGCGTTCGAACACCACGAGCCGGAGTGCATTGCCCGGGACGTCTACGCCGTCTCGCATAGCATCGGTGCCCAGCAGACAGCTTTCTTCCTCGGCGCGAAAGATGTCGACCAAGGTGGCATTGCCCATCGCGTCGACGTGCTGGGCGTACAGCGGAATGCCAGCAGCCTCTAGTTCCGGCGCGATCTTCGCGTGGACCGCGCGCAGCCGGCTGATAGCGGTGAACAGGCCGAGGGCTCCGCCATCGGAGGCCATGAAAAGCGCGCGATACGCGCCGGCGAGTTGATCGAGGTTACCCGACGCAACATCACTTATTATAAAGGCTCGGGTTTGTTCACCGTAGTCGAATGGGGACGCCACAGCGGCTCGGATGGCGGGGGACGGCAAATGGAGCGCACCGACTCGGGCCTCTGCCGAGGCCCAGGCGATTTCGGGGTCACGGTCGCCCGAATCGCGCAGAGTGGCGGAGGTGACCAGCAACCCCTGCGCCGGCGCCGCGAGAGTCGCGGCAAACGGTATGGTAGGGTCGAGCCAGTGGCGGTTCAGCCCGACATCCAAATCGCGCAACCCGTCGCGCCGATCCAGCTTCAAAAACAACACATGGGACGGGCGCCGACCGGGTTCCGGCGGCGGTTCGGTCAGGCTCCACAGCATGGTCTGCCATGCTTGCAGCGGGTTGAGGGCCCGCCGGGTCAGCGAGCGGCCGATGGCTTCAATGCGGTTACGGGTGGCTTCGTCCAGTTCCTCGGCTTCGTCATCAAGGCGGGCGAGCAACCGTTCGCGCAGCGTGGCGAGCGGTTCGGCGATTCGGGCCAGCGCTCGGGCCAGCCGGTCGGCGGCCTGGGCAGCATCCTCGTTCAGCGGAAAAACTTCACACTCCATGGAGCCCGCGGTCGGTCTGGCCTCCGCGCCTGCGGTGCGCGCCAGGATCTGGCGCCGGATCAGGCGGAGGAAGGCTTCGGACGGATTGGGACGAGCAGGTTCGACGGCATCGAATTCCGGGCCTTCTTCCTGCATACGGCTTGCCCAATCGGACGGGGGCAACGCGATGGCGGCTTGCAGGGCGGCATCGAGCGGTGTTTCGAGCGCAGGACGATCCGCTACAAGGTCCTCCAGCCGCTTACGAAGGCCGCGGGCACGGGACCTTCCCCCCTCGGCGCCGCGCAGCCAACGGCGCAGTTCGGCGGTTTCTCCACCCGAGAGCGCGGCTGAAAAAGCGCTGTCTGCGGCGCCGAACACATGGTGGCCTTCGTCGAAGACGTAGCGGGTGGGCACGGCGTTATCATCAAGCCCGCCCCACGCGGCCTGAGTCATCACCAGAGCGTGGTTGGCGACAACGAGATCGGCGGTGCGGGAGCGCCGGATGGTGTGCTCGATGAAGCAGCGGCGCCAATGCGGGCACGCGGCATGGATGCATTCGCCGCGGCGGTCGGCCAAAGAGGCGATCAGGGCGCCCCCGAACAGCTCCGGCAACCAACCGGGCAGATCGCCGCCCTGGATGTCGCCATCGTCGGTCGCCATCGCCCAGCGGGCGATCAGGCCCAGCGGGATGACGTTCTGGTTCATGAAGCCGCCGGAAGCTGTGGCAATGGCGTCTTCCAGGTTCAGTAAGCAGAGGTAGTTCTCGCGGCCTTTACGAACTACGATGCGGCGGCGGCGTTCGGTGGGATCGGGGATCAGACGCTCCAGTTCGCTGTCGATCTGGCGCTGCAGGTGGCGGGTGAAAGTGCTGATCCAGACGGCGCCTTTGTTCTTTTCCGCCCATACGCTGGCGGGCGCGAGGTAGCCGAGGGTTTTGCCCGTGCCAGTACCGGCCTCGACCAGGACCATGTGAGGATCACCGCGGACTTCCCGCGGCGCGAAGGCGGCGGAGGCGGCGCCGGCATAGTCTCCCTGACCGGGGCGTTGTTCAGCGTGCGGGCCGAGCATGGCGGCAAGACGCTGGCGGGCTTCAGATTCCGAGACTGGGTGGGAGGATGGCGGGGGTGGCGGGGCAGCATCTTCCCAGTCGGGCAGTTTCTTCCAGACCTTCAGGGGCTCGTTAGAGGCTGGTGCGTCGGGGCGGCCAAGCGCGTGGGTGATGTAGGCGCCCCAGCCCCAGCCGGCTTTCTGCATACGGGCTGCGAGAACAGCAGCATCCCGGTTGAGCAAGGTATCGCGGCCCTGGGAAAGCTGGTGCAGCAGTGCGGCAGCGAGGTCGGGCAGCCGGGTGACCTCGGCTTCCAGACCGACCGGCGGATGATCTTCGTCGAGCGCCATGGACACGCCGCGCGGCGTGGGCGCAGCGGTATGGGCCGGGCGGACGAAGGCGAACAGATCCAGCAAGTCGAAGGCGGGACGCGGGCGCATGCCCAGGCGACGGTAGGTGGCCGGTGCGTGGACCAGGATCGGCGGCGAAAGGGTGCGAAGAAGAGCAGCGGCCTCGGTGGCGGGCAATAAGAGCAGTTCGCCGTCCGACGTCAGGATGGCGGCGCGACCGTGGCCCGCGACCACTGAGGGGGCGTCGGGCAGCGCGATGGAAGGGCTCACTGGGCTAGGCTAGACCGAATTGGCGATGGCGTCAGCAAGCGGATGAGCAGGCATTTCGCATCGAATTGGGATCGCCATGCGCGCCCCGTTCTATGTAGCGATCCGAGCATATTCCGTCCACCAGCCAGGACGCCGCATGCCGGCTATAGCCCTTCCGTGCGAAGTGCTGTGACCTCCTCTAGAGCCGCGAAAACCCGGGCCAACCCTCCATCGCCGGAACTGAGCAAGTCCCTGGCACCGATCGCGAGCCGCAGGCCACCGAATGACCCAACGCTGACCGGTTGGCCGAGCAGGACACCTCCTAGCGCCAACTGTTCATAAAGCGGCCGCAGTTCTTCCGCCGACAACAGCCGGCCGCGAACCATTGGATCGCGCACTCCGAAGGTGAAAATGCTGGGCAGGTCGGCCCACGCCGAGCCGCTCGGTGACAGGCCGGCGATTGATACCAGGGCAGGATTGGAGGCGAAGGCCTGATCTATGTAAGCGGCCCGACAAGAGAGGTTTGCCGCTATGCTCGCCGCCGCTGATTCGAATGCGTCGATCGTGGTCAGGGCCGCCACCCAACGAAGGGTCGTGCCCAACCCAGGTGGCACGCCCAGAGCGCGAGGCAGCATGTTCCGCCCGACCGCCGATAGCCGGGCTCGGGGGAAAAAGACGGCGCCGGAAAAGGCTGGGCCGCCAAAAAATTTCGACCCTGTTACAACGACGGGCCATCCGCGCCTTAAGTAGGCCTCTACTGTGGCCGGTGCTATTCGCGCCTGGCAGGCGTCGACGATAACATCCGCCCCGTAAGGTGGGGCTACCGGAGCGATCAGCCCCGTCTTCGTGCCATGCGTCAGATATACGACGGCGCTGCCGGCGGCCGCGGTGGTTGCGGCTGCGAACGCATCGTTCACGTCGTCATCGGATCGCGGCAGGCCGTTGGCCAACCGGAGCGGGATTTGGACCGCTTTTCCAGAGCATTCGGTCAGGGGTGTGCCGCGGCTGGCTCCGTCGAATAGACGACACACGGCCGCCATGGGGACGCCGGTGCCGGTTTCCGACGCCGCCGGGAGAATGGCCGTCAAAGCCTTGTTCGGCCGCTCCGAAGCAAGGAGCATCGCCGTCGTCAATAACGCATCCGTGCCGGATGGCAGCAGGAACGCATGCGCGAGCGCACCAACACCGAAGTACCGAAGGAGTCGTGTTTCGATTTGGTCGGCGAGGACGGCAAGCCGGTCTGCTCGCTGCCGTGGCGACCGCGCCTGGGTGATGTTAGAAAAGGCCTCAAACGCTCGGTCGAATCCCTGAGCTGAGATGGCTGATGCGGTGCATGAAGAGACGCATAGAAGGTCTGGTGCCGGCATCGGCGGGCAGAGATACTTGTTTCGGCCAGTGAGTGGATCGGTTGCGGTACCAGTGTCGCCGCCCGAGAAGAGAGCACGAATGAAACCCTCGGAAAGGTCCGTTGGCGGAGAGGATTCCCGCTCATGGCGCCGAGGATCGGCATCGGTCCGCGATCGAAGTGCCGCGATCGACATTTCGTTCAACCCTTCTGCCCAGACGTGGCTGGTCTGATGCAGCGCCGAAGGCCGGGAATACAGCTAGGAAAATGATGCGTCGTCATGATGTCGCGCATCTTGCTGATTATCCCTCGTGAGCGCCGACATCGGCCATGGCGTTCAGCGGATGCCCTGCCAAAGCAGGGGTTGCCGAACGGCTTAATGGGATGATGCGATCAAAAGGTTACTATTTCCTTAACGTATCCGGAATGATGGCAAAGAACATTTCGGTCGACCAGCGTTTTTGATACGCAAAAGGGATAACGTCTAAAGTATGAACATCAGCAACGCTCGAATTCTTCAGTGAAATTGGCTGGATTTCTGATCGTCGTCGCCAACGCGTTCAAGAGTTGCTATTTTGGTTTCATATTTCCTGCGCAACGGTCGGGCCGCCTCGACGTCCTTATCCAGGCCCCGACCTCGAACTTACCCACCCAGATCCGGATCAGGGGCGCGAGGGGTCGTGCCGCCTGGACAGCGCATACAGGATTTCAGCGGCGATAAACTCCCCGGCAACCCGTCACTTGAACGCGACGATGTGGCAACTGCCCGGCAAGCGCCTGATCCCAGACCGTTTTCCACAATTTGTGATACCTACGGAATGTACTCGGAGTTTGTGTGGTATGGAATTCGCAATTTTTGCGTCGCCGGGCGACCCAGATTCTGGCCAACTCCGCCTCACCGCTTCGGTTATGTGAGTGGACCAGCCGGCCGGGGTTGCGTCGCCAGCAGGTCGCGGATCTCGCTCAGCAACACCTCGGTCTTGGTGGGACCGGGCTCGGGCGGTGCTTCTTTGCGAACCACCCGCGACATCGCCTTCACTACCCAGAAGATCGCAAACGAGATGATCAGGAAGTTGATGATCGTGTTGATGAATATGCCGATATTGATTGTTGGGGCTGCTGCCTTCTGAGCCGCATCCAAGGATTCGTAATGCTGGCCGTTCAGCGGGATGAAGATGTTGCTGAAGTCCACGCCGCCGATCACGAGCCCAATGAGTGGATTAATGATGTCTTTTACCAGACTACTGACAATGGCGCTGAAGGCCACGCCGATGATGATGCCAACAGCGAGATCGACGACATTGCCACGCATGATGAAAGCGCGGAATTCAGCCACCCACCCTGGTGTCCGCGGTATCGTAATCGGTGACTGCATGTGCGCTCCTCTTTTCGGTTCCGCCTTGATCTTGTGGAATAAAGATAGTCACTTTGGGAGTTGGTCTGCAATGACGCGGGGCGGTGAGGTTATCTACTGCCCCCAATGAGTACGGGGGAACAGCCAAAATGCGATATCTTATACCGATAGCTTTAGCGGTAGCTGTGTGCAGTTGCCGGCGCCCGTGGCCGACTTGATCGGCGATTCCGCCTCACGCTCGATGATACCGTCCGGTGCGGCGACCGTGCAAATGTTCAGCGCCAAAAGAGTGGTCATTTATGATGCCTCGTTCAGACGTGGTTGCCGGAAATTATGACCCAAGAGGAAACCACGAGATTGTTGCGGACCTTCCTCATAACCTGCATCCTTTTATTGCCGTGCACTGTCGCGACGCCCGAACCGTCGTCCGTGAGTTCCGCAAACCTCGCACCACCTGACCGCGAAATTGTCGTGGCGACGAAGGAGGCCCCGCCCTTTGCGATGAAGGGACCGGATGGCAATTGGCAGGGCATCAGCATCGATTTGTGGCGCCGGGTCGCAGACCAGATACATCTTCGCTACCGTTTCATTGAGGGTGTGACGGTGCAGGATCTGCTGGACGCAACGACCAAAGGCACCGCCGACGTCGCCGTCGCCGCTATCACCGTGACCGCGGCTCGAAGACGCACCACCGATTTTACTCAGCCTTTCTACGCGACCGGGCTGGGCGTCGCGGTACAATCGGGTGTTGCAAACTGGTTGCCGGTCCTGCGCGCGTTTTTGTCCATCAACTTCCTTCAGGCGGTGGTGGCACTGCTGGGGATTGCCTTGGTCGTCGGTATCCTGATCTGGCTTTTTGAGCGAGGGCAGAACGATCATTTTGCCGGGCGTCCCGCGAAGGGTCTTACGTCGGGTATTTGGTGGTCGGCTGTGGCGATGACGCAGGCCGGCGCTGCCCAGGGCGGCCCATCATCGCTGCCAGGACGACTGCTCGCCGTCGTTTGGATGATCGCCTCTATCATCGCTCTTGCGGTATTCACGGCAGGTATCACCTCTGCGATCACCACTCATCAGCTGCAGGGCTTGGTTCGCAATGTGGGCGATCTGCACGCGCTTCGGGTAGGCGCGGTCGGAGGTTCGTCGTCGGTCGATTTCCTCGATACCCACCATGTCGATCACCAAAACTTCGATGACCCCTCGGCTGCGCTGAAGGCACTGCAGGCAGGCCACATCGAAGCCTTCGTCTACGACCGACCGCTGCTCACCTGGATCGTGCAACAGCATTTCTCCGGGCTGCAGATCCTCGGCGTAACCTTTGGCCACCAGAATTACGCCATCGCTTTGCCGCCCGACAGCGACCTACGCATCCCGCTCGATATCGCGTTGTTAGAAAGCGCAGATGGCGATTGGTGGAAGCAGATTCTCTACCGCTATCTCGGGGCAGCTGGCACGATGCCCGGCGATTGACGGTTTATGCCTGGCGTAGAGTTCGGCAATCGGCTGCCTTGGGGCGGCATTTTTGGTGCGATCTCGACCGCGAGATCGCCGGAAGGACATATACGGCATGGCAAGGGATCGCTTATAATGGCGTGCGCTCTTCCAGGGCCGCCGCCTGGGGAAGTCGCGCGGCAGCGTGCGCTTGGCAAGAGCCACCAGCACTTTCTGGGCAACCGGCGAAGGTAAAACAGGGCGTTCCAAGTCCAATGAAACGGGAGGCGAAAAAAATGCGTAGCGATATAGCGTTCAAGACGACAGACGGCACGACGCTGCGAGGCTGGCACTATCTGCCGGCCGGCTCCGGCAAGTATCCAACAATCGTTATGGCGCACGGCTTTTCTGCCGTGAAAGAAATGTATCTCGACAAATACGCCGAAGCTTTCATGCAGGCGGGCTTTGCTTCGATCGTTTATGACAATCGCAACCTCGGTGCGAGCGACGGCCAGCCCCGGCAAGAGCTCGATCCTTGGCTGCAGGTAAGGGACTATTCTGATGCCATCACATTCGCCCGAAGCCTTGAGCAGACGGATGCGGAGCGCATCGGCGTTTGGGGGTCAAGCTACAGCGGTGGACACGTGCTGGCCGTGGCGGCGATCGATCGGCGAGTGCGGTGTGTCGTATCCCAGGTTCCGCTGATCAGCGGCTGGCAGAACTTCCGCCGTCTGGTCCGCGCAGATTTTCTTGCATCGCTGCGAGACGGATTACACGCCGATCGGGACAAGCGCGCCTCGGGCGGTGCCCCGGCGATGCTACCCGTCGTGGCCGAGGATCCGATGGCGCCAGCAGCACTACCCACCGCTGATTCCTACAAGTGGTTTACCGCGACGGCCTCTGCCCGGGCGCCTGCGTGGCGCAACGAGGTTACGCTCCGCACGGTTGAGTACGGGTTCGGCTATGAACCCGGAGCCTATATCAGCCAAATCTCTCCGACACCGCTGATGATGATTGTCGCTGTGAATGATCATCTGGCGGTGTCAGATCTCGCCATCGCGGCCTATGAGCGCGCCTCTGAGCCTAAGCGTCTCGTTTTGTTGCCGGGCGGGCACTTCGATGCGTATGTCGAGGAATTTGATCAATCCTCCGGACCGGCGTGCGAATGGTTCCGAGCACATTTGCGCTGATCACCGGGTAGCAAATTTGGCGCGGCTGCCTGCCTTGCCGTGCCTTTTGCGCTCCCGCGCTAGAATCCAAAATTTGTTTGTTGGTGGTCCGATCAGCCAGAAGCATTCCACAGCGGTCGGTGAATTGCGGCTCACAAGATCAGAGGCTAGTGGTTCCAACGGACAGCACTATCCGCTTGACTTGAACCACTTGGGGCGGATCCAGACAATCGCCAAGGACGACCGTCCCGAGTTTTCCGGGGGAAATGAAGCCCCTGATTTGATCCGCCTATTGCAAAAGAATGGATACCATTATGACGAGCGATTGCTCATTTGCAGGGACACTGCATGGACGTAGATTTCGAAAAATACTTTTACGAAGAAACCGTCCCGAGGCTTTTACAGAAAATATATTACCGTAATTTCGCATAACCGATGTGGATTTATCGAACATTGCAGGGTTCGAGCTAATCTTCGGTAGGCTGGATCGCAAAGTTCTATTCTGCTCTTTTCGTGATTTCTGGGACGCAGCCGAACAGTCCTTCCAATAGTCGAAATAGTCCCTGTGCTTGGCAATCGCCTGCGGACCATTGCAGGCGACATGGGTAGATTCCCTCTCACCTTAATCTTCTTGTTCATCCCGGTTACTTCCGACCGGCATCATAATGCGGCCGCAAGGAGAAACCCCTCGCGACCCGACACACACGAGCAGCTATCAGCAGCTTCCTCTTGTGGTTGGACGATCGGCGCTGAACCAAGCTGCTGATCGCCCTCCCTGCCCTGCCCCGGCCCGTATGAGCAGCGCGCATCCCTACGCCGATCCCCCCGCCCGGCATCGCGCTTCTCGGCCAAACGGCTATGCTCTCCAGAACCACCATGGAGCATAATGAATGGCGACCATTCAGGCGAAATCAGTCCGGCGACGTGAGGACCTTCGGCTACTGACCGGCCAGGGCAACTACACCGCCGACGCCACTCCACCGAACATCGCCGTCGCGACTTTCCTCCGTTCTCCCCACGCCCACGCCGACATTGGAGCAATCGACCCAACCCCCGCTCGAACAGTCCCTGGTGTCATCGCCGTCTACACTGCCGCCGACCTCACGGATGTCGCGCCGATTCCCGGCGGCATCGGCTTTGCCCGCCCCGACGGCGGCCCGGCGCCGAAGACCGACCGCCCACTCCTGGCCGGCGATCGAGTCCGTTTTGTCGGCGAACCGGTGGCCCTGATCATCGCCGCCACTCGCGCCGCCGGCTTGGAAGCCGCCGAAGCGATTGCCGTCGATTATAGCGCCCTCCCGGTCGTCACCGAGCCAATTGCGGCGCTTGGGTCAGGGGCTCCTGCCGTGTGGGACGAGGTGACCGATAATATCGGCTTCTTGTGGCAACGCGGCGACCCGGACGGCGCCGACGCCGCTTTGGCCCGATCGACCCACGTCACCAGCCTCGATTTTACCGTCTCGCGCGTCACCGCCAATTCGATGGAGCCGCGTGGCGCCTGGGCGCAAATCGCCGAGGACGGGCGGATCGAGCTCCACGCCTCCCATCAATCGCCCTTCGGCCTGCGCAACGCGATGGCCGCCAGCAATTTTCAGATCCCACCGACCGACATCCGCGTGCTGCCGGGCGATGTCGGCGGCTCGTTCGGGATGAAATCCGGCGTGCACCTGGAGTTCGTATTGGTCGCCTGGGCCGCCCGGCGGCTGAAGCGTCCGGTGCGTTGGGTCGCCGACCGGACTGAGGGCTTTCTCACGGACGAACAAGCCCGCGAAATGCGTGTCACCGCTTCGCTCGGTGTGGATAGGGACGGAAAATTCACCGCGCTGAAGCTACGATGGGATGTAAATCTTGGCGCCTACGTCTCTGGCCGATCCGGCTGGGGCGTCGGCAATATCGGCGGCATCGCCGGCGTCTACGATATCCCTTTCATTGCCGCGCAGGTATGCGGCGTGCTGACCCACACCGTGCCGACAGCCGCCTACCGCGGGGCCGGGCGGCCGGAAGCGACCTACGCCATCGAACGCCTGATCGACGTCGCCGCGCGCGAGCTTGGCATCAGCCCCTATGAGCTCCGTCGCCGCAACCTGATCCCGCCGGAGGCGATGCCTTATAAGACCGCTCTGACCTTCACCTACGACTGCGGCGAGTTCGAAGAAAACATGCGGGAAGCCGCCACGCTGTCCGACCTCGCGTCGTTCGAGGAACGCCGGGCGGAGGCGGCGAAACGGGGCAAGCTGCGCGGCATCGGTCTGTGCAACTGCATAGAGGTCGCCGGCGGTCCGTTCCTTCGCCCGGCCAAGGACCTCGCGACGTTGCGACTGGCCGAGGACGGCACGCTGATCCTGCGATCCGGTTCGATGTCGGTGGGGCAAGGGCTGGAGACGACATTTTCGCAACTTGTCGCCGACCGCTTCGGTGTGGACGTTGAACAGGTGCGCTGGGAGGGCGGCGACACCGATCTCCTTGCCAGCGGTAAGGGCAACGGCGGTTCGGGGGCGCTCTGTATCGGTGGATCGGCGGTGTCGCTGGCGATGGACAAGGTCATTGAGAAATGTCGGGCGGATCGCGGCCGAGTTGCTGGAGGCCGCAGTCGTGGACATCGAATTCTCCGACGCCCGGTTCACGATAACCGGCACCGACCGCTCGGTCTCGCTGGCCGAAATCGCCCGCGCCGCGCACGACCCCGCCCATATCCCGCCCGGCGAGGAGGGCGGTCTAGTGGAATCCGGCGAATTCACCCCGACCGCAGTCACCTTCCCCAACGGCACCCATGTCTGCGAGGTCGAAATAGATGCGGAAACTGGCGTCACGACAATCGTCCGCTACAGCGCGGTGGAGGAACTCGGGCGGGTGCTGAACCCGATGATCGTCGCTGGGCAGATCCATGGGGGCGTGGTCCAGGGTGTCGGTCAGGCGCTGGGCGAGATCATCACTCACGATACGGAGTCGGGTCAGATGCTGACCGCATCCTTCATGGACTATCAAATGCCTCGCGCCGACGAGTATCCTGACTTCCGCCTGGCTACGCGCGAGGTCCCGACCGCGGTCAATCCTTTGGGCGCGAAGGGCGTGGGTGAGGCCGGGACAGTGGGTGCCCTCGGCGCCGCGATGAACGCCATCAACGATGCGCTGGCCCCGCTCGGTATCCGTCATTTCGACATGCCGGCCACGCCCGCCCGCGTTTGGGTGGCAATGCGGGCGGCCCGGGCAAAAGATGATGGCGCAGTGAGCCCGCAGTTATCGTCGCCACCCAGGATAGCGCGCACTTTCGATACCAATGCCTGCATCGAAAACGGCGTGCCGATCATCTAGTACACCGTTTCCATCAAAACAACCTCAAGGGCGAGGATGCGGAAAGGGGATCGGACCTAGTGAGGTGTGGTATCGCTGCCTTATCTGCGCCCATCGTTGCCGCCTAGCCGTTCCGTTGAGCTTTCCGAAGGCGGATTTTCATCAGCGAGCCAACAATCCAGTGCCTCCCAGGATTGTCCTCGCCGTAGAGCCGGCGCTGCGCTAAGCTGCCATCTAATATAAATCGCCAGCAAACTGAATGAAGCTCGCGGGCGGGATTGGCGATCAGGTCAGGGTCCGTTGGTCCCTGAACCAACCGTTTCCTCGACGTCGGGCCCATCACCGAGGTACGGCTTGACGCGCATCGCATTTAGAGGTCCTCCGCGCCGACCCGTCGGAGGGCCGCAGTCATCGAACTCGAAATGGTCTTGTATTGTTCGTCGGCACCTTCGAACTTGCCGAATTGCAGCGCCGTGGGGATGACAATGTGCAGGTCGCTTCCACGGGCCCGCTTCAGCACCGCGTGATAGGCATCAACTGACGCCGACGCCAGGAAAGCTGTATCTTTCGGATGCCATGACCCCGTCTGGCCGATTTTTAATAGCACCTCGGCTAAATCACGCTCTAGCGGCATCTCCGCCAAGCGTTGATTAAAGGCGAGTTGCATAGCCGGGTCGATGCCGCCGAACGGGCCTTGATGGCTCGCTTCGAAAAACTCGCGGGGACGTGCATTCTGTGCGCCCAGGTAGATCGGGAGCAGTCGTGTGGCTTCGTCTTCGCGACCAAGCTCCCGCAGCATGCGGAGCACATTGGATGCCTCAGCTGGGTACATTGCAGCGGCATGGGTCTCGACCGACGACACCAGCGCGGCCACAAATTCAGCGACATCGTCGTCAAAGCTATTCCGATACATGCTCCATGGTCGTTCGATCTCCGAACGCACGTCGTCCTTCGCGAGACGCTCATCCAGCGCCGCTAACTCCTTCTTCAGGGTCGTCTCATCGAATCCTCCGGTCTGCAATCGCCCAAGATGACCGCGTCAATGTCTTCGAATTGCGCGAAGTCGTAGGCAGAAAGGACAGTGTCGGTCTCAAGCTCCTCATTAGAACGTTTTGTTTTAGAGACCATCCTTGCGAAGCGTTTATGCTGCTTGATGCGGTCCAGCTTGGGCGCAAGCTTCGGTTCGAAGACGCTCCACCCGAGGAGGGCGATCGACTGCACGACGCGCTCGGTCACGCCTGGATGCAGGCTGACCAAATCGGGCTCGAGGAATGAGAGGAACCGGCGGATGCGCCTGATGATCCGGATGTTCGTGATCCCGAGCGCAACCGTGCGCCGGCTAAGCGCCTTGAAGTGAGGATCTGCGTAGTCAAGCGCTGCGGCCGCCAATTCCTCCGCCGTTGGTTCGAACCGGACCGCCTGATCGACGACCTTCTCGAAATACTCGTGGAACTTAGATTTTGCGTCGCCTAGCCCCTCCTCGTTGAGCAGTAGGACTACCTTGCAGCCTCGGCGCTCGCGAAGCGACGAGACGAGTCCCAAAATGTCCGAAACGTCCAGACCCTGACCCGAACGCTCGATGTCGTCGATGCAGATGATCTGGTTGCGAATGAGCAAAGCCGCCCCCGGCGCCAGCAAATCAGCCGCTTTGCCAGCGTATGGGATAGCCGCCGCGAGCTTCTCGAAGGAGGCCGAGCCCGCTGCGGACGCTCTGCTCGGCAAGGTCTTTAACCCCCTCGATGCTTCCGACGTGCTCAACACGCGACGGCCAAAGGAAGAGCTATGGGCGAAATGAAGAAAGCCGATCTCGCCCGGCTGGCGCGGCGAAGCACTGAGAGATGGCCATGAGTGTTCATCCAGCAAGCGACCTTCGTGTGAAGGTCAAAGCCGCAGTTCGGGAATACGACACGGTAGTGCAGTTTCATAAGTAGTGGCGGATCGCCGCTCACGACAAAGCCCTGCATGCGCGGGTTAGCCATTCCTTTGCCGGACAAACCTTTCTTATTGTACGGCGGGCGCTGCGGCGTGAAATGCTACTCGGGTTGTCTCGCCTTTGGGATCATCGCACCGAAGCCATCAAAATCATCTCGATCGCCGACGATCTCGAAAACCCGATGATTTTGAACTCGCTATTGCCGAACACGCCGATCTATGCAGAAGCACGTGGTCAAGCGGCGGAGGCCGCTGCACTGATCCGCAGCTACGAGAAAGGCGGATCGAGCCATTCCACGCTCAGCAGGTTACGGAAGCTCAGTAACCAAAACGCCATTGTCCACAATTGTAAAATGATCTGCCAAATCCGGACCTCGAGGCCCGTAGACTTGCCAGGTCTCGTTATTGACAGGTGCTCTGAACGAGACATCGCGACCTTTCGAGTCCCAATGAGCTCGTCGAGGCCATTGGTGCCACATACTTGGATTGCCGAAGTGATTGGCCACCTCCGAACTCGCTAGAAGGTCGCGCCGTGACGTTCTGTGGTTTCCCAGAAGCCGAACGTACGACGGCTGAGCCTGGGGCCATAACTTTGTTCGCATGCGGCGGCTTGGCGATCATTGATGCGGTGACCGAGCGGGACCTTATAGTCACCTATGACCCGGTCCGGGACGTAGAGGCACCTTGGGCGCCATGGAAGAAGCCCTTAGGCTACAACATGTCCGGCTGCTCCGGAGGGCCTGTCCTATCGCACGGAGTCCGCAATGGCCTGCAAAGATGGTTCGCGATTGCTATGATAATCAGTGGTCCAAAAGACAAAGGGACCGGCGAGGCGGAGGGCTGGGAAATGATTACAATGCGTCGCATCGATGCTATTCAACCCGGCGGCACCATCAAGCACGAGGCCTCCGGCTGGCTGCCGCGATGAGCAGCCGAGCGACGCGCAAGTATATTCGGCCCTAATGACCGATATGTTATAGCGGAGTGGTAACCTTGTCAGGACGGCCACTGCTGACGCCGCGCCCGGCGGCGACGTCCGCTTTACTGAGCTGCACGCCCGGTGGCTGGCATTCCGCCCTCGGCCAACTCCAGCCAATAGCTTCTATCCCAAGGGGTCCCCTTGGTCGGAACGTGCCACCGATGGGTGAAGAGCCAGATATGTTTGGTTTCCCGGACACGCTGGACCAGGCGCCAGGATCGAGACGTCCTTTGTGGGGGCCTCAGCAATTTCGATCGCACCGCTTTGACGGCTGGGTTGGGTCTCGGTTAGGCTTCGGGGTCAAAAACGACCGAGGGAACGACGAAAATGTCTGGAAACGCTGAGAAAATCATCGAACTGGATCGTCAGCGCATGGCGGCGATGGCCGCGAAGGATATTTCCAAGCTCGATCGCATTATCGCCGACGACTTGATCTATACGCATTCCTCCGCCCGCGTTGACACCAAGAAGACCCTGATCGGTGCGATGGAGTTGGGCACAACCGTCTATACAGCCGTGGAACCGTCCGACGTCGTGGCGCAGGATCTTGGCGATGCCGTCGTGCTCACGGGTGTCGCGGCGATCAGCGTCAACAGTGGTGGCGCGCCAAATTCGTTCCGAGTGCGGTTTGTCGATGTTTATGCCAACCGCGGCGGGCAATGGCAGATGGTGACGTGGCAGAGCACAAGGCTGGTGTAAAAGGAGATCAGGCATGGCCTCAGCCCCGACGTCGTTCACTTTGTCCGTTCCGCAGCAGTCGATCGACGATCTGCGCGCTCGTCTGGCACTGACCCGGTTTCCCGACCAGGCGCCCGATGCGCCGTGGGCCTATGGGACCGATCTTGGCTACATGAAGACGCTGGTCCCGTATTGGAAGGACCAGTTTGACTGGCGTCCGCAGGAAGCCGCGTTGAACGCCTTTCCGCAGTATAAAGTCCAGATGCCCGATGTCGATCTGCACTATCTCCATGTGCCGGGTCGGGGGCCGTCGCCGATGCCGCTGCTGCTGATGCACGGCTGGCCCGGATCGGTTTACGAGTTTATCGATATCATACCGCGGCTGACCGATCCCGCCCGCTTCGGTGGCGACCCGGCGGACGCGTTCACCGTGATCGCGCCCTCGCTGCCTGGTTATGGATTGTCGTTCAAGCCGGGGCAGAAACGGTTCAGCATCGAGGACATCGCCACATGTTTTTCGTCGCTGATGACCGATGTGCTGGGCTATCGCCGATACGGCGCGCAAGGCGGCGACTACGGGGCATTCACCGCGTCGCGTCTAGGTCATGCCCATGCGGACAGCGTGATCGGCATTCACATCAACCTGCTGACGATACAGCGCGACCGGCCGCCACCGGCCAACCCCACCGAAGAGGAGCGCCGCTACTTCGAGGAACTTGGGGCGTGGCTGAAGGAGGAAACCGGGTACCAGTGGATCCAAGGCACCAAGCCGCAAACCCTGGCATACGGGTTGACAGATTCGCCGGCGGGGCTACTCGCCTGGATCGCGGAGAAATTCCGCACCTGGTCGGATTGCGGCGGCGATCTGGAGTCCGCAATTAGCCGGGATCATCTGCTGGCGAATGTGTCGCTGTATTGGTTTACCGGGGCAATCGGGTCCTCGTTCTGGCCGTACTATGCCCGGCTTCATGGCCAGTGGCCGATCCCCGCCGGCGGCACGGTCGATGTGCCAATGGGCTACGCGGCGTTCCCAAGGGAGATCATCCGCGCCCCCCGCTCCATCGCTCGGCACATGTATACCAACATCCAGCGCTGGACCGATATGCCTCGGGGCGGCCATTTCGCCGCGATGGAACAGCCACACGCTTTGGCGGCGGAGATACGAGAGTTTTTCCGTCCGTTGCGGTAGGGAGCCTGGTTGGCCGGTTCGAATTCAAACGGTCGTGCGATCGACATGCCATGTTCGACCGCTTGAAAGCCGGCACAGAACTTCGATAAGATCAAAATCATACCGAGTATGAATCAAGACTGCTCGGTCGTATCGAAGTCAGTGAGGCCTTGCGCCCAACCGACGCGACGATCTACGCCGATTTGTAGTGATGCAAGTCGGACGCTCGGATTAGTCTCGGAATTGAGAAGGAACTCGGAATCTTGCTGAATGACCTCTGACAGACTCACCTGCACTGGCTTGATCAACTGTCGATTGCGGAGATGATGCAGGATCCATCCATTCGGACAGTTGGTGCCAACGACGCAGAGTGGCTGTTGCCGCGTCGCGATTACATTCTGCTACCTGCAATCTTCATCATGACGATTGTGTTTATCCTGGCCGGCGCTGAGGCAACCATTCGGTTTATCTACGTGCAGGTGGATGACCCCTACACGTGCAGATACGTCACGCAAACGGGCTATCGCTATCATCCCGATTGTACGTCGCACGACAAGGTTTGGGAGGGATCCTGGAGCACCGAGGATTTCAACGACTGCGGTTACCGCTCAGCCACGTCCTGTGCGCCGCGACCGCCCGGAGCCCTGCGTGTTGTCGTCGTCGGATCATCGACAGCAAGAGGTGCCTCGGTGAACTATGATGACGCGTTTGCGGGGCGAGCCTCGGCTGCGCTGTCGGAACGCTGCGGCGGTTTGGTGGATTTTCAGGACCTGGGGACCGAGGCCGCGGACGTCAACCGGATCGACTTGCGAATTCCCGAAGCGCTGAGGCTGCACCCCGCCGCTATCGTCATGACGATCGGCCCGTATGATTTGCAGCACCTGAAGGATCCTCCGCCCCTCCCGGACGGGTCGAAGCCGGCGAGACCTTTCGACCTAGTGAACCGAATGCGGGAGAGCCGGTTATTCCTGCTCATAGAATATTACTTGTTTCGTGATCCGGCGGCTCACGCTCGCGCCTTTCTGCTGAAGGGTGATTTGGCTGACTATGTGCGCACGCCGCTCAGCGCTGTCTGGCAACACCGCGTCCAGGATTTCGGAGATCTGCTGGCTCGCATCGTCGCTCAGTCAGGAAACGTTCCGGTGGCACTATTCTACATACCGGAGCGCCCGCAGGTTGCCCTCGCCGGTCCGGTGGCTGATCCGCCGGGCGTGGATCCGTTTGTCCTCGGGGCGGCATTGGAGCGCGTGGCGGCGCCCCTTGGCGTGCGTTTCACCGACACGACAAGCACCTTCGCAGCTGCGCCGGACTTTCAGTCGTTATTCTATACGATCGAGGGCCACGCCAACGCGGGCGGTCATGCTGTGATCGCGGCTGATGTAGAGCAGACGTTGCTGTCCGAATCCGCGTTCGCGCGCTGTACCCAGCACTAACCCTTCCGTCCGGACAATTTTGGAGCCGTAGCAAGTCGGAAGTTGGGTTCAGGCATTCAGATGGTTATTACCGGGAGGTAGAAATCAACGCGCGGGCCTTGGCGCCCACGACCTCCGCCGTATCGCCGGGCTTAAAAATCGCCGAGCCGATGCCGAACCCGGCAGCCCCTGCCGCTCGCCATGTGTGCATGTTGGACATGTCGATCCCGCCCACCGGCAGCACTATCGTACCAGACGGAAGCACCGCCCGCATCGCGCGCAGCATCGCCGGGCTGGCACCCTCCGCGGGGAACAACTTCAGCGCGTCAGCCCCAGCGTTGAGCATGGAAAAGGCCTCAGCTGGAGTGAAAAAGCCCGGCACAGCGAGGAGACCATGCCGTTTCGCAGCGCGTACCACAGTGGCGTCGGCATGTGGCGTCACGATCAGCCTGCCGCCTGCCGCCGCGATCTCGGCTACCTGAATCGCGGTCATTACGGTGCCGGCGCCGATCAGCAGCCGGTCGCCGAATTGACGGCTCAGCGCGGCGATGCTGACCATCGGATCGGGGGAGTTCAACGGCACCTCGATGATCGCGAGGCCGCTTTCCTCGAGCGCAGCACCCACCGCGACCGCTTCGTCGGGCCGGATGCCGCGCAAGATCGCGATCAGGTCACAGCGCGCCAGATAATCTCTCAATCCCACCGAGCGTGCTCCGCGATCAGCGCCATGCCGCGCGCCACCGCCTCTCCGTCATGGCGTTCGGCATAGCCGCCGCAGGCGGTGATTGCCTTGGCATAGAGCGCGCTCAGGTCTGGCGTGCCGATTACCTGCACAACCGCACCCTGGGCCTGACCCAGTGCTGCGCGCACCTCGTGGCCGATCAGGATGCCAGACAGATAGGCCGGCGCTTCCGAATCGGTCAGGCGATCCGCGAGTACCTCGGCGCGAACTCCGAACAGATGGTGCAGCAGCCCACCAGAATCGGCCGATCGGATAAGGCCGGTGTCGAACGGGGCACCATCCGATGGACCATCACGCATCATTCTGCCCAGAATCGTGTGGCTGCGGAGGACGCCGAATGCTTCGCCGGTCATGTGGGTGGTGAAATCAACGATCCGGCCGCTCTCTACGCGAGCCCATTTCGAATGTGTTCCCGGCAGGCAGGCGATGCCACCGTCCCGCAGCAGCGGTGGGACGCCCAGTATCTGGGTTTCTTCGCCACGCATCACCTCGGCAACGCCGGACTCGTCAAATCCGGACAGGCCGGGAACCAGTTTCACCCTGGCCCAATCGAATCCGATGTCGACCAGCGCACTGCCGAGTTCCATGGCCCCCGCTGGGCACGGCAGATAGGGCGCTTCTTTCCAGCCCTGGCGGCTGCCGATCATGCCGGACAGCAGGACGCGGTCTTCCCCAGCGGCCAACCACGGGCCGATCTCTTCGCGCAAGGTGTCGCCAAACCGGCCGTCCGGCACGTTCAGGATACCTTTGGGCGCGGCTCGGCGCTCACGAATGGAGCCGTCGCGCGCCATACGGAACGCCCGAAAATTGGTCGTGCCCCAATCGATCCCGATCATCGTTGTCCTCCCGGCGTCGAGTTGCCCGCTCGCCACTATAGCACCGGTCGACCCCTTGGCGGTACATTGCGCGCATCGCAATCGTTTCAGCACTTCGGAGTCCACCACGATGGCGGAGGCCCTAACGACGGACTTGATCAAAGTGCCGCATGGATTTTTTACGCGGCGCGGGGGAGTTTCAGGGGGCGCCTATGCCAGCCTGAACTGCAGTCTTTCGGGCCAGGACGACCGCGGCAAGGTGATGGAAAACCGAGCGCGGGTGGCGCGATCGCTCGACCTCGACCCTGGGCGGCTGGTGGGGCTGACGCAGGTGCATGGCACCCATGTGGTCACTGTAACCGAACCCTGGCCGCCTGGGTGCGGCGAGAAAGCCGATGCCATGGTCACCGACCGCCCTGGTCTGGGACTGGGCATCGTTACCGCCGACTGCGCCCCGGTGCTTTTCGCTGATGCCAGCGCAGGTATCGTCGGCGCTGCTCATGCGGGATGGCGGGGGGCCGTGGCGGGTGTTCTGGACGCAACCGTCTCCGCCATGATCGCGCTGGGCTCCTCGCTGGGGCGGATCACCACCGCCGTTGGTCCGAGCATCAGCCAGGCTTCCTACGAGGTCGGGTCTGACCTGCGTGACTGCGTCCTTGCAGGTGCCGCGAGCGACTCGGCGTTCTTCACGCCGGGCCAACGGGAAGATCGCTGGCAATTCGATCTGCCAGGGTATTGTGCGGCGCGCCTGCGCAGGCTCGGGGTCGGCCACATCTTGGTTACCGGAATCGATACCCTGGCCGAGGAGGACCGGTTCTTCAGTTACCGTAGACGCACGCTTGCCGATCGAGTGGGCGCCCAACACGCGGACTCCAAGCCGGGGCCGATTGGGCATCAGATCTCGGTCATCAGGCTGGCGTGAGCGAACGGCCGGAGTGACCCTGAAGGAAGCCCCTTCCGGCGCCCTCCGCCATCTGCTTCAAGCGGCGGGATGATCGCTCGTCTTGGCCGGCTGACCCGGCTGCTTCATCTCGTCCCCTTGCTCAGCTTGTTGACCGCCTGCGGCGACCTGCCGGAGCCATTCCTGGGCAATCCCGGCGCCACCGCTCGCCGGTTGGCGCAGCCGCTAACGCCGTTGCTGGCGGTGCCGCCAGGGACCGACACGCTGCTGCCCGACAGGGCGAACCAGCAACTGGCCAACCAGATCGCGACGGCGCTGCAGGCATCCGAGGTGCCGGCGATAGTGCGGACACCAGACAAAAACGACTGGCGCCTCATCACCCGCGCAGTGCGCAACGGCAACTACGTCACGCCGCTGTTCAGCGTGCAGGACCCGCAAGGAAAGGAGTTAGGCAGCGCGGAAGGCGAGAAAGTGCCGGTGCGTGACTGGGCTGACGCGAAAGTCGCGTTGCTGGATCGGGTCGCGGCCGAGGCTGCGCCGCGTATCGGCGCGGTCCTCACCAGTATCCGGGTTGCACGTGACAAAGCTGACCCAGGCAGCCTGTACAACCGCGCGGCCAAGGTGCTGGTGGCCGAGGTAAAGGGCGCGCCTGGCGATGGAGACCTCGCACTGACGCAACAAATGCGCACCAGGTTGGCTGCGCTTGGACCCGTCATTCTCACCACACCCGCAGGTGCCGACTTTGTCGTGCAGGGTGAGGTGAAGATGGTGTCCATTCCCAAGAACCAGGAGCGGGTGGAGATCCAGTGGATCGTAAAGACGCCTTCGGGCAGCGAGCGCGGCCGCGTGGTGCAGTTGAATGAAATCCCCGCGGGGACATTGGACCGTTACTGGGGCGATGTCGCCGTCGTGGTTACGACGGAGGCCTCCAATGGCATCAACGATGTAATCCGGCGGCAAGCGGGTCACGATCCAAACGAAACTCGGCAGTCGGCGAGGTAGGCGCACTGCGCCTCGCCTTGTGGCCGCTGGTTGCCGCGGGGACGGGTCTACCCCGCCGCCAGGCGACGGATCAACGCGGGGGCCTCGGGTGACGCCCAATCAGCTGCACCCTCCAGCCGTGCGATGACCCGGCCCGCGGTGCTGATGACCACAGTCAGGGGAATGCCGCGTGCTGCGAAGGCTCTGGCTGTCGCGCCTTTCGGGTCCAGCAACACCGGCAGCGCGGTGATGCCGTGCGTCTGATACCAGGCCTCGACCGTATCCGCCCCGCCCCGGTCGGACGACAGCGGCAGCACGGCGATGTCTTGAGGCGCAAGCGCTTTCGACAGCACCTGCAGGGACGGCATCTCGGCAACGCAGGGAGCGCACCAGGTAGCCCACATGTTCACCACCATGCCACGGCCCTTGAACTCGGCCAGGTGATGGGAGGCGCCGTCCCGCGTGACGAAAACGCCATCGGGCAAATCAGCCGGCGGATTAAGTTTTTCCAAAGCCTCCCCCAGCGGCGTCAACGTCTCGGCAAGCGGTTTGCGCGGCCGGAACGTGGCGGCTAGGGTGCCGGCCACCGCCGCCATGGGAATTTGCACTATCAACCTGCGGTGGATCATCATCGAGCTGGAACCTTTCCTGTGACCGATACGCCTGACCGCCCGCCTCCCGATCGGCCGACCGTGGCCGCCAACCTGCAATGGGGCGGACGTTTCGCCGGCGGGCCTTCGGTCATCATGCAGGACATCAACGCCTCCATCGGGTTCGACCGCAAGCTTTGGCGACAGGACATCCGCGGATCGCGTGCCCATGCGGCGATGCTGGCGAAGATCGGGCTGCTGTCGGCGCAAGATGAGCATGCCATTGCATCCGGTCTAGAGGCGATAGCCGCGGAAATCGAGGCTGGGACCTTCGCCTTCAATGTCGCGCTGGAAGACATCCACATGAACATCGAGGCTCGGCTGACCGAGCGGATCGGCGAGGCCGGCAAGCGATTGCATACCGGTCGTAGCCGTAATGACCAAGTGGCAACGGATTTTCGGCTCTGGGTGCGGGATGCGATCGACGGCCTCACGGCTCAGGTTTCGGACGCGATGCTGGCGCTGGCGCAGCGGGCGGCGGAGCATGCAGGCGATCCGATGCCTGGATTTACCCACCTGCAGACGGCTCAGCCCGTCACCTTCGGGCACCATTTGCTGGCGTATGTCGAGATGCTGGACCGCGACCGCGGACGCCTTTCCGATTGCCGCCGGCGGCTGAATTGCTGTCCTCTGGGCTCGGCGGCCCTGGCGGGAACCTCGTTTCCGATTGACCGGTCTATGACCGCGGCTTCCCTGGGCTTTGACCGGCCAACGGCCAACAGTCTGGACGCAGTGTCGGATCGGGATTTCGCGCTGGAGTTCCTCTCGGCTGCGGCGATCTCGGCGGTGCATCTGTCGCGGCTGGCGGAGGAGATGGTCATATGGTGCAGCGCGCCCTATCGCTTCATCCGTCTGAGCGATGCGTTCACCACCGGTTCCTCGATCATGCCGCAGAAGCGTAATCCGGACGCGGCGGAGCTCGTGCGGGCCAAGACCGGTCGGGTGACGGGCGCTCTGGTCGCGTTGCTGACGGTGATGAAGGGGCTGCCTTTGGCTTACGCAAAGGACATGCAGGAGGATAAGGAACCGGTGTTCGACGCGGCCGAAGCCTGGACTCTGTCGTTGGCGGCTACCGCCGGCATGGTGCGCGATATGGTGCCGGACACGGCTCGGATGCGGTCATTCGCAGGGTCGGGATTCGCCACCGCGACGGATCTGGCGGACTGGCTTGTGCGGGTGCTGCGCCTGCCGTTCCGCAGCGCCCATCACGTAACGGGCCGGCTGGTGGGGATAGCGGAAGCGCGTGGCGTCGATCTGGCCGATCTGTCGCTGGAGGAGATGCAGACGGTGGAGCCAGGGATTGCGGAAGGGGTATTCTCAGGTACTTTCGGTGGACGCTTCGGTGGCCTCGCGGACCAGTTACGGCGGGACGGCGCCGGCGAACGTGTCGGAGCAGGCGGCACGGTGGCTGGTCGTGCTGGCATGAAGGCGGGAGGCGCGAGGGCGGTTTTGGCATTGGCTGTCGCCCTGCTTGTGTTGGTTGCCTGTGGGAAAAAGGGGCCACCCGAGCCGCCAGGGCCTCCCGACAAGATCAGGTATCCGAAGACCTATCCAACGCTCTGATCGACTGGGTCGAGGGGTAGGCCCATGAACAGCCGCGAAACCAAGTGCGGTCGGGGCACCGTCGCCTTAGAAGCGTGAGGTGGGCCAAGGCATACCATCTGCGGTTTTCGCGAATTCAGGAACGCAAGCCATGGTCGAACCAAACTTGTGGCTTCGAACCAAACTTGTGGCTTCGGGCATTCAACCAGACCGTTGTACTGCGCCTTATAGCTGAAATTTAAGCCGGACTCGGTATTGGTGCGGGTGGTCGGACTCGAACCGACACATACTTGCGTACGCGAGATTTTGAGTCTCGTGCGTCTACCATTCCGCCACACCCGCGGTCCGGTTCTTGTCGCATAGCGATACCGTTCCGTCAACCGTCCGACTAGCGCCAGGGGGCCGTCAACAGGGGCCTCCAAACGCCAATAAGGTCAGGAAATATTTGAATTATTACTGCGGTTTCGGTTCAACCTTGACTGGCGTTTCGGCACGCGTTCGTCGGCACCCAGGCTGGTCAGCAACCGCTGCAGAGCGCCCCACCGGTGAAGGGCAGCGCGGAAGTGCTTTGCTACGCTGACTACTCCCTCCTCCCTCACCTGCTGCAGGTGCGCTTCTGGATCAGGGGATCCTTACCCCGCCGTTTGCGCTGTTGACCGGGAAGGCCTGGGCCACTATAGGCGCCCTCCTGCCGTCCGCTGCTTAGGAGACTTTTTCGGGCGTAGCTCAGCGGTAGAGCAATCGGCTGTTAACCGATTGGTCGTAGGTTCGAATCCTACCGCCCGAGCCATCTCGTCAGTATGTTACGGAGCGTTTCTCAATCCTAGCTGTGCCGGCCAAACTGCCAGGGCAACATCTGCGGCAACAAATAACACGGCTAAAAGTGGGAAGATGGCGACCGTTGGTCCGTGGTTCGTGACCATGGCAAAGTCCAAGTTCTGCATGAGCGAACGCGGCCTCAGGCGGCCGGGCAGCCGGTATATGAGCAGAACGGTCGCCGCCCTCAAAGCCGAACTGGCCGCCTGCAAAGCAAGTCACGCGCCACCGGGCATTAAAGCGGACGCCAATCGGGCGAAAGCAAGCTAGTGGCTGCTGGTCAGCGCGGCCCGCGCTGTGATCAGCACGTCCGAAGAAGCCGGTCGTGTCAGAAGGGCGGATAGCGCGCCTTCGAGAGTCGACAGCCATCAACACAACGTTTCCGATTACACTCGGCCGGCTGCGGTCTCGCCCGCGGCAGGCGCATCTCTGTTTCCGTGGTGCGCCTGCTTTTTCGCTGAAGACGCGCGGTGTGAACCGTTTCACTGACAGATAGTGGGGTTTCGGCCAATTTGGTCGTCGCCGCTCGATGCCTTCCCCGCACGAGCCGGCTTACTTCCCCGGACCTCAACTTACCGGCCGCTTCGGCGGTCGGATTTTCTTTAGGCGGCGTCGGGCCCCGACCCAGCCGGCATTCCGCTCGCCGTCGGCGCCGCGCGCGGCGGCCCCTTCATCAGCACAAACTCTGACGCTTCCAGATGCTGCATAAGCCGCTCAGCGGTGATCGGCGTCGTAGCATCGTCGGCATGATGCACCCCCCTTTCGACGCTGGTGGTGTGCTGGACGAATAGCGCCTTGAAAGCTTCTGGCGCAGACCCCGCCAAGCCGCGCCAGGCAGCAGCGCCAGTAGAGCCGTTGGGAGGTCGATCCCCAATACGCCTATATCGCCCGACGTGACCGCTCGTAGGTTCACCCAGGCTCCTGCACGCAGTTCATCGCGCACGCGGCGGACATGGCGTGCACGACGCAAGCCTATTAAAACCGCTGAGGGAAGCACACCAACTTGGAAGCCGTCGGAAGGTACGTTATCAGCGACCACCGGAACCGGCGCCGTCATCGGGGAGGCAACAATGCGATTGATCGCGTGCCTGGCGATGTTGATGCTCATGGTCCTCGGGGCCAAGCTGGCCGGGGCGGCCGAGCCGTCGCTCGAATTCGGCCTCGGTGGTGTCACGCACCGCTTCACCGCGTCGGAGCTCCTCGCCCGGCCGGACGCGGCCGAAGTTGCCATCCCGGATGACCATGACTACGGGCGCGCCACCCACTACCGCGCGGTGCCGCTCTTGCCCCTGCTCGCGGGCCTGCCGCCGGACCCCTTCGACACGCTCGAGGCGCGCGCCACCGATGGCTTCGTGGCGCAGATCCCACTGTCGCTGGTTCGCAAGGGAGCCGAGGGCGGTGCGATCGCATGGATCGCCGTCGAGCCGCCCAACCAGCCCTGGCCAAACCTCCCGGGCAAGAACTCCGGGGCGGGACCGTTTTACCTCGTCTGGGAGCACCCCGAGCGCTCCGGCGTGACCCGCGAGCAGTGGCCCTATCAACTGGCAAGCCTGACAGCGGTCGAGAGCCCAGCCCACCGCTGGCCGCAACTGGCCGCTGATCCCTCGCTACCGTCCGAGGCCCCCGCCCGACGTGGCCAGCAGGTGTTCGTGACCGACTGCCTGCCCTGCCACCGCCTGAACGGCGGCGGCGCCGGCGAAGTGGGGCCGGACCTCGGCTGGCCGATGAACGCGACGGAGTATCTGACCGACCCGGGGCTGCGCGCCCTGGTGCGCGACCCGAAATCCGTGCGCACCTGGCCGCTCCAGCAGATGCCCGGGTTTGGCGCCGACACCCTTCCTGAGGCTGACTTGGACGCCTTGATCGCCTATCTGCGCCACATGGCACAGCATAAGGACGTCACGTCGGGTCAGCGGTAATGCGAGCCGAAGTGATTGTACCCATCCCCGCGGGACAGTGAGAGGTGGGCAAGAAGCGTGCGCCGATGCACCATCACGCTTCGAGCGCCTTGGCGGCGCCGCCGTTGGCCGCAACCCCTCGTTGGCTATCGCACCTACCCTTTTACTACGGATGGCTGATCATCGGCGTCGCGTTCGTGACGATGGCGATCGCCGTCAGCGCGCGCACGGCATTCTCACTGCTGCTGACCCCTCTCACCGACGAGTTTGGATGGGGTCGGGGGCTTGTCGCCGGCGCGTTCTCCTTCGGCTTCCTCGTTTCGGCAGCTTTGAGCCCGATCATTGGCCGAGTGATGGACCGGTTTGGACCTCGTGTCGTCATCGAAGGCGGCGTGTGCATGCTGGCTAGCGGGCTTTTCATGGCACCCGCTATCAAGCAGCCGTGGCAACTCTATGCAACGCTCGGTGTGCTGGTTGGGGCCGGCGCGAACCTTATGACCTTCACCGCGCAGTCCCTCTTCCTCCCGAACTGGTTCGTGCGCCGCAGGAGTTTGGCCATCAGCATCGCATTCTCCGGTGTCGGCGCGGGCGCAATTGCGCTGTTGCCCTGGCTACAGACGATCATAAACCGAGACGGTTGGCGTGCGTCGTGTTGGACGATGGGCCTGCTCGTGCTTTTCGTCGTGGGTCCGCTGAATTTGCTCGTGCGGCGGAGACCGCAGGATATGGGCTTGTTACCGGACGGCCGGTCGCACGCGGCCGGCGGAACGCGTAGCCCCTCGAACGTAGTCAATCCTGCCTGGGCGTCCATCGATTGGACGCTCGCACGGGCGATGGGTACCGGCCGCTTTTGGTGGATCGTGCTCGCCTACTTCTGCGGCCTTTTTGCCTGGTATGCCGTGCAGGTCCATCAGACGAAGTATCTCATCGAGGTCGGCTTCAGTCCGCTCGTAGCGGCTTGGGCGTTGGGAACTGTGAGCGTCGTTGCCATCCCCGGGCAGATCAGCCTTGGAGCACTGTCCGACCGAGTGGGTCGGGAATGGGTGTGGTCGGCAGGATGCGGCGGGTTTGCGGTTTGCTACGCGGCATTGATCGCCCTTGAGCACTCACCATCAAACGCCCTCCTGTATCTCATGGTGGTCTCGCAGGGCTTCCTGGGGTACGCGCTGACGTCTGTCATGGGGCCAATTGTCGCGGAGGTGTTCGAGGGACCGCACTACGGCGCCATTTTCGGCACGATCACGGTCGCATTGATCGGCGGCGGCGCAGCCGGACCTTGGATAGCGGGCGTCATCCATGACGCGACCGGAAGCTACAGGCTCGCCTTCCTGCTAGCCGCCGCGTGCTGCGTCATCTCCGTCGTGGCGATTTGGATAGCGTCACCCCGAAGGGTGCGCGTGGTGCCCGGTCGAATTGAGAGCATCGGGTCTGCACCATCAGGAGCATAGGAGTCCGCGTTCGCGTGGCTCCCTCGCCGCAGTGTCTAATGTCGGTGGCGCAGGTCCGGTAGCAGGGGAGCTGAAACGTTCCATTCGGGAACACTCGTTTGGCTTCCACAGCGCATCCGATACAAAGCGGCTTTTCGCAGCCCTGCGCGAGTTTGGACCATGAACCGCGCGCCGTTTAGGCCCAACCGGATTCGCCACCGCAATCCTATCACCATCCGATGTATCGAATGTTCCATAGTCACCCTTTGCCAAGCTGCGGTGGAGGTTCGGCCGGCGCTACCAACCAGAACCGTGCTCGCCGCCTCGCTGGCAGGGGTAGTACGACCCTGCTGCCGCCGTTCGGTTACTCGAACGGCCGTCTATCATGTTGCTGGCAGCCGCCTTGCCGCTGATTGCCACCTAGATCGGCCTGCCGAGCTTCTCCGACACGGATATCATTCTGGAGCCGACTGACCTCGCTGGTGACCCCATTAAGACCCGCCAGTCCCGGTCGAAAAAACGCAGGCCTTAGCCAGCAGCTCGGTCACCTCGGTATCGCGTAGCTGCGCGAACCGGTAATAGAACTGACCGACGGACCCGAAGTTCCGGGAGGTTGCCATGCAGACGATCTCCGCCTCCTTACGCAATCGCTTTAGCGCGGCCTTTGAAGCCACCGGAACGGCGAGCACGATCCGCGTCGGCCGGCGGCGGCGCGTCGCACGCAAAGCAGCCAGCATGGTTGCGCCGGTCGCGATGCCGTCATCAACTATGATTACCGTACGGCCGGCGACCTCTAACGGCGGACGATTACCGAGATAGACCTGGCGGCGGCGTTCGATCTCCCGAAGTACAGCGGCCCTCGATTCCTCAAGATATTCTGGCGAGATGTCCAGACCGGGGATGAACAGTGGATCGGTTACCAATTCGGGGTCCGAACCGTCGGCAATCGCTCCAATCGCCAGTTCTGCCTCAAACGGCGCACCGATCTTGCCGACTACCACAACGTCGAGGGGCGCCCCCAAAACTCGCGCGACCTCGAAACCGATCGACACGCCGCCGCGGGGAAGCGCTAGAACGATTGGGTTCTCCTCTTTCAGCGCCAATAGCCGCTCGGCGAGCTGCTTGCCAGCGTCGTGCCTATCAAGGAACAGCATGTTGTTTCCCAGTAGCTTGGACAACGCGTCTTCGACCACCTGTGCCGCCGACTGCGCAAGATAAGCGACGCTCGTTCTTTCATGCTACGCTATGACACGGATGAAAAGCGTCCATTGCTCGGCTCCATAACCCTTGCGGACCCTGGAAGAGCCAGCGATGCAGTGTCCATGAGGGTCAGCGGGATGAGCTACCAGTTGGTTGAGCAGGCCGCCAGCGCGGCGCAAACCGTGCCATGCGACGCCGCAAGGCCAGGTCGCTCTTGCATCGCGGCGGTGATGGCTCGGGATACGGCAATCCTGACCGGGAAAGAGGCTGGGAGACGGAGCGTCAGATGGTTAAGGAAACCGGAACCCTCAGGTAGCGTCCGACGTGGAAGGAATGCATAATAGCCGTCGCCCCGCTTCGGGCGGGCTCCAACGAGGCCAGGATGGCCCGTTAAGAAACCACGGGAGGAACTCATTATGCGAAATATTCTTTTGGTATTGGGTGGCATCCTTGCCACAGCGTTTCCGGCAGCCGCGCAGAACCCTCATCCGGACTACATTGCCTTCCTCTATACGGGTGAAGTGCTGCCCGGACAGGAGACGAGTTTCAAGGAGCTTGTGTCAAAGATTGTCACGACGGTCGAAAACGAGTCCGGGACGATCGCCTATAAGTGGAGCATGCGACCGGACGGGAAGACTTTTGACGTTGTCGAAATCTACCAGGACTCGCAGGCTGTTCAGGCACATATAAAGGACGTTGTTGGGAAATACGGCGAAGAAATCGGCAAGAACTGGAAGCCGGTAAAGTTCGTCGTATATGGCAATCCTGACGCCGACACGAAGAAGGCGCTTGAACGCCTACATCCCGAATATGAAGCACCGTTTGCAGGCTTTATTCGATAGTATCCGGACGCCGGAACTGGCTGTCGAATTCCTGCTGTTCGTTCGTCCTGAAAGCCCCTGCACCTGTCAGGCGCGTCGGGCCAGAGGGACATTCCGTCCCTTGCTTGATCTCCACGCGAGATCGTGTTGACTTGCCTGCTTCGGCTGTTTCGGCCCCCAATCGCCGGGGGCCGCGAACAAGGACCGCATCCATGAAGGTCACCGTCGAAGTCGACTGCACGCCCGAGGAGGGCCGCCAATTCCTCGGCCTACCTGACGTCGTCCCCATGCAGCAGGCGGCAATGGAGAAACTCCAGCAGCGCATGGAGAGCGCCGTCGACGCATCTACGCCGGAGGCACTACTGAAGGCGTGGATGCCAATGGCGCCCGATCAGATGCAGCAGGCGTTCGCCAAGCTGTTCGGAGCCTTCGGGGGATCGAAGCCCGGCGAGAGGGGCTGACACGGTCACAGCGAACCTTTCTGGTCCTGCAAGCTCCTCGTCGATGATCATGCCGGCAGCCCCAAATCGTGCTGTGACTGATATTATACGATCTGGCGATTGCTGCGCCTCCATAACGGCGGGCGAGTTCGGCATCACGAGTGTCAAAACCTGAGACCAGCTCCATGGTCCCTCTCCCGGCGGCGCTTTAGGCGGCTTTATCGATCGACCGGGGCAAGCTATGGCGCGGGGGCCCGCATCGGAATGTGGGCTCGGAGGAAACGGCGCACCCGGTCGATCGTGCGCTGCTTCAACTCTCCCGGTTCCTTCCACGGGAACACGGTGATCTCGGCGTTGGGCGCGAGCGAGGCAACATCGATCGAGGTCTGCAGCGGATGCGCTGGTACGTCATCTGGCAACACCAGCATCGGCGTCTGGCAGTTTTTGATGAAGTCGCGCGACACGCTGTACAGGAAATCAGGCTGAGCCGCGTATAGGTTGTGCAGGTACTTTTCGATCATGTCCGTCGAGACGTCCGGTCGCCTCTTCATGAAGTCGGGCACCCAATTTTCCTTGCCATGCCGATACATGACGCTCGGGTCTTCTGGCAAGTGGCCGACGGTTTGGCAAAAGACGGCGGCAACGACGCGATCGGGCGCACGCTGCAGTAGTTTGCCGGCAAAGCAACCGCCGATGCAGTAGCCCATGTAAATGAATTCGTGGATGCCGAGGTGGTCCATCAGTCCGAGCTGGTCGTCGGCAAACGCGTCCCAGGGGTTGTCGACCGCCACGGGGCCGCTCGATTCGCCGCCATTAGCGTTGCGCTGGTCCATGGTGATGCAGCGGAAGTCATTCTTGAACGCCTCCATGGCGTTGAACACCGCGGCCGGCCAGTTGCTAACACGGGAGTTCAAGCCGCCACCCGGCGTGACCAAAAGTGGAAAACCGGAGCCCGTCTCCTCGTAGCGGATGAGGACGTCGCCTCTTTGGCAGAGCGGCATGTAGTTTCCTCCTGAGCCTGTGTGCAAGTTCCTGGCAACGAACGGCCCGATAATGAGCGGCCTTGCAGAGCTGTTCTCTAGCTGCGATTTCAGCCCAATTTGGGACAACGCTCAACCTCGTTGAGCCGCCCCGGCAAAAGGCCGAAGCGCCGCTGTCTGCTGAACCGACCAAAACTGCCATATCGCGCGGTCAACGGTCAGTCCCCTGCCATGTCGATTTTATCCGAATTCATGTGCGCTTCCTTCTGTCATTCACGCAATCCGCGCGGTTAGCCGCGCTGTATCGCCACGGAAACCCACCAACAGAAGATCGAGCGGCGGCTACAGGACGAACTAAACGCCGCACGCACGGTAGGTAGGCACGGAGCTAAAGCGCCGTGCCTACGGGAGATTTCGCGTCCCCCGCCCAAGAGGGATGGTCCCAAGACTGCTCATTTGGATTACAATGGTGAGTCTGGCTGATACTCATTACGCGGCTCAAGAGGGATTTCCACTGCCGGCGGCTTCTGTGATGGAGCTCTGGACTCGAGCGTGAAGAAAATTTCAGGGCGTAGGCCCCCAACCTTTACGACGTCATTTGCCCTGAGGCGTCGCATATGGCCGAGGCCAATTCCAGCCCAGCACCTCCAGCCGTCGCTCACGACGTGAGCTCATCCAGCAACGCCTTCGCGTCCTTCAGGTCGGGTGCATCGAAACCTTCGGTGAACCAAGTGTAGATCGGACCGAGGAGATCACGGGCTTCGGCACGCTTGCCCTGGTCGCGCCAGAGTTGGGCGAGGCTGGTCGATGCTCTCAATTGAAAGAGCTTCGCGCCCTGTCGTTTGGCAACACCAATGGCCCGACAATAGTGCTGCTCAGCTGCGGATTGATCCCCAGTAGCGTTCAACAGATCGCCGGGCACTCGATACAGCAACTCGGCTTCAAAGAACCGCTCCCCGGTGGTCTCGACTATCCTCACAGCCTCGGCGAGATAGTCTCGTGCTTCAGCCGGCTGCCCAAGCATGGCGTGGGCCTCAGCGAGCCAGGTAAACAAGATTGGCGTGCTGACGACCCCTCCAGTCGCACGAGTTCCCGCCAGCGCTTGAGTGAGCAGCGAAAGGCCTTCCGATACTTGCCCGAGCACAATGTATGACCGACCGCGGTATGCTTGTGCCGAACTTAAGTAAAACGGAAAACCGTGTTTGGTCGCTAAAGTCAGAAGCTGCTCAATGTGCATCATAGGCAAGCCGATGAGCCACTGAAGCCGATTCGCGAAGACGAGCACATGAGACAGCGTAAGTATGTGGATATGTCCGAGCTGGCTGGCCGCCGACAACGCTTCGTCCATTCGCGATCGTGCCTGATCGATGTAACCCAATTGCGCCAGAGTCAGGGCGAGGTACGGGAGCATCGCAGAGTAGGGATTGAAGGACAGTCTCCAGAACGTGCGATGCTGTGGGTTGGCGAGGCCGCCCATGCTCCGCTCCAAGAGCGTGCGGGCGGCAGCGAACTCGCCAAGAAGGAAGCAACTCGCACCGTGCAACAAATGGCCCAGCGACTGAGTCGCGACATCGTTCTGCGCCTCGCCGATTTGCTCGAGTTGCTGCCCTAACGACAGCGCCAGTTTGTGCTGAGCTCGCACCTGATGAAAGGTCCATTGACTGGCTATCAGCGACACAAGGTACTCCGGTCGATGTATCTGCTCAGCCAGTGTCCGGACCCGGGCGAGCGTCTCCGCCACTTCCGCTTCCGCCCATCCCTTTGTCGCAGCGAGTGCCGATCCGAGCGTGGTTTGCAAGTCCAGCTCGTGCTGCAGGCGCCATGGGCCGTCCGGCAAATCGGCCAACGCGTTCAACCCCTTTCGCGCCTCGGAGACTGCTTCCGCCATCGCTGAACGGCCCAACGCGTGCTGGCCGGCTTTGAGCCGATAGCCGACCGCCCTTTCCGCCAAGCCGGCTGCTTCGCAGTGTTGCGCCAACAGCTCGGGTTGCGCCGCCGTGATCTCCGGAAAGCGTTCTTCGAGGGTTGCAGCTACACGACTGTGCAAATGCTGGCGTCGGCTGCGGAGCAATGTGCCGTAAGCCGCATCCTGCACCAGCGCGTGCTTGAAGATGTAACTAAACTCCGGCGGTGCACCGCGGACGAACAACAAACCGGCATTGGCCAATCGATCGAGGGCCTCGCGCAGTTGCGGTTCCGAAAGGTCGGTGACCAATGCCAGCAGTCTGAATTCGAACTCTCGGCCCATCGCCGCTCCGATTTGCGCAACCTCCTTGGCTGCGGGCCCAAGTCGATCCAGCCGCGCCATCAAAGAAGCGTGCAACGTCTGCGGTATATACAACGTCGGATGTGACACTGGGGAAAGCGCTGCCGCATCCTGTGCGCGGGATTCAAGCACCGCTTTGGTCAGTTCCTCGACAAACAGCGGCACGCCGTCGGTCCGCTCGGTGATCTCCTCCACAACCTCGGGGGGGAGCGCCGACTTCCCGGCGACGTTCGCCACTATCGCCGCAGTGTCGTGCTTGTCGAGCCGGGACAGCGTCAGCATCGTCACATGCGGGTGCCCGACCCACGGCGGCTGAAACTCGGGGCGGAACATTGCCAATAACAGCACCGGCCAGCGTGCGACTTGCTCTATCACGCGATCCAGTAGTTCACGTGAACTCGGGTCGATCCAGTGAAGGTCATCGAACACCATCAGAACCGGATGCTGACGCGAAAGACCTTCAATCCGCCGCAGCAGCGTCTCATACGTCTTGTCCTTCTTGCGCTGTGGCGAGACATCGAGAGGCGGTGCGAGGTCAGTCGATGGCAGCGAGTGTAACTCAGCGACCAGCATTACCTCTTCGGTCGACAGCTCGTTGGCTGCTAGCAGCGCTTGAAGTTTCGCGAGCCTGGCCGGCGGCCCATCCTCGTGGCGGAAACCGGCCGCTCGCTCCATTTGCGCGATCACTGGATGGAGCGCACTGTCCTGATGATGCGGCGAGCAGAAATAGCGCAGCCGGACGTGCGGTTCTGCGGCGATGTCCTGGGCCAGCGCCTCGACGAGGCGGGACTTGCCGACGCCCGGCTCAGCAGAAATCAGCACCGCCCGGCCGTTGCCGGCCTTCGCCAGCGCCCAGCGGCGCAGCAGCAGCTCCATCTCCTCATCCCGGCCAACCAACGGCGTGGCGTCGGAACGGAGCGCCTCGAACTGGCCGACCGTGCGGTTTTCGGACAATACCCGCCATGCTGGTACCGCTCGCGGCAAACCTCCGAGTTCGACCATGCCGAGATCCTGGCACTCGAACAGCCCTCCGATCTGCTGCCTTGTAGCCGCGTCGATCACCACCTGATCCGGCCCGGCGAGCCCCTGCAGGCGTGCCGCAAGGTTTGGCGTCTCACCGACCGCCGTCTGCTGGCGAGAATCACCTGAGCCAATCGGCTCGCCGATGACCACAAGGCCGGTGGCAATTCCAATCCGGACATGGAGTGGATAGGCGTTCACGGGTGCCGCGCTTACCGTAGCGGCAACCGCCAGGCCCGCACGCACGGCACGTTCAGAATCGGTCTCTCTAGCTTCCGGCCAACCGAAGTAGATCAGCACCCCGTCACCGACGTAACGGGCAATGAAGCCATCAAACTGTTTGATCGCGTTGGCAACGCAAGCCTGATAGTTGCGGATGACCTCCCGTAGATCCTCGGGGTCGAGGCTCGACGAAAGCGCTGTGGAGCCAACGAGATCGCAGAACATCACGCTGAGTGGGCGGCGTTCAGCGGTGGTCTCAGACGCATGGCCGCGATCAACTCGATTTACCGGCGCGGCGGGTGAAACGAAGATTGCCGTCCTATCCAGGTCACTCTCGTGCCGAAACGCGGCAATCGCCTCTAGCAGCCGTCGGCGGTGCCCTATGGGGAGGACGCCCATCTCTTTGAGGTCGTCGGCGGTCAGCGTGGGCAAAACTTGGGCATCAACGGCATTCTCGCGAAATGTCGCCTCGTATCGCTCAAGACCAAGCGCCCGCAGCCAATCCGCGACGTCCATTGTCGCTCCTCGGTTCCGCCCAACCGCTGTCAGACGATGACCCCATCTATCCCGGCCTGTCCAGAACGAACGACCGGGCGATCGTGGTTGATCAAGCCACGCCCTTAAATTGCGGAACGATCGTTATCGAACCTACTGCAACTGTGCGTAGTTAACGCGACAACGCCTTTTCCTTTTCTCCCCACCGCCTCAAGTTGTTCCACTCAGCAAGGTTGCTTACTATCGTTGGTTCGAGTCGAGGTTCCAGTGCCGCTTTGAAATTGATTGCATGCCGCTTCAGGGCAGATTCTGGACTGATGGGGGCGCCAGCTCTTTCATGGATCACGTCGGATGCTAGCTGATCAAAGAAGTTCCCTATCTTGACGATTTTATTGATCTGCATCGGATCTGCAATCCTATCACCCTTCTTCAATAAGGCCATCGCAGACGTGTAGTCGCAAACGTGTTCCCGCCAGCCTTCATCGATATATTCTCTTGCGCGGGCGCCGGCTGTGTCCGGAACGGTATTTCTGCGGCTCCACAATGCGAAGATTATAGTGAATAATAAAGCCGCGAACGCAACTAACGGAGATATCCAGAACGGGACGGTCGGATTCTTGTTGTCGAGGGCCTTCTCGCGCAACTCGGCCATCTTATTGTCGAGGGCCTTCTCGCGCAACTCCGCCATCTTCGTGGCCTGATCTATCGCGTTATCAAGCTGCTGGCTGGTGACGAATGGCTGCGTCGTTTTGGCGAGATCCGACTTTGTGACAGCTTCCTTTTGAGTCGCAGCCCGCAGCTTCGCCAGAAGGTCATCCACCTCACCCTTTGAATATCCTTGCGGTGCGGCTGGTGGCGTGGGCGGATTCGAGGGAATTTTGGACAGCAACTCGCGCCGAAGTTGGTCGATCAGCCGGTCGACATCTGCCCTACTGTAGTAGTGTGACGGCTTAGCATCGACGGTAGTCGTAACGGATATCAACAGGCACGCTGCCAAGGCGGCTAGAGCTAAATGGTGTCTCACGCGTTGCTTTCCCCCATCCTCCGCGTGACTGCAGCATGCGAATCCGTGCCATGGCAAGCGTCACGCGCCAGCTTGGTGCAGGGATCCTTTCGACAGGAGGAGAACCACGAAGGTGGCCAGGAACGCTTGAAAAGGCTTCCTAGATCTTCCCAAAATGCGACAACATTTCCCGTCGGCAGATCGGCACGCCGGCCAAGCGCGACAGCCCTGGAATCGGGACCCTTTGGGAACCACGACCTACCTCCCACGATGCCTGGGCGGCATGGGTTGGCGTCTCGGCCACTTGGTATTACTCAGCCACAAGACGCTGTCCGCCGTGCTGGCGCCGACCCGACTGGCATCGGTCTCGGTTGCGGGCAGCGCTTCAAACTGGCGACCAATATCCGCATGCGTGAAGGAGCAACGAAAATGACGGCGGAACTCGGCATTACCCGTAGCGGCGAAAGCCTCAACAACGTTGTGTGGGATATTCTTGGGCAGACCTACAGACCCGTGCAGTTGTCGGCGGCGTCGTTCGCCTTCGACACGCTATTCCCGCCTGGCACCTTCGTCCCACCGCACTTCCATCCCGATCAGGACGAGTTCATCCGGGTGCTGGAAGGTGACTTCGATCTTTGGCTCGACGGTGAGGACCAGAAGGCCAGCGCAGGCGATCTGATCCGCCTGCCGATGGGGTCCAAGCACGGCATCTTCAACAAGAGCAACGCCAACACGCGGGCATTGTTCTGGGTCGCTCCATCGCAGCGACTGTATGACCTGTTCGTGAAAATCGACAAGGTCGCCGACCCCACCGAGGTCGTCCGGATTGCGGCCGAATACAACATCCATTTCCTGCCACCGCCGGGCTAGTCCATGGCGATCTTGATCGCCGGCGGCGGCATCGGCGGGCTGACCCTCGCCCTGATGCTGCATCAGAAGGGCATCGAGTGTCAGGTGCTGGAGGCCGCCACCGACACGAAACCGCTTGGGGTCGGCATCAATGCCTTACCGCATTCGGTCCGGGAGCTCGCGGCCCTCGACCTGCTGCCCCGTCTGGACACGATCGGGATAAGGACGCGGCAGCTCACCTACGCCAACCATCTGGGGCAGCCGATCTGGTCGGAGCCGCGGGGGCTGCACGCCGGGCACGATGTGCCGCAATTCTCCATCCACCGTGGGCGGCTGCAGGCCATGCTGTGGCAGGCAGCGACTGAGCGCCTTGGTCAGGCAGCACTGCGCACCCATCGGCGGCTGGTCGGCTACGTCCAAAACGCCAACCATGTAGGCGCCACGTTCCAGGATGCCGCCGGGATACGAGAAACCCTCACCGGCGAGGCGTTGATCGGCGCCGACGGCATTCACTCGACCTTGCGAGCCATCTTGCATCCCGACGATCCCGGCATTCGTTGGAACGGCATCCAGATGTGGCGGGGCGCGGTGGACTGGCCGGCCTTCGACGGTGGCGAAAGCATGGTGATCGCCGGCGACGCCGTGGCCAAACTGGTCCTCTACCCAATCGGTCCCGGCACCAGCGAGAATACGCGCCTGACCAACTGGGTCATCTACGCCCGGGTCGCTGATCCCGGCGCACCCCCGCCCGCGCGGGAGAGTTGGTCCCGGCTTGGGCGTTACGACGCCTTCAGGCACCTCGCCGAGCGGCTGCATTTGCCCTTCATCGATGTCAGCCAACTGATCCAGTCGACCGCAGAGATCTTCGAATATCCGATGTGCGACCGTGATCCATTGCCATGGTGGACCCAGGGGCGGGTGACGCTGCTTGGGGACGCGGCGCATCCGATGTATCCGGTGGGCTCGAACGGCGCCTCCCAAGCAATCCTGGACGCACGCTGCGTGGCCGATTTGCTGGCGACTCACCCAGTCCCGGAGGCGCTGGCCGCCTACGAGGCGAATCGGTTAGCAGCCACCGCGGCAGTCGTGGCCTCGAACCGGGTGGGCGGCCCCGAACGCGTCATCGACCTGATCGCCAGCCGAGCGCCCGACGGTTTCGTTCGGGTTGAGGATATCGCCACCGAAGCGGAACTGAGCGGTATAGTGCGTGGCTACGCCCAACTCGCGGGGTTCAGCATCAAAGGATGAAGCTGAGTTGGGTTCCGCGATCCGGTTGCATGGTCTGACGCCCTCTGGCTTAACAGCCGCCTGACGCGATCCGATGTTCGGAGGTCCCAACATGCCCGTCAACCCCGCCGACAGCCCGATCCTCGGGACGCTCTACGGTAGTGACGCCATGCGCGCGGTGTTCGACGAGACAGCGTATTTCCAGCGCATGCTGGACGTCGAAGCCGCGCTCGCCCGCGTCCAGGGCCACATGGGAATCATCCCGGCAGACGCCGCCGAGGCGATCATCGCGGCCGCCGACCTAAAGAACCTGCGCACGGAGGATCTGGCGGCCAGCGCGCGTAATGTCGGCTATCCGGTCGTCGGCCTTGTCAGCGGCCTGGCGAAAGCCGCCGGAGCAGCCGGCGCGTGGACCCACTGGGGCGCCACGACGCAGGACATCATGGACACCGCCACGGTCCTGCAGGTCCGCCAGGGGCTCGACCTGATCGAAACCGAGCTGCGGGCGATCCTGACGGCGCTGGCAGGGCACGCGGCCCAGCATCGGCATACGGTAATGGCTGGCCGCACCCACCTGCAACAAGCCCTGCCGGTGACCTTCGGCCTGAGATGCGCCGTCTGGGCCATGCCGTTCCTGTCGCATCTCGAGCGCCTCAAGCAGCTTCGCACGCGCGTGCAGATCGTCGAATTCGCCGGCGCCGCCGGCACACTGGCCTCGCTCCGCGACCGCGGCATTGCCGTAATGGAGGCATTGGCGGCGGAACTCGGACTGAGCGCGCCGCTTGCCCCCTGGCATGTCTGCCGTGACGCGCTGGCCGAAGCGGTCAGTTTCCTCGGCCTCGTTTGCGGTTCCTTAGCGAAAATCGCCACCGACATCATCCTGCTGGCACAGACCGAGGTCGGTGAGGTCGCGGAACCATATGTCGCCGGCCGTGGGCAATCCTCGACCATGCCGCAGAAGCGCAACCCAATAGCATCGGAGTATATCCTGGCCGCCGCGCGCATGGTGCAAGGACTGGTGCCGGTGATGCAGGGTGCGATGGCGCAGGACCACGAACGGGCGACCGGTCCTTGGCAGGCCGAGGCTTTGGTTCTCCCGCAAGCCTTCGTATTGACCCACGGCGCGCTGCTTCACGCCCGCGCCATCGCCGAGGGCCTGGTCGTCGATGCCGACAGGATGCGTGCGAACCTCAACATTACCCATGGCCTTGTCGTTTCTGAGGCAGTAATGATGGGCCTCGCCCCGGTGATCGGGCGCGGCGAGGCCCATCACGTCGTCAAACACGCCTGCGATGTCGCGCTGACAGAGAAAGTTTCGCTTGCCGATGCGCTTGAACGCGACCCGGCCGTTTCGTCCCGTCTAGACCGAGCCGCGATCGAAGCGCTGATAGACCCAGGGAATTATCTCGGGAGCGCACAGGGCTTCATCGACCGTGTTATCGCAGCGCATGAATTGTTGGTGGATCGGCGGTGACGCAGGCGCTGAACGGGTTCGTCGATCAAGCAAACATCCTGGGTTTATGAAGTCGCTAAATCGGCTATGACCGTGGGGCTACAAATCCGCCCTCATGAAACTCAGCGGTGCCGTCAGGAACGTGTCGAGATACTCGCCGCCCGGCGCATACCACCCGTAGCCAACACTGCCCGTGAATGCGATTCGCTTGCTTTGCTTATGCCATTTCCAGAATTTGGCCATGGCTCGGTGCTCGTATTGCGAGGCGGTGCAGGACGTGTTCAGCCAAGGATCGATCACCAACGAACTATTATTCATTTGCTGGACCGATTTCGCCTTTGGCGTCGAGCCGACGAGACAAAACACATGATCTCCAGGCCTCGTGATCCTTCCTATCCAAACCTCAGTCCGGTCCGCTCCGAAAACCGAGATTGCGAGATAGGAAGCGACATTGGCCATCTCGCCACAATTTCCTGAGGCATAGTCACTCGACGCGTAGATGATTTTACCTTTCTCATAACGACTTTTGTTCGCCGTTGCTGCCGACACTATAGGACGGGTCGTTCGAGCAATATCGGCGTGTGTTGCCCTCTTAACGTCCTTTTGCAATAGTTCATCGGGATCGAATTCAGCCAATGCCTTTTGTGTGTTTGCTTGAGTTTCCATATCGTGGGAAAAGACCGCCTCATCATTCGATGTATAGTACAACTTGTTGGTGCTCTTGTGGCCACCCGCATAGAAGACACGAACCCTCTTCAAGATATCATTTGCAGTTGACAGATCCATGTGTCTAATCCTCCAGGTGTCGAATAACTCCTGCAGCAAAAGACCAAATGTTCCGGCGCCCTGCTGTGACCAGGGATACGAAAAAGACGCGCTCAATGGCCCGTCGGACGCTAATCTTCTGTACCGGTTGACAGGTGACGGAAAGGCTGACGTCGCTACATGCCGCCAGCACCACAAATTTGTGGGCGGATCAGGTTTCGGTTGTTATCGCGACTACCGCTACGCGCGAATTTCGACCTTAACGTCCATTCCAAGAAAGTCACCCGGCTTGCCGATGAAGCTACCCTTCAGCGGCACCGCCTGGGACGGGTCGCGGGTGACAGCGACACGGATGAGGTTGCGGTCACTGACCAGCCCGTTGGTAGGGTCGAACGGCACCCACCCGGCACCGGGCAGGTAGATGTGTGCCCAGGCATGGGTAACCCCGCCACCGATCACCGTATCCGCGCCGCCGCTGAGCTTACTGTCGTCGTATAGATACCCCGAGACGAAGCGCGCGGCGAACCCGAGGGTGCGAGCAGCCTCCATCATCAGCAGCGCGTAATCCCGGCAGGTGCCGGTGCCGGATTTCAGTGTCGTGACAGGGTCCTGCGTGCCCATCTCGTCACGCGGGTTATAGGCGAATTCTTTTTGGATGGTCTTGGTCATGGCCGATAGAATCGTCATCGTATCGTGCGTGGCGGCGCCCTCCACAAAGCGCCGAGCCCAACTATCGACCAGATGCTCGGCGTCGGCGTAGTGGCGTTCAGCGGCGCGGCCGATATCGGGGATCTCGGCGGCATCGTAGCTGAAGGGATGCTGGCGGGCGTATGCCTCGATCTCGACGCCGCTTTCGGCCAGAGGATAATGCTCCGCACGGAATTTCGATTCGACGTATAGCTCGTCCGCCGGCTTGTCGAAGCGGGCGATGGCGACGGAGTTGCCGAAGACGTCGTGGATCCAGCGGACCTTGCCGGTTGGACGGATAACCAGCGCGGTTCCCAACAGTCTCAGGTCGTGGCTATCGCGGGGGCGCATCATCATCCGGTGTTCCCCGAACCGCACCGGATTGGCGTAGCGGTAGGTGGTGGTGTGGGTCACGGTCAGAACGGGCACGGAGGATCCTCTGCGGGTGCGCCGCAGCCTAACGGTTTCGCGCCGGTTCGGATGCCTAATCGGCGCGATTTATCATGTTTGTCACGATCAGGCGGGTTCCAAACCGGTGCGCTGCAGGACCGGAGCGATGGCGGGCGACGCAAAGGAGCGCAGCAGTGCCGTCGCGTAGTCAGAGTGCGACGACCGGGTCAGCAGGCCGCCGGAAAAGACGGCGACGGTCTGGACCTCGGGAGGCAGCGGACCGACGACATCGACACCTGGGACCATCATCAGTTCGCTGATCTGTTGGATGGCGAGGTCGGCCTCGCCGGTGATCAGGCGTTCGGCAGTGAATCCGGACGGGACGATCAGGGTTCTGACTGCTCCGGCGATGCCCAGGCGGCCGAGCAAGCCGGCGAAGAAGATGCCGCTGGCGCCAATCTTCGAATAGGCGACAGTGCGAGCCTTCAGAAGCGTCGTCTTGAATTGTTCGACCGTCATGATGTCTGGCTTGGGGGCGCCCGCCTTGACCGCCACACCGACGAAGGATCGGGCGATGTCGGTTCTGGTGCCGGGCTTTACGACGCCTTCCGCGATCAGGTCGTCGATCCCTTGCGCAGTGAGGATCGCGATGTCGGCTGCCTCGCCGGCTCTGAGGCGTTCGAGCAGGGCAACAGTTGGCGCAAAATCCGCGCTGATCGGGCTTCCCGCGGCCTTATACCGGGCAATCAGTTCTTGCATGGCGCCCATGACCGCGAGGGTCGAGACGAGCCGAACGCCGGTCATTCTACGACCTCGTCATCCACTGGTTCGAGATCGACCCCGACCCGGACGGTATGATCGCCGCCGCCCAGGATCACGCCGCGGACTGGACTGACGTCGCTGAAGTCGCGGCCCCAGCCGAGCAGGACGTGCTCGTCCTTGACCACGATGCCGTTGGTCGGATCGACATCCACCCAGCCGTGCTCGGGACCGAGCCAACAGCCCACCCAGGCGTGGGATTGATCGGCGCCGTGGCGTTTGATCTGGCCGGGCGGCGGCTTGGTGCGGATGTAGCCGGAGGTGTAGCGCGCCGGAATACCGATGCCTCGGAGGCCGCTGATCATGGCATGGGAGAAGTCCTGGCAAACGCCTTCGCGGCGGGCCATGACCTGGGAAACGGGTGTGGAGATGGAGGTGACCCCGGAGCGAAAACGGAAGTCGGTGTATACGCGCTCGTTGAGGTCCAGCAGAGCCTCCAGCACGGGGCGCCCGTCGGTAAAGGAATCTTCGACATAGGCTTTTGAGGCGGGGTGGACGGGGGCCATCTTGGTGCCGAACTGAAATTCCACCGCCCGCCAGCCGTCTTGGCTGCGGGCCGATCGGACGACTTCTTCCCAGGGAAGCGTGGTGCCGGGCGACGGGGGTGCGGGGCAATCGACCTCGACGACGGATTCGGATGTGACCTCGAAATCGGCGTGCGGCAGATCGAGGAAGAGCCAGGTGACGTGGTTTCCGAAGTGGTCCAGGCCGTCGCGCCGGCGAGCCGGGGCCGGGTCAGTGATGATACACTCGGAGATCACGGTTTGCCAGGGACGTGGGCGTGGCCGCAAATGCACCATGTGGGCGGCCAACTCGACCGGGGAGCCGTAGGCGTATCGGGTGGTGTGCTGAACGCGATATCGCATGGACGGATGTTTAGCCTGTCTCGCTGCGGTTGTCGCCTTGGATGGGAAACGCACGTGGAGACTAAAATGATATCTAATCGATACAATTTCTGATGCGATCCGGTGGAGGCGTTGTCACGATCCCGAGATCATTCAGACATATACCCACCATATCAGGTGTTGATCTAGGTCAAGACGCCCCAGGCAGGGGCGATATATCTCGCCTCGTTCAGGGAATTCCCAGTCCGTCAGGTCGGCCCGAGCGCCAACGTCGGTAAAACGATCGAAGGCACGCAGTCGCTGATCCTACAGATTGAAGCCCATGACGGATTTTAAGCTGGGCGAATGGGACATCTGTGTGCCGCTTTCAAACGGGTACCGTCGCATCAAGCAACATCTGGCGAAATAGACCAAGTAGCTTGATATCCAACTCCGAAGCCATTTGCTCGACCATCAGGTTGAGCGCGGTTTCGGCATCCATCGACGGCTTGTACACGCGCCGGTCGGTCAGAGCACTGAACACGTCGACAATCGAGGCGATGCGGGCCAGCCTGTTGAGATCCTTGCCTGCCAGGCCATGCGGATAGCCACTGCCATCCAGCTTCTCATGGTGCTGCGCGGCGATGGTGATGATGCCCTTCGGCAGGTCATGGCAGCACTGCAAGTACGCCACGGAAGCGGTGACATGTCCCTTCATCACCGCAAGCTCAGCCTCGTCGAGCCGGCCGGGCTTGTTCAGTATCTCGTGCGGAATCGACATTTTGCCCACGTCATGCAGCAGTCCGCCTGTGGCCAAAAGAATCTGCTCATCCTTTGACAGACCAAGCGTGGCGCCGAACAAGGCAAGAAATGTCGCGACCCGCACCGAATGCGCGTAAGAATAATTGTCGTGATCTCTGACGCCCTGCAGTACGCCCTTAAAATCGTTATTGGCAACTGCGTCGACCAGCGGTTTACAAGCTTCGCTGGCCAACCGATACGGGATTGGCTTCCCCTCCTCGATGACATTCGAAATGCCGTTGAAGAGCTCCAATGTATTCGTCAGCGCTTGCCGTTGCAGCGGCAGTAATTTTTTCCACTTGCGTTCGACATCGCGGTTAACCAGTCCGGAAACAGTCGTAACCAGGGCGCTCCGTGTAAAGGGATCAACCAGCAGCTTATCGGCGCCGCACTGCGCAACAGCATTACGTGCCGATCTGTCATTCTTGGCGACCAGCACAACCACGGGAACTGCCGCCAGCTTGGCGTCGAGCCGTAACATGGAAACGAAGTCGTAACCGCTGGTTGTGGGCAGCTCCTCGCTCACCAACACAGCCAAAGGGATGTGCTCGCGACAGCCCGCTAGGGCCCGCGAAATATTCGGGTATTCCGCTAACGAATAGAACGACGTCAGGCCCTTGACGACCTCGGATCGCTGCCAAGCATCACCAACGGCGATGGCAACACAGGGCTTAACAGGCCGCCCAGGATCGTGCACATCCATACCCTCGTAACCTCACCTCGATTGCAGGCCTGATGACCTCCATTCGGATCCCATAGCGCGATTTGACGTCGGGCGGCAGGTAAATTCGTCACGAACTGATAATCATTAAACGAAGGGAGCGCCTGCATACAATCGCGGCGCATGCCCGTTGCGGGCTAACGGGAATTCCCCGAGCCGCAAGTCCATCGTATGCACCGGTGAAGCCAGTATTTACTGTCGAAAAGCCACGGCAGGGGCGTTGCCAAACGTCAGGCGTTTGGCTGATCCTCACCGGCATGGCCGCACCAACTGATGCCCAACGACCTCCGGACCGGACGCTGACCTATGCGGCGATCATAATCGTCGCAGGGGTGCTGGCAACGACCTTAGCGCAGCCGCAGGTGCTGGCGCGGCTGCCGCTGCAAAACCTGCTGAAGAACGAACTCCATCTCGATCGCAGCAGTAACGCGGCGTTCTTCTTCTGGGCGGGTCTGGCCTGGTACCTGAAACCGTTCGCCGGCATCATCACCGACGCCTTTCCGCTGTTCGGCAACCGCCGCAAGAATTACATCCTGCTGAGCGCCAGCTTCGCGGCGCTGGCTTGGCTGGCGCTGACCGTCACCCCGCACGAATATCGCGACCTGCTGTTCGTCGCGATCGTCATCAACGTGTTCATGGTGGTAACCAGCACGGTGGTGGGCGGCTACATGGTGGAAACCGCGCAGGCGATTTCGGGCTCCGGCCGTCTGACCGCAATTCGGCAGTTCATTCAGCAGGGGTGCCTGATCGTCAACGGGCCGGTTGCGGGATACCTCGCCAGCATCGCTTTCGGTTGGACCGCGGCGGCGTGCGGCGGGATCATGTTTCTGCTGGTGCCGGTCACCGTGCTGTTTCTGCGGGAGCAGCGCCAACCGCCGGACCGCCGCCTGCTTCTGGGCAACGCCCGAGCCCAGCTTACCAATATCGCGACGGCGCGGACGATGTGGGCCGCGGCTGGGCTGATGGCGCTGTTCTACATCGCGCCGGGCTTCGGAACCGCGGTGTTCTACAAGCAACAGAACGAGTTGCACATGGACACCCAAACGCAAGGGTTCCTCCAGTTGATCGGAGGCATCTTCGGCGTGCTGGCCGCCGTGGGCTACGGCATCCTGTGCCGAAGGTTGAATCTGCGCACGCTGCTGGTCGGATGCATGATCCTGGGTACGGTCGCGAACCTGGGATATCTGTTCTACTCGTCCTTGGGGCGGGCGCAGGCGATCGAGGGGCTCAACGGGTTCGGATACACGCTGGCCGAACTGGCACTGATGGACCTCGCCGTGCGCGCCACACCGGCCGGCAGTGAGGGTTTAGGCTTCTCGCTGATGGTCAGTGTCCGCAACCTGGCGTTGTTCGGCACCGACTGGTTCGGTTCGAAACTACTGGACGCCTATCATTTCTCATTCGACTCGCTTGTGATCGCGAACTCCGCCACCACCGCGGTGGCGGTTCCGCTGGTTTTCCTGCTGCCGGGGATCATCGTTGCCCGAAAGGACGCCGAGCGCCTCGACGAGGGACCGACCGCCAAAACCGCAATGGAGTGACCGCCGAGCGCACGCACCGAGCGGAACCCGGCGGTTGTTCCAGGCCTGCCCAGACTCCCCCCTGGCGACGACACCCTTGCCAGGACACCCGCCCAGGTCCAATCCTGTGCCAACTCGCAACCAGGAACCATTCATGCCTGTCGAAGCGCTTCTCGCCGCGGCCCGCGGCTTCTTAGGCGACCGCATCACCACCAACGCCGGGCTGCGCGATCAGCACTCACACGGAGAAGACGCCCAGCCGCCGGTGTTGCCTGATGCCGTCGCATTCATCGAAAGCACCGACGAGGCCTGCCGGCTGATGGCGCTGTGCTATGCCGAGCACGTCCCCGCGGTGCCGTGGGGCGCGGGCACGTCGCTGGAGGGCCACGTGACGCCGGTGCGAGGCGGGATCACGTTGGATTTGTCGCGGATGAACCGGGTGCTGGACGTCAGCCAGCCGGATATGGACTGCCGCGTAGAAGCTGGGGTCACGCGGGAGCAGTTGAACAGCCACTTGCGCGATCTTGGGCTGTTCTTTCCGGTCGATCCCGGGACTTCGGCCTGCACAATCGGGGGGATGTCGGCGACGCGGGCCTCGGGCACCAACGCGGTGCGATACGGGACGATGCGGGACAACGTCACGGGGATGACGGTGGTGATGCCGGACGGGCGGCTGATCCGCACCGGCGGTCGCGTCCGCAAGTCGTCCTCCGGCTATGACCTTACCCGGCTGTTCATCGGCTCGGAGGGGACACTGGGTGTCATCACCGAGATCCAATTGCGGCTGCATGGGATTCCGGAGGCAGTCTCGTCCGCCACGTGCCAGTTCCAGACACTGCGCGACGCCGTGGAGACCGTCATCGCGATCCTGCAACTTGGGATCCCGGTAGCTCGGATGGAGTTGCTGGACGACGTGCAGATGGCCGCCTGTATCGCCTATTCGAAGCTGGAGGGACTTGGCGGCACTCCCCACCCTGTTCTTCGAGTTTCACGGCACGACGGCGGCGGTAGCGGAACAGGCCGCCCAGGCCGAGGAGATCGCGCTGGGGTTCGATGGGCTGGGTTTTGCCTGGGCGACCGAGGCGGCGGCGCGGGCCAAGCTGTGGCGCGCCCGCCATGACGCCTATTGGGCCGCGCTGGCGTGGAAACCCGGCCACAAGGGGATCGCGACCGATGCGATCGTGCCGATCTCCCGGCTGACCGAGGCGATTCTGGGCGCGAAGGAGGATATTTCGGCATCTGGCCTGACCGCGCCGATCGTCGGGCACGTCGGGGACGGAAACTTCCATACCGTGATCATGGTGCCGCCGGAGCCGGACGGGATGGCTCGGGCGTGGGAATTGGACAAGAAGATCGTGGCGCGTGCTCTGGCCTTGGGCGGGTCCTGCAGCGGAGAACATGGGGTCGGGATCGGCAAGCGGGAATTCCTCGAGCAGGAGCATGGCGCCGAGGCGCTGACCGTAATGCGGGCGGTGAAGCAGGCGCTGGATCCGCGCGGGGTGATGAACCCAGGGAAAGATCTTTCTGAATTAAAGCGGCTCTGTGGGCACTACGCCGGGTATCACGCCGCGGATAAGTCCAATGCCGGTCAGCATGATCCGTGCGGCGATCAGCGCGGCGATGCCTTTGTGTTCTTGGTAGGGATGAACTCCACAAAAAAGAAGCCCACGATACGTGCCCTTCTTCGCTACGCCGACAGCAGATCGAGATAGTCGATGCCGCCCGGGGTGGGTATGCCGACGGCGGGCATCAACGAGGGTCTCAAACCATCGCAGTCAATGGTGACGATGCAGTCCGCGCCCTCATAATGGCATCGATCGCTGGCTGAATTCCGTCGGGGGCGATGAAGATGTGTGAGCCCCAGCCGCGCGCTTCCACGATCTGGTCGGCTGTCCCACTGCCAAGACCGCCGATGCCAACCTGCACCATGGTTGTGGCCCAAGGCGTCTCGGCAGCGCGGCGCATCGTGCTGCCATAGCCGTTCGGGTTGCCCTTGATGGCGTCGCCCCAGTAGCAGCGCGATATTCCCAGAGTTCCGGCCTGCTATGGAAGCCCGTGGGTCCGGTCATATGCGCTTGTGGTGGGAGCCTGCCGGCTTTGCCAGGAAGCCACGGTCAGGGCGGTAGATTTCGACCTTGAGCGGATAGCATGTGGCCACATCCGAGGAATGTTCCGCGCTGCAATCACCGCCGGGGCAGGCGGAGAGCACCGCGAGAAGATCAATCTCGGCAAAGAATTCGATGAAGTCACCGGGTCGAACAGGACTGGCTTTCATAAAGTATTGATGCGTGTCGCGCGTAAAGCCGGTGCACATGAAGACGTTCATCACGTCATGCACGGCGAACTCGGCGTCGCTGACGTCAAGCCGGCGCGCGGCGGAAAGCGCGCGGGTGAGGTTGGAGTGGCAGCAGTAATGGTAATCGCGACCGCTGAGCAGCCGGTTCGTGTAAGGGTCGCAACGAGTCCCGATGACGTCGTGAACCCCTGCCCCATCGGCATCCCAACCGTACCAGCCGAGCGTATCATGCGTGATGGTAGCCATTGGGCGCAGGTAAGGCAGCGTGCTCCAGAGGCGGTCCCCGGTCGTGAGGTGGGTGGCGTGCAGTGCGCGGGTCTTGGCGCTGAAGAAGCGCTCCGAGAGGTCGGCGGCGTTGAAGAGGTTCAGGTCACCAACCTGTGGGCCGTCAATACTGAGAATACGGAACAAATGCCCCCGTGGCACCTCGAAGGCGCGGCCGTCGCGCGGGGGGACCACGAGTTCGGCGATCTTGGTCAGGCTTTGCCGCGCGGCGCCGAAGGTGGCGAGGTCGGGCTGTGGCAGGGTGTCGACAGGGTAGCATATGACTGGTTTGCTACAGCGGCGATCCTCGGCGTCGGCGGGCGGCGGGACGGTGGGGCGCATGCGGGCTCGACCTGCAAAGTTGATCAGTGGCGGCTGCGCCGGTCGAGGGGTTTCGGCCGGTGCGGGCCAGCTAGTGGTGCAAATCAGATGGTAGTGCCGTCCTTTTTGAACCACTAGGCTCTGATTTGCGGGCCGGTCACCCGACCGCCGGGATGCTTCTGTCGGGATCGGACTAGTAGTCTAGAACGGGAAACCGAAGCTGAGGTGCCAGACCTTGAGCCCTCCACCGAACACGAAGCCCGCGCCGAGGCGGGGGTTCGATAACCAGAGAATTTTTAGCGGTTCGGCGGAGCCGACCGAAAAACCGACCTCGTTCTGATTATGGATGCGAAGCGGCGTATTTAAGAAACGGGAAAACTGTAGGGGTGACGGATAATAATAATCGGCGACGTAGACCCCAAGATCCGGCTTCAAGTTGCCAATGGTGAGGCCGAGCGGGCGGCGGACCTCGGCGGCTATTTGCAACGAGACATAGTTCTCGCTAGGGCCTGGCCCGATCTGTGCGTCGCCGGCATAAACAACGCCATTGCCGAGAGAGAAGGTGTATTCGCCACTGTGCCACTGCGCGACGGAGCGGGCTCCTGTGAGGTAAACCCACGCGCCCGGATTTTCGATGGATGAAGAGCCAAAAGTGTAGGCAGCGCCTCCCTGGGCAAAGGGCTTCAGCACAAAGTTGCTCGAGATCGGAATTGCCAATTCGGCGCCCGGCACGGCTGCGATGGATTGTTCGTTAAGAGAGAGCGGGACGCCCTGGAAGGTCGAGCTGAAATGGTAATTGCCGAATTGTACCGGCAGCAGAAGTTTTAGCTCCCAGCCTTCGGTTGGGACGTTTTGGAGTGTGTCAGACAAGGGCAAGGTGTAGACGTTTGCTGTCAGGCCCCCGACTGTGTAACCGCCGAAGCCCAGAGACGCCGCATAGACGTAATTAAGACTGACGGTCGTATTCGCGGGGGCGACCGGTGGCGTCTGAGCAGAAACGCCTTTCATGGCCGACATCCCGGCAATCATGGTCGCACATATCCTGAGTGCTTTGCCAAGTGCTGTCCGCTGCATTTCTCGAATTGACCGTTCTGTTTGAGCGATGAGCAAACCGCTCAGTTGGGTTCCTCCTTCTTGGCGTGTGTCGCGGCGAAACCATCAAGCCGCGTCGAAGATAGCTTCCGGTAGCAGCGCTGAAACCACGTAGTTGGGCACGTCTACGACATTGGAAACCCGCAGGTCGACCGCGACACTACAAATGACGTAGGCCTGCTCGCGGCTAAAACCGCGTTCCTGCAGCAGTTCCATCATATTCAGCAGCGCATTGCGACAGGCGAGGGTCAGGTTTTCGGCCTCGATCTCGCCCGCGGCATTGATTGGCATCCCCATTACCCCGAGCAACCGTTCTGGTGCGGCGAACCGCGGCTCGGCGAAGTACGTCGTGCGCGAGAATACCGGCGCAGTGAATTTGCGAGACGCGGCTAAACCTTTATGCACCCGGAACCGCACGACCGCGGTTGCACCCATCTCCACGGCCGTGACGCAAACCTCGCCATCGCCCTGAGCAAAATGTCCGTCACCGGTGGAAAACAGGCCTCCCTCCTTGAACACCGGCAAGTACAGTTTGGCGCCTTTGGTGAGCTGCTTCACATCGAAATTGCCGCCGTTCTCACGTGGCGGCAGCGTGCGCAGACCGGCCAGCCCGCACGGTCCGGTGGGCACCGCTCCGGCCGGATCCGGCGGAAACGCGAATCCGCCAGCGTCGATCACCCGCTGCTCACGCGCGGTCCAGGCCGCCAGTTGCTCCGCTGACGGCGCCACCGCCGACACCCCCATGAAAGGCGCGCCCGGAATACGCACCCCGGGTAGCTGCTCCGAAGTCGCCCAGTCGTCCTTGATCTGCCAATGCACCAAAAAGGGTTCGGTCATGATATCGCGCAGGAAGCCCAGCCCCGGCATGATCGCGGTGAACCCCGTTGGCTGGGGGATGATATCGGTGAATTCGATCTCTAGAATATCCCCGGGCATTGCGCCCTTGACGAACACCGGACCGGTCAGCGGATGCACAGCGCCGGCATCGAACGTGGCAAAGTCTGCAACCGTCGCACCCGGAGGGATTTGGCCGTCGACCCCATCGCGCGTTTCCAGCGCGATCTCCTCGCCCTGGTCGATTTCCACCAGCGGGGCGATGTCCGGATGGTAGCGGTTGTGGCCACAGCCCGGGTCGTCGCAAAGCCGCTTGGCTCGATCGATGCGAATGGCGCGCATGGCGGTGCCTCTCCGATTAGGTTTCCTGCGGCTATAAGAGCGCAGATCGCCTGATCGATCTACCGGTCATGGATGGCAGAGCGATCAGCGCCTCAGCCTGGTCGCGACAACGTGGAGAACGGCTAGCGGCGCCTCTTCGGCGTTCGCTTACGACGGGTTGCAACCACGGAAAGTTTAGCTTCCGCCACATTGCGTGACCGATCCGCCTAGCTATAGTCGATCGGGAATAACGGAAAGAACTTGGGGCAGGATGATGGGGCAATTTCCGAGCGAACAGGATCTGCTGCCCTATATCTACAACATCGAAACCGGTGTCAGCGGTCTTCTCGAAAGTTTCGGCTACGCGTTCTCGCCGGTATTGATCTCGGGGCAGGTCGCCGATCCAGGCATCTATAATCTTCCTACGACGACACCCGTCACGACCAAGAGCGTAACGTATACCGCAGCCGGCGTCCCGGTCAGCGATAGCTACACCGGAACGACGCTGTGGAATTTGCTCGCCGATGCAGGCGGCGTCACCACAACTACGGCGAAGAACGACATCCTGAGCAAGTATGTCATTGCCACCGGTTCGGATGGATATCAGGCGGTTTTCTCCCTCGGAGAAATCGATCCGATGTTCGGCCACCAGCCGATTCTGGTCGCCTACGCCGACACCGCCGGGCAGCTCGGCCCCAAAGGTAGCGACGGGCTGGCGCGCACAGTCGTGCCCGGGGACATATCTGGCGGCCGATACGTTTCGGATCTGGTAAGCCTGCAAGTGGTCGGCCTGCCGGAACCAAGTCCGGCCGGAGCCGGCGGCATTTCGCCTCAGGCAACGTTGTCGGGGGCCGTGGCGGACCCGATGATCGTTACTCCGGCGACACTCGCTGCGCTGCACCAGTGCACAACCGGGACGGCAACGTATCTCGCGGGCCCATCTCCAACCACAGACACCTATACAGGTGTATCGCTGTGGACGCTGATCCAGGATGCCGGCCTGCTGACCGACCCGGCGATCAAGAACGACCTGTTGGGATTTGCGGTCGTGGCAACCGGCAGCGACGGGTATCGGGCGGTAATCTCGTTGGGGGAAATCGACCCGATGTTCGGCCACCAACCCGATCTGGTGGCCTATGCCGATACGAAGGGCCAGTTGGGACCCAGCGGCAGCGATGGCGCCTTGCGCCTCGTGGTTCCAGGTGATCTTGCCGGCGGGCGCTATGTCTCCAATCTCGTGAGCCTTCAGGTGATCGACACGACGCTGATAAACCACGCGTGACGAACCGAGGCCACCGAATCGCTAAGGATTGCGCACCCGAACGAGGTTCATCGGCCTCATGCTCATGGCCACTTCGCCGTCCTGGTTGAGCAACTCCATAAACGAGTAAATCAACCCACGATCGGGCTTCGTTCGGGATCGCCGAGCTTCCGTGACAGTAATATGCAGGGTCAGCGTATCGCCGGGACGAACCGGGCGGAGCCAGCGTAGCTCGTTGATTCCCGGGGAGGCCAGATTATCATGCGGCAGGTAATTTTCGACCACGAGCCGCATGGCGCATGACACTGTATGCCAGCCACTGGCGATGACTGCGCCGAAGGGTCCTTCGGCCGCGAACGCGGGATCGACATGCATCGGCTGCGGATCATACCGCTTGGCAAACGCTATGATCTCATCCTCGCTGATGGTGAACGATCCGCATAGGTAGGTGGCACCCGCCTTGTAGTCCTCCAGGAAACGATCGGTCGTGGGGGTGGAGAAAACCTCGAACATCAAAGGGGTCGCTCGCTTGTCGGTTCACGCAATTACATGCGGTATGGTGTCCGATAATCAATAGTTGGAGGATATCCTGGACACCGACGATTGTTCCCTCGGCTTATCGATGTCGTTCGCCAGGGGCTGCTACAATTCAAGATCCGTTCTTCGCGTCGGTCAGGCGGGCGCCGAGCCGTTCACCGGCCTCGACAACCTGCGCGACAGTGATGGCATCCATCGATGCACCGACCACCGCGGTGGCAAGCGGTCCGGCGGGCCGGTAGGTGTTGGCATCGGTTGGACCGAACAGTCCGATCGTCGGTGCGCCCGCTGCCGCCGCCAGATGCATCAGGCCGGAATCGTTGCCTATGAACAGGGAAGCCTGTTGCAGCACCGCAGCCGCTTCCGGCAGGGACAGGGCGCCGACGAGATCCTGTGCCTCAGGCAGCGCGACCAGCAATGGCGCTGCCATGGCACGTTCGGCAGCACCTGGACCGCCAAGGATGACCGGCAGGGCGTTGGGAAATGCGGACGCCGACAAGCACCGGCAAGCCGCCGCAAACCGGACGGCCGGCCAGACCTTCGGCTGCCAATTCGCCGTCGGCGCCAGGACAATGATTGGTCTCTCGGTCTGCAGCAAAATCGCAGTGCGGTCTCGGTCCGCTTGGGCAGTCCAGACGACCGGCAGCGGTGGTGGCGACAGGTCAAGTATGGCACCGAGCTGGGCGATCTTCGGTCCATTCCTACGGCGGAACACGGCCCGGCGGCGTGTCGGCACCAGCCAGGACAGCGCCGACCCGCGAATATCGACGACCAGGTCCCATATCCGTGTGGCGGTCCGCGCCCATAAAGGCAACCAATGCAGGCCCCATTTCTGCTTCCGCAATACGATGATTCGATCGCAGTGCGGCATACGCGTAAACACGCCCCCCGCCACCGGACCACAGACCACTGTGATACGCCCATCCGGATAGGTCCGGATGAGGTGGTCGAGCAGCCCGGTTGAAAGGACCGCGTCGCCAAGGCGGTTCGAGGTCACAAAGAGGATCTTCATCTGCGCCAGCGGTTACAGCATGATTGCACCCAGCGGAACGTCGTCGCGCTTGAAATCATTCAAATCGAACACCGAAAATCGCCACCGAACCGCTTGACGATCCGCTCGTCTCACCCTAATGTAAATGTGTCTTACATTCACATGAGGCCCTCGATGACGAGCGCTGCCAACCAAGACGCCTACGGCTCACGCGGCTGGAACCAAGGTCCTTGGGGCAACACCCAAGGTCCCCAATGGCAACAACCCAACAACGGGCCGCCCTGGGGCAACCACGGGTGGGGTAACCAATCCTGGGGCGGCCCGCCCTTATGGCATCCGGCGGGCCTCAGCCGCCCGGCGGCCATCGCCTTCACTGTCCTCGGCTTCATCTTCTGGTGGCCGGTCGGACTGGCTTTACTCATTTACCTGATAGGGAGTGGACGTATGGGATGCTTTGGCCGTCGCCGGTATCAACAAAACGGACACGAGGCCGGTCCGTTTGCCAACTGGAAATCATGGGCTTGCGCCCCGTCCAGCCGACCGAGCGCCGGTTCCGGTAACCGTGCCTTCGACGAATACAAAGCTGAGACCCTCCGCCGCATGGAGGAGGAACAGAAAGATTTCGGCGCCTTCCTCGAACGCCTGCGCTTCGCCAAGGACAAGTCGGAGTTTGACCAGTTCATGGCCGACCGCCGTAATCGTCCGCCCACTCCGCCGGCGGAAGAACAGCCCTCGACCTGATCGGCCAAGGTTGCACTAAGCGGCGCCCTTGACCAACTACCCGATGCGCCATGCCCCCCGGCATGGCGCATCGTTTTCGTTTGGATCATCCTATCTCGCCCCCCTACCCGCTCCCAGATGAGCCTGGGCATGCAGCGGAAGCAACCTAGCGGCGGTTAAATGAGGGCTTTCCGCGGGAATAGAGCTTGCCTACGAAATGGCACGATGGATAAGGGATCGTAACCAATGGCCGGTATCGACATTCTCGCCTCAGCCTTTAGTGGCGCCAACGCGGCATTCCTGGCCGACCTCTACGCGCGGTGGGTCAGCGATCCCGCCTCCGTCGATCCTAGCTTCGCCGACCTGTTCGACGCCATGAACGACGAAGCGAGGGGGGTACTGGAAGATGCCAGCGGCGCCTCCTGGGCACCGCGACCGGGCTTCAACGAGCCCGAAACCATCGCGACCAAACCGGAGCGGGGCGGTCTCGGCTTGGACCAGGTCCGCGCCGCCATCATCGCGTCCCTGCGCGCCCTGATGCTCATCCGCTCCTATCGCGTGCGCGGTCACCTCGAAGCCAAACTCGACCCACTGGGCCTGATCAAGCCCGCCTCGCACGCCGAGCTCGATCCGAAAACCTACGGCTTCACCGAAGCCGACATGGACACGCCGATTTTCATCGACAACGTGCTCGGCCGCGAAACCGCGACCTTGCGGGAGATCATGCAGATCCTCCGCCAGACCTATTGCGGCCCGATCGGCGTCGAGTTCATGCACATCCAGGACCCCGAGCAGAAATCCTGGATCCAGCGCAGGATCGAGGGCGCCCCTTGGCTGACCTTCCTCGACGCCCACGAAAAGCGCACCATCCTGCGACAACTGACCGAAGCCGAAGGCTTCGAAGTGTTTTGCCAGAAGCGCTATGTCACCACCAAACGCTTCGGCCTGGAGGGCGGCGAAGTCACCATCCCCGCGCTGCACGCGATCATCGAGACCGCCGCTGCCGACGGTGGACCCGAGGTCGCGATCGGCATGCCTCACCGCGGCCGCCTGAGCACCCTGGTCAACATCGTCAAGAAGCCGCTTACAGCTTTGTTCAGCGAGTTCGGCGGCGAAAGCTTCAAGCCGGATGACGTTCAGGGCTCGGGCGACGTGAAATACCACCTCGGCACCTCCACAGACGTGGATATAGCCGGCCATAGCGTGCACCTGTCGTTGCAGCCCAACCCGTCCCACCTGGAGGCCGTCGACCCCGTGGTCGTCGGCAAGGTGCGTGCCCGCCAGGACCGGGCTGGCGACACTAAGAAACGTGGCTTGGTGATGGCGGTCCTGATGCACGGGGACGCCGCCTTCTCCGGCCAGGGCCTGGTCTACGAAACCTTGGCGATGAGCCAGTTGATCGGCTACCGCACCGGCGGAACCATCCATCTGATCGTCAATAACCAGATCGGCTTCACCACCGTCCCCGCCCATGCCTATTCCGGCCTTTACTGCACCGACGTGGCGAAATCGATCCAGGCGCCGATCCTGCACGTCAACGGCGACGATCCGAAGCGGTGATCTTTTGCGCGCGCATGGCCGCCGAATACCGCATGCAATTCAGCAGCGACATCGTGCTCGACATCGTCTGCTACCGCCGCCATGGCCACAACGAGACCGATGAGCCGGCATTTACCCAGCCGCTGATGTACAAAGCGATCAACGCTACAAAGACGACCCGTACACTGTACGCCGAGAGACTGGCGCGGGATGGCACCGTCTCCCCCGAGGCCGCTAAGGCAATATGGGACGAGTTCACCAAGACGCTGGAAGACGCCAACTCCGCGGCCAAATCCTACAAGCCGAACAAGGCCGATTGGCTGGAGGGTCATTGGGCCGGCTTTCACCCGGTGGATCAGCAGGAACTTGAACTCACCGAGGAACCCACTGCGGTCCCCGCCGAGACGCTGAAGCAGATCGGCGCCGCCCTGTCGCACGTGCCGAACGACTTCAACCTCAACCCAAAGATCATCCGCCAGCTCGAGGCCAAGGCCCAAGCCATCAACACCGGCGAGGGCATCGACTGGGCCACCGGCGAGGCGCTCGGCTTCGGCAGCCTGTTGCTTGAAGGTAGCCGTATCCGGCTGTCGGGCGAGGACACCCAGCGCGGCACGTTCAGTCAGCGCCATGCGGTGCTGATCGATCAGGTCAATCAGCATGAATACGTCCCGCTGAACAACATCGCCCCAGACCAGGCGCGGATCGAAATCTACAATTCGCTGCTGTCGGAAGCCGGCGTTCTGGGGCTTCGAATACGGCTACTCGCTCGCCGATCCGCGCACCTTGGTGCTGTGGGAGGCCCAGTTCGGCGACTTCGCCAACGGCGCGCAGGTCATCATCGACCAATTCCTTGCCAGTGGCGAGACCAAATGGCTTCGCATGTCCGGCCTCGTCCTGCTGCTGCCGCACGGCTACGAGGGACAGGGACCCGAACACTCTTCGGCGCGCATCGAGCGCTATCTACAGCTCTGTGCCGAATGCAACATGTATGTCTGTAATCCGACCACGCCGGCGAACTATTTTCATGCGCTGCGGCGCCAGTTGCATCGCAATTTCCGCAAGCCGTTGATCGTTTTTGAGCCGAAATCGCTACTGCGCCACAAGCTGGCGGTCTCCCCGCTGTCCGACTTCGCCGAGGGCACCCGCTTCAAGCACGTGATCCCGGAAATCGACGACCTTGCTCCGCCCGAGGACATTCGCCGCGTCACGATCTGCTCCGGCAAGGTCTACTACGATCTGCTGCAGGAACGGCGGATGAAGGACATCAAGGACGTCGCCCTGGCTCGGCTGGAACAGATCTATCCGTTTCCGGAGATTACCCTAGCCGAGTCCTCGCCCCGTACCGAAACGCCGATGTGGTCTGGTGTCAGGAGGAGCCTGAAAACATGGGGGCGTGGAGCTTCGTCGATCGCCGCATCGAGAAGGTTCTTCTCCACCTTGACATGAAGGTTCGCCGCCCAGCCTACGTGGGACGCGAAGCCGCGGCAAGCCCGGCGACCGGCCTCGCCAAGGCCCATATGGCCCAACAGGCGCGCCTGGTAGCCACTGTGCTCGGTATCGGGTAGACCGCCCCGCTTGCTACTTCCGCCTGGAGAATGACCGCTGTGGCGACCGAAATCGTAGTGCCTGCGTTGGGCGAGAGCGTCACCACCGCCACCGTTGCCCGCTGGATCAAGCAACAGGGTGAGACCGTCGCGGCGGACGAGCCATTGGTCGAGCTCGAAACCGACAAGGTGACGGTGGAGGTCAATGCGCCCTCCGCCGGCATATTGTCTTCTATTGGGGTGCCCGAAGGCACGGAGGTTGAAGTCGGTGCAGTTCTCGGCGTTGTCGACGGGGTTGACAGTGCCGCGGGCGCTAAACCCGCCGCCCCCGCGCCAGAACCGCGTCCTGCCGCAAACCCGCCGGCCGGCATTAATCCGCCGCCGCGTCCGTTGGGGCCGGTGTCCCGGCCGGCCGCGTCCGAACCGGCGCATGCGCCATTGCCCGCAGCCGCAAAGATGCTCACGGAAAACAAGGTCTCGGCGAACGACCTGGGCACCGGCACCGGCAAGGACGGCCGCATCACCAAGGGCGACGTCATCGAATTTCTGTCGCGCCCTGCCCCGGCGCCTCCCGCTCCGCCGGCTGCCAAACCGCCCCGTCAGGATGAACCGCGCGAACAACGCGTGAAGATGACCCGTCTGCGCCGGACCATCGCACTCCGGCTGAAGGAGGCGCAGAACAACGCCGCCATGCTCACCACCTTCAACGAGGTGGACATGAGCGCGATCATGGCGCTCCGCAGCGAATATCGCGACGCCTTCGAGAAGAAGCATAAAGGCGTCCGCCTCGGCTTCATGAGCGTCTTCGTCCGGGCGTGCTGTGTCGCGCTGAAGGAATTCCCGGCGGTCAACGCCGAGATCGACGGCGACGACGTGGTTTACAAGAATTTCGTCAACATGGGCATCGCCGTCGGTGGTCCCTCTGGCCTGGTCGTCCCGGTGATCCGTGATGCCGACCAGTTGGGCTTCGCTGGGATCGAGGTTGCCATTGCCGATTTCGGCAAACGCGCCCGCGACGGTGCGCTGAAGCTGGAGGACCTGACCGGCGGCACGTTCAGCATCACCAACGGCGGCATCTACGGCTAGCCTGATGTCCACGCCGATCCTGAACCCGCCGCAGTCGGCCATTCTGGGCATGCACAAGATCCAGGAACGCCCGTGGTCGTGGCCGGCAAGATCGAGATCCGGCCGATGATGTATCTCGCCGTGTCGTACGACCATCGGATCGTCGACGGGAAGGAGGCGGTGT
>CAWFVX010000027.1:0-178859 GCA_963819345.1 uncultured Alphaproteobacteria bacterium
TTGAAATCGATGAGGGTTCAACGAGGTCCCGCGACTCCAGTCGGCGAGGACTGCACGGTGCGGGACGTCGTTGAAGCCTGATTGAACGAAGCCGCGTTGGCCGGTACGGCCTATGGGAGTTGAACGCGGCTGTGGGCCCAGCGATCGCAGTGGCGGTGGCGCCCAGCAGCGACGTGCGCAGTCAACCTAGAGTGCGCTGCTGCCGAGCGTAAGGCAGACAGTGATCGGGCAAAGGATGTTGCAGTGCGCTGTGGCATCGGCGAGGGCGGAATTGCTTGTCGCGGGCAACAACCGAGGGCGTTCGAGGCGCGGTATTGGCGCGGTCGATCGAAAGCGGAAAGTGATGGTGGGCGCCGCGGTCATGAACTGTCGTACGAGAAGGGCGCAGGCTTCGCGGCGCGGTTGAGTACGGCGATGTCGACAAGCTGTCCGCCGCAGGCCCGGCAGATGTCGAGCGGTCGCCCGAAGAGCCGGGCGTAGCGCTCGCGATAATCGGCGGGTTCGGGTGCCGTCTCGGGTTCCGGCAGATCGAGCAAGCCGCGGATCAGCGCGAGCTTGGCGCGGCGATGCGCGTTGGCGAGGAAACCGAAGTGGCGGATCCGGCGGAAGCCGTTCGGCAGGACGTGCAGCAGGAAACGCCGGATGAACTCGCCGACGGGCAAGGTCATGATCTTAGGGCGTTGCGGGTGCCGGTAGTCCCTCCAGCGGAAGCGGACCTGTCCGTCGGCCAGGGCGATGAGCCGATTGTTGGCGATCGCGACCCGGTGCGTGTAGCGGCCGAGATACTCGAGCACCTGCTGCGGCCCGCCGAACGGTCGTTTGGCATAGACGACCCATTCGACCCTGCGCAAGGGCCGCAGATGGGTGGCAAAGGCCGCCGGCTTGGCGAGCCCGGCCAGCTCTCCGAAGAAGTTCAGCATCCCGACATTGAAGGCCGCCTGCAGCCGTTCCAGAAACAGCCGGCGGTAAAGGCGGGAGAGCACTCGGACCGACAGGAAGAAGCCAGGCCGGCAGGCGATCCAGCGGCCGTCAGGCGACACGCCGCCGCCCGGTACGATGCAATGGATGTGTGGGTGGTGGAAGAGGTTTTGCCCCCAGGTGTGCAGCACCGCGGTCACGCCGATCGCGGCCCCGAGATGCTGGGGATCGGCGGCGATCGTTTGCAGCGTCTCGGCTGCCGCCCGGAACAGGACGTCGTAGATGACCGCCTTGTTCTGCAGCGCAATGCCGGCGATGGCCTCCGGCACCGTGAACACGACATGGAAGTAGGCCACCGGGAGCAGTTCAGCCTGGCGATCGGCGATCCATTGCGCGCGGGCCAAGCCCTGGCATTTTGGGCAGTGCCGGTTGCGGCAGGAATTGTAGGCGATGCGAGGTCTCGCCGCAATCGTCACAGCGTTCGACATGGCCGCCGAGCGCCGCCGTCCGGCAGGCCTCGATCGCCGCCATGACTCGGCGTTGTCCGATGGTCATGCTGCCGAGCTGATCGGCGCGATAGGCGGCGCCGTGGCGACGGAAGATGTCCGCCACCTCGAGCGCGGAACGCACGTTGAGCAATCAGTTCGGCGGCATCACTCCCAAGCTGAGGCGATCCAGCGGGCTGGTCGTATCTGCGATCAGATGTTGTCGCGACCTGGGTATAGCGGGCGGTCGTCGACAGCCGGGCATGGCCGAGCAGCACCTGGATGATGCGGATGTCGGTGCCGGCTTCGAGCAGGTGAGTGGCGAAGCTGTGCCGTAAGGTGTGCACCGTCACCGGCTTGCTGAGTTCGGCTGCCGCGCCGCCGGCCGGCAGGCCTCCTGCAGCGTGGCGACGCTGACCGGCTCTGCCGCCTCCTGGCCCGGGAACAGCCAGCGGCTCGGCCGCGCCAGGCGCCAGTAAGCGCGCAGAATCTGCAGCAGCTGCGGCGACAGCATCACATAGCGATCCTTGCCGCCCTTGCCTTGCTCGACCCGGATCAGCATCCGGCCACTGTCGACCGCGCTAATGGTCAGGCGCACGACCTCGCCGACACGCAGACCCGCACCATAGGCCGTCGTTAGGGCGGCCCGGTTGCGCAGACCGGGAACCGCCTCCAAAAACCGCACGATCTCGTCGCCGCTCAGCACCACCGGCAGCTTTTGCGGCTCGCGCGCGGCGACGATGTGCTCGTGCGCGTCGGTCCGGCCCAAGGTGACGCCGTAGAAGAACCGCAGGGCGCAGACACGGCTTGATTGATATGCGCCCATGATCGCTGCTGCGCGATCAAGATGCAGCTGATAGGCGCGCACATCCTCCAGCCCAGCCGGTCCGGTGAGTGGCCAAAATGGCGGCTGAACTTGGCAACCGCATAGAGTGTAGGATTGCTGCGTCGCCGGCGACAAATTGCGGATCGTCATGTCGTCGATCATGCGCCGGCGTAGAGGGCTGATCTCAGCCATCGCGAACTCCTGTCTGATGAGGGTGGGTCGGACAACCCAAAGCCTCTCAGACAGGAGACCCCGGCAAGTCAGCCGCACACTACCGCGGAGCGGTTTCGTTCAATGCCCAATATCCGGACGCCTCCTGACTTCTTCGGGATCGGAACAGCCTTCACCGGCGGCGGAAAGTAGCTGCCGGAACTCATCCGATTCCAAATTCTGTACAGGTTGTCGCCCAGCTTCTCCTCGAACCGCTCGATCGTCTCGGCATCGATCCCCGCGGCGCCCTGATTGGCTTTCACATGTAACCATGCTTCCCATACCAAGGTCTTGGGAACGTCGTAAGGCTTGCAGGTCATGAAGGATTCCTCCCGGTTGCCCGGTTGATCTCCCATGCCTGCTGGATGACGCCGCCCCTTCGCTCCGCCGCCGTTACAGCGGCTTCATCGCTACTACGAGCAGCTCCGTCCCTTGGCGGCGCATCGCTACTATCGGCCTCGCCTTGTCGGCTTGTGCCTTTCGCTTCGCATCGCCGCCGAAGGTTCCCGCGGTTCAACGTAAGAGCCTGAAACAGGATCGCGCTGCCTCTATGCCGGACGCCGTCTGGCCCGTAAGCAGGTATCGGCCAGACTGATCCCGGCGCAACATCACTCACCGGTTTCGACGTCGTCTGAGCACTTTCGACACTTGAACGGCAGTTCACGGTTGTTCGCCTTCCTGTCTCCTACCTGACGCCTCGCGGCGCCTTTTCCGTAACGCTCACGACCCGGGCTTTTGACCCACGCCGCTTACGGTGGTTTGCAACCTGCTCCTGCAAGCCGATTGCGGGGGGCCGTCCCCCATCTCTCACGCCGCTTGCCGCGGCACACTGATGTCGGCACACCACACTTGGTTCGGCCGGTCGATGATCAGACCCCGCAACAGGTACGGATACACGGTGTGATCCGGATGGCCTCGGCTGGTGTTCGGCTTTTGGTAGATCGCCTCCAACCCCATCACCCGCATCAGCCGCCGCACCCGTTTGCGGTTGATAACCATGCCCTCGCGCCGCAACACCGCAACCATCCGACGTGATCCGTAGAACGGCGAGGCCAGATACAGCTCGTCTATCCGCCGCATCACCGCCAGATCATCCGGGTCAACCGGGGCCGGCCGGTAATACAGCGTCGAGCGAGCGATCTTCAGCAGCCGGCACTGCGCAACGATCGCCAGAACCGGGTCATCCCGGTCCACCCGCGCACGCCGGTCGGCCGGGCTCATGGCCCAGACCTTTTGCGAAAAAAATCCCGCTCCACCGTCAGTTGGCCAATCTTCTCATACAAAGGCGCCATCTGAGCCTCGGCTTTGGCCTCATCGCCATGGGGTGCGCCCTTGTTTGCCGCAAACAAACCCGCCGTCCCGTCCAGCAGCGTTTTCTTCCAGGCATGGATCTGGCTGGCGTGAACGCCAAACCGGCTCGACAGCTCGGCCACAGTCCCTTCTTCCCGCACCGCCGCAAGGGCCACTTTCGCCTTGAACTCAGGACTGTGCTTCTTCCGTGTATTTGCCATGTCTCACCTTCGGCCAAGCGGCCGTCCCAAGCTGAGACTTCTCTCTTAGCTACCTGTCCAGTTTTCGGGGGCCACCTCAGTCGCTGACATCAAAGGTAGGGCGGATGTTGTTGCCAACGTTACGAAGGCTATAACACGCCTCAAAGAAAATCGCGCGGGACTGCGAGTTGTGATCACGTCCCGCCCAGCCGCGTTTGCCAACTCGCCTGGGTTTGATACCGAACAATTTCCTCAGCTTATCTCGGATCAGTGCGACGGCATCAGATGGAGCTATACGCCCAACGCTGGATGGATGCTCGGAACCTTCTGCCTCGGGAACGTGCTGAGTTCTCGGCTATTTTAAACGAGAAGATGGAGCAGCCACATCTTCGAGACCTCGCTCGCAATCCCATGCAACTAGCCATTTTGTTGAGCTTGATTTACACTCGCGGAGCAGCATTGCCGGATAGACGGACAAATCTCTACGATGCTTATGTCGATCTATTTTTTAGCCGAGAGGCTGCCAAAAGCGCTGTCGTACCGCAAAAATATTGACTTCTTGAAGGACATACACCGGTACCTTGCATGGGTCTTACATACCGCTGCCGAGACAGGTAAAGGGAATTCAGGAGGCCGCATCTCCCAAAGTCAACTTCAGACGATACTACGAGCATATCTAGAGCGCGAACAGCATCGGACCTCGGTGCTGGAGGAGATTTTCGGCGCAATGCTTGAGCGTGTTGTGATGATTGTCTCTAGGGTTCAGGGTACATATGAATTGGAGGTTCAACCGCTGCGTGAGTATTTTGCAGCACGCCACCTTTATGACCCGGCCTCATACTCACCAACCGGACACGAGAAGGGCGGCACTAAACCAGACCGATTCGATGCCATAGCCCGCAATTTCTACTGGCTGAATGTGACGCGTTTTTTCTGTGGCTGCCTTAGCAAAAGTGAATTGCTCGACCTTGCTGAGCGGGTGAAAGAGCTTATCAACGATTTCAGCCTTGGTCGTACGAGACACCCAGCGATGCTCGCCGCAATGCTATTGTCTGATTGGGTTTTCTCTCAAGCACCGAAGGCCGTGATTGAATTAGTGACGGCCCTTGCGGTGCCAGACACTTTGCGGAAATTGCTTCCCGGCGATGCGAGATTCCGCCCGGATCAGGTCGTGCAACTGCCGGAGACTTGCGGCGCACCAGAGATCGTGTCGAGAGCTTTTGAAATGCTGCAAGACCCAAATACGCAATCCGATCTATATATTGATTTTCGATAGAGGTCGATATCTCTTCAGTTTGGTCAACGACTCAATACGCCGCTTCAACACTGGCGCTCGCGCCGCAAAGGCGGAGGAACTTCATTTTGATACCGGAGAAGAACAGAAAGCGTTCGATATTAGCTGCATGATAGCAGACGTTTTCGACAGGCGTGACGTGCCGAGTGCTGTATCGGTCTCAGCCGCTCAATTTGAGAGACTTATTGAGGAATGCCGATCATGTTGGGGCGAGGTTCCCTTGATCATCTCAGTTGCCAACGCGATCTGCCACATCCCTGGCCGAAAAGCGCCGCGCACAAAAGATTACGACCTCGTGGCGACAGACCGGGCGCTATGCGACCGGATTCGCGTCGCAAAATCACGAGGCAGGAATATAGCTTGGTGGCAGACGCAAATAAGCCGTATTAAGACGCCAATCGACCGCTTTCTCTTCCACCTTATCTTTTGGACTTGGGCGCCATCCAGTACATGCATCGAAATGGCGGTAGAAATTGGAACACTTCTTGATGCTTTAGAGCCAGAAGAGTGGCTGAGTCTTCTCAACTTCCTTCGCTTACCGCTAGAGCAGTCGGGCGTTACGCTGGGTGCCCCCGGAGACAAGGCGTCGCCGTCGTGTCCACTAAAATCGCGGCGCCTTGCTCTTCTGATCGGGCTGAAGGATCAAACGGTGCATGGGAGAGGTATCTTTTTGGAGTGTTTTCTCGACAGTGGTGATGGTTCACTAACAGTGGCCGCTTTTCGGCAGGTACGAGCTTTCGAGGCAGCGATGGCAGGTGCGCTGGAGTGGTCGGCAGCCCTTGCTGTCATTCGTTCGACCTATCGGGAGGGCGCGGCCTATTCGCTTCCCCGGGTTTCACCTACTGGCAAACAGCGGTTGATTTTAACAGAGGCCGTGGCGCGGCAGGTCCTGGATAATGCAAGTGATTACCCTGTTAGCCTCTGGAGTATGGCCGAAGCTACCGCGAGCGCCAGTGCTCGAACGCCGCCGGCGCTATGTGCTCTGCCTCAATCTTGAGGAAGCCGAACGCCAGCGCCTGCATCGCGAACAGGTGCTCGTCGAACTCAATGCCGAACTCCGCCTGCTGCGCGAGCGTGAGGCGGATCACCCGAAGGCCGCCTGCACGCTGCTGGCCTCGCGCCGTTATGGCCGCTATCTCACCACGGACTACCTCGGCCGCCCCCGGCTTGACGCCGCGAAGATCAAGGCGGCGGAAAAGTTCGACGGCAAGTTCGTCGTCATTACCAATGACGACACGCTCTCGGCCGAGGATGTGGCGCTTGGATACAAAGGCGCCTGGATCATCGAAATCTTTCTTCCGGCGAATGAAACAGACAGGGCTCGAGGTCCGGCCAATGTTCCATTGGACGCCGCGACGGATCGAGGCACACGTCAAGCTCTGTGTCCTCGCTTTACAAATGCAGCGTGCCGCCGAGATCCGTTGCGCGTTACCCTGGCCAAGGATCGCGCATGAACTCGCCGCTCTGAAAGCCGTCCGCTACCACACCGGCGGGCGGACTATTGTTCAGCGCACGAAAATCACCGACAGTGCCGGCGGGGTCCTGAAAAAGCTCAGTGTATCAATGCCCAAGCAGATCCTATCGGTCTCAGACCCAGTCGCTGACCCCGCTGCGACATAGACACACGCCCAAATCCACCCGTCGTAACCGATGGAAAAGCCTGGAAGTTTCGAAGCGTCTGTCTAGTGACCGCGAACCCAGGGCAGACGGCCCATCGTAATCGGGTCTTCCGCCGTGCTCATCGCGGTCAGCGCGTCCTCTAACGATGCGAATAGACGGTCCTCGGCCCACGGCGGATCAGCGAGGTCGTACTGCGAACCATCCCTTTGATCGTGTTAAGTCATGCTTGCTGACTTTTCCTCTGGCAGCAACTCAGCCGCCGTCGAATGACATTTAGGAACCTCGGCGGTGGAAGCGTACAGCAGCTTGCGTCGGTGCCAATGATCAGCTTGCCTCCAGCATCCGATACACCGACGATCTGGCAACACCCAACTGACGGGCGATGTGCGTCGGTTTCACGCCGGTTGCATGCATTGCCTTGATGGTCTCCACCTGAACAGCCATCTTGTGTATAAGCGAAGCGGAGTATTGGGAGTTTATCGGCGTCTACTTCAGTAGTCCCTGCACTCGCATCTCTTTCTTGCGGTCTGATGAGCAGATGCCGAAGGATGGATCACTTCCGACAGAGAGCGCGAGCGTAACGCTGGACCGCCTGCTCCGTAGCGAGGCAGAATAGCTCGCTGGCGGCTACAGGATTGTCGCGAACCCGTGTTGTCTAACCGGAATGACGGCCCCGTTCAACCACGGATCACGCCGAGCGCGGGCGGACGCGATCAGCCGACCCGATGATACATGCACATGCTGGCCCGAAAGCGAGCAAAGCCCGAGCCTCACCACTTCATATGTGCCAGCGCGTTCTCCACCGGCCAGCTACTAACTTGCATCACACCGTTCAAGGGCCGGTCCATCTCCAATATCAAGAAGACGGAGCCTCCTATCGCCAGCGCGCAAATCAGGAACGCCACCACCACCGTTCCATTGCGCGGCGCACCCAGCCCAAAACTCGCGAATATTATGGTGATCCAGGATACCAATACTCCAAGCGCCACACGCTGCACGTTCGGCCCCTGCCGCTCGATCAGCAGCCACCGCTGGCGCAGCAGGGCGACGTTCATATCAATGGCTTCGCCTTGTAGCGCCTCCTGCGCCTTATCCACTGGCTTTAATGCCCGGATCAATTCCCGACATGCTCCAGCAGTTCCCGCGTTCCCTCGTTGTCTACGGTCGAGAGTTGTCGATCTTTCGGCCAACCCTCTTCCAGGAATGTGCGCGTGTAGCCTTCGAGGAGGTCGCGCGGAGCCGACGCGACCCCGCCGTAATCTCGCTGCGTCTCGGCCAGCAGCGCCAACTCGGTGGCATAGTTTTGGATGGCCTGATTGGCCGAGTCATAAGACGTTTTAGCGGTCGCGATCAGCAGCCCCAGCACAAGCGACGCCAGCACAGACAACATTCCTGCACCCAGCTTGATAACGTCGTAAGTGTCCCTCGTCAGGTGTTCCTCCGGCATAATCCGGCGCAAATACAACCCGCCCACCCCTCCAAGGAAGATGCATACAGCCACCAGCAGGCCCGCCGTGATGCCGTTCAATGTTTTGCCTCGTGCGTAAGGATCATCTCCACGGCCAAGAACACCGCGGGCACAGCGTTAGACGCCCATCTGAAATTACATTGCAACAACCATTTGGTTCCGGCGCGGGCCGCAGGAACTGAACTGCACTCGCGTGTGCTGCGGACGGCCTTAGCCTGATAAAAGACCACCCTTACTTCGCCATCGTCGCTCTGATCAGCGTGGGGGCAGGTTGATGAGCAACAGCGCAGGCATCTCCGATCGGCCGCTGAAGGAGATCAGCCAGCCTTCGCCAATAGGTCAACCATCTCGCGCTTGACCCTCTGCGCGGTTCCCGATCCCACGCCGACGATCTTGGCAGCCTTCAGGATGCCATGTCCAAGGCCAAGCTGTTGACGGATCGCTTCCTCGATCTTCATCCCGACCGCCGGACGGCCCAGCGTTTTTTGCCTCCCACCCGCACGCGGTCCAACCCTGCCATCACCCTCGACCCGATCATCGAGCGTTCAAGCTCCGCGAACACAGTCGCCATCTGCATCATTGCTCGTCCGAATGTCAGTGGCGTCGATGCCCTGCTGCTCGGAAATCAGCGCGACATCGGCTGCATCCAATTCCGCCATAGCCTGCTCGACGTGCAGAACCGAGCGACCAAGACGATCCATCAACCATATGAGAAGGACATCGAACCGACGGCGCATGGAGTCCTTGAGCATCTGGTCGAAAGATGGTCGCTTGTCCCGGCCCTTACCGCCGCTGATCCCGGCGTCCTCGTATTCCTTGACGATTTGGAAGCCACGGTGAGCGGCCAGTGTCGTCAGGACGATCCGCTGGTTCTCCGTGGTTTTGCTGTCCCGGCTGACCCTTAAATAGAATGCCGCCCGCAATACCTTCGCCATGATCGACCATCCCAGGCGTGGAGGCAGTTAGATGTTCTGAACTATGTCGAAATCAAGCGGTTATTGTACAGGTTGATTGCGGTGATGATGATGGCGTAAATGCTGGGGTTTCAGCGCAGCGATGCAGATGGGTTTTCTGCATAGATGCTTCTTCTGTTACCAAGCCCTACGGCCTCGCCTACGTCGGTCGTTAGCGTCGCACTATCTCGCTGTCGTCGGGACAGCACTGCCACTAGCTTTGGACGTATCACCGCTGCAGGGGACGTTATCCGGCCCGGCGACAGAACGTCGCTGATGTCAACATTATCATCGCCTGACGACGAACGCGTGCATCTCGGACATTAGGCAGACATCCCCCACCGTTCTCATGGGTTCGAGCCGCAAACGGCACACCGACCATCACGATAGAAATATTTCGTGTAACATACAATATGGACCTTATTTCCTCCCATCGTCAGGCAATAGTCTGCTATAGGTTATTTTTGATAACGACCAATGATTATAACGACAATGAACAGGGTGCATCATGCGTTGGTACACCGCCACCTGCGTCGCTGCGGCGATTGCGCTCGGAACCGCTGCACTCGCGTCGCCTTTGCGCGCCGAGCTTGCTGCCGATAACACGGTTGGACAACCAGATACCCCGAAAAACATCACCGTCATCGTTGCCAATGGCCTTGGCACCACCGTCGAAAGCGCGATGCAGAACGCCGCCCAGAATGCACTGACGCAGGTGGTCGGTTCATTCGTTGATGCCGAAACACAGATCAAGCGGCGCACCCAGATCACGGATGGCATCCGCGCGGAGACGCGCGATATCTCCAAAAACATGCGCGAATATTCGCAGGGTTCGATCAAGTTGTTTGAGGTGCTCGACACCCAGCAAGATGGCGGTATCGTGCGCGTGGCTGCAAAGGTAGCGGTGCAGGTCGATGTCCTGCACGCCCAACTAAAGAGCGCGCTTGCGGGTGCCACAACGGTCAGTAAGGGCCTGTTCGCGCAGGCTGCCACAGAGCAAACCCAGCAAGCCAACGCCAGCGAAATTTTCATCGACCGAGTGGTAAAGCCTGTAGCTGAGAATTCAGGTGTAACCTTGACGGTGGGCGCGCCCCAAAAGGTAGATTTCAATTCGCTACCATGCGACCTGGGGCCAAGCGGACCGTCACGGTGTCCTAGTGACTTTCAATCTTGGCTCCATGAGCATCAGAATAATAAGAACTCAATCTATAGCCTTCCAATAGTGCTAGTGGTCGATCCAGCGACTACGGAAAATCTATGGAAAACAGCAAAAGAGGTGTCCAAAGGTCCATGCCTAAGGATTATCCCTCAGGAAGCTTACCGAGAACTTTATAACTTGATGGCAAAGCAGTTTCCGGATTTCAAGCGTGACGCAATGGACGGAATAGGGCAAAATACTCCGCGCCGATATTTAGGGGTGATGTCTCGAACAGGCAAGTCCCAATACGCGGATGTGTGTTACCAGATGATTGATGACGCTGCTGAGTATGACAAGTCGATTGCAATGTTCACACGACTTGATTTTCAAGTCTCCATCATAGGGCAGGACGAACAGTTATTGGACGAATATAACTTTTATCCTTATAGCCAAACGGATAGACGATGCCCTCCGCCAAGTTCGTGTTCTTCCAAAATTTCGACCGCCGGGTCTCCCAATTTTGCTCCTTCGTTCCAATTACATATCAACGGATTCGATATTCTAAATCTATCCCGAGACCAAACATTCAGCATGTACGTGGAATTACCACTTTCCGTGCTTAAGGATGCCAAGCGGGTCGTCGTAAGGCTTGCTAATTAGAGTCGGAACAATGAGGAAGAAAGATTCAGAAAATGATCGTCAGTGGGTTCTCAATAACTAAAGATGTTCCTAGCTGCCGGAGGTAACGTTCGTGCGGAAGGCTGTGCGGACCATTTCTGCGCAACAGGCATAGCATCGAGGACGAGTTCCTGGTCCCGACTTCGCTTGCAGTTATAGCGCGAGCCGACAAGATCGTCGTCAAAAATGTCTCAGAATAAAGGTCCGGAACCATGAGAGCTTGGTATTCTGTCGCCACGGTTTTGTTCTTGGTCGGCATCGGCGCCGCACACGCCGAGGGCTGCGGCGATTATCCCTATACCCCCGGCATCAACATCGAGGAGGTGACAGGCGGCGTCAAAATCCTCGCCACCGCTTCGGTGGGTGTGTCGTTTGACGATGTTGATGCTATCAATGATGCGCGTGACGAGGCGACGCTTCAAGCCAAGACAATGATCACCCAGTTCCTACAGGAGGGAGTGAGCAGCGACGACACCATCAACCGCGCAGTTGATGAAACCAAATCGATGCGGGGCACCTCGAAGCAAGCGGTTCGCAATGAGACGGTAAAACGCGTTAGAAATTTGGCCGGGCATTCCTCGGGACTACTGCGTGGCGTCGTGCCGCTAGGCGATTGCTACACAGCCGGACGCGAGTTCCGCGTCACGGTCGGGGTGAAACCGGACACCATCGCTCAAGCCGGGACGATGGCTGACAAGATGTCCAATTCATTGGCCCATCCTGCCGTTCGGCCAGGGGAGAGTGTGCCCGCACAAACCGGCGGCGGTAGTCAACCGGCGGGCGCCGCCGGACCGCTGGTCGCGGTTCCCAGCTTCAGCAACGCCGACCGCGCAAAGGGCTTCTGAGCCATGCGGCACGCGTTCTGTCTGTTGCTGACCGTCGGCACGCTGCTCGCCGCGCTGGTACCAGTCGAGGCCGCGTGTCCGGCCATTCCGATCGGCGTAACGGTAACCACCGTCAATAATGACCGCCAGTTCCTCGTCACCGATCGGCGGCGGCGCTGGCTGACACGGCGGAGAGCAAGGAATTGGCTATAGCCGAGGCGCAACTCGCCGCCCGATCTCGGCTGAGGCAGGACAAGAGTGTGCCTAATATAAGACCGCCAATGGCCGCCTGCGCGCCGTCAGGGAGGATGCCGTCTGCACGACCGAAGGCTATGTTTATGTGACGCTGCGCATGAGCGAGGCAGATATGCGCCGTGCCGACGCGCTAGACATCGCCATGCGACAGTCGGTCCGACACTCCCCCGCGCCGCAATAGTCTCCCACCACTCCGGTCAGCCGCCCGAACCATTGGCTGACCGTCAAGCCCGAAGATGCCGGGCTGCGTATGAGCAAGGAGTTGACGTTCCCGATCATCGTCGTCGTGACGCTCAAAGACGCCGGGATCAGAATTCCAACCTCCCTCGCGGAGACTGGGCAACCCCCGCACCCGTCTCGTCGGACAGAGTGATTTGACGACGGTCGGCGCCAACCTCGTCCAACGCTCCCGATATTGCGACATACGGATCGCCCCCGCTGATGATCCACGATGTCGCAGCATGGGGAGCGTTTGATGACACCATGGCCGTCGAGCACGACATCCGCTGCTGAAATTCGTAAAGTTCGCCAACGCATCCGGCGGAGCGAAGCGAATGTCTCGTGTAAACAAGATATCCACACCACAAGGCAAGCCGACCAGCTTGCCCAAGACGGCGGCACTGACCAAGGCGCAGGCCGAACACAAAGCTTGGTTAAAGAAGCACGAGATCAGGGGGACCAAAAATACGCTTCGTACCTGACGCCCGACCAGCCAATCGCGTTCGCCAGAGTCAAAAGGTCGGTCGTCTATTCATCGCAGGAGCGGTTCTCAGCCTAATTCTGACGATGGGCGGCGCGAACGCGGACCCGCAACCCAAGCCGATGCTTGTGCCGCCCGTCAGTTCCGCGTACATTTCCTCGCCGTTTTGGTCCGCGCGTGCTTGCGACCATCCCCAGGCAGGCACCTACCACTATGGCGTCGATCTACCGGCACCGCCGGGCGCATCGATCGTGGCAACGGCGCCCGGCAGCGTGATCCGCATCCAGAAGAAGGGGCCAGGAGGACTTGGAATTCTGGTTTAGCACGATGGCTTCGTTGCCATCTACAGCCACCTGGGTTTGGCCGCCCCATCGTTCGCTCAAGGCAAAAGTACCGTCGTGGCGGGCGAGAAGCTCGGTGTTGTTGGAAGAACGGGAGTCACTGCCGGTACGCACGTATATTTTGAGATGCTCATGGCCGGTAAGCCGATTGATCCGACTCCGTATTTGCGTGTACCGAAAGCGGGCCGCGAGGCTAGGCCACCGCCGCCTTCGTCTTTAGGGTTTCGCAATGAAGCAATTCGCGTCGGCAAGCGTAGCTGCTAATGACGCTGGGCGGAGCCAATACGGTTTCCCTGCTTATCGCGAAACACCGTCGTTTCGCCCTGCTGCTCGGCGGAGCCGGTGCGATTGCCCTGCTTGTCACGAAAGACTGTCGATCTGCCCTGCTGCTCGGCGGAGCCGATCCGGTTGCCCTGCTTGTCACGGAACACCGTGGGTTGGGCGCAGGCCACGTCGATACAGAACGCCAAAAAGCTGACTGCGATCAGACGTCTAATCATTCTGTTCTCATATCAGTGTCCCGAAGATGGCGCAACCGCCTCGCGGGGGCACCACCACGACATGAGACGCGCTCCAGGCGGCCATGTTTTAAGATGCTCATTGCTGGCTAGCTGGTCGGCCCGGCTCCATATTTACGTGTTCCGAAATGCGCGCCGTGAGGTCAGGCCACTGTCACTTGCGTCTTCACCGAGTTCGCAATGAAACGGACCTCATGAGCTTCATGGTGCATGTGGTCCAGCTTCGCCTGTTCCGGAGCTTCGCCTGTTCCGGAGCTTCGCCTGCCCATTCGATTTTGGGACGCAGGACAACCTTCGTAATGGCTTGCTTGCCTGGCGCATTTCTTCCATCGTTCCCTCTGCATGGTCGCGATAGGCAGAGACGGAGAAGCCCGCCAACCGGGCCACGTGCAGGAACGACAGCATGTGGCAGTTCGCCAGGGCGGCGACGAGAAATTCCTCTGGGGTCAACGGCTTCTTTCACGGCCCATCTGCCGACAACGTGCGGCGATGCCGACGCGGGAACGACGGTCCCACCGTCAAAGGTCAACGTGTGACCTCGGCTGTAGCGGCCTTTGGGAAAGTCCTCGCCTTCAGCCAGCCTCCAATCGATGTCAACATTAAAAGTTGCCATCGGTCCTCCACCAGTTTTCCATAGATGGCAAACATCAGTCTTCGGGTCAGAGCGACGCTCGTCGCATTCGCGCGCCGGGCATAATCAATGATATCGACAAATACGTTCCGCTGATCGTCAGGATCGTTTTCAATCCGGTCAAGTTCTGCGCGTAACGCTTGCCGTTGCGCATCGGTCACCAATTCGATCACCACGAGAAGGACGAAACTGATTCCCCCTCGCCCCTCGTAACCATGCCTTACCGCGCCGTGACAAACCACGCCTGACCGCGCCTCACCTTGCCAAAATCATTTTAATCCAGCCCGATCTAGCCCCGTCAAATGCTGGCCATCGGCCCTGTCGTTCGACTGTCAAATGATCACGGGCGGGCGCACCATATAAAGTTCTTCGATTCCTCGGCGCTTACTGCAAAAACTTCGCTGCTCCACTGCTACAAGACAAATATATTTCTTTGTCCCCGACAGTTATTTCGGCCAAAAGCTTCCCCCGACTAAATCGGCGCATTTAAGCTGACGGGCTTTCATGCAGAAGAGAGCCGTTTGGCGATGTCAATCCTTACCAAAGTCCACCCATGAACTTCACCACCGCACAAGTGGCGGAACGCTGGGCGTGTAGCCCCGGCAAGGTCCGATCCCTCATCAAAAAAGGAGAACTGTGTTGCCTGCATTTGGGAAGGATGATCAGAATACCTGAAGTCAAAGTTGAGGAATACGAACGCAGATGTCTGCATCAACCGCCCCCCGTCTCGCCCGCATCGCAGGTAAACCCAACTGGTTCATCATCGCTGACGGACGCCGCATTAGCACGGGTACGGCGAGCCGCCCGGAGGCCGAAACCGCCCTGCTAGAATTCGTCCGCGAGCAGAAGCGCAGCGCCACCAAAGCGGCTGGCCGATCGGTGGCCACCCTGCTTGAAATACGCCGTCGCGAGATCACCGCAGGCGGGGCGGACGGGCTGGCCTACGCCCACCGTGCATTGAACGCCTATTTCGGTGACTGGCCGATTGATCGTATCAACAAAGCCGCCTGCCTCGATTATCGCGATCACCGCCTCGGCACCGTGGCATCCCGCACGATCCGCACCGAACTGGAAGCCCTCAGAGCCGCGCTGCATTGGGGTATGACCGAAGAAGGCGAGCGGGTGGTCGAGCGGATGCCAGACCTGGTACTGCCACCCAAGGGCAACGCCCGGCCTCGGTTCCTGACCCGCCTCGAAGCCGAGCGCTTGCTTGACGGGTGCAAGGCCAGTCACCTGCGATTGTTTGTCGAGATCGGTCTGCATACCGGCGCACGGTCAGGGGCGATCCTCGCGCTGACCTGGGACCGGGTTGACCTGCATGAGCGGATCATTGATTTCCGACCTGTCGGTGAGATCGAGACCAAGAAGCGCAAAGTCGCGCAGCCGATCAACGCTGACCTGTTGGCCATTCTGTCTGCCGCCAAGGAGACCGCTGTCTCAGAGTATGTGATCGCACGGGCCGGTGATGTGGTCGGCTCGATCAAGCACGGTTTTGCCAGCGCGTGCGAACGAGCCGGGTTGACCAATGTGACGCCACACACACTGCGTCATACGGTCATAACGTGGATGTTGCTGGCCGAGGTGCCGATCTGGGAAGTGGCGACGTTTGCGGGCATGACCGTCAAACTGATCGAGGACACGTATGGCCACGCAACGGCGGGGTCGAAAAGGCGGGCGGCTGCGGTGCTGGAACGGCGGGCTGCCCAAATAGACCCGAGGCCGTCTAGGGCAAGTAGGGCAGCGTCTTAAGCCGATCTTTCATGGCGTGCCGATGAAAGTCCGCCAGGAACGGGGTCAGCAGTGGCCTTTTTTTATGCATGCGGGACCAAACGGTCAAAATCGGCTAAGTGCTTGGAAATCGTGCTTAAAGCAGGACTTTTGATTCGCGCCGGGATCGGTTGTCGGTTCTTTCGCACCAACCGGCACTGTGTTCTGGGGGTTTTTCGGGAGTTAAGTTATTGAAATCATTGGTCGGAGTGAGAGGATTTGAACCTCCGGCCCCTGCGTCCCGAACACAGTGCTCTACCAGGCTGAGCTACACTCCGACTGAGAGCCCGCGTTTAGCCTCCCCCCGCGTCCGAGGCAAGGCACTTAAAACCGTCATCCATTTTGACCGAGCCAACATTAGGCACGGTCTTGCCTAACCAAGACCGTTTGTGTCCAATCACGTGGGAGCATGACCACGCTAGGCTGGAATCGGGTCTCAGCGCTCCCCGTCGGGACATGAAGATAATCTATTGTACTGTGCTGCAATGCGCCATTGTGTTGCAATGCAGCATAACCAGATCCGCGGGGAACAAGATCACGGGACGGCTCGGGCGATGTGCTCTGCCGGCGACAAAAAATAGGAGATACAGTTGCTGGCAGCTTTTCTCGGGATCGCGATGGTTCCTGCTCTAAGCCTCACGCCGGCAATCGCTGCACCCATGCCGGTTCAACAGCAGATACACGTCGCGCCGGCCCATATAGACGCCGTCAGTCCAAACGAGCCTCGCGACCACTCTGCGCCGGCTGCAACGGACGATGAGTATCGACCGACGTCGTCCGGCAAGCCAGCGACGTAATCACCTGATTCCGACCCGGAACCGGAGAGTATCGGCGGACAGTCGGAGCCTTAAGGGCATCGATCCAACCACGGCCAAACGTCGGCTGGATCAGAAAAGCACGTGCGTCTTCAGGCCGAGCACCACCGCGTCGGGCACCGTCGACACGCCGCCGGGACGGGACGAACCATTCGAATTCGGGCTGAAGCTGGACGCCGCGATAGACCGGGATATTATAGTTGGCCTCCAGCACCATCGCGTAAGTCTGTACGCCATACTGATAAGTCGGCGGCAATCCGAATGCCTGTTCCAGACGCTGGGTTGACGTCAAATCGGGGCTAACCTGGTAGTAGGTGAACGCGAGTCCGATCTGATCGTCAAGTCGCGCCTTCCAAAAGCCGGAATACAGCATGCCCACCCAGACGAAGTGCTGGTACAAAGAATTGCCGGGGCTGTCGTGCGCATACGCGCCCAACACCGTCAGGCCATGGTTTGGCCCCTGCCCGGTGCGGAATAGCATGGTCGAAGGTGGCCCAGACCTGCGTGCGACCGTGACTAGTGGCGGGGGGAGGCCACTCAGGACGAACGAACTACCGTTCATGTCCAAGAACTGGTCCGGAAAGTTGCTGGTATCGAAGCCGACGCCGACCTTGTAGTGACCCGACAGCTGGCTGCGTCCGAACACCGGCTCCCAGCCCAACTCATTGGCATAGAACGCCCCGGTTTTCTGATTGGTCGACCAGTCGAAGCCGCTGCGTCCGCCACCGGGGAATGGCTGCGACGCATAGATGCCGCTCATCACGTAGGTCTCGGCGGTGGGGCGCACGCGAATCCAGCCGCCCCAGGTGTTCGCGGCCAGTCGATGAACCCCTGCTCAGCAGTCAGCGCGCGCGGATGCCCGCAGATCGTCAGGGTCATAAAGTCGCAGTATAGAGGCGAAGTGGCGAAATCCATGCCGGGGAAGACGCGGCCGAACACGACGTCGACGCGGTCATCCTACAGCCTCTCTTCGCCGTAGAACCGGACATCATGCACCGCCATGTCAAAACCGGCCCCAAAGATTTCTTGAGCCTGAAGGACGTTGTCGCCGATGTAGTCGCTGCTCAGGTTGCGGCCAGCACGATTGACCACCACCATATGGGTTGAGAAGCCTGGGATATCCGCGAGTTTCTCCCCATCCACATCAAACTGGAGACCGATCTGGTGCGCGTAGTCTAAGCCCTGGCGCGGCCCGCCGGCGACGTTCCCGGCAGACTCAGTCGTATAGTCCAGATTTAGGTTGATGCCGTAGTTGCCGAGGTCGGTCCGAAGCCCATTCCAGTCTCCGAACAAGTGTGGTGGACCCGCCGGCGCTGGCTCTTGGGGCTGGGCTTGCTGCTGGCTCGGGCCGATGCCGACACCGCCGTTGGTCTGCTGCTGTGCCGACGATGCGCGGATGCATGGTCCAGCAAGCGCGATCATGACGCCGACTTTCCGCCGCTAATCAGACAGCGCGTAAGCGATCACGTAATCTCCGGTCTTGGTGCCGAACGATCCATGCCCGCCAGCCGCGGTAAGGACATATTGTTTGCCGTCCATCGCATAACTCATCGGCGTTGACTGCCCGCCAGCTGGCAGCCGGTCTTCCCATAATTGCTCGCCGGTGGTGACGTCATAGGCGCGGATGAAATAATCGAGCGTCGACGTCAGGAAAGCGACACCCCCCGCCGTAGTCAAAGGGCCCCCCAGCGTCGGCACGCCCATCTTGATCGGCATCGGTATCGGCGAGCTATCGCGGATCGTTCCGTTCGGATGCATCCAGGCAATCTTCATGGTCCTCAGGTTGATCCCCGCCATGTAACCCCAAGGTGGCCGCAAGCACGGCAGACCGACAGGTGAGAGCAAAGGATGCAGCACGACGCCATAGGGAGTGCCATACATCGGCTGCACACCTACCTCGCTGCCAGAAGGATGCGCCGTCGTTCGGCGCCTCGGGATTGTCCGGACCGCGCGGCAACAGCTTGGAGACGAACGGCACCGCCATCGGGTTGGCGATCGCGATCTGCCGCACCGGATCGACTGCGATGCCTCCCCATTCGAACATTCCGAGATTTCCTGGAAATACCAGCGTGCCCTGCAATGAGGGCGGCGAGAAGGTGCCCTCGTAGCGCAGTTGATGAAACAGAATCCGGCAGGACAGCTGGTCGAAGATCGTCGCGCCCCACATGTCCGCTCCCGTCAGCTTCTGTTCGGGGCGGAAGGTCAGCTCTGAGAATGGCTGCGTCGGTGTTACATGGTCGCCGGGCGCGGCGCCCTGCGGCACGGGCAACTCGGGCGCGGGCACGATCAACCGACCGGTGCGGCGATCGAGCACGAACAGGTTGCCCGTTTTGGCCGGCTGCAAAACCGCCGGAACCATACCTCCCGATGTGGAGAGGTCGATTAGCGTTGGCTGCGACGGCAAGTCCATGTCCCATAAATCATGATGCACGGTCTGGTAGGACCAGACGCGCTTGCCGGTATTGATGTCCAGCGCCACCAGCGCGCTGGAATAGCGGTCCGCCAGGTCCCCGCGATTGCCGCCCCAGATATCGGGGGTTTGCACTCCCATCGGCAGATACACCAACCCAAGCTTGGCGTCGTATGATGCCGTCATCCATGAATTCGGTGAGTTCTCGGTATAGGTATAGTCGGCCGATGGCAGCGCATTTTCATCAGCGGCCCCGGCGTCCCAAGCCCAGATCAGCTTGCCGGTGTGGATGTCAAACCCTCGAATGACGCCGGAAGGCTCGTGCGTCGAATAGTTGTCGATAACCGATCCCGCTATTACGAGGATTTTGTCGCTTACCACCGGTGGAGACGTCGGCTCATAGAAGCCAGCAGTTTTTACCCCCATGCCGACCAGCAGATCGAGCGTCCCGTGATCGCCAAAGCTTTCGCAAACCTTACCGGTATCGGCGTTGACGGCGATCATCCGCCCGTCATTGACTGGCAGGAAGATCGTGCGCGAGCAATCGGCCGGCGCCGGCGCGCCATCGGCGTTCGTGTCGCCCGCTGCCGTTTCGTGGTAGGAAACGCCGCGACAGGTCAGATGCTGGAAAGTCGGATTGTCCACCAACTTCGGATCGTATGACCAGCGCAGCACGCCAGTTTTCGCGTCGACCGCGAACAAGCGCTGATGCTGTGAGCACAGATAGACGGTATCGCGCACCTTGATCGGCGTCACTTCGAAGGTCGTTTCCACCGGGTCGTTCTTGCCCGCCTGATCGCCGGTGCGAAACGTCCAAGCCACCTTCAAACTTTTTACGTTGCCCGGAGTGATCTGGGTTAGCGGCGAATACCGTTGGCCGAACTGCGTGCGGCCGTAGTCACGCCAATCCTCGACCGGCTGCGTGACCGCCTCCTGCGGCTCGGTCACGGTTGCGGCGGCCGCGATCGAACCGTCGATGTCGTGATAACTGGACGTCAGTCCGGCCGCGAGCACCGCGACGCCGGCCACCACCCCAGCCCAAAGCGGCAGCGTGATTATCAGCGCGCGAGGCGACACGTCATGACGGAGGTTACGAGTGATCCATGGCGTCAGCAGCCAGATCCCAAGTGGGAAAATGATGTCGCCGCGCGCAGCGAGCGGCCACCAATCGAAGCCGACTTCGCTCACCGCCCAAATCAGCGTGGCGATCAGCACTACCGCGTAAACCCACAACGCCGGCCAACGACCTGCCCCCAAAAGTATCCCGCTGGCCAAAATGCCTAGACCCGCAGCCAGATAAAACGCCGACCCGCCAAGTGCGACCAGCCAGACGCCGCCGCCGGCGAGCACTAGCCCAAGGAGGGCGTAGACGAGCCCGGTAATCTTTAAGACGGGTTTGACTTGGAGAGGTGACGGCATCACTGGATCCTCCGGTGTTCTCGAACCACTCGTCCTTGATTTTGTGAGCCGATTCACCCGACCGCATGGGATGCTTCTGTCGGGATCGGACCACTAGCGGTGACGCACATCTCATGGAGCCGAGGCCGTCTATGGGGATAAGTGATTTGTCGCTCGGAAGTTGCGGCCAATACGCCATCGTTTAGCTGGATCGTGCAAGCGACAGCCAAGTAAGCGCCAAATGCTGCTGACAGGCACTGCGGAGATAGATGAGATCAGAACAGCCCTTCGATCGCGCCATCGTCACGCAGATGGATCGATTCCGCGGCCGGAACGCGCGGCAATCCCGGCATGGTCATGATGTCGCCGCAGATCGCCACCACGAACCCGGCGCCTGCGGACAAGCGCACCTCCCGCACCGGCAGCACGTGCCCGGTCGGCGCACCCATCACTGTCGGATCAGCAGTAAAGCTATACTGCGTCTTGGCGATGCACACCGGCACATCCCGAAACCCGGCATCCTCGAATGAGGCCAGCTTTTTCGCCCCCGCGTCCGTGAGGGCTATATCGGCTGCGCGGTAAATCTCCGTCGCGATCGTGCGGATTTTGTCCGTCAGCGCCATCTCCAGCGGATAGAGCGGCCGGTAGCGGGCAGTCCCTGCCTCGATCCGGCTGACCACGGCGCGCGCCAGATCCTCGGCCCCTGCTCCGCCACGCGCCCAATGGGTGCAGCTGATCGCTTCAGTGCCCAGCGCCGCCATCGCCTCACGGATGGCTTCGAATTCCGCTTCGGTATCGGAGTTGAAATGGTTGACCCCGACCACCACCGGCAGCCCGAACTTTTGTAGATTCTCAACATGGCGCTGCAGGTTGGCGATGCCGCGCTTCACCGCCCCGACATTCTCCGGTCCCAGCGCGTCCCGCGCGACGCCGCCGTGCATCTTCAAGGCCCGTACCGTCGCCACGACGACGGCGCACGACGGCTTCAACTCTGCAGACCGGCACTTGATATCCAAAAACTTCTCGCCGCCCAGATCGGCCCCGAACCCCGCCTCGGTCACCACGATTTCCGCCAGCTTCATCCCCAACCGAGTCGCCATCACGGAGTTGCAGCCATGGGCGATGTTGGCAAATGGCCCCCCGTGCACCAGCGCTGGCGAACCCTCCAGCGTCTGCACAAGATTCGGAGCCATCGCGTCCCTCAGCAACACCGACATCGCCCCGTCAGCTTTCAGGTCCGCGGCGGTCACATTGGTCCCGTGCCGATTTTGCCCAATGATTATCTTCGCCAGTCGCGCCTGCAGATCCGGCAAGTTGCGCGACAGGCAGAACACCGCCATCACTTCCGACGCGACGGTGATGTCAAACCCGTCCTCCCTGGGGAAACCGTTGCCGACGGCGCCGAGACTGCCGACAATCCCGCGTAGCGCCCGGTCGTTCATGTCCAGGCAGCGGCGCCAGGTAATCCGACGCGCATCGATCTCCAGCTTATTGCCCCAATAGATCGAATTATCGATCATCGCGGCGAGCAAATTGTTCGCTGCGGTGATGGCGTGAAAATCGCCGGTGAAGTGCAGGTTGATCTGGTCCATCGGCACGACCTGCGCATACCCGCCGCCCGCCGCACCCCCCTTCATCCCGAAACTCGGCCCCAGGCTAGGTTCCCGCAGGCAGATCGCCGCGTTTCTGCCGATCCGGTTCAGCGCGTCCCCCAGCCCAACGGTCGTAGTGGTCTTTCCCTCCCCCGCCGGCGTTGGACTGATCCCCGTCACCAGCACCAGCGCGCCATCGGAGCGGGGCTCCAACGTGCCGATAAAATCCAACCCAATCTTCGCCTTGTGGCGGCCATAGGGCTCCACCGCTTCGTCCGGGATGCCAAGCTTCGCGGCGATCTCCTGAATGGGCCGTAGTTTGGCGGCGCGGGCGATCTCAAGATCGGGGTTCATTCCTGGGCGCCCTCTCTGCGATTGATGCCGAGTTCTCCCAACACCTGATCCATGGCCTGGATCACTCCCACCATGTCGTCGGGTGTGATCGCCCCAATACAGCCGACGCGAAATGTCGGTGACGGCGTTGTGTAGAAGTTGCTTATCAGGATCTCGCGCCGTTTCAACGCGTCTACGAAGGCCTGCAGGTCCCACGCCGGGTCGGCCGGAGCATGAACGTTGACGAGCACCGGCCCCTGGCGCTCCAGTCCAAGCCACGGCGTAAGGCCGAGACCCAAAATACCCTCGTAAAAGATGCGCATATTTTCGCTATAACGAGCCAGACGGGCAGGTTGACCCTCTGCGTCATGGAAATTCAGTGCGACATCCAAGGCCGCTAAAATCTGCGCCGGCGGCGTAAAGCGGAAAACGCCCCCTCCGCCGCGCGTGGAATAATCGTAGATATCAGAAAGATCGAACGACCAGCTTCCGGCGTTGCCGGCACACGCGGACAGCCGGTCGACCCGAGCGACCGCGAAGGCAATGCCTGGAAGCGCCTCCAGGCACTTGTTGGCGCTAAACACCGCCGCATCGACTTCGGGCATCACTGAAAGGTCCAGCGGTAGAGCGCCAAACGCCGAAATGGCGTCGACGATCATTCGCCGTCCGGCCTTCCGGACGACCGCGCCGATCGCTTGAACGTCGTGGATCACGCCGCTGCCGGTTTCCGAGTAGACCATGCCGACATGCGACAAGGTCGGGTCTGCCGCCAGCGCACCGGCAACGGCGTCCGGATCAGTTGTGTCGGTCAGGCCGATCGGCATAGGAACCGGGACCCGGCCCGCCTCCTCGGCCAAGCGGATCATGCGGCTGGCATAGGCGCCGGTCGCGGGAATCAGGATGCGCCCGCCGGGCGGCAGAAAGGTGCGCAGTGCTGCCTCGGTGATGAAATGCCCGCAGCCCTGCAGGGGAAGCGTCGCATGCAGGCCCTCGACCCCGCCGGCAAGATGTAAAATTCGGGTGCGCAGGCTCGCCACAAAACTTCGAAACTCATTGTCCCAGGGCGCGATATCCCGGGTCAACGCCTGGCGAACCTCAGGGTGGGTGGTGACGGGGCCGGGGATCAGGAGCAACATCGATGCAAACTCGCACGCGTGAACGCAGAAATCCATCCACCGGAGCCTGTTTCGATGCTAAGATTGGGGCATGAACACGCTGTTTGCATTCCCCGACTGGGTGCCCTGGTGGGTGCCGATGGTGCTGCTTGTTCCCGCGCTGCTGTATGCGTTGGCTTTTCTGTTCATGCCGTTCAGCGTCCTCGGCGTCAAAACCAGGTTGGAGGTTATCGAAGTTCGGCTGGACGAAATTCAGCAGGAGATCCGCCATCTGGCGCTGCGCCTCCCGGTAGGCCCGCGGGAGGTCGATTTTGAGGATGTATACGCGCCGGCCCAGCGAACTTCGCGGCGGGAACCACCAGTCAGCGACCGGCCGCCGATTCCACCGGCCCCGCAAGATCTTCTCAAGAATGTCAATGAGTTGCCGGAGCGGCCAGCGCCGGCATCGAATATGCGCCCGACGAGGCGGCAGGATCCGTCGATCGTGCGACCACAACGGTCGGAACCAAGGCTGGACGGGCGGCAATAGCCTACCTCAGGCCGGCCGATCCACCTCCACGTTGCGGCCGCGCGGGGTGCCTTGTGCGATCTCCTCGAGTGATCGGTGGTTCGTGCGCGGCCCAAACACCGCGATTGACAGCACCACTATCCCCATCGCTCCGGCCACGAACATGAAAACCCCTGGGACGCCGAATCGCTGGAGAATCGCCGCGATGATGAAGCCCGTGAAGATCGTGCTAAATCGACTCCAGGAATAGACAAACCCGACCGCCCGGGCACGGACCCGTGTCGGAAACAGCTCCGACTGGTAGTTGTGCGCCGAGAACGACAGCCACGCGTTCATCATTGTCTGCAACGTGCCGATAATAATCAGCGGAATTGCCTCAGTCTGGAACGAGAACGCCACGCCGAACACCGCGATCCCGATGCACGACAGGCAGACCTGCCATTTGCGCTCGATGCGATCCGCGAACAGTGAGCTGATCAAAGGGAATAACGGATAGGCGAACGCGATGATGAACGAGTATTCCAGCGTCTGCGAGACATGGATGCCCTTGGCGATCAGTAACGTCGGCACCCAGTTGGCGAACCCGTAGAAACCGATCGTCTGGAAGAAATTCGCCACCGACAGCATCATTGTGCGGCTGCGATAGGTCGGGTTGAAGATCTCCGCCAAACTTCCTTTACGCGGATCCTCCACCACCGGCGGCTCCGGCGCCGGCAACGTGCCGCCGGATTGCTCCGCGACCCGCGCCTCGATCGCGGCCATGACCCGGTCGGCTTCCTCGAGGCGCCCCTGCTGAGCCAGCCAGCGTGGTGACTCCGGCAGCCTAAGGCGGACAAACCAGACGATGATCGCACCGACTGAACCGATGATAACCACCCATCTCCAGCCCGATAGCCCTAATGGCGCGGTCGGATTGAGCAGCCAGGCGAGCAGCGCCACCAGCGGCACAGGGATGAACCCGATCGACTGCTGCACCGCGAAGGTCTTCCCGCGAGCCCGCTTCGGCACCAGCTCGGAGATGAACGTATCGACCGTCACGAGCTCCACCCCGATGCCGATCCCGGCGATCATTCGCCACAGGTTAACCCCGCCCGGGGTGTATTGAAATGCCATGACCAGGGTGGCGACGCAGTACCAGACGAGGGAATAGGTGAACACGGTCCTGCGGCCGAAACGGTCGGCTGCCTGGGTGAAGAACATCGTCCCAATGAAGAGCCCGGTAAAAAGCGCCGCGATAAAGGACGCCAGCCCGGTAAATCCGAACAAGGACACCGTCGTCGGGGTGAATATCTTGTCCGCGAACATCCCCGGGGCGATCGAGCCGGTCAGAAAGATGGCGTACGTGTCGAACCAACCACCAAGGGAAATCAGCAACACCAGCATCCACATGTGCCGCGTCATCGGCAACCGGTCCAACCGGGCGGTAATTTCCGCTGCAGGCGTTACGGTCAATGTTGAACCCATTGCATCCCTCCCTGAACGCGTCCGGAGCGCGCTCGGGCTACCGAACCGCACGTTTGGTCAGGGGGCAAGCCTGGGCGGGGACGCGGGTCCAAAATTCTGAGGCTCGTCTCACCAACAACCCAATCTCGGGTGGATATCGTGACAGTGCACATTTGCGATGGTAGAACATCCTTGAGTGATGGGCGATCCGGAGGCACAGTCTGCCGTTCTTTGCCCCTTTGAATTTCGGGAAGCGTTCCTCAATGCGGCGTATCGCCTTATTTTGCCTGGCACTGACGCTCAGCGGCTGCGGCTACAAAACGTGGTGGAACCCGCCGTTCAGCGGCGGATCCAATCCGAACGAGCCAGTCGGTGACAGTGAGAATCTGCTTCGAGTCCGTGGACAAGAGCCTCCGGTTAAAGGTTTAACCACCGAACCGGGCGATATCTGGCCTGGCCCTCTCCCGCCGGCTCCAACGATGAAGGATCTGGTAGACACGGGCGGCCTGACACCCGAGCCGGAACAGCCGGTGCCGGGTTCGCCGCTCAGCCGTGGCACAGCCCCGCCCTCACCATCGCCGAATCCGAGCACCGGCAGTTCCACGCCTCCAGAAAACAATCAACCTGGCCTGCCGTCGCCGCAGTCGGCGCCCCCCTTGTCCAGCTACGCCGCTCCGCCTGCCGCACCTCCGGCGCGCGGGTCGACCGGTCAGGTCATTCAAACGCCCGGCGGCCCCAATGTCACCACCGGCGGCGGCCCTGGTTACCAGACCACAACCACCCCGGGCGGGGGCCAAGCGATCGTGGTGCCGAATGGGAACGGTACAAGTACCGTGATTCACTCCGACGGGAAAATCGAGACGATACCGACGCCGAAGTAGTCCCCATATAGCCGGTTATGAATAAGCCCCTGACCATTCTGTACTTCGCTTGGCTCCGCGAACGGACCGGCGCGTCGCATGAGGAAATCGCTTTGCCGGAAGGCGTTCGCACTGTCTCTGCGCTGATTGACCACCTGTCGGCGCAGAGCCCCGGCCACGCCGCGGCGTTTCAGAATCGCAGGACCGTGCGGGCGGCGGTGAACCAGGAATTCGCGGATCTGTCGCAGCCGGTACAGCCAGGTGACGAGGTGGCTTTCTTTCCGCCGGTCACTGGGGGCTAGGGAGCAAGGACCATAGGCGGCGGGGCTGCTTGCTACCGTGCCTGCGCGCTCGCCTCCGACCGAGTCGCACCGGACCGAGCTGCCAACGCCGCCGCCATGAACTCGTCCAGATCGCCGTCGAGCACCGCGTCCGGGTTCCCCTTTTCCACCCCGGTGCGAAGATCCTTCACCAACTGATACGGCGCCAATACGTAATTCCGGATCTGATGCCCCCAGCCGATATCAGTCTTCGCGTTCTCCTGCGCCGCGGTAATTGCCTCCCGCCGCTGTAACTCCGCCTCGTACAACCGGGCCTTCAACATCGCCATCGCGGTCGCCCGGTTCCGATGCTGGCTGCGATCAGTCTGACACGCAACGATGATGCCGCTCGGAACATGCGTGATCCGGATAGCGCTTTCCGTCTTGTTCACGTGCTGCCCGCCGGCGCCCGACGCGCGATAGGTGTCGACCTTCAGGTCAGCCTCATTGATGTCGATATCAATCGAATCATCCACCACCGGGTAGACCCACACCGAGGCAAAACTAGTCTGTCGCCGAGCGTTCGCATCGAACGGGCTGATACGCACCAGGCGATGCACCCCGCCCTCGGTCTTCAACCAGCCATACGCATTCGGCCCTGTGATCTGCAGCGTCGCCGACTTGATCCCCGCCTGCTCCCCTTCGCTTTCCTCGATCAACTGCACCTTGTATCCGTGCTGCTCGGCCCAGCGCATATACATGCGCATCAACATCTCTGCCCAGTCTTGCGCCTCGGTCCCGCCGGCACCTGAGTTCAGCTCGACATAGCAATCATTGGCGTCGGCCTCGCCGGACAACAGGCTCTCGATCTCCCGCCGCTTCGCTTCAGCGGCTGACGCGCGGAGCGCCGCCATTGCTTCGGCTGCCATCGCCGCATCGCCGTCCGCTTCGGCCAGTTCGATCAGTTCCAACGCGTCGGAGACCTCCGCCTCCAGCTTTAGGACGCCCTCCATCGCCGAGGCGATCTGATTCCGTTCCCGCATCAACTTCTGCGCGGCCGCCGCATCGTTCCACAGCGCCGGGTCTTCGGACCGGTTGTTCAGGTCCGCGAGGCGGGATTCGGCGACATCCCAGTCAAAGATGCCTCCTTAGCAGTGCGATGGACTGCTTGATCTGTTCGTTCAGGGCGTCAAACTCAGTGGACATGAGGATGGTGCCTACGGAAAGGGCGGCTCAATACAACCCACCCATGGTGTTATCAACCCCGCCGTGCACTATCGGAGGCGGTGCGGGCGACCCATCGGACGACGGCGCACTGGCCAGACCCATGCCCATCGGAGCCGAGGCTCCCGGAACCTGATCCGCCTTGAACGCGTCAATCACTGTCCCCGAACCCGTGCTCCAAGGCGCCATGGTCACCCCAGGCGGCATCGGGAAGGACAGCACTGGCCGCCCCGCCAAGGCCAGGGCCATGTAGTCGTGCCAAATCGGCGCGGCGATTGCGGCGCCAGTTTCGTTCTCGCCCAGCGACGCCGGATTGTCGAAACCCACCCAGACCGTCGTCACCAGGTCGGGCGTAAAGCCGGAGAACCAGGCATCGGTGAAATCCTGAGTGGTGCCGGTCTTGCCGGCGATTGGCCAATTCAACCCCTTTCCTGCCGGAACGCCGGTGCCGCGCTGCACCACGCCCTCCATCATGGTGATCAATTGGAACACACTGTCTGGGTCGGCGAGTTGCGCCCGTCCGTCGATCACCGTCGGCGGCTTCGACGCATCGCCGCAATCGGAGCAATCCAAGCCCGGAGCCCGCATCACCACATGCCCATCGGGATCCTGTACGCTATCGATAAACGTGGGAACTACCTCACGGCCACCCGCGGCGATCGACGCGTAAGCGCCCGCCTCGCGCAACACGGTCGTGTCCACCGCTCCCAGCGCCGCCGGAAGCACCCGCGGCATTGAGTCGACCATGTGGAAGGCGATGGCATTATCCGCGACGGCCTGCATGCCGACCTGCTGCGCGACCCGGATCGTCACCAGATTCCTGGATTCTTCCAGTGCCACCCGCAGCGGCATCGGCCCGTTGAAGGTGCCCTCGAAATTCCCTGGGCGCCAGCGTCCCTCGGGCGTGTCGACCACAACAGGCGCATCGAGGAATCGCTGACTTGGCGAAATACCCTTCTCCAGCGCCGTGAGATAGACGATCGGCTTAAAGCTGGACCCCGGCTGCCGATTGGCCTGGATCGCGCGGTTGAACTGACTTTGCTCAAAGCTCCAGCCACCCACCATCGCCAATACCCGGCCGGTCTGCGGGTCGAGCGACACCAGCGCCCCTTGAACCAGCGGAATCTGTCGCAGCGTCGCCCGGTTCGCTGGTGGCGGCACCGGAGGCGGGGCCGCTTTGCCCTTGGCCACCACCGGCGGCACGGTCGCCGGCTTCGGCAGCGCCGACGGGGGCTCGATCATAACCACGTCGCCGACCTGCACGACATCCGCCATCCGCCTCGGCGCGGGCCCGGGCTTGCCCTCGCGCAACGGACGGGCCCAACTCACGTCTTGAAGCACGATGGCGGCGGCCCGGCGCTCGCCCACCGGGCTGAGCCACTCGACCTTGGCCTCGGCGTCAGTCAGACCCGCTACGATCGCCATCCTCCAGTCCGGCAGCATTCCCGGCGGCCTGGGCTGATCGTTCAGCGCCGCCGGCCACTTCGTCTCGAAATCAGCCGGCGGAAGCGTCAGGTGCGCCATCGCACCCCGCCATCCGCCCATCTTGCGGTCGTAGGCCATCAAGCCATCGCGCAGGCACCTCTCCGCATCGATCTGCAATGTCGGGTCCAGGCTGGTACGCACCATCAGACCGCCCTGCGTAGTCGTTTCTTGACCAAACCGAGCAATGAGCTGGCGGCGGACTTCCTCGGTGAACCAGTCGGCTCCAGGAATTGGCGGCGGCCGTCGGAATTCAGACGGAATGACAGGCGCCGCTTTCGCTTCGGCCTGTTGGGCAGGTGTGATCGCGTGATCCTCGGCCAAGCGATCCAACACATAGTCACGCCGCGACCGCGCCGCGTCGGGATATTTGAACGGGTTGAGATTGTTTGGCGCCTTGGGCAATGCAGCGAGGAACGCCGCCTCGGCGATTGTCAGCTTGTCCAGCGGCTTGTTGAAATAGGTTTGTGCCGCCGCGGCGACACCATAGGAGCCCAGCCCGAGGTAGATCTCGTTCAGATAGAGCTCGAGAATGCGTTCTTTGGTGAGATTCTGCTCAATGCGAATCGCCAGAATCGCCTCCTTCACCTTGCGGGAGAACGATATCTGATTGTCCAGCAGCATATTTTTGGCGACCTGCTGAGTGATCGTGGAGGCTCCGACCGGCCGCTTGCCCTGGCCGGCATGCGCTAGGTCGAATATCGCCGCTCGGGCAATCGCCAGCGGGTCAACGCCGCGATGGGTATAGAAGTTTTGATCCTCAGCCGAGACGAAAGACTGTTTCACGATCTCCGGAATGGCGGTGACAGGAACGAAGATTCGCCGCTCGGACGCCAATTCGGCCAGCAGGCGCGAATCGCCGGCGTAGACCCGGCTCATTACGGGCGGCTGGTAGTTTCGCAGCCCGTCCACGTCGGGTAGGTCGGCGCTGTAGTGCTGGAATGCCATAAATCCGCCGGCGGCTCCAACCACGCCAACCAGCAGCAATATACCGAGCACCGCACCGAACAGACCGCGCGCGGTGCTTACCAGCAGACCGCGGCGGCGCTTAGATCCCTTTCCGCGAGGAGCAGGGGTCGCAGCGTCTTGCTGGCCGCGGATATCCCGGCCGTTGGGCGCCAGCGGTTCGCCGGCGGTCAGGGGTCCTGTCATGGCCGGCGATATGAGCGCTTTTGTTCAAAATCGCCAGCAACGAGATCGCTATCTTTCGGTGTAAAATGTCGCGCTCAGCCGTCCGTTGAGCCGGACCGGTCCGCCATGTGGCCGCCACCGGCGAAAAACGCTTCTACCGCTCGGACCATCGAATGCGCCACCAATTTGCGGTGATCCGGCTGCCGCAATGCGGCCTCGTCGCGAGGGTTGGACATGAACCCCATCTCCACCAGCACGCTCGGGATATCCGCGGCCTTCAACACGACAAATCCGGCGTGCCGAGCAGGGTTCGGCAGCATCGGCAGATCCTGATCCAGGCTGCCAACCAGCCGCCGGGCAATCCGCACGGAGCCCACCCGGGTTTCCTGGCGCACTAGGCTGGCAAGGATTTGGGATACCTCGGGCGACGTGCCCTGCCATTTTTGGCCAATAAACCGATCGGCGCTGTTCTCGGTGCGAGCCAGGGCGGCGGTCTGCGCATCCGACGCCGTCTGCGCAAGCGTATAGACTGACGCTCCACGTACCGAATGATCCAACAGCGCATCCGCATGCATCGATACGAACAAGGCTGCGCCCCGCTTCTGCGCCAGGTCGACGCGGCCGTCCAATGGAATGAACACGTCGCGGGCTCGTGTCAGCTCCACGCGGTAGCGGCCGCCGATTTCAAGCTGGCGCTTCAGTTCCAGTGCAGTGGCGAGGGCAACCTGTTTCTCATAGGTGCCGGATACCCCGATGGCACCCGGATCCTTCCCGCCGTGCCCCGGGTCTAGCATGACCAGGGGCCGCGGCGGCTTAGCCGCCCCAGTATCAGCGCCCTTCGAGCCAGAAGGGGGAACTGACGTGGACGAGTGCTGTTTCGCCGCCATCGCATCGTGCAGGGCGGGCGGCAAGAGGAAGGTGCCGAACACCGACGTCCCCGCCGTAAAACGGCGCAACAGCAGGCGACGCGTAACGGGGGAAGCGGTTTCCATGGCTGCGCTCTTAACAGATTGGATGCACGTTCGCAGCTTGTATGTTGATTACGGCTAGTTAAGGGCGGTAGATGTGATCTTTTGTCGACAAATACATGGATGCCTCCGCTTCCGTCCGGTCGGAACAATTGCATGATCTGATGCATGTGGCCGTATGGAACCGCAGGCCCGGCGCGGAGCGGCCGGTAACTACGCTGCAGGAGCGACATTTGGTCTAGAGAAGCGCGCTCCGGGCCCACGCGCTTGCCGCGGTCACGGCTGAGACGGCTGCTATGACGACCCGAGCCTAAACAGATGGCATGGTCTGAGCCAAACGCCCGCCGACACGAACCGGTTGGACATCGCGTGCCAGTCCAGTGACGTCGTCGGTGTCAACGAAGACGCCACAGATGGTTGCCTCGCCTTCCGCCGGTCCCAGCTTTTCACCCGGCATCTTGCGCCAGAAGCGGAGGGTTGCCCCGTCCTTTACCATGCCGATCACGCTGTCGTAGTCACCGCACATGCCGGCGTCGGATTGAAATGCCGTGCCGCCGGGCAGGATCTGGGCGTCAGCGGTCGGGCAATGGGTGTGGGTGCCGACGACAAACGACACCTGGCCATCAAACGCATGGGCAAAGGCCATCTTCTCACTGCTGGCCTCGGCATGAAAGTCGGCGACGATAGCCTGGACCGAGGCGCCCAATCGGTATTTCGACAAGGTGTCAGCGGTGCCGCGAAACGGACAATCCAGCGGATCCAAGAAGAGGCGACCCATCGCCTGGAGCACGAGGGCCTTTCGGCCGTCCTGAAGCGTCACCAGAATTGAGCCGCTGCCTGGCGTGCCCGGCGGGAAATTCAACGGCCGGATCAAGCGCGGGGTCTCGGCGATGTAGGGGATGATTTCCTTCCGGTCCCAGGCGTGGTTGCCGAGGGTGATGACGTCCGCCCCCGCGGCGAACAACGCCCTCGCCATGTCGGGCGCCAGACCAAAGCCATGCGACGCATTCTCAGCATTGACCACCGCGAGGTCGATCCTCAGGTCCTGGCGCAGAACCGGTAACCGAGCCGCAACCGCGTCCCGGCCGGTTCGGCCAACCACGTCGCCCAGAAACAGTATTCTCAATGTGAGTCCTCGCAACGGAAAATGCCGCGTTCGGTCGCCACGGCATCGAGTCTGATGTCGTAAGGTCCGCTCGGCACGGCGTCTACCTGCTGCGCTGCGAATGCGCAGCCCAGGCGGAAGCGGTTCGGCAGGGTGGCAAGCGTGCGGTCGAAAAAACCCCCGCCATAACCCAGTCGTCCACCCTTGATGTCAAACGCCAGGAGCGGAATCAACAGCATGTCCGGGACCAGGACATCGCCGGTCGGGCGCACCGTCCCGAAACGCTCTGGCACCAGCACATCGCCCGGCCGCCATTCCCGGAACGTGAGCGGGTCGCCTCGGCGCGGGGTGACCGGCAGGGCAACGCGATTGCCACGTTGGTGGAGGGCAAGCAGCAAGGGACGCAGGTCGATCTCGTCGCCGATTGGCCAGAAGCCGGAGACGACGGCCTCCGTCGGCGGGGGGCAGTCACGCAGCACGTGGGCGGCCAGCGCCTCTCCGGCGGCCCCAGCGTCCAAGCTACGGCGGCTCGCCAACGCAGCCACCCGCGCGGCCTGCTTGGCTGCGTCGAGGCTGTTCATCGTAAGACTAAAAACAAGCGCGGAGCCACCATGGCCGTTGGCGTGTCATCCTCCCAGAGCCTGCGTGTGCAGGTGGGCGCCAGATACCGAGACCAAGATCCCGACAGAGCCAGCTCCCGAGGGAGATGCTTACTGGCCCCGGGGATGAGCTTCCTGACGCACCTGGTCGCTCCGCACATCAAACGTAGCGACCCGGGCTGGAATAGCAAGCATATTACCCGCTGATCGGCAATGCAGGCGATATGATCCGCTTGCGGTGGCGGACAGTTTGCGTCATGGTCATCCCGCTCCGGTGACGTCAAGGGGACGGCGGCAACCCGTCTTCCCTCGGCTATTCCCGACGGCGCGTGATCCCTTGTCGATCTGGTCGGAGCCAGATTTGCAAGTTTGGGGAGGATCCGCCTCGTCGTGGCCACGTCGCCGTCCGTGTCGCGCCCGCCATCTTGGACTTGTGGTGCGCCGGGGTCCTGTCTGAAGCGGGTCGTTTTCGGCCATTTGGGCAGCGCGAGCGCCGACTTTTTCACGCGGGGGCTGCGCTCGTAACAGAGCGCGCCAACCGAACGTCAGGAACTGATGTACCACGCTACGCCATACTCGTCCCAATTTGGACTTTCACCCCGCTTTCCGGGTGGTATCGCCGTCGCGTGTTTCGATCGCCATTCTTTTCCTGAACCTTCGGGCGGGCCCCTTCCCGCAAGCCTTGCAAGCCGTCCGCTGACTGAGACCCGAAGAGGGTCCGGCTCATGCGCACCGGCGGCACACCGGAGTTCAGGACTAAATGACGAAGCGCATGCTGATCGATGCCTCGCACGCGGAAGAAACCCGCGTCGTGGTGCTGGATGGTACCCGACTTGAAGATTTCGATGTCGAGACGTCGACCAAAAGGCAACTTAAAGGGAATATCTATCTCGCCAAAGTAGTCAGGGTCGAGCCCAGCCTGCAGGCCGCGTTCGTCGAGTACGGCGGCAATCGCCACGGTTTCCTCGCATTCAGCGAAATTCACCCCGACTACTATCAGATCCCCGTCGCCGACCGGCAGCGCCTAATCGAGATGCAGGCCGAGGATGCTCGGCGGGAGGAAGAGGAAGAGGACCTGGAACTTGCGCTTATCCAGGGCACGGTCGAGACTCACCCGACACCTGTTGCACCAGAACCGCAGCCAGCGGAGCAGGAGCCGGCAATCGAAGCCTGGGCATTTGCCTCAACCCCTCCTTTGCTCGCCGCAGAACGGCCTCATCCCGGGGAGGTCGCCCCAACGCCGCTGGCCGAAACCCCCCCGGGGACCGAACCCTGGGCAAAACCGGACCAGCCGCCGTTGCTTGCCGCCCCCGAAGCAATTGCCGCCCTGCAATCAGAAGCCGCGTTGCCATTAGAGATCGAGACCTCTCAGATCGTCGACGACGGTTCTGACAGCGAAGAAGCTGAAGTCCTACGATCCCGACGGCGATCACATCGAAGCCTTGCCGCCCCCAGAAACCGTTGGCGGAAGCGACCCGGAAAGCGGCGACGATCAGCGTGAGCGCCGGCTGCCGCCGCGCTTCCTGCGCAACTACAAAATCCAGGAGGTCATTCGGCGCCGGCAGATCCTGCTCGTTCAGGTCGTCAAGGAGGAACGCGGCACCAAGGGTGCGGCGCTCACCACCTATCTTTCCCTCGCGGGCCGCTTCGGCGTTTTGATGCCGAACTCCCCGCGTGGCGGCGGGATCTCCAGGAAAATTACGTCGGCGACCGACCGCCGCCGCCTCAAGGAGGTGATGGCGGAGCTCGATATCCCGCGCGGCATGGGCATGATCGTTCGCACCGCGGGTGCCAACCGCCCAAAGCCTGAGATCAAACGCGATTGCGAATACCTGCTGCGGCTATGGGACGACATCCGCGAGCACACCATGAAGTCGGTGGCTCCCGCGCTGATCTATGAAGAAGCGAGCCTCATCAAGCGCGCCATCCGCGACGTCTATTCGCGTGACATCGACGAGATCCTGGTCGACGGCGAGGACGGTTGGCGCGCGGCGCACGATTTCATGCGCATGCTGATGCCAAGCCACGCCAAGAAGGTGCAGTTGTGGCGGGACGGCGGGCAGCCGCTGTTCGCCCGCAACCAGGTCGAGGCGCAGCTCGATGGCATGTTGATGCCGACGGTGCAGTTGCGATCGGGCGGCTATCTGGTGATCAACCAGGCGGAGGCGCTGGTCGCGATCGACGTCAACTCCGGCCGATCCACCCGCGAACGCAACATCGAGGAAACCGCTCTCCGCACCAACCTGGAGGCCGCCGACGAGGTCTCCCGCCAGTTGCGCCTGCGCGACCTCGCCGGCCTGATTGTCATCGACTTCATCGACATGGAGTCGAAGCGCCACAACACAATGGTCGAGCGCCGGATCAAGGAGGCACTGAAGAACGACCGCGCCCGCATCCAGGTCGGCCATATCAGTCATTTTGGCCTGCTGGAAATGAGCCGCCAGCGCCTGCGGCCCTCGTTGGCCGAGACCAGCTTCATCCCATGCCCGCATTGCGGCGGTACCGGCCATGTACGCAGCACGGAAAACGCCGCGATCCATGTGCTGCGCGGCATCGAGGACGAAGGCAGCAAGCGCCGTGCCGCCGAGATTGTCGTTTATGTCTCCACGCCGGTGGCGCTGTATCTGCTCAACCATAAGCGCGAGCGGCTTCGCGAGATCGAGCTGCGTTACGTCATGCGGGTGGTCGTCGCCGCCGACGATACGCAGATCGCGCCCCAGTTCCGCATCGAAAAGGTGCGCACACGTTCCCCAGACGAAATACCCCCGCTGGTAGCCGCGGAACGCCCAATGCCGCCTCCGATTGCGGACTCTGCCGACGACGAGGAGGAAGAGGAAGCCGAAGCCGTCGGGTCCGAGGACGATGACGACGACGTCGAGGAAGACACGTCCGAGCAGCAAACGGGCGATGCGGCAGGCCCTATCGATGCCGAAGAGGCCGAACGGCGGCGCAAGCGGCGGCGGCGGCGGCGGCGTGGCGGCAAACGGGATGAACCACAGATCAGTTCTGTCACGGAACCGGCGGTTGAAGCAGCTGAAGGTGGCGTCGAGCCTCAGCGCGAGCCGATCGTTGCCACGGAAGAAGCCAAAGACGCCGAGGCCAAGGGTGCCGTTGAAGAGGCGACCGAGGCTGGAGAGGCCGCGGCAGGCACGGACGACGATCCGCGCAATCGCCGGCGCGGGCGACGTGGCGGACGCCGGCGGCGACGTGATGGTGACGGGGAATTGTCACCTTTCGCGGTGCCCGGCGCCGAGCAGCCTGAGCTGCTGCCCGTCTATGCCGGACCGACACCTGCTGATCCGTTTGGCGGCCGGGCGTTCGACATCTTCGACGTGATGGATCAGGCGGAACGCGCCGCTGAAGCACAACCCGCATCGCGGGCGACGCCAGCCGACGAGATCGTCAACGATGGCGGACCGGAACCCGAAACGATCACCGCAGACGTCGCCGCGACGGCGGATGATACAACCGCGCTAGCGGCCGAACCCCAAGAGCTCATTGCCACCGAACTGGAGCACTCGGAGCATGCTCAGGCGCTGGCCTCGGACCATGCCGAACCAGACGATCACATGGCCCGGCAGACCCAGCCCGAGATCATCAATACCGGCGCACTTGAACCCTCCGGCGACGCAGGGCTGACCGACGCCGAATCTCAGGCTCCCATGCCAGCGAACGATACCGGTTCGGGAAACGCGCTGCCCGAGCCGCCCTCGCCCGAACCGCCCCCGCCTGAGCCGCCCCCGCCTGAGCCGCCCCCGCCTGAGCCGTTGGTCAAGCCGATCCTGATCGGCGCGGACGGCGAACCTCCGGCGGAACGAAAACGCGGTTGGTGGCGGCGATGATTCATCAAGCGGAGCGCCGGCGCTTCCGCGGCACGGATCCTTGATCTTGGCACTCAGTAGATGGAATCGCGTGAATCCGGAGGGCTTTCGCTCGCATGACTAAGCCCCCGTCGTGCTTTCCAGCGGCGATCTGGAACGAAGCCGTGCTGCCTGCGTTCGTTGTCCCACCCACCGGGGAAGCACAATGGACCTGCCGGACCAGACACTGGATCAGGACGAGGCGCTCCAGCGCCATGCCGCGGCCCATGGTCCCGTCTCGGATTATCCCCTCCTGAATGGCGCCGGCGTAACCCTGCTACCAAGCGGAGGCGACACCCTGGACGCGGTGTTCGCCGCGATCGCGGGCGCCCGCCAGCGGCTGTACCTGCAGTATTACGAATTCGAGGACGTCCACTGGGCCGGCCACAGCCTCGCCGACCTGCTGGTCGAAAAGCTCGGACAGGGCGTTCAGGTGGCGCTCAGCTATGATGGCGCCGGGTCAAAAGACACCAGCGACGCGATCTTCGACCGGTTGCGCCAGGCCGGTGCGACGCTGTTGGAGTTCTGCCCGCTCAGCCCGCTGCGCCGGCGCTTCAACCCGTTGAAGTTGAACGATCGCGACCATCGCAAGATGCTGATCGCGGATGGGCAGCAGGCCTTCCTGGGTGGCGTCAACATGGCGCGCGTCTACGAGAACCCACGCTCGGCCGGCGCGGCGCCGGACCCGGAAAAGGCATTCTGGTACCGACGCCGCAGTGCGCATTGAAGGGCCGCCGGTGGCGGAGGTGCAGAAGCTGTTCTTCCACAACTGGCATCGTCAGGGCGGCGACCGGCTGCCGGAAGGCGAGGACTTCCCGCCCCTGCCGCACGCAGGCAGCGAGATGGTGCGTACCGCCGGCAGCGCCCCGCGCGAGCGGCGTCAGCTCTACTTCGAGTCACTGAAGGCAGCCCTGGCGGCTGCCCGCGGCCACGTGATGTTGGCCACCGGATATTTCGTGCCGACCCGATTGCAGTGGCGTCTGCTAGCCGAGGCCGCTGGGCGCGGTGTGGCGGTGGATTTGATCCTGGCCGGCGCCAGTGACCAGCCGAGCTGCGTCAGAGCCGCACGCGCCCTGTACGGCCGGCTGTTGAGGCGCGGCGTTCGCATCCATGAACTCCGCGACGGGATGTTGCACGGCAAGATCGCCACCATCGACGGGGTGTGGACGTCCATCGGCTCCTCCAACCTCGACCGGCGCAGCTTCATCTACAACAACGAGGTGGACGCTATCGTGCTGGGCCGCGAGACCGCTCGGGCGGTAGAGGCAATGCTGCGGGACTGGATGTCGCGCGCCGAACCGATCTCGCTCAAAGGCTGGCAGTCACGCTCGCTGCATGAGCATGCCGGAGAGCTGCTAACGCGGCTCTGGAGCCGCTATATGTAGCTCTCGAGAGCGCAAAAAGCGGGCGCTATTCCACAAATCCCAAGCGCGCCTCGGCTGCGGATCAACCTGTTGACCGCGCCTTCGCCTCGAACTGGTATGGCGTCGACCCCGCCATCAAGGGGTCGAGCGAAAGCCGGTGTTCGAGCGGCGGGAATGCCCGGCTGCCGCAATCGGGCCGGTCGCACAGCCGGCACGACAACCCGATGCCGACACGCGCTCGGTCCAGATCCAGCCCATCCGCGTAAACCACGTCCCCGGCATTGGCCAAAGCGCAGCCCATCGCCACGACGTGGACCGGCCGCGGTTCCCCCCATCGCGCCACCGGCTGCGACACCGCCTGAGCGAAGCACAGATAGGCAGCGCCATCCGGCAGTTCGGCAATCTGCACCTGCACCGTATTCGGCTGGACAAACGCCGTATGTACCACCCAACGCGGGCACGACCCGCCAAACCGCGCGAACGGAAACCCGGCCGCCGAGAACCGCTTAGATACGTTGCCCGCCGGATCGACCCGCAAAAAAAAGAATGGCACCCCGCGTGCCCCGACCCGCTGCAGCGTGGACAGCCGGTGGCACGCCTGTTCGAAGGACACGCCAAACCGGGCGGCAATCGCCTCCATGTCATGCCGCAGCTCCGATGCCGCCGCCTGGAACGCCGCATAAGGCATGACCAGCGCGCCGGCGACGTAATTCAACAGGCCAATCCGCATCAGCATTCCGGCCTCGGTCGTCGACGCTGAGGCCTCCTTCAGCACCGTCTCCACCGCCTCCCGCGCCTCCAGCAGGGCAAGTTGGAACGCCATGTGAAACCCGCGGCTTTCCCGAGGCAGTGACTCTGACAGCGCCAGACTACGCGTCGCCGGGTCGTAGCGGCGCAGCGCCATCTCCAGCGGCTGCACCGTTACTCGCACGCCATGCACTGCGCGCAGCCGTTCGGCGATCGCATGGTTCATCTCGGCCGGCGCGCCCGGCGCCAGCTCATTGGCCAGCTTTTCGGCTGCCTCTTCCAGGATTGGAAAATGATTGGCGTGATCGTCGAAAAAGTCTCGGACCTCTTCATTCGGCAACAGGATGCGCCGCCCCGAGGGCAGGGCGATCCCGTTGGCATCCTCTCTCGCCACCCGCCACGCCCGATATAACGCCAGCACCGCCCTCGCAGCGTTCGGACTTCCGGCCGCCAGCGCTTCAACTTCCGCTTCAGCTACAGCATCCGCCCCTAGTAGCGGGTCGGCAAAGGCTTCGCGCAACCCGACCTGCAACTGCCGTTCCTGGGACCCTGACAACTCGCCAAGATCCACACGCAAGGTTTCACCCAGCTTGATCAGCAATGAAGCGGTGACGGCGCGCTGATCGTGCTCGATCAGGTTCAGATAGCTAGCGGATATCCCCAACCGTGTGGCCAGCGCCTGCTGTGACAGGTCCCGTTCGGTTCGAAGCCTGCGTACCGTCCGCCCGATCAGCGTGCGGCTCATTCTTTACATCCTTTACAAATTGACATCCTTGTCGGTGAAGACAGCGACAGGATTGCCCGCGTTCACGCCGATTAGAGCTTCTTTTTCGCGGGTGCAATGTCAATTATTCACTCATCAAACACCGATCAAAGGATATGATGATGCGTTCCACCCCCCTGTATGCCCCCGATGGGTTAACCAGCGCCGGCGGCGATCCGGAGCGGTTTGCCGGCATCCGCAGGGACTATACACCGGCGGACGTCGAGCGCCTGTCCGGCTCGTTCCGCATCCGCCACACACTCGCCGAGATGGGCGCCGCCCGCTTATGGCATCTGCTGAAAACCGAGCCGTTCGTGAACACACTCGGCGCGCTGACCGGCAACCAGGCGGTGCAGCAGGTTAAGGCCGGCCTAAAGGCGATCTATTTGTCCGGCTGGCAGGTCGCCGGCGACGCGAACTCCGGTGGCGAGATGTATCCCGACCAATCGCTCTATCCGGTCGATTCCGTGCCGAAAGTGGTGCGCAACATCAACAACGCGCTGCGCCGTTGCGACCAGATCGCCCAGTCCGAGGGCGGGAAGGACGGAACCTACTGGATGGCGCCGATCATCGCCGATGCGGAAGCCGGATTTGGCGGCCCGCTGAACGCTTACGAGCTGATGCGCAACATGATCGCGAACGGCGCGGCCGGAGTGCATTTCGAGGACCAATTGGCGTCCGAAAAGAAGTGCGGCCACCTCGGCGGCAAGGTCCTGGTGCCGATCAGCCAGCACATCCGCACGCTGAACGCCGCTCGCCTCGCCGCCGACGTGGAAGGCGTGAACACCGTCCTGCTGTGCCGCACCGACGCGCAATCGGCGCAGTTGCTGACTTCCGATGTCGATGAGCGCGACCGGCCGTTCATTTCCGGCGAGCGCACACCCGAAGGCTTCTTCCGCATCAAGCCGGGCTGCGGCAACGACTACGCCATCGCTCGGGGTCTGGCCTATGCGCCGTACTCCGACCTGCTGTGGTGGGAGACGTCGGAGCCGAACCTGAAGGAGGCCGAACGCTTCGCCAACGAGATCCACAAGCAGTTCCCTGGCAAGATGCTGGCCTACAACTGCTCGCCCAGCTTCAACTGGGAGAAGAAGCTGCCGGCGAAGGATATCGCGGCGTTCCAGCGCGAGATCGGCAAGATGGGCTACCGGTTCCAGTTCGTGACGCTGGCCGGCTTCCACAGCCTGAACCTGTCGATGTTCAACCTGGCGCGCGGCTACAAGGATCGCGGCATGGCCGCCTACAGCGAGTTGCAGCAGGCCGAGTTCGTGGCAGAAGCCGAGGGCTACACCGCGACCCGCCATCAGCGCGAAGTCGGCGTTGGCTACTTTGATGCCGTTGCCATGGCGATCTCAGGTGGCAAGTCGTCCACAACGGCGTTCGCCGGGTCGACCGAGGCGGATCAGTTCCACGACCATGGCGAGATGACCGAGGCGCGAGACGGTCACGACGACGGGCTGGTGCATAATCACGAATGGGCCGTCACTGCGAAGTGAGGGCCTGCAGAGGGACCTCTCATGGTCCAGCGGCAGGCGAAACGGCCGCCGTAGTTTAGGGAGGCTATACGTCGGCGGCGGGGCTTTTGCTCCGCCGCTTTTCGTCTCCTGGCTGCAGCCGAATGCTTCGACCCAGCCCGAAGCATTGCGCGATGCCTGTCGGACCCATGCAAGCTACTGTCGGCGGTATTCAACCAGTCAGGAGGTCGATATGCCGGCTAAACAACAGAACCCCAGGCTCGCGTTCACCGTAACGTGGGAGGCTCGCGAAGGCGAAGTAGCAGCAGCCGCGGAAATCATCGCCCGCTTCATCCCGGAGGCTCGCAAGGAGCCAGGACTGGAATTGCTCATGGTAAACCAGTGTGCTTCCAATCAAGCGCAGTTCTTGTTCTACGAAGTGTTCAAGGACGCCGCCGCGTTCGAGGCGCACCAGCAGACGCCGCATTTCAAGTCAATGATCCTGGAGGACGCGCTACCTCGCCTCAGCAAGCGCGAACGCGTGCAATACATACCGCTGTAGACGTTGCTGTCGCAAGCGGCTCATCCCCAGCTTGCGGGACGCCAAATAAAAGACGCGTAATCAATGAATGTAAACTGATATAGGGCGGCGGAACCGATCCCCGCCGCCCTGCACTCGTTCAGATGCGCTCCGGCCAGCGCGCCTCCCCGTGCTTGGACGCCTGCACTTCAGCGGCAACAACCCGCTGACCCGATTCTGCCCATCCACCCTCGCGTCCGGACCCGTCGGACTTGATTTCCTCAATCGCCGCAAGTCCCACGCTCGTTGATGAAGCGGAGCGTCGAATCCCGGACAGGTGCCATGAAGGTCAACGTGTCCGATAGCGCGGCGATCACGCCATAATGGCTCAGCCCCGGATATAACTCATCTTCCACCTTGACGCCCTTCTCGCGCAGGCGCTCGGCGAGATGCAGCGTATTGTCGTAAATAACTTTGCCGTCGCTCATCCCGGTCACCAGCAACATCGGTGGAGCGTCCGCCGATACGTAGTTGATGGGCTGCGACTTTGGCCAATTGACCTCCGGTCCAAACACCCCCTGGAGCTCCCGCTGTAGCGGCAGGAAGTCATACGGTCCCGCCAGTCCGACGACGCCGCAGATGTAGTGCAACCGCGATTCGGAGACGGACCGCAAGTATTCAGGGTCCATCGACAGTAGTGTGGCGATCTGCGCGCCTGCTGAGTGCCCCATCAGAACATTCTGTCAGGATCACCATTGAACCGAGCTGCATTGGCGTGCGCCCACGCCACCGCTTCAGCCGCATCGTTCATGAAGGCAGGAAACTGGATATCGGGGTGCAGCCGGTAATCTGGAATTACAACGACCAGCCCTTGCGCCGCCAGAGCGTAGCCGATGAAGCGATACATCTCCTTCGATCCCGTTTCCCATCCCCCGCCATAGAAGAAGACAATCACCGGAGCGGACGTGCCGATCTTGGCGGGCGCGTAGACATCGAGGGTATGGCGGGGTCCGGCGCCGTAGGAAACGTCATTCGTTACTGTGATGCCTTGCTTCTGTGCCAGCCAGGTGAGCGTGGAGTGCGGCGGAAACACGTTCATCAGTAACATGACCAAAAAAGCAGCGGCTTTCGTACCCAAATGAACTCTCCCTGTCAGCGATCGAACCGTGGCCGGTGACTGACGGGACATACGCACTACTGCGATCGCACTCGTGCTTCAGAATGCGGCAGCCGGGCAACCTGACGAACCTGCGTCCGTTACAAACCGAAAGTTTACGATATCATGGTTCGCCACTGCCGGTTCCAGGAACGACGGCGGGTCCCCAATCTGCATTTGGCATGGGTCGATCGAGCGCTCGCGGTTGATAGTCGGGGCTAGGCCGGTTTATCGTCCCCGCAGTAGCGCAAGATCGCTAACACTTCATTAACTGCCGCACAGAAGACCAGCCTAACGTTACTTTCATGCCGCCTTGCGCCGGAATGCGTCCAAACTGCCGGCATGAATCAGTTCGCTTGGTAGCTGATGCCCGACGATGTCCTCGGCCAAGCGCCCCACCTCGATCAGTAAATCAAGATCGACGCCGGTATGGATGCCCATTTCCTCGCACAGCAGCACCAGTTCCTCTGTGCAAATATTTCCCGCCGCTTTCGGCTGGCCGGCAAACGGGCAACCGCCCAGGCCGCCGACCGTCGAGTCATAGTGGATCACGCCCATTTTCAGAGCGGCATGGGCATTCGCGACTGCCAGCCCGCGGGTATCGTGCAGATGCAACGCCAATGTCATGTCCGGCCAGCGGTTCCGTACCTCGGCGATGACCCGCTCGATCCGCGCCGGGGTGGCCCAACCCATCGTGTCAGCCAACGAGAATAGCGTGATCGCGGCGCCGGTCTCCTCCGCGATCGCCAGCCCGTCCTGCAGGGTCCGGACCACCTGAGCTGGTGAGATGTCGCCCTGATAGTTGCACCCGAACGCCGCCATGACCCCGATCCGGGTGACCGGAATGCCCTTGGTCTGTTGCAACGCGCTGTGCTTCTTCATCGCGTCGATATTTTCTTGCGGGCTCCGGTTCAGGTTCTTTCGGGTAAATCCCTCCGACGCGGTCAGCGCGATCGCCCCGTTGACGGTCAGCTTGCCCTTGAACGCCAAGGCGCGGTCGAGCCCGTTGCCATTGAAGAACAGTCCCGTATACTCCACACCGGACCTGGCGGTGAAGCCCTCCACCACCGCCTCCGCATCCGCCCAGCCGGGCACCAGCCGGGTATTGACGAAGGAGCAAACCTGGATGTGCCGTAGCCCGGTTCCGGCCAACGCCTCGATCAGGCGGATCTTGTCGGCCGAGGGAATGGGTCCCGGCTCGATCTGAAAGCCCTCGCGCGGGCCTTCCTCATGGATTTCGACATGGCTCGGCAGATCGGTCATAGCGGCGCTTCCTCGTTCTGGCCTACGAAGACTGCATCCATATGATTGCTTTTGCCAGAGCTGACCGAACATGCCTGAGGCACGTTGGGTCCACGCATCCCGGTTGACGCCGACGACGCTCCTGATCCCCTCGATTCATCGTGTCCAGTCGGAATCGTACCCATCATGAGTCGGCTTCACCGGCAAAGACCAGCAGGAAACGTTGCTGCCGGGTGGTGACCTGGCACCAACGAAAATGTCGCGATGACCTATCGATTGATGACGCCGGGCACGACGCAGCGTGAAATTTGCGTTTATCCCAAGGGCCGTGCGTCACGACGCTTTTGTTCGCTACAGTGTAATCTTTCAAACTCGCCATGCATACGAATTGATTTTTTACATTTGCTCTGCCTATCGCTCTCATGTCGTTTTCGCCACTGGTCAGTTAATTCATTGAATTCAGGAAAGCTTGATGACGTCCCGGTTATTTTGAGGTACACCATACCGTCCGGTGGCGGCGGCGGTGTTGCCGCGATCTTAGTTCCATCGAATTAAAGTCTGCATCCGCGGAGCAACCTGGCTGTAGTGGCTTCGTGCCTGCTCGTAATACCGAGGGCTGGTCTTCGAGGAAACGCGTTATGGCGGAAGAAAAAGACGACGTCGTTCCAGTCCTGGATCGAACGGATTCGGGCGCTCCTGACGACGATCCGAAAGTCGCGTTGTGACGAACGGCGACGTCTCCAGTTCAATCCCCCACCCTGCCCCAAGTCTTGTTCGACCACCGACTGCATTCGCCGCAATCGGTTGGCTTGGTCTGGTTGCCGGTATCCTCGCCATTCTGCTCATCTTCGCAAGCGCGGCCCTTGCGACTTGGAATTTGCGGCGCGCCGCCGCTGAGGACTCTCTCGCGGAGACCGTTCGCAGGTCGCTGGTTGCTTCCGAAGTGGTCCTATCTACGCTCAAGGATGCTGAAACGGGCCAGCGTGGCTACCTGCTGACCGGCGAACCGGCGTACCTTGAACCCTACCACGCGGCAGAACAGAGGCTGAAAACCGACTTTGCCTCGCTCGAAATATCTCTCTCTAGTCCTGAAGGAAAGGCCGAGGTCGCCACCATCCGCTCACTCGCCGTGGCAAAAATGGCTGAACTCTCCGACACCATCGCCCTCCTCCAGTCGGGCTACCGTGACGCCGCGCTGACTCTCGTGACATCGAATCGTGGCCAGAAGATTATGGATTCCATTCGTGTCAGCGTCGACCGCTGGCAAGCGGAAACCCAGGCCGAATTGGCACGGCTGCAAAGGGAGGCTCGTTCGCTATGGCGATGGGGCGGGGCGGTCGGGGCCGCTGCCTTGGCGATTTTTTGCATGGGGGGTGTCGCGTTCTTGCAAAGCCGATCGCGTCAGTCTCTCGCTGGCACTTTGGTCGCGCTGGACCGACTTACCTCCGCTTTTAGGCTAAGCCACGGAATGCTCCGTACCCCGGATGGACGAATCACATTCTGGTCCGACGGCATGCAACAGTTATACGGCTATGACGCCCAGCAGGCCGTCGGGCAGGTCAGCCATGACCTGCTGGCGGCGAAATTTCCGGAACCCTTACCGGACATCGTGCGAACTTTGCATGACACGGGGCATTGGCAAGGCGAACTGGTTCATCGACGTCAAGATGGCTCATCGATCGTCGTAGCCAGCCATTGGGCACTGGACGACAACCGCGATGGGGTACCCACCGTAATCGAGGTGAACAACGACATCACCCTGCTGAAGGAAACCGAAACGGCTCTCCGGGACAGTGAGATATCTCTCCGTCTGGCTCTCGACGCGTCAGGACTGGCGTGCTGGCGGTTCAACAAACTCAGTGGAGACGACCAAGAGCTGGTTTGGGACGAACGGTACAGGGCCATCATCGGCCTACCGGCTGGACAAGCTACCGACTACGCAGGCTGGATCAGCCGGGTACATCCGGCGGATCGAACCGATGCCCGAAAACTGCTGGAGCGCGCGCTCGACCCGAACGATCCGAACGATGAGTACGCGGTCAACTACCGGGCGATACATCCTGACGGGCGGACCGTGCATGTGTCCTCCGTCGGCCGCGCGGTGTTCGAACCCGACCCCGACGTTCCGGCCGGCCGACGACCCCGCGCGGTTATCGGCACCGCTCATGACGTCACAAAAATCCGCAGTGCGGAGCAGCAGGAACGCCAGCGCGCTGCGATACTGCTGCAAACCATTGTCGATACCGCGCCTGGCCTGATCTACGCCAAGGGTAAGGACGGTCGCATGCTGATTGCCAACCAGCAGGTGCTGAAACTGATCGGCAAGCCATGGGACGAAGTAAAAGGCCGCACCGATCTCGAAATTCTCGACAACCCGGCCGAGGCCGCAGCGGTCATGGCAAACGACCACCGCATCATGGAGAGCGACGTGGCCGAGGAGGTCGAAGAGCGTATCGGAAAGTCCGGCGATACCGCGCGCGTCTGGCTTGCAACGAAGACGCCCATGCGCGAACTCGAACAACAACGTGATCGGACTTGTGGGTGTGTCGATAGAGATCACCGAACGCAAGCACGCCGAGGAACGACTGCTGACCTTGGTTGACGAGTTAAATCATCGTGTCAAAAACACCCTGACCACCGTGCAAGCCATTGCATTGCAAACGCTGAGGCGGGCGGAACCAAACCTTCGCGATTCCTTACAGGGCCGCCTGCTCGCTCTCGCTACCGCGCATGACGTACTGACGAAGGAACGTTGGCGGGGCGCAGATCTGGACGACGTGGTGACCGTCGCGTTGCGCCCTTACGGCGGTCGTGATGGCGGTCCTTTCTTGATGTCCGGGCCTGACGTGCGGCTCAACCCCCGTGCCGCGTTGGGCTTGTCGATGGTCCTGCACGAACTCATCACCAACGCGCTCAGATACGGCGCCCTCGGCACTGCCGCGGGTAAGGTGACGTTACGTTGGGAGATTGGACAGGGACCGTCCGCCGAGTTCCGCCTGGTGTGGGCGGAAGGCGGGGCTGGCGCGGCAGAGAACCCACAGGGTCAGTTGGGTTTTGGCATGCGCATGATCGAGCATGTCGTCGAGCAGGATCTGGCCGGACAGTCTGTCCTCGATTTCGGCCCCGACGGATTGGTATGCACAATCAACGCCCCCCTTGCGGAGGTCGTTTTTACGTCCGCGGTGGTGAACTTCCCCCAGCTTCCCCGCCGGGGAGCGGCCTAGTGTGAATGGCGCGGGGAAGCGGGTTCTTGTGGTCGAGGACGAGGGCGTCGTGGCGATGGTCCTGGAGGATTACCTGCTCGAGCTCGGATACGCGGTCGCCGGGGTTGCCGCCCGGCTCGAGTCGGGATTGCAGCTGGCACAAGAGGCCGCCATCGACCTCGCGATCCTGGACGTCAATCTTGCCGGCAAACTGAGCTACCCGATCGCCCAGCTTCTGCAAGCTCGCGGGATTCCGTTTCTGTTTGCCACGGGCTATGGCACCGCCGGGCGCCCCGATGAGTTCCGCGACATTCCCACCCTCACGAAGCCCTACGGAATAGACGACCTTGCCCGCGCCCTGCTCAAGATCTGGGCGAGGTAATCCGGCGAGCGGCCGGCTAGCCTGCTCGGCTTGACCCCCAGCGTTCGCAACCATTGACATCTCGTGCGACATTCCGGGCGTGACGCATCATTTGATATCTAGGCGCTCGCGGTCGGCCGGGTGATGAGTATGGTCGGATCAGCGATGATCGTGCTGACCCTGCTGCTGACAGGCGCGATGGCTGGACTTTTGGTGCAACCATTCCTGTCCGACGCGCACCGCAGCCGCGAGACACGGGAATTGTCCCAGGCGGTGACCGGAATGCTGGTGACCCTCGCGGCCCTGGTGCTTGGGCTATTGACCAGTTCGGTCAAGCAATCGTTCGACGCGGCGGAGAACGATTTGCGAGCATACGCCGCTACTCTGATTGAGCTGGATCAGACCCTGCGCAATTTCGGCGCCGAGGCGCAGGACATGCGCCGCCTGCTGCGTGTCTATACCGCAAGCGCGATTGCCAGTACCTGGCCGGAGAAGTCCAGGCCGACAGACGCGGCAACCGTCACCGACACGAATCCACCGGCACCGCACCTAAGTATCGAGAGCGAGACGTTGGGCAGGATGCTCAACCAGGCCCTGAGCGACTTCCGGCAACTGCCGGCGCGTGACCTGCTTCACAGCCAGATTGCCGCCACCGCGGTGCAGCAGTTCGGCCATTTGATGGACGAACGGTGGAAGCTGCTAGAGGATGCGCACACCTCCATCCCCTTGCCCTTCTTCCGGGTGCTGGAGTTCTGGCTGCTGATCGTGTTTGCCACACTCGGGCTCATTGCGCCGCGAAACCTGCTGGCGCTGGCGCTGATTGTGTTGGCGGCTGTGGCGATCGCCTCGGTGATATTCGCGATCATGGAGATGGACACGCCGTTCACCGGCCTGATCGCTGTCTCCAGTGCGCCGATGCGAGACGCGCTGGCGCATCTGAGCGAATAGGGCGGCTGCGCAACCTATCTGACGACGCCGATCGGCAGTGAGAGGCGGGGCGGCCGGTGCCGGCTTCAGCAATGCCGGCACCGGCGAGCCAAGTTCCGGCAGCGGTCCGATGATCGCCACCGACGGCCCCCACGTCCGGAACTCGGTCGCATCGAAGTTGAACAGCCAAACCCGCGGCCAGCCCGGTTCACGCGCCGCCTGTTTTGGTCCAAGCTTCGCTTTATGTGAGGCGCGTCCAAATTTACCATCCTGTTCACGTAATCCGGCCAATCGCATCACGCTATAAGGCGGCCGGCGCAAACCACAGCGCGGAGTCTCTCGCTCATGTCGTTCAAGGTCCAGGTCGGCCCTCCGCAGATCGCTATTCACCAGGCCATGACGGTCCAGGTCACCGAATCGGACGGGCAGATCAACTGGCCCAGCGACAAGGGGCTGTATTTCTTCGACACCCGGCTGATCAGCGCCTGGTCCGTCTACGCCAACGGAACCCCGTGGGAGCTGATCAATGGCGGCGCGCTCAGTTTCGACGCCGCCCGCATCTTCCTGACCAACCGTGGGTTTCTCACCGAAGACGGCCCGATCCCGCGCCAGACACTGGCGTTCGCGTTGTGCCGCGTGTTGGATCAAGGTCTGCATGAGGACCTGGATATAACGAACTACGGCCAGAAGCCGGTGCGGTTTAACCTGGAGATCGCGATCCGTTCCGATTTCGCGGACGTATTCGACGTCAAGGCACACCGCGACATCCGTCGAGGCCACATCTACTCCGACTGGTCAGAACCGCGCCAGACACTGCGAACCACTTACCGGAACGTCGATTTTTCCCGTTCCGTTGCCGTTTCGGTCGGCAAGAGCGGCTCGCGCGCCGTGTTCGCCAACGGCCGCCTGAGCTTCGAAGTAGGGCTGCCGCCCGGCGGCCAGTGGCACTGTTGCCTGCTGTATGAATTCGCGGATGGCGACAGGCGCTACCACGCGCCCCACGAGTGTGCCGTGCACGCCGAGGCGTCACCCAAGGCCCAGGCTCACCGGGACTGGCGCCAGACAGTGTTGAAATTGCGTACCAGCAACGAGGAATTTTATCGCTTCTACCACCAGGCGATTGATGACATGGCGGCGTTGCGCCTGCCGATCGTCGGCACCGACCATATGGTTTTTCTGCCCGCCGCCGGGCTGCCTTGGTTCATGGCGCCGTTCGGCCGGGATAGTCTGGTCGTTTCGATCCAGAATATCCTGGTCTATCCGGAATTCGCGCGCGGATCGCTGGAAGTGCTGGGTCGCTGGCAATCGAAGGAACGCGACGATTTCCGCGATGCTGAACCCGGCAAAATTATGCACGAACTGCGCTACGGTGAACTTGCCCACTTCAAGCTGATCCCGCACACGCCGTATTACGGCACAGCCGACGCCACGCCGCTGTATCTCATTACGCTACACGCCGCCTGGCGCGCGATCGGCGATCGCACAATGCTGGAAAAGTATTTGCCCAACGCCGAGGCCGCGCTCGACTGGATCGACAACTACGGCGACCGCGACGGCGATATGTTTCAGGAATATCAGACCCGCTCGCCCGTCGGCTATGAGAACGTAGCCTGGAAAGATGCCGGCGAGTCCATGGTTTACACCGATGGGACGCTGGTACGCGGACCCAAGGCGCTATGCGAGTTGCAAGGCTATGTCTACGACGCCTGGGTCCGCATGGCGGAGGTGTTCGATACGCTGGACAAGCCCGATCGCGCAGCGACCCTGCGCCAGAAGGCCGCGGCACTATTCGAGAAGTTTAACGAAACTTTCTGGGACGAGGACAGCGGTTTCTACGCCTACATGCTGGACGGCGAAAAACGCAAGGTGATGACGGTCGCCTCCAATCCCGGCCACCTCCTGTGGTCGGGCATCGTCCCGCCAGACCGCGCCGAGCGCGTAGTGGCACGGCTAATGGCCCCTGACATGAATTCAGGATGGGGAATACGCACGCTGTCCAGCGAACATCCCGCCTACAATCCATATTCGTATCAGAATGGCTCGGTCTGGCCGCACGACAACAGCCTGATCGCGCTTGGTTTCAAACGATATGGTTTCAGCGTCCAGGCTGGGCACATCGCGCGCGACATCAGCGGCGCCGCCAGCCACTTTCTGCTCAACCAGTTGCCCGAACTTTATGCTGGCGTCCAACGTAATGGTGCCAGCTTCCCCGTGCAGTATCTTGGCGCCAATGTGCCTCAGGCCTGGGCGGCGGGCTCCTGCTTCGCGCTGCTGCAGGCAATTCTTGGCATCCAGCCGGACGCTCCCAATGACCGGTTGTACGTCGATCCGGACCTGCCGGCGTGGTTGCCGGACGTGACCCTGACGGATCTGCGCCTAGGCCGCCGCCATCTGGATATCCAGTTCCGCCGCGACGGCAGCAACACAGTCTGGGAAGTTTTGCGCGGCGACGCCGATGTCGTCGTCTATCGCAGCGCGGTTGAGGCACGGGAAGCCATGCTGCAGGGCTAATAGCCGCCGTTTTGCCTCCGGGGCGTTTCCCGCCAACCTGATACTGCTCTAAGCTCGCGCTCAACGGAGGAAGCGCAATGAAGATCAGCAGCTACGAGGCGACAACACTAAGCATTCCGGAAGACGATCCCCTGGCGAACATGCCGGAGGAAGCCGGCCGTACCCGCCCAGTCGTCATCTTGCGGCTGCGCACCGACAGCGGCATCGAGGGCATCGGCCTCACCTTCTATGGCGGCGCGATGACCGGCAGCCTGCGCGTCGCGGTCGAGGAACTCGCCGCCCTGACCATCGGTGAAGACCCGCTGCGCATTGAGAAAATCGTCGCCAAGCTCCACGCCGGTACCGGCGATTCCTGCGGCCCGGGTGGCATCTTTACTCTGGCGCTTTCGGCCATCGACACCGCCCTGTGGGACATCAAAGGCAAAGCCCTAAACCAGCCTCTCTGGAAGCTGCTCGGTGGCCATCGCGACCGCGTTGCGACCTATGCCTCCGGCTCGCTTCGCCGGGGTCTGACCGACGCCCAGGCACAGCGTGCCGCGCAGATCCTGGTGCAAAAGGGCTTCACCGAAATGAAGACCCAGATGGCACTGCCGGGCAACCCAACCCCCGCTGAAGAAATCCGCCGTGTCCGCACGGTGCGGGAAGCGATCGGGCCTGACATCAAGCTGATGTGCGACATCAACCAACGCTGGCGTCCTGAACAGGCAATCGATATCGGCAGCCGGATCGAGGATGTTGGCCTGTTTTGGCTGGAGGACGTAACAACCGCCGACGACTACGCCGGCCTCGCCCGCGTCACGGCCACCCTGAAAACCCCGGTTGCCGGTGGCGAATACGTTTATGGCATCGTCCCCTTCCGCCACATGATCGAGGCGAGATCGGTCGACATCGTCATGATCGACATCTGCCGCGCCGGCGGCGTCACGCCATGGATGAAGATCGCCGGCATGGCCGAGGCTTTCAATCTCCCCGTCGTCAGTCACGTCATGCCGGAGATGCTCGTCCACCTCGTCGCCGCCTGCCCGAATGGGCTGACGGTGGAATATATGCCCTGGATGCTGTGCCTCTACGAGGAAACCCCCGCGCTTGAAAACGGCATGCTGGTGCTGCCCGAAAAACCAGGATTAGGATTGAAGTTCGATGAGAAGGCGATAGCAAGCTTCAAAGTGTAGGGCGCATCGAGGTCAATTGAGCGGCACGCCGGTCCAGCACGAAGCCAATATCAATACAGCTAACTGTTGGCGGTTAGCTGGGATCGGCGGTCAGTCCCGCCGCGGCCAGACCCGCCAACCCAGCGGCCTCATCATTGTCCGAACTGTCGCCCGTCACCCCGACAGCACCGATGATAGTCCGGTCATTGCCGCGGATCAGCACGCCGCCGGGAACCGGTATCAGCGAGCCGCCCACCGCGTGGGTCACCGCCGCGATGAAGTGCGGACGCTCTTCCGCGCGCTTGCCCAAAGTGCGCGACCCGACCCCCATCGATAGCGCCCCGTGAGCCTTCCCGATCGCGATCTCCGAGCGCCGCAATGCCGTACCGTCCTCGGCGGCGTAGGCCTTCAGAACACCGCGCGCGTCGAGCACGACCACGGCCATCGGCGCCAACGACTTCTCGCGCGCATGCGCCAACGCCGCGGTGATGATCGTCTGAGCCTTGGCCAAAGTCAGTTGGGTCATTCTGTTGCCTCCAATTGAATGCCTACAGGAATACCCCATCCGGATCGCCGTTGAACATCACCCGGCCAACCGACTCGAAGTGCAAGTTGCGCGACTGGATCTGCTGCGACAATGTATGGATATCGCGAAACCGGCGCTCGAGCGGCGTGCCGCGGAAAATGGCGGACGTGCCGGCGGCCTTGTAAACGTAATCGGCAACCTCGACGGCCGATCCGATGGCATGGGCACAGCCAAGCCGGACACGCACACGGGCCGCCAGATCGATCGGCGCGATGTCGTCGGCGCCCGCCCAGACATCCTTGAGGATCTCGACCAGCCACGCCCGCGCCGCCCCCAAAGTAGCCTCTCGCCGAGCCACATCCGCCTGCACGACCGGGCTGTCCGCCAGGCGCTGCAGTGCGCGTGGCGTCTTCTCCGCCGCCAGCGCGATGAACTCGTCCAGCATGGCGCGGGCAATCCCGAATGCCACAGCCGAGACGCCAACCGCGTAGAGCCCTTGCATCGTGAAGGCGTACAGCGGACCCCGATCGCGCCGCAATGACGGATCCTCACGCGTCCCGCTGTAGGCTTCCGGCACAAACAGGTCGGTGACCCGATATCCCTCCGACGCAGTGCCCCGCATGCCGATGGTGTTCCAGTCCTCGATCGCCCGCGTCTGCTCCTTGCGGAACAGCAGCGTCCGGGTGGTTGGACGGCCAAAGCGGTTCAGGCGAAGCGACCCGTCCGTCTCGGTCACCTGGCAATGCGCGCCCATCCACGTGGCCTGCCGCCTCCCGCTGGCAAAATGCCACTCGCCGGTGACCCGGTACCCGCCCGCCACCGCGGTCGCGCCGCACCGGTTGGGCGGTCCCCAGGCGATCCAGGCCCGAGGATCCGCGAAGATCGCCTCCGCGGTATCCAAGGGAATGAACGGCGCGATCAGCGCGGCGCTGTTGGCCACGAACAGGTTCCAGCCCACCGATCCGTCGTGCCGGCTGATTTCCTCGATCGCGTGCAGATAGGTCCACGGATCAAGCTGGTCGCCCCCGACCGAGCGAGGCAACAGAATGCGCGCGAGCCTGGCGTCGAGAATATGCGTCAGAAGCGGTTCGGGAATCGCCTGGGTGCGCTCGATTTCATCCGCCGCGGCTTCGATCTCGGGACCGAGATCACGGGCGCGCGCGACCGGATCGACGCCGGCGGTCCCGAGGCTAACGTGGTTCATGGGCACTCCTGCGTCTTGATCGGCCAATTAGCGGCCCGAGGCGCTGGAATTGTCAATGTTCGGCCCGGATACTGGCCGCGGCCGCCGCGCACACGATGGTTCATTGAACGGAACAGCAGGTTCCGCTACCTATCGCTTAAATGCGCCCACCGCTGATCCTCTTTGCTGCTTGTTTGACCGCGCCGGTACCTGTCTTTGCACAGGTGACGGTCGATCTGCACGCGTTGCAGGCCCTGCCGGAACGTCCTACGGCCACCCGCCCCTCACATCCGCCGCCTTCGGTACCGCTCGGCAAACCTCCCGTGGCAGTAAACAACCCCCCAGTCGTACAGAGCAAGCCCCCGGTCGCCACCCTGGAACCGGCGCCGACGCCGCCGGCAGCGCAACCCGCAATGCCGGAAACTGTTCCCCAGACGGCCGCGATCAACCCGATCGCACCACCGGAACCGCCAGCCGGAGCGCCGCCGCCACCGCCGCCGCCGGTTTCCGAAAAGGCCGCGACCACCGCGGCGCCGACTCCCGCAGGCCTCCGTCTGACCTTCGCCCCCGAGCAGTCCGACCTGAGCCCCGCCAGCATCGATTCAGTCAAGCAACTGACAGCATCCATACCGCCAGGCGACGAGACCACTTTCAACGTCCAGGCCTACGCTCCCGGGAAGCCAGACGATCCCTCCACCGCCCGGCGAGTCTCCCTGTCGCGCGCCATGGCGGTACGCAGCGCGCTGGTCGCCGATGGGGTGCCTTCAGCCAGGATCTTCGTTCGCGCGCTCGGGGAGCAATATGGTGACGGTCCGCCCGACCGGGTGGACATCGGCGTGAACGCATCCTCCGGCGCGACGGTCGCGAGATGACGCGCCCGTCGAGCTATCTGATCCGCATGTTGGTCTTTTTAGTGGTGGTCGGCATCGTCGCCGGCGTGCTGTCGCCGGTATTGATCACCGCATTCTACAACAACCCAGTGCTGAACAGCCTGATCCTGCTGATCTTATTACTGGGAATATTGTGGAACCTCAACCAGGTGCTGCGGCTGCGGCCGGAAGTGAGGTGGCTGGAAACCTACCAGACTTCGCGCAGCCGGCTGGCCGCCCTGCCCTCCCCCAAGCTCCTGGCGCCGATGGCGAGCATGCTGTCGATGCGCGACGGCCGCGACAATGGCCGCCATTTCACCTTATCGACGACGGCTATGCGCAGCCTGCTCGACGGGTTGGCCTCGCGACTCGACGAAAGCCGAGAACTCTCTCGCTACATGACTGGCCTCCTCATATTCCTCGGGTTGCTCGGTACCTTTTGGGGCCTGCTAAAGACCGTTACCTCTGTGGCCGACGTTATCAGCAGCATGTCGATGGGCACCGGCGACATCAACCTGATGTTCGAGCAGTTGAAGACTGGCCTTGCCCGTCCGCTCGCTGGTATGGGAACTGCGTTCTCCGCCAGCATGTACGGTCTGGCGGGGGCGCTGGTGCTGGGTTTTCTCGATTTAACCGCCGGCCAGGGACAGAACCGTTTCTTCAACGAGCTGGAGGAGTGGCTCGCCGGCCTCACCCGTTTGTCTTCCGGAGTGCTGTCGGAAGGCGAGGGTTCGGTGCCGGTCTACGTCCAGGCGCTGCTGGAGCAAACCGCCGAAAACATGGAAAGCCTGCAAAGCGTCCTGGTCCGCGACGAGGAAAATCGTACCCAAGTCAACCAGGCGGTGATGACTTTGAACGAACGGCTCGGTTCACTCGCCGACACCATGCGTGCGAGCCAGCACCTGATGCTGCGGATCGCCGAGACTCAGACTGCTTTGGGTCCCGCGCTCCAGCGCCTGGGCGAATTGCAGGGCGATGACGCCGGACGTAGCCATCTTCGCAACATTGAGCACTACCTCCAGCGCCTGGTCGCAGAAAATGAGCAGAGCCGCTCCCGTGCCACCGCCGACATTCGCAATGACCTCCGATTGCTCACCCGGACAGTCGCGGCGCTCGCTGAGCCGCCCCGGTAGATCGAGCGATGACGTGTCGCGAAACGGAATAGAATGACGCAACCTCAAAGAAACGTGGTCTAGCCCGATGGCGGCACGAGTTCGCCGGCACGGTAGTAACGGATTGGACGCATGGCCCGGCTATGTGGATGCCCTGTCCACCCTGCTGATGGTCATCATCTTCGTGCTGCTGGTGTTCGTGCTGGCGCAGGGCTTTCTCACGGTGGCGCTGTCCGGCCGCAGCCACGAACTGGACAAGGCCAATCAGCAGCTCTCCGCGCTTGCGGACGCCTTATCGTTGGAGCGAGGCAAGTCGTCGGACCTGCAATCGTCGGTATCGCAGCTTAGCCAGCAACTGGCCACGCGCTCCGCCGAGCGCGATCGGCTGACATCGCAACTCGCTGATGCGACCCTCGCTGTCAAAGCCGCGACTGCCGCCAATGCCCGGCTGCAGGTGCAATTGGGCGACCAGGCCAAGTCTGCTCAGGCGCAAATGGCGGATGCGCAAGCCCAACTTGCCGAGATGAAGAAACAGATCGCCGAGCTCGATAAAACCGTGGCGGTCGACAAGGACACCTTGACCACGAAATTGTCCGACCTCGCGACGCTAGCCAACCAGACGCGCGCTCTGGGGGCGCTGCGGGATGAACTCGAAAAACAGGCGCAGGATGCCGCCGCCCGGGCAACAACGGAGCAGCAGCGGCGCGAGGTGGTACAGGCGCAGCTTTCCGACGAAAAGAAGCTCGGCGACAGCGCCCGCGCCCAGATCTCGCTTCTCAACAAGCAGATCGACGATTTGAAGATTCAGTTGGCTTCGATCGCGTCCAGCCTGGATCTGACGCAGCGCCAGAACGAGAGCAAGGACGTCGAGATCGCGAACCTGGGTCAAAAGTTGAACGTCGCGCTGGCCGCGAAGGTCGAGGAGCTACAGCAGTATCGCAGCGAATTTTTCGGCAAGCTGCGGACCCTGCTGGCGAACCGGCCCGGGATTACCGTGCTGGGCGACCGGTTCGTGTTTCAGAGTGAGGTGCTGTTTCCGGTCGGCAGTGCCGAGCTGACCCAGGCCGGCAACGCGCAAATGACCGCATTGGCGGTGACGATCAAGGATATCGCCGCGGAGATCCCGACCGATGTGCATTGGGTCTTGCGCGTCGATGGCCACACTGATCCGCAACCCGTGAAAGGCGGCCAGTTCGCCTCGAACTGGGAACTTTCGGCCGCGCGTGCGATCACCGTGGTCAAGCTGCTGATCGCTGATGGCGTGCCAGCGGACCACTTGGCTGCGACGGCATTCGGCGAGTATCAGCCGTTCGGTACCGGCGATACTCCGGACGCCTATGCAAAAGATCGGCGCATCGAATTGCGGCTGACCGATCGGTAGAGCCCGGCGAACACCCGGTCTTCCTAAGGCAACCTAATCCTGTTCAGGTGCCCAAATAGACGGAAGGCCCCGGAATTGCTCCCGAGGCCTTCCCATTGTTTGTGTGCGTCCGTCACCGGACCGGAGATAGTTTACGCCGACGCCTTTACGCCAGCGATCCAGGTCTGGGCGATGGAAGCCACGGAACAATGAGACACTGGATCACCTCCTTTCAGTTGTTGCTACGACACCTACACTGTGTACGTGAATTTGCGCTGATGCAAGCAATTCGCCACCGGCTTATACTACGCCGCGCAGGGAGGCTCAAATGACCGAAGTCAGCCACCGCTTCATCGAGACCAACGGCATCCGCATGCACCTTGCGGAGCAAGGCTCCGGCCCACTGGTTCTGCTGTGCCACGGCTTTCCCGAGTCCTGGTATTCGTGGCGGCATCAGATCGGCGCGCTGGCGGACGCCGGCTTCCACGTCGTGGCGCCGGATATGCGCGGCTATGGCCAGACCGAGGCGCCGGAGGCGATCGACCAATATACGCTGCTGCATCTTGTCGGCGACATGGTCGGTGTGCTCGATGCCCTCGGTGTGGAAACGGCGGTCATCGTCGGTCACGACTGGGGCGCGCCGGTCGCCTGGCACGCCGCGCTGATGCGGCCGGACCGGTTTCGCGCCGTGATCGGGCTCAGTGTGCCATACCGGCCGCGCGGCAAGGTACGGCCGACGACGATAATGCCCCGAACCAACGATGCGATGTTCTATCAGCTATATTTCCAGCAGCCCGGCGTGGCGGAGGCCGACCTCGAAGCGGATGTGCGAGCCTCGGTCCGTGGAATAATGCTGCGGGTTGCGGGTGAGGCGGCCGTTCCGCCGAGCGGCTTTGCCATGGTGCCTCTGGACGGGGGCATGCGGGCACGGAACCCGACGGAGGCACCGCCGCCGCCGCCGGGTTGGCTGACCGAGGCGGACGTTGACTTCTATGCAGCGGAATTCGCTCGGACCGGGTTCCGCGGTGGGTTGAACTGGTATCGTAACATCGACCGGAACTGGGAGATTCTCGCGCCATTCGCTGGGGCGAAGGTCACGGTTCCGGCCTTGTACGTAACGGGCGAACGGGACCTGGTGCTGGCGTTTCCCGGAGCTGCCGAAATGGTGGCGAATCTGCCGACCGTTGTTCCGAGGTTGAAGGAGACAATCATGCTTCCGGGGTGCGGGCATTGGACCCAGCAGGAACGGCCGGAGCAAGTAAACGCCGCAATGATCGGATTCTTGCGGACGTTCTAGTCCCGCTGCCTTGCCAACTGTAGCGAAGCGAGGTCGCCGGCGTGCTGTCGCGGGGCCAATGTCATTGCATGCTGGTATGGCACCATCCCGCGACCTGGGCGTGCGTGGCAAACCAGCACCCGCCCTTCGCCTTGATGTGCCAAATCAAACGCTCCAGCAGCGGAAGCCGAGACCGGTGACCGATGATGTGCGGATGCATCGTCAGCAGGAACATCCCGCCCTCCTCCCACGCCCCATCGAATTCGGCCGTAAATATCTCCTCCACCGCTGACGGCGGCGTGTAAGGCCGCAGTCCCGAGAACCGCAGCATGTTGAAATACACCGCGTCATCGCGAATCCATTCCGGCGGCAGTTCGACAATCCCGGTCGGCTCCCCCTGATCTTCCAGTTCATACGGATCATCATCCGCCATCAAGCTGCTGTCGTACAGCAGTTTCATTTCTCGGATGATATCCAGCGTGTTGACCGAAAAATCCCAGCTCGCTGTCCGGATACCCACCGGCTCGACCCCACTGATCTTCGCCAACGTATCCCGAGCGCGGAATGTCAATTCGCGTTCGGCCTCCCGTGGCAACGCCGTATTGACCTCATGAATCCACGAATGGATACCGATCTCATGCCCGTCCTCCGCAACGGCACGCACCTCGTTCGGATGCAGCAGAGCCGACACCGCTGGATAGAAGAACGTGGCTGGCACCAATTCCCGCTCCAGCAACCTGCGGATCCGAGGCGTCGCCTGTCGCGCCCCATAATGCCCCTGGCTGATACGCATCGGGCTTTCGTCGTTGTCGCGCAGCGGAAGCGTCTCGTGATCCGCATCAAAGCTGATCGCCACCGCGCAGCGCGCGCCCTGTGGCCAGGACGGCGGCTTCAGGCTGCGTCCCGCCCGAGCGCGGCCGACCATTTTGCGCCAGGTCTCTTCCTGCCACTGCCACGGTTCGATGCTCATCCGGGGTTCCCTCCGTGTGCTGCCGGCGCCATGCTGCACTTGGTTCGCCTCATCGGAAAAGAGCACCCATGCCGGACGTAGACCCCGCCCTGTTGAGCGCCACTGACATGCTGGCCGCCTTCGCCCGCCGCCAACTCACTCCGGTCGACGTGTTGCAGGCGATTACCGAGCGTGTGGCACGACTGAACCCTGGCCTGAATGCGTTTGCCGTGATGAACCCAGGCGCGCTCCAGGCGGCGGCAGAAAGCACATCCCGATGGCGCTCCGGCCGCCCAGTCGGGATCGTCGACGGTGTTCCCTGCACCGTGAAAGATCTTGTCGATCTTGCGGGTTTCCCAACGCGCCGAGGCAGCCGCACCACCAGCACCGACCCGGTAGCAGACGACGCACCGATGGTAGCCGGCCTGAAGGCGGCCGGCGCGGTGATCCTGGGCAAGACGACAACAACGGAGTTCGGTTGGAAATCCCCCGGCGACAACCCGCTGCACGGCATCACCCGCAACCCATGGAACCCGGCTTACACCACCGGCGGGTCTTCCTCCGGCGCGGGCGCGGCCGGCGCCGCCGGGTTCGGGCCACTACACATCGGCACCGACGCCGGCGGGTCTGTGCGAATCCCGGCCGCGTGGTGCGGGCTTGTCGGCTTCAAACCCACCTACGGCCGCATTCCACAATGGCCGGCGAGCGCGTTCGCGAGTGTCGCTGTCGCTGGCCCGATGACCCGCACCGTGCGCGATGCCGCTCTGATGTTCTCCGCCATGGCGCGATGGGACCTGCGGGACCCGTTCTGCCTGCCCGATGACCCTCGCGACTGGACCGACGGCCTCGAGGCTGGGGTGGCCGGCCTTACCGTCGGCGTCCTCATTAACCCTGGCTTCGACGCCCCGGTCGACCAGGACGGCATCGCCGCGGTGGAGGCCGCCGCACAACTTCTGGTCGATGCCGGCGCCTACGTGGAACAAACCGACGCCGGCCTGCCCGATACCAGCCTCATCTTCAGCCGCGTGTGGGGTGCCGCATTGGCTCGCCTCGTGGCCAATACACCCACCCAACTGGCGGGCCTCCTGGACCCCGGCATTCGCGAAGTTTCGCAAGCCCTGGGCGGCATGACCGCAATCGAGTTCATGGATGCCGAGGGCACCCGCGCCACCGCCGCCCACGCCATGGCTCGGCTGCACCAGCGCTACGATCTCGTGCTGTGCCCAACGGTGCCAGCCGGGCCGCCTTTGGCCGATGCTCCAACCCTCGATCCGGTGCGTGCTCTCTGGACGGCCTGGGCGCCATGGACCTTCACCTTCAACCTGACCCGTCAGCCCGCGATTTCTGTCCCAATGGGGCCGCGAGCGGACGGGATGCCGAACTCGGTGCAAATCGCGGCGGCACAATTTCGCGACGATCTCGTGCTCCGCGCCGCCCGGGCGATCGAGACGGCACAGCCGTTCCAACTCGCGGATCTGAGATGAATATGGGTCGTAGGGTTGCCATTTAAAAAGGCAATGCATTGCGGGTGAACACGGATAACCATGTTAGGCCGAGCTTCTATGGTCGTCCGCGGTAAGATGGCGAAATGCGTTTTTCGCGACGCCAGCCGGCCCGATCGGGCGGCAGGAGCGACCGTTTTCAGCACCCAAGGGGGAAGCCGCCTTGTCCGCCATCGCTGCTTCGGTCATAAGCAGCGCGACTTTTTCGATCAGGGGTTCCAATGCCGATATTTCCGGACTGCTCTTTTGGCGGGCCGTACCGCTTGCTTGCCGCCGCTGCTTTGTTGGGAGCGGTCCTCGGGGCGCCAGCCCTAGCGCAAGCGGATGCCGATCCGATATTGGCTAAGGTCAATGGCCAACCCATCCACGCCAGCGACCTCAAGGCCGCGGCCGAGACATTGCCGGCTCAGGCCCGCTCCATGCCGCCACAGCAGCTGTATCCCATGCTGCTCGATCAGCTTGTCGATGCACAGGCGCTGCTGTTTCAAGCCAAAAAAACCGGCCTGGACAAGGAACCGGACGTGCAACGCACCATGCAAATGGCGCAGGAGCGGGCGCTTGAGTCTTCGTTGTTGAACAAAGTCGTGCGCCCCCAGGTCACCGACCAGGCCATCCAGGCGCGCTATGATGAGCAATATGGGGGCAAATCCGGCGAACCTGAAGTGCATGCTCGGCACATCCTGGTCAGCGACGAAGCGACCGCCAAGAAGATCATCGCCGAACTGAAAAAAGGTGGTGATTTCGCCGCCTTGTCCAAGCAGTACAGCAAGGACCCGAGCGCGTCGCAGCAAGGCGGGGATCTGGGCTTCTTCAAGAAGGGCGACATGGTGCCCGAATTTGCCGAGGTAGCGTTCGCACTAAAGGACAAAGAAATCACGCCGGTCGCGGTAAAAACCCAGTTTGGCTGGCACGTTATCCAAACGCTTGAGCATCGGACCACCGCGCCCCCGACGTTCGAACAAGTACATGATGAACTGCGCCAACAAATGGTGCAGGCGGCGGTACAGAAGGAGATCGCGGACGCGCGCGGGCAGGTCTCTATCGAGCGGTTCAACCCGGACGGTTCGGAGGTCAAGCCAACCGATACGGCGGAGCCACCACCGGCCACGGATTCCCCGCCGGCCGCCGAGTCCCAACCAGCGTCTCCTCCAGCCGCGGAGCCTCCGCCGGCGGCGAAATAGCATACCGATCACGGCAATCGATGGCGACCGCCGTCTCCCCGCTGGCCGTACCACTGCCTGAGCTGCCGCCGGTGGCAGGGGTTCGTCTCTCCGCTACCGCGGCAGGGATACGCTACCAGGACCGTACCGACGTGGTGATGATCGAAACCTCACCGAACAGTACGGTTGCCGGGGTATTTACCTTGAACAAATGCCCCGGCGCTCCGATCGACTGGTGCCGAGCATCTCTGAGAGGCGGGAAAGCTCGGTTGGTGGTGGTTAACGCGGGGAACGCGAATGTTTTCACCGGCAAGGCGGGGCGCGAGGCATGCACCGCGACAGCGGAGGCGGCGGCTAAGCTGGTGGGATGTCCGGCGAGGCAGATCTTCGTCGCTTCAACCGGTGTGATTGGGGAGGTGTTGCCGCACGATAAGCTGATCGCGGTGTTGCCGGTGTTACGGGCGACGCTGGCCGAGGATGCGTGGGAAGCAGCCGCGCGCGGCATAATGACGACAGATACCTTCCCCAAGGCAGCGACCCGGACCGCGCAGATCGGCGACGGGACGGTCCGAATTACTGGGATCGCCAAAGGCAGCGGCATGATTGCGCCGGATATGGCGACGATGCTGTGTTTCGTATTCACCGACGCAAAGATCCCCGCCGATGCGCTACAGACGAAGTTGAGGAAAGGCGTCGATGCCAGCTTCAACTGCACAACGGTGGATTCTGACACGTCCACTTCGGATACGGTGCTGCTGATCGCCACCGGACAAGCGAAGCATGCGCGAATTCCATCCGCTGACGGGACGGCCGCGCGCAACCGGATGCTGGCGGATTTTGCCCGGGCGTTGGACGCCGTGCTGCTGGATCTTGCCTTGCAGGTCACGGGGGACGGGGAGGGCGCGCAAAAACGAGTGCGCATCGACGTCACCGGCGCCGCCAACGCCAGGTCAGCTAAGCGGATTGCGATGGCCGTGGCGAACTCCCCCCTGGTGAAGACGGCGATCGCCGGCGAGGACGCCAACTGGGGCCGCATCGTCATGGCGGTGGGCAAATCTGGGGAGCCCGCGGATCGCGACAAACTTTCGATCGGCGTTGGCGGGGTGTGGATGGCCAGGGAAGGTGCCGTTATCCCCGGCTACGACGAGACGCCGGTTGTCGAGCACATGAAGGGCAAGGAAGTCGAAATCACGATCGACATCGGCCTCGGCAAGGGCAAGTCCACCGTCTGGACCTGCGACCTTACGCACGGCTATATCGACATTAACGGCTCATACCGGAGTTAGGCCCGTTCTGGCTGCTTCACCGCTTTCGCTTGAGTCCGAATATCATGCTCTCGACGGAAAAAAGGAGAGCATCGCGCCACTCGTAGGTTCGAGTGACGCACGGTCTTCCCTACCGTCACAACGCAGGCGCAGGGTCAATGTAGTCCCCTCACCGGGGTGCACGTCGACATCGAGTGCGCCGCCGCGGATAGCGACACGCTTCATCAAACCCCGCACGCTGGCTCTACGCACGTCCTGATCGGCATTCGGGATGTCGTCGCTCATCGAAATTGAGATATTCGCGCCATCTGCGGCCGCGGTCAGCAAAATTCGGCTAGCCGGCGCCGCATGGATTACCACGGTCAGCATTTCTTCCAGCAATTCCACCAGGGCGGCCCCGTGCATTCGGACCATCAGCCCAAATGAGGCTGCAAGGTCAGCCTGGATCGACAGGTTCGCCATGAGGGGAGCGAGGCGTTTCAACGCCAACCGAAGGGCTGCTCCCGCATCGGCTTGTGGCTTAGTTCCGGACGGGTCGATCTCAGATTCCGACCGGAAAGGATCGTCAGGCAGCCCATGACCGGTGCGCAGGGGCGATAAGCCATATACCTGTTTGCTTTGCCAACCGGCAAATAGAAAGACAACGGAAGCAACCGCGGCAGCCAAGAAGTATATCATCCAAATCGTGATCACGCCGACTTAACCCGAATATAACCAATAATTCGTAGCAGCATGACCTTAACAAGAGGTAAACAAGAGGCCGTGTTGACGTGGGTTGTATTACCTCCATTTGTTACCCGCGATGGCTCGGATACTCTGCTTAGGCAACAAACGAATAGGGTCCGCGATACGAATCAGTGTAGACGGTGTGAGACACGAAACCGTGCTGTCTGGACCACAAATGCAACTGAAACGAAGGTGGTTCGAAATTAAACGCGCCAGGATCAAGCGGATCGAATGTTAGCTGCACTTGGTGTACGGTCGAAGATGAAATGGATGCAATTGCGTGGGCACACTGTCCGATAACCGGGCGGTGATGGTGCCCGCAGACGATGCGCTCGACTTGCCGGTGGCGGGCGATAACAGAGCGGAAGGCCTCCCGGTCGAGTAAAGCAATTTTGTCCATATGCGGGATGCCCGTGATGAAAGGCGGGTGGTGCATGCCCACCAGAGTCGGTTTCGACGGCTGCGCCGCCAAGGTATCGTCCAGCCATTCCAATTGGGCGGCGGACTGGGCGCCGTGGTTTTTGCCGGGCACCAGGGTGTCGAGCATAACCAGGCGCACGGGATAGTCCTCGACCGCGTACTGCACGAAGTGCGGGTCTGCGATGACGCCAGGGAGATGCGCAAGGCTGGCCCGCATGGTCTCGCGCTGGTCATGGTTGCCGGGTACGACGTAAACTGGAACCGCGAGGGTGCGGGCTAAAATCGCCGATACGTTGGCGTATTCCGCTTCCTGGCCGCTGTCCGTGAGGTCGCCGGTGATGATCACCACGTCGGGAAGCGGCGTGAAGGCGGCGGCGACGCGGCAGGCGCGTTCGGTCAGCATGTTGGTCTCCGACGCTTGATTGGCCCCTCCGTCTGGATGGACATGCAAGTCGGTGAGTTGGCAGATCAGCATTCTTGTTACTCTACTCCAGGAAGTTCAGCTCGGTCTGCTCGACACACGGTCTTCAGCACATCGGCATGTGATTGAGCCTTGCCATCGCGGCCTCCCGCTTCGCTTTGCCGGATAGCACGGCCCATACGCCGCTCTCCAGCGCCTAATGATGTAGGGGACAACCGCCCCGTGCATAGACGAATCAATCCCTCACCCACGCTAGCGCGATCAAACCGCGCTTATATTGCTGGGTTGTTTCAGATTAGACCTGGCGATGGACCGCCTCCTCACGCGGGTGTAAACTTCGCAAACTATTTTGAAGCAGGGACACCCCCATGCCCGACAGCGTATCCCCGTCCATTTCGCCCGATGGCGACACCCTGATCATCGACATGATCCGCCGCTTCTCGCAGGAGCGGCTCGCCCCGCTGGCGGCGGAGCGCGAGCGGCAGAAGCGGATTGAACCCGAGGTCATCGCTGAACTGGGCGAACTCGGGGTATTCGGTGCCACGACACCGGCCGAGTGGGATGGCAGCGAGATTGATCCGGTCACCTACGCGCTGATGTTGGAGGAAATCGCCGCCGGGGACGGATCGGTTTCAACGATGGTATCGGTGCACAACTCACCGACCTGCATCGTCGTCAACAATTATGGTTCCCCGGCCCAGAAAGACCGCTGGCTGCGCAAGCTGGCGACCGGTGAGCATGTCGGCTCGTTCGGGCTGACCGAGCCGCAGGCAGGGTCGGATGCATCGAACCTGAAGACCAGAGCGGTAAAGCAGGGTGACCGGTATGTCATCAACGGCGCCAAGCAGTTCATCAGCAACGCGACGCATCCGGGCAGCCTGGTGTTTTTCGCTGTCACCGATCCCGGCGTGGGCAAAAAGGGGCTGTCGGCATTCATAATCGACAAGACCCATCCGGGCTTCTCAGTAGCGCGCACCGAGGAGAAGCTGGGACAGAAGGCTTCGGATACCTGCGCGCTGACGTTCGAGGATATGGAAGTGCCCGAGGACCAGCGCATCGGCGCCGAGGGCGAAGGCTACAAAATCGCGCTGTCAACGCTGGAAAGCGGCCGCATCGGCATCGCGGCGCAGAGCGTCGGGATGGCTCGGGCGGCACTGAACTACGCTATCGGTTACGCCCGCGATCGAAAGGCATTCGGCGGGGCGATCATCGACTTCCAGGCTGTCGGGTTCCGGCTCGCGGAGGCAAAGACGCGGCTGGAGGCGGCTCGGCAGTTGACGCTCTATGCGGCGCGCCTAAAGGCGGAGGGGAAGCCCGCGCTGGAAGCAGCCTGCATGGCTAAGCTGTTCGCCTCGGAGGCCGCCGAGGCAATCTGCACCGCGTCCATCCAGACGCTCGGTGGGTATGGTTTCCTCGCTGACTATCCGGTGGAGCGGATCTATCGCGATGTCCGCGTATGCCAAATCTACGAGGGCACTTCTGACGTGCAGAAGCTGATTCTGCAGCGGATGCTGTAGGCGATAACGCGCAGGCGCCGTCCCTCCGCTTTGGCTGGGTGCGACCTGCGGTGCACGGCAATGCCGATGTCGGTTCGGAAACAGAAGGGCGGACCACCTGATGCTTCACCACCTGCTTCAGGGACTTCGAAAGCCCCTAACCGAGCCGCCGCCGTCACTGGACCAGGCCCTCGAGTCGATGGCCTCCACGCTCGACCAGGTCGCCCGGGCTCGGCTGGGCCGCAGCCTCTCGATCCGGCAGGTGGACGCCGGTTCCTGCAACGGCTGCGAACTGGAAATCCATGCGCTGAACAACGCATTCCACGATCTGGAACGCTACGGCCTGCGCTTTGTCGCATCTCCTCGCCACGCCGACGTATTGCTGGTGACAGGACCAGTGACCAAGAACATGCGCGAGGCGCTGGAGCGCACCTGGCGCGCCACGCCAAACCCGAAATGGGTCGTCGCTGTCGGGGATTGCGGTGCCGATGGCGGAATATTCGCCAGCAGCTACGCGGTGACGGGCGGCGTTTCGACTGTCGTGCCGGTGGATCTGGTGATCCGTGGCTGCCCGCCCACGCCGAAGCAGATGCTGCAGGGATTGCTGGCGCTGCTCGAGCACGAGGATGTCGTGCGGTCATAGCTGTTTGGCGAAGCACCCCACTGCCAAAGGAATAATCGCGGACCTACTAGCCGCGACCGTTTCGATCGGGGGCGGACGCTATTCGGCGGCGGACGCCTGCGACGCCGAGCGCCGGGCCGCCAGATAGCGCACGCCGTCTGCTTCGGTATGCTCTTCATGCACGGTACCGGCAGGGACGCTGCAGGAGTCACCCGGACCATAAGCGACGCGGTCCTCGCCGAATACTAGAGTGATCGAACCGTCCAATATGAACAGGCGGGCGTCGAATCCATGAGCGTGCTCCTCGCGATGCTCGTTGGGCTTGATCTCGCCTTCGCGGATCTCATAGCCTTCCCGGCGGACATCGGCCTCGAATTCGGTTCTGTTCATGGATTTCACCCTTGCTGACCGTTTACAACTCTACGCGGGCGCAAAGCGTGGTCAAACGGTGCAGGACGCGATCGAGCCGGATTGCGCTCGGCAAAGGAAATTAGGCCGCGTCGCGGGGGTCTCAATCAGCAGACCGCCAGAGAGTTCGATCGTCGGTCAGCAGATCGGGCAGAAAGAGCAACTCAGACTGCCTAGCACCCTGTGACCTTGACAGGGGCGGCCCTGGTGCCACCCTCCCGCCAACACACCAGGAGGGGACATCATGCGCTTCGGCCTGATCATCCGTGGCCAGTATCCGCAAGGCGACGACATGCGTGTCCGCTTGAAGGAGGACCTGGAAGCGGCCAAACGAGCGGAGCAACTCGGTTACGACATCATCGCTAAGGGATCGCACTACAGTTCATACCCGTTCCAGTACATCCAGCAGATCCCCTATCTCTGTCAGGTCGCAATGGTCGCGCCGAAGCTGCGCCTTTGCCCCGGCGTGGTTCTACTGCCGCTGCACAGCCCGCTGCACGTCGCCGAGGAACTTGGATCGCTCGACGTCATGTGCGACGGCAAATTGGTCTTCGGCGCCGGCATCGGCTACCGCGAAGTGGAGTTCAACGCTTTCGGCTCGACCCAGAAACAATCCGGCCCAAGGTTCGAGGAATGCCTAGCGGCTGTCAAACGCCTGTGGACCGAAGACTTCGTCACCATGGTTGGTAGCTACTTTAAACTGGACCACGCCAACTGCACCACTATGCCGGTTCAAAAACCAATGCCCCCCGTGTGGATCGGCGCCAACGCCAATGTCGGTATCCGCCGCGCTGCGCGCATGGCGGATACTTGGTTTATCAACCCGCACAACAAGATTGACACTATCGCGCAACAGATGGAGGTCTATAAGCGCGCCTTGGACGACTGCGGCAAGCCATTCCCCGACGAACTCCCCATGGCGCGTGAGGTCTTCGTCGCGCCCACCCGTGCGGAAGCCATCCGCCTCGCCAAACCGTCCTTGGAAACGAAGTATAAAGCCTACAAAGACTGGGGGCAGGACAAGGTGATGCCATCGGGTGACGCGTTCAGCATGGATTTCGAGGACTTGATGAACGACCGCTTCCTGTTCGGATCGCCAAGTGAAGTGGTTGAACAGATCCTCACACTGAAGCGCCAGTTTGGCGTAAATACCCTGATCCTGGGCATTCATTGGGTTGGCATGCAAGCTACCCTGGCAATGGAACAGATGCAGTTGATCTCGGAGGAAGTATTCCCCGCGGTCCGCTCAGCCTGAGGCGTCCCAATCCCATCATAGCGCCGTCGCTCGCAGCCGCAACCGCCTCTTGACGCCGCCGCCCGCCGGAAGCTCACACTGCCGCCGAAACCGGGGAAGCAGAATGAAAATCGGCGCCGTCATGTTCTTCACAACCAACTCCATGCAACCCGCCCCGCTCGGCCGAGCGCTGGAGGAACGCGGCTTTGAATCGTTGTGGGTGCCGGAGCACACCCATGTGCCCTCGACCCGTCTATCGGAGTATCCGAGCGGCGGCCCGTTGCCGCGGCCCTATTACGATATCTACGACCCCTTCCTGGCGTTGAATACCGCCGCCACCGCAACGACAAACCTGATGATCGGCACAGGCATCTGCCTGGTGGTGCAACGAGATCCGATCGTGACGGCAAAGATGGTGTCGTCGATCGACCAACTGTCGCGAGGGCGCTTCTTGTTCGGTGTAGGCAACGGCTGGAACCGCGACGAGATCGAAAATCACGGCACTGCGTTTGCAACCCGCAACAAGCTGGCGCGCGAGCGGATCGAGGCCATGCAGACGATCTGGACTCAGGATGAACCCGCCTATGAAGGCGATTTGGTTAAATTTGGGCCAATGAGCCAATGGCCCAAGCCGTTCCAGAAACCTTATCCGCCGATCATTGTCGGTGGCGCCTTCCCGTACGCCGCGCATCGCGCTATCCGTTACGGCAGCGGTTGGATTCCCCGCGCCGACCGGCTGGAGCATGATGGCGTCGGGACCGTCATCAAGAAGTTTCGCGACATGGCAACCGAGGCCGGGCGCGACCCAGCCTCCCTGCCGATCAGCATCTTCCGCGTCCCTGACGACCTCGACAAACTTGGCTTCTGCCAGGAGATTAAGGTCGACCGCGTCGTGTTCAGCCTGCCGGCCGAGAACGAGGACAAGATCCTGCCCATCCTCGACCGGTGGGTGGAGGTGAAGCGCACGTTGGGGATTTGATCCACCCGTCACGAGCCGACACGCCGCCTCCATCGTAAGCTCCGGGTCCTGAAGGAGGGAAAGCAACATGCCACGAAAACTCGGCTACCTGCTGCCGACCCGTGAAGCCATCATGGAGGGCCGCCCGGAAACCGCTCCGCTCCTGAAGCTCGCCGAACAAGCCGCGTCCCTGGGCTTCGCATCCCTCTGGGTTGGCAACTCGTTGACTGCTCGGCCCCGCCACGAACCGCTGACCTTGCTCGCCGCGGTATCGGGCCGCACACCGGGTCTGACCATTGGCACGGCCGTCCTCCTCCCGATGCTGCGCAATCCCGTCATCCTCGCGCACCAGGTCGCCACGCTTGACCGGATCTCCGAGGGCAATCTCATCCTCGGCGTTGGTTTCGCTGCCGACTTGCCGAACATCCGGGCGGAATTCGCCGCCGCCGGCGTGCCGTTCGAGCATCGCATCGGCCGCATGATGGAAGGCCTGCGCCTGTGCAAGGCGCTATGGGCCGGCCAACCAGTCGATTGGGAAGGGCGATGGCAGACGGCCCAGGCCGTGGTGGCTCCGACCCCGGCTCGTCCCGGCGGCCCACTGCTCTGGATCGGCGGCAATCTACCAGCCAGCCTGGACCGTGCCGGGAAGTATTTCGACGGCTGGTTTCCCAGCGCCCCCGACGCGCCCGAGTTTGCCGCCGGCCTGTTGCGTATCCACGAGGTCGCCAGGGATAGCGGTCGCGCTCCGGCCAGCATCAGCGGAGCAATGTATCTGACCGCATCGCTTGACGACGACGCGGCGAAGGCGGAGGACCGGTTGAACCACTTCCTCGAGCGTTACTATGGCCAGCCGGCCCCGGTGATGCGGCGTCGCCAGGCCTGCTATGCAGGACCGGCCGGTGGTCTTCCGGCGTGGCTAGACGCTTATGCGCAAGCGGGCGCCGGCCACCTCGTCCTCCGCTTTGCCGGCGACCACGAACGCCATCTAAAGGCGGTTGCGAGGCTCTGCCTTGCGTAGGGTATAGTTGCCGGCTGACCGTGACCGGCGTAAAGGCACGACATGCCTAATCCGAACCGTAGCCCCGCGACCAAGCCCGCGCACGCGCGCACCAATTTCGACGACCGCCTAAGCGCCGCCGCCGCCGCCAAGCAAGCCCTGCTGGAGCGCTTCCGCGCCCGGCCGCAACCCGATGACCCCGCTGAGATCGCCCGTCAGGCTTCGCTGAAGGCAATCGCCGATGCCAGGGACGCGCGTGCCGCCGAGCGTAAGGCCGCCAAGGACGCCGAGGCCGCGCGCCTCGCCGCGGAAGAGGCCGCTCGCCGGGCGCAAGAACAAGAGGCCGCAAAGCAGGCCAGAGCTCAGGCCGCGGCCGAGGAGGCCGAACGCAAGGCAGCACGGGACAAGAAATATGCCGCCCGCAAGGCGCGGAAGTAAGCAACTCCGTCCGCCGCCGGAAATAGTGTCGGCCTGTCTGTTCGTTAGTGTGCGAGCTACCTATCTGAGTCTCAATACCCCATAACCGCACGCGGTATCGCGTCCCGGAGGCACCAGTGGTCAAGCGTCGCAAAGAGGAAGACATCGCCGGGATCCTGGAGTTCGACGGCCGTGGCGCCGAGGATCCGGAGTTCCAGGAGTGGTTGGCGGATCACAAAGCCCGTAACGGCGGGAAGATCCGGGTTAGCCAAGGCGGCAAAGGCGTCCGCGTGATGTTTAGCAAGGATGCCGACATGGCGCTATGGCAGCGCCGCTCGGATGCCTCGCTGAAAGGCAAGAAGTTCGTCGCCTGAGGCAATGCTGGCAATCGCCTGCCGCCGCCATGCGCGGTCAAGCGCACGGCCATTGCGGCGGGCCTCTGACGCTTCATACCAGCGCAACGCCGGACATTTCGCGGCAATAGTCGAGTAAGCGGTCCTGCAATTCGGGGTCTTTCGCCCTTGGGTGCACTTCCCTCGGCCGCTGATGGTAGAAATAGCCCGCGGTTACTCGCGCTTCCGGATCGTCGCTCACCGCCAGCCAGGCCTGGGTCAGATGCCCTTGGCCGAGATCATCCGGCGCGCCCGTCCCGCCCATCCGCGTCGGCACCCATCCGGGGTGAACTGCATTCGACAGCACATCCGGCCAGCGCCGCGCGACGCCGAAGGCGAGCAGCACGTTATGTAGCTTGGTGTCCGAATAAGCTTGGCTGCCGTTCCAACGCCGCCCCGACCATTGAGGGTCGTCCATGCTCGGATCACCGCCGGTGTGCATGCCTGAGCTGAGGTAGACCAGCCGGCCGGGCCTTTGCATGAGCGCGGTGAGCACATAAGGCGCGAGCACGTTGACGGCCCACAGGTGGGACAGGCCGTCGACAGACTCGACGCGGTGCGGCTCGCGGTAGCCGATCCCGACGTTGTGGATCACCGCATCGAACGGTCCCCATCGGTTCGCCCGATGCGCGACATCGCGCATAGCGGTGAGCGTAGAAAGATCGCCGACCAGCACCGCCTCGGCTTGCGGCAGCGCGGCCCGCGTGGCCTCAGCCCGAGTCTCGTTCCTGGCATGGAGCACGACCCCATGCCCTTGCTCGGTCAGCAGGCGACCCGCCATCAATCCGAGCCCATCCGACGATCCGGTAATAAATACCATTGCCATTTCGTCCTCCGTTGCTGCAGCTCGCGGGGAGAGCCTGTTCACATCGCCAAGGTGATCATGGCATCGGCTTGTTCGCGAACCGCGGGTTCCGGGCCCAGCGGTTCGGGCTCAGGCAAGAGCAGACCCGCGATGACCATGGCCCGGTCACGTCCTTGTAGTCGATCTCTACGAATATAACATCCTCGATAGGGCCCGCTTTTTTTGGCCAGATTGAGATCATTCGTCACCATTCTGTATCGAACAGATGATGCGAGCCTAGCCGTCTCGCTCAGCCATGTGGTGCGGTAGAATTCGGCGAGCAGACCTGTAAAGCCGATACTGTCGAGTGCCAGGTCATCATGCTTGATCGCCTGCGGCCGCCGCTCAGGCCAGGTGGCGTCCGGGCCGCGGCGCAGCAGGTCGGCGCCGATTGAAGTCGAATGCAGGACCAGAATTTCCCGCACGCTCGGGATGGTGGTGTAGCTCCAGACGTTCGTCCATGTCTCGGCGCGGTTGCTGGGCGACAGAACCTCGATCACCAGAACGGGGTCGCGAATCGCATTGTCCCCTGGCAACGCCGGCGAGCAGGTCACCGCGAGATCAGGGATACGCATGTTGATGTCGGATTGCACGCGCGGAATGACGCCAGGCGCCACCATGACGAAGCAGGACGCTTTCTTCATGGTCAGATGGTTACGGAGCAGGGAGGCAACCTCGCCTAGGATCGCAGCGTGAGTAGGGCTGGCCGGTGCCACCGCATGAGGCACGCCGTCTACCAATTGCCAAAGCTGACCCATCGGCGCTTCCCAGCGCAGGAACACGTCGACAGTAAGCAGATCCGGCAGCGTCACCGCCGTGCTCATTGGCATAAGTTACAACCGCCCCGTCCGAAGAGCGACGCGCCTATCGGGCGCAGCCTGTCTGCCCCATCCTGCCACCGGCCATCTTACCGCAGCATGGCCTCCGTCTTCCGCGCTATCAGTTCGAAATCGATCTCCCCGCCCAGCCCCGGTTCGGTCGGCGCGTGCATCAGCCCGTTCGCGTCGATCTCCAACTCCTTGACCATGCCGTATTTGTGCGCCCCGTCCGGCAATAACACCTCCCACATCGTGGTGTTCCGCAGCGCCATGCACAGATGCAGGTTGGCCAGATTGTTCAGCGAATTCCCGGAGTGATGGATCTCGTATTTCATCCCGAAGGCCTCGGCCAGGTGCGCCGTCTTCAACATCCCCGTCAGGCCGCCCTTGTTCGGGATATCGCCGCGCAGATAGTCGGTCGCCTTCTCGGTCAGCCAGATCGGATAGGTATCCAAGCCCCCAGCCGGATACTCGGTCGCCATGATCGGGATATCTAGCTTCTGCCGCAACTTCACATAGCCATAGATGTCCTCGTCCGACAGCGGGTCCTCGAACCAGTAATACCCCATCTCCTCGATCGCCCGGCCCACACGCAGCGCGTCGGTATATTCATACGACCAGGTGGAATCGAGCATCAGCCGATAGTCGTCGCCGACCGCCTTCCGTACCGCCTCGCACACCTTGATGTCGCGTTCGGGCACCCGAGGCGGATGGATCTTGTAGGCCTGCCAGCCTGCCGCCTTGAACGCCTGCGCCTGATCCACATACGCCGCCGCGTCCGGCAAGACCTGCGAACTGGCATAGGCCGGGATCGAGCTCCGAAACGTCCCCATCAGCGCATGCACCGGCAGCCCGGCGATCTTGCCGGCAAGATCCCACAGCGCCGTATCGACCGCACCGATCGTGCGATAGCTGACGGCGCGGTTGATCAACCGCATCCCGGCATGCAGCCGCTCGCGCTGCAACGGATCCTGGCCCATGAGCATCGGCTTTAACGACCGGATCAGTTGCGGACCATCCATCGCGGCCGGATTGCTGGCGGACCCGAGGAACGCATATCCCTCCAGCCCCGCGTCGGTGTGAATGCGTAGCAAGCCGAGGTTGCTTCCGGTCGCGGCGGTGGCCCCCTGATGGTAAATTGTCACCGGGATATTCTCCCAGCCAAAGATCGTTACTGAAACATCATCGATTTTCACGACGCTCTCCCTCCTCGCTGAACCAGCGTGACGCGTGCCCCGTTACTACCTGGGCGACTTCGTCCAAAGCTTACCGAATCGGAGCATTGAGAACCACGCTGGTCAACTCCGCCTTCACGTTCACCGATGACCTCTTGCCAACTTTATCCAGGTGCCTCGCTACCCACGTCGCCGCCGTCTGAAATCCGACGTCGCGGAGCGCGGACAGGAAGCTCCACGACGTGCTATTTTTCGAAATAAAGCCCAGTTGTTCGACGAATTTATCATTACGGATGGCGTGAAGTCGTATCGGCTTGTACCGCCCGGTATAGGTAACGCCCGCGGCCTCCAACTCGGCCAGCAGACTGTTGATCGCCTCGATCGCGTTCACCTCCAGCACAATTGACGCATTGAAGGTGATCTCGTTCAACCGGTCCATAATTGCGGGGGCGGTGTGAGGCGGCATGCCACCGCGGTTGAACGCGTTGACCAGGACAAGCAGCAGGTCCTTTGCATGATCGACCAGTGGTGTCAGGGACGGATTGCCAAGATAGCCGCCGTCCCAATAAGGCACTCCATCGATGGTGACAGCTTTAAAGTCGGTAGGAATACACGCGGACGCCCGCAGCGAAGCGGCCGATATGTTGGGTTGGGTGAAAATCGCACGGCCGTTGCTCGTCACGTCCGTGGCGGTCAGGAACAACCGCGGCCCGGACGCCGCATTGAGCGCGGCCAAATCCCCGGCGGAGAAAGCCCGCTCGACCAGCGGCCCTATTGTATCGGTATAGAAAATATTGGTGTATGGCGAGACGACCAGCCCGATCGCCTCCAGCGCGATGGCAACCGGAGACCAGTCGAGGTTGACGCCAAACGGTCCGGGTTCCCCGTAGAAGAACGGGTTCCCGCCGCGAAATCCGGCCTGTGAGGTAGACCGCCAGAAGTCCTCCAGCTTGCGCTGGGCGAGACCTGGGCCACCCTGGACCAGGCCGCTGACCGTCAGTGCCGCGTTGAACGCACCGGCGCTCGTGCCGCTGATCGCAGCGAAACGGAGGCGGCCGGCCGCCACCTCCTGCAGCAGGCGATCGAGAACGCCCCAGGTGAACGCCCCGTGGGATCCGCCGCCCTGAAGGGCGAGAGCAACGGTCGGTATTTGGTTCGACATATCGGCCTCCGAGGCGAGCGGGACTTAGATGCAATGCACCTAACCTCGGCGTTGCCGGAAGCAACCTGACGACCGAGATTCAGATCCCGCGTCAGCTCGTGGATCTGTCGCCATCTTCTCGCAAATACCCCTGATCAACCGGGCGCGCGGACCCGTGGCGCAGCCACGGGTCCGGCAGTCCCTGTTACGCCAGCCCCAACTTCGGACGGACCCAGGCCGCCTGCTTGCGGATCGCGTCATCCGCTTCCGGCGCGTGTCCCGCCAGAAAGTGGAACACGTGTTGCATCTCCGGGAAGACGTCGAGCTTCACCTCGCCGTCGGCTTTGCGCACCGCTTCGGCCAATGCGTGGCTGTCGTCCAGCAAAGTCTCGTATCCGCCAACCTGAATGTACACCGGTGGCAAACCCCGCAGGTCGGCGTGCAGCGGATTAGCCAACGGATGCTTCCGGTCACCCTTCTCCCCCAGGAATGTTGCCGCCATCCCCTGGACGACTTCGCGCATGACGAGGACATCGCGCTCTTTGTTGGTTTCGAAGGTGCCGCCAGTCCCCTCCATGTCGAGCCAAGGTGAGATCGGCATCGTCGCCGCCGGCAGCGGCAGCCCCTGTTCCCGGACCCGCAGAAGCGTCGTAATCGCGAGGCCACCACCCGCTGAATCGCCGGTCAGCGCGATGTGCCCTGGCTTGATGCCCTGATCCAGCAGCCACTTGTACGCCTTGGCCATATCGTTGACCGGACCCGGATGCGCATTCTCCGGCGCCAGCCCATAGTTCACGATCAGCGCGCGGCAACCAATCGCCTTGGCGAGGTGTCCATACACCTTGCGATGCGTAAACATCGATCCTGTCACGTAACCGCCGCCATGCGAGCACAACAGCACCCGGTCCTGCGTGCTGCGTTTCGGCACCGCCCAAAGCGCTGGAACCCCGCCGGCATCGGTTTCGATATAATCGACCCCGCCCGGCTCCGCCGTTACGTCACCCCAATGTTCAAACATCGCCCGCATTTCGTCCAGCGGCATCTCCGGGTTGACCGCCAGTGCTCCGATTACGCTTTTGTAGTATGTAACCAGTGGTTCGCTTTGCTTGCTTGCCATCTTTGGTATCTCCGTTCAGGCTACGTAGTTGATGCCGCGTTCCGGCAGATCGACCTTGCCGCCGCACTCGCGCGCGATCACCGGCATCACTTCTTCCGCGAACAACTGCATCTGGTCTTCGATTTCCCGTCCCTCGAAGCCGCCGAGTTCAAACCAGCCCATGAAGTTGAAGTCGTCGTATCCAATCTCTTTCTTCATCTTCATGATTTTATCGATGACGAACTGTTTGGATCCCTGGATGGCGATTTCGCGCTCCCGCAGCATTTCCGCCGTGACTCGTTTATTCAGGTCGAACATCGGCTCGTCCAGCCGAGCGACGACAGCGCCGAAGCCGAAGGGGCCGTAGTAGTCGAACTGCAGTTCCATCGCCTTGGCGGCGCGCTCCATGGCCTGCTTCTCTTTGCCAGGCGTGGTGATGTGGATATAACGGCTGGTCATGATACCGCGACGCTTCTGCGCATCCCAGCCATACTTGAACTTGCCGCGGTTCAACATATCCGGCCAGCCCGCCTTCTCCGCTGCCTCATAGTAAATGTCGATATTCTTCTTCAGCCGGTCATTCGGCTCCACGATCATGACGCCGTTGACGCCGTGCTCCGCTGCCCATTTGAGCGAGCGGGAACTCGTCACCGGCTCCCAGATCTGCGGATGCGGTTTCTGGACCGGTTGTGGAAAGACCTGCAGCTCCAGCAAGGTCGTCGTGGTCGCTTGCACCGGATTGCCGGCGGAGTACATGTCAGGCGCGCCGATCGCGATCACGTCCTCTAGCCGCCGTTCCACCTTGTCCATTCCGAAATAGGCAATGGTCTGCTTATGGTTCCACTTGGTATAGGTCGGCGGAATAGAGAAATTCTCGCCGCGATGCGAAAACGATGGTTGCGTCCAGCATTTTTGGATGATCGCAACCGTTTCCTCGAACGATTTGCGGTTACGTTCCTGATCCTGGATCGTCGAGCCGTAAGGCCGGCCCAGCGTCTCGTTTTCGCGCGGCTGATAGCCCCGGCCCATGCCACACTCCACCCGGCCGCCGCTGATCACATCGAGTTGCGCGATCTGCTCAGCGATCCGGACGGGATGGTGCCAGACGACGATGTTGGCGCATTGCCCCAGGCGGATCTTCTTGGTCTGTGACGCGATGGCCATCTGGGTGAACAGCGGATTTGGGCTCATTTCCGCGCCTTCCGGCTGGAAATGGTGCTCGGTTAGCCAGAATGACTGAAACCCTAATTTCTCTGCCAGGATGCCCTGGCGGACCTGATTGATCATAACCTCTTGTGCCGCGGTATGAACTTCGGCGAGCGAGCCGTCATTAACCGCAACGCCCTCCTTGGTGAGGACCACCGGAAGGCTGGACGCGCCATTATGAAACACGCCAATCTCGAACATTGCATTTCCCTTTCAAGCGTTTCTTGCATTAGTGACGGACACTGACCGCATCTTCCGATCCGGTCGTTGCCGGCAGGACCACTCGCCACACGGCCAGTAACTGCCGGGTAAGCGGGGACCGCAAGCGCTTGAGGGCGGGAAAGTCTCGGGTTCACAGAGTCGTGTTATGGGCCCCTTCAGGTGATAAGAGGCAACAACGCGACATAGGCGCCCAACAAGCCGATGATCGTTAGAATGACCTCGATATAGACGCGCATGAAAGCCTCCTTGCTGCTTCAGGAGCAACCGTGCCAAGGCTGGCGCATCGGCGCTGTGTCCTGGGACACAGGGCGTAGATATTCATGCAGCGTGGCTGATGCGCGGTGACGATTGGGTAAGAATGTGGCACCGCGTCAAGCCGGGATCCGCTCGGACCAAAACATCCGCGCCCCGCCGGAGCGAGCGCGGCGTGGCTTCGGTGCGACTGATCAGGCAACTTTCTCAAATCGGCGCGATAGTGACGATTGTAGATACTTCCGCTTGACTGATCCGACTCTGACGTCGATGAGCAGGTAGCGACCCTGGACCAGTCAGAATTTCGCTGTCGCTGCGATCAATGCCGACATGGCGAGACACCCTCGTCCCAAAATTTTAGGTTCGAAAAGCTCGGATCGACGCGCGATACGCGGCCAACTGCCACACCACCCGCCGCTTCGAAGAACAGGGCCACCAAATCGCCGCTAACTCACTCGCCAGCCGCAGACCACTAAGCACCGCGGGGCGGGCTTGTCAGAAAGATCAGACGCCGCGCTACCCCGACGCTTGCCCTCAGAAGGCCGCCGGGCGACTTAAGGCCCGCAGCGGCCCAAGGTAGGTAGATGCGAAATTAGCAAGCCGGCCGGCAGCTTTGCTCCAACGACCGGCCGGGTCGATACAGACGAAAAGATCAGCCGCCAAGCAAATTCTTGGCGCTATCTTCGTAGATACCATCAATCAATTTCTGGGCTTCTGCGTCGGAGGTCCCCTTGGCTTGATAGGTGCTATGCCAATGCAGGGCCGAACCTTTGCCATCCGGTGCCACGCTCAGCGTCGAGCGGTAGTCGGAGACCGGCAGCGGACCGGACACGATCGAGTAGGTGTAGCTGCGCTTAGCGTCGTCCCAGTTGTCTAGCCGCTCGACCACTTCGCCGCCATTTTTCAGCGAGACGGTCCGCTGCTTGCCGTCAGCGCTGATGACGCATCCGGAGACTGCCGGGATCCACGATTTGATTCCACAGAAATCTCCGATCTTCTTCCACACCGCGTCAGGCGACATGGTCGACTTTACGGTGACATTGGACTCCAAAGCGAAAGCGGACGTCGTGGAGACGATGAACGCGGTCGCTGCGACGACCGGCAATATAAATGGTGACACTGTATTTCCTTCCCTTTAGGGCCGCCATTCTTTTGGTGACGCGCCTTAAAGATCCTGCTCCGGTTGGCTCAGACCGGCAAGATGCACCTGGCGGGGCATCGATCAATTGACGGCAAACACGGATCCCCAGTCAGCAACATCGGACCCCCTCCTCACCCGCCCTCCGCGTTGTCCGATGGATCAAGTTGAGGGCATGCCTCCAACGATGGCGCGGCACGACCTTTGGCCGCGCCGCCTTGGTTCCCGTCCAGCACTCAACCCTTGAGCTTGACACGCTGACTGCGGCGGCTTGCCGGCACAGGCCTCGAGGCGCGACTTTGCCGACGCTGACGCTCACCCTCGGCGATATCTTCAAGGTATTGATGGACTGCCTCGCCGGGAAGCGGCTTGCCCAAGTAAAACCCCTGCATTCCAGGGCAACGCATTTGGCGCATGATCGTCAACTGCTGTTCCGTCTCGATCCCTTCTGCAATGACATCCATACCGAGGCTTCGAGCCATGGCCAGGATGGCATCCACGATCGAGCGGGCACTCGGGTCATCCTCAAGCCCGCTAATGAACGACTTGTCGATCTTAATCTTGTCGAACGGAAACATTCTCAAATAACTAAGGCTCGAATATCCGGTCCCGAAATCATCGAGTGCAACAGTTACTCCCAGCTTTTTCAGCGCACGCAATACTGAGAGCGCCAGATCGGTATCGTCGATCAGCAAAGATTCTGTCACCTCAAGTTCAAGGCGGCAGGCCGGTAAACGTGTTCGGAGCAGAAGATCGGCCACCAGATCAGGCAAGTCTCCACCACGAAACTGAGCAGCCGAGAGGTTCACGGCGACGCGATGAGGTATCGGCCAACTCGCGGCGGCAGCACAGGATGCTTCGATAACCCAAGCCCCCAACTGAAGGATCAATCGGGACGTCTCCGCCAGCGGAATCATGATGCTAGGCGAGACATTGCCCCTCGAAGGATGCTGCCACCGAAGTAGGGCTTCGAATCCTGTAATCGCCCTGCTGTCGCTGTTGAATTGCGGCTGGAAATGCATCTTAAGTTGATCGGTCCCGATCGCCTCTCGCAGGTCTTGGGCAAGCGCGCTCCGATCACTGATTTCCAGGTCCATTTCCCGTGCGAACAAACGAAAGGTACAACCGCCTTGCGCCTTTGCCCGGTACAGTGCGACGTCAGAGTTTTTTAGCAGATCATCCGCCGTTTCCCCATCGGCGGGGCACATCGCAATCCCGACACTTCCGCCAATGGTGATGGTCTTATCTCCGATGTCGATAGGTGCCGACAACATAGAGACCACTCTTCGAGCCAATTCGACAGCGGCTGTCGGCCGATCGAAGTCGCACTGGATGATTACGAACTCGTCGCCTCCTGTTCTTGCAGCCGTATCGGAGGCGCGCAGAGCGTTGCGCAGTCGTTGGGCCACCTGAACGAGGACGCGGTCCCCGGCAGCGTGACCGTAGGCGTCGTTGATGAACTTGAACCGATCCAAATCCAGCGTCAGAATCGCGAGCGAACTTCCTGTGCGTTTGCTGTGAGCCAGCGCCTGAGACAAGCGGTCAGATAGCAGCGCCCGATTCGGAAGTTCGGTCAATGCATCATGAAAGGCCAGAAATTGAATGCGTTGCTCGGAACGCCGTCTCTCAGTGATGTCCAGAACCGCAGCCAGCAACATCGTCTTGCCGTCGATCTCAATCGGATTGAGGCCGATTTCGACGGGGAATTCCGATCCGTCCATACGCCGGCCAAACAGTTCGCGGCCCTCACCCATCGGTCGGACCGATGCGTCAGCGAGAAAACGGCTCCGCAGTCCGGGATGCCGGCTACGGTAGCGTTCCGGCAGCAGTATCTCGAGGGCCTGCCCAAGCATCATCGTCCGCTCGTAGCCGAATATTCGCTCGGCCTGCCGGTTTACCATTTCGATCGTTCCATCCGGGCCGACCATCACCAACGCACTCGGTGACGCTTCAATCACACGCGCGAATTGGTCGTCGGGAATGGGCGGCATATCGTGGTCCGATGGAACCCCGTTAAACAACAAAGATGGATCCCTTTTTGTTGATTTCGTGCGGCTTATCTGAGGGTTCCCACGCGACGGGGCCGATGTGGGCATTTGGAACGACGAAAGCATTACTGACGCAGGGTACGGGCCTTCATTCGATACTCCCCCAAACTCTAAAAGGAACACCAAAAGAATTCTGGATACCGATAAATGGATAATTTTAGGTTAATGGACAATTATTATCGTATGTTCCGACGGTATGAAATACGAGTATCAACTCGCAGTACCACCGTTGCGGAGGCAACCACGCGGGGCGTAACAAAAGCCGCCATGCACGCCAACCGCCGTGAGAACCTCCAGCCGACGCCGGAGACCTAATCTCTACGCCTCAAACCAACCCGTATTCGACCTCAGCCGTATAAACCGAGGCCTCTTTCCCCAACTGCGAACTGAACAGCGTGAAGTGTTCCACGGGCACCGGTTCCGCGCGAAACAGGTTATGCGCCTGAACGTAGGAAACCAGTTTCGCCTCCGGCACATTGTCCAACCGGGCCAGCGTGACGTGTGGCTGGAATCGGCGTCGTTCTGGCTCCAGCCCACACCGTTGCAGCGCAGTCTCGATCTTGTTTTGCAGATGATCCAATTGTGGGTTTCGCTCCACCCCCGCCCACAGCGCCGTGCTCCGGCCCCCCTTGGTGAACGTCCCTACGCCCGCGAGCGTCAGGGAAAACCCCCGCGCCCGCAACCCGGTTAGTGCCGTATCGATGTCTTCAGCCCGATGCCCTGGCGTTTCCCCGATGAACCGCAACGTCAGATGATAATTCGCGGGGGGTACCCACCGGGCGCCTGGGATGCCCGCGCCAGCCAGCGTCAACAAGCGCTCCCGCAATATCCACGGCAGATCGAGGGCGACAAATAGTCTCATTCTGTCAACCTTACGCGGGATGGCTCTCCGCGAGCAATCGTTCCACCAGCGGCAGAAGCCGCGCGACTTCCCGCTTCACCCCCTCCGCGTTCGGATGCAACCCGTCAGCCTGGATTAGCTCGGTGTAAGTCGCCACGCCGTCCAGGAAGAACGGATCATACAACACCCCAGGCCGCTTTCCGAGCTTGTCGTATACCGCGCGGAACGCCTTCTGATAATCCGGTCCGAGATTCGGCAGCGCATACATACCGGTCAGCAACACCGGGATATGCTTCGCTGCCAGCGCGTCTAGGATAGCGGCCAGGTTCGCCTCCATGTCCCTCGGGTCTAATCCGCGCAACCCATCGTTCGCCCCAAGCTCGACAATGGCCGCATCTGCCCCATCCCCTAGGGTCCACTCCAACCGAGCGCGGCCGCCGGCGCTGGTATCGCCGGAAACAGCACCATCGATAATCGATACATCGTGCCCTCGCGCCTTCAGCGCCTGCTGCAACTGGACCTCGAACCCGTCATCATGCGGCAGCCCATAACCCGCGGTCAGCGAGTCCCCCAGCACCAGCAAACGTGGCGGCGCGGCGCGGATGGGGGAACCAAGCCCTGCGACAACGAGCGTTAACGCAATCGCCACGCGCCATCCCTTTCGCCACCGCGCGCCATCCCAATATAAGCGCCCGATGGATGCCATCTCTCCGCTCCCTGCCAACCCGCTCGTCCGCGTCAAAGACCTATTCCTGACCGTGCCGTCCGCCGCCGGTCCGGTCAACATATTGCGCGGCGTCGCCCTCGACATCGCCAGGGGCGAGGCGGTTGGGTTGATCGGCCCATCCGGTTCGGGCAAGACCAGCCTGTTGATGGTCCTGGCCGGCCTGGAACGCGCCACCTCCGGCAGCGTTTCGCTGGACGGACGGGAGATCACCCGGCTCAACGAAGATGCACTGGCCAGATTGCGGCGCCAGCACATCGGGATCGTCTTTCAGGCATTTCATTTGATCCCGACCATGACCGCCCTGGAAAATGTTGCGATTCCCCTGGAGCTCGCCGGCGTGCGAGATGCCAACGCCCGGGCCCGCGCTGCTCTGGACGCGGTTGGCCTGAGCCATCGCCTCACCCACCTCCCCGGCCAGTTGTCGGGCGGGGAGCAGCAACGCACCGCTATTGCCCGTGCGTTCGCCCCCGAACCCGCGCTGCTGCTGGCCGATGAACCAACCGGCAACCTCGACCAGGCGACCGGGCAAACCGTGATCGACCTTCTCTTTACGCTGAGACAACGCACCGGCACCACACTGCTTCTCATTACCCATGATCGAAATCTGGCGGCTCGCTGTGACCGCCAGATTAATTTATCCGACGGGTGCGTGGAGGAGGCCATTCCGGTGTAACACCCCAGCCATGGCGCGAACGCGCTGGGCGCAGGCCCGCGCGACTGCAGATCCAGACGGCGCGGTAAGCGCGACATTTTGGATTGCGGTAGCGATCATCGAGAGCAGTTGGGCCGCCACTTCCGGTAGACGCACGACTTCGCAAAATCTATGTATGCGTGTGCGGCAAGCGCTCGGTCGGAAGAACTTCAGCGGGAAAGTGTGGCGACTACCCTCCCGGCGCGCTGCAAATATAATTCGAGTTGATCTCCAAGTATGCTGCCAAGCGTCAGTCGATGGGTAGAACTCTCTGAGACACCCCCAGGTGATCGAAAAGACCGCGTTGAAAGACCCAGGTGTCCGATCCCCACAGGAGCATCTCCGTGCGATCGGGTAAATCGGCCCACTAAATCAAAGGCTGGTGGCTCAAAACGGACGGCGCTATCCGTCTGATTTGAATCGCTGGAATACTTTTAACGTCGGTTATTCATGCTCCAGAGTGCGTATTAGCTGCTCGCCCCGATTTATGGCTGGTTTACAGCGGGCTTCGAGCCCCACTCCTGGCCGACGTTCCGCTCAGCGCAATCATGCGCTAGCCTGAAGCGACAACAAGCGATCCCGTGGGAGGAACCGCGATGAAGCTGGCCTTTTTCGAGGACTACAGGTTGGGCGTGGTCAAGGGCGACGGCATCCATGACGTCTCGGCCGCGGCGAGAGATATACCCCACGTCGGACCGGGTGACCTGATCAGCAGCCTGATCGCCCGTTTTGGCGATTACCGCGCTGGGTTGGAAGCCGCGGCCTCGGGTGCCGGCACACCACTGGCGAACGTCCGCATCCGGCCGCCGCTGCCCCGGCCGGGCAACATCGTCTGCATGGCGGTGAACTACATGGAAAACGGCACTTTGGCGAAGCCCGCGCCGCTCAATGCGTTCCACAAAGCGGCAACAGCGATCATCGGGCCGGGTGACACGATGGTGCTGCCCGATGTGCCGGCAACGATCTTCGAGGGCGAGGCCGAAATGGCCGTGGTGATCGGCAAGCGCGCCAGCCATGTCCCCGCGGCTCAGGCGATGGACCATGTGTTCGGCTACATCAACTTTATCGACGGCTCTGCCCGTGGTCTGCCGCCGGCCGGCAATGTATTTTTCCAGATGAAGTCGCGCGATACTTTCGCACCGATCGGTCCATATCTGGTCACCAAGGATGAGATCGCCGACCCGCAGAAGCTGCCAATCAAGCTGTGGGTGAACGGCGAGCTGAAACAGTCGTTCAACACCGACGACATGGCGAATAGCGTCGCTCGATGTATCGAATGGGTGACATCCATCCATACACTCGAACCCGGCGACATCCTGGCGACCGGGACGAACCATCGCGGCCTGTCCAGCTTTATGGATGGTGACGTAGTGGAACTGGAGACCGAGGGTCTTGGGCGGTTACGTTTCAACATCCGTGACGACCTCAAGCGTACCTGGTCGCGGGAGACGCGGCTCGATCGCCAGCGGAAGAGTGAAGAGGGGCCGACGCCGCAACTGACCGGCAAATACGCGGTGGCGCAATGACCGCCTATCTCGTAGTCCGTGCGGTCGTTGCTGATCCGGAGGACCGGGCGGCATTCGACCATTGGTATCGAACGGAACATCTGCCCGATGCAATGAAAGCATTCAGCCCGCAATCGGCGATGCGCGGCTGGAGCACGAACGATCCTTCGGTGCACACTGCTTTTTACCGGTTTGACTCGGTCGAAGCCGTGCGGGCGATCGGTGACAGCTCGGAAATCAAGGCATTGATTGCCGAGTTCGACCGGGCGTGGGACACGCAAGTCGTCCGCACCCGCGACATTCTATCCATTGCCGACGAACTGAAAGGATGATCCATGGCTGACCCCGAAATTGCTGAAATCCGAGCTATGATCGCGGCGCGGCCGCGAGCGACGGAGATCGCGCAAATGCGTCTTGATGCCGATGCGCGGGCAAAGGCTTTCCCGTTGCCGGCGGACGTGTCGGTGCAGCCGGTCGTCGCGAACGGTGTGCGGGCGGAATGGACCTCGACGCCTGATGCCGACCAATCCAGCGCCATTCTGTATCTGCACGGCGGCGGCTACGTTATTTGCTCGCTGGACAGCCACCGCCATCTGGTGGCGGAGGTCGGCCGCGCGTCCGGCACCCGCACATTGGCGATCGATTACCACCTCGCGCCGGAGCATCCTTTCCCCGCACCGGTGGAAGACACAGTCGCCGCCTACCGCTATCTGCTGGCGAGCGGTCTCAAGCCGAACCGCATCGCCCTGGCTGGCGACAGCGCCGGCGGCGGGTTGGTGGTCGGCGCACTGCTGGCGATCCGCGAGGCAGGGTTGCCGTTGCCGGGCTGCGGCTGGTGCATATCGCCCTGGGTGGACATGGAGGCGCTGGGCGAGTCGTTCACCGATCGGGCGGAGGCGGATCCGACGGTGCAGAGGGAAACCATTCAAATGATGGCGCAATGGTACCTCGGCGGTGCCAATCCGCGACATCCGCATGCCGCCCCGATCTATGGCGATCTGCGCGGCTTGCCGCCGTTGCTGATCCAGGTCGGTGCAGCCGAAACGTTGTTGGACGATGCCGTTGCGCTGGCACGTAAAGCCGGGACGGCGGATGTGCTCGTCGATCTGCAGATCTGGCCCGAAATGATCCACATCTGGCATATTTTTTTCCCGATGTTATCGGCGGGACGGCGGGCTATCGCCTCGGGCGGAACTTTCGTGCGGAATGCACTTCGACCATGATCGTTGGGGCTGGTCCGCACTCAGCTTCTGTTTGATAGCGTAATGCACGCCTTCCGACCCGGTCCGCCTAAGGCGACCATGCTCCAGGGGAGAATGATCTAGATGGATGTTCGTTTTGATGACCGGGTCGCTGTCGTCACCGGAGCCGGAGCGGGGTTGGGGCGTCAGCACGCGCTGCTGCTGGCCTCGCGTGGCGCCAAGGTGGTGGTGAACGATCCGGGCGGGGCGGTTGACGGGACCGGTGGTGCTCACACGGCGGCGGATCAGGTAGTCGCGGAAATCAAAGCCGCCGGCGGTGAGGCAGTGGCCAGCTACGCCTCTGTTGCGGAAGCGGAGGCCGCGCGAAGCATCATCGGCACGGCTGTCGATACTTGGGGCCGGCTGGACATTCTGGTTTGCAACGCCGGCGTGCTGCGCGACAAGGCGTTCAACAACATGGACATGGCGGATTATGAGTTCGTCAACCAGGTGCATCATTTCGGCACCGTCTACTGCGTCAAGGCGGCGTGGCCGATCATGCGCAAGCAGGCCTACGGGCGGATCGTGGTTACCACGTCCGGTTCCGGCACCGTGGGCAACTTCGGCCAGGCCAACTACGGCGCGGCCAAGATGGCGGTGAACGGCCTGATCAATGTGTTGCGGCACGAGGGCGCCAAATACAACATCCGCTGCAATGCGATTTCCCCATCCGCTTATACGCGTATGACGGAATCCCTGCTGCCGCCTGACATCGCGCCCTGGATGAAGCCGGAACTGGTTTCTCCGGCTGTTGCCTGGTTGTGCAGCGAGGAATGCGACCAGAACGGCGAGATCATTGCTGCTACCGCGGGCGGCTATGCCCGGGTCCAATACTTCGTGACCGAGGGTGCTCAGTTCGATCCGGCCGAACCGGTGACGATCGAGATGGTGCGCGATTCCCTTGGCAAGATCCGCGATCTTTCGACAGCAAAGCCGTATTTCGGCCTGATGGGAAATGTCGTGGAGAAATTGCGGGAGATCGGGCGGATCAAGTAGTGGGCAATTCTTCGCCACGGATCTCGTAAAGTTTGCCGAATGCAAGGGGTGGAAGCGATGAAAACGGTTATCGCCGCGCTGGCTATTGCCGCACTGGTGGCGCCGGGCGCGCCAGGGTACGGCGCCGAGCCGCCTGCCTGGGCCTATGCCGTGAATCCGCCTGGTGCAAAGCCGGTGCCCGATGATGGTTCACTGCAACACCTGCCGGGCAGCACCGTCAGCTTCACGCTGACGCAGCTTCGCGACCTGTTCAACGCACCCGATTGGTATCCCGACGACCATCCGCAAATGCCCGACCCGGTGTCGCATGGCAGCAAACCCAGCGCGATGGCCTGCGCGTTCTGCCATCTACCCAATGGGCTCGGGCGGCCGGAAAATGCCAGCCTCGCGGGACTTCCGGCCGAATATATCATCCAGCAGGTGTCGCACTTTCGGAGCGGGGCGAGAAAGAGTTCGGTTTCGAGCCTGCCGCCGAAGCTGATGATCGCCACTGCGGAAGGCGTTTCCGACGCCGACCTGAAGGTCGCCGCGGCATATTTTTCATCCCTGCAGCCACGTTCCTGGATTAGGGTGGTGGAAGCCGCGACGGTGCCGAAGACCCGCGTCCTCGGGTTCATGCTGGTTCCGGACGGGACCGGCGAAGACGAGCCGATTGGAAATCGGGTGATCGAGATGCCGGAGGATGTGCCGCGCACCGAGTTGCGGGATTCCCGTTCCGGATTCGTCGCGTACGTGCCGCCGGGCAGCCTTTCCCGCGGTGCCTGGTTGGCCACGACCGGCGGCGAAGGCAAGACGGTTGCGTGCGGAATTTGTCACGGCACGGATTTGAAGGGCGTCGGGCCGGTACCTGCGCTTGCCGGACGTTCACCAAGCTATCTGTTCCGGCAGCTTTACGATATCAAGCATGGAACCCGGTATGGCACTTGGACCTCACTGATGCAGCCGGTGGTTGTTTCGCTCAACGAGGAGGATATGGTCGCGCTCGCCGGCTATGCCGCGTCACGCGCGCCCTAGCCCAGACTGTCGTACGCACGCCAGCCCGACCGAGCGAGGGCTGAAAACGATGCATCAGGGAGAGATCCGATGACCGAGGGTAGCAACCGGCAATGGCTTCTGCAGTCTCGCCCCGCGGCTGCACTGACCGGGAACGAGTTTCGCTTGAGTGAGGGACCCATCCCGCAGCCCGTGGATGGGCAAGTGCTGGTGCGGAACCTTTGGCTGTCGTTTGACCCGACGCAGCGCGGCTGGATGGCGCGCGACACCTACATTCCCATGGTTCCATTGGGCGAGGTAATGCGCGCCGCGGGGGTCGGCCAAGTGATCGAGTCGCGCCATCCCGGCTTCAAGCCCGCGGACCTCGTGCTCGGGGCATTGGGTTGGCAGGACTACGTCGCGACAGACGGCCAAGGCTTCATGGCGCTGCGCAAGCTGCCGCCCGGAATCCCGCCCAACCTCGCGCTGAGCCTGTTCGGCATCACTGGCCCGACAGCGTATTTCGGGATGATAGATGTCGGTCAGGTAAAGGCCGGTGAGACAGTTGTTGTCTCAGGTGCGGCCGGAAGTACCGGATCGGTTGCCGGGCAGATCGCCAGGATCAAGGGTTGCCGTGTCATCGGCACCGCCGGGGGCGCTGCGAAATGCGACTGGCTCGTCAAGGAGGCGGGCTTCGACGGCGCCATCGACTACAAGAGCGAAAACGTGGGCGAACGGCTTGCAGCGCTATGTCCCAAGGGGATCGATGTGTTCTTCGACAATGTCGGGGGGACAGTGCTGAACGAAGTGCTTGCCCGCATCAACCTCAAGGCGCGGATAGTGCTGTGTGGCGCGATCGCTCGCTACAATGAAGCCGTGCTACCGCCGGGTCCGGCGAACTACGCCAACCTCATCGTCCAGCGCGGACGTATGGAAGGGTTCATTGTCCTCGATTACGCCTCACGTTTTCCAGAGGCGATAGACGCGCTGAGCCGCTGGCGGCAGGAAGGCCACCTGGTGCAGAAGGAAGATGTGGCGGTCGGGCTTGAAAACGCGCCACGAACCTTGATGCGCCTGTTCACTGGCGAGAATTTCGGGAAGCAACTTCTCAAGATTACCGATCCGCCGTTGCCGTAACGGCGGCTCACCGAGCATCAAGCTGCGACAAACGAGCGTCTCAGGGGAGCGCCTCGGCCACTTTACTGGTGGCATCTCCAGTATCATCAGTGTTGCAATGGCCGCCGAACCGTGCTTCAAGCCCGCGCTTCCCTGCCGGGTGCCAAGGCATCACATCCGGCTATGCCCACTTCCGTCTTGGAAGCTGGACCAGACCCGGTCCGGGGCAGAGACAAGCCATAGGGGGTCATACATGCCGCTTTACGAAACCGTGCTCATTGCGCGGAACGACGTCACGCAACAGCAGGTCGAGACGCTCGCCGACGACATCGGCACCGAACTGGAAGCTGACGGCGGCGCGGTCAAGAAGCGCGAATACTGGGGTCTTCGCGGCCTGGCCTACCGGATCAAGAAGAACCGCAAGGGCCACTACATGCTGCTTGGCCTAGACGCCAAGCCCGCCTTCGTCTCGGAAATGGAGCGCAAGCTCGGTCTCAATGAAGACGTGCTGCGCTTCATGACGGTGCGGATTGAGGAAATCGACGAAGCCCCGTCCGCCATCCTGTCGCGCAAGTCCGATGAACGCGAGCGCGGCTTCCGTGGTCCAAAACCTGCCGGACGGTTCGAGAGCGGCCGCCGCCGCGGCTTCGACGACCGCGAGGAATTCCGCGCCCGCGATGGCTTCGGCGGTGACGAGTTCCGCCCCGGCCTGCTCGAGGAGTAGATCCAGATGTCCGATACCGAAGTCAATCCCGCCGCACGGCGGACTGCCGTTGGCGCTCGCCGGCCGTTCTATCGCCGCCGCAAGTCCTGCCCGTTCTCCGGCCCGAACGCCCCGAAAATCGACTACAAGGATGTGCGCCTGCTGTCGCGATTCCTGTCGGAGCGAGGCAAGATCGTGCCCTCCAGGATCACCGCGGTGTCCGCGAAGAAGCAGCGCGAACTTGCTGTCGCTATCAAGCGCGCCCGTTTCCTGGCGCTGCTGCCGTACATCGTCGCCTAAGGAGCAGGTTGCATGGCCGCCGTTGAATTGATCCTGCTCCAGCGCGTCGAAAAGCTAGGACAGATGGGAGATGTGGTGAAGGTGAAGCCGGGCTATGCCCGCAACTTCCTCCTGCCGCAGAAAAAGGCGCTTCGCGCCAGTAAGGACAACCGGGCGAAATTTGCGGAACAGCGCGCTCAGCTTGAGGCGCAGAATATCAGACGCCGCGAAGAAGCCGAACGGATAGCTGAACGGGTCGGTGGCTTGTCCGTGGTGATCATCCGCCAGGCCGGCGAGGCAGGCAGCCTGTACGGTTCGGTGTCGGCGCGCGATATCTCGGAAGCCGCGACCGCGGCCGGGCTGACGATCAACCGATCCCAGGTCATCCTGGAGCATCCGATTAAGAACCTCGGCGTGTCGAAGATCCGCGTATCTTTGCATCCGGAAGTGACGATCCCCGTCAGCGTGAACGTCGCCCGCAGCCCGGAAGAAGCTGAGCGTCAGGCTCGCGGAGATCGGGCCACCGCCGAGGCGGAAGAGGAAGAGGTGGCTCCAACCGCCGAAAATATATTTGCAGGCGACACACCCCAGCCGGGCTAGAGCATCGGCTGCTTTCAGAGCAACACACCCGTCCCCGAATTGCAGGTCTCGTGCACCGGCCACTTCTCCGTTTAAGGCGGAGACGAGTGCCGTCAACAGCCCCAGCGGATACGACCGGGTTCGGCGAACGGAGGACCGACATCCTTGCGGCGATCATTTTAGCGAACGGCCGGATACGGGCAGGGCCAGTCGCGCAGCGTGAGGCCAAAGCGGAAATCCGCATCTTAAGTAGCCAGCGACGGTCGATTGATTGGTCGCCCTCGGGTAAAGTATTGTTTACTTCAGCTCAGAAAAATTAGCGATCACTCGTTTTGCACGTGGAGGTAGCTGTCCTTGCAAAATCATACAACCCAAGACAACCAAATCTAAATTCAATTTTGCATCGCTGATTCGTGAAGGGATTCAGGGCCCTATTGGCACGGTGTATTGAACGAGACTTCCCCGCGACGCTTTGACGAAAGACGCGGTGCTGATCCATGCTTGCTTCCCGGGATCAGACATTGGATTTGGAAAGCATGCGCGCCACTCTTGATGCCATTCTCGGGCGATTGATTACCATCGGCCAGCTGACCGTCACCTGGCCCGATGGCTCTCGCTCGACATATGAGGGCACGGAAGGGCCAAGTGCCGCCGTGCAACTTCGTGATCAGCGCACCATCAGGCGCTTGGTCCTGAATCCCTCGCTTGGAGCCGGCGAAGCCTACATGTCAGGCAGCCTGACGGCGGCCGACAGCAGCATCTACGATTTCCTGGACATTATGCTGCTCAATCTGCAAGTCCAGCCTAGCGGCCATCCTATCGTACGCTTGCGTGAGCACTTGGCCAACATCGGCCGCCGGATAATGCAGTACAACTCGGCCGGTCGGGCACGCCGCAATGTTGCGCATCACTACGATCTGAATGGTCGCCTCTATAGCCTGTTCCTCGATAGGGATCGGCAATATTCCTGCGCCTATTTCATGCGGGGGGACGAAACGTTGGAGGAGGCGCAGGCCGCCAAAAAGCGGCACATAGCTGCCAAGCTATGCCTGGACCAACCGGGACTGCGCGTCCTGGATATCGGTTGCGGTTGGGGCGGAATGGCGCTGACACTGGCGCGCGACTTTGGCGCACATGTGACCGGCGTCACGCTGTCGGAGGAGCAGCTCGCCGAAGCGCGAGCCCGGGCCGCAGCTGAGGGCTTGGAGGACCGCGTGCAATTCGAGCTGCGAGATTATCGATCCGTTTCAGAAACGTTCGACCGCATCGTCTCGGTTGGCATGTTCGAGCATGTGGGTATCGGCCACTACCAAGAATTCTTCGACGTGGTGGGGAATTGCCTGAAGCCAGACGGTATTGCGCTTATTCACGCGATCGGCCGCAGCGACGGCCCGGGAAGCACAAATGCCTGGATACGCAAGTATATCTTCCCGGGCGGATACGCGCCCGCGCTCTCGGAAGTTCTGCCGCCGGTCCAACGCTCCGGCCTCATGGCGACCGATATTGAAATCCTCCGGCTGCACTATGCCGAAACGCTGCGTCACTGGCGCCGGCGGTTTGCCGCCAACCGGGATGCCATCACGACCCTTTACGACGACGCGTTCTGCCGCATGTTCGAGTTCTACCTGGCAGCGTCTGAGATAACGTTCCGTCGCAGTGGCCACATGGTCTGGCAGTTGCAACTCGCTCATGGCCATGGACCGGTGCCGTTGACCCGAGACTACATTGGAGCGGTTGAGGCGGGAAAACTAGTCGAGGCCAAGGTCGAAGCGAGCAACCCGCTGCGCCGGTAGGAACAGTCTAATAGCAAAGGGCCCCCTCAACCGTAGGCCATCTTGAGGCTGCGACCAATTTTGTCGGCTAGGTCCGCCTCCCGGAACGGCTTTTGGACGATCCGTTCCTCGCCCACTTCCTTTAACGCGGTCAGATCGACGTAGCCGGTGATGAATACGATCGGCAGTCCTGGCCGCCGTTTGTGGACCTCGTGCGCGACTTCGGCGCCGGTCATGCCTGGCATTGCATAATCCAGAACCGACAGTGAAATGCGTGGCTCACGCGCCAACAAATCGAGTGCGGCACCGCCACTGCCAGCCTCAACGACATCGTAACCCAGATTCCGGAGCATCTTCGCGGTTATCTCGCGCACTGCGCCGTCATCGTCGACCAGCAGGATCAGTGTCCCATGAGCCGGCAGCGTCGTGTTCGCCGGTACATCCAACGCCTCCGGCGCGCGTTCAGTCAGCGGCTGCGCGCGCGGCAAGAAAACACGAATGGACGTGCCTTTACCCACTTCCGTTTCCACGCGGATTCCCCCGCCGGATTGCTTTACGAAGCCGAACACCTGCGCCAGGCCGAGACCAGACCCTTTTCCAACCTCCTTGGTAGTAAAAAACGGCTCGAATGCCCGCTGCCGCACGTCGTCACTCATCCCGCTGCCGGTGTCGGATACTGACAGCATCACATAGTCGCCTTGCGGTGGTTCCTCCGGCCAGGAAGGCGACGTCGACAGGGTCATGTTGCTGGTAGCAACGATAACTTCGCCACCGCCTTGCATCGCGTCGCGGGCATTGATCGCCAAATTCAGGATAATCAACTCGATCTGGGTCGGATCGACCAATGCGAACCACAACGCCGGCGCCAGTCCGGTCCGCAGGCGCACCGCACCGCCCATAGTGCTCTGCAGCAGATCGCGCATCCCCAGAACGGTGTCGTTGAGGTCGATCGGTTTTGGCTCCAGGCGCTGCCGCCGGGAGAAGGCCAGCAGTTGTGCGGTCAGCTTCGCCCCTCTTTCGGCGGCTTTGTTCATCTGGTCGAGCCGCCGGAATAGCCTCGGCTCCATGCCGTTCATTTCGCGCTGCAGGAGTGCGACGTTCCCGACCACGACACTGAGCAGATTGTTGAAATCGTGGGCCACGCCCGCGGTGAGCTGACCGACCGCCTCCAGCCGCTGCATTTGTCGCAGTGTGGTCTCGACCTTCTCGCGCTCCTCGATCTGGCGCACGAGCTGACGGTTGGCAGCTGCGATCTCTTCATTCGTGGCTTTCGTTTCGGTCACGTCGCGGCCGATCGCGTAGATCAGCGCGTCCTGCGACACAGCCGTCCAATCGATCCACCGATAGCCGCCATCCTTGCGGCGGATCCGGCATTCAACCCGTGTGGTGTTGTCGTCGCCACGTTCGGAGTCGAGCCGCAGCGTATCCTTGTCCTCTGGATGAACCAGTTCGATCGCGCTCTTGCCGAGCAAGTCGGTTTCCGTCCAGCCAAGAAGGCCGGTCCAGGCGGGGTTGACCGCGAGAGCACGCGTCGCAACATCGCAGACGATCATGAGGTCACGCGACAACGACCAGACGCGGTCCCGTTCGCGTGTGCGGTCACGCACTTCGCGGGCCAGCAGGCGATTTTGCCGGCGCAACGTGGCTTCGGCTATCTTGCGATCCGTGATGTCCTGGATCACGCCAACGAACCGGGAGCATTCGCCACCGTGGAAAAAGCATTGCCCGCGCGTCGTCATCCATCGGGTCGAGCCGTCCCGCGGCCGCAGCCGGTATTCAGCCGTGAAAACGCCGGTGCTGGCGTCTGTCATGGCCACCCTGAGCGCCGGCTCTATGCGTGCCCGATCGATTGGGTGGACACCCGCCATGAAGCCTTCAAACGTGGTGCGTCGTTCCTCGGCATCGCCAATCCGCCAGACCACTTCATCTTGACCGGGCGTATAATCCCAAGTGCCGAGGCCCGCGGCGGAAAAAGCGAGGCGGAGACGAACCTCGCGTTCCAATCCCGTGGCTTCGACACGCCGGCGTCGATGATGTTCGCGGGTGCCGGCCAGGGCGCGATCCACCATCACGGGCAGCCGCGGCAGATTCTCCTTCAACACGCAGTCGATCGCGCCGCGCGCTAGGGCGTCGTTCGCGAACTCTTTTCCTGCCGCGCCCGAGACGAAGATGAACGGGACATCCGGATAGCGGTCCTTGGCAATCCGCAACGCGGTCAGGCCATCAATGTCCGGTAGGGCGCTATCGGCCAAGATTATCTCGAATCCGCCTGCATCGATTGCATCGAGGTAGTCTTGCTGGCTAGCAACACGGCGCATCTTAACCCCAAAGCCGGAGCTGATCAGGCAGCTCTCTAGCTTCTCCGCGTCGCTCGGGCTCTCTTCCAGCAGCAAAACGTTGACGAGTTCGGCATCCATCGTCCCGGCATCGCTGATCTTATCGCCAACCTCTGGAGCCGGCTTATTCACCGCGCGGTTTCCGTCATGCGTACGCGCTCGGCGACCGGATCGCTTCGGGCACATCAATCGGTTCCTGGGTATTGGGGCCGACAGTCGTCATTGCGCGCAAGACCGCTTCATATCCACTCATTTGCTAACGCAAACCCCAGCTTTCCACTGCCGTTCCCAAGGCGCGACAAAGCGTGATAGCGGCGAAGCGGGTGGTCAGGGGTGACCGCGCCGCCGGGTCGTGTCAGAGTCCGGGCAACGCTATAGGAGACGGACCATGCATTTCGGCGTTGGGCTATTCTTCACTGACTATTCGATGACCCCTGCCGCGCTTGGGAAGGCATTGGAAGAACGGGGCTTCGAGTCAGTGTGGGCTGCCGAGCACTCGCACATTCCGCTGTCGCGGCGGTCGCCTTGGCCGGGCGGGGCCGAACTGCCAAAGCAGTATTATGACGTGATGGATCCGTTTGTGACGCTGACAGCAGCGGCTGCGGCGACCAAGACGTTGAAAGTCGGGACTGGCGTCTGCCTGGTCAATCAGCGCGATCCAATCCAGACCGCCAAACTTGTGGCCTCGATCGACCAGGTGTCCCAGGGTCGCTTCTTGTTCGGGATAGGGATTGGCTGGAACGCCGAGGAAATGGAGGACCACGGGACGGTATTCACCACCCGAGCGAAGCTGGTGCGGGAGCGGGTGGAGGCGATGAAGGCGATCTGGACAGAGACAAAGCCTGAATATCACGGCGAGTTTGTCAATTTCGATCCAATGATGGCGTGGCCTAAGCCGGTTCAGAAGCCGCATCCGCCGGTGATCGTTGGCGGTGCCTTCCCGCACGGCGCTCGCCGGGCAGTGCGGTACGGTGAGGGTTGGGTCCCGCTGGCCGGCCGATCTGCTTACGGCGACGTGTTCGAGACGGTGCCGAAGTTCCGCGCAATGATGGTAGAAGCCGGTCGCGACGTGGACTCCTGCCCGGTCTCGCTGTTCGGGGTTGCGGAAGACGCCGACCTGCTGAAGCGCTATCGCGATCTGGGTGTTGTACGGGTGACCGTCGCGCTACCGCCGGCGAAGGAGGATGTGGTCCTGCCGATCCTGGATCGCTGGGCGACGCTGATCCGTCAGACGTCGATGGTGACAACTGGTCATACTTGATTCGTGGAATTGCGTAAGGCACGGGTTCGTTCTGACGGGTTAACCGCCGTGGCAAGGGACCAAAGGCAAAGGCCGCTGCTAAGATTTGTCGGTTAGCGGCCCTGCTAGACACCGCGTGTCTCTCCGCATCGATCCCTGCGGTATGCCGCTCTCGCTCGGTCTTGTTCGAATGCCACAAAATACCTCAAGCATACCAGAAACTTGCCAGCCCCCGCCTGGGCGAAGAGACAATGGTGACGAACAAATTGCAGCGGAGCCGATGTCTCCCCGAAGAGTTGCGCGGGGCGCCAGAAACGGGGTGTTGCAATCGCAGTCTATTTAACAGTCTGAAAGTATTTGCATCGACGAACGTGTTTGAGGCGATTTGCCCAATTCCGAAGCCGGAAATCTGCTAACGGATCGAGCAGACACTAAGCCCTCGGGCTTTCACCCTTCCAAATCCCGTGCGCCGCGCGCACCACTCCCATCCAGGCCCCCACCGACGGCGTTTGAACATTATTCAACGGCTGAAACTGGTCAATATACCCCTCTATTAGCCGTTCTCCTACCCGCTCCGCCGTCCCCACCTGCTCGGGCCGCTGCGCCGACCGTACCCACAGCAGCCAGTTCGGCGCGTATCGCCCCAGCGCCGCTGCCAACCGCTCGATCCTCTCCCGCCCGGACTGGCCAGCGTCGTGAAAGCAGAACAGCTTCCGCGCAGACTCCAGATCCCGGATCATTAAGCGCGCCAGGTAGGGCAGCCGAACCATCTCCCGCATTAGGATCGACTCTCGCGTGGCACCGTCGGTGTGGAACGCGAAGGAGTGGTTCTTGAACCCGAACCGCCGGTCCAGCACCTGGAACTCCGACGCCGTATCCAATTCGATCGCCAGGTTTTCCGCCGTGCCCAGCCCCTCGAACCGCGCATCCAACGCCGCCAGCAGGTTCGGCAGCGGAGTGGCGGCCCAGCGAAATAACCCAAACGGCTCCGCCCCCCCGAACCGTTGCACCAACGCCAACTCGCAGTTCTCCCCGAGGCTCTGCAGACCCATCAATATCGTCTTGTCCGCCGTTGCCCGGGCGCTTGGCTGCGCGGATGAGGCCCCGTCCAGCGGCGCGAACTTTAGGGAGGTCAGCCACATTCCGAGTACCTCTTGTCCCCGGCTCCGCTCGGTTCACTCGGCGCCCGCGCATCCGGCATCTCGAAGACGATTTCCCTCTGCGCCTGCCCTTTCAGCACCTCTGCCGGAACGTAGAGTTCAAGATGGGTAGGCGTTCGCAGCACCAGCCGAGCAATGGAGGTGCCATTGATCTCGACATGCAAACGCTGGAAATTTACCCGGCCCTGCTGCACCATGGGTCCGGCGTGCATTTTCAGCATGTGGTCGGATTCTACCTCTCCCACGGGAAGGTGCAGGATGCTCTTCGGCCCAAGTGTCCAGGTGCGGTCTTCTTCGGGATGGGACCAGCCCGCGATCAAGGTTTCCTGCCCCTTGCCACCGGCGCGAAAATCGATCTCGAAGCGCGACCCTCTGCAGTCTTCAGGCGATACATTCTCGGAGGTCAATGCGATAGCTCTACGAAATTACACCTTAACGACACAAGTCTAAAATATTGGCCGTGGATCGGCAAAAAAGCAATAGCCTTGCCGCCGGCCATGACCTCTGATGGCGGCGTGACGTTATTCGCTGCGATCGAGAAAAAAGGGGTATCGCGACCGCCTGGCGCCGCTGATCGCCGAACCGCACAATCCGCTGCTGATGACACAAAGCGTGGCCGACATATAGCGTCCGCACATGCTGGCAATGGTCTGCGGCGCGTCGGGCAAAAAACCCTGGCAGGAAGCAGGAGCTAACGAGTTTATTTGTTTGCTCTAGGTACAAGTATCCATCGACAGATGATGTGCAGAACGCCATAGGTATCATCGTAGTCACCCAGGTCCTGCCACTGCTGCCGGAATTCATCGCGCCGCAGGAAGGCAGAGAAGCAGGATTGCGAACGCAGGCCGCGAAGCGCTGGCTGGCCCAACCACGGCGCCGCGGTCGCCCGCCTTCGCCGGGTCTCGCAGGGTGACGATCTGTTTGCCAGCCAGCCAGCCTATCGTCGCCGCGATCAATAATGTCGGCGGTCACTTCATCCTAACCTGCGAGTAATCTTCGGATTATCGAGGCTTAGCGGCAGATTGTTTCTGTTCTATTATAATATATTCCCAAGTCAAAAAATCGAGGCAAACGGTAATTCCGGGCGCAGTTGGATTGAGACCATCAACATGTATGTTCCCCGTTTTACTTTGAACATCAAAATCTTTCCCTAATTCGTTAAGACTACCGCTCTGAATAATATTATAGCAGGCGAGGACATGTAGGATTTAGGTGACGACGTGATCCAGCAACGGATCGGCAACAGCGTGAGCAAGGACGACAGCGCAGCGAAGCCGACAGAGACCGGCGCCGCCGTGGACGCGTGGGCCGCACTGCCTTGCCGCAATGGAGCGGCTCTCCCTTCCGAAATCGGCCAGCGCGACAAGGCGTACATCGCCTGGGCCGAATCGCGGTTCCTTAACGCGGCGCCACAGGTCGCGGCGAGGGGGATTTGCTATGGCCCGTCACAAGCGCTGGAAGCGACAGTGACGGGCCGGTTACCTCTCATGCCACGCCCTCAGCCGAGGAACATCAGCAGGCGTCGTAGCAGTTCCGCCGGCTGTTCCTCTGGCATCCAGTGACCGCAGTTTTCAACGACCCCACCGCTGACGTCCACTGCAAGCCGTCGCAGCGACTCTACGACCTCTAACCCCCGCCCCCACGACCGGTCGCCACCCAGCGCCAGAACCGGCATGGGCAGTTTAAATCGCGCGGCGGTTGCGGCATTGTCGGCGATATCCTTGGGAATCGCCCGATAATACGAGAAACCCGCCCGCAACGCATCCGGCTGCCGATACACCCGCAAATACTCCGCGATATCGGCATCCGGAATGGCATCCGGCCGAGCGCCGTAGGTGCGGTAGAACCAGCCGAGGTAAATATCCTCGCGGCCGGTTACCAGAGCCTCGGGCAAGTCGAGCGTCTGGTGAAACGCATGGTGCCACCGCCGGCCCCCCTGACTAATATTCGGGCTGCCGTCGCCTGGGATCGTTACATCCAAAATTGCCAGTTTCCGCACCGCATCCGGATGAGCGGCGGCAACCGCGTAGGCTGTCGGGCCGCCCCAGTCATGCCCAACCAAATGGAATTCCGAGATCCCCAGAATCTCGTTCGCCAGCCGCCAAATATCTCCACCGACCGTTTTCTTGTCGTACCCGCCCGCCGGACGGGACGAATCGCCGAGGCCCCGCAAGTCGGGTGCGATCACCCGGAACCGTTCGGCCAACCCAGGCATAACCAGTCGCCATTCGTACCAGCTTTGCGGCCATCCGTGCAGCAGGACCACCGGAAAACCACTGCCAGCGGTCACATAATGGAGCCGCACATCGCCTAAATCGACATGATGATGGTCCAACGTTTCCCTCTCCCGTCCCTGTGCCATTCAGTTGGTCGCCGACCATCGTCCAATATTAGTCTCCAATCAGCAATCAGCTGTTTCTGACATTTCCCGAACTCCGGCTCGCGTCGCCACCGCCAGGTCCGGCTCCTAATCGATACGTTCGATGTGATTAGTTCAGGCTGGCGCCGGGGCGCAGGCGGATGCGAGCTTTGGGCAATCTTTGGACAGCAGGCGCAGCAGTCTAGGAATGCCGAAACCCTCCCCATGACACGCGATCGGAGCGTCCATATTATACCGCCCTGTCCGCTGGCACCGGCTACAGGTCACGGCCAGCGCCATGATGTGCTCGGCAAGATCGCCAGGGTGAAAGCCCATTCTCGGTCGGCATGATCGTCGGCCAAGTCCGGCGGAAAAGGCCTCCGGGGTGAATCAATGACGCGCTCGCCTAGGCATTGAATCACACGAATGCGTAAGAACGGTAGCATTCGAGGCGACAAACCGGAGACGGGAGGAAACCAATGAGAATGTCCCCTCGCTCGATTGCCGCATCCGGGCTTGTGGCGCACTACGCTTGCGGCCGTCCGCGTCTTCCCGCCTCCCTTGGCGGCGGATGCTGCGGACGTTATCATACGCTATTCAATCGCGGATTGGAGGTCAGGCCTTAGTTTCTTTGTCTGACTGGGATGATCCCTTTGGTTTTTTCGATCGAGAACCGCACAGTGGATCGAATGGGCTCGACCTGCTGTTTCTGTGGAGAAGTCGTTTCCGCCGGATCCGGTTTGTCCGCTCTCGCGTATCAGAATTTCACTGGCACCTTTTGCCGCGCCTCGGCCGGAGCCTCGAAGAAGGCTTCCGGCCGAAAGCCACACGGTTCGGCAATAAGGTTGCTCGGTACCGTTTCCAGCCGGGTATTGTAGTCCAGAACAGCATCATTGAAGAATTGCCGGGCGTAGGCGATGCGATTTTCCGTTGTCGCCAACTCCTCCTGCAGGCTTTTCATGTTGTCGCTGGCCCGCAGTTCCGGAACGGCTTCCGCCAGCGCCAGCAGGCCGCGCATCTGCTGCGACAGCGCGGCCTCAGCGGCTGTTCGGGCGGCCACATCGGCACCAGCGGCCGTGGCCACCCGCCTTGCCGCGCTGATGTTCTCAAAGATCGCCGCTTCGTGCCGCATGTAGCCGCGTACGCTCTCGACCAGGTCGGGGATCAGGTCGGAGCGGCGGAGCAGTTGGACGTCGATTTGCGCCCAAGCGTTGCGCACCCGGTTCCGCCTCTGCACCAGGCCATTATAAACCGAGATGGCGAATAGTAGGATGGCAACGACGATCCCGAGCACAATCCAGATCATGCAGCGATCCTCTTTTCAAAAATGAAGAATGAGCGACGCGAGCGCGAGACCGCCGACCGCCGACATTGCGGTAGCGCCTACCAGCATCAGGCCGACCAGCACAATCAGCAGTGCAATCAGCGCCACGAGAATCGCCATTAGAACGGCGACCAGGGCGAGGAGGAACGGCGGTAGTTTGCGTAGCCCTGCAAGCTTCTGCAGAAACCCCAGTCCGCCCGCTCCACTCGCCCCCTGCGCCACCAGCCGGCCGAGCCGGGCATCGAGGGCGGGGGTGAACGGTGTCGCCACCATCAAGCGCTCGCGCAGCCCAGTCTGACGGCGGTTTGACGCGTGAAAGAAGCCAAGCTCCAGCGCCGACGCGGCGGGTGGCAGCGCAGGCTGGGCATCGATCCCCCGCAGCGCGCCGGCCAACGCATCCGGATCACGCGTGAGTTGCACCGCGACGGCATCCGCCAGGAACCGCCGGGTTCGCCACAGCCACGCCAGCGGCCAGCCGAAAAGGAACAGCATCCACATCTGGACGATAAATTTCTGCAGAAGCGTTAGCAGCATCCAGGGCACCAATGGTGCAACAAGGAGAGCGCCCAGCGGAGGCCAGCGCTCCGCGAGGCTCATCACCTTCAGCATGGCGTCAGAGGCCTCAGGGGTCAGGCTGGCGGTTAGGCTCTCGCCGATCGCCGCCGCCTCGGCGCCCGAAACGCGGCGAACACTGGCGCCGGCGAGGCGACCGAGCGAAATCCAGGCACTGCGGCGGAAGGGCAGGTCGAACAGCGTCAGGAAGGTGCCCAGCGCCTGGAACACCGCTAGAATAGAGGCAGCGAGGCCCAGGTCGCCGTCGCCCGCCGACGCGACCAGATGCGCCACCACGCCCAGCGTCTCATGCCGGTCCAACCGTTTGAGAAGACCGCGTGTGACCACCAGCGTCGCGTCAAGATGGGACGCGCCGAAGGCAGCCGCGTAGGCCTCGTCCGCGTCAGTCAGCAAGAGGCGCGGCGTTGGCAGTCCAGCAGCCAGCGCCATCTCAGCGACGATGTTTCCAAGCTGGCGTTCTTCGAAATCGTCCCGCTGCGGGCTCCGCGCGCCGAGCGCTGCGCAGGCAGCTTCCGCCGCGTGCCGACGATGGAAGCGGGCCAGCGCCGCCCAAACCAGCATGGCGGCAAGCATGCCCGGTAGCAACAGCTGTGCGGCCCGGCCGATGGCGGGCACCACTGCCAGCGCATCCGCGACGCCTGCCACGGCGCCGATCAGGTCCATCGCGTGCTTACCGGCAGTGATTCCGTTCCGGACCCAGGCCTCGATTCCCCGCAGCACCGTGCCAGCAGGTGCGAGGCCAGCATTCGCCAGCAATCGCAGCGATCCAGCGACGAGCAGTAGCAGCAGCGGCCCGAGAATGGTGCTCAGCACCGCCCCCACCCCACCGGCCAGCGCCAGGCAAACCAAACCGAGCCGCCGCGCGCCGCGCCGACGACGGACCTGTTCGTCGAAGAAACTGACGCGCTCGACTGGGGTGGTGGCAATGCCTGACATTGTTCCGGACTACACCAGACGGTTCAGGTTTGCTGTGGTCCCCGCCACTACTGGCGCAATTGTGTTGCCACTCATGCCGGTTAGCCTATGACAGCAATGGCCGCGCGGGTGCCTTCGAGCGGCAGAGCACTGGGGTGTGGTTCAGATCAGGGTAGCACCCCCACCGTGCGAATTCCCTTTCCTGTGCCAGGGGACGCTGTGGCCAAAAGACCTTCATCGATAGCGACAAACGAATTGCGGGAACAGATTGCGGCCCGCTTGAGGGCAGGATCAGTGACCCCACACGGTTTCGAGGAGGTGAAGCCAATTTTCACCCATAATCTTGCGGATCCGGGTCTCGGTCCAGCCGGCGCGTTGCATGGCCAATGTGAGATTGGGATAGTCTCGGATCGTGTCCATCCCGGCCGGATTTCGGATCTCGCCGAAGTCGGTGAGCTTTCGGCCGTGGCCTTTGTCGTGAGTGATCCAGTCGAAGAATGGTTTCCCATAGCCCTGCGTGAAATCAGAGCCGATGCCCACGGCGTCTTCGCCGACAACGCCGATTACGTATTCTATCGCGGCAACGTAGTCATCAACAGTCGATTCCGGTCCTTTGGGTAAGAAAGGCGGGAACATCGTGACACCGACGAAGCCGCCGTGATCCGCGATGAAACGCAATTCCTCGTCCGATTTGTTGCGAGGATGGGTTTTCAACGCGGCGGGAAGGCAATGCGAGAAGCAGACCGGCACCCGCGAAGCCAGGATGACGTCGCGGGTTGTGACGGGGCCGACATGGCTGAGGTCGCACACTATGCCGACCCGATTCATTTCCGCCACCACATCATGCCCGAAGTCGGAAAGGCCGCTGTCGTGGCTCTCGTAGCAGCCTGATCCGACGAGATTTTGCGTATTATAGGCCATCTGCGCGATGCCGACGCCCAATTCCTTGAACAACTGAATGGCTCCGACCTGATCCTCAAATGCGGAGACGTTCTGGAAGCCGAGAACGACTGCGGTCCGGTCATTTTTCTTGGCCCTGCGGATGTCGGCGACCGTCCGAGCCTTCACGACAAGGTCAGGATATTCACGAAACCAGACGTTCCAGCGTGCGATGTTGCGCATTGTGTCCGCGAATCCTTCCCAGATACAGCAAGTGCAGTTCGCGGCGGTGAGGCCGCCACGCCGCATATCGTGAAAGATGTCCGGACCCCAGTTGGCAACGATCAGGCCGTCGAACACGATTTGCTCGGCGTGAAGGGTTGAGGTCATTCTCGGATGCTCCAGCACGTGAATAGATGAAATCTCGTCGGCTGTTACAAACAACGGACCAACCGACCGGTAGCGTGATTTGGTTCGGCTCGACGAGGTGGGATTGCTAAGTAGTGGTTCTCCTCAAGGGCGGCCATGACGATCACACGATTGGATTTGCGTGTGGCCGCTGCTCAGAGCGCAGATGCAAAATTGCCCGCTGCTTGCTGGCTTTGGCGATTGTTTTTGAAACGTCGCAGCCAGGCGGAGGCCGCGCGAATTATGGAATCGACCGTCAAACGTCGCGCTCGGCTTATCCGTTGCGGCGGGGAAGGCCTCGCTGGGTTGCTGGATCGGCCGCATGGTGCCGGACCATCAGCAAAGCTGACCGATGGCGAGAAAGCGCGGCTTGCCGGATGGTGCGGCAAGGTCCGGATCTGCAAGACGATGGTGTGGTCCACTGGCGGTTCGGCGACCTGAACCAGCGCATGCTGGAGTCGCCGGAACTGGCTGAGAATCGCCGGATCACGACATGGAAACCGCATCGCGATCTGGCTGACAAATCCGTGGTCCACTACTTCACCTAACGACAACGAGGCGACCGCTTACGGCTACGCCAACCAACATAAGTGCAACGATCAGGAACGCAGCAGAAAGACTGACCGTCCGCGCGACTAATCCAATCGCCGCTGGGCCGAGGAGGATGCCGGCGTAGCCCATACTGGTGATAGCCGGAACCGCTTTACTTTCAGGCATGACGGTTTGGCGGCCGACACTGGTGAACAGCACTGGCACGACATTCGAGCAGCCGACGCCGACCAATGCAAAGCCCAGCAGCGAAACGGGCCATGTGGGAACCAACGTCACTAAGGCGAACCCAGTCGCCGCACAGATACCGCCGAAGGCGAGAATCTTGGTGTTGCCGAAGCGCTGTACGATTTTATCGCCCGACAGCCGCCCGATCGTCATAGTCGAGGCAAACGCGGCATAGCCCAAACCCGCATAGGACGCGTCCACATTTCGAACAGAGGTCAGGAATACCGCACTCCAATCCAGCACGGCGCCCTCCGTCAGGAATAAAACGAAGCAGAGCGCGCCGATGAAAAACACCACTCCGCGCGGAACGGCGTAGACATTTCCGTTGCTCCTGCCATCGTATCGAACCAAGTTGGGTGCGGCTGTGGCCAATGCGACGGCGATGCCGATGACGACCACCAGCATCGCTGTGAATGGTGAAGCTCCCGCGCCGAGCAGCGCCGTGACACCGGCCGCGCCGACAATACCCCCGAGGCTGAACATCCCGTGGAAGCCCGACATCATCGCCCGCCCGCTTTCCCGTTCGATGATGATCGCCTGGATGTTCATCGATACGTCGATTGCTCCAAGACTAGCGCCAAAAAGGAGCAGCGCCGCAACGAGTAGTGGCATGTTGGCGACGGACGCCAGTAGTGGCAGCGTAACGCACATGAGCAACGTCGATACGATAATGACGCAACGGCATCCCAGTCGTGCGGCGAGACCGCCGGCCAATGGCATTGCCAGGATCGAGCCGATACCAAGGCACAGCAGAAGCAGCCCGAGTATACCATCGTCCATCACCACGCGAGCCTTGGCGAATGGCACGAGTGGAGCCCATGCCGCCATCCCGAAGCCGGCAATGAAGAACACAATCCGGGTTGAAATCTGTGCAAGGCGCGCGGGGGCGGAACGAGCGGTGGTGGCTTCCATGGCCTCTATTATCCACTTGGTTGAGCCGAAATGAAATGTGGCGTGACCGACGGGCTTCAGACGTCGATTGCGCGCGGTTGTAGCGAACCCCAAGCGGGGCCAAACCATTCGATGGCAGCGATATTTCTGGCCCGAAATTGTACGAAGTGAACCTTGCATCGTCATCATCGCGGAGCGATCGATTAGCACCACGGTGCCGGCTTCCGTTTTGACTGGATCCGCGCGAAGGTCTGACGCCGAGGAACCTCGAGCGAGGGATGCCGTGAAACTATCACTGTCGATCGACCAGCAGGCGTCATCTCGGGGCTGCTGAGGCCCCGGAGACCTCACCTCCACTCACGGTGTGACGCCCGTCCACGGACTCCTTCCAACGAGTGCCGAGCGGCGCGCCGATCAGATTCGACGCCAGAGCGGCCGTGTTAACACCATGCACAGCAGCCCAGCCGATCCCGACGCCGTGGTAGCCCATTGCGCTCCAATTTTGTCTGCGAGTAGCCCGAGTGCAACGAACCCAATCGGTCCAACACCGATGCACATAGAAAGGACGCCGAGAATGCGCGAACGCATCTCCGGCGGCGCAGCGAGGTAGACCAGGGTTGCTTGCATCGTGCTGAATCCCGCGCCCCCGAGCCCGGTCAGCAACAAGGCGCTCCCGGCAATCCCTGATGACGGCGCCAGAGCAAACACGATAAGCATCACCATGTAGATTGCCACTCCGCCGAGATAAGCACGGGAATACCAAGCCGGCCGGAGGCACAACGTCAGCAACAGTGCGCCGAGGAACGCACCGATGCCGTCCATGCTGGCCAGGATGCCGATCCCTCCTGGGCCGAGTCTGAGCTGGTTCTGGCCGATGACGGGAACCATGCTTGTAAAGGGCCAACCGAACAAATTATAGATCATCGTGACCGTGAGTGTGCCAATCAGCCGGCGATCGCTGCGCACCCACCTGAGACCCTCGGCAACACGCGCTAGAACGGGCGCTGATCCTATCAAGCCCGTGTTGCGATAGCGCACACGGAAGGCGGCGTACAACGCAAAGGCGTAGAGTGCCACGCTAAGCATGAAGACGCCGCTAATGCCGACGCCAGCAAGCAGCAGCCCACCGATGGTTGGTCCGACCATGCGACTGGCGTTGTTGGCTCCCACATCGAGTGACATCGCGGTGCTCATCTGGCTGCCGCCGACGACCTCGCCGATCATTACCCGCCGCACCGGATTGTCAGTTGCCCAGCCGAGACCATTGAGGAAGCTGGCGGCCGCGAGATGCCAGATCGCGAGATGGTCACTGTATGCCAGCAACGCCAGCGAAGTCGAGGTCGTCAACATCAGCATAACGACCCCGATAAGGGTGATGCGGCGCTCGATCTTCTCAGCCCAGGCGCCGATGAAGGCGCCAAACAGCCCCATCGGCAGCAGTCGCAGCATGGTCATCATCGCAACGAGAAAGGCTGACCGGCTATGCTGGTAAACAAAAACACCGACCGCGACGGTCTCCAACCAACGTACGGTGAACACCACGAGACCGACCGACCATAGCCGCCAGAAATCGGGACGTCCGGCCAGTAGCAGTCGCCACGTCGGGCGTTCCCGCGCGGGCGACGCCGTGGTGCCGTCCGCCGGCGCAATCGCGCTGGATGGCATCTTTAGGCGGTTAGTCAATCAACGTCTCCTCTGCGGGAGACTGGACCACAGATGCCCCGCGCCGGCCAGATGCAAGAGGGAGCTACCCCTTCGCTACCGGGGAACCGGGTTGGTTGGAACGACGCTTGGGTTCTGTCTGCAATAGACGGCCGTCTGCTTAACCACCGCGAACCGGGTATGAGGGGTCTTTCACCCTGGGCGACCTTGCCGAGCACATCACGGCGCTGGTGTGGCCTGTAGCCGGTGCAAGCGGGCAGGACGGGATAATATGGACACTTTGCTCGCCTGGCATGGGGAAGGCTCGGCGTTCCGAGACTGCTGCGCCCGCTTCCCAGAGATTGCCCGAAGCGCGCATCCCCCAGCGCCCACAACGTGCACGGCGTTCATTGTCCCGAGTAGCCGACGTTCCTTCCGGGGTCGGCTTGGTAGCGTGGCGAAATGTAGTGGCGGGGTAGAGCCACGGAGGCTGTGCTAGGTCCAAAGAATCGATGATACAACGGATCGTTTAGCGTTCTGGCTCTTAGAGACGTTGCCCGACTTGGCTGCGCTGGGACATAGGACTCCTTCGACTTTGGCGAGCCTTCTCGCTCTTCACCTGGCTGGCCCTTATTTGCGGGGCAATCTAATCAGAGGCTAACCTTCCCCCCACACTTCGAGGGGACGCGCAGAATCATGGATAGCAACGAAAAGCGCATTATCGGAAAGGTATCGCGGCGGCTAATACCTTTTGTCATCATCTGCTATTTCGTCGCCTACCTCGATCGGGTGAATCTTAGTTTTGCCGCGCTGGAGATGAATAAAGACTTAAAGTTTTCCTCCACGGTCTATGGAATAGGCGCGGGAGCGTTCTTCCTCAGCTACTTTTTGCTGGAAACGCCGTCCAACTTGGTCATGCTAAGAATGGGTGCGCGTCGGTGGATTGCGCGCATCATGTTCACCTGGGGCATCCTGTCGGGCGCCATGGCGTTCGTCTGGAACGAGCCGAGTTTCTACGTGGTACGTTTCCTGTTCGGCGCCGCTGAGGCCGGCTTCTTTCCGGGCATTCTGTACTATCTGACACTATATTTTCCGGCCGCCTATCGCGCCCGCATGGTCAGCATGTTCATGGTCGCGATCCCGGTGTCCGCCGTGATCGGCGCGCCTTTGTCTACCTCCGTCCTTTACATGGACGGTTTCCTCGGTTTTCGCGGCTGGCAATGGGTCTTCATCAGCGAGGCCATTCCGGCGCTGATCCTTGCGATTGTGACTTGGTTCTACATGACCGAGAGCCCTGCCGAAGCGAACTGGCTGGAAAAGGATGAGCGCGAATGGCTAGTAAAACGTCAGGCCGCCGAGGTTCGGCAGATCGAGGCTGCCCACGGCATGTCCGTCTGGAAAGTGATAACAAACCCGAAAGTCCTGGTGCTCGGTCTCGTAGGATACGGAATCGCGAACGAGATATACGCACTCACCTTTTTCTTACCGCAGATCGTCAAACAGTTCGGCTTGACCAACATGCAAACCGGTCTTGTTTCCGCGATCCCTTTCGCCGTCGGGGCGGTCGGAATGATCTGGTACGGAAGACGCTCAGACCGGCTTCTCGAACGGCGTAGCCATACGGCGGTTACGTTCCTGATCACAGCCATCGGGCTGGTGTTAACGGCCCTGACCCCAAATCCCTATTTCCGGCTGTTGGCCCTATGCATCGCTTCGTTCGGCGCGTTTTCCGTGCTGCCGGTGTTTTGGTCGATACCAACCGCCTTCCTCAGCGGCGCAGCAGCAGCGGCAGGCGTGGCCTATATCAACTCCATCGCCAATATCGCCGGGTTCGCCGGTAACTATATGATGGGGTCGCTACGCGATCTGACTGGCAGTTACGACAGCGGATTATTGGTTGTCGCCGCAGTATGCAACGTGGCCGCATTCGCGACGTTGTGCATCCATCATGACAAAGAAATGGAACAGGCGCCGATCCTGGACGAAACAATCCCGACACCAGGCAATGTCGCCGAGATCGTCTGAGCCGGTGGCGGGCATCACGCAACGGCTGCGCACGCCACGTGCAGTCCGAAAAACTCGCTCTCGGTCAATCCCGGCGTCCTCTGGTCCGAAGTACCGGCGCGGCTTACTCGTTGCGAAATGGGAATCGACAGGGCGCACGCGGAGTCCCGAGATCGTTTCCGCTGTTACAGCGACGAAAGCCGGCTCGCTAGGCCAAGTTATGCCTTTATCACTTACCCGTTCGCTGACCCATAGTGCGGGCCCCCCGGTGGCCAGCCGGCACGCCCTGAGCGTAGGCAGCGCCCACACCTAGACTTAAGGCGGCAACAACGGCAAGGATTATGGCCTTCATCGGAATGGACGTCGATCAGTAGCTTGAGCGAGGCTGACTATTTAGAGGGCTGAATACGCGGGGCAAGATGCTACGACCGACGCACGAGTTGCGCACCCAGGGAAAACGGATTCAACTGCTGCTAGAGCGCTTGCTTTTCGCCGCCCGCTGGCTTTTGGCGCCAGTCTACATTGTGATGCTGCTGCTCCTATTGCTTATCGTGATCAAGATCGTTCAGCAGTTCGTCGTCGCGGTGCCGGACCTGCTTGCGCTGGACGTCACCCGGCTGATCATGCTGGTACTAAGCTTGGTCGATCTGTCGCTGGCCGGGAACCTGGTCGTAGTGGTGGCGCTGTCGGGTTACGAGAACTTCGTTTCGCGCCTTGATCTCGACGAAAACGACCGGCCGACGTGGCTGGGTAAGATCGATTTCGCCGGACTCAAGCTGAAGCTGCTCGCCTCCATTGTGGCAATCGCCAGCGTCGATCTGCTGAAGACTTTCCTGGACGTTCAGGACGAACCACGCGAGCAAGTGCTGTTGAAGCTCTGGCTGTACATTGGTTTTGTGGTCGCCAGCGTGCTCCTGGCGCTAATGGATCGGATCGCCGGCGGGAGCGATTCCAACGTTCAAAATTCGGACCACTGAGAGGGCTTCGGCACGGTAAATCAAATGGCTAATGACTGTCTCCCATATTGGAGGATCATTACGCCGCGGGGCAAGCGCTTGAAACAGATTAACCGCACAGGAAATTGCCGGCAATTCAATGCGATAGAAAACGCTCCAGAGATCGTTCGACCTGCGCGACGTGCATTCCGGGCGCCAGTGGTTTGATGACCGACTTGGCCGAAACGCCGAAACGGAAGGATCGAGCCAATCCGCCCAGGCAGCCCGGTCGAGAACGATTATCTGCTGATCATAATATGGCGCGGGACCTGGCGCCAATGGTCTACATCGTGAAGGCCTCGCCGACCTCGAACGCCCAGCGATCCAGAAGATCGGCTCGTCCTTCTTCGTGAACAGCCACTTGTCTTTACATTTTTTTTCTTTTACCAAACGATCAGTGAACTCATTAAACCCGTCGGACATGATTTGGGGAAGCGAATGTTAATTTTGAGGTCGGCGAAATCCTCAAAGATCCAGGCGGCCTCTAGTTGCAATCGATAATCGTTGCACATACCGGGTTCCGAGCAGCAGATTTTGTTGCTTCTGGCGCCAGCCATCTCGATTGCCTCAAGGAATGAAGCGTGGTTCGAACAATCGGATAAGGTCCTCCCGATCACGGGCGGCTGAGCCGAGCTCATGCAGCAGGTTGACGGCTGACTGAACAACGGCGTCAGGCACACTTGCGACGCGATCTTGCACCTGACGCCAAATCAGTCATCGGATGCGGGATCGACCAGCTTCCACGCCCAGCCCCTGTCGTTAGCGGCCTCGATCTCAGCCTTCGCTAGGCGGCTTGCAACGGGTGGTGGCAAGCTAACCCTCGGCTGACGATAGGGGATTTCCTGGCGGCGGTGGTCCGGGCGCATTCCCGCGCCTTCACGTTGTAGGTGACGCTAAGAAACTCCCGGCGCACCCCAATGGCGGCCGACGGCTCGCCCTCTTGCTCACAGGCGGATCGCAGCGACATCAGCTTCGGTGACGAGGAGGCCGTGGGATCTCGCTGCCTTGCTGGCACTCGATGGCTCGTGTCTAGACTCATATGTGCCAGCCGGTGCAGGAGTTGGATCGATATTAACCGGAGGCTTGAACTTTTGGGTCGAGAACTCTTTACGGAGGGGGAAGAAGACGCGTGAAAACCGAGCTGCCAACGCATGTTTCGTTGAACACAGTGACGCGCACGATGGTGATGATTTGCACCGTATTGGCAACGCTGATGCAGTCGCTGGACAGCACCATCGCCAACGTCGCTCTGCCCTACATGCAGGGATCGATGTCCGCCAGCCAAGATGAAGTCAATTGGGTACTGACCAGCTACATCGTCGCAGCAGCGATCATGACTGCGCCCACTGGATTTCTTGCTGCTCGGTTCGGCCGTACCAGGCTGTTCGTCACCGCCATTACTGGCTTCACCGTGGCGTCGATCCTGTGCGGCATGGCACAGTCGTTGGACCAGATCGTGATTTTTCGAGTCCTTCAGGGAATGTTCGGTGCTTCCTTGGTACCGTTGTCACAGGCCGTGATGTTCGACATCTATCCGCCCGAGCAGCGCGGCGCGGCGATGTCCGTATGGACGATGGGCGTGATGATCGGACCCATTTTCGGTCCTATCCTGGGCGGATGGCTTACCGAGAACTACAATTGGCGTTGGGTCTTCTATATCAACGTCCCGTTTGGAATAATGGCCGCGTTTGGCCTGCTGATCTTCCTGAAGGAGACGTCGTCCAGCCGGTCGATCAGACTCGACTGGATTGGCTTCAGCGCGTTGAGTCTCGCTATTGGCGCGTTCCAAACCATGCTCGATCGCGGTGAAACGCTGGACTGGTTCGCTTCACGTGAGATCATGATCGAAGCGTGCCTGGCCGGGCTTGGCTTCTATGTGTTCCTTGTCCAGTTCTCCCTGGCACCAAGGCCCTTCCTCTCGCCACGATTGTTTGCCGATCTGAATTTTGTCGTCGGGATCATCCTCTATTCTATCAACGGGCTGATAATGTATGCGACGCTGGCGCTGCTGGCGCCGTATTTACAGACGTTGATGGGCTATCCCGTGGTAACCACTGGCATTGTGTTGGCGCCACGCGGCGTAGGCATCATGCTCGCCGCGATGATCTGCGGCCGCCTGCTGAAAATAGTTGGTCCGCGCGTGCTGCTGGGCATCGGTTTGGTCATCGGCACTTACGTTCTGTACGAAATGACGTCCTGGACCCCTGATATCTCGGAATGGACGATTGTCAGCGTCGGCGTCGGCCAGGGTTTCAGCATCGGCTTCGTCGCCATTCCGCTCAACATCACCGCTTTCGCAACCCTGCCTTCAGAGCGACGGACCGAGGGCACCAGCATATACGCTCTGACACGCAACCTAGGCAGTTCTATAGGCATTTCTGTAACCGGCGCCCTATTGCAGACCAATACCCAGGTCAACCACGCACTCGCAGCTGAGGCGGTCAACTCGTTCAATCACGCCCTGCAAGCAGATTCCGTTCTGCGGTTCTGGAAACCCTGGTCCACGCACGGAGCCGCAATGCTTAACCAGGAAATCACGCGGCAGGCTCAAATCATTGCTTACATCGACAATTTCAAGCTGATGCTCATTCTCGCCATCGTTACGCTACCGTTGGTGTTTCTGACACGGTCGTCCCGTCGGGAGTGAGCCCCGGTCCCGCTCGGTCCTCGAACCCCCCAGGGTGCGGATCCCCCGGACCCGCAGCAGAGCGCCTCACTCGCGGTCATTCTCACCAACCGGACAGCGAGTAGATCGACCGCCGGACGGACCTGCCAATCGACTGGTTCTTCAGAGTGGCTCGACATGAGATTACCCCTCGTGGACCAGCGGAGGCTGGCGCAGGGGATGGGTTCTGGTCCAGAATTTTTCCGCCACACGTTGGAGGGCTTACGACGATGGAAATGATCCCGCGCCGCAGTCTGCTCGCCGCACCCTTGCTCGCAACTGCCGCCACAACTTTGCGCGGCCAGTCGGTTGAGGCAGCAGGCGTTGACGCATCGATGACACAGGTAGTGCAGGCCGCCGCGATCCCGTGGCAGCAGCTCTACAACTTCCCGGATGGTACAGCCGAGCAAGCGCCGATGCACGGAATGGTGGGCGAGCCCGGCCAGTACTTCGTTCTGATCCGCTGGCATCCGGGCTATATGAGTGCGCCGCACTTTTACGAGACCGATCGGCTCTGTGTCGTGCTGTCCGGGACTTGGTGGGTCGCAAGCGGCGAAGACTTCGCACCCGAGAGCACCTTGCCGGTCGCGGCCGGGGGCTTTGTCCGTCGTGTCGCACGGACGCCACATTACGACGGGGTAAAGAGGGATGCAAAGGGACCAGCCATAATTGCCATCTCAGGCATCGGACCGATTCATTATCATCTGACCGATACGAGCCAACCAGGCTGGCGCAAGGTCTGAGATTGATCCGCTTGAGCTGTCCACACATTGATGGATCCGTTTGGGCAAAGGGTCGGGTCTGCCTTTACGAATTCGGCCCAATCGCACGGCACCGCGCGTCCCGTCCTTCGCGGGTTCAGATCCGCTGCGCAGTCTACGAAACACGTCCATCTGGCTCTAGCCTGGCCATGTCGCGGGGACATACCGCACGGTGATCCCCGTTGCAGCGAGGGTCACCTCCAGGTGGGAGCCGGCATGTGAAACTCATCGTCATGTTGATCAGTCTCGGGGTCCATTACGGGCCGACGACAATTTCTGGCTTTGATACGCTGGCAGGTTGCCACGCCGCCGAGCCGACCGTGGTCGCCTTCTATAAGAAGACGACGGTTAGCAATGTCGTAAAGACCGAGTGCGTCGAGCTACCCAGATAGGCGACTTTCGGGATAGCACAGCGGCCGGAAGGACGTTCAGCCCGCAGTGCTTCCCGTGCCATGAAGCGCCGACACCTGCTAACTCGCCAACCGGGTGGCGCCGGAGGACCGCGTTCTGCACATTAAGATCATCGTTTTTGCTGCGCGTGCGGCGATCATGCTTTTCGCCTCAACGCCGACACGCTGGAGCGACCCGAAGGCGCGCATCCAGGCGAGCATCCGCGTCACGCTGCTGCCATCGTCACTCGCCGTCGAGTTCCGTTCGAGCAGGACGACAACATGCGGGGGTGCGTTTGCTTACTACAGCAGTTCGGTTGGGCCGACTGGTGGATCTGCTTTCGCGATTCCGCTCAGACCGCGCAGAGATCTCTCCGCCCACCCACTTCTGGAAGTTGAGGATCAACCACCAAGCCTTGCCGCACCGTCAACACGCGTGAAGCCGACGCTATTGTCTCGGGCCGATGGGCGATGATGATCCGCGTAAGACCAAGCGCTTTGATAGCGCTGTTGACTTGGGATTCCAGGGCGACGTCCAAATGTGATGTGCCCTCGTCCATGAACAGGATACGCGGCCGCCGATACAACGCCCGGGCCAGAACCACTCGCTGCTTTTGGCCACCGGAAAGAAACGTGCCCATATCCCCGATCAGACTGTTGTAGCCCATTGGCATACGCATGATCTCGTCATGGATTCCCGCCGTCATGGCGCAGGTCTGCATCCACTCCACTTCGAACGCTTCGTCGAAGCAGCAGATGTTGTCTGCAACGGACCCGGACAGGAGTTGGTCGTCCTGCATCACCACCCCGACCTGATCGCGGAAAGCCCGGATGCCGAATTGTCGCAGCGGCATGCCGTCGATCAGGATATCGCCGGAGGACGGTCGAAGCAGACCAAGCATGACTTTGATGAGTGTTGTTTTTCCGCCGCCAGATGGGCCGGTAATCGCAACGTATTCTCCGAGCGCAATGGAGAAACTGGCGTTCTCGAATACAAACGGCTCATCATCCCCATAACGGAACGACAGCGCTCGGACTGCGATGGCGCCCCCCAGTGGAAGCCGGTATGCGGTGGGAACGGTTGGACGAGCGAGGTCCGGCTCCGGTTCGCTGCCCACGATATCGGCAAGCCGTTCAAGCTGCACGTCCAGCATTCGGAACTCAATCGCTTTCTCGACAAATCGGGCAGCCTTGTCTACGAACTGCATCTTGTAGGCCATGAACGCAAACAACATGCCGACGCTCATGCCGCCGTTCAGGACGGCGGAGGCTCCCAGGTAAATAACCAAAACATTTTCGACGCCAAATACAAGTTCGTTCACCGATCGGAATACCGCCTTCAGGCGCGCCACGGCGGCGTCAGCGTTCAGCACTTCGATCCGGCAATTCGTCCATAGTCCGCAACGTTCGTTCTCGCGATTGAATACCTTGATCGTCTGGATCGCCCGCAGCGTCTCTACAAACGTCCCAGTCTCCCGCGCCTTCGCCTGCAACGCTGTCAATGCTCGTGAGCGCAATGCCCGGTATGTAATGAGGCGGAGCGTGATGTAGACCAGCAGTGCTGGGATCACGACGCAGGCAAGTGTTGTGCTGTAAACGAAGATCAGTACAGCCATCAAGATCGCCATGACGCCGTCGACGACGGCCGACATGACGCCTTCGGTCAGCATGTCGCGGATCGGATCGGTAGCTGCAAAGCGCGACAACAAGTCACCGGTGCGGCGCTTCTCAAAGTAATCCAGCGGCAGGCGCAGCAGGTGGCGAAGGACAGCGGAACTCAATTCGTAGGCAAGCCCGGTCTGCAGATGCACGAGCGCGAGCGAACGTAGCAACCCCGCCCCGACATTGATGAGCAGGAACAGACCGAAGCCCAGCGCCAATACCGTCAGCAGATCATGATCATTCTGCGCCACAGCATCGTCCATCGCAATCTGCATATAGAACGGGCTCGCAATGACATAGGCCTGGAGCAGCACCGACAGCAGCAGCGCCTGCGTCACCGACAGCCAGGCACTTCTCGGCCATATCAGGATGTCCCTCAGCCGTGTTCGAGACCGTTCGGAGGCTTTCGAAAATGTCTGGGTCGGCGTCAGCTCCAGTGCTACGCCGGTAAAGTGCTGGCCGACCTCAGCGTAGGAATAATGCCGCGCGCCAGTAGCGGGGTCCTGGATGTCGACGCCATGCCGCGATACGTGTCGCAGGACAACGAAGTGATCCATTTCCCAATGCAGGATCGCCGGCGTCTTCAACTCCCGCAGATGCTCGATGCCCAGACGCAGCGGCCGCGCCGCGAGATCCAGTTCCGTGGCCATCGACATAACGTTGCGCAAGGATGCGCCGCGAACGGATATCGGATGCCGCCGTCGCAATGTGGCCAAATCCATGTGCCGTCCATGATATCCGGCGATCATCGCGAGGCACGCCAATCCGCACTCGGCGGCTTCGGCCTGGCGGATATCCGGGACCCGCGAACCGCCCCAGGAATTGATCGTCAGATGATAGGTCATGCTGTCGTCTCCACGTGGGGTTTTCGCTTACATCCTGCCGCGTGCACTCAGCAGAGGGTCGAACAGCCACTCGATCAGGCTGCGGCGATCGAAGACGATGTCGGCCCTTAGGGTCATGTCAGGCCGCAGCGCCACTTCGTTGCCGTAGGCGGTGATGGTTTGACGCTCCAGGCGCGCCGTCACGCGATAGGACGGCTCCTTCGGCGCGACCGGCGCGGCCAACTCGCCTGGCTTCAGCAACGTGTCTGAGACAGAAATGATAGTCGCCCCGTGGAAGCCGAATCTCTGAAACGGAAACGGATCGAATGCGACATTTACTTGCTGGTTCCGCGCGACGAACCCGATTGCGCGGACTGGCACCAGCAATGTCGCCTCCAACTCCGCGTTGTCGGGCACAATGGACATGAACGGGACGCCGGTCTCGGTGTTCATGCCCACCCATGCCTGAAGGCTGTTGACGCGGCCGGATACAGGCGCGGACACGACATAGCCTTGCTTGCCGCGAGCCTCGGCGATCGCCGCCTCGGCATCGGCGACAGCGGCCCGCAGCACCGCCAGATTGTCCGCGGTCTTTGCTTCAAGCTCCGTCAGAGCCTGACGTTTCTCCCGCACATCAACCGCTTTCGTTGATAGTTGACGATACAGATCCGTGGCGGCCTGTTGCTGTGACAGTTCGCTGTCCTGGCGACGCCGGAATTCGGTCATCGACGTAAAGCCCTGCGCAACCGTGGGACGAACCGCCTCGACCTGATCGTGTGCGACCCTCACACGCTCCCGCTGGGTCCGTAACGATTCGGCCATTGTCCCGACTTCCGCCTCCAGTCCGGCAAGCGCGGTGGACAACGTCTCTTTCTGGGAATCGGCGGCACGCTGTTCGATCTCCATCCGTTCAGTGATGGCGGCTCGCTTGGCCTCCAGCCGGTCAATGACCGAGGCATCGACAGCCTGACCTTGCGCACCGTGCCGCTCCGAACGCACCAGCAGCAGGCGCTGTCCGGCCTGGACCGGGTCACCGTCCGCGACGAACAATTCGGCGACCACGCCGGGGGCAGATGGCGATACCTTAGCGATGCCGGTCACCGGGCTCAGATATCCCGGAACGGTTTCCTTGCGGGCGTAACTACCAAACGCGAGGAACGAGATCGCACCGGCGATGGACGCCGCGAAGAAGAGGGTCAGCAGCCAGGTGGCGACGGGCGATGGGGTGGTGGCTCCGGCCCATGCGCGCGTGCGTTGGTATTCAACAGCTTCCATGCGAAACAGCGAGGCTGCCATTTGCAATTCCTCCTTCGCGCGTCTCTGGCTACGCTTGGCCGGTTTCCAACCACGCTGGCCACATCGCATGATCGGCGAGATCGTCAGACCGCGCTGTGAACCGGTCCACAACGGACTCGCCCAAAGCTCGGTAAGGCAAGTATCGCGGCTCGAGGTGATTCCGGAGGGGTCGGTCTCCTTGATTCAGGCAACCTTCAGCATTCCGCCGGATCAACCCCATCCGCGAGGCAACGATAAGCCACTCGCTTCGGGTAATAGGCTCGTTTCAAACTTGCACCCGCTATCCACAGTGCAACATGCGGGAACTCCGTGCGCACGGTCCTCCGCCTGCGCTACGATGCCTGAGTGAACACCATCAACTCGCCACTCTTTGGCCTTTCCCAGCGTCTCCCGCCCTCTAACGTCCAGGCGGAGCAAGCCCTGCTCGGCGCGCTTTTGGCCAACAACAAGGCCTACGAGCGGGTCTCCGAATTCCTGGCCCCCGAACACTTCGCCGACCCTATCCACGGCCGCATCTACCAGGCGATCTCCCGCCGCGTAGAAGCCGGTCAACTCGCCGACGCCGTGACTCTGAAGGCGGAGTTCGAGCATGCCGGCATCCTGGAGGAGGTCGGGGGCACCCCGTACCTGACCCAATTGTTGACCGCCATGATTGGCATCATCAACGCCGGCGATTACGGGAAGGCGGTTCTCGACACCTGGATGCGCCGCCAGTTGATCGATATCGGCGAAACGGTCGTCAACAACGCCTTTGGCGCTGACCCTGAACTGGATGGCGCCAAGCAGATCGAGGCCGCCGAGCAATCACTGTTCGACCTGGCCGCTGATAACGGCACCAGCGGCGGGTTCATCACCTTCGAGCGGGCGCTGACCGACGCGATCCTGGGGGCTGAGCGAGCTTTCCGGCGGGCCGGCAGCGTTTCCGGCCTGACAACCGGGTTGCGTGATCTGGACAGCAAAATGGGCGGAATGCATCCGTCGGATCTGCTGATCCTCGCCGGCCGCCCCGGCATGGGCAAAACCGCGCTGGCCACCAAGATCGCTTTCGGCGCCGCTAAGGCCCTGCAAGCCGAGGCTCGGTTGAAGGATCCGAACGGGGTCGCCAAGGCAACTGTCGCGATCTTCTCGCTGGAAATGAGCGCTGAACAGCTTGCCACCCGTTTGCTGAGCGAAGAGGCTCGCATCTCCGGCGACCGTATCCGCCGCGGCGACATCGGGCAGAAGGATTTCGACAAGTTCGTCCAGGTATCGCGGGAGATCGCCTCGCTGCCGATTCAGATCGACGATACGCCGGCAATCACCATGTCAGCGCTGCGCACGCGCTGCCGGCGATTGAAACGCACAAAAGGCCTGGCGTTGGTGATCGTCGATTACCTGCAATTGATGCGTCCCGCCGCCGGGACCAAACCGGAAAGCCGTGTGCTGGAAATCAGCATGATCACCCAAGGCCTGAAAGCGCTGGCGAAGGAACTGGCCGCCCCGGTGCTGGCGCTATCACAGCTCTCACGCCAGGTGGAGAGCCGTGACGACAAGCGGCCGCAGCTTTCGGACCTCCGCGAATCCGGCTCGATCGAGCAGGACGCCGATGCGGTGATGTTTGTCTACCGCGACGAATATTACCTTGAACAGAAGATGCCCAAGGAGATCGCGTTCGACGGCAACGGCGAAAAATACCACGCGGCAATGGAGGAATGGCAGCAGCGGATGGCGAAAGCCCACAACCGTGCCGATTTGATCATCGCCAAACAGCGCCATGGCCCCACGGGCGCGATCCCACTCCTCTTCGAAGGTGAGTTTACCCGCTTCGGCGACCTGGACCTGATCCATTCCGACTATGGCGGGTGAACAAGCCGTCCTTGAAATCGATCTGCGGGCCGTGGTCGCCAACTGGCAGGCATTGGGTGCCCGTCATCCCTCGGGTCCGGTCGCCGGCGTTGTCAAAGCCGATGGTTACGGGCTGGGGGCCCGGCAGGTCGCCGCCGCGCTGCACCGGGCGGGGTGCCGGCATTTCTTCGTTGCCTATCTGAACGAGGCGCTGATGATACGAGATGTCGTGCCTGGCGCGATGCTCGGTGTCCTGAGCGGTCTGATCCCCGGAACCGAGGACGAGTGCATTGCGCACAATCTGACGCCGGTGCTGGGGTCGTTGGACGAGATCGCGCGGTGGCGCGGCCGCAGCCGCGACGCGATCCTGCAGGTCGATACCGGGATGTCCCGGCTCGGTCTGTCGCCGGCGGAGGTGGCTGTCCTGGCTGCGGATCATACCCGATTGGAGGGGTTAACGATCCGCTATGTGATGTCGCATCTTCTGTCATCGGAACAGCCGGACGACCCGATCAATGCGCTTCAGCGGCAGCGCTTCGACACGGCGCGGGCGATGCTGCCGCCGGTGCCGTGTAGCCTGGCGAATTCCTCGGGCATCTTCCTCGGGCCGGCGTTCGGCTCCGATCTTGCCCGGCCAGGGGCCGCGCTTTACGGCATCAATCCGACCCCGGCGCTCCCCAACCCGATGCAGGGCGTCGCGCGATTGTGCGTGCAAGTCCTCGCGGTGCGAGAGGTCCCGGAGGGCACGTCGGTCGGCTATAATGCCACCTGGACCGCCCAGCGGCCGAGCCGGATTGCGACGGCAGCGTTTGGGTATGCCGACGGTTTTCACCGCAGCCTGTCTGGCCGGGGATCGGCTCGCTTTGACGGTTCCCCCGTTCCGCTGGTAGGGCGCGTATCCATGGACCTCACCACGTTCGACGTAACCGACCATCCCGCCGTGCAACCGGGTTGCTGGTTGGAGGTTCTTGGCCCGCATCTATCGCCTGACGACGTCGCTGCAGCGGGCGGCACGAACGGCTATGAGGTGCTGACCTCCCTGGGCCGTCGCTTTCATCGGGTGTATCGAGCAGCGTGAATAGAATTTTGGATCTGCTGGCGGCCATCGGCCGAGCGGCTATTGGCTTGTGCCGGGGCGCCGGTGCGCTGGCGTTGTTTGGGCTGGAGGGGTTGTCGCACCTATTGCGTCCGCCGTTCTATGGCCGCTTGTTTGGGCGAGCACTACTAGAGATCGGCTATTTCAGCTTGCCCGTGGTGGCGCTGACAGCGGTGTTCACCGGGATGGTGTTGGCGTTGCAATCATACACCGGCTTTGCGCGATTCTCCGCTCAGGGGGCGGTAGCCAATCTGGTGGTGTTGTCGGTGACACGGGAACTGGGGCCGGTGCTGGCCGGGCTAATGGTCGCCGGCCGCGTCGGCGCGGCGATGGCAGCGGAACTGGGGACGATGCGGGTGACTGATCAGATCGACGCGCTGTCCACGCTGTCCACCAACCCGATGAAGTATTTGGTGGCGCCTCGGCTGTTGGCTGGGATCATTGCGCTGCCGCTGTTGGTGGTGATCGCCGATGTTCTGGGGGTCATGGGTGGGTTTATCGTCTCCACGTTGAAGCTGGGGTTCAACGCGGACGTCTATGTGACGAACACGGTGAACTTCGTGCAAATGGACGACGTCGTGTCGGGTCTGGTGAAGGCGGCGGTGTTCGGGTTTCTGATCGCTTTGATGGGGTGCTACCAGGGCTACAACAGCAAGGGCGGAGCCCAGGGCGTGGGGTCGGCCACGACGCTGGCGGTGGTCAGTGCCTCGATCCTGATCCTGGCATTCGACTACATTCTGACCGAGATGTTCTTCGCACAGTAGAACCGTCCTCGATCGCCAAGTTGGCGCGGTGGATTTAGAGGTATTGGTGGTCCATTATGTGGGTGTTCTTGACGGTTCGGAGGACACATGGGGCGTGCGGATCCCTGACCTTCCAGGTTGCCACGGCGCTGGGGCGACCGTCGAAGCGGCGATCACCGACGCGACCTCCACCGCGCGCAAATGGGCCGAACACAGGACCGGCAAGGGTCAGGGTGTGCCCGTGGGGCGCCCGCTTCGCCAGATCATCGATGAAGAGGAGCTGGATGTAGCGGCGAGCGAGACCGGGGTGATGATTCCGTTGCTGCTCGACAGCGGGCGAGCGGTTCGTTCCGAGAGAAATAAGCCAATTTCAATGGGTTAAGGAATTTCGATCACAACTTTGACACTAAGGTTAGGGCAAACGAAAAAAGGGCGAGCCTTCGGTATCCCCCTTGTTATGGCCGTCAAAGACCACTCGAATAGCCGTGGTCCTAACCAATGGTCAGGGAGTGAGCCCCATACCCTTGGTGATCAAGGCGCCGCCGACGATAATCAAAATACCGGCGACGGCACTTATCGGACGCTTCCAGGAGGGTTGTTGCAGTTCCTTCCGCCGAAGCAACTCGGCGGTTTGGTTGATGTTCACCTCTCCGTTGCCGATGATGTTGCCAATCGATTGATGATTGCTGGCGTCATCACCGAGTAGTTCCCGCAAGCGACGGGTCTCTGAGGCTTTACCCAACAGGGTAAACAACTCACGGGAGGCATGGATGATCCAGCCACCGAGCGCCATGAGACAGACCGCCAGGATACCGGGGGTAGATAACAGCACGGTGATAAAATCTGTCCCCGTGTCGGTTGGCAACCAGCTCAATACCAAACCCAACAGCGGGAACTGGCTACCAAGCAGATAGGTCAAACGATAGACGAATGGCGTCTGACCGAAGGCGGCTTCTAGTCCCGTCAACGCCACCAACAAACTGCCTGTTACCACGATGACAATTCCAACCACGTGCCAAAGCCCGGCACCAGCCTTTTCGCGAATGAACACTTACACCTCGTATGGTTGATGAAGTTGGCAAAGCCGTTCGGCGTTCCTTGCCCCAAGGTGTGCAATAAGCTATTATCCTGCACGGTGAGTGGGCGGCGGCTTTATCCACCGCCGCCCGTAGTCTTCTTGTGGGGCCACCACGAACCGTCGATCCTGGCCGGGTTCGGCGGTTCTTGCTTCTAAGCCGTCCCGCAACGGTGTCCAAAGATTGCGGTTAGACCGACCCTCCTCATGATACCCCTCCTTTCACAAGTATCAGGTTTGAGTTGAAGGCCCCGTAGTGCCCGCTGCCGGAACCGGCGCAGGAGACGGCTCTTGATGGCTGTCGCGCCGGAGGGAAAAATTGCCCCGCCCATCAGCCACGAATAGAGTTTTGTTATCCGACAAATACGCCGCCAAACTGGCCAAGGGATTTTTTCGCTCCCCATCAAGCCCTTGGCCACCAGATGCTCAAGTATCTTCTGGCGGTGCTCAGTGCCCCTTTTGCTCAACAGGTCCGTCACCTCGGCCCTGAGTAATGTTGCTTTTGAGGCTCGCTGTTCGCCAGGGTAAACGGGTAACGGTAGAGATGGTGTAGCCACTACCGTTCGTGCTGCAAACAAATGCGGCTGCGGGCCGCATCACAGCAGGCGTCATGGGCTGCCTCTGATATTAAGCCGTTGCCGGGCGGCGGGTTCGAGCGCGGGCTTCGTATGGCCGCGTTACGATACATTGTGTTGTCTTCTGGCTCCGTTTGTGGCATGGCTGATCCCACTGAGTCGCAAGGGCCATGGAACAGCCTAACATGATTGCGTGAGTGAGTAGGGCGATCTCGGACCGGTTTCTAATAGGTCCGCGTTGTTCGGCATCTAGGATGTCGATTGACATCCAACGGTGAATCCACCGCTCGGTCGTGCGACTGCCTCCATGACCCTACCTTAAGAGGTAGACTCTATGAGCGAAAATCAAGTCAAGTTTCGAATTGCTGTCGTAATTCTTGTGTCTGCGGCCTTATTCTTGGCAGGGGCTGGCATCCGAGGATGGATTATGGGCGACTTCACCGGCCTTCAACAAGTATCAAACGCGGCTCTGCCATTCCTATCATGTATTGTAGCATATTATTTTATGAAGTCTGGTGGCGGTGACGGGATAAAATAGGCCGAGCGGGCGTTCATCCGCTGAGACGGGGCAAAGCCCCGTCTCATGCGGCGACGTATGGGGTATTACTGAGGGCCGATATTTAGCGGAAGTGAAGGATGGCCAGACCCACATAGCCAAAGGCTATCCAGAGGCAGATTATCAACTCTGAACTCATTGTGGTAACTCTTTTCCGGATGAAACCTCCGACGCGGAGGCCTCCAATCGCGGTGTGAGGCTCCAAATGGCCGACGCCCCAATCGAACACCGATCAGTCACCCGGCCAGAGCAATAGCGCGAGGCTAGTTCGTTTTGTAGGCGACTGCAAGCGGTCCTGCGTCGCGGCGCCGTTCACGGACGCGTGACACGGACTTGCTAATGGCCTAAGCAGGTGACCAGTGTGTCGCGGCGCCGTTCACACGAGCGTTCAGACAGGATACCCTCCGACCCACCCTCCGCGACGGCTGTACGAAGCGCATCAGAGCATATCACGCTCTCATCGGCGGGTTTACCACGCCGCTCTGTCGGCGGCGTAGGTGGGATGCTGACGTGGCGCCCAATCCGTCGCCAGTACGGATCAAGGATTTGGGGAACTGCACTCGCGAACAGCGACGGTTGCCGCACGGCGAGCGTTACGATTCCCACGGCGATGGCGCCACAGATCAGGACGATCCCGACAGCCCTCGCGAAAGAAATGAGCAGTTTAGCAACAAGGCTGGCGTCGATCATTTACGAACCCCCGGAGAGATACAAACTATCCGGTCCGTCATCGGACCAGATCGTTTGCCTTCCGGGGGCGGCAACCCGCTACAGGCAATCACAACCTACACGCCAAACTATCAAGCGCCGCCGGGCTCCCAATGCCATATTGGGGCCTATGATGTCTTCTATCTGGTTGGGATGTAGCTCAGTCGTTTGATCAGCGTAAGCCACCGGGCGATCACGTCGTCTCGACATACTCCGGTTGGCGATTACCAGGTGCAGCATCTCTACGACGCCGAGAAGCATCGCCACCTTGCGGACATCCTCTACCGCGATCGCAAAACCAGCGCCGGTATCTTCGGCGATCCGCTCAGCGTTGAGTTGACGGCCCGCATGATCCACCGAGGTGGAATCACAGCGCGCGACGACGCCGCGGGAACGAGAAACACGCTAATCGGCCGCGTCCGGCAAACGCCACGCCCCCCGCTGTGGCACCGGCAGCCCAAGGTTCTCCCGCAGCGTCGCGCCGGTGTATTCCTTCCGGTACAGGCCCCGCCGCTGCAATTCCGGCACAACGAACCGGACGAAATCCTCGAACGTCCCCGGCGTGTGGGTGCCGGCGATGACGAACCCGTCGCACGCGCGTTCGGTGAACCACTGCTCCAGCCGATCGGCGACATCCTTGCCGCTGCCGACGACCGCCTCGCGCGGACGGCCACGGCGCGTCACCTCCAGGAAGTCGCGCACCGTCGGGTTGTGGCCGATCGACCCGCATCACCCGGTCGCGCATGGCCTGCATGCCGGACATGCCCTCCAGTTCCTCCGTCGTGAACGCCTCGTCCATGCCCTTGGTCTTGAAGTCGAAGTTCATCGCTTCGGACAGTAACGACAGGCCGTCGACCTCCTTGTACAGGCAATCGATCAGCGCCATCTTGTCCTCGGCCTCGGCGCGGGTTTCCGCGACGACCGGATAGGCGATCGTATTGACGGTCATCAGGTCGGGGTCGCGCCCGAGCCGCGCGACCTCGGCCTTGAAGTCGGCATACTGGCGCTTGCCTTCTTCGAGGTCCGCGTAGGCGACGAACACCGTCTCCGCCCAGCGCGCGGAAAACGTCTTGCCCCGTTCGCTTGCGCCGGCCTGGATGATCACCGGATGGCCCTGCGGGCTGCGCGGCACGGTGAAGGTGCCCGACGAGTTCAGGAATTTCCCTGTATATTCCAGCCGATGCACCTTCGACGGGTCGGCGAACAGGCCGGTCTTCTTGTCGACGATCAGCGCGCCGTCTTCCCAGCCGTCCCAGCAGCTCAGCACGATCTCCATGAACTCATCGGCGCGGTCGTAGCGGAGGTCGTGCTCCATGTGGACGGCGCGGCCCATGTTGTGCGCCTCGCCATCGTTAACCGAAGTCACCACGTTCCACGCTGCCCGGCCGCCGAGCATGTGATCCACAGTCTGGAACCGACGGGCAACATCGAACGGCTCGTAGTAGGTGGTGGAAGCGGTCGATCCGATGCCGAGATATTTCGTGCCGAACCCCATCGCCATCAGCGTCGCAACCGGATCGATCTTGACCACGCGGACGCCGTTGGCGACCACCTCGGCCGGGTTGCCGCCATAGATGTCGGGCATCGCGAGGCGGTCGTCGAAGAAGGCGAGCTGGAACTTGCCCTCCTCCAGCACCTGGCCGATTTTCTGGTAATAGGCGGCGGTGGTGAAATCGTTGCGGGCTTCCGGATGGCGCCAGGCGCTCGCCAGGGTGGTGCAGTTCTGCGCCTGCAGAAACCCGACCATGACCATCTGCCGCATTGTTCCGTTTCCTTCTGTCAGTGCGCCTAGCCCCTCGGGGCGCATGTAGTCGCTTTCGGCCGGTAGCGCCGGCACCGAGCAGCAGTCTGGATCGTATGTCGGCAATGTCCAGGCCAGGTCGATCCGCGCAACGCTCGGACCCGGACGTGCGGCGGCATATTGTCCCGGATCGAAGCGGCCAGGTGCTCCGGAGTCGCATCGAAGGTCCTTATAGTGATGGCTCACCCCGCGCCCGGCGCTTCCCGCGGGTGGTTGGGAGCCAGCATCGCGTACTGCCCCAATCGGATCCTTACCTCATCTCCCAATTTCCGCTCGACGTTCCAGGAACAGCGCTGATACGGTACCGGTACGTCGCATCCTGATCATACCAGGGGGATTTGAGCGATGCTGCAATTGCCTCGCCTAAGGCGCCTCGTCGCCGTCGTGCTGACATTGGTCCTCATGGCGACCGCCGCGGGCGCCTCCCAGCTTTGTCCCGACGAACAAGCCACCGAGCAACTTCCCCCGGCCGATCCGGACTATTGTGCCCGGCTGGACCCGGTCATGCGCAAGCCCAGCGCTCTGCCGCTCGATCAGTACGAAGCCACGCTCAACGATTTCATCGGCAACTACTGCCATCGCCGCCTCGGCTCGGGCTGGAAGATGGACAAGACGGTGCGTGACGCCGGCCCGTTCGTCGCATCCCTCACCGGCGGCGCATGGAGCGGCGTCGAACGCGGGACCCACATGCCCGTGCTGATCTGGTACTCTCCGGACATGGTAGCGTGGCTCGAAAACAACCGGCCGCCCGAGGCCACCCCAATTCCAGCCACGATACCACCCGTTCCGGACGGCGCGATCATGGTCAAGGAGATGTACAACTCCACCCCTGCCGCCGCCTGTCAGGTGCCGGACCTCTTGAAGCTCAAGCCGATCGAGCAAGGTGCGGCGGTCATGGTTCGCGACAGCGCCGCCGCACAGGACGGCTGGTTCTGGGGTTGGTACGGCTGGCCAAACGTCGACAGCGGCTGGACCGTGGATTATCCGCCGTCACCCGCCAACGGCTTGCCGTTCATGGGCTTTGGCCAGTATTGCCTTAACTGCCACGCCTCCGCGCGCGACAACCAAACCTTCGCCAGTCTGAGCAACATCAAAGGCGAACCCGGGACCTTCCTCAGTTTCCTGGCTCAGGATTTCTACCAGACTCAGGGTTTTGGAATCCAACCACCGCCAAAAGACCCCAGCCTCGACAAGTTCGTGGCCTCGATCCACCTAAGAACACTGGAGGCTCGGCGCGTCCCCGCTTCCACGGCGCTGTTGGAGCTTCCACCAAGTAACCCTGGCTTCATGGCGGCCTTGAATTTGGCAGACCTGCCGGCGATCGGTCATGACCTGGCCGTTGAAACTCTAAAGATGCCCTCGCAGACCTATGACAACGTCTGGATATCCGGCCTCGGTCCGAAGCAGGCCCACGCCTTCGTCACATCGGATCAATGCGTCGGCTGTCACAGCGCCGGCGGAACCGGCCTCCAGTACGAAATGACCGCGCCGGTTCCCGGAACCGTCCCGCCGAAAGCACCTACACTGATCAATTTCTCCCCTTACGGGACCTGGCGCACAAGCCCGATGGGACTGGCCGGTCGTGATCCGATCTTCTTCGCTCAGCTTGCCAGTGAGACGCAGACCTTCCACCCGGCTTCGTCCCCGGCCGTCCAGAACATCTGTCTCGGTTGTCACGGCATCCAGGGTCAGCGGCAGTTTAACATCGACACCGCAAAAGCGGGAAAGACGTGCCCCGACTTCCTGCGGGAGATCGTCGATGCGGTCCCGTTCCCCAGCGACAACAGGCAGGCGCCGCTGGCGCATTTCGGTGGGTTGGCGCGCGACGGCATCTCCTGCAATTCCTGCCACCATATGGTGCTCGGAAAGGTCGATACCGCCCGATTTGCCAACCAGCCGCAGAACCGGTGCGTCGCCGAACGTCAGGACCTGCTTAATGCCGGCAACAAAGATTTCGGCCGCACTTTCACTGGCAGCTTCTTCGTTGGCTCCCCGGATACGGTCTATGGTCCATTCGAAGAGCCCAAGCAGGCGCCGATGAAGCACGCGCTGGGCGTCGTCCCAGAGCACAGCCAAACCATCAAAACCTCGGAGGTGTGCGGCACCTGTCATACCGTGCATCTGCCAGTCTACAGCGGCAGCCAGGTCGTCGGCCACACCTACGAACAGACGACATATCCAGAGTGGGCCTTCAGCGCTTACCGCACGGGCGATACGCCCGATGGCAAGTTGCCGTTCGGCGCCGGGTCGCTGGCCCAATCCTGCCAGGGCTGCCATATGCCGAGCGCCAACGGCTCCGGCCCGTTCCGCAGCAAGATCGCCGGTATCCAGGAGCACAGTAATTTCCCGCAGGTCGATAACGGGCTGCCGGCGTCGGAAATTGATCTTCAGGTGCGCTCCGGTTTCGCCAAGCATCTTCTGGTCGGGCTGAACGTGTTCTTCATTGAGATGGGAAAGCAGTTCAACTCGGTCCTGGGCATTCCGATCACCGACCCGATGCTGGTTGGCCAGGGCGTCGCTCCATTGGAACTGACCGAGCAGACGATGCTGGCTCAGGCATCCGATGCATCCGCGGCTATCTCGGTCGGCGACATATCGGTAGACGCAACCGAATTGCATGCCAGCGTGACTGTCACCAACAAGACCGGCCACAAATTCCCATCGGGCGTTGGGTTCCGCCGTGCATTCGTGGATTTCGTCGTAATGGATGAAGCGGGACATGTTTTGTGGGAATCGGGCCGCAGCAACGATGCGGGCGTGCTGATCGACGCCATCGGTAAACCGATCGCCGGCGAGTTCTGGTGGAAGGACAATTGTGCGGAGAGGATCAACAGCCCTGGCAACAACCCGCACCAGCCGCACTACCAGGTGATCTCGCAGCAAGATCAGGTGCAGATCTTTCAGGAACTGGTGACGACGCCGCCCACGGCAGCATCCCAGCCGGCGGCGCAATGCGGCCGGCATGCGGAGCCGTCGGGGGAACTGACCACCAGCTTTCTGTCGATATGCGGAACGCTGAAGGATAACCGGCTGCTGCCTCAGGGCTTTTTGCCGTTGGACCAACGGGTCCAGATCAGCCGGGCGCTGGGCGCCGGTGACGACATGGCCGAAGACACTGGGCCGGTCGGCACAGGCGATGATCCGGCGTACCAGACTGGGGGCGGTGACACATTCTCCTACCACGTGCCGCTGAGCAGCTTGTCGGCGGCGCCGGCCAAGGTCTCGGCTACGCTGTATTACCAGGCGATCCCGCCGTTCTATTTGCAGGACCGGTTCTGCACTGCGAAAGGCACGGACGCGGACCGGCTGCGCTTCGTGACCAGCCAGTTGAAGCTCGACGGCACGCGCGCGGCGAATTGGAAGCTGGACATGGTTCGCACCGGACCGGTCGCAGTGCGCTAACCTCGGCGCGAGCTGGGCTGGGATCGATGCTGTGTGAACGCTCTGCGCGGATCTCAAGCAACCCGCTGACACCACGGTCATTGTAGTGACCAGCAGTCGCGCCGCCAAAAAGGTCGTGGCCTCTGGACTCCAGTTTGGCGACCGCTATAGCGAAGACCATCTAACGCCGAGGAGCTTATCGATGTCGATTTCCACACAAACTCGTCCCGAGCCTGGCAGTAAACTACGCCATGTGCGGATGCTGATCGATGGCAAGTGGGTGGATAGTGCTTCCGGCGCGGTTCTGACGGTCGAGAACCCGGCCCGTCGCTCGCCGATAGCGTCTATTCCCCGCGGCGATAAGGAAGACGTTGATCGTGCGGTTCAGGCCGCGCACAGGGCGTTTCCCGATTGGAGAAAAATCCCGCCACGCCAACGCGGCCGCTTATTGCTGAAAATTGCCGAGGCGATGGAGGCACGGATCGAGGAACTGGCCCGCATAATCGCCGAAGAGACGGGCAATGCCTTGCGCACCCAGGCCCGTCCGGAAGCAACGCTGACGGCGGATATCTTCCGCTACTTTGGCGGCCTCGCCGGGGAACTGAAGGGTGAAACGATCCCGCTCGGTGAACACGTTCTGAGCTACACCCGCCGCGAACCGCTCGGCGTCGTCGGCGCGATCATCCCCTGGAATGCGCCAGTCCTGCTCGGCGCCCTGAAGATCGCCCCAGCGCTCTGCGCAGGCAACACACTTGTATTGAAGGCAGCCGAGGACGCGCCGCTCGGCGTACTGTTGATGGCAGAGATCTGCCAGGAGTTCCTGCCGCCGGGCGTGCTGAACGTGCTCACTGGCACAGGGGAGGAATGTGGCGGTCCGCTCGCCCAAAATCCCCTGGTCCAGAAGCTGTCGTTCACAGGCTCGACCGAGGTGGGCAAGATCATCATGGCCGCCGCCGCCGAGCGTATCGTTCCAGTCTCGCTGGAGCTGGGCGGAAAGAGCCCGGCGATCGTCTATTCGGATGCCGATGAAGACTGGGTGGTGGATGGCGTCATCGCCGGCATGCGCTTCACCCGCCAAAGCCAGTCCTGCACAGCGGGATCGCGGCTGTTCCTGCATCAGGACATCTTCGACAGTTTCCTGGCAAAGCTGACGGCGAAGACCCAGGCGCTGAAACTCGGTGATCCGCTGGACGAAACCAGCGACATCGGCTGCATCATCAACGAAAAGCAATTTCGCAAGGTTTGCGGTTATGTCGATGAGGGCCTGAAGCGGCAGGATGCGCGCCTGGTCTTCGGCGGCTTGCCGCCGAAGGAAGGTCCCCTAAGCGCAGGGTATTTCGCCATTCCCACGGTCTTTGCCGACACGTCAAACGATTGGCGTCTGGCGCGCGAGGAGATCTTCGGTCCCGTGCTCGTGGCGATCCCCTGGCGTGAGGAGGAAGAGGCAATCCGCATGGCCAACGACAGCCACTATGGTCTTGCCGCCTATGTCTGGACGCGTGAGATCGGCAGTGCCTTGCGAGCGGCGCATGCGATCGAGTCCGGATGGGTGCAGGTCAATCAGGGGCTGGGCCAGCAGCCCGGGCATTCATATGGCGGATACAAGCAAAGCGGCATCGGCCGGGAGTTTTCATTGGAGGGGATGCTCGACAGCTTCACCCAACGGAAGAATGTCACCGTCAATCTGAATGTCCCGAGGCGAGGGTAGCGCGGACATCCCGCGGTCAGCGCTGCTGCTCGCCCGTCACGCGCCAGATGACGTTGCCGACATCGTCCGCCATCAGCAGTGAACCATCGGGGCCGATCGCTACACCGACCGGTCGGCCATAGGACACCCGCTCGTCTGGGGAAAGGAAGCCCGACAGAACATCGCGGGCCGGACCGGCCGGGCGCCCGTTCGCGAACGGCACGAACACCAGCTTGTAGCCGCTCAGCGTGCTGCGGTTCCAGGAGCCGTGCTGCCCAATGACCATGCCATCCGGAAAGCCCGGAAGCGTGCCCGTCGGCATCCAGCACAGACCCAGCGACGCGGTGTGACCACCCAAAGCATAATCCGGCGTGATAGCGGTCGCGACCGCTGCTGGATCCTGTGGCACCCGGTCGTCCACCGTCTGTCCCCAGTAGCAGTAGGGCCAGCCGTAGAAGCCTCCGTCGCGAACCGAGGTCAGATAGTCAGGCGGCGTCTCGTCGCCCAGGCCGTCGCGCTCGTTGACCACAGTCCAGAGAACGCCGGTGGTTGGCTCCCAGGCCATGCCCACGGCGTTGCGCAGACCGCTGGCGAAGGTGCGGCCCACGCCGGTCGCGATATCGAGTTCGTAGATGAGCGCTCTGCCCTCCTCGGCTTCCATGCCATCATCGGCAATGTTGCTGGACGAGCCGACACCGACGTACAGCTTGCGCCCATCCGGACTTGGCAACAGGCTTCGTGTCCAGTGCCCGCCGGGCTTGAACTCGACCAACTTCCGACCCGGCGCGGTGATGCGGCGGGTCCCCGGCGTGTAGGGGAAGGCGACCACGCCATCGGTGTTGCCGACGTAGAATGTGTCGCCCAATAGTGCCATGCCGAACGGCTGATTCAGCCCCTCCAGGAATACCTCCTGGATCTCCGCCACGCCGTCACCGTCCGCGTCGCGCAACAGCGTGATGCGGTTCGCGCTGTCCCCTGCGGCGCCGGCGCGTCTCATGGTGCTGACCATGGCGTAGTCGAAGATATTCCTCATGGCGGCTCTGGCCGAGGTCATGGACTCGGCGATGAGAACGTCGCCATTACGCAGCACCTCGATCCAGCGGGGGTGATCGAGACCGGTCGCAAAAGCATTGACTTTCAACCCCGGTGCGGCAACCGGCGTCTGTCCTCGGGCCCATCCCTGGGCAGTCGGCATCTTGAGCGTCGGGATACTGCCCTGGGGCTTGGCCCCCGGGATCGCCGGCGTGCTGCCCCAAGCCGGCTCATACGTGCCGCCGGTCAACCGCCGCGCCACCAACGCCGTGCCGCCGACCACAGCCACTATTCGCGAGAAAAGATCCGAGAAGCCCAACGCGCTATTCCCTGATTGTCACGACGAACGCTAGCCGACGGCCGCCCGAGTTGGAACCCTGGACGTCCTTGCCCGTGATCGCCTGAGGGCCTGTCTCTGATGATACCGGAACAGCCGCTCTGTGTGGATAGCGACCGGCGCGCTCTGCGACGTCAAGACCAAAAGCCGGGCATTCGTCCGGTGGCTGGATTGGCCGACACTGGAAGGATCGCGTTGGAGGTTGCCCGGGAAACTGTGGTCCACCGAAAGCCGACCTTCCCCGCCCAAAAGGCGATTGACACATAGACATAGGGACATCATGATGTCGCTATGTCATACGGTCCAACCAACCGCCTGCCGCTTTATGTCCAGGTCGAGGACGCGCTCACCGAACGCATCGCAAGCGGCGCGCTTCCGGCGGGCCATCAATTGCCTTCGGAAGAGAGCCTCGTCAGCGAGTTTAACGTCAGCCGGACCACCATCAGGACCACGATCCAGAACCTCGTGCGGCAGGGCCTCGTCGAGATTCGCAGGGGCAAGGGGACGTTTGTTGCCCAGCCCCGAATCACGCAGGAACTGACGGAACTCACCGGTTTTGTCGAGGACATGCAAATCCACGGTCGGCATGCAACGGCGCGGCTCCTGGACAAGAAGGTCGTTCCGGCAAGCGAGGCCGTCGCACGGCAGCTTGCGCTCCCGCTCGGGACGGACGTCGTGCAAATCCTCCGCGTTCGTCTGGCTGACGGAGTGCCGTTGTCGCTCGACGAAACCTATCTGCCGGAGGAATTGGGCCGAAAAGTCATGGGCGACAATCTCGTGACGGAGCCGATCTTCTCGCTGCTTGAGCAACGATACAGCACGCCGCTGCTGGAAGCCGAATACCAACTCGAAGCGTCGATCGCCGACGCCGGAGTGGCCATGGCTCTGTCGGTATCGCCTGGGAGCCCGATATTTCTGATCGAGCGCACATCCTATTCGGTCGGACACCGGCCGGTCGACTACGAAAAGCTGCACTACAGAGGCGATCACATCCGCTTCAAGACCAGGCTCATGCGGCGCGGGGCGAGGCGCCCGTAGAGCACGCGCGACGAACACCGACGCCGTCCGGCGGTTCGCAGACGTCCACATCATTTTCCACAATTGGAACTTATTAAAAATGTTTTTCACCGATACGGAGTGGCAGCGGAAAATCGCTCGTTACGCCCCGCTTCCCCTGCGTCTGATCGTTGGCTACGGCTTCATGGCGCACGGCTACGCCAAGCTGATCAAAGGTCCCGGCGCGTTCGTCGCGATCGTGCATGCCATGGGCGTGCCGGAGCCGTTTTTCATGGCGTGGCTGACGATCCTGATCGAGTTGCTCGGCGGTATCGCCTTGCTGCTCGGCGCGTTCATCGTGCCGCTCAGCGTGCCGATGGCAGCCGTGCTGCTCGTGGCCGCGTTCACCGTGCACCTTCCCTTTGGCTTCACCTCGATCAAGCTGCTCGCGATAACGTCCTCCGGACCTCAGTTCGGCCCCCCCGGCTACGAAACGGACCTGCTGTATCTGGCGTGCCTCGCCGCGCTGGTCATGGGCGGATCGGGCCCCTGGGCAGCGGACACCGAGATCGCGAGATGGCTGCGCAGAACGCCGAAGAAGTCCGGCGGCTCAGCGTCCGACGCGCCTGGCTATGCGAGGACCCGGCTCGACGCTGTCGTCGCGCGCGCCGAAGCCGAAAGGGCAGATCGGTGAGGCAATGTCCTCGCGATTGGCGATGCCGGCGCGCGGGAGGGCAGCATGCAGGCTGAGTCGGACCTGTACCTCTTCGTCGTGTCCATTGGCGCCAGCGCTTTCGGCGGCGCGCTGGGGATGGCGAGCGGCATCTTCATCGTGCCGTTCCTGACGCTCTTCGAGGGCGTCAGCATACACTCAGCCGTCGCCTGCAGCATCGTGTCGGTGATCGCCTGCTCCTGTGCCAGCGCGGCACCGTTCCTCAAGGGCGGTCTGACGAACATCCGCGTCGCTATCGTCCTGGAAACAGCAACGACGCTCGGCGCGTTGACAGGCGTGTTTCTGGCGGGCGTCCTGCCCGTGCCGCTCCTCCAAGTCCTCTTCGCCGCGATCTTGCTTGTTTCGGCCTTGCAGATGATGCAACGGCGCCGAGAGGCTCCGGTGAAGGCGACGGAGTCCCCCGGCCGGGACTGGGCGACCGTGTTGCGCCTGCACGCGACATATCCGGACCGCGCTCTCGGCCGTGACGTTTTCTATCGCGTGCGGCAGGTTCCCATGGGCCTGCTGTTGATGTACGGGGCCGGATTGATCTCCGCCTTGCTGGGCATCGGCAGCGGCGTCCTCAAAATCCCTGCGCTGGACACGGCCTTGCGCCTGCCGATCAAGGTCTCGTCCGCCACGTCCAACTTCATGATCGGCGTGACGGCCGCCGCAAGCGGCGTCGCCTACCTTGCGCGTGGCGACATCGATCCGGCAATCGCTGGCCCGGTCGCCCTCGGATCGGTCATCGGCTCGGTGCTTGGGGCACGCTTTCTGATGGCCGTATCCGGCGACAGGCTGCGCCTTCTCTTCGTCATCGTCATCGTCGCCCTGGCGGCGCAGATGCTGCAAGCCGCGTTTCAGGGCCATCCGACCCCTCACATGACATGAGCGGCGATCGCAAACGGGCGTCTGGCCTGGAGGAGCGTTTGGCAACGACGCTGCAGTTCGGCACGTGGGCCGGTTCCTGCATCATCGCGGTGGGCTTGGTCCTGTCCGCCACCGGCGAGCCCTCATCGCTACCCTTCGCGGGCGTAGCGATCGTCCGGGCCGGCATTACGCTTTTCATCCTCCTGCCAGCGTTGCGTGTTCTGCTGATGGTCGTCGTCTTTGTCTGCGAACGCGACTACCGCTTCGGCGCCATAGCAGCACTCGTACTCGCAGTCATCGTTGTGGGTGCGGCGCTAGGAGTGGGCATGACCGGCGTCGTGCCAGGCTAGAAAAGTGTCTCACATGCATAGCGACCGAGAGAACCTCGCGGGCACGACGTTCGCCGCCAACTCCCTGTCGGATGATCGGCATTGGCGCGAGGCGGTCCGCGCAGCGCACGGCGAATGTCAGCTTTCTGGAATGATATGACTCGGTAGCTGGCCGGCACGACTTGGGTCGCAACCAGCCATTCTGGGGTCGTTCAGAGACAGGCCGTTAAGGCTGACGGGTCCCCGGCGCGCGACTCAACCGAACGTAAATGCGAATGCCTGCACGCCAGGATCGAGGAACTGAATTTCGAAGGCATGATAAGTGATCATACCACTCTGTCGGATCAGTTGGTAAAGCCTCTGGCTTGCCACGACGCCCAGGCCTTCGGCGTCTGTATCGGAGCCATGGGTGTTACCGGGCGAAGCGCCGTCGATCGTTACGCGAAACCTGGCCGGCCCCTTTCCGGCGCTGGCCCAAGCAGGCCGTTACTGATGAACGGGGGGTCTGCCCGGGCGAACACGAACAGCAGTACCGGAAGAATACAGGGGCTTATGATCGTTAGCACACCGCCCGGGTAGGCAAGCACGAACAGGATCACGTTATGGGCCCTCTGCCGTCAGGCGGCGGTAGCCTTGAACGTCAACGCAAAGCCGTTCATGCAATAGCGCAGCCCGGTCGGCTTGGGTCCATCGTCGAAGACGTGGCCAAGATGTCCGCCGCAACGACGGCAATGCACCGCCGTCCGGACCATTCCCAGACTTTGGTCGCTGACCGTGCCAACGGCGTTGTCAAGCGGCGCCCAGAAGCTTGGCCATCCTGTCCCACTGTCGAATTTTGTGGCTGAAGAAAACAGGTCGAGCTCGCATCCCGCGCAAGGGAATGTGCCCGCTCGTTCCTCGTGCAGCAGCGGGCTCGAGAACGGGCGCTCAGTCGCGCTTTGTCGAAGGATGGCGAATTGTGCAGGTGTGAGAAGTTTGCGCCACTCGGCCTCAGTGTGCACCACCTCGAACGTTTCTGCCGCCAGCGCAACGGAAGCCCAGCGCGTGCTGAGGGTCGCCAAACCTCCGCCGATCAACCAAAGTCGCCTCGTTGTCACCATGCGGATATCTCGCTCCAAAGGCGCCCATTGTCGCGGGGCGCGCATCACGATGCATCATTATGGGAATAGCGTACCGCCGATGAAAGTTAAAGACATGTCACAACACCCGACCGATCTTGCCCGCGCCGGTGGCCGTCGTTGACGGAGGAACAGAAAATCGCCAAACCTTGTCCCAGAAGGCCGGCAAACTGAGAATGCCGCCTCGTCGGTGCCAAGGGAGAGTCCAGTGAAAACCTATGGCCATTTCATAAATGGAACATATGTCGAGCCGGCCGGCGGCAAATTCATCGACAGTTTCAATCCGTACACCGGCGAAGTCTGGGCTCGCATACCACAGGGCGGCGCGGACGATGTTGACCGGGCAGTGACCGCCGCGTCTCGCGCGATGCACGAAGGTCCCTGGTCGACGATGACGGCTTCCGCTCGCGGCCGGCTTATGCTGCGCCTCGCTGACCTCGTTGCAGCGAACGCGGAGAGGTTGGCGGAGATCGAAGTTCACGACAACGGCAAGCTCCTGGCCGAGATGCTGGGCCAGCTCCGCTATCATCCGGAATGGTGGCGTTACTTCGGCGGACTGGCCGATAAGGTCGAAGGCGCAGTCGTGCCCATCGACAAACCTGAGATGTTCGCCTTCACGCGGCACGAGCCGGTGGGCGTGGTGGCGGCGCTGACGGCCTGGAACTCGCCGCTGATATTCATTGCCTGGAAATGCGCGCCCGCGCTTGCGGCAGGTTGCTCGGTGGTGGTTAAGCCGTCCGAATTCGCTTCGGTCTCGACATTGGAATTCGCGGCGCTGACCAAGGAAGCTGGCTTCCCCGACGGTGTGTTCAATGTCGTCACAGGCTATGGGACAGAAGCGGGCGCGGCCCTGGTGGATCATCCGAACGTCGCGAAGGTCACCTTCACCGGGTCGGACACAACGGGTGCTCGGATTTACGCTCAGGCCGCAAAGAGCCTCAAGCGCGTATCGCTCGAACTTGGCGGCAAATCGCCCAATGTCGTATTCGATGATTGCGACCTGGACGCGGCCATTTCGGGCGTGATTTCCGGCATCTTTGCCGCCACCGGCCAAACGTGCATCGCAGGATCTCGGGTGCTGGTGCAGAACTCGATCCGCGAGACCTTCACCCAGCGCCTCGTTGATCTCGCCCGCACGGCACGCAAGGGCGACCCCATGCTGCCCGATACCAATATCGGACCAGTGACGACCGCGCCGCAATTCAGGAAAATCCTGGAATATATCGACATAGCCAAGGCGGAAGGCGCTCGCTGCATTCTCGGCGGCGGACCGGCTACCTCAGCCGATCTTCCAGGTGGCCAATTCGTTGAGCCGACGATATTTACCGACGTAAAACCCGAGATGCGCATTGCCCGCGAAGAAGTGTTCGGGCCGGTATTGTCAATCCTTGGCTTCGAAGATGAAGCGGAGGCGATACGGCTCGCCAACGATACGATATACGGTCTCGCCGCCGGCGTCTGGACTTCAGATATCGGCCGAGCGATCCGGATGTCGTCGGCGCTGAAGGCAGGCACAGTGTGGGTCAACACCTATCGGGCCGTCAGCTACATGATGCCGTTCGGAGGAATGAAGAGCTCGGGGATTGGACGCGAGAGCGGGATTGAAGCAATCCGTGAATATCTCGAAACCAAAAGCGTATGGATCTCGACGGCCAAGGGCGTGCCGGCGAACCCCTTCATATTGCGGTAGGGAATTGGAGAGTCCCATCGCTAAACCTGATCAAGACAACGGAGGAGTTTCACATGATAAAGTTTTACTACAATCTAGCCCCCAATCCCACAAAGGTGGCGCTTTGTCTGGAAGAAATGGGGCTTCCGTACGAACTCGTTCCAATCGATACCCGCAAGGGCGAGCAGCACAAACCAGATTTCCTCGCCATCAATCCCAACGCGAAATTGCCAGCCATCATTGACGGCGAGGCCGTTGTCTTCGACAGCAATGCGATCCTGCTTTACCTCGCCGAGAAGACTGGCCAGTTCCTGCCAGAATCAACCCCTGTAAAGCGAGGAGAACTACTCTCCTGGCTGATGTTCGTGGCGTCGGGAATCGGACCCTATTCCGGACAGGCCGTGCACTTCAGGAACGTGGCGCCGGAACCCAAAGACTACGCGGTCAATCGCTACACTTTCGAAGCGCAACGCCACTGGGGCATCCTGAATGACCGTTTGGGCCGGCATAAATTCATGCTCGGCGACAAATACACCATCGTCGATATGGCCGTCTGGGGCTGGTCCCGGCTGATCCCCAATGTCCTCGGGCCGGATGCAATCAAGGGGTTGTCAAATGTACAACGACACCTGGACGAGATCACCGCTCGTCCAGCAGCGGCGCGCGCACTGGCGCTGAAGGACAGGCACACCTTCAAGACCGAGATGGATGACGCCGCTCGCCTCGCGATGTTCCCACACCTGGGCAAGAAGGTCGCCTGACAACTCCGCAGCCACGAAAATACGGGGCCGGCCGGCAACGTGGCCAAACCGGCACCCCCAACGTGATCGAGCAACATCAGCTGACTGGGGCTGACAAAGTCGCTCGGTCACGCGCGTCGCATCCTAGTATTGTCGGAGCTTGATAGCTCCGATCTCGGCTGCCGTGCCTTCCGGTGGACGGTGCTGAGCACGCCGTTCTCGGCGGCGCCCAAGCGGATGACAACCGGCCTTTATTCTTACACCGAAGCGATAGATAATGCCCCGTGGCAAGCTGCCACATTGGGAAAAGTGATGAATACGTCTCTAACCCGCAGACGCCTATTTGCTTCGGTTGGACTTGCAGCGACAGGCTCCGGTGTCTCCGACGCGGCGACGCTTGACCCGCAGAATGCTGTCCAGGCGTCGGAAGGCAAGCGCATCACGCTGCTGCATTTCACCGATACGCATGCGCAGCTCGAAACCCATCAGGACTACCTCCCCGGTGCGGACGAGGAAATCCAGATGATGGGCGGCTTCGCGCGCCTCAAGACCGCGATCGAGCGCGAGCGCGCAACTTGTAAAGACGCGTGCCTGCTGCTGGATGGAGGCGACGATTTTCAAGGGTCGGGCCCAGCAGCCTGGTCCGAAGGCGAGGCAATTCTGGAGCCACTTAAGGCCTTCGGGATCGACGTCTTCGTCCCTGGCAACTGGGACCCGGTCTATGGCCCCGAGCGCTTCAAGACCCTCATGGGGCAACTCGGCTTTCCAGTTGTGTGCTACAACTTTCACGACATCGCCAGCGGGCAACGCCTCTTCCCTGCGTCGGTCACCATCGTTCGGCAGGGCGTAAAGACCATCGTTCTCGGCGTGACCGACATCGGCGCTAGCAAACGCCAGTCTCCAGCCGAATTTCACGGCATGGACACCACGCGGATGGCGGGTCTGCGTGATTACGTCAAAGAAATCCGCGCGCGCGAAAATCCCGATCTCGTCGTCGCGCTCACCCATACCGGCTTGACAATGGCCCGGCAACTTGCGCGAGAGGTGCTCGAAATCGATGTCGTCCTCTCCGGACACACCCACGAACGCACCTCCGTGCCGATTCTGGAAGCCAACGTCATCGTCGTCGAGGCCGGCTGTTTTGGATCATTTCTTGGCCGCCTCAACTTGGTTTTGAAGCCCGGCGGCGGCGTCGCGCGTCACGAGTTTCGATTGATCCCAATCCTCGAGCAACGATATGCCGAAGACGCACAGATGAAAGCCCTGGTCGACAGTTCTCTGGCGCCGCATCGCCAACGAATGGCCAACCAGATCGGGCAATCCGAAACCGTGCTGATGCGTTATGACTTGCTCGAAACGACAGCCGACGATTTCATCGCCGACGCGGTGCGAGAGACCGCCAAGACCGACATCGCCTTGACGAACGGGTTCCGGTTCGGTTCGCCGGTCCCCCCGGGCCAGCTCACGGATGCAGACCTATGGAACCTGTTGCCGATGGATCTGCGGATGAAGCGCGGCTGGGTCACCGGTGAGGAACTCAGGGCCTATTTCGAAAACGAGCTCGAGACCGTGTATTCCAAGAATCCATGGAAACTCAACGGCGGTTGGGGCGCGCGCGCCTCCGGCCTGACCCTCACGTTCAGGGCGCTGGCGGATTACGGGCAGCGCGTCGTCTCAATCAAGGTCAACGGCAAGGAGATTGAACCGGACAGCCGGTACGCGATCGCCGGGTGCGAACGGCCAGGGGAGGCCATCGACATGATCTGCCGGCACCCTGGCACGCACGAAGTAAAAATGCTCGGACAGTCGGTGCACGAGGCGCTCGCGCTTTATCTGAAGAGCCACCCAGTCGTTGCGCCGCGTCGCGACGGTCGCGAAAGGGCGATCGATCTACCAGACATTGTCTTCAGCCAGGATGCGGTCCTCGCCGGCGGCGAGCTAAGCAAGGCACCGACAACGCCCTTCGGCATCCCGAGAGGCTGAAAAACTCCAAATCTTTGGAGAAGACGGGTTAGGGCACTGGAAACCCGGCGTTTATTTGGGCACACTGGCAGGATGGAAGCGACCGAACATCTAAACAAAGCAGCCAACGCGGCGCGCGCGGCGACACATGTGCTGGCCCGCAGTAGCGAGACCACACGAAACACCGCGCTAGCGGCGATGGCGGACGCACTGCGCGACGGCATGCGGGACATCCTCGCCGCTAATCAGCAAGACGTCGGGGCCTACCGTGGCACCGCAGCGATCCGCGACCGCCTCACCCTGACCGAGGCTCGGGTCGAAGCGATGGCACGGGGGTTGGAGGAGGTTGCCTCGCTCCCGGACCCCCTGCAGCGCACGCTGGCCGACTGGACCCGGCCAAACGGGCTGCGCATCCAACGGATCCCGACCCCAATCGGCGTGGTCGGCATGATCTACGAGAGCCGGCCAAACGTCGGCGCGGATGCCTCGGCACTTTGCCTGAAATCGGGCAACGCGGTGATCCTGCGGGGCGGATCAGACAGCGCACACAGCGCCCATGCGATCAACACCGCACTGCGGCATGGGCTGGCAGCGGCGGGCCTGCCGGAGGCCTGCATCCAGGTCGCCCCCAACGCCGACCGAGCCTATGTCGCCGCCATGTTGGCCGGCGCCGGGCTGCTCGATCTGATCATTCCGCGCGGCGGCAAATCCCTCGTGGAACGAGTGCAGCGCGAGGCAAGAGTTCCTGTCCTGGCGCATGCCGAAGGCCTGAACCATACCTACATTCACGCTGCGGCCGACCCAACGATGGCGCGGCGCATCCTGGCGAATGCGAAGATGCGGCGGACCGGGATCTGCGGCGCGACCGAGACGCTGCTGATCGATCGGGCCATCGCGCCAGCGCTGTTGCCCCTGCTCGTCGACGACCTGAAGGCGCTCGGCTGCGACTTCCGGGCAGATGCGGCGGCGAAGACGATCGTCCCTTGGCTGCCCGCGGCGGCAGCGACCGATTTCGATACCGAATGGCTGGACTTCGATCCTCTCCGTTGCCGTGGTGGACGGCGTGGATGCGGCCCTGGCGCACATCGCGGCGCACGGCAGCCAGCATACCGACGCCATCGTCACCGAGGACGCCGAGATCGCCGAGCAATTCATGCGCGGCGTCGATAGCGCGGTGACGATGTGGAATGCCTCCACCCAGTTCTGCGACGGCGGGGAGTTTGGCTTCGGTGCCGAGATCGGCATCGCGACCGGACGCATTCACGCACGCGGCCCGGTGGGACTGGAGCAGTTGACGACATATCGCTACCTCGTCCGGGGTTCAGGTCAGGTAAGACCCTGAATAACGCTCCAACGATATGGGAGTGAGTTTGACCCCCGGTGTCATGGCCGCCCCTGTGTCTGGGACCAAGCCATGGACGGGTAATTCCTCCGGCTCGATTCCTCGCTTCGGCGACCGCCGGCGAATGCGGATCGGACTGCTCGGCGGCTCCTTTAATCCAGCGCACGACGGCCACCGCCACGTCGCGAAACTGGCATTGCGGCGCCTTCGGCTGGATCAGGTCTGGTTGTTGGTCTCGCCGGGTAACCCCCTCAAATCTGTCGATGGAATGGCGCCGCTCGCAGAGCGGATGGCGAGCGCGGTGCGAATTGGCGACGGGCGCCGCGTGGTCGCCACCGGGGTCGAGGCCGCGCTCGGTACTCGCTACACCGACGATACCTTGCGCGTCTTGTTGCGCCGGTTCCCTCGAGTGCGGTTCGTTTGGATCATGGGGGCAGATATCCTGTCGCAATTTCCCCACTGGCGCCGCTGGACGGATATCGCCCGACGCCTGCCGTTCGTGGTGCTGCCACGTCCGCATTACACCAATCCGGCGCTTGCGGGAAAGGCCGCGCATCGGCTACGGGCAGCGCGCCGGCCAATCCGGCAAGCGCGGTTGCTGCCCGGCACCGCGCCGGCCTGGGTGTTTCTGCCAGGCCGGCAGTCTGCCGCCTCCGCCACCGCAATCCGCCAAGCCGCCGAAGGAACTGTGTTATAACCAAACCGCCGAAGATCGCAGCCTCACCGGCACGGCACAAACCGGCCCCGCGCAAGACCACCGTAAAGCCGGGTCTGCCGGAGGCTGCGGTGAGTCCCGGCAGCCCACGCAAGAAGACCATTGCGGCCGGGCCGAAGAAGGCCGCGGCACCCCGGGTGAAGAAGCTGAAAACCGAAGTGTCGGAGCTGGACCGGCTGCAGGGTGTGATCGTGACCAGTCTTGAGGACGACAAGGCTGAGAACGTCGTCACCATGGATCTCGCCGGTAAGGCAATGTTCTGCGATCGGATGGTGATCGCCTCCGGGTTGGCCGACCGGCAGATTAGCGCGATGGCACAACACCTGAGTGAAAAGCTCAAGGATGCCGGCCTGAAGCGCGTCCAGGTCGAGGGCGCCGGAGGATCTGACTGGGTATTGATCGATGCCGGCGACATCGTGGTGCATTTGTTCAAGCCAGAGGCGCGGATCATGTACGCACTGGAGAAAATGTGGGGCGAGGACCTGGACGAAGCAGTATAGACACACGGAGCTTTGCAGAGAGGACTGGTTGCCCAACCAACACCCGGACCGTCTTGCCGCCTCCTTATAAGGCACTTAACCAGAAACCCATTTCCAAACCCATCACTGACTTTGAATGCTGTGTCTGCCTCCTCTGCATTTGGCCAACCGCCCGCCTGTCTTGGGGCTAGCAGACCCCTTGGCCAACTTGCTCATTTCAGTATAGTTTGACGATCCCAGCTGAGCCTGGCCGAGACCGTCGATAGGCTACTGACTGCCAACCATAAGAAGACCGCATCCGCCATGACCTTTGCGGCCGGCACGATCTTCATCTCCTATTCACGATCGGACGGTCGTGACTTCGCCGAGACGTTCGAGCAGCGGCTCAAGGCCGAGGGTATCCATGCCTGGCGCGACCTCAAGGACATGGGCGCCGGCGACGTTCGCCCCCAGGTGCTGCGGGCGATCGAGGGGGCAACCCAATTGGTGCTGATCCTCTCACGTCGGGCCCTCGCCTCTGAGTGGATCAAGCGCGAGTGGTCGCACGCGCGGCTCCACGGCAAGCGGGTGAGCCCGGTCTTGGCCGATCCCACGCTCACCCGCGCCGACTTGCCCGCCTGGATGCGGCGCGAGGAAGTGTTCGACATCGACCCCGTCCGCGACCGCGACCGACGGAGCGCTGGAAGTCCCTCGTGCTCGGTCTGCGAGGCGACGGACGCGCCAAGCGCACACCCTACATGCAAGGCGATCTGTCCGCCGATTTCGTCCCCCGGCCCGAGGAATACCAGCCATTGAAGGCGGCGGTGCTGGCTGACGCCCCGAACCGGACGGTCGCCCTCACTACGGCGTTGCTCGGTGCCGGCGGCTACGGCAAAACGACGCTCGCCAACGCCCTGTGCCGCGACGACGATGTCCGCTTTGAATTCTCTGACGGCATCCTGCGAGTCGAGATCGGCAAGGAGCGCAACGATGTAACCGGCCTTGTCGCGGACCTGATCGAAAAGCTCGACCCGGACGGCCGACGCCCCGGATTTGCCGACGTTGTCACCGCTTCCGAACACCTGGGCGAACTTCTCGGTGAATCCTGCATCCTGCTGGTGATCGACGATGTCTGGCGCGAGGCGCAGCTCCGGCCGTTCCTGCGCGGGGGACCAAACTGCGTCCGGCTGGTGACGACGCGGTTGCCCGCCGTCCTCCCCGCCTTCAGCGTGTCGGTCGCTATCGACGAGATGCGGGCGGCGGAGGCAGCCAGCGTGATGAGCGCTAATCTCCCGGGCGCCGACGAGCCTGCGTCCGCACTCCGGCTCGCCGCCCTGGCGAAACGTCTCGGCTTTTGGGCGCAGATGCTTGCCATTGTGAATGGCTGGCTGCGTGGCCGGGTGAAGCTGGGTGAACCTCTCCCCGACGCGATCGGCCGCCTCGGGCATCGTCTCGCCAGAGACGGGCCATTCGTATTCGACCCAATGAACGAGACCCAGCGCAACAGGGCGATTCGGCTTTGCATCGAGGCAAGCGTCCAGGACCTCGGTGCGGACGAGGCGTCGCGATTCGCCGAGCTCGCCGTATTGCCGGAAGACGAAGGCGTTCCGCTTGCTGTCATCGCTGCGCTCTGGGCGCAGACGGGTGGGCTCGACGAAGACGGCGCCGACGACCTCGTCACGCGGCTGAACGGGCTGTCGTTGCTGCAATCTCTCGACCTCCGCAAGCGCACTCTGCGGTTGCACGACAACATGCTGTGGTATCTGCGCGACCGCCTTGGCGCTGAAGGGCTGAAGGCAGCACATGCCGCAATGGTTCGGGCCATACGCACCAAATGCGGCGGGATATGGAACCAGCTTCCCCCCAAACAGACCTATGACTGGCGGTTTCTGATCCGGCATCTGCGGGGCGCTGATGAGGATCGAACGGCGGACGACCTGCTCTCGGACTACGCATGGATCAATACGAGGCTGCACGCAACTGATGCCCGTTCACTCTACAGCAGCTATTTCCCCGAAAGCGCCGACCCCGACGTGCGACGCATCGGGCGAGCGATCGGGCTTTCCCTTCCAACCTTGATGAAGGACCGGCGCGAACTCGCCCACCAGATATTCGGACGGCTTGGCGACACGAACCTGCCCTGCGCAAATGCGGCGCGGCTCGACCCCGATTGCCGGCCCCGACCCCGCTGGCCGGGACTGACACCGCCCGGTGCCGAACGGCTGAGCCTGCGCGGGCACGAGGGGGCAGTGGAAAGCGCCGCGTTCTCGCCCGACGGTACCCACATCGTCACCGCCTCCGACGACCGCACGGCCCGCATCTGGGACGCCGCCACCGGGGCTGAGATTGCCGCCCTGCGCGGGCACAAGAGGGGGTTAGAGAGCGCGGCCTTCTCGCCCGACGGCGCCCGCATCGTCACCGCCTCCGACGAGCGCACGGCCCGTGTCTGGGACACCGCCACCGGCGCCGAGATCGCCGCCCTGCGCGGGCATGAGTTTGGGGTGCGGTCCGCCGCGTTCTCTCCCAGCGGCGCCAGCGTCATCACTGCCTCCGCGGACCTCACGGGCCGCCTCTGGGACGCTGCCACCGGTGCCGAGATCACCGTCCTGCGCGGGCACGAGGGGCCGCTCCCTAGTGCCGCGTTCTCGAGCGATGGATCGCGCGTCGTCACCGCCTCCTTCGACGGTACGGCCCGCATCTGGGACGCCGCCACCGGCGCCGAGATCACCACCCTGCGTGGGCACGAGAGAGCAGTGGAGAGCGCCGCGTTCTCGCCCGACGGCGCCCGTATTGTCACCGCCTCGATCGACTGCACGGCCCGAATTTGGGACGCCGCCACCGGCGCCGAGATCGCCGCCCTTCGCGGGCACGAGGATTCTGTGCAAAGTGCCGCGCTCTCGCCCGACGGCGCTCGCATCGTCACCGCCTCCGCCGACGGGACCGCCCGCATCTGGGACGCCACCACAGGCGTGGAGATGGCGGCCCTACGCGGGCACGAGGGGTTAGTGCGAAGCGCCGCGTTCTCGCCCGACGGTGCCTGCATCGTCACCGCCTCTCGGGACCGCACGGCTCGCATTTGGGACGCCGCCCCCGGCGGTGGGATCGCCCCCCTGCGCGGGCACGAGAGGGCGGTGGAGAGCGCCGCGTTCTCGCCCGACGGTGCCTGCATCGTTACCGCCTCGTACGATACGGGCCGTCTCTGGGACGCTGCCACCGGTGCTGAAATCGCCGCCCTGAGCGGGCACCAGGGATTGGTGCTGAGCGTCACGTTCTCGCCTGATGGCGCCCGAATCCTTACCGCCTCCCGCGACTGCACAGCTCGCCTATGGGAGACTGCTTCCGGCACCGAGATCGCAGCCCTCCGCGGACACAAGGGTTGGGTGCACAGTGCCGCGTTCTCGCCTAACGGTTCCCGTATCGTCACCGCCTCCGGGGACGGCACGGCCCGGATTTGGGACACCGCTACCGGCGCCGAGATCACCGCCCTGCGCGGGCACGATAGGGCGGTGGAGAGCGCCGCCTTCTCGCCCGACGCCGCCCACGTAGTCACCGCGTCCTTCGACCGCACGGGCCGCATCTGGGACGCCGCCACCGGCGCCGAAATCGCCGCCCTGCGCGGGCACGAGGGTGGGGTGCGGGGTGCCGCATTCTCACATGACGGCGCCCGCATCGTCACCGCCGCCCGCGACAACACAGGACGCATCTGGGACGCCACCACCGGGGCCGAGATCGCCGACTTGCGCGGGCACGACTACACTGTGCGGAGCGCGACGTTCTCGCCCGACGATGTCCGCATCGTCACCGCCTCTTCGGACCGCACGGCCCGCATCTGGGACGCCGCCACCGGGAGCGAGATGGCTGCCCTGCGCGGGCACGAGAGGGCGGTGGCGAGCGCCGGGTTCGCGTCCGATGGCGTGCGCATCGTCACCGCCTCTCCGGACCGCACAGCCCGCATCTGGGATGTCGCCACCGGCGCCGAGATCGCACGGATGACACTTGACGCACGGGTCACCGCTCTTTCCATACACGGCACCGCCATCGCCCTTGGGGACGCCCTTGGCCGTATCCACGTCTTCGACGCGGAGGATTTCCTTGGCTGACGAAATCGACCCCAAGCTTAAAGTGTTCGAGCTCTACCTCGCAACCGCCGAGAAAGTCAGCGACCGCCGAGCTGCAGCCAACGCCTGGATGCTGAGCGTCAACAGCGCGATCGTCGCCCTCTACGGTTATCTTGCCGCGGACAAGCTGTCCGTGCCGTTACCGCAGAAGGGGGTCTGGCTCTGGGCGATCCCCGCCGCCGGCGCCATCGTTTCGGTCGCCTGGGCGGTCCTGCTCACCTCCTATCGCCAACTCAATCGCGCGAAGTTCGGCGTGTTGCAGGACATGGAAAAAGACCTGCCCTCGCAGCCCTTCGCCAAAGAACGCGAGCGCTACGGGACGGCGGCGACCGCTCTCCAAGATCGAGACGGCGATCCCGCTCTGCTTCCTGCTGCTCTATGTCGCCATCATTGCCGCGGCGGCACTGCTGCATGGGTCCGTGACAAGCCCGGCTTGCAACTTCTGATCCTTGTGGGCAAACGCGGCTGTTCAACCAGCACCACCGCCGAGCGGATCTCCATGCGATCGGTCAATCCGCTCTCCACCCAACGCGGCTGCGCGGAGGAAACGTCCCTTGCCCGCAGACCCCAAGCGACGCAGGGCACAATCGTAACGACCGCCGCGGCGCGGATTGCGTCTAGCCAAAGGTTCCGGCTTTCGCCACATTGACGGCTGGAAACGTCACAAGCGAACCAATGGATCTGTCTTTCGACCTGCTCGGCAACGCCCTCGTGTCCGGCTTGCTTCTAGGTGGCTTCTACGCCGCTGTGACGATCGGGGTATCGATTTCCTTCGGGATGCTCGACATCGTCAACATCGCCCATCCCGCCTTCATCATTCTCGGCTCATACACCGCCTATATCGCCAACAGCCTCCTCGGGCTGGACCCAATCCTATCCAGCATCGTCTTGACGCCCGCGTTCTACCTGTTGGGCGTGGCGATCTACCACGTCTACGACGTCTCGTTCGAGCGACGAGGCGACGCCTCGATGCGTGGCCTGGCATTCTTCTTCGGCATTCTGTTCATTACCGAAGTCGGTCTGGTTCTGGCATTCGGAGTCGATTACCGGCTGGTGGACGCGGTCTATATCGGACCCAGCCTGCGTTTCGGCGTGGTCGATCTGCCATTGCGACTACTGGTTCCTTGCCTGGTTTCGCTAGCCATGATCGGAGTGCTGCAACTGTTCATGTCCTACACCTTCGTCGGCCGAGCGGTGCAGGCGGTTGCGCAGGACCCAATGGCGCTGCGGCTAATGGCGGCGGATCCCAGCCGGATCAAGCGGGTTGCGTTTGGCCTGTCGATCGCGAGCGCCTCGATCGCCGGCGCGATACTGATAGTCATCCAGCCCGTCGAGCCGTCGATCGGCCGCGATTATATCGGCCGGATCTTCGCAATCTGCGTCATGGGCGGCCTGGGAAGTTTCAGCGGAACCATTCTCGCGGCAATCATTCTGGGCATCATGGAGAGCCTGACCTCGACGTTCTATGGCCCCTCGTGGTCCCCCGCGGTGGGATTCGGATTTCTGTTGATCACCCTCGCGGTGCGGCCCGCAGGCCTGTTCGGACGCCGCTGATGCGCAATGTGCGGTTTCTTCTGCTGGCGCTGGTGGTGGCGGCTGCAACCTTCGCGGCTGCCCGGCTGATCAACAATGCCTACGTATTCTTCGCCGGCTATGTCGTGCTCCAGTACATCGTGCTGGCAACGGCCTGGAATATCCTGGGGGGCTACACCGGTTACGTCAATTTCGGAGTGGCGGCGTTCTTCGCTCTCGGGGCGTACTGCACCGTGGTGTTGCACAAGACCGTTCCCTCGCTGCCACTTCCGGTGATGATGCTGGCGGGCGGTGCGATCTCCGGCCTCATTGGTCTCGGCATGGGCTATCTGACCCTGCGCCTGCGCGGCACGTTTTTTTCGATTGCCACCCTTGCCATGGCCGTCGTCGCGCAAACGCTGATAACCAACTGGGACTTCGTTGGCGGGTCGCGCGGCGCCTACATCATTCGCCCCGCGAGCTCGCCGATCTTCCCCGGTGACTACATCCAATACTTGTTCCTGGTCATGCTGTTGCTGTCCGTGCTTTCCGTTGTCCTTGCCCGAGCGATCCAGCACTCCCGGCTTGGCTATGGCTTCTCGGCAATTCGCGACGACGAACTCGCGGCCGAGGCCTCAGGCGTCCCGACCTTGCGCCTGAAGCTAATCGCCACAACCCTGTCCGGCGGCCTGATGGGCGTGGCCGGAGCGCCGCTACCCTATTACGTAACTTACCTCGACCCTGGCTCCGGCTTCAGCCTGAGCTACGCCGTCAATACGATCGCCATGCCGTTGATCGGAGGCACCGCCACTTGGCTTGGCCCCGTCGTCGGCGCGGTCCTGCTTGGGACATTGCAGCAGGTCGCGACGGTTACAATCTCTTCCGCATTGTCGCTGTTACTTGTTGGCCTGCTGCTGGTGGGTTTTGTGATCGCCGCTCCAAAGGGTATCGTGGGCTGGTTCAATCGGTGACCGACACACTTCTCAAGGTGACCGGTCTCGGCAAGCGCTTCGGCGGGTTCGTGGCACTTGCGGACGTGGAACTCAGGGTCGCCGAAGGTGAGCGCCTGGGCTTGATCGGCCCGAATGGATCGGGGAAGAGCACCCTGGTGAATTGCCTGTGCGGAACCCTGCGCAACGACAGCGGAGCGGTCACCTTCGGTGGCCACAAGCTGAACGGCCTCTCGGCCCATCAACGGACGCGACTCGGCCTGGCCCGCAGCTTCCAGTTACCTCGGCCCTTTCCGACCTTGACCCTGGCAGAGAACATCCGCGTGCCGATCCTGTATGCCGCCGACGTGAAGGAGGGCAGGGTTGTTGTCGATCCCAGGCAGCGATGCGAGGAATTACTGGAAATGGTTGGGCTCCTACCGAAAGCCGATCGCAGGCCCGCGGACCTCACGCAAATCGAAATGCGGAAGCTGGAACTCGCCCGAGCCATGGCCTCCGAACCGCGGCTGCTGATCGCCGATGAAGCCATGGCGGGCCTGTCGCATCAGGAGGTCGACGATATACTTGGCCTGCTGATGAAGCTGAACACGCAGGGCGTCACCATCATCATGATCGAGCATATCATGCGCGCCGTCCTCGCGTTCTCGCAACGTCTCGTCGTGCTGGTCGCGGGCCGGAAAATTTCGGACGGAGATCCGCAAGACGTTATTCGTCAACCCGAAGTGGTGGCGGCCTACCTTGGCAGCTAGTCTGTCGATCACTGGCCTTGATGCAGGCTACGGCGCTGTGCGCATCCTGCATGGCGTCTCGCTGGCCGTCGCCGAGAGCGAAACGGTTGCCCTGCTGGGCACCAACGGTAACGGCAAATCCACTTTGATGAAGTGTGTTATGGGAATGGTGCGACCCACCGCAGGTTCGATCACCGCGACCATCGATGGCATCCGGCATGAACTTATCGGGATGGCAACAGAGGAAATCGTCGATCTTGGCGTCGGGTTCGTGCCGGAGGGACGCCGTCTCTTCCCACGACTCACCGTGACCGAGAACCTGTTGATGGGCGCTTTCCGCAAAAAAGCCCGCTCAGCGATCCAGCAGAACATGGCCTTCTGCTTCGAGCTCTTTCCGCGCCTGGCCGAACGCCGGAAACAGCTTGCCGGCTCCATGAGCGGTGGTGAGCAACAAATGCTGGCGCTCGGCCGCGCGTTGATGTCGGCACCGCGGCTGCTGCTGATCGATGAACCTTCGGTCGGCCTTGCGCCGTTGCTCGTCGCTCGGACCATCGACAAAATCAAGGAACTGAAGGACAGCTTTCAGCTCGCGGTGCTGATGGCGGAGCAGAACTTTACCCAGGCAATTCGTATCGCCAATCGTGGTTACGTCATCGTGCATGGCCACATCGAGTTCGAGGGCGGATCGGCGGAGGAGTTGAACAACAACGACCTGATTCGCCAGTTTTATCTGGGGAGTTGATTGAGCGGATGACCAAAAACGCGTGTCGGCACCGGCTAGCGATTACACCTTCGAAAGCGTAGTATCGGTCGCGGCGGAGCGGTTGGCTAAAGGCACAAAGGGAAATTAAGCAGCATGATCAGAAGCCTCACTTTGTTTACCGTCCCGATCGTCGTGCTCATTGCAGCTTTTACACCACCAACGCGGGCACAAGATGTGCTGCCCCGGCCGGAGCAACCTTTTAAAGGACACATCGGTCGCACGGTGGAGGAGTCCACCAAGGATTTCCCGCAAGAGGTAAAGGCCCCCAAGGGTGCGCCAAATATCTTGCTCATCCTGACCGATGACGTCGGTTTCGGCGCAAGCAGCACATTCGGCGGACCGGTTCCGACGCCGACCATGGATCGCCTCGCTAACGAGGGTCTCCGCTACACGGAATTCCATACCACGGCGCTGTGCTCACCGACCCGGGCCGCGCTCCTGACCGGGCGTAATCACCACTCCGCGGCAACTGGTATCATCATGGAGGGCGGCACCGGTTTCCCCGGCTACAACACGCTGATGCCGAAAAGTGTTGGAACCTTCGCCGAAGTGCTCAGGCAAAATGGTTACAATACCGCATGGTACGGCAAGAATCACAACATCCCCGACTGGCACAACAGCCAGGCCGGGCCATTCGATTTATGGCCGACCGGATTAGGATTTGAATATTTCTATGGCTTTATCGGCGGCGACACCAGCCAATGGGCACCGGCCATCTTCGAGAACATCAAGCCGATCGAGCCGCCACACGACGACAAAAACTACTTTTTCGAGAAGGACATGGCAAACAAGGCCATCGAACGGATCCGCTTGCTCCATTCGATTGCCCCGGATAAGCCCTGGGTCACCTATTTCGCTCCAGGTACGGCGCACGCCCCACACCATGCGCCGAAGGATTGGATCGCCAAATTCAAGGGCCAGTTCGATCAAGGCTGGGATCAGGTCCGCGAGGAAACGCTCGCTCGCCAGAAGCGGCTCGGCGTCGTGCCTCAGGACACCAAGCTGACCGAGCGGTCCGCGGGCATTCCTGCGTGGGATTCGCTCGACGCCGACCACAAGAAGGTCGCAGCACATATGATGGAGGTCTACGCGGCCGCACTGAGTTATTGCGACACTCAAATGGGTCGCATCCTCGACGCGCTGGCGGATATGGGCGAACTAGACAACACCTTGGTCATCTACATCCAGGGCGACAACGGCGCGAGCGCCGAGGGCGGCCCGCAGGGTTTGCTCAACGAAATGGCGTTTTTCAACGCTATTCCGGAAGATTTTCAAGAAGTCATGCGCCGCATGGATGAACTCGGTGGCCCCACGACGTTCAATCACTATCCGATCGGGTGGGCCCACGCGATGGACACGCCGTTCCAGTGGACCAAGCAAATCGCCTCCCACTTCGGCGGCACTCGCAACGGCATGGTCATTTCTTGGCCCGCGCGCATCAAAGACAAGGGCGGTATCCGCACGCAGTTCCACCATGTCATCGACGTCGCCCCGACCATCCTCGAAGCGGTCGGGGTGCAAATGCCGGCAGTGCTTGACGGCGTGCCGCAGAAGCCCATCGAGGGTGTGAGCATGGTCTATTCATTTGACGACGCAAAAGCCGCCTCTACGCACCGCACCCAATACTTCGAGATGTTTGCTAATCGCGCCATCTACAACGACGGTTGGGTCGCCGCCACGACGCCGCCGTTGGCGCCATGGGCCGTCGGCAAGACCATCGACGTGGATGACTATAAGTGGGAGCTGTACGACACGACCAAGGATTTCAGCGAGGCCAATGATCTCGCAGCCAAGGAACCCAAAAAGCTCCGCGACCTGAAGGAATTGTTTTGGATCGAAGCGGCAAAAAACAATGTGCTGCCGCTGGACAATAGCAAAATCGAACGCATGAACGTCGACAATCGGCCCAGTCTGACGCGCGGCCGTGCCCTGTTCACTTACTATTCCGGGAATGACCCGGATACCAGAAGGCAGCGCACCGAGCATTTTGAACAAGTCGTTCAAGGTCGCCGCCGAGGTCACGATTCCGGCCGGCGGCGCGGAAGGCGTGCTGGTCACACAGGGCGGCCGCTTCAATGGGTGGGGCCTATACTTGCTCGGAGGGAAGCCGGTTTTCTACTACAACACCGTGGGCGTCTATCGCTACGCAGTTGCCGGCTCCGACGCGCTTGCCCCCGGCAACCATACAGTCCTGATCGACTTCAAGTATGACGGTGGCGGACTCGGCAAGGGCGGCACCGCGACGTTGATGGTAGACGGACAGCAGGTGGCCCAAGGCAGGATCGAACGAAGCATCCCGTTCCGCATCTCCGCAGATGAAACGCTGGACATCGGCGAAGACACCGGCACGCCGGTCAGCGAGGATTATCATGTACCTTTCAAGTTCTCCGGAGACCTGAAGAAAGTGGCGATCCAGCTTACTGATGCCGCACTCAGTCCCGACGAGCAGGCGCAAATCGAACAGATGAGGGCCGAAATCGGACTGAGCGACTGATCCGAGATCAGCGCAAACCATCGGCACGTAGTGACTCCCGTAGAGGCGTTCTGCTCGCTGTGGTCCCTTTCCGAACGGGCGAGGCCTGACGACCTTCGCCCGACGCCGCCTGTGCGTCTTTGTGAGGAATGCCGCCTAACATGCCCACAAGGTAGGTGGGCTGTCGCGAGGTGTCCGGGTGATGATTATGCGGCTGTATATGACTTTTGATCGCCTCGTCGTTCGACACCGTTCCAACCGCGAGCCGCGTCGCCCACTAACCCTGTCTTCCCCCTCGGTTTTACATAAACCTTTGATGATATTGTAGAAAGTGCTGTTTCTGCCACCCGCTACTGGCTACACTGCAAGCCCCAGCAGGTCGAACGCCTTCTGCTGCACTGGTGTCGGCCGCGTCATCACGGTCAGCGGATAGAGCGGGTTGATCGCGGTGACGATGGTATTGCGCGCCATCGTTGCCAGATCGGCCAGCAGCGTGCGGAAGCTGTGCACCGGCAGCCCATCCGGCGTCACGCCGGTCGTCTGCTTCTTGAGCGCGGCCTTTGAACGCTGCGCCCGCGCCACCACACTACTGCGCAAAGCGTCGGCCTCATCTTTAGAAGTGTCATCGAACAGCATCGGCGCCAAGCACTGACGCATGTGCCATTCCAGGTAGTAGGCCAGCATGCAGAGAAGAACATGCGCCCGCACCCGATCCTCCAGCCAGTGGTAGACCGGCCGGACATTCAGATCGACGGTCTTGATGCAGCGGAACGCACGCTCCACCCGGGCCAGGGATTTGTAGCTGCGCACGGTATCGGCGTCGTCGAAGGTCTCGACGGGTAGGTTGGTGCGCACGACATAAAGTCCGTCGGTTGCCGCCTCGGTAGCAATCTCGGCGGTCTTTCTCGCAAAGCTGAAAGCGTCGGCGGTGATCGTCAGATCGAAATGTTTTTTCATTTTGTAAGTGTTGAGCACCTCGCCGACCGCAAGCGCGATCGCGGCGGTGCCGTGCAGCGGATTGCGCTTGCGCTCGACCGCGGTTTTGACCCGGCCGAGGTCCTTCTCAGTCGTGGCCAGCAAGTCTTCACGCTTACGGCTGCGCTCGGCGGCGAGATCGGCATTGCGGCAGACCACCAGCCGCTCACCAGGAAAATCCGGAGAGGTGATTGAGGCCATGTCGCGCTGGTCGAATAGCGTGAGTTGCAAGACGCCACTGTTCAGCAGATCCTTGATCGCCGGTCCACGTAGCGCCGTGATCCAGTCCAAACCTGCGGATTTGATGTCCTCGGTGATGCGCGCCTCGGTGATCATGCCGCGGTCGCCGACCAGCACCACATGACTGAGGCCGAAGCGCTGCTTGAGCTTGTCGATCTGCGGCGCCAGCGTCGTCGGATCGCCGGTGTTGCCCTCGAACACCTCGATGGCGACGGGGCAACCGTCAGGAGCGCAGAGCAGGCCGTAGACGATCTGCAGCGTGCCCTTCTTGCCATCACGGCTGTATCCACGTTTGGCCAGAGGACAGCAGCGTCCCTCCATGTAGCTGGACGAGACGTCGTAGAGCACCAGCGTGCCGTTCTGCAGATGGCGCCTGGCCAGCGCCGTCTCGATGGCGGCTTGGCGCGCCAGCAACCAATCGAGCGCGGTGTAGAGTTGGTCGTCGTCAACATCGCCGAGACCGAGCGCTTCGCCGAGGCTTGAGGATGCGGTGGCTGGCGACAGCGTCCTGGCGGCGGCGAGTTTGGAGACGGGATCGAGGATGCGGCCGATCAGCAAGGCGAGGACGAGGTCGCGGCAGCGATTGCCGTCGGGGCCGAGGATGCGGTCAAGGCCGATCTTGCGCGCCGTGCCGAGGGCGGCGGCGACGTGACCGTGCGGCAGGCTGCGGATGACGGTGAAGGCGTCCTGCTCGGCCGGTATGACGGTGCCCCCCTTGAGCACGCTACGCAGGCCTTCGACGTGAGCGGGAGACCAGTCTGTGAGGTTGCAAAGCGTACGTTTGCGGACCTTGCCCTCATGGCGATAGCTCTCGCGCAGAAGGATGGCGGGCGGTGAGTTCCGATTCGGGACGGCTTCGATATACATGGGTAAACGCGAGCAGATTGGGCTCCGGCGTACAAGTCACAAGCGCGTTATTACATGGCTACGAATTTAGACGATTCCGGGCGGTTTTTCGAGACTTCAGCCGATTTTTAGTAATGCTAAGGCGGAAGCTCGGACTAACCGGGGAGGAATAAAATGCCGGATGTGACAACGCAGTCTTTCGCCGGCGAACGTCTCGCCCAGTTCGTCGCAGCGTCTCGATGGGACCAACTGCCGCCCGAGGTGCGCCGCGAGGGCAAGCGATCCGTGCTGAACTTCATCGGCTGCGCCTTGGGCGTTGCCCACGCGGCGCCGATCGAGATGGCGTTGCGCGTCATGACGCCGCTGTCCGGCCCCGACCGGGTCACCGTCCTCGGCCGGCCGGAGCGCCTCGACCCGTTGGGCGCAACGTTCATCAATGCAGTCGCCGGAAACCTCCTCGACTACGACGATACCCACTTGCGGACAGTCATCCATCCCACCGCCCCCGTCGCCCCCGCCGCACTCGCCCTCGCGGAGCAACGCCGCCTGTCCGGCGCCGCGATGCTGCATGCCTTCATCCTGGGCGCCGAGGTCGCGTGCCGGATCGGCAATGCCGTCTCCCCCGGCCACTACGCCCGCGGCTGGCATATCACCTCCACCTGCGGCGTCTTCGGCTCCGCCGCCGCCAGCGCCAAGCTGCTCGACCTAGACGCCGCGCAGACCTCCAACGCGCTCGGTATCGCCGCCAGCCAGTCGGCCGGCATCGTGGAGAACCTGCCCAGCGCGGCCAAAAACGTCAGCGTCGGGAACGCCGCCCGCAATGGGCTGTTCGCGGCTTTGCTGGCGGAACAGGGTTACACCGCCGCTCCAGCCGCGATCGAGGGTGCCCTCGGCTGGGCGCGCGCCATGGGCGACGATCCCCGAGGTGCGAGAAATAACCGGCGACCTCGGTACCCGGTGGGAGATCCAGCAGAACACCTACAAGCCCTACCCCTGCGGGATCGTGATGCACGCTGTGATCGACGCATGCCTCGCGCTGCGGCACGACCATGCACTGACGGCGGCGGAAATCGACGAAGTAATGATATCCGGAGACCAACTGCTACTTGATCGCGGCAACCGGGCGGTGACCAATGAGAGGGATGCCCGCGTCAGCATCCATCATTGCGCCGCGGTCGCCTTCCTGTTCGGTGCGGCCGGGCTGCTAAGAGTTCTCCGACGACACCGTCCACGCGCCGGCGGTCACCGCGCTCCGGGACCGGATCAAGCCGCGAGTAGACCCTAACAGCCCCCGAGGCGCCGCAACCGCCACGGTCCGCACCACGGACGGTCGAACCCTGACCAAGACGGTGCTGCATGCCCGAGGCAGTCTGGAGCAGCCGCTCTCCGACCACGACATCGAATCCAAAGTGCGCGACCTCGCTCGCCACGGCGCATTCGCTGGCGCCATCGACGATGCGATCGCGACGGCGTGGCGGCTGGATGAGCTGGTGACGATCGATCCGCTCGTCGTCGCGCTTCATTGATCGGATCGCACCGAGCCGTGACTGCCTGCATCAAAAAGCGTCCCCCGGAGGGTCGACCGCGCCTTCTCTCCGAAAGCCTCCGGTCAGCCCGCCATCATAAGTCGGGTTGACGCGCTTGGAGCGATCGCGGCTCGGAAACGGACCGGCAACTTTTCCATCTGACGCGAGGAGCCCCTCCCCCGCATCGATCAGTGATAGCCCGAAGGCAGCTTCTCGGGCATGTGCGCCCGAGGCTCTCCTCCAGCGATGCGTCGCAGAGCGGCCGGTCATCTTCGGTTTCACCCGAGTGAAGCCGGCGGCGGATTGAGCGACAGAGCACGGTCCCTGTTGGTTCAGCGGATGAGCGGCAGAATGGCGCGGATACGAGGATCGCGCGTGTAGAGGCCGCCCCATGTCATCGCGCCCAGCAGCAGGGAAATGATTTCCGGCGGCGACCCCAACTCACCAATGCGGACATGGGCGCAGATCGCACCTCCCAGAAAACCGGTCACTAGGATCGCGCCGAGGACGGCGGTGGCCGGGATGGCGTAAAGGACGGCGCAGGCGAGGATAATCGGACCCACGACACGGGTCAGGTCCATCGCGAACCCGGTTTCCTGCAACATGCTCGCGATCTGTGCCGGCGCGAAAAGCTGAATAGTGCCGTCTGCCACCAGAGCGAAAACGACAATCGCGCTCATTATCCGGCCGGCCCACAGACTGTGGTGCAAGGGCACAGCTTCAGGCACGTGATGCAGATTCATTGTTTCGGACACTTGTCATTCTCCAATGGGGGGATCCCATATTCAGGAGCTTACTGTTTCTCTGAGGTGTGATAAACACCGAGGAAATGAACACACTGTTACTCTGCCTGATGAACAATACCGAGGCACGAAAAATGCAAAATCTCGAACCCATCCTCATTTTCATAACGGTAGCGGAAATGGGGAGCTTCACCCACGCAGCCGATAGCCTGGGCATTCAGAAGGGAAGAGCCTCAATGGCAGTCCGGAAGCTGGAAGAAGATGTCGGTGTCAGGCTTCTGCACCGGACGACGCGCAGCGTACAGTTGACGGAAGACGGACGCGCATTTCATGCCCGTGCCCGTGATCTTCTTGCTGAAGTCGATGATCTACACTCGATGTTTGCAGGCGATCGCGTGGCGCTTCGCGGGCGTTTACGGGTCGACCTTCCGACCGAGGTCGCGCGCACAACGGTCGTGCCGGCCTTGCCGGAATTCATGGCGACTCACCCCGAGTTGGAGCTGGAGGTGTCGAGTACGGATCGGCAAGTTGATCTGGTTCAAGAAGGATTTGACTGCGTATTGCGGCTTGGACCCATAAGGGACGAGACGCTGATTGCCCGCCCACTGGGCCTGCTTCGCACGGCCAACGCTGCCAGTCCCGCCTATCTGGCACGCTATGGCGTCCCTCGATCGCTAGAAGATCTCCAGCGTCAGGGACATCGGACAATTCATTTTTCGACGATGCTGGGCGCCAGACCCATTGGATGGGAATATCCGGATGGCGACAGCTACGCGACGCTGCAGTTGCCAGGCGCGCTGCACGTCAACAGCGCGCAAACCTACGAAGCCGCTGCCCTCGCTGGCCTTGGCCTGATTCAGGCGCCACTATTGGGGATTGGCCGATACTTGAAGAGCGGAGCGCTTGTGGAGATCATACCCGAATTCCGTCGCCGGGCGCTCGCTGTGTCCCTCGTCGTAGCACATCGGAGCAATCTGTCGCGTCGAGTCCGCGCATTCATGAAATGGATCGAAGATGTGCTGACGCCGTATCTAGAATAGCGAGACGAACATTTTCGTCCGGCCATCGAAATCAACATTCTGACGTTATGTCTGCCGGTCGGCGGCCTGGCGGTCCAACAGAATGCGACACTGAAACCGGCGACCTTTGAAGTCCGACACGAGATATCCTCAACTTTTCCGCCTTCTGGTCTCCCCAACGCCGTGTCAGTGCAATATAACATTCGTATACTAATATTTTTTTCGGGACGGCTCATTTTACCCGGGAACGGCGATGGAGCGACCATGAGGATGCGAGTGCCACCGTCGCTTCTCTCGCGGAAAGCCTTGGCTTTGGAGCTATCGAAGTCGGCAAGATCGCAGAAGGCGGCCGCCTGATCCAGGCGCGGGCTCCCTGGTATTTCAGAACTTGATCGAATACCCGATGTAGAAAGTCCCGGGAGACGGCCGCTGACGGAACGCGTGCCAAGCATCACCGCGGCAAAGCCAATTCGAGAAAGCAAAGAAATTTCTTGTATCGAACCTATTGTTCCTCTAATGTTCCAACAATCGCCAGACTACCTGGCGTCGTCCATTTCGCAGGTTCTACCATGTCGCTCTTCCCGACCATCGCGCCCGCCTTTCTCGAGCAAATAGTCGCCCACCTCGTGCACCTGTTCATCCGGGGCGCCGGCGGCGATGAGGCCGCCGCCCGTCACGCCGTCCTCAGCACCCTGGCCGCCTACGACCCGACAGACGAGCAGGAACTGCGCCTGGCCGCGGAGATCATCAGTTTCGGCTTCGCCGCGCTGGAGGCCCTCGCCAAGGCCATGAACCCCGACCTGTCCCTGAGCGCGATCCTACGGTTACGCGGAAATGCCAATGCCGCCCACCGCTCCGGGCATCAGTGCCAACGCAGTTTGGACAAGCTGCGGAAGGAGCGTCGGACGGCTGCTGGCCTCGCGGCCGCTCGCACGCCCGGGACACCGGCCAATACCGCCGACACCGCGGAGGCGACCCACGCAAGCCACCCGGTGTCCACTCAGCCGGACCCGAGACCAGACCAGTCGCGGCAGCAGCGCCGGGAACATGAACGCAAAGCCCTCAAGGCGCAGCGCAAACAGACGGAGCGCGCTCGGTTGGATGCCAGGATGGCGTCGCGCACAGCAACCTTGCCAGTCAGCGCAATGAACCCCGCCCCGCAAGAGGCTTTCACTCTGCCGTCTGCCGCATAGCCGCCGACCGCCGGTCCTGCCCTACGGACCCCCACTCAGCCGGTGAGGACTCGCCGCGCCGCGTCGCCAAGCACCCGGACACCGAGCGCAAGATCCTCGTCCTTGGTGTCTTCGGCCCAGTGGTGGCTGATGCCGCCGATCGACGGCACGAACAGCATCGCGGCCGGCATGTGCCGGGCGATGTTCTGCGCGTCGTGTCCGGCGCCGGACGGCATCTCCTGCCATGCCCCCGGGGCCAGCGTCTCGGCCGCCGCCGACAAGGCCGCCATCAGCCCTGGATCGCACAGCGCGGGAACGGCCTGCGAAACCGCCTCCAGACTGACGGTGCAGCGCTCGCGGCGGTTTGCCTCACGTATCAGCGTCTGCAAGGCCGCTTCCATCCGTTCCAGCATCGGCACGGAGACATCGCGGAACTGAAACAGGATCGTGGCTGTGCCGGGAATGATGCTGGGTGCGCCGGGGGTCAGGACGATGGACCCGGTCGTCCAAGTGCTGCGCTCCGCGGCGACACGCGGGAATTCAGCGTCGATCGCGGCCAGCAGCCGCACCGCTGTCAGGCCTGCATCCCTTCGTTCCGCCATGGTCGTGCCGCCGGCGTGATCCTGATTGCCCTGAACCACAATGCGCCACTGCCAAATCGCGACGATGCCGGAAACCACGCCGATTCGAAGGCCGCCTTGCTCGAGCTGTGTGCCCTGCTCGATATGCATCTCCAGGAAGCCCCTGTGCCGGCCAGGCTCCAGCCGCATGCGCGGTTTTTCCTCCAGGCCGGCTTGGCGAAGGGCCACTCGCAAAGGCGTGCCATCGTTCCGGTTGGTGCTGCGATCGATCTCTTCTTCCGACAGTTCCCCGATGATCGACCGACTGCCGAGGAACCCGCCATCGAAATGACCTTCCTCATCGGCGAGGGCACAGACATCGACCGCGAGGCCGGCTCTCGCGAGCGCAACACCGCCCATCACCCCAAGCGCGCCATCGAGCCAGCCGGCCTCGTTCTGGGTTTCGATGTGGCTGCCCACCAGCAAATGCGGGCCGGGACCTTTGTGCCGTCCATATACATTGCCGATGCCGTCAATCGAGGCATCCAGGCCGCATGCCGTCAGCCGATCCATCAGCCACCGACGTGACTCCATGTCCTGGGGCGAGAAAGTGGGCCGATGGACGCCAGTGCGAAACGCGCCGATGCGGCGCAGCTCGTACAGGTCACGGAGGAAGGCGTCGGTATCGATCGGAGGCACGGCAAATCTCCCTGCATGGATTGGCTAAGCTTGGCCTCAATTGCCGCGATGCACGATACCCCCGCAGGCGGCGCGACATCACCATCGCGGCAAAGTAATGATTACACCTGGGTACGAACGAACTGGGTGCGCAGGTGCTCACCACTGGTTGTCGGCGGATACTTCGCAACCTGACCGTCAGCCACCGTGCCGGGCAACGCGGCCACAGGAGCGTCGTAGTTTGGATTGTGAAAGAATACCAGCGACAGCCGTCGCGACATCGGCGCCTGCTCGGGCGGCGGGTTGACCACGCGGTGCAATGTCGCTTTCCAGCGTTCGTTGGTCCAGCGGGCCATCAATTCCCCGATATTGACAATGAAGCTGTCGGGCACGGCGGGGACATCCACCCAGGCGCCGGCCCGGTTCAGCACCTGCAGCCCACCCGGTTTGTCCTCGGTGCGCAGAATGGTCAGTGAGCCGTAATCCGCATGTGCACCGGCACGCAACTGGTCCGGCAGCGGCGGCGTCGTGGGCGCGGGATAGTTCCGCACCCGCAGTCGCGAGATATGGCGATCGATCTTGTCGGCGAAAAACGTCTCCGGCAAATCCAGCGCCACGGCGAAAATCGCCATCAACTCTCCGGCCAGTGCGCCCATCGCCCGAAAATACCCTTCATAGAGCGTCCGCAGCTCCACAGGGTTTGCTGGCCAAAGATTGGAATGGAAATGCCTCCCCGCGGCGGGTCCGGTGAAATATTGGTCAGTGCCCGCGTCGACCGGGCCAATCATCAGGCTTTCGTTGAGGTCGCCAGGCAGCTCGATCCCCTGGCTTCGCCCGACGCTCTCGGCCTCGAGCGGGATGTAGCCTCGGGTGACGTCCGGCGCGGGCCTCGCGACAAGCTGCTTCTCCTCCAGGGGCAAATCGAAGAATGCCCGGGAGGCCGCTTGAACGCGCGCGATGAGGTCAGGGTCCACGCCATGCCCGGTGATCACCAGGAACCCAATGTCGTTGACCGCCTGTCCGGCAGCCTGCGCCACAACGCGCCCCCGCGCCGGGTCGCTGGAGCGGAATGGAGCGACGTTTATGACAGGAACCTCGAGCAGCATGTTGGTCACCTTGGGCGAGTGGATGGGTGCGTGCCACGAATGCGGCTGGGGCGGCGTCGCGGGCACAGTATTTGCAAACCCTGTGCCGAGCGCTATGGCCGAACCGTGTTGCGAGGAGGATCAAAATCATGTCTGACATTTATGCTCAACGCGGTTACGGCAGCCGCCCTGTGGGTTTTGGCGTCAAGCCGGCCGTTGTTGTCGTCGATTTCCAGCGAGGATTCACTGAATCCGCGTTCCCGATGGGCGGTGCACCCATGGTCGATTCTGCGGTCAATAGCACCGTGCCGCTGATGGCGGCAGCCAAGCGGGCGGGACTGCCGGTCATTGCTTGCGTTATCGGCTACGATACGCCTCGTGCGGCGCCGCTCTGGAAGGCCGAGGGCGTATTTGATCTGTTGGTCGGTAGCAAATCGATCGAACTTGATCCCAGAATCGCCGCCGCCGAGCCTGACGTGGTGTTGATGAAATCGGCTCCCTCGATCTTTTTCGGCACCTCCGCCGCAGCGATCCTGACGAAGGAGCGGGTGGACACGGTCATTGTCACTGGGTGCATCACCTCGGGCTGCATCCGGGCGAGCGTGATTGATGCGTTCTCGCTTGGCTTCCGGGTCATGGTGCCGCGCGACTGCGTGGGCGACCACGACGCGACCGCACATGATCAGAACCTGAAAGATATCGAGCGACGGTATGGCGACGTCATCGACAGCGCAACGGCCATTGCCGCAATCGAGGCCTTGCGGGGGCGCAACGATATGCCTGAGGTCGTGCCCGCGACGTAAGCTCGGTTGTCGCCGGCGCCGCCCGGCTGGGTCGGGGTCAGGTTCCATCCAGGCGTCAACGGCGCGGGCGCCTGGATGCTGAGTTGCTTTGAAACGGACTGCAAGGAGAACGGGATGGCTGGCAAGGATCTGGAAGGAAAGATCGCGTTGGTGACGGGCGCACAACAAGGGATTGGTCGCAGCATCGCGATCGCCTTTGCCGAGGCCGGCGCGGATGTCGCCATCAACTACCTGGACAATCTCGCTGCCGCCAAGGAAGTGGCCGCGGCTGTCGGCGCCGTGGGACGGCGCTCGATCCTGGTGACTGGCGACGTGACCGATCTTGCAGTCTGCGAGGCGATGGTCGCCAACACAGTTTCAGGTCTTGGCGGGATCGACATCCTGGTCAACAACGCCGGGGTGTTTCCGCGCGTGCCGTTTCTGGACCTGACCGAGACTGACTGGGACGTCGTCATGGACGTCAACCTGAAGGGGACGTTCTTCTGCGCCCAAGCCGCGGCGCGCGCGATGGTGGCAGCGGGCCGCCCGGGCGGGATCATCAACCTCGCCTCGCAATCGGTTACCGGCGTGTCGCCGCATTCGACGCACTATTCCGCAAGCAAAGGGGGTGTCGTGTCGCTGACCCGGGCGATGGCGCTGGAACTGGCGCCGCACCGCATTCGCGTAAATGCAATCGCCCCCGGGCTCACCGATACGGCGCAACCGCGATATGGCCATTCGGAGGATGAGTTGCGCGCCATGGCGTCGCTGATTCCGGTAGGCCGGATGGGGCAACCGGAGGACATTGCCGCCCTCGCCGTCTTCCTGGCATCCGAGAAGTCGGCGTTCATGACCGGCCAGACAGTGCATTCCAATGGCGGGACATACATGCCGTCGTGATGGCCAGCGAGGGTCCAGTGCGACTCCGCCAGATCAGCGGGCGAACCGGCGTCGACCCCTCCGGCCCGTCGCGGAGTCGGCAGACCCGCAGGCCTTAATTGTCTCCACGTTCTTGGTCCACGAGCAGATGAAGCTGACGGCCAGGCCGGGCGGGGCCACCGGCGCTCCCTACCGCGCCGGTGCTTATGATGGCGATATCGTAACCGATGTTTTTTCCCTCGCTCGGGGGACCGAACGCAGGGCGGGCCGCGCGCTGGAAACGCAACCGCCGCCTGTTCGGCTGCGTCCAGCGTTGTGATGTTGCGGTGCGGAAAGTGGTTACGCTATGTTACGCATTTCACGATGCCGGTAGCGGACTGGTGAAGTCGCTCAGGAGCAACAAACTCCGAATCGTGCAGATGAAGCGAAAGACAAATCTGATGACTGCAAGGCGGGGGCTCGGCCTCCTGATGTTCGCGGTCGTGCTGGGTGGTGCATTCATTGGTTGGCGCATGGTGACGCCCGCCTCCGCGGATGCTGCTGGCCCGGCGACGGCGCAATCGATACCCGCGACCACAGCGGCCGCTCGGATTGAGAATGTACCCGTTTACCTGACTGGTCTTGGGACAGTTCAACCGCCAAATGTTGTTGAAATCAAGGCTCAAGTAACCGGCACCCTGATCGCGCTGCCGGTCAAAGAGGGCTCGGAGGTGCGCGAGGGCGACATCGTCGCCGAGATCGATCCGCGTCCGTATAAAGCGGCGCTGGATCAAGCGATGTCGCAGCGAGACGAGGATGTGGCGCAGTTGAAAGCAGCCCAACTCGATCTGAAACAATTCCAGAACCTTGCTAAGAGCGACTTCGCTCCGGTGCAGCAAGTGGAGGATCAGCAGGGGACGGTCGACAAGCTGATAGGCGCCATTGGTGTCGACAACGCCCTGATTGAAACCGCGCAAATCAACCTCGGCTATTGTGTGATCAAGGCGCCATTCGATGGCCGGGTGAGCTTTTATCAGTTGAACGTCGGCAATCTGGTGGAGGTCGCCAATCAGACCGGGATCATTTCGATTACGCAGGTCAAGCCGATCGAGGTGGTTCTCACGTTGCCGGAATCCGACCTGGCGGCTGTCGAGGTAGCCCGAGCAAAAGGGCCAGTGCCTGTCACGGTGTTCGACGGCAGCGGTGACCGGCTGCTATCCACCGGGACGTTGATGACCCCGAACAACACGATCGATACGACCACCGGCACGATCTCCTTGAAGGCGACTTTCGAAAACACCCACAATCATTTGTGGCCAGGCCAGTTCGTCAACGCTCGCGTGCAGGTGGACACCGTCAGCAACGCGGTGACGATCCCCGAACTGGCGGTCCAGCATGGGCCGGACGGGACGTTCGTATACACAGTCAAGCCGGACGGCACAGTCGAACAGGCCAACGTCGAGGCCGGCGAGCAGGTCGCGGGACGCACCGTCATCACCAAGGGTCTGTCGGGTCATGAGACCGTCGTGGTGTCCGGCCAATCGAGACTGGCGCCCGGTCTTCATGTGAAGGCGACTGACGTTTCAAAAGCTTCTTCACCCAGCAGTACGCCGCCGACCTAGATTGGCACTTCCAGGATTGATCTCCGATCTAGGCCGCCCCTTCCAGGATGATTTTTTCGATGAGTATTTCGACGCCTTTCATTCGGCGGCCGATCGCTACCTCCTTGTTGACCGCAGCGATTTTTCTGGCCGGACTGGTCGCGTATCCGCTGCTGCCGGTGGCACCGCTGCCGAGTGTGCAGTTCCCGACGCTTACCGTGACCGCGCAGTACCCAGGTGCCAGCCCGGAAACCATGGCCTCCACCGTTGCCACGCCGCTGGAGACCGAGTTCGGCCAGATGTTGCCGGGCCTTGCACAGATGACCTCGGCCAGTGTGCTGGGAACCAGCCAGATCACGCTGCAGTTTGACCTGGGCAGCGATCTCGGCAATGACGAAACGCTGGTGCTGGAGGCGATGAACGCGGCTCAGGGGTCGCTGCCGAAGGATATGCCCACCCCGCCGACCTTCCGAGCGATCAATCCGTCTGACGCCCCGATCATGATTTTGGCGATGCAGTCGGACCAGGCGCCGATCACCGAGGTCGACAACTATGCCGAGAATATCGTCGAGCAGCAGATTTCGCAGCTTCCCGGTGTCGGCCAGGTGCTGGTTGGCGGGCAGCAAACGCCTGCCATTCGCGTGCAGGTCGATCCTGCTCGGCTGGCGAATATGGGCTTGACGCTGGAAGACGTGCGCAGCGTGCTGACGAACGCAACAGTCGATAATCCGAAGGGAAGCATCGACGGGCCGCACCAGTCCTTCACCGTCTACGCCAACGATCAGCTTACCCTGGCAGAGCCCTACAACAACCTGATTATCGGCTATCGCAACGGCGCGCCGATCCATATCAGGGATATCGGGCGCGCCGTGGCGGGACCGCAGAACCGCGAACTGGCAGCCTGGACGAATGGCAAGTCGTCGATCCTGCTGCTGGTGTTCAAGCAACCCAACGCCAACGTCATTTCGACCGCTGATGGGGTTAAGGCTCAATTGCCGGCGCTGCGGCAGGACTTTCCGCCCAACATCAGTTTGAACGTTGTGTCCGACCGGACGCTGACCATTCGCGCGTCGGTGGCCGACGTGGAGTTCACCCTGATACTCGCGGTCGCCTTGGTCGTCATGGTGATCTTCCTGTTCTTGCGCAACGTCTGGGCAACGATTATCCCGAGCGTAACGATCCCGGTTGCGTTGGTCGCCACGCTGGGGGTGATGTATGCCTTTGGCTACAGCCTCGACAATTTGTCACTGATGGGACTGACGATCGCGGTGGGCTTCGTCGTTGACGATGCGATCGTCATGTTGGAGAACATTTTCAGGCACATCGAAGACGGCATGAACCCGGTTGACGCCGCGCTGGTCGGCGCGGGAGAAATCGGGTTTACTATTGTTTCGATCAGTGTTTCGCTGATCGCCGTGTTCATTCCCCTGCTGTTGATGGGCGGTATCGTCGGACGCTTGTTCCGGGAATTCGCGATCTGTGTGTCGATCACCATCGTGATCTCGGCCTTGGTGTCGCTGACCCTGACCCCTATGATGTGTTCGCGGTTTCTCACGCCGGAGGCGCACAAACACGGTCGCATCTACACCGCGATTGAGCGGATGTTCGACGGGATGCTCCGGTTCTATGAACGGACTCTGGACATCGCCCTGCGCTTCCAATTCATTACGCTCATGGTGTTTGTTGCCACCGTGACGCTGACTGGCATGCTGTATGTGTTCATTCCGAAAGGGTTCTTTCCGACCCAGGACACTGGCATCATCATCGGTATCACCGATGCGGCGCAGGACATATCGTTTGATCAGATGTCCGTCCTGCAACGGGCAGCGAACAATGTGGTTTTGGCCAATCCCAATGTCGCGTCGTCCGTCTCGCTCGTCGGGGCCGGAGGCGGGGGGCAGACGGCGAACAACGGGCGGATGTATATCACTCTGAAGCCTTGGACGGAGCGATCGGCCACGGCGACGCAGGTGATTGCGCAGATCGACAGTGAAATGCAGGCTGTCAGTGGCATCCGGCTGTTCATGCAGCCGGCTCAAGATGTCAGCGTCGGTGCAAGACTAAGCCGTACTCTGTATCAATACACCTTACAGGACGCCAGCCAGGACGAGCTCAACAAATGGGCGCCAAAGATTCTGGCCAAGATGAAGCAGATCCCGCTGTTGGCGGATGTTACTACAGATCAGGAGAATTCGGGCACGACCGAAACGCTGACTTACGATCGCGACCAGGCCTCTCGCTTCGGAGTACAGCCCGCCACGATCGACGCCATCCTGTATGATGCGTTTGGCCAACGGGAAGTGGCGCAGTATTTCACCGGCAATAAGGCTTACTACGTGGTGCTGGAGGCCCTTCCGAACGAATACGGCGCGCTCTCGACGATGGACAAACTCTACGTGCATTCGTCGACCGGGGCGAACGTGCCGCTGTCGACACTGCTCCACAAGACGACGACCCCGGTGCAGCCTTTGGCCATCAATCACCAAAGCCAGTTCCCGTCGGTAACGATTTCTTTTAACCTGAAGGGCGACGCTTCGCTGGGCGATGCAGTCACGCAGGTCGAAGCGATGCAGGCCGCGATGAATGTGCCGCCCTCGGTGCAAGGCAGTTTCCAGGGCACCGCCCAGGCGTTCCAATCCTCGCTGAGCACCGAGCCCTATCTGATCGCCGCGGCGCTTGTGGCTGTCTACATCATCCTGGGCATTCTTTATGAGAGCTACGTGTTGCCGCTGACGATTCTGTCCACGCTGCCCTCCGCCGGCGTGGGTGCATTGCTGATGCTGTTGCTGTTCCACTACCAGTTGACTGTCATCGCGCTGATCGGGATCATTTTGCTGATCGGCATCGTCAAGAAGAACGGAATCATGATGGTCGACTTCGCCATCAACGCGGAGCGGCGGGAAGGAATGACTCCGCACGAGGCAATCCGTCAGGCGTGTTTGATGCGGTTCCGGCCTATCTTGATGACCACGATGGCTGCGTTGTTAAGCGGCTTGCCGCTGATGCTGGAGAACGGTGCGGGATCGGAACTGCGCAAGCCGTTGGGTTTCTCGATGGTTGGAGGCTTGCTGCTGAGTCAGGTGCTGACGCTGTATACCACACCCGTGATCTACCTATACTTAGACCGGTTACAACAGTGGCTGGTGCCCAGACGCCGGACGGCCCTACCGCGATTGGCTGAAAAGCTGGCGGCGGGTGATTAGGCCCGCGACATGTCTGATCGATTGTCCGACATGACTTCTCAGGTGGGGCAATTGAACTATTCGTTAGGGGTGGCGCACGGCCGCGGAGGCGGCGACCCGGGCGGACGATGCGAGACCATTTCCATGATCCAAGCTTAGCGGTCTGGACTTTGCCGACTCGGCGGCCGGGTGTAGGCCACCGCGGTCAGACAACGGAGATGAGGCCATGCGTGACGCCGGGAACGACTATCAGGACGATGTCGGGAATGATGTGAGGTGGCTCAGCTATGGCGAACTCGGCCACGCCCGTGGGATTAGTACGGCATCAGCAATCCGGTTGGTCTTCCGGCGCAAATGGCGGCGCCAGGATGGCAATGATGGGACAGTCAGGGTGGCGGTCCCGATCGAGGAAGCCAACCCTCAGACGGAAGTAGCCGATAGCGACGCGGATGGTATCGGGCGGGAGATCGGTCACGTTGTAGGTCTGTTAGAAACCGCGACGGCCATGCTGCGTGAGCGTGGGGAAGAAGCGGATCAGATGTTCGCGGCCCTGCACGCGACGGGCGAGGAGGCACTAGCGAGGGCGGAGGCGGAAACCGCAACGGAGCGGGCGGCCACGGCGCGGGCGGAGGCGGAAGCCACAACGGAGCGGGCGGCCAGGGCGCGGGCGGAGGCGGAGACCGCAACGGAGCGGGAGGCCAGGAAGCAGGCGGAGGGCGCTGTAGCGGATGCAGAGGCCCGGCTTTCGCAGGTTCGCGAAGACTTCGAACGGGAGCAGCGGGAGGCAGAGGGGCGGCGTATGACCGAGCAAGCTGCCAGAGAAAAGGCCGAGGCCGAGGCGGCGCGGCTAAGGCAGGAAAATCAGGCCCGCCGGAACCTCGGTTTGCTGGCGCGACTGCTGGCGGCTCTTCGGGGCGAGTAAATTGGCAGCTGTCAATTTCGTTGCCTCCGGAAGCAATTGGCGGCCGACAGTTAAGTTCGAGTAGAAAAGATTCCCGGCACCTGCAGTGCGCTCGGATGCGGGTTCGGCAATATACTGGTTAACAAACGGAATTAGTTTGCCCTCCCGCGCCCTAGATTTGTCGTAATGAACCCAAGTAGAACAGGTTGCGATATATCACACCGTGCGGCGGCGAATGACACTCATGCCGGCGAGGCCGGCGCCAGTTGCGCCAGGGACAATCGCGCAAATGGCCGGATGTTGTCGCTTGGCGCGCCTGCGCCCTAGTGGGCGCGCGCGGCGCCGGCACGCGACAACCTCACCTTGACAGGCTGCACGAATCCGTTGACAGTGCTCCGTAATACTCGGACTCTATCAGATGGGGGCTAAAGAAGCAGCAATGTTCAGACGATCCGTCATCACTTACTTGCGTCTATTGGTCTTCTTACCAACGATAGGGGTCCTGTGGGGAACGCAGCCAGGATATACGCAGGTCACCCTGCCGACCGATTTTATCAGTCCCAATGTCCCTCATGACGTCCCCGCGGGGTCAACCGCCAGCATTCAGGACCTCGCGATTTTCGCTTGGCAGGAATTTATCGCGCTGAATTGGGTAGCCATGGACCCGGCCACGACGATGACGCGTGGGCGGCCCGATCTTAACGCTGACTTTTTCAATATTCAGCCTGACAGCGATGGGAACTTTCCGCTAGTTGTCTGGCACACCTATCAACATAAGAATGAAATGTTCCCGGCCAGCGGTACAACGCTTGCTAATTTTGACACCAGTAAACCGACCTATGACTATTCTCCGCAACCAACACCGGCCAACGAAAGCACGTCGTTGGACTTCTTCAACAATCTTGATGAGGGCAGCGAAATCGGCTTGGCCTTTATGTTTTCGCACTACGACAGACAACATGGACCGCATCCCTGTCGCGTACGAGGCGAAGGCCAACCGCTCGTTGTTCAACTATCTAAACCATAATGGACCTCTAGACAGTGATGGAAACACCTGCCTTTCGCCTTCCTATACGGGGCTTGGGTGTTTCACCGTTTGTCCTGGGACGAACTGCAACGGATTGTTCAATGCTAAGGAGAAAACATTAACGGATCCCCTGACCATTAATAACGTTACCACGCACGGTCTCGCGCAATTTGGTGGGATCTGCGTGCCAACGGTCGTGCCATCGACGCCAGGAAAGGAAGAAGTCAGCACTGACCCGTCGATCATTTCACTGCCGTGCGGGGACGCCGCGATTGCCGGCGACGACGGAGAAGGTGCGATCGAAATCAAGGCTGCATGGCGAAAACTGACGTCGGACGAGATCAGCCAAAGCCCTCGCCGGTTTTACACACACAACGTCATATACTACACCACCGGTCCGAACAACACGATAGTATATAACAATGATATCTATGGACTCGTGGCTCTGCATATCATCCACAAGACCAAATCGTTTCCGGCCTTTGTGTTTGCCACTTTTGAACAAGTTGATAACTACGACGACGCAACAAATACGAACTCACAGAACCTCGCGTATATAGATATTAACCCGCCGGCTCCCCCACCCCCGAATTCCGAAACGTCTGTGACACGCAATCATCCGATCCATTCGCAGATCTCGCCAGTCAATGATGCCGTTAGCACGGCTTTCAAAGCGGCAGGATCCTTCAACGGTCTGGCAGTTCTACAAGCTGATTGGTGTCCAGGCCACGCCGGTTAACGGCCCCCCGGCGGCGCCGACAGACCCATCTCCGCCGCCGACAGAGACGGATATTTCTAGCTACTACTACCTCGCAAACTTGATGGTCGAAACCAATCAGACATTACAGAACTTCTTCGGCAGCCTAACAGGAGGCGGCCTCCCGACACAATTTATGAACGTCTATCTGAATGGAGCATCCGGCAGCCCCTTCCAGATGGGCGGTTGTCAGGGGTGCCACGGCACACAGGGACAGTCGCAAGGCGGTGACATGAGTGTCGTTGTAGCGCGGGCCCCGTATGGTTCAATGTTTCCGGAGGCGGTGGATGCCACTGCCGCGACCGCTGTTCTAACGGCTCAAAAACGGCTGTATGATCCTTTTCCTGTGATCAGTGAGCCGCCCCCAGAGAGCGAGCCTCCCCCGAGCCATCATCACGACCATCACCACCATCGTCCGGATCACTGATAAGCGCCTGAGGATGTGATGGGGGGCCAATCGACCCCCCCATCGCAGCCTCCTTCGCCAGGTGGAAAAGTGCCCCTATTTGCCCACCGGGGCCTGTCAAGCTGCACCGAACGCCGCAGCGCACCAGCAACCGCACTTCTGCCACGACTGTAGTCACCAACTGGACGACGCGGCCAACGCCGTCTTCCTCCGGCGCTTGCTCGGCCTATACCGCAGACCCAATGAGCAGCAGCGGATTTGGCGCATGGCGGGCCCAGCCGGCCTGGGCAACCAGCAGATCCAGACCGAGGGTCGCGAGATCGTCCGCGAACGGGTCCACCTGCGTGTCGCGCGCCTGGTACAGCATCTTCGCGTAGGTGTGGCATAGGTTGCAGGTCTCGGCCTTCGCCGAACCGGCGTCGCCCTCGATCCCCTCGAGTGACAGTGCGCGCGCCTCACCGCAGGTGATGCACACCGCGCGCACATGGTTCCACGCCGTCGCGCACAACGAGCAATACAGATAGCGCGCACCAGGCGATCGGCCCGAGGCGGTCACTACGCCAGACACCGGCGTCGAGCCACAGCAAGGGCATAGCCCACGCTGCGGCAGCAACCGCAAGGAGGCGGCTGGTAAATTCGCCACCGCCCGGGTGAAATACACCTGTAAGGCCGCCGCCACATAGAGCGCGGCGCCCATGTCGGCGTCGTCCACGCCGCGAAGCAGAAACCCGTCGGCCAGCGCTTCCACCGCATCCACATCCCGTGAACGCAGGTTGGCCACCGCGGCCCGAGCAGGAACCGGGGAGGCTGGGTCGTCGAATGTGTCGAGCAACATGGTCAGCCCCTCGCGCCACGCAACGTCGCGGCGATGCTCCTCGGCGGCGAGCGGCGGCAGGCGCGCCTCCACGGCGCTCTCGACAGTGATCCGCTGCAGCCCTGGGAATGGTCGCAGTGTCGTCGCAACGACGTGCTGGACCCGCGTCAGCCGCGCCATGAAGGCCAGCCACTCCGTCATCGGATGCCCGGCTGCCAAAACTTCGAGCCGTGTCGCGGTGCGGGCAAATCGTATGGCAGGATCGGGCAGGATCAGCGCCCGCGGTGCTTTCACGCCTCCAGACGGATCACCGGTCCACTTGCCCTGCGAGGCGACCTCGCCCTGTCTCACGCGCGGCCCTTAGCCACGCGGCCGCGGCCCGGGGGAGCCTGTCGCCACCAAGCTGCGCAGCCATTTGCGATGATGCCGCCACGCCCAGCCCGGGGTCACGTAGCCCTGCGTCATGGCTCGGACCGAGCCCCTCACCCAGATCGCGGCGTAGACGTGAGTGATCCACACGATGATTGCGGCGACGGCCGCCAGGCTATGGATCAGCACGGCGATCCGTTGCTGTTCGATCGTGGTGAACGCAGCGAAATAGACCTCCCAGATCACCATGCCGCTGGCGAACAGCACCGGGACCAGCAGTGCCATCGACCAGAACACGAACTTCTGGCCGGCGTTGTAGCGGGGGACTTCGGGTACGCCCTCCTCCTCGTTCGCCAATACCTGGCGGATCGCGAGCATCCACGCCAGATCGTCCCGGCTCCACATGTTGTCGCGCCAGAATTGCACGATCAGTCCGGCGTAGCTGACGAGCAGGACGATGCCGATCCACGGATGGATCGCCCGGGCCCATTGGCCTCCGCCGAACAATCCCGAGAGGAAGAACAGCATCGGGTGGAACATCGACAAGCCCGACAGCAGCAGCAGGACGAAGCAGCCGCCGGTGATCCAGTGATTGATTCGCGCCGGCGTCGTGTTGCGGATCAGAGTGCCTCTGGGATGTGTCATCGCGGTCTGTCGGACGGATGCAGCAGATTCTGCGCCGCCGCCTCATCCTCCGGCTGCACCTCGTTCGGCCCGGCGACCACCCAGTGCAGGAAGCCAGCGATGGCGGCGGCCGCGATGCCGGCCAGGGCGACCGGCTTGAACAGGCCCTTCCAGGCGGCGACGAAGAAGCTGATCCGTGGATTGTCCGGCAGGCCGGCATAGATCGAGGGTTTGTCGGCGTGGTGCAGCACATACATCACATGCGTGCCGCTCACGCCCGGCGGGTCGTATAGCCCAGCCTGTTCGAAACCGCGCGATTTCAGGTCGATAACGCGCTCGCCGGCCCAATCCGTCATATCGGTCTTCGACCCGAACATGATCGCGCCGGTCGGGCACGCCTTGACGCAGGCCGGCTCTAGCCCGACCTCGACACGGTCCGAGCACAGCGTGCATTTGTAGGATTTGTGGTCGACCGGGCTGATGCGCGGGATATTGAAAGGACAACCTTTCACGCAGTAGCCGCAGCCGATGCAGTTCTCGCTGATGAAGTCTACGATACCATTGGCGTATTGCACGATCGCGCCGGGAGCCGGGCACGCCTTCAGGCAGCCGGGATCCTCGCAGTGCATGCACCCATCCTTGCGGATCAGCCACTCCAGATTGCCCTTCTCGTCCTCCCACTCGGTGAAGCGCATCAGTGTCCAGGTGCTTGGGGACAGATCCAGGGGATTGTCATAGGAGCCCTCGAAGTAGCCGATGTCCTGCCGCAGGTTGTTCCACTCCATGCAGGCGGACTGGCAGGCCTTGCAGCCGATGCAGCGGCTGACGTCGATCAGCTTCGCCACTTGCTGTTCGTGGTCGCGGATCGACGGCGGCGTCAGGGTCGATGCCGACCGGCGGATGTAGTCCTGGGACTGCAGGTCGGCCATCGGTTGCTCCTTCAGGCCACCGGGGCGCCGGTCTTTTCGACGTTGACCAGGAACGCCTTGAATTCCGGCGTCTGCGTGTTGGCATCGCCGACGGACGGCGTCAGCGTGTTGGCGCCGTAGCCTTTGCGGGCCTGGCCAGTGAACCCCCAGTGCAGCGGCACGCCGATCACATGCGTCGGCTTGCCGTCCACCGTCAACGGGCGGATGCGCTTGGTCACATAGGCCTTACAGACGATGACACCGCGTTTGGAGGTCAGCCGGACCCAGCCGCCCTGCTCGATGCCCTTCTCCTTCGCCAGAGCTTCGCCGATCTCGATGAATTCCTCGGGCTGCAGGATCGCGTTGATCAGCGCGTGCTTGGTCCAGAAGTGGAAATGCTCGGTCAGCCGGTAGGTGGTTGCCACGTACGGGAAGTCCGGCGCGGTCCCGAACACCGCTCGATCGTCAGCGAACACCCGCGCGGCAGGGTTGGTCTGAACCTTCGGGTGAAGCACGTTCGGCGACGGCGATTCGAAGGGTTCATAGTGCTCGGGGAACGGACCCTCCGCCATCTGGTCGCGGGCGAACAGGCGCCCGAGGCCCTCGTCGTTCATGATGAACGGGCCGACTCCGTCGGATGGCTTGGTGGTCGGGATATAGTCGGGCACGTCGACGCCGACCCATCGGCTGCCGTTCCACTCGATGATCGGCTTGTTCGGATTCCAGGCACGGCCTTCGAGGTCAGCGCTGGCGCGATTGTAGAGGATGCGCCGGTTGGCCGGCCACGCCCACGCCCAGTTCGGCGCGATGCCCTGCTCGCGCGGGTCCGTCGCGTCCCGGCGAGCCATTTGGTTGCCCTTCTCGGTGTAGCAGCCCGAGAAAATCCAACAGCCGGATGCGGTCGTGCCGTCATCGCGCAACTGGCCAAACGCATCCAGCAACTGGCCAGCATGCAGCGTGACCGCGCCCGCCGCATCCTTGATATCGACCAGCGCGCGCCCGTTCATGTCCTTCGCCAGTTCTTCCGGGTCCGGGTCCATGGGGTTCGTGTAGTTCCAGGTCAGGTTCAGGATCGGATCGGGGAAGGCACCGCCGTCTTTGCGGTACATCTCCCGCATCCGATGGAAGATCCCGGTCATGATCCAGATGTCGCTCTGCGCTTCACCCGGCGGCTCGGCGGCTTTCCAATGCCACTGCAGCCAGCGCGCGGAGTTGACCAGCGAGCCGTCCTCCTCGGCAAAGCAGGTTGTCGGCAACTGGAACACTTCCGTTTGGATGCTGGCCGGGTCTGACGGGTTCTGCGGGCCGAAATCCTCCCAGAACCGCGATGTCTCGGTATCCAGCGGATCCATGACGACAAGGAATTTGAGCTTGCCCAGCGCGCGGCGGATCTTGCCCCGGTCCGGAAACGCCTGCATCGGGTTGAAGCCTTGGCAGATGTAGCCATTCATCTCGCCGTTCGCCATCATGTCGAAGGCGCGGATGATGTCGTACAACGGGACATCAAGCTTCGGCAGCCAGTCAAAGGCCCAGTCGTTCTCGGCCCGCGCGGCATCGCCATAGACGGCTTTCATCAGGCTGATGAAGAACGTCCGGTAATTCTTCCAGTAGCTCGTTTGCCCGGGGCGCAGCGGCTTATACTGCCGCGTCTTCATGTACTCCTCGAAGGTGACTTCGTGGTCACTCGGCAGCGTCAGGTAGCCCGGCATCTGGTTCGACAGCAGGCCGACATCGGTCAGCCCCTGGATGTTCGAATGGCCGCGCAGCGCGTTCATGCCACCGCCCGCCACGCCGATATTGCCGAGTAGAAGCTGCACCATCGCCATCGTGCGGATATTCTGGGCGCCGACGGAATGCTGCGTCCAACCGAGCGCAAACAGGCTCGTCAGCGCCTTATCGGGGGCGGCGGCGCTGGCGAAAAGTTCGCAGACTTGGAGATATTTGTCCTGCGGCGTGCCGCAGATGCGCGACACCATCTCCGGTGTGTAGCGCTCGACATGTTTGCGCAGCAGGTTCATCACGCAGCGCGGGTGCTGCCACGTGTCGTCGATTTTGGCGTAGCCCTGCTCGTCGAGTTCGTAATCCCAGCTGGATTTGTCGTAGCTGTGGGTGTCTTCCTTGTAGCCGGTGAACAGTCCGTCTTCGAAGCCGAACTCTTCCTTCACGATCAGGCCGGCGTTGGTGTAGGCCTTTACATACTCGTGCTGGATTGCGTCCTTGGCCAACAGGTAGCGGATCACGCCGCTCAGGAACGCGATATCCGTGCCCGGGCGGATTGGCGCATAGAGGTCGGCGACCGAAGCGGTGCGGGTGAAGCGCGGGTCGATCACGACGAGCTTGGCGTGATTCTCGATCTTTGCCTCGATCACCCACTTGAAGCCGCATGGGTGCGCCTCGGCCGCGTTGCCTCCCATGACCACGACCACGTTGGCATTTTTGATGTCCTGCCACGTGTTGGTCATTGCGCCTCGACCGAATGTTGGAGCCAGACTGGCCACCGTCGGTCCGTGTCAGACGCGGGCCTGATTGTCGAAGACGAGCATCCCGAAGGCGCGGGCTACCTTCCAGGTGAGGTAGGACGTTTCGCTCGATGAAGCGGACGCGGCAAGCATGCCGGTGCTGAGCCATCGGTTGACCGTGGTGCCGGCGGCGTTCTTCGCAATGAAGTTTTTGTCGCGGTCCTGCTTCATCAGCGTAGCGATGCGGTCGAGCGCGAAGTCCCAGGAGACCTGCTTGAACTCCTTGCTGCCCGGCGCCCGGTATTTCGGAAATTGCAAACGCGTCGGCGCGTGCACGATGTCGAGCAGCGCCGATCCTTTCGGGCACAATGTGCCACGGTTTACCGGGTGGTCCGGATCACCCTCGATGTGGATGATGTTGGATCTGGCGTTCTTCGCGCGATCACCGAGGCTGTAGATCAGGATGCCGCAGGCAACCGAGCAGTAGGTGCAGGTGTTGCGGGTCTCGGTCGTGGCGGTCAGCTTGAACGGGCGGACCGACGCCGCCAAGGCCTCGGTAGCCGACGTGAACCCCAGGGCGGCAATACTGGAGACCGCCAGTCCGGCGCCGGTGAGCTTAACGAACCCGCGGCGAATGCAGTTCCAAAGACAGCATGCTCCCCAACAGGCCAGCGCCAACCCGGCT
>CAWFVX010000028.1:0-12343 GCA_963819345.1 uncultured Alphaproteobacteria bacterium
TTGCGCAATGGATCGCGCTCCTCCAGCAATGCGGCAAGGACGGCAGCGAGCGCACCCTGTTCATCTTTGTTGGCGGCCAGCATCATCGCCGCCAACCGGGGATGCCCACCAATCCGAGCCATTTCGCGGCCGATGGCGGTGATGCTGCCCTGAAGGTCAAGCGCGCCTAGTTCTTGCAGCAGCGTGACGGCAGCGGCGAGCGCCCCGGCCGGGGGCTCGTCCTGAAATGGCAAATCAGCCGGCAGCGTTCCCCACGCGGCGCATTCCAGCACCAGGCCGGACAATTCTGCTTCCAGAATTTCCGGACGGTCGAAGGCGGGCAAACCCCGGTGCAGCGCCGGCGACCAAAGGCGGATCGCAATGCCAGGAGCCTCGCGGCCGGCCCGTCCAGCTCGCTGGTCTGCGGCGGCGCGCGAGATACGGATAGTGCTCAACCGGGTCAGGCCGGTAGCCGTGTCGAGCCGTGGCGTCCTGCGCCAGCCGCCGTCGACCACGATCCGGACGCCCGGGACGGTCAACGATGTCTCGGCGATGGAGGTGGCCAGGACGACACGGCGCGTCTCGGCCGGCCGCAGCGCGCGGTCCTGCTCGGGCGGCGGAAGATCGCCGTGCAGTGGCAGGACGAGCGCTCCGCAACCTTCCAGCGCGGACTGGGTGCGGCGGATTTCCGCCATGCCGGGGAGGAAAGCGAGGATGTCGCCGTCATGCTTCGTCAACGCGGTTCTGATGGCGCGGGCGACGGCGTCAGGCAGGTCGCGGATATGGGCAATATCGCGCGATTGATGCTCCGTCGTGACCGGAAACATCCGACCGGCGCTTTCAATGACATCCGCATCCATCAGCCCCGACAGGCGGGCGCCATCTGCCGTGGCCGACATCGCCAGAAGGCGCAGATCCGGCCGCAGCATACGTTGCAAATCAAGGCATAGCGCCAGACCGAGATCGAACTCGAGGGATCGCTCATGGATTTCGTCAAGGATCACCGCCGCAACCCCGTCCAGCCCAGGATCGGACCGTAGCCGGCGGAGCAGTAGGCCCTCGGTAATGACCTCGATGCGGGTTTCCGCCGATCCAGCGCCGTCGAGGCGGGTTCGGTAGCCGATGGTGCGCCCGATCGGCTCACCAAACAGGAATGCCATCCGCGAGGCCGCTGCTCGAGTCGCGAGCCTCCGCGGTTCCAGCATCAGTATCCGGCCATCGCCTCGCCAGGGGGTATCGAGCAGCGCGAGCGGGACATGCGTCGTCTTGCCGGCGCCGGGCGGCGCGACGACAATGGCGTTGCGGCCGGCGGCCAAGGTGGCTTGCAACGCGGGGATTGCGTCAGCGATTGGAAGATCAGTCACGGTCGACGGCTGATAACTCGACCGGGCACCCAAGGCTATGGTTCGTCTGACATCATCCATCAGCCGACCCTAAAGCGAGGCGGCCAGGATCCCGGGGTTCGGGATCCCCCTCCCTACTGGAATGGCAGATAGCGCACACTGAACAGCAGCATATTCTCGTTTGCGGACGGATATGCCGTGGTGCCTTTTGCCCCGAGGCCCGAGTACGCAAAGCGGTCTACCCATTCATACTGCAACCCGACCTGCGCGGTGCCGTAAGCAGACTTGATAACCCTCCACCACGCGCCGATCGTCGCTTCGACGATAGACGAGGTAACGGCACCGCATGATCCAAGCTCAACCGAGCAGCCAGCAAGGTTGGTAGCCGGGTTGCCGTAGCCAGCGACGGTCCTCCCGGTCCCATAGGGCTTGCTGCCCACGCCCTCTGCACCACCTGTACGCATAGATATCGACGGTCGGGATCGGGTGGCCAACGAATCCACCCATAATGGAATAATTGGACAGCGGCTTGATCGCTCCGGTCGCCCCAAACGTAGCGTCGGGGAGTTGCGACGTGCCGTAGCGACCCACGCCCTGACCAACCAGGCCACTGACCTGAAAGTCCAGCATCCTCGGGATTATCGGCAAGATCATGCCGCCCCCGATCCCCTGGCCTGTAGTGTTATGGTTGATGCCGGTTCCGGCAGCAGCGAAGGCGGTGCGGCCGTCAATGAAGCGAAGCAGACCGTACAGTTCGTAATGGCCAAATCCCGGATCTGCCGCGATCTTCGCGATAATATCAGGTGCACTGTTATTGCTGTACGCCTGGAGGGAATTGACGTTCGCGCCACCGCATTGAGTGTTTTCGAGTGTGCCGCCGCCAGTCGCGGTCGAGGGCTGGACAGCGGGGTTGGCAAAACAGTTGGTGGCACTAGTGAAGAGCGTCTGCGGCTCCTCGATCGAAAGCCCAGCCCAGAACATGTGGTTGTCGAAATCCTTGACGACCCGCAATTGAGCCTGACGCTCCCAGTTGAAGCCCACGACGTATTGAGCATCGATTGTCAGTGGCACGTTCTCCTGCCGTGGCACCAGGCCGATCTTATACATCGTTGCCAAGCTCCAGGCTTGGCCACCGAGGATGTGCAGGCCCCAGTCCGTGTTATCGTAATTCCCCCAGAACTGCCGCAGCCGCAGCGTGTAGCTATTGCTCTCATTCGAGTTGGATGAGGAACCAGCGCTCAGAAAATCGGTCTCCAGGTAGCCGGTCAGTTTCTGTGCGTCGTCTATCTGTCCTTCCGTCATCAGCGAGAAACGGCTCTGCTGGGCGGTCTCACGGTATTCAGGGATATGGTAGTTGGAGCTGTTGGGGAACGGGATGCTGTTAAAACTGGTGTCGATGCTGGAGGCGAGGTTGCGCGACCTGTAGATACCTTCGACTGCCGCGAAGCCGCCCAGCGTGACGGTCAAGGGGCCGGCGCGGAACTGACCCGGGGGCATCGGCGGTGAGGGAGGCGGGGCGGTTGCGGCCACTTGAGCGGCCTGGGACGATGCCGCCGCGGCTTGGCCCTGCGCTGCCGCGGCCTGGTCCTGGGCGTCCTTGGCTTGCTGCTGTGCCGCCTTAACAGCACGATCACGCGCCGCCAGGTCCGACTTCATCTGATTGAGTTGGGTCTGTAGCTGCTTGATCTGCTGTTGAATGGTCTGAATTTGTGAGTCGGTTTGTGCAGCGGCGGGATGGCAGAGCGTGAGGGCACCAATGGCGGTGGCGCATAGGAGTGAGTAGCTTAAACGGTTGATTCTGATCATTGATTCCCTCAGGCCAGTGGCGATCGCGAATTCGGCCCGCGGAACCTAGGACATGCTCCGCCGTGAGGTCGGCGGCGGTTTGATGACAATAATCTAAAATTTCAGTAGTTCCCGGACTCGTGATGAAAGTACCACAGAAGCGGCGTCCGCCAGTTCGGATGGCGCTCACAGCTCGGCCGCTCCATATTGTCTGGCACCATTGCCCAGGCCAGCCATGAGTTTCCGCTCCCTTTATCGTCACGGCTTCGCCCGTGTCGCCGCCTGCACCACCCAAACTGCGTTGGCCGATCCATCGACGAACGCACAATCGATTCTACGCATGGCCCAAGATTGCGACCGCCAGGCGGTGGCGGTGGCGGTATTTCCGGAGCTCGGCATTTCCGGCTACGCGATCAGCGACTTGTTGCAGCAGACGACCCTGTTGGACGCCGTGGAAACCGCGATCGAGACGATCATCGCAGGGTCCGCCGAACTGATGCCGTTGCTATTGGTGGGGGCGCCGCTGCGGTATCTCGGTGCGCTCTACAACTGCGCCCTGGCCATCCATCGCGGCGCGTTGCTTGGCGTCGTGCCGAAAATCCACTTGCCGAATTACCGGGAGTTCTACGAACCTCGCCATTTCGTCAGCGGCGACGGCACCGACGGAGGTTCCATAACCATTGCTGGTCGCACCGCGCCGTTTGGCACCGACCTGCTGTGGGAAGCCTCCGACCTCCGCGGCCTGATCGTCCACGCGGAAATCTGCGAGGACGTCTGGGTTCCCAATCCTCCGAGCGGTGAGGCCGCCGTGGCGGGGGCGACAGTTCTGGCGAATTTGTCGGCGAGCAATATAACCATTGGCAAGGCGGAGACACGCCGTCTGCTGTGCCGGTCACAGTCCGCGCGGTGCCTGGCCGCGTAACTGTATGCCGCGGCCGGGGCCGGCGAATCGACCACTGACCTCGCCTGGGACGGCCAGGCCTCGGTATTCGAGAACGGCAATACTTTGGCCGAGACCGAACGGTTTCCCGTGGCGGACCAAGCGGCGATCGCCGATATCGACCTCGATATGCTGGCACAGGAACGCTTGCAGATGGGTTCGTTCGATACCAACCGCCGCCGTCACGCGCGCCCGTTCCGGCGCATCGGCTTCGCCGTCTCACCACCCGCCGGCGACGTCGGCTTCCATCGCCGGATCGAGCGCTTTCCCTTCGTCCCGGCGGATGTCGCTCGGCTGGAGCAAGATTGTTACGAGGCTTACAACATCCAGGTCTCTGGGTTGGCGCAGCGGCTTCGAGCCACCGGATTGACTAAGATAGTGATCGGCATTTCCGGCGGCTTGGACTCCACTCAGGCGCTGTTGGTCTGTGCTCAGGCGTTCGATCTGCTTGGTCTGCCACGCGATGGCATTTTGGCGTATACCATGCCGGGGTTCGCGACCTCGGGTCACACCAAGTCCAATGCGTGGGCGCTGATGAGATCGCTAGGCGCGACGGCGAGCGAACTCGATATCAAACCTGCGGCGAGCCAGATGCTGTCCGATATTGGGCATCCCTACGCTACCGGCGGGTCGGTCTACGACATCACGTTCGAGAATGTACAGGCAGGCCTGCGCACCGACTACCTGTTCCGATTGGCAAACCACCTCGGTGGCATCGTCATCGGGACCGGCGATCTTTCGGAGCTGGCGCTAGGCTGGTGCACCTACGGCGTCGGCGACCAGATGGCGCACTATAACGTCAATGCAGGCGTTCCGAAGACGCTAATCCAGCACCTCATCCGCTGGATCATTGGAACGAAACGATTCGCCGAGGACGTGTTGGCGACGCTGGACGCAATTCTTGCCACGGAAATTTCGCCCGAACTGGTGCCGGTCGCAGAGGGCGAAATCCCGCAAAGCACGGAGGCTAAGATTGGCCCTTACGCCCTGCAGGATTTTACCCTGTTCCACGTCCTTCGTTATGGATTTGTGCCTTCGAAAATCGCCTTCATGGCCCTGCACACCTGGGAAGATCCGACGCGAGGCGATTGGCCACCGCATTTTCACGCAGACCGCCGCGTAGGCTACGATCTGCAGCAGATCCGCTATTGGATGAGGGTCTTTCTTACGCGGTTCTTCGCTTTCAGTCAGTTCAAGCGCAGCGCGATGCCGAACGGCCCGAAAGTTTCAGCGGGCGGGTCGCTGTCGCCACGTGGCGACTGGCGAGCGCCGTCGGATGGCAATGCGGCCGCGTGGCTAGCGGAGCTTGAGCGGAACGTTCCGGCGGAGTAAGTGCCGCACTATATTCTCCTAGTTTTGGCCGGTCTGCTGGCCGGCACGATGAACGCGGTCGCCGGTGGCGGCTCATTCGTATCGTTCCCTGTGATGGTTCTGTCCGGATTGCCGCCGATCACCGCCAACGCGACCAGCACGGTGGCACTGTTTCCGGGCACCATCGCCAGCACTTGGGCGTATCGGGACGATCTACGTGGCGTTGGCGGGGTCGGCCTGAATGTGCTGCTGCCGATCGGTCTGGCGGGCGGTCTTGTCGGCGCGATCATGCTACTCGTAACCCCAGGCGCGGCGTTCGATCTGGTTATCCCATGGTTGCTGCTGCTGGCGACGCTGACCTTCGCCGGCGGGAGGCGCCTTGGTGACTGGCTGCGCCGTTACGTCCGGGTTGGGCTGCCGGCTTTTCTGGTAATCCAGTTCGTCCTATCGATCTATGGCGGCTATTTCGGCGGCGCGATCGGGCTCATGATGATGGCGGTGTGGACGTTGATCGACGCGTCCGAGTTGAAGGCAATGGCTTCGACCCGCACCGCACTGGTGAGCACCGTCAACGGGGCTGCGGTGGTTTGCTTCGTGGTGGCTGGTGCGGTTCGATGGCCGGAGATGCTCGCGATGATGGTTTCGGCCATCGCCGGCGGCTACTATGGCGCCCGGTTTGCCCGCCATCTGCCCCCGGCTTTACTCCGCTGGTTCGTGGTGGCGCTCAGTGCGACAGTGACGGTCGCATTCTTCTTGCGGCGGTACTAAGTTAAAGGATGTCGGCGCCGCGTGGGCAGCATGGGTTCGATTCTCCGCCAAGTTGGTCGTTCGCTCGAGGACAGTGACATAAGCAACCTGCTGACCAACCTATGTTTCATCGGTTGACTCCACTGACATGGCCGTTATAACGCGCCCTTCAGGCCGCCGGCGCGCGTCAAGCTCCGTTGCGGCCTGTGTTGCTTGAGATAGCTAGATCTGAAAGTTTGGTCCTATGTTCGCTGTCATCCGCACAGGCGGGAAACAGTATCGCGTCACCCCTAACGCGGTTCTGAAGGTCGAGAAACTGGACGCCGAAGCCGGCGGCACCATCACGTTTACTGACGTGCTGGCGGTGGGTGTCGACGGCAACCTGACCCTGGGTTCGCCGATCGTGTCCGACGCTTCCGTCACCGCGACCGTTATTGCGCAGGACCGCCTCGACAAGGTCATCATCTTCAAGAAGCGACGCAGGCAGAACAGCCGCCGCCGCAACGGCCATCGTCAGCACGTCACCGTCTTGCGTATTGGCGGCATCAACGCCAACGGACAGACCTATACCGTCGCTGCCAAAGCCCAAACTGAGGCAGCCGCGACCCCTGTTGCGGCACCGACACCCCAGGACGTCACCTCCGAAGGCCCAGAGGAGGTCCAGGCTGACACCGTTCCGCCGGCCGCCCTGGACGCCGCTGAATCTCTGGCAATCGTTTCTGGCGAGGCCCCTGAAGCCGTCGAAGAAACTCAAGAAACGAAGGAGTAACCGCCATGGCACATAAGAAGGCAGGTGGCTCGTCACGCAACGGTCGCGATACTGAAGGCCGGCGCCTTGGCATCAAAAAATTCGGCGGCGAGGCCGTCGTCGCGGGCAACATTCTGGTTCGTCAGCGAGGCACTAAGTGGTATCCGGGCAACAACGTCGGCCTGGGCCGTGACCACACGATCTTCGCCCTGGTAGACGGCAAGGTGAAATTCACCCGCAAGTCTGAGGGCAAGGTGCACATCTCGGTGGAACCCCACGCTGCGTCGCAGCCGGCGGCTCTCGCAGCCGAGTAACACCGACCCCGCTTTTTACGCGTGAACGAGGGCCGGTGCATCGCCGGCCCTCGTTCTGTTTGGTAACACGCCATGAAATTCCTCGACCAGACCAAGATCTATCTGCGCTCCGGCGACGGCGGCGACGGTGTGGTCGCATTTCGGCGGGAGAAGTTCATCGAGTTCGGGGGCCCGGACGGCGGGAACGGCGGCAAAGGCGGCGACATCATCTTCGTCGCGGAACATAATCTCAATACGTTAATCGATTTTCGCTATACTCAGCATTTCCGGGCGCCGAAGGGCGGCAACGGATCAGGATCGGATCGTACCGGCGCAGGCGCGCGGGACGTTGTCGTCACTGTCCCTGTTGGCACCCAGATCTTCGCCGACGATCAGGAAACCATGCTCGCCGACCTGGACGTCGCCGGCAAACGTGTGACCCTGTTGCGCGGTGGTGATGGCGGCTTTGGGAACGCCCACTACAAGACCTCGACAAACCGCGCGCCGCGGAAGGTGACGAAGGGCTGGCCGGGGGAGGAGCGGTGGGTCTGGCTGCGCTTGAAGCTGATCGCCGACGCCGGACTGATTGGGCTGCCGAACGCCGGGAAATCTACATTCTTGTCCGTCGTTTCCGCCGCGCGTCCGAAGATCGCTGATTACCCGTTCACCACATTGCATCCGCAACTCGGCGTCATCCGCCTGTCCGACGCGGAGGAATTCGTGCTCGCCGACATCCCCGGCCTGATCAAGGGCGCTCATGAGGGTGCCGGCCTGGGCGACCGCTTCCTGGGTCACGTCGAGCGCTGTGCCGTCCTGCTGCATTTGGTCGACGGCGCCGCCGGTGACGTGGTCAGAGCCTGGCGCACCATCAGGGCCGAAATGTCGGCCTATGGCGGTGGACTGGCTGAGAAGCCCGAGATCATCGGCCTGAACAAATCTGATGCCATGACGCCGAGGGAAACGTCCTCCCGCCTGGCCGCGCTGCGAAAAGCGTCGGGGCGGCCGGTCTATCTGCTGTCCGGCGCCACCGGCCAGGGTTTGCCCGAAATTCTGCGCGTCCTCCAAGATAGCATCCACAGCACACGCGAGGCGGAGCAGGAGCAGGCTGCGTGATTGTCTGCGTGGCACCCTCGATCGCGTCGGCACAGCGCATTGTCATCAAGATCGGTAGCGCCCTGGTTGTGGATAAGACGCTGGCGGCGCCGCGTATGGCTTGGCTCGACAGCGTAGCCGCCGACATCCTCTCGCTCCGAGACCGTGGAACGGAGGTTATCGTGGTATCTTCCGGCGCCATAGCGCTGGCTCGCCGGACGCTTGGTCTAACCCAAAAGCGCCTGAGACTTGAAGAAAAGCAGGCAGCGGCCGCCGTCGGTCAAATTCGCCTCGCGCAAGCCTGGGCGGAGGCCTTGTCTGCCCATGGGATGGCCGCCGCGCAGTTGCTGCTGACCTTGGGCGATACCGAGGATCGCCGCCGCTACTTGAACGCGCGCGAAACCCTCAACACGCTGCTGTCCCTGCGCTGCATTCCGGTCATAAATGAAAATGACACCGTAGCCACTGCTGAAATTCGCTTTGGCGACAATGACCGGCTAGCAGCGCGCGTGGCCGAGATGGTTCAGGCCGACCAATTGATCCTGCTGTCCGATATCGACGGCCTCTATACCGCCGACCCGCGCCGCGATCCCTTGGCCACCCACATACCGATCGTTGAAGCTCTGAATCCCGAAATCGAGACGATGGGTGGGGAACCGCCGCCCGGTTACTCGTCGGGCGGGATGCGCACCAAGCTGGCAGCCGCTCGCATCGCCACCCAGGCTGGCTGTGCGATGGCGATCGCCCTCGGTCATGTCGAGCACCCTTTGCATTCCCTCGAAGACGGCGGCCGCTGCACTTGGTTCCTGCCGGTGCCGGAAGGCCGCTCCGCGCGCAAGCGCTGGATTGGCGGTTCGCTGTCGGCACTGGGGGTAGTGACGGTCGATGCCGGGGCGGCCAAGGCCCTCGCTAATGGCCGATCGTTGCTGCCCGCCGGTGTCCGAGCGGTTGGTGGCACGTTCGAACGGGGGGATCCGGTGATTATTGTCGGTCCCGATGGCTTGGCGCTTGGGCGCGGCTTGTCAGCCTACGGCAGCGCGGATGCGGAACGTATTGCGGGCCACCGATCCGACCAGATCGAGGCGATTTTAGGATGGCGCGGCCGTGATGAGCTAATCCACCGGGACGATCTGGTGCTGGGTTAAGAGCCGATCGCGAGCGCTAATAATCGGCGGCGTTCGGGTCAAAATCCACTATGGTGTCGCCAGGGTGGACAGACGAATCTCCTGCGAAGATGTCGCGCTTGTTCGTTTCTGGAACAAATAGAACGCCCACGATCGCGGTCGCCCCGGCAATCACGATGGGATACCATAATCCGAAATAGATACTGCCGTTCTGAGCATTCATTGCGAACATGGACGCTGGCAGCAAGCCGCCGAACCAGCCGTTGCCAATATGATAGGGTAGCGACATGGAGGTGTAGCGGATGCGGGTTGGAAACAGCTCCACCAGGGCGGCAGCCATCGGACCATAGACCATCGTAACCAGCACCATCAGGAAGCATAACGTCAGCACCAGCATGAACGGCTGCGCTCGGAAGATATCGAACGGGTTGGCGATCTTCACCACGGATGGATTGGACGCCGACGGATAGCCGACAGCGGTCAGCGCGCCCGAAAGATCGGCGGCGAAGCTTTTCGCTGTCGGGTCGAGGGTCTTGTCGCCAATCTTCACGCTGGCCTTCGTTCCCAGAGGTGCATCCTGCTGCGAGTAAGTCACCGAAGCCCGAGCCAATGCTCCCTTGGCAAGATCGCAGCTGTTGACGAATTTTGACAACCCCGTCGGGTTGAATTGAAAGGAACAATCCGCTGGATCCGTCACCACCACGACCTGCACCGTTTCCTGCGCCTTGGTCAGCGCCGGGTTAGCGGTTTCGGCCACGTATTTGAACACCGGAAAGTAGGTCAGCGCGGCGAGCAGACAGCCGCCCAGGATGATCGGCTTGCGGCCGATCTTGTCGGACAGCCAGCCGAAGAAAACGAAACCGAAGGCGCCTACCAACAGCGCCCAAGCGACCAGTAGATTGGCAGTAAAGCCGTCCACCTTCAGCACGCCGGTCAGGAAGAACAGGGCATAGAACTGCCCCGAATACCACACGACCGCTTGGCCCGCGACCAAGCCGAACAGTGCCAGAATCGCCCATTTGGCATTCGCCCACTGGCCGAACGCCTCGCTGAGTGGCGCCTTCGAGTGCCTCCCTTCGGCCTTCATCTTCACGAATGCCGGGCTCTCGCTGAGCTGCAGACGGATCCAGACGGAAACCGCCAGCAGCAGGACCGAGACCAAGAATGGGATGCGCCAGCCATAGGACTTGAAATCATCCCCGCTCATGGACGCCTGGACGAGCAGGATTACCAGCAGCGACATGAACAGGCCCAGCGTTGCCGTGGTCTGGATCCAACTGGTGTAAAAGCCGCGACGGCCAGCCGGCGCATGTTCGGCGACGTAGGTCGCTGCCCCGCCATACTCGCCCCCGATCGCCAGACCCTGCAGGATCCGCAGACTGATCAGAATGACGGCCGCGGTGATGCCGATACTGTCCGAAGTCGGCAGGATGCCAACGATGAAGGTCGACGAACCCATAATCAGAATAGTCACCAAAAAGGTGTACCTGCGTCCAACGAGATCGCCGAGGCGTCCGAATACCAGCGCGCCGAACGGGCGCACCAGGAAGCCGGCGGCGAAGGCGAGCAGGGCGAAGATATTGCGCGTCGTCTCATCGAACTGACCGAAAAACTTGGCGCCGATGATCACGGCAAGCGAGCCATAAAGATAAAAATCGTACCACTCGAAGACTGTGCCTAGGGACGATGCTAGGATTATTTTCTTCTCGTCTGAGGTCATCGGTCGAACCGAGGGGGCGACCCCGTCTGGTCGCGCTGCGCTCACGCTCATGAATGTCAAGCCCTTCCCTACCCTTCAATACGACGGATCGCCATTCAACGAGCGACTTCAACCTTCTACCGCCGCCACGCTGCGGGCAGGCTTGAGATTATTAACTCATTTTAAGGATTTTGGACAGAGCGAAATCACCGAAAGACGAAATCTGAGTGTTCATTCCGCAGTCTTGGGTTGGCGTCGACTATCGGAACCCGGGCGGGTAAGAGAACCTTCGAACGCGCTCGCAAGCGGAAGATCTCAGTGAGGGTGGACGATGAGCGCGTCGCAATTGCGGTGGCCAGCCAGCAAGCAGTTCTCGATCAGTGACGTTGTCCGGAGGTGGCGGACCAGGAACAGGCCGCCAATCAGTAGAACAAGGACTACCACGATCCCTGCCAAACTTGCGGTCTGCCGTTCAGCCGCCTGCTGGATCGCACGATCATCAGGCCAATGGCGTTGTCTGTACAAAGGACCTCTCCCATTGGAACCGTTGCCTAGGCTATTACGGAGCGACACGTAACAAGCTTAGAGTATGGTAGATAGGACAGAAGTTCCATTTGTTCCGAAGAGCTTCACAGGAAGGGGAAGCTCCCGGGACAAGGAAGGCGTCGGCACCTCAGCGGTGACGCGCGGTTTGCCGCGCTGATATCACGGATCGGACGGCCTCGGCTGAATATTCAGCGTCAGCGCAGCCCGTATGAGGCGCTCGTCCGGGCCATCGCCCACCAACAACTGCACGGACGAGCGGCGGAAGCGATTCTGGCGCGGTTCTCGGCGCTATTCCCCGGGGAGGCTTTCCCCGAGCCGAACGCGGTTCTGGCAACGGCAGATGCGGCTTTGCGCGGCTGTGGCTTTTCGGGAGGCAAGATCGCGGCGATCCGAGACATCTGCGCCAAGACACTCGACGGGACGGTGCCAACCCGGCGTCAGTCGCACCGGCTGAGCGACGAGGCCCTGATAGAGCGGTTGATCTCCATTCGTGGGGTTGGCCGCTGGACGGTCGAAATGTTGCTGCTGTTCACCCTTGGCCGGCCGGATGTCCTGCCGGTGGACATTTGGTGTGCGAGAGGGTTACCGCGTGCTCTATGAATTGGCGGTCCAGCCGAAACCGAAGCTGCTCAGTGCGATTGGCCTGGCCTGGTCGCCGCACCGGTCGCTCGCCACTTGGGTCTTTACCGGGCCGCAGAGGAGTCCAGACTGCAGGGGCCGGTCAGCCGAGCCTAGC
>CAWFVX010000029.1:0-51779 GCA_963819345.1 uncultured Alphaproteobacteria bacterium
GAAGAATGTGAGCGGTTGGGCCGCGAGAACAGCCTGCCCGTGCTGTGGGCGTATCTGGCACCCATTGGACGGGGCCTGGCACTCATCCGGGAGGGCAAACCCACAGAGGCCATTGGTCCATTCAATGCCGGCATGGCGTTTCGGGAAGCGAGCGGAGGCAAGATGCGTAGCCCGACCTGGTACGCGTTTCTGGCCGAAGCCGAGGCACTGACTGGCGATCTCGACGACGCCTTGCGGCTGCTGGACGAGCAGATTGTCCAGATCGAGCGGCCCGGATGGGAGGAACGTCTCTATTACGCCGAGATTCTCCGTCTCAAGGGCTGGGTGCTCTCGCTCAGAGGCGAGCTTGAACAAGCCGAGCAGAACTTTCTTGCTTCACTCGAATGGGCCCGTCGCCAGCAAGCAAAAATGTGGGAGCTGCGCACGTCGACCAGCCTTGCGCGACTGTGGCAGAGCCAAGGCAGACGCGAACATGCGTATGAGCTGCTCGAGCCGGTTTTCCGCTGGTTTACTGAAGGCCTCGACACCAAGGATTTGCTGGAGGCGAAAGCGCTTCTCGTTGAACTGAGGTAGGTCTTATAGCAGCTTGCACGCCTGCTTGGCGGCATCTCTTCTGCTAGCCTGGTTGGGGCGCAAATTGGCGTAAGGCGATAAGGTGCCGGTCGGCAACACTGCTTCTGGCTTTTCGCCGCTTCGTGTCGCTGGGGACCTGTCTTCCATTAGTCCAGGTTCTGGCAGGTGGTAGGCAGCGGGGGCTGAAGCCGCTCGACAATGTGCAACGAGAGGTAAGGTGGTAGAGTAGTTGGCGTCAGCGGATCGGCGGCGGTGTTTTTGGACAATACAGCGGGCGGGGCAATCGATTAACAACTGCCATCTTAACCTTACTAAGGCAGAGTTCTAGGGAGGAAGGCGATGAGCCAGAACGGTCGGCGGGAATTTCTGACAAGTGCCGCCGCGGTAGCAGCAGCGTTAGCCGCGTGCACTGCGCCTGCGCGACGAGCACAGGCGCAGGCTTGCGCCACCACCATGTATAGGGAGGCAGACATAGTAGGAAAAGTTGCGCGGTTTGTAAGTGATTTCACCTTCCGAAACCAACTAATTACATTCGATGTCAACAGTGTCCCCCAACCAACTATGGCCGATTTAACTCCGGGCTTGGTGGACAAAACTTTGGCCGCTTTGACGAGTAAAGGTGTAACTTCGGTCACAGTGACGAAATCGACTTTTCTTCCATTAGGTGATTACAAACTGGTTTCGGGGGAAACAACGCCCGCGCCTAACAAGAGGTGGCCGGTAGTCTTAACGATGGAGCAACAGGCGGCTGGTCGTTTTAACCCGGACTGGAACAATATACTCCTGTTCGTGATACCTGATCGGACGGCTGGCGGTCATAATATTGCTGAAGCCCAGGCTCACTCGGCGATGTGCGTCCATCCCTTTGGGATGTGATAGCAAGGCCCGAGTTGCGGTGGCTGGATACATAATCTGCTTATCGGCGCTTGTTCGCCTGCCGAAGAGCCGCCGGAGGAACGAACATGACTGAGATGGCCGAATGGGTCGTGGTCACCGACGAAGTTGCGATCGTCGCGCAAGAGACCGGGCAGTTCTGGTTCGCCGAACTCGGGACGCATCACGCTTTCCTGCCCTTCGCCGCGCCGATGACCGGCGCGGGCGCGCCCGGCAGCACCGCCGGCCTGCTCAACGGCGCGATCGCCCTGGCGTTAGGGAACGAATGTGCGCCGCCCTGCGCGGCCTCGCTTCCAAGATACGTCTTCGACATCGCGGGCACCTACCACAATGCCCGCCGCACCCCCGGCCATTTCCGCCGCGCCGCCAAACGCCTGCGCGAGTTTGACCGGCCCGACCTCGCCGACTACCTGGAAATCCATGCCCGCGAGGAGACCGGGCACCACAATCTTGTGCTGAAGGATCTGCGCGCCCTCGGCCTGCCCGCCGAGCGCCTCGTCGCCAACCTCGTGCACGAGGCCATTGGCCCGCTCTGCGAGTTCTTCGACCGCCTGGTCGAGACTGAATATCCGATCGGCTGCATCGGCTATTCATACTGCTTCGAATCGATCGCTGCTTTGAAGCGGGAGGAAGAGGTGACGGCGCTGGCCGCGCTCTGGCCGAAAGGCATCGATGCCGGGCGGTTCCTGCGCACCCACAGCGGGATCGGCAGCGAAGCGAGCCACGTGCAGGACATGATTGAATTCATCGCCGGCCTGCCGGCTGACGATCGGATCGCGATCGTGCTGGCGACTTACGCCACTGCGATGATCATGGCGGAGGGGCTGCGCCGGACAGGCGAACTCGGGGATGCAGCAATCCTTGCACGGCTTGCGGCGGCCGCCGGCGAAGACATCCGGCTATCCGTCTGATAGTGACTTTCTCGCCGTGTGGCCTCCACCTTCGCAGGGCAAAGGGCGGCGTGACGAAATGCGCAGACTTGTTCGCGGTGGCAAGCAAAGGGGAACTCACGTAATGAGCGTGACCACCTGGGCATGACCGCGCGCAGGCGGCCCGCATCCGAACCTTCCTTTCAATGGCAGTTCGGCCGGGACGCGAATCAGTCCGCATCGAGTTCTGGCACATCGTCACGCAAACGAGCTGGCAGCTGATTATGAAGGGTAGCCTGGTCATTCTGGCGATCGCGGTGGGCGAAGCCGTCCGACGCCGCGCGCAAATGGCCTAGTTCGGCCAAGATGAGCCAGTTGCAAGCCGCCTGCTTACGGCGGGGGCACTCACGGGGGTGTGTTTAGGCGTGCATGACCCCCTGAGTGGAGTGCGCCCCTGCGGGTGGACATTTCGAATTCGTAGATTTGACCCGCCTGGTCGGGCTTTTCTCCTATCCCAAGGGTCCCCTCGGTCGGAAGCTGCTACTGGATGGGTGAGGTGAGAAGCCGGATTTGTTTGGTTTCCCGGAAACGGTGTAATCGGTTTTCGCCACGACGCGCCAGGATACGAAGGCGGCCACGATCGTATCCTCGCATCGAATTCTCTTAGGTGTGCCGGAAGCAGTCTACCATGTGGTCGTCCACCATGCCGGTGGCCTGCATGAACGCGTAGCATATGGTGGAGCCGACGAAACGGAAGCCGGCCTTCTTCAGCGCCTTGCTCATTGCGTCCGAAACGGGTGTCGTGGCTGGGACCTGGGAGCGCTCGGTCCACTTGTTGCGGATCGGGGTTTGGTTGACGAATGACCAAAGATAGCGGTCCAGGCTGCCGTGTTGAGCAATCGCCGTGAGCGCGGCGCGCGCATTGTCGCGGGTCGAGAAGATTTTCAGCCGGTTGCGGATCAGCGGCGAGTCAGCCAGCTAGCGCCTCCAGGTCCGCGTCGGTCATCGCGGCGACGCGTTCGATTTCGAAGCCGTGGTAGGCTTTTCGGTAGGCGTCGCGCCGAACGAGGATAGTGCGCCAGGACAGGCCGGCTTGCGCGCCCTCCAGCGTCAGGAGTTCGAACAGCGCTGCGTCTTCGTGATGCGGCACGCCCCACTCAGTGTCGTGGTAAGCCTGCATCAAAGCGTCGGCGGTTGCGGCCCAATGGCAGCGGATGAGAGGCTCGGGCGTTGCGGCGTTCATCACGCGATTGACCGCCCCCCCGTTCGCCGCCGAAATCGCGCCGGCCATGTCATAGCGGCGGCCCACTCGTACTCTCCGCGCGGAACAATCCAGCTATTCTCCGGATTCCGCCAGACGTGCTCCTCGCACGAACCGGAACTGCGAACCGCGGGCCCATTGCGAGTTTGCGTTCCAGTGCCTGCCATGCCGATCATGACGCATCCCACGGATTGATCAGGGTCAGGCCGCACTCTTGAAAATCGAGGATGTCGCGCGTGGCGAGGCTCGCGTCATGCGCGCGGGCGACCGCCGCGATCATGAGATCGGCGGTCGCGTCGACCGGCCGGCGCGGCGGCGGATGGCAAACAGCTGAGGGTACAGGCCGGCTGCAGTGCTGTCGAAAGGCAGGATCCGACCGTCAAAGTCATCGGCGAAGATCGCGTCTGCCGCTTCTTCGAGTGTCCGACGACGTCGGCCGTCCGGCAGGATCGCGATGCCGGCGAGGATTTCCGCCTGGCAGACGGTGGCAGTTAACAGCGTCTCCTCGGGTTGCGCAGCGACCCAGGCCGCAACTTTCGGCACCGGCTGGCTGCTCATGATGGCTGAGAGGACGTTGGTGTCGAGCACAAACATCAGTCGAACCGTGGCGGATCGCGGGTCGGTTCACGGGGCGGCAGATCAAGGTCAATGCCGCCGAGTGGGTCGACCCGGGCGCGGATGCGCTGATAAAGGTTACGCCCCGGCTGTCGCACCGGGCTTTTGAGCGCGGATTGCAGAATACCGCGGGCTTCAGCTTCCATGGAATGTCCGTGCTCGGCGGCGCGGACGCGCAGCCGCTCCTTGATCGCAGGATCGAGGTTGCGGATCGTGATGCTGCTCATGGCTGCTGGGACCTCACCTGCCGGCATGATTTCATCGTAATCAATGATAGCGATGTGGCAACTCGGTATTGTTACGGATTCAGTAAGGTTGGAACGCACGCACGGGTCGCCATCGTCCCTCTGGCTGAGAATTGTCTAACCATGGCTCAGTATCTCACCCAGGCGGGTTTGGCGCGCGAGGCGGGGGGCGGCGGCGATTGACAATGTCGCCTCTAGATCGGCGATCCCGCTCAGAAGCGTTGCCAGGTTCTTCTCCGGGGGCAACGATTCGGCAAGGGCGCGTAGGCGGGTGATCATGTCGGTCGCGAGAAGCCGCAGGCCGACCAGGGTCGCATCGCCGTCGCGGAACGATTTTTGGTCCAACGCAAAGACGACCGCCTCGGCTCCTGTCGCGAATACAGCCGCCAGCGCGACGATTGCGCCCAATGCCGTCGCTTGGCCCGGCCGCTCCGATCCGGCGAAGAGGCTGAGTGCGTGGCGTAGGGCGCCCAGCGTGCCGAAGGTGCCGACGGCGTCCTCAATGTTGCGGAACGGGAGGGCCATGCGCTCGTAGGCCACGCCGGACGGACCGAGCATGGCGGACTCTGGGACGAAGCAGCCGTCCAATGTCAGCAGACAATGCCGGGAGGGCCGTAGCGCGTGGAATCCTGGCATGTCCGCGGTTGTCACTCCTGACGTCTCGCGCGGCACGATGAAGGCGCTGTAGCGCTTGCGGCCGTCGTCCTCGGCGGTAATAGCGAAGACGATAATCGCGTCGGCTGATGGGCCGTTGGTCACCCAGGCTTTCTGGCCGCTGATGCGGAAGCCGCCTTCGACCGGTTCGGCGCGCGTGGTCAGCAGCTTGGGATGCGCGCCGACCTTGGGTTCGGAGATCGCCACGGACAGCGCGCGGCCGGCCCACACCAGCCGTTGGGCCTCGGTGCCGAAGGAGAGGAAGTGGCGGTAGACGAGTTGCCGGCCACCCCAGACGCTGGCGATTCCGAGCAGGCCGGTGCGCTCCACCAATGCCGCCTTGAGGCGTGCGATGGTCGCGTAATCAGACGCGGGTTCGAGGAGGCCAGCTTCCCGCATACCCTGGATGGGGTCTGAGGCGGGGTCCGGGCAACAGGCCAGCCACGTGTTGATCGAGTCCAACATGTGAAGGACTGTGCCATGTCGCCGCCCAGCGAAACAGGGGCGCCCGGACCCTCAGCTAACCCCGAACTTCGGTAGTTTCGGAAACCCGTTGGGCGGCAGGCGGCCGGAGGTGCCCCGTTCCGCGAGCCAGGGGCGAAGATCGGTCTCAGTGCGAATGCGGTCGCCCAGCTTCCACGTCAGGCCTTCGGCAAGAGGGAAAACCTTCGCGTCGGAGAGACCGCCATCTTTGTAACGTTGCAGGATGACGCCGGACCCGCGCGCCATTGCCGGAATCTGATCGAGCGGGAACACCAGCAGACGGCGGTTCTCGCCGATTATGGCGACATGATCACCATCCGCTGGCACACACAGCGACGCCTCCTCGTTCGGTTTCAGGTTCAGCACCTGCTTGCCGGTTCGCTTTTCCGCCGACAGCTCGGTGGCCGGGACGATGAAGCCGCGGCCGGTGTTGGAGGCGATCAGATATCTCATCCCCTCCATCGTGACGAACAGGGCCACGATTTCGTCCTCGTTCGTCAGTTCCGCCAGCAGGCGCACCGGTTGGCCGTCGCCACGGCCGCGCGGCAGGTCGGCGGCCTTCAGCGTAAAGGCCTTGCCGTTGGTTGCCAGCAACGTCAGCCGGTCCGTGGTCTGACAGGGCAACAGCAGCCGTAGCTTGTCGCCTTCCTTAAATTTCAGATCTGCCGCCTCCGTTACCGCGCCCTTGATCGCCCTAATCCAGCCTTTTTCCGACAAAATCACGGTGATCGCTTCGCGTTCCACGAAGGCATCCGGGTTGACATCGACTACCGCGGGCGCCACGCCGAGTTCGGTGCGCCGGTCGCCTAACGGACCCGATCCGAACTTCTTGCGGGTGTTTTCGAGTTCCTCGGTAATCCGCGCCCAGCGCAGTTTATCGCTCGTCAACAGCGTGCGCAGATCCTTTAGTTCCTTGGACAAGGATTTGTGCTCCTTGCGGATCTCCATCTCCTCGAGCTTGCGCAGGCTGCGCAGGCGCATGTTCAGGATCGCCTCGGCCTGCACGTCGGTCAGGGTGAAGCGCTCGATCAGGCGGGGCTTGGGCTGTTCTTCCTCACGGATGATACGGATGACCTCGTCGAGGTTGAGATAGACCAGCAGATAGCCGTCGAGGATTTCCAGGCGGCGCTCGATCGCCGCGAGACGGTGGTTGGAGCGGCGGACCAGGACCTCGTGGCGGTGATCCAGCCAACAGCGCAGCACTTCCTGCAGCGGCATCACTCGGGGGGTGCGGGTCGCGTCAAGGACATTCATGTTGAGTGGGAAGCGCGTCTCCAGGGCTGTCGCTCGGAAGACCGTTTCCATCAGCACTTCGGGTTCGGCGCCGCGGGTCTTGGGTTCCAGCACAAGACGGATCGTGTCGCTGCTCTCGTCACGGATATCGCCCAGCAAGGGGAGTTTCTTGTCCTCCATGAGCTGAGCGACCTGCTCGATCAGCCTGGATTTCTGCACTTGGTAGGGGATTTCGGTGACGACGATCGACCAGGTGCCGTGCTTGCCCTTTTCGACCTCCCATTTGGCGCGCAGGCGGAAGCCGCCGCGGCCAGTTTCGTAAGCGGTTTGGATTGCCGACGCGTCCTCCACCAACACACCGCCAGTGGGGAAGTCCGGACCAGGCATGTGACGCAGCAGGTCGGCGGTGGTTGCCTGTGGATGCTGGATCAGGTGGATCGCGGCGGCGCAGATTTCGCCGGCGTTGTGCGGCGGGATCGAGGTCGCCATGCCCACCGCGATGCCTGCGGCACCGTTCGCCAGCAGATTCGGAAATGCGCCCGGCAGGACGATGGGTTCGGATTCCTCGCCGTCGTAGGTCGGGCGGAAATCGACGGCGTCCTCGTCGATGCCGGCCAACATCGCCTGGGCGACCAGAGTCAGGCGGGCTTCGGTGTACCGCATGGCGGCGGGGTTATCGCCGTCGATATTGCCGAAGTTGCCCTGGCCCTCGACCAGCGGGTAGCGGGCGGCAAAATCCTGCGCCATGCGAACCATGGCGTCATAGATCGAGGCATCGCCGTGCGGATGGTATTTGCCCATCACGTCGCCCACAACTCGGGCGCATTTCTTGAAGCCGGCAGTGGGGTCGAGGCGCAATTGGTGCATCGCGTAGATCAGGCGGCGGTGCACCGGTTTCAGGCCGTCGCGCACGTCCGGCAGCGAGCGGGACATGATGGTGGAGAGCGCATAGGCGAGGTAGCGCTCGGACAGCGCGTCCTTGAGGTGAGTTTCCTGGATAAGGCCGATCAGATCATCCGGCATTTCTGGTCACGATGTCCTATTTCTGAGCCATGGCAGCGACTCGGTCGTACAGCATCGCACGGGCCTGTGGCAGAGGACGATGCTGATGTCCAAATGCATCGCGCGCCAGGAAATGCCCGGTCAAGCGTAATCCATCTCGCCACGCAGCGAAGTCAGGCTGGGTTGGACCGGTCAGGAATTGGGGCAGTGGCAGTAACCGGGAGGCCCATTCCCCTGCTCCCGCGTGAGTGACCGCCCGGCCGGTTCTGGGGGATACAAAGGCTAAGTCATCAGTCCGCCCGGTGACGGCGCAGCTCGAAAAATCCAGGCCGTAACCGAGATCGGCGAGGACAATCAATTCCCATTGGATGAGCTCGGTCAGGGTCGATTGGCCTAGGGGCAGACGTGGTATCAGATGCAGCAGGCCCTCGAAGATACGGGGCTGCGGCTCGCGCTCCGGCAGGGCGCCCTCGGCGACGGTACAGATCGCGGTGAGCATGGCAAGCGGCAGCGCGGCCTGCATCGCGTGCGCCGCGCCGGCGTGGATCAACTCGCCAGAGAAGGTGCCGAGTTGATCGGACAGACGGGCGGTCCATTGGACCTGAACCATGTTGCCGACCTGCCAGGTGCCGGACTTGCCGCGCGAGGCGCCGCCCTTGGCCAGGCCACGGTGCACGCCGTGTGCTTCGGTCATGACGGTGGTGATCGCATCGCCCTCACCGTAGGGGCGGGCGTCCAGGATGATGGCCGGGGCGTCCCATTCCATACCGGCGTGTTTAAGCAGGATGGAGGAGCGGCGCCATTCGCACTTGTTCGATGCGGGGCTTCCATGTGCTAATTCTGCATTTCGCACAATCGATCCCAGGGGCATCGAGATCAGCCAAATCCATCAGCCGGCGGTTCTCGCCCACACGCGCCGCTCTGTCGCGCATGCGTCGGACCGACTGTTTGGGTCGCCGCTGCGCAACCTGATTTTCGGGGTGCTTTACATGCTGGTGGTGATGACGATCGCCGTTGTCGCCTATGTGAGAGCCGGCTGGTCGTTTGGCGATGCCTTCTACATGGTGATTTTGACGGTCTACACCGTCGGCTTCGACGAGGTTCGCCCGATTGAGACGCCGCTGCTGCGCGGCATCACGATCACCACCATCATCCTGGGTTGCACCGGCATGATTTACCTGACCGGTGCGCTGGTGCAGTTCATCACCCTCAATCAGATCAACCAGATCTTCGGGATCAAGCGCATGAGCAATCAGATCGATCGCTTGCGAGACCATGTTGTCGTTTGCGGCTTCGGGCGGATTGGGGCAATGCTGGCGCAGGGGTTGCGCGACGGGGGCGCCGACTTCGTGGTCCTGGAGCAATCGGAGCCGGCGGTCGCCTTGGCCCGGAGCCTGGGCTATCTGTGCCTGCAGGCGGATGCGACCGATGAAGCTGCATTGCGGGCTGCCGGGATCGAGCATGCGCGCACGCTGGCTACCGTGCTGTCGAACGACGCAGCCAACGTGTTTATTACGCTGAGCGGGCGCAGCCTCAACCCGGCCCTGCAAATCATCGCACGTGGCGAATTGCCCAGCACGGAGAAGAAGCTGTTACAGGCTGGGGCAAACACGGTGGTGCTGCCGGCCCATATCGGCGCGGAACGCATCGCTGAGATGATTCTGTATGAGAAAACCGCGCGTTTCATCCATGAATCGGACCAGATGAAGGATTTCGAGAAAGTGCTGCAATCGCTCGGGCTGGACATCGAGGTGGTGGTGGCGGCTCCTAAAAGTCCGGCGATCGGCATGACCATCGAGGCCATCGAGCAGCGGTCCGACGGCGCTTTCTTTATCGTGCAGATCAACCGGCGCGGCGGTGAGGCGATTACGCGGCCAGAGGAGTCGCTCGTGGTCGAGGAGAGTGATGGACTGGTGCTGGTTGGTCGGGGCGCGAAAGCCCGAGCGCTGGGGTCGCTGTTCGAAGCTGGGGGACGGGCGGGGTTCCGGACGGCCGCGCGGTAACGAGTTGGCGTGCTGTCCGGGGAGGGAAGGATCAATCCCTGGGGGCGCGCTGATCGCACCTTGGCGTTACGCACTCGTCAGGCGGTCCTTCCGAGTGGCAATCGTGAACGGCTCCGGTTTTTAAAGTTCCCTGCCGATTTGGTTTGATGACGCCAAGTATCAGATGATCGCGGATTGTGCTCGATTGGCCTGCCGGCCGGGGAACCTGTAAATTCAACGTTGGACAACATCGCTATGAAAATGATCATCGGCAGCCGATCGCGCGGTTTGCCGAGCCATGGTTTGACCGGGTGGTAGTCTCGGTCCAAAGCGCCAGCCGCCTGGCTGCCGACGTTCTGCAGCTTCGCAGCACCATCCGGATCGGCATCACCGGACTGGCGCGAGCGGGCAAAACCGCATTGCTCACCTCGCTCGCGGCTAATCTGCTGGCCATGTCATCCGGGCGGCCAGCCCTGCCGGCCGTTACTGAACGGCTGGGCGGCCGGAGGCTGCAAGTGTCTGTCGCGCCGGCGGCAGCGTCCAGCATTCCCCAATTCGATGTGGCATCTCACGTCGCCGCGCTTGCAGCCGATCCCCCACGGTGGCCAGCGAGGACAACGGCAGTGTCGCTGCTCGCGCTGGACGTCGATGTGCCAAGAGAGGGGCTGTTGGCGACGCTTGGTCCGCTGCGCCGGCGGCTCGAATTCCTGGACTACCCGGGCGAGTGGCTGCTCGATCTGCCGCTGCTTAGCCAGAATTTTGCGGACTGGTCCGAGGCAACTCTGCAGCGCCTGGGAGCCCTTGAGGCCGCCGAAATGGCGCGTCCGTTTCTAGCCTTCGTCCGCGGCCTGCCGGCTGGGGCGGGGGCGGATGAGGCACTGACACTGACCGGCCACCGGCTCTACACCGGCGTCCTGCAGCGAATGCGCGATGAGGCCGGGTTGGCCTATCTGCAGCCGGGTCGTTTCCTGATGCCTCCTCCGGGTGCTGCTCCGCCTTGGACGCAATTCTTTCCGCTCGCGGGTCGTGGTCCGCTGGCAAGGCTCATGGAGACCCGCTTCGATGCCTATGTGGATGCTGTCCGGCGCGACCTCATGTCGCCCCTGTTTGGTGATCTCGATGGGCTCGTGGTTCTGGCTGACCTGCTTTCGGCGCTGAACCAGGGGCCGGCTGCGTTTGCCGATATGCAACTGGCGCTTGCCGCCGCTTCCAACGCATTGCGCTGGGATCAGTCCTGGACCGAGTGGTTGGCCGCGTTTGCGCGATTAGAGATGCCGCCGAGGTCAATCGGGCGCGTGGCATTTGTTGCGACGAAAGCTGACCACATCGCAACCCGCCAGAGGGCCAACCTCGCCGCGCTGATGCGGCGCGTCACGCACGTGCCGGAGGGTGGCGCCACGTCCGGGGCCTTCGCGATCGCGTCGGTGCGCTGTACCGAGGATATCGTGGAGACGCTGGCTGGCCGTCCGGTTTCGGCTGTCCGGGGCCGCATGATCGGCGAGCCCCGTCCCGCGCGCTTTTATCCTGGCGAAGTTCCGGATGGCGTGCCTGATGATAGCTTCTGGCAACACCGCTTCCTGGCGTTACCCGAGTTTGAGCCGATGCGCCTGCCGGAGGCGGGCCGCGGCGGTATACCGCAGGTAGGCCTGGATGGTTTGATCGCGTTTCTGTTGAGGGACCTGTTGTGATGGATACCGCACCTGAGCCGTTCCTTTTGCTCGAACCCGCGGTCGCGCCCCGGTTGGAGGCGGTTCCGATGGTATTGCCGGCAGCCGAGCCGGTTCGCTGGCTACGGTCGCCGGCGCTGGCTGGGGTGGTCATCCTCGGCCTGGGCATCCCCGTGCTCTGGACTGCCTGGCTAGTGAGTGCGTTGTTTGACCGTGGCAGTGTCCTGGGTTGGGTTGGTCTGGTGGGTATGCTGGCCGGGCTCAGCCTGATCGGCGTGAGCATGGGGCGGGAAATGCGGGGCCTGGCGGCGCTGCGCCGGGTGGATCAACTCCGTGCAGATTTGGCCAGTGGCGAGATCGAGCGCGTGGCGAAAGCGGCACAGCGTTGGATGGAAGCCCTGCCCCAATACGAAGCAATGCTGCCTGCCCTGGCCGCGGCGGATAGTCCGGAGACAGTGCTTGCCTTGTTGCGCTCCGGACCTGCTCAGACGTTGCGGGACGGGACGGATGTTCTGGGGCGCACCGCTGCTATTCAGAGCGTGGCGATCATTGCGGCGACGCCTTCGCCGGCGCTGGACGCGCTGACTGTCGGCTGGCGCGGCGTGCGGCTCATTCGGCAGGTGGCGGCCCTGCACGGACTGCGGCCGGGGATTTTGGGGACGCTGACCTTGCTACAGAAAACGGCTATGGCGGCGGCGACGGTCGCAGCCACCGAAATGGCCGTGAATGCCGCGACCCATGCCATTATTGCTCATCCGCTATTGCGACACCTGGCAGGTGACGTCGCGGGGGCGGGTGTGGCGGCGCGGCGGATGATAGTGTTGGCCCGAGCCGCCGCGGCAGCATGTTCACCTCTGTCGAGAGGATAATCTTCGCGGGTTGCAGCAGTCTTGCGGACGGTTTTGTTGTGTTTCGCTTAAGTGCATGCCGCGGTCAACGAAGTCGTGTTCTTTGTCAGCCGAACTTTGCCGATTGCAGTTGGGTTAGCGTTGACGCCGGCCAATCGGTAACGCCTTGGGAGGTTTGAACCAGTGAGTGATCAAGCAGAAGGGGCCGTCGCTGATGCCGGCCGGAAAGTGCAGAAAGGGCTGAATCAGGCTGGGGATGCTCAGGATCAGTTGGCTGAGCTGATTCGTGACAACCCGATTTCGGCGGCGCTTCTGGCTCTCGGCATCGGCTACCTGCTCGGTAAGATTATTTAGTCATTCGGGAGGTTCCGTTGGCTTGACTATGGTGACCTGTTCGTAGGGAGATCACATGTCTGTCGATGAGAAAATTGATCAGCTATCCCAGGAGCTCGGTAAGCAAAGCCTGGGTCCGATCGATACGATATCCGATGAGGTGATGCGGCGCTTGGGCTCGGCGTCAGGATCTTTTGTGGCATGGCTTCGAAAAGCCGCTTACGATCAACCTTTGATTACGCTGCTTTTCGCGTGTCAGTTTGGCTATCTGGTGGCTCGTCTTGGGCGAGCGTACGCTCGCCATTGATTCTCCGAAGGTTGGCTGAGGCCAAACCTGTCACGACTACCTCGCGGCTATCCTGCCGCAGGCACCGCCCAGGCCAGCCCGTCAGCCCCATCAGGCGAACGGACAATGTAATTGAGCTCGATCATATCTTCTTTGTCTTTCCTTTCGACCCCGACGAGGTGCCAACGTTGAACAACGACATCCTCAGAAGGCCGATCGCGTATTCCACTTCTTGCCCGTCAAACCACTTTGTCCGAAACTCATCTAGGTCCGTGATAGACTTCGACTTTTAGAGCCGCCATATTGACCGTCCCGCTTTTCGGTTCCGCCATGGCACTAACCGTTATCTCATCGGTTGGATCACCGTAGCATGCAAGCACCGCTACCAGATGCATATGGTAGTAATCTCCAGTCAATTTCTTCTTATGTAGCAGTATAATACCCTGCCCCACCGACGGCAGTGTCGTGAATGGATAGTCGGTCAGCTTCGAACCATTCTGGCTGGCCCAGGAGATCAGTTCCGTCTTGGAAATGTCGACTTTGACACCGTTGCCAAACACCGCTTCGACGCTCGGTGAGGTGGCCGGAGGGGTTGATGTCCACGCGAAAATCTGACCCTTTGACTGACACTGTATAATATACTCCGCTGACTCGATGCAGCTGTTCGGTACCATAGCAAGATCGGAAACGTTGCCATTTTGTTTCATAAATAGACTTGAGAAACTTTTGGGCGTAAGCTTCACTTTTTTTGTCGTCACAGACCCAGACATGTTTCGATCTCCTGGTGTTCGACCTAACAAGATTGATCACGCTTCCTACCCGTCGATTCGGTGCAAGGAACTCGCCACTGCTTCACAGTATTGCTGTCTCGATCGAGCCAGACTGATCTGCCCCGTGTTGGCAGCACTTTCTATGCGGGCTCCGCTGGCGGGCGTGTGACGTTGGTCACGCGACCCTTAGAAATGTGGACGGTGCGGGTCATCGGGAACGCGGCAGCAGGACATTGTTGGTGGCGGGGAGGTCATGTTGACCTCATTTCCCTGGCCACATGTTGTTGTCTTATCCGCCGAGCCCGGCGCTAAAGCGCAGAGGCCATCAGACCTTCTGACCGGCGCTGCCCGGCAGCCCTAATCTGGAGGCCATATTTCCTCACTCCATAGAGGTTCAAATCAGACGGATAGCGCCCTCCGTTTAGAGCCACTAGCCTCTGATATTGTGGGTCGATTCCCCTGACCGTACGGGATGTCTTTGTTGGGATCGGGCCACTGGTTGGTCCGTTTCCCTCAACTCGCCAACCAAGGGCGCGTGGTTTAACAGTGCTGCCAAGATCGTGCCCCCGGCGGCATTGCCGAGGAACACCGGTATTAGGAAGTGGGAAAAATAGTCGCCGACCGTTGCGAGACCAGTGAACACGCGGAACGCCGCCTCCGCTGATCCGGCGATGATGTGCGGAAACTGGCAGATCGCGATCACGTAGGTCAGCAGAATGATGATGGGGGCGCGGCCGGTGTGGGCTGAGGGCAGCAGCCAGACCATCAAGCCGATCAGCCAGCCGGCCGAGCCTCCAGTCAGAACGGTGCGCCAGAACGGTCCCTCCATGGTGTGGGCGGAAATTTCCGCCATCGCCTGCATCGTTGCGGGAGGGAATACGTCTGGTATGGCGGCAATCCCGGCAAATACCCAGGTCGCAGCAAGATTGGCGCTCAGAACAACCAACCAAACACGTAAAGCGAGCAGTAGCGTACGCAAGTCCCGCCGCGTCAGCACTGGGATGACCGCTGTGAGCGTGGTCTCGGTGAACAATTGCTGCCGCCCAAGGATGACGATCAGAAAGCCGACCGAATAACCAAACCCGGAGACCAGTGGGCGCCAGGCGGCATCGGGCAACTGTGCCTGCAACGTCGCTTGGGTCAGGAACGAAAACCCGATAGACAGGCCGGCGGCGATCCCGGACCATGCCAGACCCCCGAACGAGCGTTCCAGCTCCTCCTCGCCCTGGTCGCGGACGATCTCGTGAATGACCAATGCGCCCATTGGAGCGCCAGCGGCGGCCTGGCGCTGCTCTTTCTGATCCAGATGAGGAGAAGATTTGCCGGCTTCAGCCATGTCAGCTCCCGTTGCGGTGCGGGTGCGTAACGCGCGGAACCTTACAGCGTTGGTTTGCCCCAAATCACGATGGTGGCGATCGCCCGGCCCCAGGACCAGTCATGTCCTGGCTTCTGGCCGCCGAAACGCGCGTGTATGATCGTCATTATGGCAGCAGCGTGCGCCACAAAACCGCATTCAACCTCGGGAGCGTAACATGGCATTCAGGAGCGGCCGTCACTTCCTGCAGATCCCCGGTCCGACCAATGTGCCGGACCGCATCCTTCGCGCTATCGACATGCCCACAATGGATCATCGCGGCCCCGACTTTTCGACATTGGGCAAGACTGTCCTGTCGGGCATGCAGGCGATCTTCCAGACGTCGGGTCCGGTGGTGATCTACCCCGCATCCGGCACCGGCGCCTGGGAGGCTGCGATCGTTAACACGCTGTCGCCTGGGGACCGGGTCCTGATGGCCGAGACCGGACAATTCGCTGCGCTGTGGTCAGCAATGGCCAAGCGCCTACGGCTGCTGGTCGAGGTCATCCCCGGCGACTGGCGGCACGGCGTTGACCCGGCGGAGGTCGAATTGCGCCTCGCCGCCGATACCGGGCACACGATCCGCGCGGTGATGGTTGTGCACAACGAGACATCGACCGGGGTGACCAGCCGGATACCGGAAATCCGAGCGGCGATCGACCGCGCAGGGCATCCTGCCCTGTTCATGGTGGACACCATCAGTTCGCTCGCCTCGATTGAATACAAACACGACGCCTGGGGCGTGGATGTGACCGTCGCCGGGTCGCAGAAGGGGTTGATGCTGCCGCCGGGCCTCAGCTTCAACGCGGTTTCGGAGAGGGCATTGGCGGCGAACGAGACGGCCGCCATGCCACGCTCCTACTGGGACTGGCAGGAGATGATGTCGAACAATGCATCGGGTTATTTCCCATACACCCCCGCCACCAACCTGTTGTACGGCCTGCGTGAGGCGCTGGCGATGTTGGATGAGGAAGGGCTCGACAACGTATTCGCTCGCCATGCCAGACACGGTGAGGCGACCCGGGCGGCGGTGCGCGCCTGGGGGCTGGACATCCTGTGCCAGGACGCCCGCGAGTACTCCAACGTGTTGACGGCGGTGGTGATGCCGGACGGGCACGACGCCGACGCATTTCGGAAGATCGTCCTGGACCGCTACGACATGTCTTTGGGCACCGGGCTGGCACGACTGAAGGGGCGGGTCTTCCGCATCGGTCATCTCGGGGACTTCAATGATCTGACGCTCATGGGCACGTTGGCCGGCGTTGAGATGGGCCTCCACGATGCCCGCGTGCCGCATCGTCAAGGCGGGGTCGCAGCCGCAATGGACGTCCTCGCCAGCCGTGCGGGCAAGGCAGACGCCGCCAAGGCGGCCTGACGTCCCGTCCGCGGGGTCAGACGTCGTCCGGCGACAGTGTGAGGATCAGTTCCGCGCAACGCCGGTGAACCTCCGCCTCGCGTTCCAGAGCCTTCGGAAACCGCGTGCGTGTCGACTGCACCATCGCCTGCTTGGCCTTTCCTTCGTGCCAGGCTTTTGCGGCTTGTAGCGCAGCATCCCAACCTCGCTGGAAGTTCGCATTCTTCTTGTCGATTCCTTGATCATTCCTGTCTCCTTGCGGCCTGCCTCGACACGCCGCCTGCATCGTTCGTATGACTGCCGTCCAGGGAGTAAACTGAATGACCGAACAGGTTGCGCAACACTATGGCAAGGGTGGTTTGCTGGACCGGATACTTGGCGCCCTCGCGCAGGCCGGTAAAGACATCGACCACCTGACGATCGACGACCTCGCGCCGGTCGACGAATTCCACTCCCGCCGCCGGCTTGCCACGCAGGAGTTGGCGGCCATGATGGCGCCCTCGGCCGCCGATCATGTCATCGATATTGGGTCCGGCCTCGGGGGCCCATCGCGCTACCTGGCGGCGACTTACGGCTGCCGGGTCAGCGGCGTCGACCTGACGCCCGAGTTCGTCGAAACCGCCATCGCACTGACCGCTCGGGTCGGCCTGTCCGACCTAGTGGATTTCCGCGTCGGTTCCGCGCTGGACCTGCCGTTTCCCGATGCCAGCTTCGCCTGTGCCTGGTCGCAGAATGTGGCCATGAACATCGCCGACCGGCCGCGCTACTACTCCGAGATGTATCGCGTCTTGCGCCCGGGCGGACGTTTAGCGATCCAGGACGTGGCGATGGGAAATGGGGGAGATCTCGATTTCCCGGTGATGTGGGCGGATCAGCCTGAGATCAGTTTCCTCCGTACGCCGGACGAAACGCGTGCTCTGCTGGAGACGGCCGGTTTTCGCGTCCTGCAGTGGATCGACAACACAGAGACTGCGATTGCCGAAGTAGAGGCTGAACGCGTCCGCGGTTCCGCAAGCCCACCGATCCTGGGTGTCCATATTGTCGTTGGAATGGGCTTTCAGGAGAAGCTGCGGAATGCCCACCGAGCGATGGTTCAAGGACGCACTCGTCTCCTCAACGCAGTGCTGGCCAAGGAGCCGTAGGGATCGCGTCGGAATGTCTAGAACGCCAGGCCGGTAGCCTGGACAACCAGCGGCAGTGTGCGCACCATCTCCAACACCGCTTCCGGCACCTGTTCGTCCACCGACACCAGGCAGATCGCGTCGCCGCCTCGGTCCGCCCGTCCTAGGTGGAAAGTTGCGATATTGATCCCGGCTCCGGCCAGCGTCGCGCCGAACCGCCCGATGAACCCCGGTTTGTCCTGGTTGGTTACATACAGCATATGTGGTGCGAAATCGGCCTCGACCTTGATGCCTTTGATCTCGACGATGCGCGGCCGTGACCCGGCAAACAGCGTGCCGGAAACCGACCGAGTTAGCCCACTGGTCGCTATCGTGACCCGCACCAATGTCAGATATTCGGTTGGACGGTCATGCACCGTCTCGGCCACGTCGATGCCATGATCGCGCGCGGCCACCGACGCGTTGACCATGTTGATGCCCTCCATAAGCGGCGACATCAGCCCGGCCAGGGTTGCGGCTGTCAGCGGGCGATGATTCAGACCGGCCACCTGTCCCTCATATTCGATCGTGACCTTTTCAATCGCACCTTCCCGAGCCTGGGTCAGTTGTCCGGCGAACGCGCCCAGCAGGCGGCAAAGTTCCAGATACGGTTTCAGGCGCGGCGCGTCCTCCGCCGAGACCGAGGCCATGTTGATCGCATTGCTAACCGCCCCGGTAAGCAGGAAATCGCTCATCTGCTCGGCGACCTGGAGTGCGACATTCTCCTGTGCTTCTGCCGTAGCGGCACCGAGATGTGGGGTGCAAACCACGTTCTCAAGACCAAACAATGGCGAGTCGGTAGCTGGCTCAGTTTCAAACACATCCAGCGCGGCTCCGGCGATGTGGCCGGACTTGATCGCATCGGCCAGGGCCGCCTCATCCAGCAAGCCGCCACGCGCGCAGTTGATGATGCGAACTCCCTTTTTCGTCTGCGCCAGCGCCTCGCGCGACAGAATGTTCCGGGTTGCGTCGGTCAGCGGTGTGTGCAGTGTAATGAAATCGGCGCGCCCGAGCAGCACGTCGAGGTCGGCCTTTTCGACCCCCAGGTCGAGCGCCTTCTTCTCCGACAGATAAGGGTCATAGGCGAGCACTCGCATTTTCAGTCCGACAGCGCGGTCAGCGACGATCGAACCGATGTTGCCGCAGCCGATCAGGCCAAGCGTCTTGGCAGTCAGCTCGACACCCATGAAGCGGTTCTTTTCCCACTTGCCGGACTTAGTCGATGTCGTAGCCTCGGGAATTTGCCGGGCCAGCGCGAACATCATAGCGATAGCATGTTCTGCTGTAGTAATGGTGTTGCCGTGGGGCGTGTTCATAACGACAACACCACGCGTTGTCGCCGAGCGGATATCCACGTTGTCGACGCCAATCCCCGCGCGTCCCACGACCTTCAGCCGGGTCGCGGCGTCCAGAAGCTCCTTCGTCACCTTGGTGGCGGAACGGATCGCGAGGCCGTCATACTCACCAATGATGGCTCGCAGCTCGGCGGGTGACAGGCCGGGTTTCAAGTCAACATCAATGCCGCGATTGCGAAAAATGTCGACAGCAGCCGGCGACAGCTTGTCGCTGATCAAAACCTTGGGCATCGAATAATCCTTACTTAACAGCAGCGAACGTGGCAGCCACTTCAACGGCCGCCCAGTCGAGCCAAGGCAGCAGCGCACGGACGTCGGAAGTCTCTATCGTGGCGCCGCCCCAAATTCGCAGATGCGGCGGCGCGTCCCGATGGCCGGCAATGTCATAGGCCACACCTTGCTTTTCCAGCAGAGACGCCAATTGCTTCACCGCCTTGGTCTGCTCATCCGGCGGCAGCGTCGTGAACCGTCCCGCGGTGAGCTTCAAACAAATCGAGGTGCAGGACCGCGTCGCAGGATCCTCTGCGAGGAAGCTCGCCCACTCACTTCCTTCCACCCATGCGGCGAAGGCAGCAAGATTGGCCTCGGACCGAGCGATTAGCGCTGGCAGACCGCCGACGGACTGCGCCCACCGCAGACCATCGAGCGCGTCTTCCACGCACAGCATCGACGGAGTGTTGATCGTTTCGCCTTTAAACACGCCTTCCGAGATTTTCCCTTTCGATGTCAGACGGAAAATCTTTGGCAGCGGCCACGGCGGGGTGTAGTTTTCCAGGCGCTCGACCGCGCGCGGCGACAGCGCGAGCATGCCGTGTGCGGCTTCCCCGCCCAGAACTTTCTGCCAAGACCAGGTCACGACATCCAGCTTGCTCCACGGCAGTGCCATCGCGAAGGCAGCAGACGTCGCATCGCATATTGTCAGGCCCTGACGATCGTCGGCGATCCAGTCGGCGTTCGGCATGCGCACGCCCGAGGTAGTGCCGTTCCAGGGGAACACGACATCATGCGCCGGATCGACAGCTGTCAGGTCCGGCAGCTTGCCATATGGCGCGGACAGGACGCGCGCATCCGGCAATTTGAGGTGCTTGACGATGTCGGTTGCCCATCCTTCGCCAAAACTCTCGAAGGTCAGAATATCGACACCCCGAGCACCCAGCAGCGACCAGAGCGCCATCTCAACCGCGCCGGTGTCGGACGCCGGGACAATCCCGAGACGCCAATCGGGGGGAATTCCAAGGATTGACTTCGATAGGTCGATGACCTCGGCTAGTCGGGCTTTGGGCTCCGCTGCGCGGTGGCTGCGACCGAGGAACGCTCCGGCGAGGGCGTCAAGCGTAAATCCGGGGCGCTTGGCGCAGGGGCCGGAAGAGAAATTGGGATTGGCCGGACGAACGTCCGGTATCGCGGCGATTGCCATTGCGGTTCTCCCTTACAGAAGAAAAGCGTCCCGGTGGGGGGACGTGACCCACCGCCGCGTTTATGTCAGCAACCAGGGCACGTCAACGAGTTTCTTGTTGTACCGCAACAGACAATCGCCAACCCCAATTTTTCGATCCGGCGCCGCAAATCGGCTTCCGTCGGCAAACCAGGAACGTCATGTGTGCTGATGCGTTAGGGCAAGCAACGGCGTCGGGCATCCCGACGCAGAGCAAAGGAAACCCCTAAATGTTGCGAGCTATCTCGATCACCGCACTGATCCTGGCCGCGGCACCGGCTTTGGCGCAAAACCCGCAGCCGACGTCGCCCACAAATCCGACTGTGCCGCTGGCTCCGCCTAATTCAGCCTCACCGCCGCCGGAAAAGATTGCCCCGCCCGACGGAACCTTGAGCAACCGGCTATCTCAGCAAAAGGGCATGATCAAGCCGCCAAACGTCGATCCGGGGATGACCGTCAGTCCGCCAGCACATAGTGGTGCCACCACACCTGTTATTCCGCCGCCGGGTTCGCCAGGCGGCAATCCTTCAGTCGTGCCGAAATAGCATTTTCAGTGTCGCGCACACCGTTTCGACCTCGGGATCGGTCATCTCCGGATAGATCGGTAAGCTGAGAATTTCCTTCGCCGCGTTTTCCGTCTCGGGGCAACCGGATGGCCCTAGCGCGATGCGTCCGGTGTACGCAGGCTGACAATGGACGGGAACCGGATAATGGATGCCGGTCCCTACGCCGTTCTCGCGGAGCATCTCCTGGAAATGGTCCCGCTGGCCGGACCGCGTGACGTAGAGATGATACACATGGCTGACGTCGTCTCGCAATTCGGGCGCCCGAAAAGGGCCGCCGGCGAGCGCCGCGTCATAAGTGCCGGCGATCGCACGACGCCGGGCGTTCTGCCGGTCAAGGTGGCCGAGTTTGACTCGCAAAATCGCCGCCTGCACCTCGTCGAGGCGGCTGTTTATCCCAGCCTCATCGCTGACATAGTGCTTATGCCACCCATACTGGCGCAATGCCGCGATCCGTTTTGCCAACGTCGGGTCGGCGGTCGCGACCGCACCGCCATCACCGAGCGCGCCAAGGTTTTTCGTCGGGTAGAAGCTGAAGGTTGCGGCATCGCCGAAGCTGCCGACGCGCTGCCCGTGCAAACGGGCGCCGTGCGCTTGGGCGCAGTCCTCGATTAAGGCCACCCCATGCTGACGGCACAGTGGAACGATCCGGTCCAGATCGGCGGGCTGTCCGTAGAGGTGCACCGGCAAGACGGCTCTGATCGGCGGCAACCCATTCGGTGGTGCCTCTAGCACCCGTCGAAGCTCGTCCGGATCCATTGTGTAATGAGCAGGGTCGATATCAATCAGCAGCGGCGTCGCCCCCGCCATTTCAACGGCGGCGACGGTCGCCACTGCAGTGTGGGAAACTGTCACAACCGTGCATCCAGGTCCGATGCCTAGACCCCGCAGCGCCAGCACGATCGCATCAGTGCCGTTGCCACACCCAACGACCCCAGGAACACCGAGCCAAGCGGCGAACTCGATTTCAAAGGCACGCAATTCGTTGCCCAGAACATACCAGCCCGAGGACAGAGCTCGGGCGACCGCCTGGTCGATCTCTTCCTTCAGCGCACGATACCCGGCCTCCGGGTTTGCCTGCGGGATCAAAGGTAATCCGCCAGCCGCGTCCTGTACCAATCCAGGGTGCGGCCGATGCCCTCTTCAAGGGACGTTTGTGGGCGCCAGCCCGATGCGCTTCGAAAAGCGTGGTCGTCAGCGTGGTAGCTACCAATATCGATAAGAGCGCGGTCGGCGGGGAACTCCCGCGTGACATAATGCCCTGTGCCGCTGGACAGGCGCACGACGATGTCCGCCAGTTCTTGCAACGAGGCCGGTGGCGAGCCGCCGATATTGAAAATGCGGCCGTAACACGCGGATTGTTCCGCCGCCGCCAGAAAGGCGTTTGTTACATCGTCGACATAGGTCAGGTCGCGAAGCTGGGCGCCCCCCCAAATCTCGAACGGCCGATTTTCCAGGACGCAGCGTATCCAGATGCCGAGGAACGTCTGTCTCGCGTCGCGGATGCGCAACCGCGGGCCGTAGCAGTTGGTTAGCCGCAGTGAGACGACCGGGCGATTGCGGACGCGGTGTTCCAGCATCCAGTACTGCTCGCCGGCGAATTTCGACACGCCGTTGGCATCTGGTGGAGCAACCGGTTGGTTTTCGTCAACCGGAAGCTTTTCGACGCGCCCGTAGAATTGTCGCGTTGACGCGTGGACCACGATCGCATCGGGCGCAGCCTCCCGCGCGGCCTGGATCAAACGAACCTGCGCGACAGCATTGACTGCGATGTCCGCCAGCGGGTCGGCTTGGCCGCCCATATGGCTGGTTTGCGCGGCGAGGTTGAAGATGACCGCAGCGCCCTCACACAAGGGCCGCAGGTCAAATTCGCGGATGTCGCCACGAACAAGGTCCACGTCGGCACCGTCGAGGTTGCGCGAATTGGCGCCCCCGCCGAACAGGAAGCCATCCAGCGCGGTGACTTTAGCGCCTCGGGCCGCAAGAGCATGGCAAAGATTGGAACCGAGAAACCCCGCCCCACCCGTGACGAAGACTTTTTGACCTGACCAGTTCATGGTCTCTCCCTACCGTGAAGCGAATTCTGCCGCCAGAACGTGGCGAGATTGCGCATGACCGCGCAAGCGCCGGAGCAGTTGACATCCCACGAGGCCGGAAGGACTTATGCGGTCGGGGTCGCCTGCCTCCACAGGCTGCCTCGGGGACCGGTCAGAAGACTGACTACCCAGAGCCCCCCGGCCGTCAGCACGATCGCCGGACCGGCGGGGATGTCCAGATTGAACGACAGGATCAGCCCTCCGACCGAGGATACACACGCCATGCCAACTGCGGTTCGGACCTGGCCCGACAGCGAATTGGACCAATGCCGAGCGGCGATTGCTGGCAACATCATTAGTCCAACTGACATCAAAGTACCTAGCGCGACGAAGCCCGATACCACGCACAGCACGACCAGCATCAAGAACGCCAGGTGCCAGCGCGCGCCTCTCCCAGACGTTGCCGCCATGAACCCGGGGTCAAGACTTTCCAACACCAGCGGGCGCCAGATCAGCGCCAGAGCCGGCAAGGTCACCGTCGCCACACCCGCCATGCCGCACAACGCCTTATCGTCCACCGCGAGAACGTTGCCGAACAGGATATGCGTCAGATCCAGGCTGTGCTGCGCTGAGATCAGCGCCACGCCCGCGGCCAAAGCCAGCAGATACATACCGGCGAGTTGGCTGTCCTCGCGGCCGCCGGTTCGGTGCGCCAGCCACCCAGCCACCACCGCGACCGCCAATCCGGCCACCACGCCACCCAGACCCATTGCCCAGACCGACAGTCCAGCGAAGATCGCGCCAACCGCAATGCCCGGCAGCACGCCGTGTTGCAAGACGTCGCTCATGAGGCTCATGCGCCGCAACACGAGGAACACACCCAGGGGCGGGGCGGCGACGGACAATGCGAGGCAACCCGCGAGCGCGCGGCGCATGAAACCTAGCGCAAACGGCTCCAACAGGATGTCGAACATCAGGCCGCTTGCAATCCCGGGCCCGATTGCGCGTCCCGTAGTGAATCCCATTGGGCGGCCGAGCCGCCCAGCAGCAGCGTATGAGGAAAATGCCGCCGCACGACAGTCATATCGTGTAGCACCGCGATGACCGTGCGGCCCTCGGTGTGCCAATCTTCGATCACCGACAGCAGCAGCTTTGCCGTGGCGGCATCCACGGCGGTGAATGGTTCGTCCAGCAAAATCAGCTGTGCGTCCTGCACGATTGTCCGGGCGAACAGCACCCGCTGGAACTGACCCGCCGAAAGCGCCTTGATCGGACGCGTTTCCATCTCCACCAGTCCGACGCGCTCCAAAGCGGCGCCGGTTGCCGCAAGCCGATCCTTGCCGATCGAGCGAAACGGACCCAACCGGGTTGCCGCCAACGCGACCACATCGCGGCAGGTGATCGGGAATGAGCGATCCAGATGGCTGCCCTGAGCGAGCAGCGCGATTTCTGATGCCAGCAAATCCGTGCGATCGATCCTGCCCCTCGCCAGGGGGTGCAACCCAGCGATGGCGCGCAACAGTGTCGTCTTGCCTGAGCCATTCTCTCCGATCACCGCGGTCAGGCTACCCGATTCAAACGCGCCGCTCAGATCGGACAGGATGACCCGGCTGCCCATCCGCAACTCAACACCATGCAGCGTGATCAAAGCGCCCATAGCACCGCGACCCAAACGCAGCCTAGAACGGCAGCGGCAAGGACAAGCCGGGAGGTTGCGCCGGCGGTCGGGGACAGCGGGTCGATCATGGTTACAGTATAACATTGCACCGGGTTGGACGGAAGAGAGGCGCACGCCTAAACAGGCGGCGATGACCGAACCCGATCCCGATGCTCTCGCTCGGCGGACCTTGCGTAGTCACCGCATGTTTGCCTCGGGCCTGCTAATCCTGATGGCCACCATGACCATTGCCACCTACCTAGCGCCGCCGAACTGGTGGAGCGGATTGCTGCAAGCGTCAGCGAAGGCCGGGTTTATTGGCGGCATCGCGGATTGGTTCGCGGTAACCGCGCTTTTTCGCCATCCGTTGGGCATACCGATTCCTCATACTGCCATCATTCCCAATCAGCGCGGGCGACTGGGTCAGGCGCTCGGACGTTTCGTGGCCAACCACGTTTTCACCGGCGAGGAAGTATCCCACGTACTTGCGGGTTTGGACCTGCCGAGCATCTTACATCGTTTTCTGGCCGACCCCGCCGCCGCTCATCCCGCCGCGGTCGGACTATCAGGCATGCTGCCAAGGTTGCTGACGACTGTTGAGGACGGCCGGGCGCGGCGGGTCCTCGCTCGCGTGGTGCCCCGCATCATGGGTGGGCCCGCTTCGGGGCGGGTAGTGGCGCGGGCCCTGCACAGCCTGGTCGACGGAGGCCGACACCAGGAGGTGTTCGGCTTTATCCTCGGGCAGTTGAAAACGGCGCTTGCCAGCCGCGAGGACGCACTACACTCAGCCATAGAAGAGCGCGTGCGCGAGCAGGGCGGACGCTTGGTCGGCTGGGCGCTGGGCGCCTCAATCGCTCGGCGCGTTTTGGGGCTGGTCAACGCCGAATTGGATAAAATGAGCCCGGACGGCTCGGAATTGCGACTGGCGTTCGATGAATGGGTGCGACGCGAGATCAACCGCATGGAAACCGAACCGGAGCGAGCGGCCGAGATCGGGATAGCCATCCGGCGCGTGGTGGCGCACGAGACCGTTCAGGCCTGGATGTGGGATATCTGGGCGCGTATTCGCGTCGGGTTAGAGGCCGACATTTCGAGGCCGAACGGCCGAGTGGTGGCTTACATCGAGACCGCTCTAGGTAATCTCGGGGCCATCCTCGAGGCCGATCCGGCGGCTCGGGCCAGATTGCAGACCGCCGCCGAAGGCATCACTCGGTCGCTGCTGCCCACCGCTCAGCTTCGGATCGCCGACTTTATCGCTCAGGTGGTCGCCAACTGGGATACCGAAACGGTGGTTGACCGGCTGGAGCTACGGATCGGCCGTGATCTACAGTATATTCGTATGAACGGCACCATCGTGGGCTTTCTAATAGGCGGTCTGCTCTACGCGGTACTTGATACCTTGTTGCTGCGTGCCAATTTCTGAAGCAAAGGCTCGCAGCCACTAATTAGTTTTCGATCAATAGACTATCGCCGGCAGGATGGTCGCCCGATAGGCGGTTAAGCGCCGGCCAACAAATCCTCGTGGGCTAGAGATCTTCGGGGGCCGATTTGCGTATCATTATTGCAAGTACTGGCCGGCGGCGTGCCACACAAGCCGGTGTTGATCCATATCGATAATAAAATATCACCGAATCAGGCGAACTCGCGTCAAGGCGGTTCGGTTGATCACGTTTTCAAGGGAGGTCAAACATGAAAAGCTACTTCTTGGTTAACCGTTTCTGCCTATTCGTCGCAGTGGCTGCGCTGCTCGGAGCGACAGCCGCGAGCGCCCAAAACCCACCCGCACCGGCCAAAGCAGCGGATTCCCTCTCGATCTACTTCGACCCTGGCAGTGCGGTGGTCAACCCGCAGGGTCTAACCACACTGGATCAGGCGGCTCGCACTTACCGGGATGGCAAGCCGATAGTCATGGTGGTCAGTGGGGGCACCGACTCAACAGGCTCGGCTGCTGCTAATCTTCGGCTATCGCAACAGCGAGCCGACAATGTGCTGCAGGGTCTTATCGCTCGCGGCATTCCAGTAGAGCGCTTCCAGATACTGGCAAAAGGGGAAACCGAACCGGCTGTACCCGCCCCTGAGGGAACGCCCGAAGCCCGTAATCGGCGCGTTGAGATCACTTGGCGGTAATCGCCCACAGATTCTGGCGTTATGCAGCCGGTCTTTTGTTGCTGGGCTGCTCAACCATGCCAGCCGCGGCGGGGGCCCCGGAGGATGCTCGGCGCGCTTATGACGCCGGGCGCTTCACCGATGCCATGGGGCTTTGGGCCGAGCTGAGCCGTCAGGGCGACGCTGGAGGGGCCTTCGGAATCGGTCTGTTATATGACCTGGGAAACGGAACGCCGGAAAATCCGGAAGCGGCGTTTTACTGGTATAAGATTGCCGCCGAGGCCGGGATGCCGGAGGCAGAATTTAACGTCGGGGCGATGTACGACAAAGGCCGGGGCGTGGCGCGGGACAGCACGAGTGCCGCGATTTGGTACGCCAGGGCTGCCGCGCGCGGGCACCATCGCGCCCAGTTCGACATCGGCCAACTCTATGAGCAAGGCGATGGCGTGCCGCGGAACGCCGATGTCGCAGTGGCTTGGTTACATGACGCCGCCGACGGTGGGATCGCCGCCGCCGGAGCCAGGTTGAAGGCGCTGCAAGCGGCACCCCAGCAACGGCCTGGCGGCCCGTTGGTAGGGGTGACGCCGGCCGTTCCGGCCAGAAATGTCACCCTGACGCCATCAGAGGGGAACCCAACAGTGGAGCTTGTATGGATTGCGCCTCCCGAACCGCAACCGGTGCACTTCCAGGTTCGGGTGCGGGAGTTGAGTGGCCCGGCGTCCCGAACAGTCTTTACCTCGACATTGGCCGAAACAGCGACGGTAGTACGATTGCCCGCAAAGTCGGGCTTCTATGTATGGAGTGTCGATGCCCTCAGTCGCGATGGTTCGCACGCGCCGGCGGAGGTGAGCTGGTTTTCAGTTGAACCTACCGGGACGCAGCAATCAATGACGTCCATGCGCGGAGACGCTCGCTGACGGCGACAGGTCGCGTCGGTCCCCGTTGTCGATCACTGCGGATGACCTAAAGGAAGCGCTGGGGAAGCGCGGATTGCTCGACTGACCAAGTCATTTCAATCGCCATGCCTTCGGCCGCCAAACCGTCGCCGTCTCGGACACGCCAATGCGAGCAGACACGATCAGGTATTGCTCCAGCCGCAGGGAGTTGGCGATCGTGTGTCGTCGAATTGATCCCTTTCGATGTACAGCCGAATGCAGGGCCAATCAAAGGCAGATCGCGCTGTTGCGCTCTCCTCTAAATGGGTCAACCTTGGTAGGGTAACGACTTGTTGGTAAAACAAGCTTGGTTCGGGAGTAAACATGTCGACCACCAGCACCCTCTCCAGCGGACTTCCGGACGCCGAGCACAGCGCGCAATTACGCAAGGCCGTCGTCGCCGCGACTATTGGCACGACCATCGAGTGGTATGACTTTTTCATCTACGGTACCGCCGCCGGCTTGGTGTTCCCACAGCTCTTTTTTCCCAACGCCGACCCTCTGACCGGTACACTCGCCGCATTCAGCACCTACTTCATAGGCTTTGTCGGCCGCCCGATCGGCGCGGCAATTTTTGGCCATTTCGGTGACCGGATCGGCCGGAAAGCGACGCTAATCTCCACCCTTCTGCTGATGGGGATCGCAACATTCCTCGTTGCCCTGGTGCCCGGCTACTACTTCATCGGCGTTTGGGGCGCCGTCATTCTTACGGTTTTGCGCACGCTCCAGGGCATCGGCGTCGGCGGCGAATGGGGTGGTTCGGTATTGATCTCGATGGAATGGTCCCGCACCCATACGCGCCGAGGTCTGGTTGCGTCCTGGCCGCAATTCGGCGTACCGTGCGGCCTGTTCCTGTCAAATCTTGTGATCCTTGCCTTCAGCGCGTGGTCGGGTGCTGATTTCATCGCCTGGGGTTGGCGTGTGCCGTTCCTCCTCAGCATCGTCCTAATCGGCATCGGCCTATGGATCCGGATCGGCATCCTGGAAACACCTGTCTTCAAGCAACTTGTCGAGACCAACCTGATCGAAAAAACTCCGATCTTGGAGGTGATCAAGAAACAGCCCCGCGAGATCATCCTGTCGGCCCTGGTTCGGATGGCTGAACAGGCACCGTTCTACATATTCACGGCGTTTATCTTTGCCTACGGCACCGGCACGCTGAAGATGTCGCGTGAACTGGTGCTGGCGGCGGTGCTGGCCGCGTCGGTGGTGTCGTTTGTCAGCATACCGCTGTTCGGCCATATCTCCGACAGGATCGGCCGACGTACCATGTATCTGATTGGCGCTGCGGTAACGGGCGTATATGGCTTCGTTTATTTCGGCATGCTGGCCAGCGGGTTGCCGGTGCTGGTGTTCTTGGCGATCGTGCTATCGCTCATACCGCACGACATGATGTACGGCCCTCAGGCGGCGCTGATCGCCGAAGCCTTCACGCCACGCCTGCGCTACAGCGGTGCCTCGCTGGGGTACCAGCTTGCCTCAGTCATCGCCGGCGGCCCGGCGCCGCTGATCGCGACTGCGCTGATCGCGACGTATCACACCGGTTATGCTGTCGCGATCTACATCGCTGCGTGTGCGGTGATCAGCCTGATCTCGGCCGCCATGATGCCGGACTACACCGGCAAGGACATCTCGGCCGAATATGATGCCTAGAGCCGTGCCCTTGAGCATCACGCGGGCACTGGCCACATAGCCGGCCGAAAGGACTCGCCGATGCCCACCATGAACGACCTTCGCGCCCAGCGCGACAACCTTGAACGCCTCATTGAGGTGCGCCAGCGGGAGCTTGGCGCCAATCACCCGGACCTGGCTAACGATCTGCGCGATCTTGGACGCCTGTCGCATGAGCTTGGCGAGATGATGGATGCTCAGGCACAATTGCGGCGCGCGCTTGCCTTGCACACCGAGGCGCTTGGCGCCGAACATCCGGAGACCGCCACCGACATCAACCATCTCGGGCTGGTTCTGCACGATATCGGCGACCTGGAAGGCGCGCAGGCGGCGTTCGAGCGGGCCCTTGCTATCGACGAGACGGCGCTGGGCCGGGATCATCCCAGTGTTGCGCGCGACACCAACAATCTAGCCGGCGTATTAAAGGATCTAGGCGACGGGTTTTCCGCCCGAGAGGCGCTGGACTGGTCTCTGTCCATCTACATGAAGACGCTTGGTCCCGATCACCCGACGACCAAGTCCGTGGCCCGCAACCGCGCCGGCCTAGGGTAATCGCATCGCCGCCCGTTCCGGCGCTGATCCCCGAGCGGCTTCCAGCCACCGGTTGGCTCCAGCAAGCGACTGGTTGATGACCTGATCCATGTCGAGATACTGATACGTGCCACAGCGGCCAATAAATTTCATATTGGACAGGGCGTTGGCCAAGTCGCGATAGCCGTGGTACAGGGCCTGATAGCGCCCGTCAGCGGTTTTCACGGGGTAGTAGCGCTCGTTGTTATTGTGCCGATAATCGCATGGCTCCTCGACGGTGACCGTCCGCCGGCGGATTTCCGCGTGAAGATGCCCTGGCAGACGGTGCCACCACGCTTCGCGGGTGAACCGACCGGCATCCGTGTAATTGCGGACACTATAGGGCTGATCATCCCATTGCGTAACGGTTTTATGGTGAAACCGCAATGAGCGGTAGGGGAGTTCGCCAAGGCGGTAGTCAAAGAATTCGTCGATTGCCATACTGTTAAAACAGAAATCGTATGACCGTTCCATGCTCCCATCGTAGTCGACCGACAGTTCGACGGAGATGGCCGGATGCGCTAAGATGGCCCCGAACAGCGCGGTATAGCCAGCGGCCGGCAACGCCTGATACCGGTCATCCGGGAAGTACAGATCATTACTATCGAAGCGAATTGGCAATCGGCTGACTACGCTGGCGTCCATTTCCTCTAAATCCAGGCCCCACATTTTCCGTGTGTAGGGACGGAAAAACAGGTCTGTCAGAACGTTTCCGATTCGCGACCGCAGATGTTCGCCAGCGTTCTGCGGATCAACGATCGGCACCGCGACACCTCGCAGGAAACTTACCATTTCCGTTCCGGTTCGCAAGGTCTCATTGAACACCGCGTTTATGGTGTCGAGATTTACCGGCAGCGGCGCAGAATGCCCATCCGGGAGGATCGCTCGCACTCGGTGGAAATAGGAGGTCCAGGATCCGAAACGCCGCAGCCAGTCAAACACCGATGTCGCGTTGGTATGAAACAGATGCGGCCCGTAACGATGCACCCGCACGCCGTTCGCATCGACGAAGTCTGCGGCATTGCCGCCAATATGATTGCGGCGGTCGATTACATGCACTGTATAGCCCGCTTCGGCCAAGGTCCGGGCATATGTGGCTCCGGCAAAGCCCGCGCCGACGACCAGGATCCCAGGCATCTATACCGTCAAGTACCCGAATTCTCGCATTCAGGGGGTGCAGCGCGGCGAATTGCGCAATCTGTTGCGCCGAGCGCCGCATTCCGAACGGTGTCATCAACGCACGCCAGGTATCTTCTACCTGAATAAGAGCATCCGCGGGGGCTGCCAGGGCAGCTTCCACCGCTTGCTCGATCTGTTGGGTGACAAACGAAAAACGATACCTTTCCAACGCCGGCATATTCTTGGCCGTGAAGGCATTGCCGTCAGTGATCGGGACCACGCCGGCCGCTAGGGCAAAGAACACGCGGTCATGGACGGACTCCTCTACCAACGGATTGATCGACAGGCTGCCGAGGTAACACGGCAACTGGTCGATCATCCTCCGCCAGGTCATTGCGCCGTGATACTGCGCAGCGGCGCCATCCCACTTCACGTGGTCCCATCCGGTGCCGAACACATCGACCGGGTATCGCAAAAGGGCGTTCATCACCAAGTTAGCACGCTTCAAGCGAATATAGGTGTCGACTTCCCGCATCAGCAGCAGCGTCAACTGATTATTGCCATCAAAAAACAAACCGAGGGGTTCGGCAATTCGCTGTAGGGTCGGAAGGAAATCGGTTGTGGAGCGGGCAAATAGTTCCTCTGCCGCGGCGAATACGATCCGCTGGGGACCCGGCGCGTACCCCCGCCACGAAGCCTCGATCTTGTTAATATCAGCTCCGCTCTTGGTGAACATGATGCGGCTGTTGCGTGCAGCCGCCGGCAACGGCGCCTCGGGAAATACATTGCGCGATGGGATGCCCAGATGAACGGCGAATGCGGTTCCGTTCGAGCTCAAATGTTGAATTGAATAGCGGGCATGGTCGGGAAAGACGTAACCGTGCAGCAAGTAGGCGTTGCGGATGGCGTGACGCATTGGGAAGTAACAAGGATGATCGCAGCTCCAATTGAACAACGGAACTTTTGCCGCCTCCCAGATCAGCTTGCCGTCCACGCTCAGATCGGTGCCAATCCCGGACATGGTAAGCGCGAAAGAGATGCCGCCCTGCCTGAGCAGTTGGATCAGACGCTGCGGCCAATCCTTGCCGTCAGCCGAGACAATGGTCACTTTGAAGCCATGCGCCGCTAGTTCATGCCCGGCTAGTTCCAGCAGGCCGCCAAGGGAATCGTAGGCGCTGCCGGCCCAGCGCAGAATGAGCACCCGATCCGCCATTGTCCGCGTTGTCCCTCCAACCCTGTCGGTCTAAAGCAGCGGGCGTTCCAGGTCAATTACTATATGGAATGATACGCGGTCGGACATCACGCTGTTAGATCAGCTCTTCCGCAAAACGCGGTCCTTATGAACCCCTATTCACGTGTCAATTATTTTCGGCGCGGCAATGTCCCGCGAACGATGCTGCGCCTACCCCGCCGACTGTTCTTCGGAGCCGCCGCAGCGAGACAACTCCAAGACGCTTGCACCTTGAGCGGCGGTGCGCTGTCCCGCTTCGTCTTGAATCGGCCAGCGCCCGATCAAGCCCAGCATGAGGTTTGGCAGCGCATGCAGGAAGGCTGATCCGGCTAAACAGCTGCACAAGCCAGCGTTACCCTGGGCAGGCTTCCGATCCCCGTCCCGCTGATGTAAACGCCCCGACACTTAAGGCTGGAGCCGTCATGACTGCCCCATTCCCCACTTCTGCCCTCATCCCCGCGATGGGGTCGGAGGTGACAACGCCGCTGATCCTGGCGCTGCCCAAGGGGCGCATTCTGTCGGAGTGCGGCCCGTTGCTGACGCGTGCCGGAATCATCCCCGCACCCGACTACGCCGACGAGGACAGTCGTCGCCTGCGCTTCCCAACTGACGACGCGATGCTGGATGTCGTACGGGTGCGACCCTTCGATGTCGCCACCTTTGTCGCATTCGGTGCCGCGCATCTCGGTATCTGCGGCGCTGACGTGCTGATGGAATTTGATTACCCAGAGATTTACGCTCCGCTGGACCTAGGCATCGGCAAATGCCGGGTGTCCGTCGCGGAGCCGCGGGAGACCGCCGGAACGGATGACCCCTCGCGCTGGAGCCAGGTGCGGGTCGCCTCGAAATACCCCAATATCGCCCGCAGGCATTATGCCAGCCGCGGCATCCACGCCGAGGTCGTGCAATTGAACGGCGCCATGGAATTGGCACCCGGGTTGGGCCTGTGCCGCATGATCGTCGACCTGGTGCAGACGGGATCTACCCTCAAGGCCAACGGACTGGTGGAAACCGAGGTCATTGCGCCGGTCACCAGCCGGCTGATCGTGAACCGGACCGCGCTGAAGACCCAACCCGAGGCCATAGGCGCCTGGATCGCCAGGTTCCGTGCCGCGCTGGATCCGGCATGATCCGGCTGTCCGCCGGGGACGCTGACTTCGAGGCACGATTTACCGCCCTTTTGTCCCAGGCGCGCGAGACGACCGAAACCGTCGATCGCGCCGTTGCCGACATCATCGCTGCCGTCCGGGCCGGCGGCGATGCCGCGGTGATCGACTACACGACGCGGTTCGACCGGCAGACACCGACGGCCGATCGTTTGCGCATTTCGTCTGCCGAGATCGATGCCGCGACGGCCGCCATTCCCGCCGAACTGGCCGCCGCCCTGGATCTGGCCGCCACCCGGATCGAGGCGTTTCACCGCGCGCAGTTGCCGCAGGACCTGCGGATGACGGACGAGGCCGGCCTGACCCTGGGGATGCGCTGGACCGCGCTGGATGCCGTCGGGCTCTATGTGCCGGGCGGCAAAGCGGCTTATCCATCTTCCGTGCTGATGAACGCGATCCCCGCCCGGGCGGCCGGGGTCTCCCGGATCGCCATGTGCGTACCGACGCCGGACGGGGTGCTTAATCCGCTGGTCCTCGCCGCCGCGCGACGCGGAGGTATTTCCGAAATTTATCGGATCGGCGGGGCGCAAGCGATCGCCGCCTTGGCGTTCGGCACTGCGTCCATCGCAGCGGTGGATCGCATTGTCGGCCCCGGCAATGCCTATGTCGCGGAGGCCAAGCGTCAGGTGTTCGGGCGCGTTGGCATCGACAACATTGCCGGCCCGTCGGAAGTGGTTGTGCTGGCCGACGCGGATAACGATCCGCGCCGGATAGCCGTCGATCTGTTGGCTCAGGCCGAACACGATGAGGCGGCGCAATCAATCCTGATCACCGACGATGCGGCGTTCGCGGATGCGGTGGCGGCGGCTGTGCTGGCAGAGCTTCCCTCTCTACCCCGAGCCGCGATCGCGGGGGCGAGTTGGCGGGCTCATGGGGCGGTTATCGTGGTGGAGGATTGGGACCAGGCAGTTGGTCTGGTCGATCGGCTCGCGCCGGAGCATTTGCAACTGATGGTGCGCGATCCGGACCCGTTGTTCGCTCGGGTGCGGCACGCAGGAGCCGTGTTCCTGGGAGCCTTCTGCCCCGAGGCGGTTGGAGACTACGTTGCTGGTCCTAACCATGTGCTCCCCACGGGCCGGACCGCCCGCTTTGCATCCGGGTTGTCAGTGTTCGACTTCCTTAAGCGGACTACGTTCGTGTCCACGACCCAGTCCGGGTTAGACCGGGTCGGGCCGGCGGCCGTGGCACTGGCGGAGGCCGAAGGGCTACAGGCGCACGCTAGAAGCATCTCGTTGCGACTGGGCGTTAACGCCAGATAGCGCCCGCTGGCAGCACGATCTGCGTTATTACGATCCTATAATTCGCTGCGCCCACCCCAGCAGGCCGCGTAACCGCATGCCTTCGGAAGCAATGACGCACAGGCAGGGTTCGGTTCCAATCACCACAGGCGGCTGATCGTGATCGGTTACGGGTTCCGACAGATCACCTGTGCGATATGTCCCGCTGCCGTCGGCGAAGGCGCCCGAAAGGATACAGGTCAGTTCCAGCCCAGTATGCCCGTGCCGAAGCAGCGACCGGCCGGGCTGCGCCAGCAGCAATCCGCCCCAGGCCGAATCCGAGGACCGGAACGGGCGATACCGGGTGCCGAGTGCCACCGGCCACCACCGGCCGAATGCCGCGCGGTTCAACGGCGCCGGCAGATCCGGATTAAGCAAGGGCACCGGAGGTGGCGGCGGGTCGTCCAGTCGTGTCAGCAACCGATCCAGCGCGTCGACGGAAAGCGCCACCGGCGGCAGATCCGCGAGGAGCGCACCGCCGGTGGCCTCAAGTGTCCTCAAAGAACCCCGACAGGCGGGGCATTGGCCGAGATGGGTTGCCGCAACGAGCGCTAGTGCTCCCGGCAGCGTGCCGGCGGCATAGGCGGTAAGTGTCGCCTCGCTGGGATGATGATTGATCACGTCAAATCTCCCAACGCCGCGCGCAAACGCACCATGGCCAGACGTAACCGCGATTTGACGGTTCCCAGCGGAATGCCAAGCTCCTTTTCGATTTCGGCGTGGACCTTGTCCTCGAAGAACGCCTTGCGGATCACCTCGGCCTGATCCGGCGGCAGCAGGCTGAGGGCCGAACGGATACGGGTTTCCTGTTGCGACATCGCCAGAACGCGATCGGCTTGAACGGGCTCATCCTGATGCTCGATCGGATCGGGCATCAGGTCAGAAGGGTGCCGTTCTCGCCGCATCGCGTCGATCCGCAGATTTCGAGCGATGGTGAAAATCCAGGTCGAGACGGCCGCCCGGGACGGATCGAACAATTGGGCCTTCTGCCAGACGACGAGCATGGTTTCCTGGGTCAATTCCTCGGCCGCTGTAGGAGCGCTGCCGGCGCGTAGCATCCAGGCTTTTACGCGCGGACCGAAATGGGCGAACAGACCCGCGAACGCCGTTCTGTCGCGGCGCAGGGCAATCGCCTCCATGAGGGCGGCGTGATCTTCCGGGCCGGCCGATGGAAGCGCTCGAGTCATAGCCCCCGCAGATACAAGCTGACGGAACGGAAGCACCAGCCCCCTCTTTGGGGATGACGGGGGAGGAAACGGCATCCGAAACGAGGGGGCTGATGACTTCACATGCTTATTACGTCAACCGGACACGAATGGATCACTTCGGCATTGGTGCCGGCGAGGTCCTCGAGCAGTTCGGGGTTGGACAAGCAATCACACTGACCGGCCGATGGCATTCGTTGCGTGGGCGATCGGTTTGGCCGTGGCCCTGGTAGTCGAGAACGTCGCGCCGCAATACTCTACGGCACTGTCGTCCATGGTGGTCGGCGGCGTCGCCTATTGGGCGCTGTCCGCCTTCGCCAAGCAGGCCGTCCAAACCCCCTGAGCCGCGGCCTGCAAGACGAGCTTTCGATCAGCAACGGCGAGCAGCATTCGCACGCTCGCCCGCAGGGAGGAGCATGATGGATTATCAGATTTTCGAAGCTGACGACGTGGCGCTGACCGCGGACGTCGCATTCGCCGACGGCTGGTACAAGACGAAGCCGGAAAAAGGCCTCCGAGCGATGGCGCGGGTTTACGCCGGTTGGGGGTTTCCGCAGGCTTTCTACCGCGCCGAACTCGACATCAAGGGATGGGCTATTCCTCGCTGGAGGATTATCTCGTCGGCTTTGGGGGGCTCTTCCTGGTCCGGGACGCCAACAACCTGCTGACCATGCTGGACGTGGCAGAACGGCGACATCAGCGCCAACGAGATGTATCGCGGGGACTACAAGAAGGCACTCAGTTCGATCACCGCCAAGGCCTACGTGATGAGGGGCATGACCGATCCTTACTTTCCGCCCGAGGACAGTGAGCTTGAGGTAAACCAACATGCCCTACGCAGAATTCGTTCCGATCAAGTCGATCTGGGGCTATTTCGCCGGCGGCCCCGGTCTCAATTCGGAGGATGTTGCGTTCATCGACGCCAAGCTGAAGGATCTGCTGGCCAGCGGAAAACTTATCCGGGAGACTTGTCATGAACGTGTCGTGGAAAAGTGATGCTGCGACGCTCGCCGAGGCGGTGCGTCGCAGAGACGTCTCAGCCGTCGAACTGACGCGGGCCGCGGTGGCGCGCATCGAGAAACTCGATGCGACGCTGCACGCCTTCTGCACGCCGACACCGGAGATTGCGCTGCGCGAAGCCGAAGCGGTGGACCGCGCGATCGCCACGGATCAGACTGTTGGGCCGCTGGCCGGGGTGCCGTACGGGATCAAAGATCTGATCTGTTCGAAGGACGTCCGCACGATGTCGGGGGCGGTCGCCTATGCCGACTTTGTTCCCGACGAGGACGACGTCGTGGTCGAGCGAATGCGCGCTGCAGGAGCGGTCTCGCTCGGCAAGACCAACGTGCCCGAGTTCGGCTACAGCGGCGTAGGCCACAACCCGGTGTGTGAAACCACGGTCAATCCGTGGAATATCGAGCGCACGTCAGGTGGATCGAGCGCAGGATCAGGCGTCGCGGTGGCGGCGGGGCTGTGTCCGATCGCTCTCGGCAGCGACGGCGGCGGCTCGGTGCGTATCCCATCGTCCTTCTGCGGATTGGTCGGTGTGAAGGCGTCTATGGGCCGCGTGCCACTGTATCCCGGCACCAAGGACGAGCGCTATCCGGGCGTCTCAAGCTGGGAATCGCTCGAGCATATTGGCCCGATGACGCGGACTGTCCGCGATGCCGCGTTGATGCTGTCGGTCATCGCCGGGCCGGACGAGCGCGATCGGCTGTCGATCCCGACCAGCGACGTGGACTGGCTGGAAGCGGCGAAGCCGCGCGACCTGAAGGGCCTGCGCGTCGCCTACAGCTCCGACTGGGGCTATGCCGCCGTCGATCCGGAGGTGCGGCGGGTGGTCGGTGAGGCCGTGCGGGTGTTCGAGAAGGATCTTGGCTGCACCCTCGAGGAAGCGCATCCCGGCTTCGCCGATCCGCTCGGCGCGTTCTGGGCGCTGGTCGCAATGGAGTCCGACCTGAAGGGAATGCGCGCGATCGTCGCGGAGCACGGCGCCAAGATGACCCCGCATCTGGTGGATTTCATTCGACGGGATTGGACCGCCGAGGACCTGACGGGCGCGATAATGGTTCGCAAGGCAGTGACCAACAAGATGTGGCGGTTCATGCGGAAATACGATCTTCTGCTGACGCCCACATTGGCCGTGCCGCCGTTCGCGCTGCACATTCAGGGTGTCGAGAAGATCGACGGGCGGATGGTAACGCCGTCGCAGTGGCTCGCATTCACCTTCCCGTTCAACATGACCGGTCAACCGGCGGCGAGCGTCCCGGCCGGATTTACCAAGGCGGGCTTACCGGTCGGGTTGCAGATCGTCGGCCGTCACCTTGGCGACGCCTCGGTGCTACAAGCCGCCGCGTCGTTTGAGGCAGCAAAGCCCTGGGCGCATGCGTGGCCCGAAATGGCGCAATGACGACGACCGACCTTTTCCGGATCGCCGGCGCGAACTGTCAGCGGTGCGCAGCTTCCGGCAGCTGGTGCTGACTGACGGCGAGCGCTCGGACATCGACGTGCCGGACTCGCTCGATCTGGTCGAAGACAGCAGCCGCGCGGTGCTCGGACTGCGCGCGCGGCATCGACACATTCGCAGTGCTGCTGGGCGCCGAGGGGGCGGAGACCGCAACGTGCATGTTCGGCCGGTCTGGTTATGCGGCGTTGCGCCGGCTGGAGGATCTACCCGGCCGGCTGTCCTTTCGCGCCGCTGACCGGCCGCTTATATTCGGGCAAGCCCTCATGGGCCCGGCGCAAGAAGTCATGCCTACGGCCCGGCCCGACGTTCCTGCCGTGCGGCCAGCCAGACCTCGCTCGCCGCTCGAGCGTTCAAGCCGGCAATGCCCAATCCGACGATCAAGTCCGGCCACCCGGAGTGCCAAAGATGGGCCGTCGTCAGCCCCGCGGCGATAATGGCGATGTTCGCCAACACATCGTTGCGCGCCGACAGGAATGCTGCCTTGGTGAGGCTACCCCGGTGGTTACGGTACCGAGCCAGCATAAGGGCGCAGGCCAGATTTACGGCGAATGCTCCTGCCCCGGTCAATGCCAGCAGCGCAGCGTTGGGCGCGACAGGTAGCGCCAATTTTTCCCACGCCGTCCACAGCGTCGCTATAGTCGGAACGAGAAGGATACCAGCCAGTGCGATACCCACCCTTCCCCGGCTCCGCGCTGTCCAACTGATCGCTGCTATAACGAGGAAATTGACTGATGCGTCCTCAAGAAAATCGATACTATCGGCGAACAGCGACACGGACCCGATGGCCTGGGCGGCGGCGAACTCGATCCCGAAATAGGCAAGGTTAAGGAGCGCAACGAACCGGAGCATTCGCCGCAGTGCATGATGTGAAATCTTGGGCTTCATTCGACGCGTCACGACTGACGGAGGGAACGCCTGTCAGTCAAAGTGATAGGCATCGTCCCCCCGCTCCCGCAGGCAACCGCCCGGCTTCGACTGGGTTATGCCCATAGCGCATTATCGGCGCGCGGCGTGGCGCAGCAAGGCCACAACGTCGGTTTCGGGACCAAATGGGCGTCCGGCGAGCGTCCACGTACCGGCCAGCACAACGCCGTAGATCAAGCTGCCGACGATCGCCGCCTGGATCAGATCTCTCGGATCAGGGTTGTCGGTCCAACCTAGTCCCCCAGCATAGAGCACCAGCGCCATTGCGACAGCTGCCAACGCCGGACGCCACATGCGGCTGGCGATTTCGCGGCCACTGATCCGAAAGCGGCGCATTGCGGTGGCGACTGTCAGCACCTGCTCCACCATCACCGCGAGGGCTGCACCCATCGCGGCTCCAACGAGCCCGAAGGGTGGTATCAGCAGCACCAGCATGCCGACGCGGACTAGCGCGCCGACGACCGTGATGCCTACGAGCCTCCCTAGCAAAGCGTGTGCGCTGAGCAAGTGCAGGCTGAGATGGCCGAACACCATGACCGTGAAGCTCAGCGACAGGATGCGAAGAACGGGTACTGTTTGCTCCCATCCATGGCCTAAGGTGAGCGCAATCAAGGGGGCAGCGACCAAAGACAGGCCGACGCCCACCGGCAACGTTAGCAATGCTGCCGATCCGATCAGGCGCAAAAGTGTTTCGCGAACCCCCCGATTTTGCTGGCGCCCCGCGGCGAACGCAGAAAAGGCGGCTCGCCCAAGCGGTTCGATCAACTCGGTAGTCGGCAGGGCAGCGACCTCAGCACCGACAGAATAGAAACCGACGGCTGACGTGTTCATCAGCCGGCCCAGCAGGAGGCTATCGCTTCGGTCGCGCACCAGAAGCGCCAGGCTTAATAACCAGGTCCATGCCGAATACCCTGCCAGTTCGCGCCAGGCACTGAGTGATAAGCGCGGGCGATAGGCGTGCATGATATAGCTCATAACGACGCGAAGGATCCGATTCATACCCATGCCGACCAGCATCGCGACGTAAGAGTGCAGCATGATCGCTGCGAGGATCGCCGCTAACATGCCACACAATTTCGGCAGCACCATGATCGCGAATTCGTTGTGGAATGCGAAGTTGCGGCGGAAATTGACCACGCCGATGTTGGCAACGCCATCCAGAGCCGGCAAGCAAGCGACGAACAGCAGGACGGGGCCGAGCCTGCTGTCGTCGAAAAACTTCGCAGCGGGATAGGCAAAGGCGCCTATCAGGACCGTGACCGACAAGCCGCGCAGCAGGTTTAGACTGAAGGCGGTGTCGTAGAACCCGCGATTAGGCGCCGCCTCACGGATAATGGCTTCTTCGGTGCCAAGCGTGAGCATGCCATCGATGGTCTGCATGAAGCTGGTTGCCAGTGCGATGATGCCGAAATCGGCCGGCTGGATCAGCCTCACGAGCACCAGGGTGCTAATTAGCCCCAGAAGTCGCATGCCCAGACGCCACGCCATGACCCAGCCTGCCCCTCGGGCGGTACGGATCAGCAAATTTTCCGGGTGAGAAGTGTTCGACACAGACGATTTGTTATCATAGCGAGCCGAACGTTCACCAGCACTTCTCTCTCTCACAAGCTAAGATCTCTGGTGGTTCGGCCTCGTACGCAGGTGACGACGGGGACCGAATTGACGTGAGAGGCTAAAGTGATTCACACCTTGATCTGGAGAGGCCGGGCCCGCGATGAACGCCGATCAGATACCGAGTTTGCCGGCGACGCCATAGCCTTCGGCCAGGTCGCGGATCTTGCTCCAGGTAGCGTCTTCGATCGGCACGCCGTTCTTGCGACGATCCTGCTCCTTCCTGAATTCGATTTCGCCGGGGTAGTAAACTTCAGTAAAACCTTGGGCCGGCGGCGTAGCCTTCAGGTAGTGTGCGAAGTCGGTTACCTCCTGCTTGAATGTATCCAACGCGCGGAAGGCGGCAACCTTGAACACAGCCATAAAGCAGCCATCGTTGTGGCGCCCGGTTGGTTCGATGCCAAAGCCAAGACCGGTCAGCAAACCCGACAGGATCTCGACGATCGCAGCGAGACCGGTGCCTTTATAACCCTCGGTTCCACCAAGCGGCAGCAGCGCGCCACCGGACTTAAGGACGCTTGGATCAGTGGAGGGCTTGCCCGCGGCGTCGATCAACCAGCCGGTCGGCACCTGATCGCCGCGAGCGGTCGCAACATTGATCTTGCCGGCGGCAGCGGCGGAGGTCGCCATGTCGAACACCAGTGGGCCTTCCAAATTGGAGGGTATCGCGAAGCAGATCGGGTTGGTACCCAGTCGTGCCTTGGCGCCTCCGAACGGTGCCACATGCTTTGGGCCGCGGCCGGAATCAGCTGTGATCATCGCGATCATCCCCTCCCCCGCGGCGAGGAGTGGATAGCTGGCGAGGCGGCCGATATGGCTCTGGCGAAACACGGTGGCGGCGGCGACGTTCTGCGTTTTGGCCTTTTCGATCGTGTAGCGCATCGCGCGGTCGGTCACCGCGTAACCAAAACCCCAATTGCCGTCAATCACAGTCGTGGTCGGGGTCTCCTGGGTGATCACCCATGGCGCCTGTGGAACGATGTGGCCGGCCTTGATGCGGTCGATATAAGTGGGGATCAGGATAATGCCGTGGCTGTCATGGCCGACCAGGTTGGCGCCGATATTGTAGCGGGCGACGATATCCGCCTCGTCCTGGGATGCACCCGCCGCAACCAACAGACTTTTGCTAATCTCGATCAGTTTTTCCGCTGATACGTTGGGCATGAATCCCCTCCTCGAACACCGTCTCCGAGGCTAGCCCAGGCCCCGGCGGTTGGCCAGAACGTCGAAACGGCGTAGCGTGAAGCGACGAACTAAGGGAGGCGGATCGTGGCCAGCAAATCGAACGTCTATGCCGGGGTAGCGGGAAATGCCGCCCGGCCGGATCAGAAGGGCACGGTCGGCGTGTTCGCGCGGCCGGCGGAGACCGGGCGTTGGGAACATGTGCTGACCGGCCACGAAACCTACACCGTCAATATTCATCCGACCAATCCGAACGTCGTGTTCGCGGGCACGGCGGACGGGGTGTACCGCAGCACCGACCGCGGCAAGTCATTCCAGCGCACCGACTTCCCTGACAAGGGGGTCCAGATTTGGTCATTCCTCGTTGATACCAATGATCGGAAGTTGGTTTATGCTGGGGGCTCACCGATCAGCATGTATCGCAGCGAGGACACCGGCGAGACGTGGCGTGCTCTGCCAAATCCGGGGATGCCGGATCGGGCGGTGATGCCGTTCGCGTGCCGCGTCATGCGGATGGCGCAGCATCCGTCGCAAGCGGGCACGATATTCGCCGCGCTGGAAGTGAACGGCGTGATGCGGACGGAGAATGGCGGCGAAAGCTGGAGCGATTGCAGCTCAGATCTGATCCGGTTGGCGCAGCGGCCGCATTTGAAGAGCAAGATCGTCAGCGACACCTACAACGAAGGCATGCTGGACGGCCACGCCATCGCCATCAGCCCCGCCGACCCGAACAAGGTGATCCTAGCGGTGAGGATGGGACTGTTCGAGACGAAAAACGGCGGACAGACCTGGGACGATATGGAGGTCGGACGGTTCTCCCCCACCACATACGGCCGTGACATCAAGGTTTCGCCGCAAGACGGAAACACGCTTTACGCGGCTTTGAGCGTGGCCGCTTCGAGCAAGGATGGCGCGCTCTATCGCAGTATCGACAAGGGCTCGACGTGGAAACGTTTCGATAAGGTGCAGGTGCATGGCACGATCATGTCGGTCGCGTTGCATCACACCGATCCTGATCAGGTTTTCATTGGTGCCAGATACGACGGAGAGATCTACGGAACCGAGGACGGCGGCGCAACGTGGGCCTCTTTGCCGCTGCCGTCGGGGGTGAAGGATCTGTATTCCGTCGCAGTGGGTTGATCGAGCGCTTCATCCCAACGAATACCAGGCCAACAACAACGCATATCCGGTGATGGCGATCCCCGCGTGGACCGCCATCACGATGGATTTCTGACGCAGTCGCCACATAATGACGCCCGTAAGCGCCGCGCCAGCGAACAGCGCGGCTGACGCAGGTCCGAAGGAGGCCACGCCGGTATCGACCCCCCTCGCCGGCCCTTGCAAAGCGAACAGCAACAATCCGAGGCCGACAACGCCGATGGTGCCGTGAGCGATCCCAGCCCCAACCGGCAACCGCCGCAATCCCTCCGTCGCTCGGAGATGCCAAAAGCCCAGGCAAGTCCCAGCGGCTACCGCCAATGTCAGAACCCAGACGGAGATGGAAACCAAGGAGGTTACGCGACCACGCCGAGGCTGCGCAGACGCTGGATCTCTTCGGCCCCGAACCCGGCTTCGGCAAGGACAGCTTCGTTATGCTGGCCGACCGAAGGCGCTCGCCGAGCGGGGACCTTGTCTATGCCATCAATGTGGAATGGCGTCATCACGGTCAGATGCTGCCCATCGGCGAATGGCACGAGCGCGCCGGAGTGACGCATTTGCGGATCGGCGAGTGCCTCATTCACCGTCGCGACGATGCCGAACGTCACCCCGACGCTGTCCAGAATGGTGCGCCATTCGGCCAGATCCCGTCTGGAAAAGACCTCGTCCAGGATCATTACCAGCTCGTGTCCATGCTGTCTTCGGGCATCCGGCGTGGCGAACCGGGGATCGTCAGTGAGCTCCTCGCGACCGATCGCACTCAGAAACGAACGCAACTGCCGCTGCTCGTTGAACAGGGCCATGATGAACCAGCGGCCGTCGCGCGCCTGGTAGTGGTTCGCCAGCGCATTCGGGGCATGGTCGCGATGGGGCCGCAATGTGACGTCCTCTCCGAACAGCCGCGTCTGCACGGCGCAGGCGTTGGCCCACAGGCCGCTCTGCAGCAGAGACGAGCGCACCACGCCGCCCTGCCCGGTCTTCTCCCGTCGATACAATGCCGTTACGATAGCGGCGTAAAGGCCGGTAGCGCTGGGATGATCGCCCATCCCAGGCATCGAGCGGGTTGGCACGGTATCGGGATCCGCCCGCACCATATCCATCAGGCCGGTGCGCGCCCAGTATGCGGTGGAGTCGAAGCCGGTCTTCGCCGCTTCCTCACCTTCTTCGCCGTATGCTGTGAAAGACCCGTAAATAAGGCGTGGGTTTAGCGGCATCAGATCGGCCGCCGCCATGCCCAGCCGGTCGCGAACGGGAAGCGGAAAATTGGTGATGAAAATATCGGCGGAAGTGACCAGCCGATGCAGCACCGCCTGTCCATCCGGATGCTTCAGATCCAGTGCCAGGCTGCGCTTGTTGCGCGACGACAATTGCCAATAGTAGTCGACCTTCTTCCCTGGGATGGGTGTCGAAGCGCGCCACGGGTCGCCTGCTCCCGGCGGCTCGATCTTGATTACGTCGGCGCCGAAATCGGACAATATCGTTGCCGCAGCCGGCCCGGCGATCCAGCTTGCGCAGTCAATGACCTTCAGACCGGTAAAGAGGCTGTCCGTCACGGCACTTGGTTACCGAAGATAATCGTTCCGGATGCAGCAAACATCCCGCCGACGCCGTGGCAAACCGAGATCTTCGCGCCCGAAATCTGCGCCGCAGCGGTGCCGCGCATTTGCCGCACGCTTTCCTGCAACGCGTACATCCCATACATGCCGGAATGCATATAGGACAATCCGCCGCCGTTGGTATTCAACGGCAACGACCCGCCCGGCGCGGTGTTGCGGCCAGAGATGAAGGACGCAGCTTCGCCCTTCGGAACGAAGCCGAGGTCTTCCAGACCGTAGAGCGGCAAATGCGCGAAGGCGTCGTAAATCATCAGGTGATCGACGTCTTTGTGGGTGATGCCGGCCTCCTTGAATGCCGTTGGACCTGCCACGCGGAACGCCCGTGAACTGGTGAAATCCTCCATCTGACTGACCAGCGGCGTTTCCGCGCTCTCGCCGGTGCCCAGGATGTAGACCGGCTTGGTCGAAAAATCCTTGGCGCGGTCGGCGGAGGTCAGGATCAGCGCACCACCGCCGTCAGTTACCAGACAGCACATCAGCAGCCGGAAGGGATAGGCGATCATCCGGCTGTTCAGGACATCGTCCGTGGTAATCAGATTGCGGAACGTGGCGCGGGGATTTTTCGACGCCCACTCCCGCTGCACGACCGCGACCTGAGCAATCTGTTCTTCGGTCACACCGTAGTTTTTCATATAGCGCAGCACCGGGATGGTGAACATGCTCGGCGGCCCCATCGGGCCGTACGGCTGCTCGAACTGGCCGTTTAAGGATTGCGGATGGACTGCTCGGGGTGGGTTGCCGACCCGCGATTTTCCGGATTCACCGTGGGTGACCAGGATGGTTTTTGCCAGCCCGGATTCGATCGCGGCCGCCGCGTGACGGACATGGATCATGAAGCTGCAGCCACCGACGGACGTACCGTCGACCCAGGTCGGCGTGATGCCCAGATAGTGCGCGATCTGGACCGGCGTTTCGCCCGCCGTCGCGATCCCATCAATATCCTTTGGTTTCAGGCCGCAATCGGCCATCGCATTCAATGCGGCATCGGCATGCAATCCAAGTTGCGATAGTTCGGGGATCACGCCTAGGCGTGTGGTTTCGGCAGCGCCGACAACGGCAACTGTATTGTGTGGCATCGCGTCAGCCTTTCGCCGATGAAGCCGGGGCAGGGCGGAACAAAGGAAGCGTGATCGTGTCTGTCTGCGGCTCGAACACAACCTCGACCGGCATGTCCAGCACCAACGCCTCGGGGGTCTGCGGACACTCCACGATGTTCGTCATCATGCGTGGGCCTTCAGCCAGTTCTACCACCGCGATAGCGTAGGGCGGGGTGAAACCGGGCACCGGACGATGATGGATGACATAGCTGTAGAGAATGCCCTCTCCGCTGGCCTTGGTCACAGAGACATTCCGAGATGCGCATACCGGACAAAACGGCCGTGGTGGGAAATACACCTTCCGGCAATCCTCGCAGCGCTGCAGCAGCAGTTCGTTGGCTTTGGTGCCGTCCCAGAAGTGCTGGGTCTCGGGAGTCGGCTGCGGCAATGCGCGCCCGGGGGTCGCCATGCTTCGTGTTCCTCCAGTCCTTCAATGCGAGAACGCTAGGCCCGGTTCGGGTCGGGGGCAACCAAGCCGAGTCCCGTCGTGCGCCGGCTGCCAAAGCGCCCCTATGCTTGATTGTTCTACTCTCGCGTAACGATCTTGGCCGCGTCATTCCCGCACAATCGCAATGCGCCTGAGAGGTTGGCTCAGCGCGATCATCTTCTAGCTGATCAGCACGGCTTTTCCGATAACGGCACGGTCGATCACGGCTCGCAACGCCTCGGCCGCCTGATCCAGTCGAAACGTGTGCGAAATCCGGGGACGCAGCTTGCCCTGTTCAGCCATTGCGATGAGCGCCTTCATGTTGACGGCGGCGAGGGCTGGGTTGGCCTCGTTGAGGCCACCGATCCGCACGCCGATCGCGTCGATGCCCTTGATCAGCAGGTAGTTGCTCTTGATGTTGGTTGGGCCGCCGCCGAGGAAACCCAGGATCAGCAACCGTCCGCACCACGCGAGGCAGCGCAGCAACTCCTCCGCCACCTTGTCGCCGATCGGATCATAGACGATATCAACACCTCGCCCGTTGGTCAGTTGCCTCACCTCATCCATGAAGCCAGACCGATAATCGATCGCGTGATCCGCACCCTCCTCCAGACAAGCCCTGCGTTTTTCCTCGCTGCCGGCAGCGGCGATTACGTTCGCGCCGAACGCTTTTGCCACTTAAAATCGCGGCTATGCCGATGCCACCAGCCGCGCCGTGCACGAGCACCAATTCTCCCTGCTGCAAGCGCCCACGTTGCAACAGGGCGTGATACGCTGTTGTATAGGCGCCCCGGAACACCCCCGCCGCAGCCATGCCTAGGGCGGCCGGCACCTTGTCGCATAGGATCGCTTTAGCATTGCCCAGTTCCGCGAACGCTCCCAGCGTGTGCCGAGACATCACTGGCTCACCCACCGCGAAATCCTCAACGTCCGGCCCCACTGAAACGATAGTACCGGCCGCCTCGCCACCGGGGATGAAGGGTGGTTCCGGACGAAACTGGTATTTTCCGGCCAGCATCAGGACGTCAACATACTGGACGCCTCGCGCCTCAATTCTGACCTGGATTTCTCCAACGCCTGGCGGTGGTGGGTCGGGGACGTCACGCTCCGCCATTACCTCGGGGCCTCCGAAGCGCTCGCACATCATCGCTTTCATACGCTATTCTCTCCATCCACATAATAATGTGTATCAATCAACATGACTGGAACCTATCCGGCCCGTGCCACGCTTGATTGTAATCAAATCCCTCCGGTAGAAATTGCGCTCAACAATAAGGCGAGGCCCGAATGCCCAACCCCGCACTATTGACCCACCCGGTCCCGGTCAGCCAGGCCAGTGGCTCGGCCATCTTAAAGGCCCTGCGCGCAACACCCCTGCTGCAGGAGCTAGCAGACGCGGTCATCCTGCGGCTCGCCGCAATCAGCAAGATCGTGGATGCGCCCGCGGAGACACAGATCTACAACCAGGGCGATGCCGCGGACGAGTTGATCATCGTGCTTGACGGGCAGCTCGCTGGCTTCACCACGTCGGCCAACGGGACCACCGCGGTCGTGGATGTGATCCGGGCCGGAAAGACCTTGGGTCTGCCTACATTGTTGGCGCGTCTGCCTCGGTTGGTAGGCGTTCGAACTGTGACACCCTGCCGCCTGTTGTCTATTGACGCCGAGGGATTGCTCGCTCTGGTCGAGCAAGAGCCAGCACTGGTAACAGCTTTGTTGCGGGCGGAGGCCAATGAGTTCCACGCCCTTGTTCGTCAGGTATGCGATCTGAAACTGCGTACCACCGCGCAGCGCCTCGGTTGCTATCTACTGTCGTTGGCCACGGAGCCGCAGGCCAATACAACCGCTATGAAGCTACCGTTCGACAAGCGGCTGCTGGCCGCGCGCCTCGGTTGCCGGCAAGAAAACCTATCCCGAGCCTTCGCTGCGTTGCGCGATTTTGGAGTGGAGACGCACGGTGCGCGCGTCATCCTGCACGACATCGCCAAGCTGAAAGCATATGCAGAGCCGGACGAGGCTTTCGCTTAGGGCGATCACAACGTTCAGCTATCCATGGAGCGACGCGGCGACAGTCGAGGCGTTTTGTTCAGGTCGACTTTCGCTGCTCGCAACCGACAGCGGCACGATGAAGGGCGGCACCCAAGGGCTCAAGCGGCGGTAATTTCGGCCCAGGTGTTATCGGCTCCGGCCCTTGCCATGTGATGGCCAAGGAGACGTTGCCAAAATGAGTCCTTGCCGAACTCGTCGCGCCATGACCACAACCGTCGCGTCAGAAAGTGCAGATTGTGCTCGATGGTAAAACCGATCGCGCCATGCACCTGGTGTGCAATGGCCGCCGCTATCCCCGCAGCCTCGCCCGCTCGGGCCTTGGCCGCCGCGATGGGCAAAAGTTTCAACCCATCCGCCACCGCTTCCGCCGCTAGCTCGGCGGCTGCCACCGCGGCCGCGGCCTGTCCGGCCAATACAGCGAGGTTTTGCTGAACCGCCTGGAATTTGCCCAGCGGCCGGCCGAACTGAATTCGCTCCTGCGCGTATTGTGTCGTCATCTCGGTGATGCGGGTCAGGGCACCCGCGATCTGTTGGGTTCGCATCGCCGCGCCGATCGCCAGCAGATTGGTGGCTGTCACCGCTGTCGCCGCAACCGCGAGAGCGGCGCCGTCGAAATGAACGGTATCCCTTGGTTCTCGCGCCACGTTCTCTCCTGGTTCGACCCGCCAGGAGTCGCGGCCGGCTAGCACTACTCGAGCATCTGAGAGTACCACCAGATGATTCACGTCGCGGGCCCAGGGGATGCGGGCCAGGGTGCCGGCGATGCGCCAATCGCTTCCGGTGGATGTCAGCGTCAGGCCTTCGCCGTCGCGAACTGGGGCGGCGCTCAGCGGGCCATCAGGAATGTTCAGTCCAGCACTGGCCAGCAGCCAGCTTGCCAGCATTGTCTCGGCCAACGGCAGCGGCGCAGCATGCGCTCCGGCGACTTTCAATAGTGACAGGGCGTCCGCCACCGGGACGCCGAAACCTCCTGCGTCCTCCGGTACTAACGCTCGATGCAGCCCGGCTTCCTCGACCGCCGCCCATAGCGCGGCCGGCCAACTGCCTTGATCAGCGGCGCGCCGGGTCGCGGTGTCGCAATGCGCCTGAAACAAGCGGGCCGCTGTTTCGCGCAGCATCTCCCCAACGGATGTTTCCCTGGTATTCATCCTCATTTTCCCATCGCTCGCTGCTTCTACAACGCGCGCTGCCGATCGACCACGCTCTTGTTGCTCTTGATCGCTCAGGCGATCTTTGGCGGCTCTCTTCCAACAACGCGCTGCGACCGGCTCGGCGGAGATCGACTGGTCCTCGCTGAAGCTTATCCCGACGCGGCTGACCTCAATGCGACAGGGGAAGTCCCGGCAGCCCACCAACGCCGAATCACAGCATAGGCACACTTGACGATAGCATATCAGGAGATTGGCGGTCTCTGCACTAATCTTGACGAGGGGTGAGTACGGCGATTTTCTTGACGGCGCTCCAAACTTGATACACATCTGGCAGGTTCTCTGGGACGTAGCGTCCCATAAGATTGGGTTATTACATGCCGTTTACGGGTGTGTTGGCCTCGGAGCAAAAATCGCGATTGGTGATCGCCGCTGGCCGGTCCGCGCGAAAGCTGGTTCCGCTTATCTACGGTGTGTCCGCCCTCGCCTTTTTAGCGGATCTGGAACGCGCCAACACGTTGGCCTATGGCATCATCTACACACCGCTGATCGCAACGGCCGTGTTCCAAAGGCGCCGTTCCGGGGTATGGGTTTTGACCGGCGTCGCCTGCGTCCTGGTAATCGTGGGGGGGGTTTTCCCCGTGGTCGACGCCAACTTGCCGGGCATGATCGGCAACCGATTGCTGTCCGTTATGGCGATACTGGCCACTGCGGCGTTCGTCCATCATGCACGCGACGTGCAGGAGCGCCTGGCTGTCCAGACCAGGCGAGCCGCCGCAGCGGAACGGATGAAGACCGACGTGCTGGAGGACCTCAGCGCGGAGATACGGACCCCGCTGCACACGCTTCTTGGCGTATTGACCTTGACGATGGCGACCAGCAAACCCGATCAGCGGGAGGCCCTCGGCCGCGTGCGGAGCGACGGGAAGCAGTTGTTGGCGACGATCGACAACCTGATCGACCTGTCCCAGACCGATGCTCGAACGCTTCAGCGTCAGACGGTCGATATCGCGCTGATCGCGCGGGACGCCGTCCGTAGCGCAGGCTCCGCAGCCGGCGAGCGCCAGATCACAGTGACGGTGACCGCCGATGGTGAAGCGGCACAGACCTCGGCGATTGGTGATCCGTGGGCTATCCGGCGTATTCTGGATAATCTATTGGCGAACGCTGTGCGGCTGACCCCGCCCGGGGGCAAGGTGATGGTCCGCGTGAGCCGAAACGAGCTCATCGTGACCGCATCTGTCAGCGACACCGGCAATGGATTACCAGCCGAGATGACGAGGGATTTTTCCGAGGATGCACCGCAAACGGATGGGAGCGCATTACGGGCGGCGGGGGGCGCGGGCCTGGCATTGAGCAGCCGCTTGGCCCGGAGGATGGGCGGTCGAATAACAGCGCGTAATGAACACGTGGGCGGAGCGGCTGTCAGCTTGTCGTTGCCCGCGGCGTAGTCTTCGCAGCGGCAAAGGATCGCGATCGCTCGATAAGAAAAAACCCCGTCAAAGGCGGGGTTCTGATCAATCCTGAAACGCGAAAGCTTTTGCGTGCGAAGAACTTCAGACCTCTTCTGGGAGTTCTTTTTTTGCCCTCACGAGCTAGTTGCGGCAGGTGATCATGACATGACCATTACCGCTTGATTACCGGGCTGTCAAGGGGCGCACACCGGATATGGGGCTGTGGAGTACAGGCACCTCTAACCTATGTGGACAAAATGGGGCGTGGTGGGTCATTGTGCCGACTTCATGACGAACCGGCTTGAATGAGGCAGCGCTGTGGCTGGACTGGATGAATTCCGCGGCAAGAAGTATTTGAGTCTCGAAACATATCGAAAGAGCGGCGTTGGCGTTCGCACGCCGGTCTGGTTCGCTGCCGCACCGGAGGAGTTTGGCAATCCGACGATCTACATCTATTCGACCGCCAACTCGGGCAAGGCGAAGCGTATTCGCCGCACCGGCACGATAAAAATAGCGCCGTGCGACGCTCGGGGAAAGATAACCGGATCCTGGGTTGACGCCATCGCGAAAATCGTGGGGGGCGAGGAATTCGATCGAGGCATACGGTTGTTGGACCACAAACACTGGCCGATCAAGCAGATCTTGAACCTATCCACGCGCTTGTTCACCCGGCATCAGCGCGTAGTGATCGCGATCCTTCCAGTTTGACGACCCCCGCCACCTTGCGCAACGAAGCA
>CAWFVX010000030.1:0-101040 GCA_963819345.1 uncultured Alphaproteobacteria bacterium
AGGCTAGCAGAAGAGATGCCGCCAAGCAGGCGTGCAAGCTGCTATAAGACCTACCTCAGTTCAACGAGAAGCGCTTTCGCCTCCAGCAAATCCTTGGTGTCGAGGCCTTCAGTAAACCAGCGGAAAACCGGCTCGAGCAGCTCATACGCATGTTCGCGTCTGCCTTGGCTCTGCCACAGTCGCGCAAGGCTGGTCGACGTGCGCAGCTCCCACATTTTTGCTTGCTGGCGACGGGCCCATTCGAGTGAAGCAAGAAAGTTCTGCTCGGCTTGTTCAAGCTCGCCTCTGAGCGAGAGCACCCAGCCCTTGAGACGGAGAATCTCGGCGTAATAGAGACGTTCCTCCCATCCGGGCCGCTCGATCTGGACAATCTGCTCGTCCAGCAGCCGCAAGGCGTCGTCGAGATCGCCAGTCAGTGCCTCGGCTTCGGCCAGAAACGCGTACCAGGTCGGGCTACGCATCTTGCCTCCGCTCGCTTCCCGAAACGCCATGCCGGCATTGAATGGACCAATGGCCTCTGTGGGTTTGCCCTCCCGGATGAGTGCCAGGCCCCGTCCAATGGGTGCCAGATACGCCCACAGCACGGGCAGGCTGTTCTCGCGGCCCAACCGCTCACATTCTTCGGCGCGCATGCGCAGGTCTTTGTAGTCATAGCGGTGATCGAACTCGTGCGCCCCAATCGTCAGAGCATAGCCAAGGTCAAACGGATGACCGCGTTGACGTGCGTGGGCGTCCTTTTCGTCGTTCAGTCGTAATGCACTGTCCGGATAGCCCAGCATCCAAGTACAAATGGACGCGTAAATGCCGGCCGTACTCTTAGGGTCGTGGTTGAGGATGTCCGCAAGATGGTGATGCATCTTGTCGTCGTAGAGCTTCAGCACCTTGTCCGCATGCTCTACCGCCTCGATGAGGTTACCTGCCCAAGCGTGGCAGTTGCAGGCAGATCCGTGTCCGGTGATTAGCAGGTCGGCGTCGCCCGACCTCTCGGCGATTTCTAGCATCTCCTCCACCCACGGCAACAACTCGGCGACGCGCCCTTGGGACAGGATGTTGTTTGTCAGGCCCCAGAAAATGGGCGCCATCGTATCGTAGCGCTCGAGCGATTTTGCCAAGGCCAGTGCCGGATGGAGGCTGGCCCAAACCTCCTGAGCGGGCCAGCCTCTGAGCGCAAGCCAAGCGGTGCCTAGCAGGCTGCGCAGCCCCAATTCGCTCGCATCTCGTTGAGATGACGGAGACAATTTGGTTAGCAGCTCGAGCCCATGGCTGAGGTGAGAGATGGCTTCAGTCAGGGCCACGCGCTTCAATGCTAGCTCGCCAGCGGCCCGCCAAAGGGGAACAGCGGCTTCGGCGAGGCCAGCGGCGGTGAGATGATGCGCCAGCACCTCGGGTTCGGTGGTTATGGAATGCGGGAAGCGTTGCTCAATCACGCGTGCTATCTTGGCGTGCAACTCCTGTCTGCGGGTCTTGAGCAACAAGTCATAGGCTGCGTCCTGCACAAGCGCATGCTTAAAGGTGTAGACCGCGTCAGGCGGCGAGCCGCGACGAAAGGCCAATCCGGATTCACACAGCCTTGCTAGCGAGTCGTCGAGTTGGACCGGGGCCATCGGCGCCACCGCGGCAAGCAGCTCGTAGCTGAACTCGCGACCGATCGCTGCGCCAATCTGGGCGATCTCCCTGACCGGTATGAAGCGATCCAGCCGCGCCATCAGCGAATCTCGGAGCGTCGCCGGAATTGTCACAACGCGAGCTGAGCCAGCGTAATCGTAATGATCACCCGCCTCCTTCAGCTCGCCGGATTCGAGAATGGACTTTGTCAGCTCCTCGACGAACAACGGCACGCCATCCGTCCGGGTCAGGATCTGGTCGAACAGCTCCGCAGGTAGCGCTTTTCCGCCAGCGACCGCGGAGACCATAGTTGCACTCTGCGTTCGGGTCAGCTTTGATAGGTTCAAAGCGCCGATATGTCCCTGTCCGGACCAGCGTGATTGGAACTCCGGCCGGTGGGTGAGCATCAGCAGCACCGGCATGGTCTTCACCCGGTCGATCAGCAGATCCAACACCTCCAGCGTGGTGGGGTCGGCCCAATGCGCGTCCTCGAACAGCAGCACGATGCGTTGCTGGCGGGCAATCGCCTCGGTGAGATCGACAATGGTCCGTAGCGTTTCGTCCTTGTGCTTCTGCGGCATCATCGGCAGAGGTCCATAACGGTGCTCGGAGGGGATGGACAAGATTGCGGCCACGAACCGGACATCAGCCTGCGGGCAGCCATTCTGTGTGACAATATATGCTTCCAGCTTTTCGAGTTTCGCGTCCGTTGTTTCATCCCGGGAAAACTTTAACCTGCGCTCAAAGTGCTCGATGATCGGCCAGAAGGCGCTGTTGACGTAATAAGGTGAGCACTGGAAGCGGAGGGCCTGCACGCCTTTGGCTTCGAGCCGTTCGCGTAACGCTCTTAGGATGCGGCTCTTACCGATCCCAGGTTCCCCCGACAAGAGCACTACCTGACCTTCGCCGTCAGTTGCCTGCGACCATCTGCGTAACAGCAGATCCACTTCCTCTTCGCGGCCCACAAGCGGCGTTAGCGCATTACCGCCGCGATTTGCATCGAAGCGGCTCTCCGTTACCAAGGCACGCTCCACCCGCCAGGCGTGGGCCGGTTCGGCGATACCTTTCAAGTCGTGCTCGCCAAGATCGGTCAGTTCAAACGTGTTGCCGATTAAACGACGTGTCGAGTTGGCAATAACGATTTGATGGGCGGTGGCAAGTCCTTGCAGACGGGCCGCTAGATTGGGTGTGCTGCCGATCGCCAGCCTGGACTCGTCCCCCACGCCGGCCGGCTCACCGACGACCACCGGACCGGTGGCGATACCGACACGAACCGACAGCTCCTCGGCGAAGGAAGCTCGCTTGACGGTCTGATCGATCTCCAGGGCTGCTCGCACGGCACGCTCGGCATCTTCTTCGTGGGCCTTCGGCCAGCCAAAATAGGTCAAGATGCCATCACCCACGTAGCGGGCGACAAATCCGTCATAATGCGCGATCACATCGCCGCAAAGGGTTCGATATGCGTGCAACAGGCTGCGCAGTTCTTCGGGATCGAGTTTTTCACTTAGCGCAGTCGAACCCACTAGATCGCAGAACATCACGGTGAGCTGGCGGCGTTCGCCCGCAGATGGCGACGCAAGCTGCTTCTCGGCCGGCCTAGCCGCCGGTGGTGCGCTGTCCCGCAGCTCGGCGATCGCTACCAGCATGTGGCGCCGGTGGCCCACAGCGGCAACGCCGAGTTCTTTGAGATCGTCCGCGGTGAGATGGCGTAAGTTCTCGGCGCTGACGCCATTCTCGCGGAATGCCGCTCCGTAGCGTTCGAGACCGAGGTCCCGCAGCCAGCTTCCGACATCCACCGCCGCGTCCTCCGGTTCGGTGATGCTCATTTCAAACTATCGCCACTTTCTTCGGGTTAAGTCTATGAACTTCAAATCGGTTGTAAAGTCGTGCATCCGGCGCAAGGGGGTCTTGTACCGTCTGGACCTGCGGCCTCGCACGAACTGCAACAAGTTCGAATACACTGTCCAAAGTCGTGCAAGAACGCAATCCGGCCAGCCATTTGACGCCGCATCTACCAACGACCGCTTTGGAGAAATGGTGCCGCTCGTCTGAACGGCAGCTCTGGGCGCAGATAGACAGCGATACCACACCTCATTAGGTCCGATCCCCGTTCCTTATCTCGTCCTTAAGTGGACTGGAAACGTATCCTATTTGGCTCGCGTCAGCGCGCCGGATAAAACGCTACCGGCCGAATGCGATGCCCGATCGGGATTGTCCTATCGAATCGTTGCCCCTCGTCATTGCCCCTGCCGGAGCGACGCGGCAAGTTTAACCCGCACAGTCGGTCGATCATACGGTTACTTCATCGCCGTAGACCCTCGCGACGAAATAGGAAGGGATCGTCACCCAAATGGACACCAAACTCTGCCGAATGCTGGGCATCGAATTCCCCCTGTTCGCCTTCAGCCACTGCCGCGATGTGGTGGCCGCGGTCAGCCGAGCCGGAGGCTTCGGCGTCTTCGGCGCCGCCAGCTACACGCCGGAGCAGATCGAGACCGAGCTATCCTGGATCGACGCTCACACTGACGGCAAGCCCTACGGCGTAGATCTGCTGATCCCCGAAAACCTCTCGATCCGCACTGGGTCCGGAGCCACACTAGGCAGCCTCGCCGCGCAAGTCCCCCGAGGCCACCGCGCCTTCGTCCAAGACCTGCTCCGGCGGCACGACGTCGATCCGACCCAGGGGGAGCATGCCAGGGAAGACCCCAACCGGCCGGTGCCCTTTCAGTTCGACACCGGCGAGAAAGCGATGGACGTCGCGTTTCGCCACCCAATCCGGCTGATCGCCAACGCGTTGGGCGTACCGCCCGCCTCGATGCTGGAACGCGCCCGCCACTTCAATGTCCCCTGTGCCGCCCTGGTCGGCGCCCGCGAGCACGCCATGCGCCAGGTAGCGGCCGGCGTCGATATCATCGTAGCGCAAGGCACCGAGGCCGGCGGCCATTGCGGCGAAGTCTCCACCATGGTCCTGATCCCCGAAGTCCTGCGCGCGGTCGAGGGCAAGGTGCCCGTTCTCGCGGCCGGCGGCATCATGACCGGCAGGCAGATGGCCGGCTGCATGGCGATGGGTGCGGCCGGCGTCTGGACCGGTTCAGTATGGCTCGCCACGACGGAAAGCGAGACCTCGCCGGTGTTTCGCGAAAAGATGGTAACCGCCCGGTCCCGCGATACCGTCCGTTCCCGCGGCCGCACCGGCAAGCCCGCGCGCCAACTCCGTTCGGCCTGGACCGATGCATGGGAGGGCGCCGACAGCCCCGGCACCTTGCCGATGCCCCTGCAAGGTCTCATCAGCGAGCCCGCGATGGCCCGGGTCAACCGCGCGGCCGAGGCCGGCAACGCGAAAGCCCGCGAATTGGTCACCTACTTCGTCGGCCAGGGCGTCGGTCTGGTGGACAGTATTCCCAACTGCCGCCAGGTCGTCGCCGGTTTTATGAATGAGTTCGCCGAGGCCTTGGACGACATGCGGCGCCTATCTGAAGGAGACTGACATGGCGAAAAAACTGACCGACGCCGACCGCGCCAACCTCGGCACGACGCTGCCCGGATGGGCACCCGCGCTCGACCGCGATGCGATCCGCCGCGACTTCAAGTTCGCGGATTTCAACGAAGCCTGGGGCTTCATGACCCGGGTCGCGCTGCTGGCCGAGAAACTCGATCACCACCCGGACTGGTCGAACGTCTGGAACACGGTCCGGATCGAACTAACCACGCACGACGCTGGCGGGCTATCGGACAACGACGTGAAGCTGGCGCAGGCGATCAACAAAATCGCGGGCTGATGGACGGCATCAGCTTCCCGGAACGCACCTTCCTGGTGCGGCGAGCCGCGGCTCGGTTGTGCCTGCGGCTGGGATGGGCGCCGTTGCACGAGGTGCGGCTGGCGAATGGACGCCGGGCGGATATCCTGGCGCTGCAGCCCGGCAGCCTGTTTGTCTGCATCGAGGTGAAGTCGGGCCTGCGGGATTACCTCACGGACGCCAAGTGGACCGAGTATCAGCCGTTCTGCGACCAGTTCTTCTTCGCCGTTGACTATGATTTCCCCAGCGAAATACTCCCGCCGGAGACCGGTCTTATCGTCTGCGCCGGGCGGGAGGCGGAGATCCTGCGCGAACCGCTGTGCATCCGATTGTCGCCGCCCCGCCGAAAGGCGCTGCTGGAGCGCTTCGCCTGGTTGGCCGCCGGTCGGCTGGCGGCGTTCGAGGACCCTGTAGGCGTCGCCGACCTGACGCTGGGGTTGAATGAAGATTGAACCAACGGCCGTCCTTTGGTTCTCCGATACGAGCTAGGCTCGTCGGCAACCATCCTGGCCACCCGGACGGGTGTTGCGCCCTCATTGCAGTCGGCTGGGCCCCACGGGGACTTGCCGCGTCGCCGATGTAACGACCGGAGGTGCCTTCTGAGGAAGGTAGGCGTCCGTCCAGCCCGACTCCATTGGTTGCGCGTCGCTGGGTTTGACCTCGGTTCGTCCGCCCTTGCGTTGCACAATCGTGATCCCGATTGCGGCGAGAACTACCTGGCAATCCACCGGTCCGTCAGCCACCTCGCCCGATCGGCGCTGCGCCAGCCTAATCAGATCGGCTTCCGACCGGCACAGAACCGCGCCGGGATCGAGCCGCGGCCATGCCAGCGGCTGCGCCTTAACTTCGGGTAGCCCAGGCTTGGATTTCCTGATCGTAGGCCTGCCGCCACCGAACAAGTCATTGCTGTCAGCGGGCTGTGCGCTGGCCGGCGCGGCAAACGCACTCAGACATGCCACGATCATCAGCATTCTTCGCATTGTCACCATAAAATCGTCCCGCCGGTTCTAATACCGCCGTCTATGCGTCCAACCCGAACCAGGAGCAAGCTGCACAGGCTGACGGATCGCTTTATCGATCAGGCACCAAAGGATCGCAACACGCGGCCAGCCGTCAACGAAACGCGTACGCGTCCATCCGCAAACTCGAATACATCGCCGACGTATGCAGCCGCTCGGCAGCTTGCGTTCCTCCCCCAGCACCGAGCGCTACAAACAACGGCAGCAGATGCTCGTCCGTCGGATGCTGCTGCACCGCGAAGGGCGCGCAACTCCGATAATGCACCAGATCGTCCATTCGCTGCTCCGATATCGCGGTATCGAACCAGTCGGCGAAAGCCACCACGTCGGGCGGCTGCGGTGCCTCCGTCCCGTCACGGCGCAACCGCGCCAGGTTATGCGTGAACGATCCGGACCCGATGATCAGCACATCCTCCTCACGCAATGCGGCCAACGCGCGGCCCAATCGCCCATGATGGGCCGGATCGAGTTGAGATTGGATCCCGACCTGCAGGACCGGGATATTCGCCGCCGGATACATCAGCGACAACGGCACCCAGGCCCCATGGTCCAGCCCGCGCTCCGGATCGATGGTGCTCTGCAATCCGGCATCAGCCATCATCGCGGCGGCTTTCTCCGCCAGTGCTGGCGCTCCTGGCGGTTCATACCGCATCGCGAATAGGGCCGGCGGAAATCCGTAGAAATCATGGATCGTAGTGTTGCGCGCAACGCTGTTGAACGCCGGAACCGCCGTCTCCCAATGCGCCGACGCCACCAATATGGCGCTCGGTTCGCCAAGCTCGCGCCCCAGACCGCGCAGGAAATCTCGCGCCGGCAAGTCAGTCAGCGCCAACATCGGCGATCCGTGGCTCAGGAAAAGGGCAGGGAACATGGCGACGCTCATTGGTCGAAGCGGATTAGGGGAAACCGGGCAGCATCGGGCAACTCGGCGAAGCGATCGCCAGCACTTTGAACAGATGCCCCATCGCCGCCGGTTCCACCAGTCGCCGTGCTGCCTCGGTCACCGCCGCCGCCCGATCCGGCTGTTTCTTCGCCAGGCGCTCAACACGTTGGAACAAGCCCAGCGACGTCAAAAAAGCCCCTTGCGGCTCTGGGCCCTGCACCCGGCCACCAGACGCTCGGGCGACCCCTGCGAGATCGGCGAAATCCACATGCGCGGTCAAGTCAGCGGCCCCGGCGACGGCGAGCGGGTTGACCGGCCGCTTGTCCGCCAGCGCCTGCAGACTGTCCCCAGCAGCACTCTGAGCCGGCCCGTAGTCGACCAATAGGGCCGCACCGGAATCGCTGTGCAGCCGAACCGTCACCTCACTGACAAAGGCGCGTGCTGGTTCGTTGAGTTCGACGATATCCCCCTCGGCGACCGCGCGGTCGGGCGGGACTTCGGCCGGGTCCGCCTCCCGTTCGGCCCATTGCCCGCCGGCGACGAAGCGCTCCGTCCAGCCATCGCCCCGCCGTACGAACTGGCGAATTGGCAGCGCATCCAGAAACTCGTTTGCAACCAAAATCATCGGCGCAGAGGGAACCGTGGCTATATCATCATGCCACGCCGCGCCCGGAACGCGAGTCGCCTGCACCGCTCGCAAACGCGAGGAACTCTCGATCAGATGCACCTGCAGTGCCCCCGCAAAGCCGGGCGCAGCCAAGCGAATCGCCCGCAGCGCATCAGCCATCAGCGTGCCCCGCCCCGGGCCTGCCTCAACTAACAAGATCGGGTCGGGACTGCCCAGCAATTCCCAGGAGACGGCGGCCCACAGGCCGATGATCTCACCGAATACCTGGCTGATCTCGGGCGAAGTGGTGAAGTCGGCGAACGGATCGTGGGTGCCGTAGTAGATCGCGTTGGCCCGCGCCATGAAATGGTCAAGCCGTTCCGGGGGCAACGTCATGCGCTGGGGGGAACCACCACACCTCCGGTCGCTATGGCCGGCCGCGCCCGGGCGATCAACCACACGCCGGCGATGAACATCGGCACCGACAGGATCTGTCCCATCGTGGTGCCAAACGCCAGAAATCCGAGGAATGAATCCGGCTCGCGGAAATACTCGCCGATAATCCGCGCGATGGCGTAGCCGCACAGAAATACCCCCGTTAGCAATCCAAACCGCTCGCGTAGCTCCTCTCGCCGGGAAAGCACCAGCATCACGGCCAGCAGAATAAGCCCTTCCATCAGCGCCTCGTACAACTGGCTCGGGTGCCGGGCGACGCAGACGTCCGGAAAACTGGGACAATCTGTCGCACGCGGAAATTCCATGGCCCAGGGCAGCCAGTTCGGCGCCGGACGTCCCCACAACTCGCCGTTGATAAAGTTCGCCACCCGCCCCAGGCCTAGGCCGAGCGGTGCCACGATGGCGATCCGGTCAGCAAACCCTAACAACGGGATGCCGTTGCGGCGGCAATAGATGATGATGGCGGCGGCGACGCCCAGCATGCCGCCATGGAAGCTCATGCCGCCTTCCCAAACCGCCAGGATCATCAGCGGATGAGCCAGATAAACCCCTAGCTGATAGAACAGCACGTAGCCAAGCCGCCCCCCCAGGACGACGCCCAGGGTCGCCCACGTGAGGAAATCGTCCACCTGCAACTGCGTGGCGACGGCCGGAGCCAGCCGGGCGAACCGCCGCACCAAACGCCAGCCGATCACCAGGCTGGTGATATAGGCGAGCGCATACCAACGGATCGCCAACGGGCCAATCTGGATCAGAACCGGGTCGAATTGCGGAAACAGCAGAACCGGAATCACGCGTACAAATCCTGCCCGGACAGGTGATCTTGGACGTAGCGGCGGATCCCTTCCTCCAATGGGGTAAACGGCCGAGCGTAGCCCGCAGCCCGAAGCCGCTCCATGGGCGCCTGCGTGAACGACTGATACTGGCCCTGCAAATTCTTCGGCATGTCGATGAATTGCACCGCGCGCGCCTTGCCGGCGGCGTCCGAGACAGCGTCCGCCAGGTCACGATAGGTTCGCGCAACCCCCGTTCCTAGGTTGAACAATCCGCTGACCGCAGGTGTTTCCATCAGCCACAGCAACACATCCACCACGTCGCCGACCCAAATGAAGTCCCGGGCCTGCGCGCCATCTGCGAGACCGGCCACATCAGACTTGAACAGCCGGGCAGGGATTCCGGCAGCGATCTCATCGTGTTTAACCTTCACGACCGAGATCATCCCGCCCTTGTGATATTCGTTCGGGCCATAGACGTTGAAAAACTTCAGCCCGGCCCACTGCGGCGGCTGCTCGCGTCGGGTCAGCAGAGTCCTTGCGACCAGCAGATCGAATGCGTGTTTAGTCCACCCATACAGGTTCAGCGGGCGCAGCCGCTCCAGCGCATGCACCGAAAACTCATCGTCGAAGCCCCGCGACCCGTCGCCATACGTCGCCGCTGAGGATGCATACACCATTCGCACCCCGCGATCCGCGCACCATTCCCACATGCTGCGGCTGAGTTCCACGTTTGTCGCCCAGGTATGGTCGCCGTCCACTGCGGTCGTCTCACTCACCGCGCCGAGATGAAACACCATCTCCACAGCGGGCCGGCCGCCCAGGAAGGTGTCCAGCTCATCGGGATGCACAATCCTAGTCGGCGGATGTTTCGCCAGATTGCGCCATTTTCCGCGGGTGCCCAACAAATCGGCGACCACGGTTTCGTGCCCGCGCCGAGCCAGCTCCGCATGCAAATTGGAGCCTATGAAGCCGGCTCCGCCAGTTATCAGGATCATGGAGACGCTATATACGAGGACAGAACACCGACGAAAGCCGGTTGATGCAGCAAAAGGACATTCGCCAATGAGCGAGCGACCGCGATTTTTTGATGACTTAGCCGGCGTGGCGGGGGGCGCCATCTCCGCCCTGGCCGGTTTGCGCGAAGAAGCGGAATCAATGATACGCGCCCGGACGGACGATCTGATCCAGCGGCTGGATCTGGTCCGGCGGGAGGAACTAGAGGCGGTGAATGAGCTGGCCGCCAACGCCAGGGCCGGCCAGGAAGCGGCGGAGGCCAATGTGGCCCAATTGGAAACCCGGCTCAAAGCGCTTGAGGCCCGCGTGGCCGCGCTGGAAGCACCGGGCGCCGGCGTCGTCGCACCGGAAGGATTGTAATATTAGCACTTTCGCCGGGGCTCGGCCGTTCATTCGTATGGACCGGCGAAGTCTGCGCCTCCTCACACGCTAAGTGTGTGGAAGCGCCCACCTCAGATCGATATCAAAACGCGATCGGGCGGAACAACAACAACTTATCGAAAGAAGATGCACGAGTTCCCCCGAAAATGATGGCGTGGCACTTGCAGCCGGTCGCTACACGTGGATAGGCTCGTGTCGTGGCCAACTCCGGACGACTCCGAAGCATCTCGGTGCCGACACTGTCCGGGGGTGAAGGCCACGCTCGGCCTTCCTTTTGACGGGAGACCCCGCATGTCAGCATCGCTGACCACATCATTGGACAATGCAGCCAATCCCCTAGACACAATGGAGCAAATCGTAGCCGCGAACGAATGGGAATTTGACCGCCGTAGCAACTCGGAAATGGCGGCCGAGGCACCGGGTCACTGGTGCGATTACGCTCTCTTTTTTAATTGGTCGCACGAAATCAGCGTGATGCATTTCACCTGCGCGTTCGACCTGAAGGTGCCGGAAAAGCAACGCTCCGCCCTGTACGAATTGCTTGCCCTCGCCAACGAGAAGCTGTGGTTGGGGCATTTCGGCCTCGAAAGTGATGATGGGATGCCGGTGTACCGACATGCAATTCTACTGCGCGGGGCCGGCGGGGCGTCCGCCGAAAGCCTGGAGGATCTGGTGGATATCGCGCTGACCGAATGCGAGCGCTTTTTCCCAGCCTTCCAGTTCGTCCTATGGGGCGGCAAATCCCCGGCCGAGGCGCTAGCCGCCGCCATGCTGGACTGCGTGGGCGAGGCGTAGCACCGCCGCAACGATCCCGCGATCCCCGTAACAAGGCAGGCCACGGGGCCTGGAGCGCCCCTGCGAACATGGCAGCGGTGCACTCGGCCCTACGGCATCATGAACGACAAAATGGAAGAAGACTGCGGCATGACGCGAACAGCCTTCCTCGCATGAGCGGGCAAAATCCATCGAGTATGGGCGCTATCCCGCCGATCCTGCTGGTCGGCTGTGGGCGGATGGGCAGCGCGATGTTGTCCGGCTGGCGCGAGCAAGGGCTCGCTCCGTCCGTCGCCGTCGATCCGGCTCCCGCTGCCGGTGCGTTTGCCGACTCGGACCTGACCCTTGTGGCCGATGCGGCCGCAATCCCCGGCGCATTCGCCCCGGCGGCCGTCGTCCTGGCGGTCAAACCGCAGAACGCGGCGGCCACGTTGCCCGCCTACGCCCGATTCGCCCCCAACACCGTCTTTCTCTCGATCATGGCCGGGCGCACCTTGGCCGGCGTCGGCTCTTCCATCGGCGCTTCAGCGGCAATCGTTCGGGCGATGCCCAACACCCCGGCGGCGGTTCGCCAGGGGGTTACCGTCGCCTGCCCCGGTCCCGGTGTTAGCGTCCAGCAAAAGGCCCTGTGCGACCGCCTGCTGCAAGCCATCGGAAAGGTGGCCTGGGTTGAGGACGAAGCGCTGCTCGACCCCGTCACCGCTGTCTCCGGCAGCGGCCCGGCATACGTCTTCCTGCTCGCCGAATTGATGGAGCAGGCAGCGATTGAGCAAGGCATCCCACCCGACTTGGCTCGCCTGCTGGCCCGGCAGACTGTCGCTGGCTCCGGCGCCTTGCTCGCGGCCAGCCCGGACGACGCATCTGCCCTTCGCGTCGCCGTGACCAGTCCCGGCGGCACAACCGCCGCGGCGCTGTCGGTGTTGATGAACCCCGATGCCTGGCCGATCGCCATGTCCCAGGCCATAGCTGCCGCGACCCGGCGTTCCCGTGAACTGGCAGGTTGACCCGATCTCCCCTATCTGTAGGCAATGAGCAACTCCGAATTCGACATCGCCTTGGTCACTGCCGCCTTCCGCATGGCCGGCGAGCAAGGATGGCGCCAGGTTAACGTCGTCGCCGCCGCACGCGAGGGCGGCCTTTCGCTGGTCGAGGCACGCGAGCGTTTCCCCTCGCGAACGGCGATCATACTTCGGTTCGGCCGCCTCGCCGATCAGGCGGCACTGCTGGACGCCTCGACTGAGGGGAGCGTTCGCGACCGGTTGTTCGACCTCCTGATGCGGCGCTTCGACCTAATGCAGACACATCGTGCAGGGGTTAAGGCGCTGCTGCGGTTTCTGCCCACGCACCCTCCCGTCGCACTGCTTCTTGCCTGCGCGACCAAACGCAGCATGCGGTGGATGCTGCAAACGGCCGGCGTCAGCGTGACCGGGCCACGTGGCGAAATCCGTCTCCGCGGATTGCTCGCCGTCTGGTTGTGGGGCGTGCGCGCTTGGGAGCGCGACGACTCGGAGGATTTGTCCGGCACAATGGCCGCCGTCGACGCCGCCTTGCAGCGTGCCGAACAGATCGCGTTTTGGCTGCATGGCCAAGGCCCCACCGCGCCTTCGCCGCCACCGGTCTCGGAAGGGGCAGGGGAGCTAGATCCATCCTCACCTCCCCCTGCCGCGGAACCGCCATTGCCTGGGCCAATCGGAGATCCGGCGCCGCCCGGGTCTCCGGCATGAGCTTTTCGCCCCTCCAGACCCGCATTGATGCTGCAATGGATCTCGCGGAGCGGGCTGGAGAAATGGCGATGTCCATGCGTCCGCCGCCCGGATCGCCGCACGGGACAATGAAAGGCCCTCAGGATTGGGTGACCGAGGCGGACGGCGCGGTTGAGCTCTTTCTCTCCCAGGAACTCGCCGCCGCATTCCCCTCGGATGGCTTTCAGGGCGAGGAAGGCGGCGTCTCCCGCGGCGGGTCGCTGCGCTGGGTGGTTGATCCGATCGACGGCACCTCGAATTTTGCCCGCGGTGCCGCGCGGTTTTGTGTCTCTTTGGCCTGTCTGGAGGGCAATACTCCATTGATAGGAGTCCTCGTTGCGCCCGCGCTGCGTGAAACAATCTGGGCTTGGAGTGGTGGCGGCGCTTGGCTCAACGGTGATCCGATCCGAGCCGCGAAAACCATCTTGGCTGACGAGGCAATCATGGAGGTAGGCTGGTCGCGCCGGCAGCCGAACGCAGACTATCTGAAAATCTGTGAGCGCGTCCTCGCAACAGGAGCCGCGCTTCGACACGGTGGGTCAGGTGCGTTGGGGCTGGCCGATGTCGCGATCGGGCGGTTGGACGGCTACGTGGAGCTGCACATCCACCTATGGGACGTGGCTGCCGCTCTGGTGATCCTGCGAGAGTCGGGCGCCAAGGTCAGCGATTTCATGAGCGGGGAGGGAGCGACCAAGGGCAACGCAATCGTCGCCTGTGCCCCCGGACTGGCCGAGATTTGGGCTCACTTGCCTGGGCTGCCGAACGCCGCATAATTCCATGGGGCTCGATATGGTGGGATTTCTGATCTCGGCACGAGCGGGTCGATGCCTTGCCAGGGCGGCCCGGATAATCCCGGATAAATTGGTAGTTTCTCCGACGTGAACGCACGCTTCGCTGTCACCTATCATGTCCGCGGCACCACGGCGGACATAGACGGCCGCGCGCGGGCTATTGCCGTCGAGCAAAGTGTAGAAATGCCGCTGGCTGCCATAAGGGACGCGGCGATCCTGTCCGGCATCGTGGGTAAGGTGGAAGATATTGACGACCTGGGCGGTGGCACGTTCCTGGTGCGTGTCGGTCTCGCCACCGAGACTGTCGGGAACGATGCTGGCCAGTTCCTGAATATGATCTTCGGCAACACATCGCTGCACGAAGATGTGGTTCTGAAGGACGTGATCGTGCCGGATGACCTGATCAAAACGTTCGGCGGACCTCTGCACGATGTTGTCGATCTCCGACGCCGCCTAGGCGTGCAGTCGAGGGCGTTCACCGGCTCGGCGCTGAAGCCGCAGGGAATGGCGCCCACGCAGTTGGGGTCGCTGGCCGAGAAACTCGCCCGCGGAGGTTTGGATTTTATCAAAGATGATCATGGCCTTGCCGACCAATCTTATAGTCGTTTCTCTGATCGAGTGGCCGCTTGTGCCGCGGGTGTTGCGAGCGGAGCACGCGCGACGGGGCATCCTACGCGATACATTCCGAGCGTAACCGGTGATCTGGACCAGATGCGGCGACAGATCGCTTGCGCCGTGGCCGAAGGTTTGGATTGCGTGATGATCGCACCGATGATCTGCGGTTTTCCAGCGATGCAGACCGTACGGCGCGCATTTCCGGACGTGGTGTTGTTCGCTCACCCCAGCATGGGCGGTGCAGTGCGGATCGCTCCGGAATTGCTTTTGGGGCGCTTGTTCCGCCTGATGGGCGCCGACGCTGTAATTTTTCCGAGCTTTGGCGGTCGGTTCGGCTACTCGCGGGAAACATGTGCGAAGCTCGCCGATAATGCACGTCAGGCGGACCGCGGCATGAAGACGGCGTTGCCGGTGCCGGCAGGTGGGATGACTCTGGGGCGGATTCCCGAGATTCTTGATTTCTATGGTAGGGACACGATGTTGCTGATCGGTGGTGATCTGCTCTCGGCCGGTGACCGGATCACCGAGGCAGCGGAACGCTTCGTTCGGGCAGTCGTAGAGTTGTCGGTCGGCACTTAGCGGCTCTCGCTCTCGCCCCAACCGGACAGCGCATACCGACAAGCCTGAAGAGGGGGTTTCTGAGTGGATATTGAACAAAAGCCGAATTTTCGTCAGGCCTGCGACGGCTTCCGCTGGGAAGGGGTCGCACATCAGCCGTATAAGCAGGAAGGAAGCGCCCCGTTCAAGGACATCTCACGCCAGGTGCTGTTTCACGAAGACGCGCTCGGATGCGAACTTCGTTACTTTGAGGTAGAAGCTGGCGGATACTCGACCTTAGAGCGACATGAACATGCTCACGCGGTCATGATACTGCGCGGAGTTGGGGAGTGTCTGGTGGGAGCAGAGGTGCGGCCCGTAAAGCAATTCGATCTTGTGTCGATCCCAGCCTGGCAATGGCATCAGTTTCGTGCGACCCAGAACGATCCGCTCGGTTTTCTCTGCATGGTCAACGTTCAACGCGATCGTCCTCAACTGCCCACAGAAGATGAGTTTCGGCAGTTAACGGCTATCCCGGCGGTCGCGAGGTTTATGGGAAAGGACTGAATGGAGGGCCCGGCCCTCCATTCGTCTGCGTCGGCAGTAAATCCATCAAGCCAGAGCGCGGCGGTCAGTCCTTCAGCGCGTCTTTCACCCCGCCCGCGGTGTTTTGAACCTTCCCCGCGGCCTTCTCGGCTTTGCCTTCAGCCTCAGTCTTTTTGTCGCCGGTCATCTTGCCGACGCCTTCCTTGATAGCACCCTTCGCCTGATGTGCGGCGCCTTCGACGCGATCCTTATCCATAGTTTGCTCCTGATTTTCAGACGGCCGTGCGGCCGCATCACCTGAACGGAGGAACGCGGCCAAGGTTGCGTGACCGGCTTTATCGCGCTACGTGCTCGGTGCGCCAAGCGGCGAAACGATTGGCGTTGTCAATCGCCTCCTGCTCCACCGCGGCGCTGTCGCGGACATAGTGGCCCGCAAAACCTTCGACACCCCAACGCTCGTATTGCATGACGTGCGTCAGCTCGTGGGCCCAGACCTTAAAATCAGTCTCCGCCAGGCGTTCGGATTTGAACAGTATGACATCCCCGAGGGTAATTGCGGCCGCATCCCCGTAGGAAAACGCCAGCCCGGGCAGCGTCAATGCTCGGCTGTTCCCAGTGGCGAAGCGGCATCGCTGCAGCAAGGTTGGCGGGAAATAGCCCAGCAAAGCCCGGTATACAGAGGTCGGCATTGGCCTAACGCCATCGGCAATGGCCTGTTGGCGAGCAGTGTCGATGATCTCGCCGAGCGCCCCCCCTGCATACTCCAGCAAAGCCGCTGGAATCTCAGGCTGGGCTCTGGCCGGCAGTGCCCAGGCGAGCGCCGCGATCATGAGAGCACCCTGCACGGTAGTGAAGTGGTGAAGTTCATGGCGGGATTTTAACCACAACATGTCGTCCAAACGCTGCCGAAAATGTGGCGTAATCAAGATAAGTCGGATTCTGGTGTATCCAACCGCTCCGCCCATAGCAACAAAAGCCGGAGTCGAGACAGCCATTTCACCGGCTCACCTGACCGCTGGGCCAATTAATGCGATTGAGATGGGCAAGGCTAGCTCACGATCACGGCGTCCTGGCGGGTGGATCATGCAACCAAGCCAAGTGTATAGAATGTTTGCAGCCCGGCTCGGTCAGGCTGCGAAATGCTCTAAACGCGTTCGCTGATGGCGATCGCTGCGCGGCAGCCCACCCTGATGATGCGGGACAGCAGGCGGTACCCTAGCGCCTGTTCTGCCCCGTGTTCCAAGGCGACGCTGCGGTGTTCGAGTTCCTCGGCGCGGAAATTCTCCACGGTTTGGCGCAGCTCTGGTTCGGCCTCGTCCATCAACTCCAACTGGGCACTGTAATGCGCGTCGATGGCTTCCTCGACCGCAACGGTGCAGGCCATCGCCGCTTTCTCGCCCAGCGTCGCGGTCATGGCGCCCAAGGCGAATCCGGCGAAATGCCAGAGCGGCAGCAGCGCCGTCGGCCGCACCCGGCGATCCGCGATCAGGTCGTTGAAGGTGCGCAAATGCTGCTGTTCCTGCGCCTCCATCCGGCGCAGCACGTCGCCTTTTGCGCCGCGTCCCAGTACGGCCAGTTGTCCGGCGTAAATCCGGGTCGCTCCATACTCGCCGGCGTGATCCACCCGGATCATCCGTTCGAGCTTTTCCCGCGCAGGAAGGTCGCCTGGAAGCTCGCCTGTCATCGCTTGTTGCTCCGTCCCGCCACGGACATGGCCAGGACCGCGGCAAATGCCAGAGCGAACAACATGTTCATTGCCGCCAACGACACGGGAATGCCCGGGATCAGGAACGTCGGCTCATCGCACGGCTTTGCGGGCCGGGCTGGCATGGAGGCCAAACGATCTGCGATCGAACCGCCGCTGAAGTGCGGGGCGGCGCATTCCGGCAATGGGCTCGGCCACCATCCCATCTCTACCCCGACATGCACAAACGCGACCGCGGCATCGGCCAGCAGGCACAGGACCGCCACCACCAGGATGATCCGGATCAGGCGCGTCGGCGCAAGAGCGGCCAGCAGACCCAGAATGATAACCACGCGGTAAGGCCAGCGCTCCACCAGGCACAGCGCGCAAGGCACCATTTCGTCCCAGATCTCCAGGGCGTGGGCGAATGCGAGGCCCGCAGCCGCCACGAGGGCGGCCAGAACGGCCAGGGTGCGCGGCGAGAGACGCTGCATGCGCATTCCTCTGCCTCGCTTCCTCGATGGACGCAAGTTGCCGGTTGATGGCGCACCGATTAGCGTAACTCAAAGCCCTGGGCGCAGTGGGATTGGGCGCACCAGCGAACAACAGGGGGAGCCATGAGCAGCAGGATCGTTTGGGGGCGCGCGACCTCCAGCAACGTGATGAAGGTTCTTTGGGGACTGGGCGAACTCGGCCAGCCTTTCGAGCGCGTCGATGTCGGCGGCGCGTTCGGCAAAACCGACACGGCGGAATACCGTGCCATGAACCCGACCGGCCTGGTGCCCACTCTGCAGGAGGGATCGTTCACCCTGTGGGAAAGCAACGCCATCCTGCGCTATCTGGCCCAGGTCTATGGCTCGAACTCCCCCCTTTGGCCCGCCGATGCCCAAGCGCGGGCGATCATCGATCATTGGATGGACGCGCAGCAGACGGTGCTCAACCGCCCGATGAGCGCGGTTTTCTGGGGTCTGGTCCGAACACCGCCGGAGCAGCGTGACCTGTCGTTCATCAAGACCTCGATCGGGGAGACCGCAGGCGCTTGGGGGTTAATAGAAGCCGAGTTGAGCGGGCACGACTTTATTGCGGGGGCCGACTTCACGCTGTGCGACATCTGTTGGGGAGTGCATGCCCATCGCTGGTTCGGCATGGACTATCTTGGCCTGACCCGGCCCGAACTGCCGGCCCTGCGCGCATGGTACGACCGGCTCTGCCGCCGTCCCGCCTATCAGACCTCCGTCATGGCGACGCCGATCGCTTAATGTCTAGCCCATCGTCCGGCTCGGTCGGAATTTTCGTGCGAGACTCGCCGGGGACGTTCCGTTCAACGCGATCCTGGTCTATGGGCCGTCCATGAGCTCATCCCAACCAGCCACCGGCCCGATGCCCTCGATGGCCCGTCTTCCCCTGCCCGCCGCCGTGAACCGGCGCCGGATCGTCTGGCCATACGCCATTGCGGTGGGAGTTCACCATCTCGTGGCGCTCTTGGCGCTGGTGCCGTGGTTCTTCAGTTGGACCGGGGTCGTGTTGGTGGTTCTCGGCCTCTACGTGTTCGGCACGCTCGGCATCAACCTGTGCTACCATCGGCTGCTTACGCATCGCGGCCTGGTTTGCCCCAAATGGCTGGAGCACCTGTTCGCCATCCTTGCCGTGTGCTGCATGCAGGATACGCCCGCGCGCTGGGTCGCGGTCCATCGCCGGCACCACGAGCACGCCGACCGACAAGACGATCCTCATAGTCCGCTGGTCGACTTCTTCTGGGGGCATGTCGGCTGGATGCTGGTTGAAAACCGCGACCTCGTCCGTTTGGGCATCTACGACCGCTACGCCAAAGACATCCTGCGCGATCCATTTTATCGCCAAATGGAACGGACGCCGCTTTATCCCGCGATCCTCTTCGGGTCCTGGGCGATCTTCTTCCTGGGCGGCTTCGCGGCGGACCTCCTAAGTGGCGGAACTCCGGCCGAGGCGGCGCAATTCGGCGCCAGCCTGCTGGTCTGGGGGGTCTTCGTACGGACTGTCGTGGTCTGGCATATCACCTGGTCGGTGAACTCCGCCGCGCATCTGTGGGGCTACCGCAGCTATGACACAGGCGAGCAGAGCCGCAATAATTGGCTGGTGGCGCTGATTTCAAACGGCGAGGGATGGCACAACAACCACCACGCCGACCCACGTTCTGCTCGGCATGGCCACAGCCGATGGGAAATCGATGTGGTGTTCGCGACCGTCTGGGTGCTGGAACGTGCAGGACTGGCCGCGGATGTCTGGCGCCCGAACCCACGCCTGATGGCACCATCGCCCGAGCAGCGATAGCCGCCTCGCGAGCGCACAGCTTCGCGCGTGAGCGGTGCCCGCGCAATCGGGTCTCATTTTCTTCGAAGTATCAATCTTCGTGCGTGATCATTCCGGTCGGTTGGTAGCCCACACCCGACGCCACGACGCGTCAATGCGTCCTCCTTCAGACCGTCAGCGTCCCCCGCGTAACCGACACGCAACTGCCGGCGACACTGGCCGACACCGGTCCCTCCGCGGTCTTCCGCGCCGAGGCCACGATCTCGCTCGGACGCCCCATCTCCAGCCCCTGCTCGATCTCAAAGTGCAGATCAACGTTTTCGCCCGGCGCCATCGACGTCAGCAGTCCGGCCAGAGCGGCATTCGCGCTGCCGGTCGCCGGGTCCTCCAGCACCCCTGACAGCGGAGCGAACATCCGGCAACGCAGCCGAGTGGCATCGCCATCTTTCCGCACATACAGGTGCAGGTTGAACCGATCGGCCAGTTCGGGGAACGCATCGGCCCCCCGATGGAACGCCGTCAGATCGGGCCGGGCCCGTGCCAGCGCTTCGAGCGAGCGCACTTCGGCGATTACGAACGGTGTTCCGACCGACGCAACCAGAGGGGTGTGGGCATCGGTTGCGATGTCGTGCTCACTCAGTCCTGCACAGGCAGCGACCAAATCGGTCGGCACGGCGATGTCGATCGACAACGAGCGCGGCGCGGCAACACGTGCGCCCGAGATCGTGCCCTGCGGATCGCGCAGAATATGCACTCGCACCAAGCCCGCGATTTCCTCGAAGGTGTAATGCTCCGGCGGGTCGCCGGCCATCGTCGCGAGCACGAACCCCGTTCCGACGTTGGGGTGGCCGGCAAACGGCATCTCGGTTTTCGGGGTGAAAATCCGCACCCGAGCATGGTTTCGTGGATCTGCTGGCGGCAACACAAACGTGGTCTCCGAGAGGTTGAAGTCGGCGGCTATGGCCTGCATCTGCGCGTCGCTCAGCCCGGCCGCATCAGGCAGAACCGCGAGCGGGTTGCCACCGAAACGGGCTTTGGTGAAGACGTTCACGGTGATGAAATCGTAGCTCGGCATTGCGGGCTCCTGAGGACGCCTTAAGCGCGGTGGCAGCGTCAGACGGAGTTAACTGGATTTGGCGGCATCATCTAGCAGGCGCGGCGCATAAATTATCCGCCGGTTGCTCTCTTTGCGCCTGGGACGCGTCATATATATCAGCGCCTCCAGCGAAAGCCTCCGGCCTCTGGACACAGTGAGGCCATCAGACCGGCCATTCCCTGCTGCAAGACAAAAATCGCCTGATCAGGCAACGAACCTACTCCTCGGCGGCCGTCGGCGGAGGAACTTGATCTTCTCAATCGGCCTCGACCGGATTTTCACAAAGCCTCCGGTATTCCGGTATATGGCAGCCTGCGGCCGCAAATGGCGCTGTTGGGTGAGGAGATTTCCGTTGGCGGCCGCCTCATCCGACAGCTGATGCGCAAACTGGAGCTATGCGCGCTCAGGCCGAAACGCAACACCAGCAAGGAGTTTACCCTACCTGCTGCGCGTTAGGACATCGATCAGGTATGGGCAAGCGACATCACTTACACCCGATGTGCCGAGGATTATCTGGTCGCAATTTTCGGCCGGCAAACACATGAGGAAGTCTACTTCGGCAGACTTGCGTCGGCCGTGGCGGCGGCGTAACAAGATCGCGGAGAAATGCCGTGGATTCGTGGGCCGCGGCTGGCCAGTGCTCGCCTGCAAAGGACTTTCACCTCCAATCCAGTGCCCATGCCAGGCCTGCGCGTGGACCCAGTCGCTGAACGTTACAGAACCAACCGGGAGATCCACTTAACGGATGCGAAACGCTGTGGCGAGATTGCCGACCACCTCTCAAAATTGCTTGGCACGTCTTTATCAACGACCCAGATCGCATCCGATCCATCGGCCGGCACGACTTGGCATGAACTCAATGTCTAAGCCGGTTGATGTTTGATATCTGTCCAGGATTTGGGGACTACCTCACGGCTGTTTGACACCGGCGATCTTATCGCGTGATCGATTGATCAGTTACAATCAGTCACATATCGCATAGGATCGCAACAAATGGAAAATCTGACGGAAGACAAAATATCACGTGATCAGCTCAAGAGCCGTCAAACACAGCTGAGACACGAACTCGAAACGGGTACGGCAGAGCTCAATATTGTTTTGTCGCGCGAGGCCTATCTTCGCGAGACCTTGTTGCGGATCCGAGGAGCTCTCCAAATTCTAAACGAGCTTCTCGGCCATGACGATGAATCCGTTATCGGAACATTATCGACCAACCGTTCGCCCTAAGCGAGCACCGGAATTTCGAGGGACGACGCGAAATGGCAGATTGGCAGACAACCGGAAATGCAGCGACCACGCCACCAGTTGAGTTTTTGGGGACGACCGATAATCACCCACTTGTAATTAAGACAAACGGGGTTGAAAGAGTGCGTATCGATGAAATCGGCCTCGTCGGTATTGGGACGACCGATCTCGAAGCACCCCTAACTATAGTGGGCGGGAGCTTGGGTCCGGTTACCAATGACGAATTCCCATTGGCGTCCTTCGGGTTCAAGAGTGGAAACAAATCGCGCCTGAAGATCATTGCGCGGCAACTCTCCGATGGAGACGATTGGACATCAACCTCCATCGGCTTGCAAATGGACGTCGATGTTACGTCTCGCGCCGGCGCCCACCTCTGGCTTCGTGCGAATGGAAACGTCGGAATTGGAACGGCGACGCCCGAGGCACCATTGAGCGTGCAAGGCAAGTCACTAGGAGAACAGACAGGAAGTGAAACCAGAATTGCTTCGCTTGGGTTCTTCCCAGGTGGTGGCAACTACTCACGACTTGGCATTGTTGCCCAGCGAACGGCGGCCGGCGCTGGATGGACGACCGCCTCTATCGGCTTGCAAATGGACGTTGACATAACGCCCCGTTCGGGCGCCCATCTCTGGCTTCATGCGAATGGAAATGTTGGGATCGGGACTTCCACCCCCGAGGCCAATCTTTCGGTTGATGGCGATTTTCTTGGTTCTCGACAAGGTGCAGAACTAAAACTAGCGTCGTTCGCCTTCGGGAGCATTAACTATTCGCGCCTAGGTATTTATGCCCTGAGAATCCAGGACGGCAACGATTGGACCTCGACAGCAATTGGATTTGGTATGGATGTGGACATTGCGAAGCGAGTGGGATCATCACTTTGGCTGCATGCCAATGGTTGTGCGACAATCGGAACTACTGATTCCGACAAAAACGTTCATCTGAAAATATTGGCCTTTGACGAAGCCAAACCTGTTGGCCTGCTGGCGCATCATCGCACTAACGTTCCTGGGGTCGCTGTTCAGGGGCTAAGTTCGGGAAATGGCGTTGGTGTTTTTGCTTATTCATCTAGCTCCTATCCTGGAGTGCTTGGTCTGACGGGTGGACCAAACGCCGGGATAATCGGCATCGCCCCAGAAAATCCTGCCATAAAAACAAATGTTGGAGTTTATGGGGTGATTGGAAATACGAATCCTCCGGACTTTGAATTACCACCGGTTGCAGATTTTGCCGGGGGGGTGGGCGTTTTCGGTAAAAGCATGCAGGGGGTCGGCGTCATCGGGGTCACTTCTGGGTCCAACGATGGTGTATCTACGGCAGCGAATGGGGTAGAAGGCCACCATTTTGGACCGACTGGCGCCGGCGTATACGCCATCGCTTGGGACCCAACCGCTGTGGCTCTTAATGCGACACATGCGAGTGGCGGGTTTGCAGGGACATTTACCGGAAAGGTCGCAATTACCGGCTCACTTTCGGCCGGATCAAAAGGTTTTCGAATTGATCATCCGCTCGACCCTTCGAATAAAATTCTAAATCACTGGTGTGTGGAGAGCAATGAGCTACTGAATTTCTATAGCGGCATCGCTGCGACCGATCATGAAGGTCGTGCTGTAGTTAAAATGCCCCAATATTTTGAGTCGTTGAACGGTGATTGTCGCTATCAACTAACGCCAATTGGCGTTTATGCTGAACTTTGTATAGAACATGAAGTTGATGGAAACTCATTCAGCATTTTATCGAGCAGGCCAAACGTAAGAGTCTCTTGGCAAATAATTGGGCGCCGGCGAGACGCATATGCCCAATCTCAGGAGTTTCCCGTCGAGGAGGAAAAGGCGGCCTCCGAGTGCGGGAAATTTCTATATGCTGTTCATGGCGACCCCGATGCTCCGCTCATGGGGCGACTGGCCGTATCATTAAACAAGGCGTCAATCACCTCGTCGGAGAAACTTGATATTGGCTATTTCGCATCCTTTCTCCGTGAAACACCGCAGGAAAACTGAATTTTGGACACCTATCCCACATGCTCGCCTGAGATAGAGGCGACCCGTCTTACAGCATGCTGGCGCCGGATGGTCCGGCGCCCAGCCTCATGCATAGGAGACGGGTCATGGAGGAGCTCATTCCCTACGTCGGTCTGGATGTTCACAAGGATACCAACTCCAATCGCACCGCGACTGCCGCATTGGCGATCACCGCGTTGTCGCCGCGCTCCCGGTCGATCACGTCCAACCCACCCTTGACTGCCTTCACAGTAACGATCCCATGGGGCAACGACGCCTTCACTGCCTCCGTATCGACCTTGTCCGGCTGCTGAACCCCAATCGTAACCTCCACGAACATTTGTGTCCGCGCATCGATCCCCAGCGACCGGATCATCGACAGCGACGAGTGATGGATCGCGTCCTGCACCGCCCGCAAAGCGGCCTTGGTATAGTCCCCGCCATGCAGGTCGTTGCCCATGCCAAGTTCCAGGATAACGCGCTTGCGTACCATAATCCGACCCTCCTTCAAGCAACGTCGAGCCAGACCACGGCCGCCGCGCTGGCGATCAAAGTCGAGTTCGTCCCCTCGTCGTTCGGTATCTCCAGACCGCCATCGACAACGGAGATGGTGCCGGTGCCATGGGGCAGGGTGGCCAGCACCTCTTCCTTGTTCACCTTCTCCGGGTGGGGCACGCCGATCGTGACCTCAACCTGCATGGAATCCGTGTCGAGACCCAAGGCGTTGGCCACGCTCAGGGAGTTGTGCCACAGCGCGTCCCGCAACGCTCGGACTCCCGCCTTGGTGGGGTCGGCGCCCCTGATGTCGGTGCCCATACCGATCTCCAGCACCATGCGCTTCAACGCCATGCCTGTCTTCTCCGTCTGCGCCGCTAGCTTACGGCGCTTTGGCGACCGTGGGAAATACGAGGCTTGGCGCGCGAAATCACCGGGTTGATCGAGTCGCGACAGTAGCCGACTGACTGCGGAACCTGCATCGATGATATGCCAAACCGACGAGCCCACGACGAGCGTTTTCATGGCTTGGCTAAAGCAATCGAGATTTCCAAAAGCGACGGTTCTTGAGAGTCTGGCTGATAGCGCACGGCAATGTTCGGCGGGAGCCTACGCTTCGGGATTTGCAAGCGAACACCCCCGGCTATCGTGGCCACACGTCGTCTTTGGAATGCTCGATCCCGGCTGGACTGTTCGCCCCGATCATCCTGCAGTCGGCACGGCTCCGACGTTCAGCCTGGTTCCGGTCAGCCCGTGCCTGCCAGCCGGATCTGGATCAGCCCCGGTCTCTGAAATGGATGGTCGAGGTACGACGCCAGATGCGGTAGAATAACTGTTGGAAGCCGGCTTTCACCGATCGTTAGCAGGTGGGATTTTTATGGGAAGCAACAGGGATTTCTGAACGGCGCCACTTTAAGGCCGAGTTGTTCTATATCAACGACCGCCATACGCTCAATGAGTCAGTCTCGCGCGGGCGCGATCGGCGTGGCGGCGGGTACGGTCTGGCTTGCAAAACCGTAACTGTGTGCAAAAGAACTAGAAAAGTATTGGCTGCTTTAGGGCGTGCCAGGAAGGACGGGAATCGCCGATGTCATTTCCGATGCTATCGATCCGAAACAAGCCGACAAATTTGGCGTTCCATATATCAGCCCTGGTTGCAGGAGATCTTTTTGCCGTAGTCAATTCGATCGCCAGGTTTAAGTGGTTCGGTTGCGTGTATAGTTTAGGAGGACGTTGCTTTTTGATAATAGTATTTTCCGCATCATTGCTGCTAGATAATGCTGTCGGTGCCACAATGGATGACTTAAAAAAATGCATGCAAGAAGACGGAGAATCTGGCATCGGTAGCTGCGACGACGCTATTACGTCGGGCCACCACAATAACGGTGATCTAGCCTTGCTCTATGTCATGCGTGGTAACAAGTATTATTTAAAGGGCAACTACGACCATGCACTGGAAGATTTCGATCGGGCTATCGCAACCGACAAGAACTACCCGCTGGCATACTATGCAAGGAGTTTTCTCCGAATAGACATGGCAGACTACAAAAAAGCCCTGGGAGATATCAGCGCTGCGATCGCACTCAATTCTAAAGAGGATGTTTTTTTTGAAGTAAGATGTCGTCTCCGTCCCTACCTCCAGCAGGATCGTATCGATAAGGACCTCCAGCACGATCCCATCTATGATGCAATCATGGACTGCAATCGGGCAATCCAACTCAATCCTGGAAATGTACAAGCGTTCATTGATCGAGCGACTATCCATGTTCGCAACGGCGAAGATCATCGGCCCGAGGAATATGTGTATGCCCTACAGGATTTAAACATGGCAATTTCGCTTGACCCCAAAAATGCTGACGCGTTCACGATTAGGGGGATGGTGCATCATCACAAAGGGGACTACGGCAACGCTATTCAAGATTATAGTGAGGCTATTCGTCTTGAACCCGCAAACGAGAATGCTCTTAATGGCAGGTGTTACGAAAAGGCAATTGTAAATCAGCTTTAATCCGCTCTCGCGGATTGCACCGAAGCCCTTCGATTGATACCTAATGATGAACAAGCGCTGGATAGTCGTGGTTTCGTCGAATTGAAGTTCGGTCGTTTCGATGCCGCCATAGATGATTTTGATGCTGCCTTACGAGTTAACCCCTCCATTTATCAATCTCTCTATTGTCGAGGCATAGCCAAAATGCATAAAGGGGATATGGCCGGAGGTGATTCGGACATCAAGCAGGCTAAAGCCCTTCGGTTCGGGGTCGAGGAAGAGTTCAAGGCATACGGCATCGAATGGAACCGCTAGAGAGAAGACACTCGCTTGTTCGCGTCAATAAGACGGCCGCCCAGGTTTCTTACCCGCTTCGGAAGACTAGTGAGAAATACATGTCATGAGAATTTTTGATACTACTATCTTTGACGATCATCTACACGATCTGGATAACATTGCCTCTAATACCTGCGGTGCTTATCTATCGTTTATTTCCTAGCACCACTGTCGCCGTCAGCGGGCCACTGGCGAACCTAACAGTCAGAGCTACAGGTGCATTCGCGGCGTACCTTGTAGTCTTCGCGGCTATATACCTACAAATATCGAAAGGTATGGATGAAATAGGAACCTTCCAACACCCTTACTGGACGATCGAGGGGACTGTAAATCTCGTTAACAGCGATGGCACACAAATTCAGGCGGATCCGACGATAAAGCTCCTGTCGATTAGTACGAGCCCGAGTCCCTATCTTGCCGACGATTACCGGGTGACAATGTACGTCCCCGAAACAGATAAAATCCCCTATCTGAAATTGGAAGTCCCTGGGTTCGGTCATACGTCTCTCGACGTTCGAGATAACCCAAACGTTAAAATTGATACCTTCCATAAAACGATCGAATTCAAAAATCCAATAATAATCAAGCAAACTCCGACGAGGGGATCACCCGGACTGGTACCGGGAGGCAAACAACTACAGGCCATTCTACGAGACGATCCTCAGTCGGAATCTCCTCAGCGATAGGCCCAGGAAGTTCCATCACGTCCGGTTAGCGACCGTGTTCACCTGGCGGGATCGCGTAGCCACAGTTTGCCTTCACGATCATCTCGACATCGGAAGGTAAAATCGGCCCTTTGGGTCTTTTTCGGCGCGCTGTGACTAGGTCCATGTCCACAACGTTCCCGCTTGGGTCGCCGTTTCGCCGGACGCCTCGCATCCATTCGCTCGAAACGCTTGGAGCATCTAAATCTAGTTAGAGACGCCAGCGCGCCGAACCGCCCCGCCAAATTTGCCGTCACGCCCCGACCGTGGAACCATACCCCCGAAACACCCCCGGGAGTGAACCCAATGGACGTCGGCTTTCAAATGGCCTTTACCAGCTACGGCTGGACCAACATCTCAGACACCCAGACCTGGGACGAGGAAATCGCGCTCGCCCGCATCGCCGCCGACGCCGGCTTCGACGTCCTGTGGTCGGTCGAGCACCACTTCAACGACTACTCCTTCTGCCCTGACAACCTGCAACTGATGTCCTACCTGGCCGCAGTGTGCCCCAACATCGACCTCGGCACCGCCGCCGTCATCCTCCCCTGGCACGACCCCTTGCGCGTCGCCGAGCGCGCCATCGTGGTCGATCTCCTCAGCAAGGGCCGCCTCCGCCTTGGCATGGGCCGCGGCCTCGCCCGCCGGGAATTCCACGCCTTCCGCGGCACCATGGACGAATCCCGCGAACGCTTCGACGAGGCCGCCGCCATGATCGTCAACGCCCTCCGCACCGGCTTCATCGAGGGCGACGGCAAGTTCTACAAACAACCCCGCACTGAGCTCCGCCCGCGGCCCTACAAGCCGATCGACGGCCGGATCTACGCCGTAGCGTCCTCCGACGACTCAGTCGTCTCCGCCGCGAAACTCAACGCCCGCATGGTGATGTTTGCCGACCGCCCCTGGCCGATGCGCATGCCGGCGATCCAAAAACACCGCGACCTGACCCGGCAACTGCACGGCGGCCCCGAACTGCCGCCCCTGCTCGCGGATTTCTGCATCTGCACCCCCACCATGGACGGCGCCGAAGAAAAAGCCCGCCAATACATGGGCAAGTTCGTCGAAAGTAATTTCTATCACTACGAACTGCTCGGCGAGCACTTCTCGCAAGTCAAAGGCTACGACGCTTACGCCCAAAAGATCGCGCTGGCGAAGGAGGTCGGTATGGACGGCATCATTTCCGCTTTCCTGCAAGCCGCGGTGTGGGGAACCCCCGACCACATCCTCAAAATGTTCGAGGAACGCCGCAAGATCGTCGGCGCCTTCGAACTCGCGACGTCATTCCGCTTCGGCGGCATTCCCTACGATCTCGCCGAGGGTGGCCTGAAACTTTACGCCAAGGAGGTGCTCCCCGTGCTGCACACCTGGAAGCAGGAAGCAGTGGCACAAGCCGCGGAATAAGCCGCTCAAGGCACCGGCGCGTCCGCCCGCAGCAGCCCCTCGTGCTTCAACTCGGCCCAGAAATCCGCCGGGATAGCGTGGCGGAACGCCGCCACGTTGCGGTCCACGTGCTCCGGCAATAACGCGCCAGGGATCACCGACGCGACGCCGCGGATGACCCAGCGGAAACTGCAACGCCGCAGCAGGCAGCGGCACCGCATGCCGGCCACAGACCGCCTCGATCCGCTTCACCTTGGCCAGAATCTCCGGCGTCGCGTCAGCGTAACGATATCGCGCCCCAGGCACCGCCCCGGTAGCCAAAATCCCCGAGGCAAATGGCGCCCCAATCACAAATCCCACCCCGCGCTCGGTGCAGCGCGGAAATTCGCTGTCCAGCACATCCGTATCCAGCAAAGTGTAAGGCAGCGCCACCAAGAAAAAGTCGAGCTCCATCAGGTCGAGGAACCGCGGCATCATCCCAACTTCGTTAATCCCCGCACCAAACCCACCGATCAGCCCAGCCTGCCTTAAGCTCCAACAGCGCGCGCAAACCGCCATTGTGCGCCTCGGTCAAATAAGCGGTCACCTTGGCATCGGTGCCGTGATGACCAACGTCCAGATCGTGGATCAACAGTAAATCGATGCGCGGCACGCCAAGCCGTTGCAGGCTGTCCTCGAAGCTCCGCATCACGCCGTCGTAACTATAATCGAACCGGTGCTGGAACTTCAGACCCCCGCGCCAGAACCCGTGCTCAAAATTCTCGTCATCGTGGACCGCCCGGAACAGCCGGCCGACCTTGGTGGACAGGACATAATCCGCCCGAGGTCGCCGATACAGCGCCCGGCCAAAGCGGTGCTCGCTCTGCCCCCGCCCGTACCATGGGGAGGTATCATAGAAGCGGATGCCGGCATCCCACGCCGCCCGCAGCGTGGCGCTGGCGTCGGCGTCCTCGACCACGTCAAACAGATCGCCCAACCCCGCGCCGCCCAAGCCCAGTTGCGTGATCTCAACATCAGTGCGGCCAAGTTTGCGGCGAGCGAGCGGGTCCATGGACGATCATCCCCCGGCTGGGAACGCCTGTATACCTCACATACGCCCCGGCAGCCACGTAGCAATCGCCGGGAAAGCGATCAGAATCGCCAAGCGAACGATATCCGTCAGCACGAACGGAATCACCCCGTAGAAGATCGTACTGAATGAAACATCCTGCACCACCGTCTTGATCACGAACACATTCATCCCGACCGGCGGATGGATCAGCCCGAGTTCCACCGTCATGACAACAATGATCCCGAACCAGATCGGATCGAACCCCAGCGCCGTAATCGCCGGAAAGATGATCGGCACCGTCAGGATCACCATCGCCATCGCGTCCATCAGGCACCCCAGCACCAGATACATCAGCATGATCAGCACCAGTGCGCCGATCGACCCCCACCCCAGCCCCGTAATGAACGCGGTTACCTTCTGCGGCGTCTCAGTAATCGTCAGGAAATACCCAAACAGAATCGCCCCGATCAGCACGGTGAAAACCGCCGCCGCCGTCCGCGTCGCCTGCAGCAGAGACGCCAGCAAATCGGCCCGAGACAGCCGCCGACGCACTACGCTGATCAAAACGGCGCCGCCCGCTCCCATGCCCCCGGCCTCGGTCGGCGTGAACAGCCCGCCGTACAACCCGCCGATGACGAAAACGAACAGCAGCAGCGGTGCCCAGACCTCTTTCACCGCCTGATACCGCTCCCGCCACGACGCCACCCGAGCCGCCGGCAGCCACCCAGGCCGCACCGCCCCGATGACAGCGATGGTAGCCATATACATGCTGACCGCGAGCAACCCCGGCAGGATCCCCGCGATAAACAATTTCCCAATGTCTTGCTGCGTGATCAGCCCATACACCGCCAGCACGATGGATGGCGGAAACATCGCCCCCAACGTCCCACCCGCGGCAATAACGCCGGTCGCAAACGACTTCGGATAACCAAAACCGCGCATCTCCGGATACGCAACGGTCGAGAACGTCGCCGCCGTCGCCACCGAGGACCCGCTGATCGCGGCAAACCCCGCGCAAGCCGCAATCGTGGCGATCCCCAACCCGCCACGCCAATGCCCGACAAATCGGTTCGCCGCCTGAAACAACTCGCGACTCATACCGGTGCACGAAGCAACTGAACCCATCAGCAGGAACATCGGGATCACGCCAAACGTATAGTCGGTAACGATTCGCATCGACGTCTGGCCGACCATCTTCAGCGCCGGCCCGCTGCCGGAGATGTAGCCGAATCCACTGACCCCCACCAATCCCATCGCCATGCCCACCGGCACCCGCAGCAGCATCAGCGCGAACAGCACGACGAAGCCGATAACGGCCACCGCGTCGCTCGACAAATCCATCCTACTCGACCGCCTTCACGGCCGCGGGCTCGGTCAGCGCCAAGGGATAAAAAATCAACCGCCAGGTGCGGATCGCGATTAGCAGCACCGCCGAGACATCACCCAGCCACGCCACCAACGCAAACGGCCAGGTAGGGATACGCAGATCATAGGTCTGCACGTTGTCCAGATATGTCAGTCGGACCTTGTCGAACAGCATGATCGTCTGCACCGTCACGACAAACAGCAAGACCAGCGTAGCAAAAACGTCGATCACCCGCTTCCCCCGAGGCCCCATCGCTGACCACAGCAAATCAACGGTTATATGTCCGCCCCGGTAGCTCGTTGCCGCAATTCCCCAAAAAATCAGGATCCCCAGCAACAACTTGCCAAAATCATAGCTGTCAGGAATCGAGACGGCAAAGAAATAGCGCAATAGTACACTGATGAATATATCTACCGCCACGATGCCGACAAACGCCGCCGCCAGCCACTCGATCGTGTCGATGAACCGGTCCATTACTCGGCGAGCGCGTCGTGCCGTCGCAACGCTGCCTTCAGATCGCCCAGCACTATATCGCCGTTCTCGACCTTCGCCGCCCATTGCGCGGTCAAAGGTTGTGCCGCCGTGCGCCAGGCCGCGATCTGGTCCGGCGTCAGCGCGTAAGCCTGATGCCCAGCCTCGGCCGCCAGCTTGGCCTGCCCGCTATGCTCGAACTCAGCAAACGGGGTCGCGACTTTTTCCGCCCATTCACTGGTGCAATGATCGTCAATGACCTTGCGCTGCCCCGGCGAAAGCGAGTTATATTTCCCCTGGTTCATCGTCCAGACAAACGTCGAGGTGAACATCGGCGTTTCCATATCGTACTTCAGCACCTTGTCGATCCCGAACAGTATAATCGACCCTGATGGGAAGATGATCGAGTTGGCGACGCCCCTTTCAAGCACCTCGCGCGCTTCCGGCGCCGAGGCCTGCACGTTGGTGCCACCCAGCAATTTCACGAAAGCGCCTTGGGTGGCGTCGCCCGGCCGCACCTTATCGCCTTTGATGTCCTCCGGCAGCAGGATCTTATGACGGGAATGAAACGCTTCTGGATCCAGCAGGAAGGCGAAGCAGTAATGCGTGTCCTTCATCTCCTTCGCCGCAAAGGGGCGATACCATTCATCGAAAGCAGCCGACCCTCCCTTCGCGTTGCCGATTAGAAACGGCAACTCCCCCGCCGCGATAATTGGAAACCGCCCAGGCTGATAGCCTGGATTAACGTAGGCTACATCCGCGATTTCATCACGCGCCATATCGTAATGATCGAACGCCCTGCCCAGCTGCTCGGATGGAAACAGCGTCGCCTTGATGCTGCCGCCGGATGCTTTCTCAATGTCCGCGGCCCAGGCGAGCAACGACGGGTTGAGCGGATGGGCCGGCGGTACCCAGGACGACATTTTCAGTGTCACCGTCTTGTCCTGCGCCAACGGGGACGTGGTCGCCAGCGTCACGGCGATGGCAGTCCAGGCAAGAAGTCGGATCATCGTAAATTTATCTCCCGCGGGCCCTGGGCCGGCCGCCACTACCCGGTCTTCGCCCGGTTCCGCGCTCTCTTAATGCGCCTGCCCCAGTTGTTGCTGGAAGTACCGCAAAGTAGCCTCCCTCTGCGCCGGCGTCAGTTGCGGAATGCCGTGCTGCGTAAGATAGGCATCGAACTGCTCCTGCAGTTTTGCATCAGCGAGCAGGGGCGAAGCGGCGCCGGGCCGGTGCTGCGCCAGCCAGGCATCGGCCGCCGGAAACCGCGTCCATCCGGGCTGCGCGGCCGCGAGGTTGACATCGTGCCACGCCGGGTGGTGTGGCGGCTTCAGCAATTCCGGAAACTTCGTGAAAAACGCATCGACGAAAGTGGCCAGGTTCTGGTACCGGGCCGTACCCGGCTGCCATCCGAAAACCGCGAGCGTAACGCCAACGCCCACCGTCTCGATCGGTGCATCTTCGGTGACCAGCGTCGGATAATCGGCGTGCGTGAGCAGTCCGCCCGGCACATAGGCCTTTTCAATTTCCTCGTTCGAGGGGACCGGGATGAAATGCAGCCCTGTCCCAGGCGGCGCCGTGGCAAAAAGACGAACCGGCTTCCCGGCGGCATAGATATTTGCCGCGATGTCTCCTCGCTTCAACCTTTCCTGTCCGATTGCCACCTCTTCCGTCCGCAAGTCCGGCTCGATGCCCAGTATCTTGAAGATCGCGCGTGCAGTCAGGTTGGTGCCGGCGCCGTCCACATCGATATTGACAGGCTTTCCTTGTAAATCCGACAGAGTTTGTATTTCCGGCCGAGCGCAGACGTGCACATCATTCTCGTACAGTTTGCAGATATATTGGATCTTCCCCAGTTCGGCCGGATAGAGGTGGGTCGTCTGCGCATAGGTCAGTGCATCCGCTGCAACCAACGCCAAGTCCACCCCAGGCAAATGAAGTAAATCGCCAATGTTTTGTAACGATCCCTTCCCGACAATCGGTACGATCCTCAGGTCGTTAGAATTAAGAACCGAAGTCAGGTCGGTCGCGACCCGCATAAAGGTGCCATCGATCTCGCCCCCCATGATCCCGATCGTGACCGGTTGCGCCACAGCGGCAAGGGCGGGATTTAAACTCGCGGTGAACGCAGCGGCTGGAAGAGCCGATAGCAGAGTGCGGCGGTGCATCATCACCTCGATGCAAGTGCTTCAAGAAGGGGGGCAGCATCGGGGTCGCCCATAGCGATAGACAACTCATACCAGTGACGGGCCTGCCCAAGATCAGGATCGATACCACCCATCGCGGTTCGCTTAAGGAAGACAGGATCGTACAGGCGTCCAAGGTTGCGTGCCGCCATCGCGCTGCCAAGCTGAACAGCGCTGGCATAGAACCGCCGCGCGCCCGAGACATCCCCTAATTGCTCAGCCTCCTGTCCCCGTGCGAGCAAATCGGTCGCTCGAGGGCTGGGTCGGTGCGCCCCCGAGCCCGCCGGTTTTACGATAGTCCGATCCGGCTCCGTGGTCATCGCCTGCACCCGGGGGCCTGCGACGTGCCGATCCGGCTCAGACCTCGCCGCCGAAGCAGCGGGCCGATCCGGCTCCAACGTCGTGGCCGGCGCAGCGGGTCGCTGAACGGGCCCGCTCGGCTCAGACCTCGCGCCCGACACAGCAGGCCGATCCGGCTCTAACGTGGCAGTCGGCGCAGCCGGTCGCTCGGCGGGCCCGCCCGGCTCAGACCTTGCGGGCGCGACAGCCCGTCGCTCCGCAGGCCGATCCGGCTCTGACGTCACGGCCGATGCAGCGGGTTGCTCAACGGGGCGGCCCGGCTCAGGCTTGGCCGCCGCCACAGCGGGTCGCTCCGCAGGCCGATCCGGCTCTAATGTCGGGACCGGCCTTTCAACGGTCCGGTCCAACTCAAACCTCAGGGCCGGCGTAGTAGGTTGTTCGACAGGCCGCTCTGGCTCGGACGTCGCCGCCGACACAGCAGGTCGTTCCACCGGCCGGTCCAGCTCAAATCTCGTTGCTGGTGCGGTCGGTCGTTCCGCACCCCGGTCTGGCGCCGACGCTACGGCCGGCACAGCGGGTCGTTGCACAGCGGCCCGATCCTGCTCCGCGGCCGGGTGCGGAAGGAGCTTCCCGTCCCGCTCTAGCAAATCCGATAGCTCCGCCAGTTGTTCGGGGGTGGCAGAGGAAATAAGCTCCATCATCGCCGAGACCGTTTCGGTCATGTTGTCACCCGAGGGCGCCCACCGATGGCCCGCTGCGGCCTGTGCTTCCGCCCGAGCAAGCAAATCTGCAAAATTGGGACCATCGGCAAATGCCGGACGTACCGCCGCAATGATACTCCCAGCGACAATCAAACGAGAAAGCCAAGCAGGCATCTCATAACACTCGCGTGCAATCGCTGCCCAGGACGTTGCGGCCGAAAAGATGTGTTTCCCAGTCATTAGACACGTTCCGTCCTCCCGATCCCGGCTCTTTCCCTGGACAGAAGATCTCTCAGACTACCTATAGAGTGAGGGAAATCTTTAGATCCCGGACGCTTAGCGGAATACTTCTAGCGCAAACTCAAGCCAGAGCCGCCTGACATTCTCTTGAGCGGATGAAACCCGCCGATCAATCAATGGCGCCAGGGCATCTGCGAATGAAGCCGGTTTCACTCGCCGGCGCAGCGGCGTCGGTCAATCGGTCACCGCCCCCGCCAGCCCCTTTCTTCGGCCCCCGCATCAGCAGCAACAGCAGAAGCATCGGCAGCGACGTCAGCATCATCAGCTTCCAGTCGTCATTATAAGCGATGATCTCCGCCTGACGATTGAGAATTCCATTGAGCGCCTGAGCCCCATGAGCCGTCGTCGGCATCAGGTTCGCCGCCGCGCCCTGAAACGCCCGGCTCAGCGGCGTAACATATCCCGTCAGCACCGAATGCTCGATCTGCCCATTCTGAGTTATCAACGCGCCCGTCACCGAAATCCCGATCGCGCTGCCGACATTCCGCAACAGGCTGAGCAACGCCGTGCCCTCGGTCCGCAACGCCGGATCCAAGGTTGCAAACGCGATCACTTGCAACGGAATGAACACGAAACCCAGTCCCGCGCCTTGCAAGATTGTGTTCACCACCATCGTGGTCTCAGAAACGGCAGGCGTCCAGTCCGTCATCCGGCACAAGCTCCAGGATAACAACACGATTCCGAACGCCATCAGCAAACGCGCATCGATCTTGTTCGACAGTCGGCCCGCGATCAGCATCGCCGCCATCGTGCCGAAGCCGCGTGGCGCCATCACCAGGCCGGCTGTTTCGACCGGATAATTCCCCAGCTCCTGCAACCACGGCGCTAACAACGCTGATACCGACAGCAGCACCATCCCCACGGCGAACATCACCAGCAGTCCGGCCGACAAATTCCGGTCCTTGAACACTGCGGGCGTAATGAACGGCTTTGGCGCGGTAAACATATGCACGACGAAAAGGTAAAACCCCAGCCCCGCGATGACGGCCTCGATAATGATCTCGGAGGAGCCAAACCAGTCCTGCGTCTCGCCGCGGTCGAGCATCAATTGGAATCCGGCAATACCCATCGCGAACACGCCGAAGCCGAACCAGTCGAACTTCATCCCCGACGCCGCGCCCGTCTTCGGCAAAAACGCCACCATCCCCACCGTCGCCAAAATGCCGAACGGCAAATTGACAAAGAAAACCCACCGCCAGTTATACAACTCGGTCAGGTAGCCGCCGAGCGTGGGCCCGAGGATCGGCCCCACCATCACGCCCATGCCCCAGATCGCCATCGCCGAACCACGCTTTTCCGGCGGGTAGATGTTCAGCATCGTCGTCTGCGAAAGCGGCACCAAGGCCGCGCCAAACACCCCTTGCAGCAGCCGGAACGCTACCATTTCCGGTAAGGTTTCGGCGATGCCGCATAGCATCGACGCAGCGGTAAACCCGATCATCGAGATCAGATACAGCCGCTTCAAGCCAAATCGCGCCGACAACCAACCCACCGGCGCGGTCATGATTGCCGCCGCGGTAATGTACGACGTCAATACCCAGGTGATCTGATCAGAACTGGCGGAAAGACTGCCCTGCATATACGGCAGGGCAACGTTCGCGATGGTGGAATCCAATGACTGCATCAGCGTCGCCAACATCGCGCAAACCGTTATGATGGCGCGATGCGGCACAGCCTCCTGCTGTTGGCTGGCCATCGACAAAATCCTAGAACAGGTCTGACAAGCTGCGGACGTGACCGGTATCGATGTCGACCTCGGCGCTCATGCCCGCGCGCAGCGGCGGATCACCGGGCTTCATATCGACCAGCACCCGAACCGGAATGCGCTGCACCACCTTCACCCAGTTGCCGGATGAATTCTCCGCCGGCAACAGCGAAAAATTCTGATCGGTGGCCGGCGCCACGCTCTCCACCGTGCCGCTCCAGCTGCGCCCGGGATAGATGTCGAAGCTGACATCGACAGGATCGCCCTTCTTGGCGTAGGTCAGTTGCGTTTCCTTCGGCTGCGCCTCCACCCAGACATGATCGGTGGAAACAAGCCCGAACGCCGCCGTGCTGGCGCCCAGATACATCCCGATCTGCAGCTTGTTCACTTGAGTAACGATACCATCATACGGCGCCCGCACGACCGAGTGGTTCATCTCGCGTTCGGCTTCTGCCACTTGAGCCTGGGCCTGCTTGAATGACGGCATATCCCCGACAGCGATGTCCGGGTTACCGTCCAGCTTTGCCAATAGTGCCCGAGCCTGACTTTCCGAGGCTCTGACCGCCTGCTGATGCGCCGCTAGCTTGTAGCGGGCGTCGTCGGTCTCCTGCTCCGTGACAGCATGCTGTTTCACCAGTGACGAGAGGCGGTCGTAAGTCGCCTGATCGGAATTGACCTGCTGCTGCTTGGCAGCGGTGTCGCGCAACGCCGCCTGGTAGTCAGCCTTCGCCGCTTCAATGTTGAGCCGTACCTGCGCCAGGTTCGCGCGTGCATTGTCCAGGGCGATCTGAAATTTTTGCGGATCCAAGGTGAAAAGCGTTTCCCCCTTGGTCACCGCCTGCCCCTCGTGCACCGGGATCGAGGCAACGACACCCGACACGTCGGTGGACAGCGTCATGCTATCGGCCTGAACATAAGCGTCGTCAGTCTCGACCCAACGCCCGGTGGAAAGCCAACAAAATCCTCCGCCGATCACCACCGCCAGCACCCCGCCGGCCATCAGCCCCCAGCGCAGCAATTTTATGCGCGACTGCCGGGCTGAAGCAGGCCGGCCGATGATATCCTCTCGGAACGTGGCGGCAGCGTGAGACATGGCTGGGTAAGTCCGATCGTACAGGCTGTTGATCGTAAGCTGGCTTATGATCAGCAAACCTCAAGGGATACCGCCATGCACAATCGCGGGACCTTGGATGCACGCTATGCGGATCTATTTCGCCTTTCCGTGAATGTTGGGGCCATTCGACTGTGATGTTCGTAACCTGTATTTAATGATTAAATCATTTATTGACCCTTTTGCAGCACCTTTCGGGCCGATGCGCCAACTCAACGACCGGGCCGACTAGGCGATCGAACCCTTCATCACCCGCTGGCAAGGGCGTGAAGGCGGCCAGGAACGCGCCAACTACGTCATGTTCCTGAACGAGTTCTGCCACACGCTCGGTCTTCCAATGCCAGAGCCAGCCGGTGCCACGACGCGAGACAACGACTACGTCTTCGAACGAGCGGTGAAGGACTTCCTGCCGGATGGGTCCGCCGCATCCCGCCGCATCGACCTGTACAAGCGTGGCTGTTTTGTCCTTTAAGCTAAACAATCCCGCCTGAAGGGACATGCGAAGGCCCCGTCTTTTCAACCCGGCCTGTTCCCCAACGTCGAACCTAATCGTCCTGGCATCCGAACCGTCGATCGCGGCTGGGATGTGCTGATGCGCAACGCCCGCAGCCAGGCCGAAGGCTATGCCCGCGCGCTGCCAGTGGACCATGGGTGGCCACCGTTCATCCTGGTCTGCCACGTGGGCCATGTGCTGGAGGTCTACGCGGCAGTATTCCCGCCCGGCGACCTCGGACAGACCGCCGCCGTCATGGCCTCCCTGGTCCGAGCGACCTGCCCGCTGTTCAGCTACGACATCGCCGCCAACTTCCGACAGGGCCGCCGCATTCTGTCGCAGATCGAGGCTGTGCTCGCCGCGCTGGTCTGGGATGGCTGGGTCAGTCAATCCGAGGGCAACGCCGGGTTTGTCCTCCGGAAGGCGGCGTAAGTGAGGCCCGCAGAGCCGCCGCCATGCCTGCTTGTATTGCCAGGTTGCGCCCAGCCCGCCGAACGCTCCCATACGCGGAAACCGCGCTTCGATTGCCCGCCGCCCGTACGGACTCAATGGTTCGTTAATACTTGCGGCGTAACGCATGTGCGTCTCGTCAGAAGTCGGAACGGGCGAGAAGGCAAGCTTTCAAGGCAGATGAAGGGGATGCAGATGAATGGAGGGGATGCGCGGTTGCTGGAGCCGTTGACCGAGCGGATCATTGGGTGTGCGTTCAGGGTTGCCAATGCGCTCGGTCATGGGTTCGTTGAAAAGGTGTACGAGAACGCCCTCGCCCACGAAATGCGAAAGTGCGGGCTCGGCGCCGTCCAGCAGCGGGGGATCGTCGTCCTTTACGACGACGTTATCGTTGGCGAATTTACCGCCGACCTGCTGGTCGAGGATCAGGTATCGTCGAACTCAAGATCGTCGGCGCGCTGAGCGGCGTGCATCTCCCGCAATGCCGAAACTACCTCCGGGCGACAGGCAAACCCCTGTGCCTGCTCATAAACTTTGGCCGGCCCAAAGTAGAAATCCGCCGCGTGACCGCTCAGGCGTGATCGCAACACCATCCCCTTCATCCCCATTATCCCCTTCATCCGCCTTAAAAACCGTACCTCCTGCGCCCCACTGCACCACCGATCCAAGGAAGAAACGCCCCCGCTTTGTGGCCGGCCCGGTCTAGGGTCGCCCCGTTCCAAGGCCGCCGGTTGGTTGCTTTGGACCGGTTCGGGGACCAGTAGTGCGGGAAAGCGTTCAGGCTTCCACGGTTTTCAACCTGGGTGGACCGGCCGCAGGCCTACAAAGCCCCCCCTTGAACCAAGGTACGGCCATCGCCACCGGCTTCCGGAGGCCGAAGCGTCCCGCTGCAGATTGAGGCTGTGCTCTCCGCCCTCGTCTGGGCCGGCTGGGTCAGCCACGCCAAGGGCAATGCCAACTTCGTCCTCCGTGGCGCGGCATAAGCAAGGTTTGCCCCCCGGGAGCCACCAGCCTCATGACAGGCGTCACGGCCCCGACGTCGCATCGCGGGCCGTTCCTTCGACACTTTTTTTCCCTCAAGCCTCATCGAAGATGCAAGTTCCCATTGTGTTCCTATGCAACCCATGGTAGAGAATGAGGAACATCATATGAACACGAACCCAGAGCCAAATCCTTGACCCGAACAACCCCCGCCCAGACCATCAATCAACCGGACACCGATTTGTCGGCCTTCGATTGCATCCTTGGCAACATCTTCGGGTTTATGCTTCCGTTCTTTCTGGTATCGGCGGCCGGAAATGCCAGCCTCGCTCGGGCCGCCATCAAGGAACTAATCGATGCCTATCAAGCCAGTAGCCCGGCCGAACTGGACCTCGTCGGCAGGATTATCGGCTTCAGCGTCGCAGCGATGGATAATCTCCGTTTGTCGATGACCCCCGATCTCTCGGTCACCCAGGTGCTTCGCTATCGCTGCAATGCCGTATCGCTTAGCCGCTCGTCTGACCAGACGCTTAAGATACTGGAAGCTGTTCAGGCAAAGCGCGAGCAGTCGCGGAAAATTCCTCGCCCATCGGTCGCCGCCGCTCCGCCGCCTCCTGTCCGGCCCGCGACACCGATTAGGCCGGCGTCTTCGCCCCTCACGGCCGTCTCATCGAACGCTGGGCCGATCAACGGCGGCGTTTCAGAATTCCCAGCGATGGATATCGAGACAATGAAGCGCGATGCCCGCATCATGATGGCGGCGTTTTCGAAGAACGACACGCGGAGCAGCACCAGCATCCCGACGATGATCGATCCCGCCGCTTCCGCCAGCGCCGCTGCCCGTGCCGCCGTCGCTACAGCCAGACGGAACTAGCCGCCTCCGGTCCACCCGCCACGAACGAATGCGGCGCCCCGGAATTCTTCTGGTGTTTCTCTCAGACCGGCAAATACCGATCGGCTCCGCCGTGGCCGGAACCGAGGCGAGCGGCTAAGCTGTCGATATGACCGATAGCCCGTACCTCTTCCCCGCCAACCGGCATCCTTTGCGCGACGTGACCGACCGTCTCAAGGTGCGGGAAGCCGTCTCCGGCTTCGGCATCGGTTTGCGCTATCAGGAGCGCGCGCCCGACCCCCCTCATGGCGCCGACTCCACCGAGCCGGAAGCGGAGTGGTGCGAGACCGGCCACTCGATCTTCATCCTGTCAGGCCGCATTCGCTACCGTTTCGACAGCCACACGGTTGAGGCGGGCCCCGGCGACATGCTTCATATCCCCGCCGGCCACGATCATCGCCATAAACCCAGCGTCCCCGGTCCCGAGGTTGTCTGCTACGTTCTGACCGAGTTCGACTAACCTGCGGTTGTAAACCATTAAGTAATCTTATCGTATCAAGATCGGTCGATGGAGAGACCGAGACATGCTGTCTGACACGGTTCGCAACATTATTGGGCGATTTTCCCATCACCCGTCCGCTCAGGCGCTGGAGGAGCTGGCTTTCGCGGAGCCCGATACCGAAGTCGATCCCGAAGTCGCCGTCACAAAGGCCGAACCAGCCGCCCGTGTCGTCTGGCCGCCGGCCCGGCTGGCCCTCGTCCACCAGCTTTGGGGCTCCGGTTTCGTCTTTCCAGGTGGCGAGATTGAAACCTTGCGGCTGGCCCGACCACTGGGCGCTTCGGCGGCCACCAGCCTGCTGATCGTCGGCGTCGGCAGTGGCGGCCCGGCAGGGTCGGTTGCGACCAACATGGGGACCTGGGTCACCGGGATGGAGAGTGACCCTTCGCTGCTCGCTTCGGCGAGCAAGCTGTTCACCAAGACCGCCTTGGGAAAGAAGGTCAGCATCAAAGCCTGGGATCCGGCAAATCCAGACTTCATCCCCAAAAGCCATCACCACTGCCTGGCGCTCGAGGCGTTGGCCGGCGCCCGGCCAGAACCGATTCTGGACGGGTTGGCCCGGGTGCTGAGACCAGGGGGTCAGTTGGTCCTGACCGCGCTAACTGCGGCGGCGGCGCCGCTGGATCGGCTCGATCCGACTGTCATCCGCTGGTCCGCCCTTGAAGCGCGCAATCCTGCCGACGTGCCGGTCGACATCTCCATTACCCGAATGCTGGGGCGGGTCGGGCTGGATGTCCGGGTCGCCGAGGACATCTCCGCGCGCCATATGGAGCAGGCCATGCTGGGTTGGCGAGTGATGCTGCGCGAGCTGCGCAACCACAAGCCTACCCGGCAAGAGGCGATTCAGATGGTCTCAGAGGCCGAATTGTGGCTGCTGCGCAGGCGGTTGATCCGCAACGGGAAGTTGCGGATGATGCGCTGGCACGCCATGAGCCGCGTTCCGATCTCGTGATCAGGCCGGTCTGCCGTCGATGAAGGGCTTCAGCACCGCGTAGAGCACTTCATGCACCGGCGTCGGCACGCCGAGTTCCCGGCCGAGCGCGACGACTTTGCCGGAGAGCCAGGGCAATTCGATCCGGTTCCCGCGGATCAGGTCGTGCGCCATGGAGGCCATCATCGCCGGTGGTGCGGTTCGGGTGAAGGCAACGACCCTCTGCTCCGCGTCGTCCGGCAAACGGACCCCTCTGGCGCGGCCGACCGCGGCGACCTCCGCCGAGGCGCGGGCGAACAGCGGTGCGATGTCCGCATCTTCGCGCAATACGCCGATCGGCGTCCTGGTCGCCGCCGTAAGCGCCGAATTAGTCGCCAACAGGATGAACTTCATCCACAGCTCGGTCACGATCTGGTCGCTGTGCGTCGCATCGAAACCCGCCTTCTGACACAGCGCGAGAAAGGCCTCACCCCGAGCGCTATGGCCGCCTTCGAGTTCGCCGAATATCAGACGCATGAAGTCGCCGGTCTGCCGGATCACGCCGGGCTCGGCGATCGTGGCGCTGATCTGCGCCACTCCGCCCATCACCGCCGGTGCACCGAGAATGGGAACAAGGCGCTCCGCGGCGTCGATGCCATTCTGCAATGGAATTACCGAGGTAGTTGGACCGATCAGCGGGCGTATCGATGCCCCGGCGGTTTCAACATCCCAGAGCTTGACGCAGAACAGCACGAGATCAACGGTCCCGATGGTTGCCGGATCGTCAGTGGCTTGTGCCGGGGTGATAAGGGTTTCGCCTCGGCCGCCCTCAATGCGCAGGCCGTTCGCGCGCATGGCCTGTAGATGGGCACCACGAGCGACAAAGGTAACGTCGGCACCAGCTTTTGCCAAGGCGCCTCCGAACCCGCCACCGACCCCGCCGGCACCAATAACTGCAATGCGCATCAATCGAACCCCTATTCGTGCGGTGGTCGTTTGAAAACGAACCGCCGATCCCTTGGAAGGATAGCTTCGGTAAGCATCGGGTCAAGCAAAGTTTCCATGCAGTCCCGTAAGGTTGCTATTGGAATGGACGAGCCGGGTATATGCTTGATACATGCCTCGCTGCTGTTGAATTACCGTTTTTGCATCAGGTGGGTGTCGAAGTTCTCTTGGTTACTGGGCCATTCTTGCAGAAATCGAGTATAACCTCTCCATGAGGCGCCGCGCAGACTGGTCGTGTCACCTGTTGCCCCACGCTGACGCGAGCCCGATGCCTTGCCGGGCAAGCGCGGACCCGCGGCGGCCGTTGCTTTCGCCGTTGCCGTTTTGTGGCATCATCTCTTCCGCAAGAACGGAGGAAACATTATGGCGGGCGCTCTCGACCACCTTCTGGTCCTGGACCTCACCAGCCACCTCTCGGGGCCATATTGCGCGATGCTGCTGGCGGACCACGGCGCCGAGGTCATCAAGATCGAGCCGCCAAAAGGCAATTCGGCTCGTGGCATGCCTCCCTTCATCAATGGGGAAAGCGCTCCTTTCATGACCTGGAATCGCAACAAGCGATCGGTTGTGCTGGACCTGAAGCAGGCTGACGATAAGGCGGCGCTACTGCAACTGATCGACCAAGCCGACATCCTGGTCGAGAACTACCGTCCCGGCGTGCTCGCCCGGCTTGGTCTCGGCTGGCCCGCTCTGCACCAGCGCAACAAGCGGTTGATCCTGGCGTCAATCTCCGGGTTCGGCCAGACCGGCCCGTACAGCGCGCGCGGCGGCTTCGATCTGATCACTCAGGCGATGTCTGGTCTCATGAGCACCAATGGTCCCGCCGACGGCCCGCCGCACCGTTTGCCGATCGCGATTTCCGATGTCACTGCCGGCATGTTCCTGGCCTTCGGCGTGCTCGCCGCCGTCGAGGCTCGGCACCGCACCGGCGAGGGTCAGCACGTCGAAACGTCGCTGCTGGAAGCCGCTACCTCACTGGCGGTCTACGAATCGGCGCACTACTTCGCCACGGGCACGCGCCCCGAGCAAATCGGTCAGGCGCATCGCGGCAGTTCGCCCTATCAGTGCTTCCAGACCGCCGACGGTTACATCACCATCGGCGCCTCGCAGCAGAAATTCTTCGTCCAGCTGTGTGATCTGGTCGGCGCACCCGAGTTGGTCGCTGACCCGCGTTTCGTCAGCAACCCCGAGCGGGTCAAGCACAACGATGCCTTGATTGCGCTGCTGGCGGGGAAACTGCGACTGCAATCATCCTCTCACTGGCTCGCCGCGTTGGAAAAGCTCGGAATTCCAGCCGGTCCAGTGCTGAACTACGATGAGGTCTATACTGATCCGCAGATATTGGCCCGCGACATGGTGGTGGAGACCAATCACCCTGTCACCGGGCGGTTCCGCACAATGGGCGTCCCGGTCAAGCTGTCCGCCACGCCTGGGTCTGTCCGACGGGCTGCCCCGCGACTTGGCGAGCACACCAACGAAGTGCTGAACCAACAAAAGGCGGCCGAATAATGTCGAACCAATCGGAAAAAGCGCATTCCTTCCGCGCTCTGCACCAAGAGACCTTTGTCATCGCCAACGCCTGGGATGCCGGCTCCGCTCGCATTCTCAGCGCTCTTGGCTTCAAAGCCCTGGCTACGTCCAGTGGAGCCAGTGCCGGGGTGCTCGGACGCCTCGATGGCAAGGTGACGCGCGAGGAGGCATTGGCCCACTGCAAGGCCATCGTCGATGCGACAGAGCTGCCGGTATCCGCCGACCTGGAGAAGGGTTTTGGAGATACACCGCAAGCCGCCGCAGAAACCATTCGTTTAGCCGCTGGAATAGGCCTGGTTGGGGGGTCGATCGAGGATGCGACGGGCGATCCGGCCAAGCCGCTGTTCGATAGCTCCCATGCCCAAGACCGAATCGCGGCCGCGGTGGAGGCCGCTCGATCCCTGCCGTTCCCCTTCACCCTGACCGCCCGGACCGAGAATTACCTGCGCGGCAATCCCGACCTGGACGATACGATCCGCCGCTTGCGATCGTTTGAAGCCGCGGGAGCCGACGTGTTGATGGCCCCCGGTTTGCCGGACCTGGAATCCGTGCGTGCCGTCTGCGCCGCGTTGTCTCGGCCGGTCAACTTCATGGCTGGAATCAAGGGAAAATCGTTCACCGTGGCGGCGCTCTCCGCGGCGGGGGTCAAGCGGGTCAGCCTGGCGACGTCGTTGTATCGCGTCGCGATGACCGGCCTGGTGAACGCGGCGAAAGAGGTCGCTGAGCGAGGTACCTTCGACTATTTGGACGACACCCTCGCGACACCGGCGATGAACGCATTCATGAAAGGATGAGCCGTCGGGTCACCCTTTTTCGGGGTGGGTAAATTGCTCGGTTACCTCGGCAACGATAAACCCGAACTTGGTGACGGTGGTGCGGATGGTGACCGAACCGTCCTCCATGCGGTACATCCATTGCTGCATGGTCACGTTCATTAGGGGGTTGCCGGGCGAGCGCGCCAGAACCCACTGCCAATGAAAAATTCGGCCGTGCGCTTCACCTTCGGCCGTTCCGACCATGTCGTTGGCGGTGGCTTTGAACTGATCCGGCCCGCTGCGCCACAGGGTCCAATCCCGTTCCTGCGTCGTGCCGTCCTGGAAGGACAAATGCTGCACCATGCGCAGCCGGTCGGTTCCGTCCCTCTGTCCGAGGCCGTTGGTGACGATCTGCTCGCTCGATGCGCCGAAGCGGCTTTCGATGACGCCCCAGGACTTTGTGTGGCCATCGAAGAATGTGACCGGATCGAATGCTGGGCTGCTGCCGGTCGGCACCGGCATTTCGGGATCTCGGGTGCAACCTGCGGTCAGCATCGCGGCCAGGGATAGGCCAAGCAGGGAAAGGCGCACGATGGTGTCCTCGGTTCGCGGGCTTGCAGCTGATGGAAGCCTCAATTCAGGATACGAACGGATGACAAGGATGGTTCAGCTTCAGCATGAAAAAAAGCCGAGTGATTAATCCCCGTACAGGCGATAGACAACCATGGCGGAACCGGCGCAAACTGCGTCCATGTGCAAGGTTCTTGCCCTGGGCTTCCTGACGTTCCTGGCTGCCTGTTCCGGCGATCCCCGGTCATTTGGCATCACGGGTCCTGGTGCAGGGCCCCCGCCGGTCGCTCCTCCGATTGCTTCGCCTGATACCCCGGCGGCGCCCGGCGTCTCCACGACAGGTCCGACCTATGGCCCTAGCAGTGCGCCGAGTACCGGCAGCAGTGGGTTCTGGGGATACAACTGATTGCAGGACAACTTTTGTCATGGTCGCGGTCTGGCACGTCCGAGCCACCCGGATCGCCGTGTGACCGGGCGCTGAAGACATGCGCCGACACACGGTCGAGCATGGGGGCGCGGAGCATATTTTTTTTCGTACCAGCGTGTTTCGGCGTCGGCCGTAACGGGCGGTAGCGCGGATCATCACCACTGCTCGCCATCACAGCGACGATGGAGATCGAAGATGGACCGCGACGAGGTAATGCAGGACTGGCCGCTTTGTGATGAACCGCTAGTGCGGCGCGACACCAAGCCGGGGATTGCCCGGATCGGCGGCATGACGCCCGAGGCGCAGGGGTTACCGCCGTTCTGGTGGTATTGCCGAAAATACAACGAGTATTTCAACGGCGTTATGGTCATGCGGAAGGGAGCACTTACAATCAGTAAAAAGGAGACTAAACAAATGCGTACTCGTTAATAAGGTTGAAAAGTATCCAGACGACATAACAGTTTACAAATCTACAATGCCGGGAAAGAAACACACCAGTTTTTACTACTTCTCCACGGATATTGGCGCATGCAAAAGCTTTATGGATATTATGGCGGATAGGGCCGCCCCGATAAAACTCACCGCGCAACCGCTTCCAGGCGGTGCTGACCGGACGGTTACTTCCAGAGGGAAACTCGGTGTAGAGCGCATGACAGCGAACAACCTGTGGGCAAGGGCAGAGCGTATTCGCGGCTTGCGCACGGGTCACCGCGCTCGGGCGGTCAGTCGGGCGTCTCAGCGAGACCGCGCTTCCGCCCCAGGAACCTTGTCGCCGAATAGGCTGTCAGATCGAACGGCGGTGGGCGATCGGCCACCAGATCGGCTGCGATCTTCCCGGTCGCCGCCGCTGCCGTTAGTCCGACGTGTCCGTGTCCGAATGCGTGGATGATATCGGAACAGCCCGACGCGGGACCAATGACCGGCAGACCGTCCGGCGTCGAGGGCCGGTGGCCCATCCACAGCTTGATACGTTCCGGCGGCAGATCTGCTGGAAGTTGCGGAAAGACCTCACGGGCGAATTTCAGCAGCACCTCGGCGCGCTGCCAGTTCGGTGCAGCGTCCAGGCCGGCGAGTTCCACCTGTCCCGCCAGTCGTAGCCCTGCCGGCGTCATGACACATGCCATCTTTCCGTCGCTCGGCATCAGCGGATAACGTGGTTCCACACCTGGATCGGATATCACCACATGGTATCCGCGTTCCGTTTCCAGAAAAACACGATCACCTGCCGAGCGGGCGAGTTGTTTCGACCATGCGCCGGCAGCGATGACCGCCTTGTCGCAGGCGCGTTCGCCGTCGCGGGTGATGACCGCGCGCAGCCGGTCACCCTCAATTCGGAAGCCGGTCGCGCCGGTCTGAAGTATCTCCGCACCCAGCGCCACTGCATGGCGGGCGAGGGCGGCCACATAGGCGCCGGGATCGCGGCACTGGCCGTTCTCCTCCACCAGGACTGCGAACTTATAGCGGCGATGGAGCGAGGGTTCACGTTGGCGAAGTTCGTCCTCGTTCAGTTCCAGCCATTTCGTGCCGTTGTCGCGGCGCAGGTTCCAGGACAGGGCTTCCGCGGCGAAATCGGCGCGATCGGGGAAGACAAACAACACGCCCTGGCGGGTGATCAGATCGCCAACACCGGCTTCTTCAGCCAGTTTGCGGTGCAGGGCGGGGGCATTCGCGAGCAGTGGGGCCAAGGCTCGGGCGGTGGCCGCGACCCTGGCGGCGGTCGAGCCGGCCTGCACGAAGCGCCGCAGCCAGGGCAGTAGGCGCGGCAGATAGGACCATCGGATGGTCAGCGGACCAAGCGGGTCCATCAGGTATCCGGGAACTTTTCGCCACAAGCCCGGCGCTGACATCGGGATGACGGAACTGGGGTTGAGCAGCGTGCCGTTGCCGTAGCTGGCCGCCTGCTCGCCGCCGGGGACTCCGGGTTCGATGACCGTCACAGTGTGGCCATCGCGCAGCAACTCGATAGCGGTGACGAGACCAACCACACCGCCGCCGATCACCACGACCCGGCTCATTCCGCAGCGAAGACGATATGGGTGCGCATGGTAGTCGTGATCGCGCTGGAGCCGAAGCGCTTCCGCAGGGTCATCGCGGCGGCCTCGACTACGGGTCCGATGTCGCCGGAGGTTCGTGCCTCCAACTCTGATCTTAGGGGGGTGCGGAGACAGTAGCCGGTGGCGACGTCGTGCGCCGATGCAGCGGCGAAGGGGAGTTCGACCGTGGTGTAGATGGCGTCAGTAAAGCCGGCGATGGTGAGATCGTTATCAATCGCTTCGTCTTCGGCGTACCCATGAAGACTATTCGCAATGCGATTTCCAGCAGAGGACCGACGCTGAGGCGACAATCGACGGGCCATGTCATCCGCGAACGGTGACACTACGCCGGGAGCGAAATGAAGGTCACGGACGGCCAGCGTCGTCTTCAGAGGAATTTTGCGCAAGAGCGTCATCGAATGTTAAGTGACCTTCTTCAATCCATAGAATTGCGGCCAACCGTCGGGCACGTCGTGCATGTAATCATGATAGGCCGTGGGCTGATCGTACATGCCGAGCGGTGCGTAGGTCGGATTCTGCCAGAACGCAATCTGCATGGCCTCGCAAAGCTGCTTTTGAGCGGCCTGATCCGATGCATCGAACCAGGCGCTGTAAAGTTCCTCGATCTTTTCGTTGGTGGGCCAGCCGAACCAGGCCGCTGTACCGTTGCCCCGGATGGCAATATTCGGCGCGGGCGAGATATTGCCGAAACCGCCCAGGAATGTGTAGAAGATGTTCCAGCCGCCCTTGTCGATCGGTTCGCGGCTGGCGCGCCGATGGACCACAGATCCCCAGTCCATCGCTTGAAAATCGATGATGAAGCCGATCTTGGCGAGGATATCGGTGGCGACCTGGGCTTCGGCCCAGATGCTGGGAAAGTTGGAGGCTGCCAGAACAACGATCTTTTCGCCATTGTAGCCGGCCGCGGCCAGATCCTGCTTTAACTTGGTATAGTCCTTGGGGCCGCGGGTGATTTCAACGCCGGCGGTGTTTGCCATCGGCGTTCCAGGAATGAACAGACCGATATCAGTTCTGTAAAGTGACGGTTCGGCGCCGGCGACACCCTCCATCACCTCCTTCTGGTCCATCGCGGCGACCACCACGCGGCGGATCGCAGGGTTGTTGAAGGGCGGATGCAGGTGATTGAACCGCAGACATCCGACCTCTCCGGTGCGGTCCTTCACGGTAACGATGATACCTTTGTAGGATTTTATCTGTGGCAGCAGGTCGAGAGCGGGGTTTTCCCACCAGTCGATCTCACCCTGCTGCAGCGCCGCGGAGGCTGTGGCAGAATCTGGGATGAAGTTCCAGACAACTCGATCGACGTTGACGATCTTTGGTCCGGCGTTGAAGCTGGGGGTGCCGTCCTTGCGCGGGACATACGTTTCGTTTTTGGCGAATACGACGCGCGAGCCAGGGATGCGCTCATTGGCGATGAACCTGAAGGGCCCGCTGCCGATCGCCTCCGGGATCTGCTGCATGGGGTCGGTTTGCGCCAGGCGCATCGGCATGATGGCGCAATAGACCTGCGCGAGGGCCGAGCGCAGCAAGGGAAAAGGTTTTTTGAGGCGGAAGCGAATGACGGCGTCCGATGGCGCGGTGATTTCGTCGACCCGCGACATCAGCGCCTGGCCGAACGAATTGCGCTTGCCGAAGCGCTGGATGCTGGCGGCGCAGTCGCGGGCGAGGACCTTCTCGCCGTCGTGGAAGGTCAATCCGTCCCGCAGCGTCAGTTCCCAGAATTCGCCGTCGTCCTCGACGCGATGGCCGTCAACCATCTGTGGCTGGACCTGGAACTGGACGTCGTAGGCATAGAGCGTGTCGAAGACCGCAAGTGCGTAGTTGCGCGTGACGTCGGCGGTGGTCCAGACCGGATCCAGAGACGCCAGATCGGCCTGAGGGGCAAAATTAACGGTTTTGGGTCCGTCCGCGCGGGCGATCCTTGGGGCAGCGAGGGCGGCCGGAATCGCGGCCGCCGATCTGAGCAAGTTGCGTCGTTTCAAGCGGCTTTTTCCGGTTAATCGTTCGGCGGCCAAGTTAGGCCGCGATGCGGTCTCAATCCTAGGGGTCAGGCGTGGCGCGTCGCAGGGCTTCGGCAATGAGGGGAGCGGCGGCGTCGGACATGCGGCGGCCATCGTGGCCGACATCAGGAACATCAATCACGCGCCAGGCCAAAGGGACGCCGTGCTCGGCTGCCGCTTTTTGCCCGACCGCCAGGTAGGTGTGGGCACGGGCGTGACGATGTGGGCCTTGTCGCATTGATTTATTCCCGCCGGGGAAGAAGCGGCCTGTGGTCTTGTTGTCCTCGGTGCCGGCCATGATGGTGAGGGGGAAGCCCAGCAGGCCGGGCAGGTCGATTGCGGTAAGCTCGGTGGCGCCAAGGCCCCAGGGCCAGTCGATGCTCAGATCTGGCATGGCATAGGTGCCGGCGTTAGCTGCGACCGCGACGGCGACGTGCTCACGGTAGCCGAAGGACAGCATGCGGTGGACATACTGGCCACCGGCGGAGTGGCCGAACAGGCCGTACCGAGGGGTTGTTGTGATGCCTTGTGCACGAAGGGCGGCGAAAAGGCGCGTGTCGATGCCGAAGGTCCAGCGCTCGCGAGGGTTGGGTAGGCCGTCTTTGGTGTGGAGATTGCCGAAGTTGTAGCAGAGATACTCCGGGAAGCTGGCCTCGGGGAATTCGATGGCGATCGCCAGTATAGCGCCGGCATCGACATGCGGCAGCCAATAGTCGCGGTAATCCAGGCCGTTGCGGGTGACTCCGTGATGGACGAATAGAACGGGTAGACCGGGGTGCCAATCGCGTGGCCGGGCGGCATGGAGGATGAGGGACCGATCCGGGAAGGCCGGATCAAAGTATGCTAGAGATCGCGGCCCGGGAGCGGCCACGAGTGGCAACAGATCGATCATCCGGACGCATCCTCCATGTCTTGGGAGGATCGTAGCCGCAGGCGGTTTGCCCGCAAGCGGTTCTGGCACCTGAGTTTGCCAGCGGGCCATTTCGCCAAGCCAAGTGTACAATCGGGACATTGTAGCCGCCACAGGCGGCCGTCGTGCGGCGCGAGGGCCTGGGAAATGGGGCTCGAATTCAGGGTTGGTGGGCTTAACCGTACGCGGAGGCGGGCGAGGCGGCTACCGGTCGAGCAGGTAGCTCGCTCAGGCGTCTGTCCTGGACAATCCATGCCTCCGCTTCGGCTTCGGACTCAAAACCGAGCATTGTCTGGCGCGTGCCGTCGCTGCCAGCGATGCTGATGTTGAAGCCAGTGCCATCTCCGTTCGGAGCGATTGAGTATGTTGTCATGAGCTCTATATAGGATACGCGGATCAGGATTGCATCCTGGACACCCCTGGCTCATCAGAATGTCACAAGATGGCTCGGTTTCGGGCTGATCGAAGCGGAACGGTATCGAGGCCATCGTCAGTCGAGCGGGAGCGGTCAAGGGAGCGCCGCGTGGCAGACGGCTTCAATGTTGTGGCCATCCGGATCAAGCACGAAGGCGCCGTAGTAATTGGGGTGATACTGGGGGCGGAGACCAGGTGGGCCGTTGTTCTTGCCACCAGCCTTGAGCGCGGCGGCGTGGAAGGCGTTGACCACGGATCTGTCCGGCGTGGCAAAGGCGATGTGAGCGCCGGTCTGGAGCGTGGGTTTGAGGCCGATCCAGAAGTAGGCTTTACCGTGGGAGCCGTAGCCGGCGGATGTTCCCACCTCGGTGTGCAGGCAGCTGATGCCGAGGGGGTCGAGCGCCTGATCATAAAAGGACTTGGAGCGTTCGAGGTTGGTTACGCCGATGGTGACGTGATCCAGCATGTCTGGCTCCGAGGGCTGACGGGGGCAGCATATCGGATTTCGCGACGGCTTGCATTCCTCGTTGCGGCTGGTAGGTCCGAAGTTGGATGACGGGGGAGGGCTATATGACGATGAGTTTGACCGGGAAGGTGGCATGGGTCACGGGCGCTGGCAGCGGGATCGGGGAAGCGGCGGCGCTGGCGCTAGCTGACGCGGGCGCGACCGTCGTCCTGACCGGACGGCGGTTAGGCCCGTTGGAAGACGTGGCCCGTCGCATCAACCAGACAGGTGCCGCGCATGTGCAACCGGCCGACCTGACGAAGGCCGACGAGGTTCGCAGGGTCGGGGATTTTATACGCTCGTCCCTTGGCCGGCTGGATATCCTGGTGAACAACGCAGGCGTCAATATTGTCGAGCGGCACTGGGACAAGCTGACGCCGGAGAGCATCGACACGCTGCTGCAGGGCAATCTGGCAGGTGCCCTATACTGCGTGACGGTCGCATTGCCGTTCATGCGCGAGCAGAAGGATGGGTTGCTGATCCATACGGCCTCGATGGCGGGGCGATTCATCGGCGGACTTAGCGGGCCGATCTATACGGTTGCCAAGCATGGGATCGTGGCGATGAGCCATGGGCTGAATATGCAAGAATGTATTCATGGCATCCGCTCGACGGTGTTTCTGCCGGGCGAGGTGGCGACGCCGATCCTCGACAAGCGGCCGAACCCGGTGGGGCCGGAGGCGCGGGCACGTATGGTGCAATCGGCGGATTGTGGCGATCTGATACGGTATATCGCGTGTTTGCCGAAGCATCTGGTCATGAACGAAGTGCATCTGTCACCGACGCATAACCGGGGCTATCTCGCGGCGCTGGAGCGGCAGATTTAGGCACGGGGCGCACGAGGGCGGTAAAGAGTGGGCAACGATCATGAGCGAGCCGGCATTGGGCCGTGTCCTCGGCTCGGGCAAAGCGGCCGAGGTGTTCGAGTGTGGAACGGCGGTCATGAAGCTTTACCGTTCCGGTGTGCCAAAACGGTCGGCGTTTCGGGAAGCCGCGGCCTTGGCAGTGGTGGAGATGCTTGGATTGCCGGGTCCCCAGGTCTTGGGCGTGCAGCAGGTTGGAGATCGGTGGGGCGTAGTCATGACTCGCGCCGAGGGGCCTTCTTTTGCGGACGTCATGCGCGCGCAGCCCGAACGCATGCCCGACTACCTAAAGGCGATGGCACGCTTGCATTCGCGCGTGCATGGCCATCCGGGAACGGAACTTGGTAGCCTGAAGGCGAGGATCGCAAGCAATATCGGGCGGGCAACTAAGCTTGGCGAGGCCCGACAAAATGTTCTGTTGGAACAGCTTGGGTCGATGCCGGAGGGCGATCGTCTGTGCCACGGCGATTTTCACCCGCTGAACATATTGGGGCCGCCTGGTGGCGAGATCATTGTTGATTGGCCGGACGCAACGCGAGGCGATCCCGCGGCTGATGTTTGTCGTTCGTTTGTGCTGATCAAAGCCGCGGCCCCGGAGGCCGCGGCGGCCTACGTAGAAGCTTATGCCAGCATCGGTGGCGAGACCCAGGAAAGGGTGTACAGGTGGCTTCCGTTCGTTGCCGCCGCCCGGCTCGCGGAAGATGTACCGGACGAGGAAGAAGGATTGATGGAGATGGCCGGTTTGCCTTGGACCCCATAGGCCACCGCGCTGGGGGGAGCGGGACGCGATGTTGTCACCGGGTTGCTGCTGCGAGACTTCGGCTGCGGTGGGTGCTAGGGTTACTACATGGTTGCAATTCGCGAATCCGTCCCATCCCGTATGACTGTCGATGAGTTCCTGAGCTGGAACTCGAGCGACAAGTCTGGGAGGCTTTGGGAACTCGTCGATGGCGAGCCTGTCGCGATGGCTCCGGGTTCACAGAACCATGGCGCGTTGCAGGGGGAAATCGGCGGCCTGATCCGCGATCATCTCCGTGCGACCCGCTCGAACTGTCGGCTGATTGTCACCCCAGGGGTTGTTCCGCGGCTGAGTTCCAACCGCAATGTCCGAATTCCCGATTTGGGTGTGACGTGTTCACCGCCTTCGGCCGAATTGGTGGTTCCGGATCCGGTGCTGCTGGTGGAGATCCTGTCACCGAGCAATGAAGTTGCGACGTGGCGGAATGTGTGGGCCTACACGACGATTCCAACGGTAACGGAGATCCTCGCGGTACGGAGCACGCGGATCGAGGCGGAGCTGCTGCGACGTCTGCCGGACGGGAACTGGCCGAAGGAGCCAGAGCTTCTGCGAGCGGGCGATGGGCTGAGTTTGACCAGTATAGGGCTGTCGGTGGTGCTGGAGGTCTTCTACGAGACTTCGTCACTGCGGTTGTAGGCTGCTGAAACCCCCGGCTGCTTGTGCAGCGTTGAGAGCGGCCGGGAGTGTTTGACCATCAGGTGGCCTTTGCGACCGCACGTTTCGAAATGACGCCGATGAGATGCGCCCGGTATTCCGGGCTGGCGTGGATATCGCCGTTCAGTCCGTCGGCCGGGGTGACGATCCCGGCGATCGCGTCGGGAGAGAAGTTCGCTGACAACGCCTTCTCCATTTCGGCGTGGCGGAACACACCGCCCTGGCCAGCGCCGGTAATCGCAAGGCGCACACCGGACGGGAATTTCGCCACGAATACGCCAACGATGGCGTAGCGCGATGCAGGATTGCGGAACTTCTCGTAGGCGGATTTCTGCGGGATCGGCAGTTCGATCGAGGTGATGATCTCGCCCTGCTCCAGGGCCGTGGTGAACATGCCCTGGAAGAAGTCGTCGGCAGCGATGGTCCGGCGGTCAGTCTTGATCGTGCCGCCGAGCGCCAACAGCGCGCTGGGGTAGCACGCGGCGGGGTCATTGTTTGCCAGCGAGCCGCCCATGGTGCCGCGATGCCGCACGGCCTCGTCCCCGATCAGCGACGCCTGATGCTGCAGGCCAGGGATTTTCGCCTTGATCTCAGGGCTGCTGGCGATAGTCGCGTGCGTGGTCATGGCGCCGATGGTCACCTTGTCGCCGGACACGGTGATGCCGGTCAGACCCAGCTTCGCCAGGTCGACAACGGTAGACGGCTTGTTCAGCCGCTGCTTCAGCACCGGGATGAAGGTCTGGCCGCCGGCGAGCGCCTTGGCATCCATGTCCGCGGAGAGGGTCTTGACCGCATCGCCCAGACTACCGGGCTTTTCATATGCGAAGTCGTACATGTTGATATTCCCTTAAACTGGCCGCTATTCGCGGCGATCGACTATTCCGCGGCCATGCGAGGTTGGGCGGCGTGGATAATGGACCAGAGCTTGGCGCCCGTCGCCGGCATGTCCAGATGCCGCACACCATAGTCTTTCAGCGCATCGACCACCGCGTTGATCACGGCGGGCGGGGAGCCGATGGCTCCCACCTCGCCGCAGCCTTTGGAACCGAGCGGGTTGTGGGTGCACATGGTGTTTTCGGTGGCGACGGACAGGTTCGGGATGTCGTTCGCCCTGGGCATCGTATAGTCCATGTAGGAGCCGGACAGAAGCTGGCCGCTGGAATCGTAGCTGCAGGCCTCCAACAGCGCCTGGCCGATGCCCTGCGCGACGCCGCCCTGCACCTGGCCCTCGACGATCATCGGGTTGATCACCCGGCCAACGTCATCGACGGCGACGAAGTTGACCATCTCCACGACGCCGGTTTCGGGGTCGATCTCGACCTCGGCGACGTGGCAGCCACCGGGAAAGGTGAAGTTCTTCGGGTCGTAGAAGGCGGTTTCATCGAGGCCGGGTTCCAGTTCCTCGATCGGGTAGTTGTGCGGCACGTAAGCGGCAAGTGAGATGTCGGTCAGGGTCTTCGACTTGTCGGTGCCGGCGACGGTGAAGGTGTTGTCCTTGAACTCGATGTCCTGAACCGAGGCTTCCATCAGATGGGCGGCGATTTTCTTGCCCTTGGCGATCACCTTGTCCATGGCTTTGACCATCGCCGAACCGCCGACCGGGAGGCTGCGGCTGCCATAGGTGCCCATGCCGAAGGGGATCTTGGCGGTGTCGCCATGCACCACCTCGATCTGATCCATTGGAACGCCAAGCTGGCTTACCACGAGCTGGGCGAACGTGGTTTCGTGGCCCTGGCCGTGGCTGTGGGTGCCGGTGAAGACGGTGACGCTGCCAGTGGGGTGGACGCGGATTTCCGCGACCTCGTACAGGCCGGCGCGGGCTCCAAGCGAGCCGACCACCGCCGACGGGGCGATGCCGCAGGCTTCGACGTAGGTGGAGATGCCGATGCCGCGCAGCTTGCCGCGGGCCTTGGCTTCGGCGCGGCGGGCTTCGAAACCGTCCCAATCGGCGTTTTTCAGGCCGACCTTCAGGGTCGTCTGATAGTCGCCGCTGTCGTATTGCAGTGCGACAGGGGTCTGATAGGGGAACGCATCGACGGGGATGAAATTCTTCCGCCGCAGCTCGATCCTATCGATACCGGTGTCATGGGCGATGACATCGACCATGCGCTCCAGCAGGAAGGTGGCCTCCGGGCGGCCGGCGCCGCGGTAGGCGTCCACCGGGACGGTGTTGGTGAAGACCGCCTTGACGTTGCAGTAGATGACAGGGGTTTTGTAAACGCCGGCGAGCAGCGTGGCATAGAGGTAGGTCGGCACAGCCGGCCCGAAGGTTGACAGGTAGGCGCCCATATTCGCCAGCGTGTTGATGCGCAGGCCGAGGAAGTGGCCCTCGTTGTCGAGCGCCATCTCGGCGGTGCTGACGTGGTCGCGGCCGTGCGCGTCGCTCATGAAGCTTTCACTGCGCTCGCAGGTCCATTTCACCGGGCGTCGGAGCTTGCCGGCAGCCCAGGTGACGATGGCTTCTTCGGCGTAATGATAGATTTTAGAGCCGAAGCCTCCGCCGACGTCGGGGGCGACAACACGCAGCTTGTTCTCCGGGATGTGCAGCACGAAGGCGCCCATCAATAGGCGGATCACGTGCGGGTTCTGGCTGGTGGTGTAGAGGGTGAAATCGCCCGATGATGTGTCAAAGTCGCCGAGCGCGACGCGCGGCTCCATGGCGTTCGGGATCAGCCGGTTGTTGGTCAGGTCCAGCTTTACGACCTTGGCAGCGTTGGCGAAAACGCCATCGACGATCGCCTTGTCCCCAATCACCCAGTCGTAACAGATGTTGCCGGCGACCCCGTCATGCACCTCAGGCGCGCCGGACGCGACGGCATCCGTGAGATTGGCGACGGCGGGCAGGTCGGTGTAGTCGATTTCGAGCAGCTCGGCGGCGCTTTTGGCTTGCTGCTTGGTTTCCGCGATCACCACTGCGACCGGATCGCCGACGTGGCGTGCCTTGCCGGTGGCGATCACCGGATGCGGCGGCTCGGCCATCGGCGAGCCGTCCTTATTGTGGATTTGCCAGCCGCACGGCAGGCCGCCGATGCCTTCCGCGGCCATGTCGGCGCCGACGAAGACCTTGACCACGCCCGGCGCTGCGGAGGCTGCCGCAATGTCGATGCTGTTGATCGTGGCGTGCGGCCGGTCAGAGCGCTTGATGAACGCGTGGAGCTGCCCCGGCCGGTTAATATCGTCGGTGTAATTGCCTTTGCCGCTAAGGAAGCGGACATCTTCCTTGCGGCGGACGGATGCGCCGATGCCTTCGAACCCCATGGTCGTTACCTCCGGTTTTTTCTTCTACAGGGCGTTTATTCCGCTGCTTTGGCGTGCATCAACGGATGGGCGGCGGCGATGGCCTTGACGATGTTGTGGTAGCCGGTGCAGCGGCAGAGGTTACCCTCCAGCCCTTCGCGGATTTCCTTCTCGGTCAGGCCGTCAGGATGCGAGTGCACCAGATCGACGGCGGTCATGACCATCCCGGGGGTACAGAAGCCGCATTGCAGCGCGTGATGCTCGCGGAACATTTCCTGCATTGGGTGCAAGGTGCCGTCGGCGGCGGCGAGGCCCTCGATCGTCAGGACGCTGGTGCCGTCCGCCTGCAGCGCGAGTTGGGTGCAGGACTTCACTGAGATCCCGTCGATATGGACCACGCAGGCGCCGCATTGGCTGGTGTCGCAGCCGACATGGGTGCCGGTGAGACCGAGCTTCTCGCGCAGCAGTTCGACAAGCAGGGTGCGTCCTTCGACCTCTACCGTATGCTGCTTGCCGTTGACCGTCAGGGTTACCTGAGGCATCGCACTCCCTTTCGTTGTTCGGCGTCGACACGTCGGAACGCCAGGGGCTCAGCCGACGTGGCCTACGCCCCTGGACGATCCGGTTGGCCCGAGTTTGGCCGTTCGTGCCGTGCAAGGTCAAGCGGGGTGCATACCTCGTGGGCTCACATCCAGTATTGCCAGAGGCGCGCTTTCCACTCGTCCACGCGTTCACCGATCGAGCGGTGTTCCCATCTGGAAAGATCAACCTCATGGGAGACGGCCATGAACTGGCGCATGACGGCCTCGACCTGAGCGGCGGTGTTGTGGCCCAGGATGACGGCGTCGACCTCGTTGTTGAACACGACGCTGCGGCGATCGAGGTTGGATGATCCGACAACGGTCCAGGTATCGTCCACGACTGCTAGCTTGGCGTGTACCACCGCGTCCCGCATTTCATAAATGTGGGCGCCGGCTTCCAGCAGGTCACCGTAGGCGGCGCGGGCAGCGTAGACCGCACTCTGCACGTCACTGAACGCGGGTGCGATGATCCGCACGTCCAGACCGGCCCGAGCGAGTTTGGCGAGTTGCTCGCGTTCCTGGTGCGGCGGCACGAAGTAGCCGCTGCACAGCCAGACGCGCTGTCGGGCGGCTTTCATCGCTGTGATAAGGGAGGCGTAGAACAGGGGTTCCTTGTCTCCGGGCGAGCTGCCGATAATGCGTACTGTCTGAACGCCTTGGCGCGCCAGTGGCGGGTAATAGTCCGCGGGGTCAGCGGCGGGTGCCTTCTGCTCTCGCCAGGTGCCGAAAAACAGCTTTTGCAGTTCGGCTACGGCGGGACCTTCGATGCGGAGCGCGGTATCACGCCAGTATGCTTTGCGGGTGTTGCCGTCGGGGGGGATTCCGGCGCTGGGCGGGTTTTCATACGCGATGTCGAGGTTGATGCCGCCGGTGAAGCCGATCCGGCCGTCGATGACGGCGATCTTGCGGTGGTCGCGGTCGTTCGGCGACCAGCCGATCCTGACGGCGAAGGGACTAAGCGGATTAAACTCCAGGACTTTAGCTCCTGCTTTCCGCATGGCTTCGAAGAAGGTACGTGGTGTGTCCGCAGAGCCGAAGGCGTCGTAAATCATGTTGACCTTCACGCCGGCGCGCAACCTGTCCGTCAGCAGGTCTGACAGATGCACGCCGTCGGATTGGACATCGTTGAAGATGAAATACTCCAGGTTGATGCTGTTCTGAGCTGCCGCGATGGCTTTGAAGATGGCCTGGAACGCCTCCGTTCCGCTGGACAACAGGGTGACCTGGTTGCCGAACACGATTGGACTGGCCGACAGGACACGCTGCAGGTCGTATTGCTGTTGCAGGGAGTCGGTGTCGTCGATTTGGTTGGGATTGGGCTTGGTGCCCTTGGCTGCCAGACCAACATCGTCCGGCGTCAAGCCAGCAATATCCGGGACTGACGCGCACCGGCTAAGCACCCCGGCGACTGCAATCGCGCCGAATGTCCGGCGGTTGATCCAGTTAGTGGGCGAAAACAACAAAGGTAGCTCCGGTGAGCCGCGCCAGTCGCGCGAACGTTGCGTGCGAGGAGGATCTTGGGGTTGCTGGGAACAAATTAAGGGTCATTTTTGTTTCGGTGTAGGTCGTTCCGGTCTGCTGCGCAACCACTTCTCCAATCGTCTCCAAGGCGTCGAATGCGCGAATTATTGATATCGATGACAATCCTGTAATTGATGGATATCGGAGAAATCGAGGGAGGACGGCGAATTTTGTTGTCGTTTATGTTCGACGTGGCGTGGCGGCACGGCCGCTGCGGGCTCGATCATCGAGGTGATGATGAAGGTTCGTGCAACAAAGTCCGGCCCTCCGCTAATCTGGCCGGTTTCCCGCAGCTCGGATCTGAGTGGGGGCCATTGCACGGGTAATCGCTGCTGCTATGATTCTGCGTCCCGATCGCTGTGATGCGGCGGGAACAGGAGGCACCACCGTGGAAATTCGTGGGCTTGGCTATATGGGAGTGGGCGCGTCCGATCTCTCGGACTGGACGACATTCGCCACCAACTGGCTCGGCATGCAAATGATCGAGCGCGGCAACACGGCCCGCGCCTTTCGGATGGACGATCGCGCGCAACGGTTGGTGGTTGATCGCTCGCTCGCCGACGGCGAACGCTATTTCGGCTTTGAGGTTGCCGATGCGGCCGCGCTGCAGTCGCTTGCCGAAAAGCTGGAGGCCGCGGGTGTCGCGGTCCGGCATGAGGCGACGTCCCTGGCGGATCAGCGCTTCGTCAGGGAACTGATCAGCTTCGACGATCCTGGCGGCAACCACCTTGAGGCTTTTCACGGCGCCGCCGTCGCGGACCAACCGTTCCGGCCCGGCCGGTCGATCTCCGGCTTCCGAACGGGCGCGCTGGGTATGGGACACGTGGTATTCCACGTCAAGAATATCGACGATTTGCTGGGCTTCTACCGGGATGTGCTGGGCTTCGCGGTCACCGACTATATCACTACCCCATTCCGCGCTTACTTCATGCATATCAACCCGCGGCACCATTCCGTAGCGCTGATCGAGACCGGGAAGCAGGATCTTCACCACCTGATGGTCGAGTTGTTCTCGCTCGACGACGTCGGCCAAGGCTACGACATCGCTCTGGGCGATCCGGAGAAGATTGCCACAACTCTGGGCCGGCACCCCAACGACGCCGTCACGTCGTATTATCTTCGCTCTCCAGGCGGGTTCATGCTGGAGTATGGGTGGGGCGGCAAGGACGTCACGCCGGGCGACTGGACGCCGACCGAGGTAACAGTTGGGCCAAGCCTCTGGGGCCACGATCGGGCATGGCTGCCGGCGGAGCAATTCCGGCAGGCACGCGATATGCGGCTGAAGGCCGCGGCCGACGGAGTGCGACAACCGCTGCACGTGATCGACGGCAACTACGTCCGCCAAAATGGTGTTTGCCCCTGGTGGGACGCGGCCACCGGTCACGGATAACGCAAACGGCATGGGATAAGCGTATAGACCATACAGAGCCGGCATCTCGCCCGCCAAGCGTGGTGACCGCACGCGCGAGATCAATGCTTTGAGTTAAGCAACCCTCCCGCTGGGAGGGTCTGGGGGCGGAAGCTATCAGCACCCTAATCGGGATCGCCCGGCGGCGCGACCACTCGCAAGCCCCGGGACGCCATGGACCAGATTTCAACGAGGACAGGGAGAGGAGGCCCGGCAAATGTGATCGCTCACGCGCAGGCGGGGCTTGCAGACTAGGTTCCCAGCACACAGGTTCATCCCGGTTCTCAAACCGGTGGGGCTCCGGTCCTCAGCCTTCTCCTCATGAGGCCCATCCCGTCGCTCGGCGGATGCGTCTGAGTGGTGGATCGATCGCGCGGTTGGTTCAAACTCGCGCGCGACATCATCCGTGTCGCGACCGCCGCGGACCAGTTCAACGACTGGTCGACGAATGCAGAAGATCCCAGGACTGTACATGCGAAATCGCGTGCAGCCTTGAGCACCGCTGATTTTACCTGTCGAAAATCGAGATATATCTGCGCCTGCCACTATGTTTTCGAGATATATCTGCGCCTGCCACTATATTTTAGCGAATGGTCGGAGTTACTTTCCTGTCGGAGCAGACCGTGTAGCCGCGAGACGGATCGCGCAACCGCGGTTTGCGCTCGGAATGCTCCACTATCGGGGCTAAAATCTGCACCGCGATGTTAGGATTGAAGATTGCCTGTCCGAGTCCACATTCGGAGTGCCAAGCGCAGCATCCTAGACCATTCTAGATTATCTCCTACGAGTGATGGAGGTCACAAGTCTCAGCCTGCGCCCACAATGAGCCACTGGAATATCAAATGAATTCGGGTGAATTGGGGTTTGAAGCGCCGAAGCCGCCGGTTGTGTTTCTGTTTCCCGGCCTCAGCGGAGATGACAAAGAGATTTCGCTCCTGCGGATTGGTTGCTCGTCTTCGCTTCGCTTTGAACTAATTCAACTTCCCGACTGGAGTACTATTGATTACAATCATGTTAATCTCGACGGACTAGTGTCGCATTGTGTCGCTCAAATCGAGCTCGGTGCACCGAGGGGCTCGATCTTGCTCGCTGGTTACTCCTTTGGCGGCCATGTGGCGTTGGCTGTGGCTGCTGCGTTGGAAGCCTCCGGCCGACATGTCGGATGTTTGGCTCTACTTGACACGACCGCGGTGCCACCGATCCATGACTCTCCTATTTCCCTGGCCCGGCCCTTTCGGCGGCTGGCTTATGCGGTCCGGACCGGTGCCGTCGGCGGGGAGGTCGGGCGCATCGCCGGTGCAGTTATAATCAGATTGCGAAATAAAAGCCTGTCACGCTTTTTGGGCAGGTTGCCGGCGGTCGGCGTCTCGCGGGACATGGAGGAACGGATCAGGGTCTCCATCACCCTAAGTTTCAATCTGCCCATCCTTGAGGAACTCTTAAGTTGGATGGCGAAATCGGATGAAGTCTTCATCTTTCCAGCGGTCCTGTTTCGGTGCGTTGAGCAGGCGCCGGACGCCACTGAGGACCTCGGGTGGAGCCGCCATCTGGCGCGACTGCAGGTCGTTCCAATTCTTGGCGATCACGTCACTCTTACCGATCCATCGAATCTGCAGTCCCTGTGCGCCTCTTTTTCTTCGGTAATGAGTGATTTCTCGATCAAAGTCGATGAACCTGAGCCTATCGGCTAAGGCGCGGCCAAGCTGACCGTTGGCGGCCAACGCGCTTCAGCGCATTGTTTTTAAAACCTTGTCAGCCCGCGGGAAAAAAGCAAATCGTCGCTGAGGACGCATCTGCTGCACGGCGGTGTAGTCGGCGCGGGCCGATCATGCATGGCTCGCCGTGCTGAACTTACGAAATTCGTGGATGGCAGGCATTAGCCTACCGTGACGGCCTCGGGCCATGGCGCCCCGAATGAAGCATTTTTTGCGGCATAACCTCAGTCTCAAACGCTCTCCGGCCGTTCCGAGGGACACGGTCGCTTAGAATACGCTGCGGTGCGGCCTCCCTACCTCGGCAACGTGCTGGCGCCCATGAGGGCGAAGTCGACTGCCCGGGCGCATTGGCGGCCTTCGCGGATCGCCCATACGACCAGGGACTGGCCGCGGCGCATGTCACCGGCAGCAAACAGCCGATCCCGGGAGGTCTGGTATTGGACGGTGTTGGCGAGGACATTGCCGCGCTGGTCAAGCTCGACGCCGGCCTGATCGAGCAGTGCGCCACGGCGCGGACCGAGAAAGCCCATTGCCAGGAGGACCAGATCGGCCTTCATCTGGAAGTCGCTGCCCGGAATTTCCTTCATGCTCATACGGCCGTCTGGGGTGCGTTCCCACTCGACCCGCACGCAGTCGAGAGCGATGACCTTGCCGTCCTTGCCCACGGCGTGCTTGGTCAGCACGGACCAGTCGCGATCAACACCTTCATCATGCGCGTGAGAGGAGCGCAGCTTGATCGGCCAATCGGGCCAACTCATTGCCTTGTTTTCCTTGATCGGCGGCTTGGGCATGATCTCGATCTGGGTGATTGAAGCGGCGCCTTGACGGGCGGAGGTGCCGATGCAGTCCGAGCCGGTATCGCCGCCGCCGACGACGACGACGTGCTTGCCTTTGGCGCTGATCGTGCCGATAGGGGCGGCAATGGCTTCCTCATCGCCTGCGCCGCGCTTGTTCTGCTGGGTCAGGAAATCCATTGCGTAGTGAATGCCGTCGAGGTCACGACCGGTCACGTCGAGGTTACGCGGCCACTCGGCGCCCCCGGTCAACACGACAGCATGGTAGTCGGACAGCAACTGGTCGATCGTGACGTCGGCGCCGACCTCGATATTGGTACGGAAGGTCACGCCTTCGGCGGCCATCTGGTCGATGCGACGGTCGATCAGGTGCTTTTCCATCTTGAAGTCGGGGATGCCGTAGCGGAGCAAGCCGCCGATGCGGTCCTGCCGTTCAATCAGTGTGACAGCATGGCCGGCGCGGGCGAGTTGCTGGGCACAGGCCATGCCCGCCGGGCCGGAGCCCACGACCGCGATGGTCTTGCCGGTCTTAGCCGTTGGCGGAAGGGGTTTGATCCAGCCTTCTTCCCAGCCGCGATCGACGATGGCGCATTCGATGGTTTTGATCGTTACTGGGTTGTCGTCGATGTTCAGGGTACAGGACGCCTCGCACGGGGCGGGACAGATGCGGCCGGTGAACTCCGGGAAATTGTTGGTGGAGTGCAGGTTGATCGAGGCTTGCTCCCACTGCTCGCGATAAACCAGGTTGTTCCAGTCCGGGATCTGATTGTTGACAGGACACCCGTTGTGACAAAACGGAATACCGCAGTCCATACAGCGGGCGGCCTGACGGTTCAGCTCCTCTGGCGGGAGCGGCTTGACGAATTCCTTGAAGTATTTAACCCGAGCCTCGGGCTTGTCGTAAGCGCGGTCGTGACGGTCGATCTCGAGGAAACCGGTAACCTTACCCATGATCGTCTCCAGATTTTTCCTTTGCGGCGACACCTCGGACGCTCGCGCAAGTCGTTCGGCAGGTCGGATCCCGGATCAAGTCCGGGAGCGACGATGATCCGACAAGGGAGGGCCGCCCGCTATTCGGCGGCAACGGTGGCGGCGGCAGCGGCTTCGGCTTTCAGTTCCAGCAGTGCGTTTTTGTAGTCGCGGGGCACAACCTTCACGAAGCGCTGCAGGGCGATTTCCCAATCATCCAGCAAAACCCTCGCCCGGCTACTGCCAGTGAAGAGAAGATGCCGCTCGACCAGGATCCGCAGCCGTTCGGCGTCGAAGCGCAGCGGATCGCCCATGCCACTGTCGTCAACACTGGCAGACCGCTGCCGCGGCCGGCCGGGCTCCTCTGCCAGGCCGAGTTCGGCGAACCGGACTTTTTCGAACTCCACGCCAGCCATGTTGCAAAGTTTTCCAAACTGTCCGTTCTCGTCGTAGACGTAGGCGATGCCGCCCGACATGCCGGCAGCAAAGTTGCGGCCGGTAGCGCCCAGCACGACAACGACGCCGCCAGTCATGTATTCGCAGCCGTGATCGCCGCAGCCTTCCACCACCGCGATGGCCCCGGAGTTACGAACGGCGAAGCGCTCACCGGCAACGCCCTGGAAGTAGGCTTCACCAGCAATGGCGCCGTAGAGCACGGTGTTGCCGATGATGATGTTCTCCATCGGGTCGCGCTTGGCGACGGGCGGCTGACGGACGACAACGCGACCGCCGGACAGGCCCTTGCCGACATAATCGTTGGCGTCGCCGGTGAGGTATAGTGACACACCGCGCGACAGGAAGGCGCCGAAGCTCTGGCCGGCGGTTCCGGTAAGATGGACCGCGATGGTGTCTTCCGGCAGGCCGACATGGCCATATTTGCGGGCGACCTCGCCAGACAACATGGCGCCGACGGCTCGGTTTACGTTGCGGATGGGATGCTGCAGCCGCACCGGCGTCCCGGATGCCAGCGCCTCCGCGGCTTCCCGGACCAGCACCTGATCCAGTGCCTTGTCCAGATGGTGGTTCTGCGATTCGCTATGATGGATGCCGATGCCTGGCTTCAGCTCAGGCTGATACAGGATTTTACTGAGATCGACGCCGTGCGCCTTCCAGTGCTCGATTGCCTTGCGCGTATCCAGCTTCCCGACCTGTCCGATCATCTCATTGAAGGTACGGAAGCCGAGTTGCGCCATCAGTTCGCGGACTTCCTCAGCGATGAAGAAGAAGAAGTTGATGACATGTTCAGGCGCGCCGGTGAAGCGCTTGCGCAGCACGGGGTCCTGAGTGGCGATGCCGACGGGGCAGGTGTTCAGGTGACACTTGCGCATCATGATGCAGCCGGCGGCGATCAGCGGCGCGGTGGCGAAGCCGAACTCGTCGGCTCCGAGCAGAGCGCCGACGACGACGTCGCGGCCGGTGCGGAGACCGCCGTCGACCTGGACGGCGATGCGGCTGCGCAGGCCGTTCAGCACCAGGGTCTGCTGGGTTTCAGCGAGCCCAATTTCCCAAGGCGAGCCGGCATGGGTTAACGAAGTGAGCGGACTGGCCCCGGTGCCACCCTCGTAGCCGGCGATGGTGACATGGTCGGCACGAGCTTTCGATACCCCAGCGGCAACGGTGCCGACGCCAACCTCGGCAACAAGCTTGACTGAAATGCGCGCCTTGGAGTTGGCGTTCTTCAGGTCGTGGATGAGCTGTGCCAAGTCTTCGATGGAATAGATGTCGTGGTGTGGTGGCGGGGATATCAGGCCGACGCCCGGCGTGGAATGGCGGACGCGGGCGATGTTCTTGTCCACCTTATGGCCGGGAAGCTGGCCACCCTCGCCGGGTTTGGCACCCTGCGCCATCTTGATCTGAAGGTCGTCGGCGTTGACCAAATATTCTGTCGTCACGCCAAACCGTCCGGACGCCACCTGCTTGATGGCAGATCGTTCGGAATCGCCGTTCGGCAGCGGCTTGTAGCGATCGGACTCTTCGCCGCCTTCACCGGTATTGGACTTTCCGCCGATCCGGTTCATCGCGATGGCGAGCGTGGTGTGCGCCTCACGTGATATGGAACCGAAGCTCATCGCCCCGGTGGCGAAGCGCTTCACGATCTCCTTGGCCGGCTCGACCTCGTGCAGCGGGATGGGCGTTGGGACGCGCCGGAACTCCATAAGGCCGCGAATCGTCAGCAAGCGCTCGCTCTGGTCGTTGATCGTGCGGGTGAAGGCGTGGAATTCCGCCGGCAGATTGCCGCGGACAGCGTGCTGCAGCCTGGAGACCGTCTCCGGCGTCCAGGCGTGGGCCTCGCCGCGCAGGCGGAAGGCGTAGTCGCCGCCGACGTCGAGCATGTCCTTGTAGATCGGGTTATTGCCGTACGCAGCTTTATGACGCGCAACGGCTTCCTGTGCGAGTTCGGCGAAACCGACGCCCTCGATGGTGGTGGCGGTGCCAGTGAAGCAGCGATCCACGAATGCCTGGGTCAGTCCGACGGCATCGAAAATCTGCGCGCCACAATAGGACTGATAGGTGGAGATGCCCATCTTGGACATCACCTTCATGATCCCTTTGCCGACCGCCTTGAGGTAGTTCTTTTTCACGTCGCCGGCGGATTTTTTCATCTTCAATTGGACGCGGATCTGCTCCAGCGTTTGGAAGGCGAGGTAAGGATTGATTGCCTCGGCGCCGTATCCGGCGAGGACGCAGAAATGATGCACTTCCCGCGCTTCGCCGGTCTCCACGACGATGCCGGTGCTCATGCGCAGGCCTTGGCGGATCAGGTGGTTGTGCACCGCCGCGGTGGCTAGCAACGAGGGGATGGGGATGCGATTTTCGCCGGCGTCGCGGTCCGACAAAATCAGGATCGTGTAATCCGCCAGCACTGCCTCGGTCGCTTCCTGGCAGATACGGGCGATGGCTTTTTCCATCCCATCGGCGCCCTCGCTGGCAGGCCAGGTGATGTCGATCGTCTGCGTGCGGAAGGCACCTCCGGCGATATTGTCGATGTCGCGGATCTTCTCCAGGTCGGTATTGGTCAGGATCGGCTGCGCCACTTCCAGGCGCAGGTAGTTGCCGGCGTGGTGGCCAAGCAGGTTGGGGCGAGGGCCGATGATGGAGACGAGCGACATCACCAGTTCCTCGCGGATCGGATCGATCGGCGGGTTGGTGACCTGAGCGAAGTTTTGCTTGAAGTAGTTAAACAGCAGCTTGGGCTTGTCCGACAGCACCGCCAGAGGCGTGTCAGTGCCCATCGAACCAACCGGATCATCGCCATTGGCGGCCATCGGCTCGAGGAAGAACTGCATGTCCTCCTGGGTGTAGCCAAAGGCCTGCTGGCTATGAAGCAAGGCGTCGGAGTCATTCGGAACGGCGGATGCGCGGAACTCGTCGCTTTCCGGCAGTTCTTCCAGCTTGTACTGGGTCTGCTTCAGCCATTCGGCATAAGGATGCTCCCGCGCGAGCTTCTGCTTGATCTCCTCGTCGTCAATGATGCGGCCTTCTTCCAGGTCGATCAGCAGCATGCGGCCCGGCTGGAGGCGCCATTTGCGAACGATTTTTTCCTCCGGCACCGGCAGCACACCGGCCTCGGAGGCCATAATGACGTAATCGTCGTCGGTCACGACGTAGCGCGCCGGCCGTAGCCCGTTGCGGTCGAGGGTGGCGCCGATCTGACGGCCGTCGGTGAAGGCGATGGCCGCAGGGCCGTCCCATGGCTCCATCAGTGCGGCGTAATATTCGTAGAAGGCTTTGCGCTCCGGATCCATCAGCGGGTCGTGCGCCCAGGCTTCCGGGATCAGCATCATCATCGCATGGGCCAGCGAATAGCCGCCAGCCACCAGGATTTCGAGCGCGTTGTCGATGCAGGCGGTGTCCGACTGGCCATGCGGGATGATCGGCCACATCTTGTTCAGGTCGGGGCCAATGAGGTCGGATTCCATCGACCGGCGGCGGGCATACATCCAGTTGACGTTGCCTCGGACGGTGTTGATCTCGCCGTTGTGGGCCAGGAAGCGGTATGGGTGGGCTAGTTTCCAGGACGGGAAGGTGTTGGTGGAGAAGCGCTGATGAACCAGCGCCAGGGCGGAGGTGGTCAGGTGGTTCCGCAGATCGTGGTAGAAACTGCCGACCTGGGTCGCCAGCAACAGCCCCTTGTACACAACCGTCCTGGTCGAGAAGGACGGCATATAGGTTTGCGTGACGCCGGGAATGTTGCGCTTTTCCGCCAGGGTGCGGAGGTTGTTGAGGATCTGCTTGCGGATAGCCAGGATCTTGCGCTCGAAAGCATTCTGGTCACGGATCGACAGGCTGGAGGCGACGATCGCCTGACGGATCACCGGCATGGTTTCGATAACGGTCTTGCCGAGCCCGGTCAGGTCGGTCGGCACGTCGCGCCAGCCGACCATGGACTGCCCTTCCTTCGCGACAACCTGCTCGAAGTGCTGGATCACATATTCACGCGCGTTCGCGTCGCGGGGCAGGAAACACATGGCGACGGCGTAACGGCCGACCGCGGGCAATGACTTGCCGTGCACCCGTGCCCAATCATTGAGCAGGGCGTCGGGAAGCTGGATCAGGATGCCGGCACCGTCGCCGACCAGCGGATCGGCGCCGACCGCGCCACGGTGATCGAGGTTCTCCAGGATTTTGAGGCCCTGGGAGATGATGTCATGAGATTTTCTACCCTTGATATTCACGACGAAGCCAACACCGCACGCATCGTGCTCATTGTTCGGATCGTAAAGACCTTGTCTCAGAACCTCTTGCATGGGCCGCAACTTTCCTTGGCGTAACTAACTGCCGTCAGGGATGCGCGATTTACGCGCAAAAATCATTTGTGCCCGCCGATTGAGCAAATGGCAATGATCCTGCCGCACCGCAGCGTAGGCAATTGGCGCGTGGGCGGCAAGCGGGGCGAAAGACGGGACAGGGATTTTCTGGCTCAGCCGCTATCCTTCCCCTTGCTGCCCTGCCGTGCGATGGTACGGCTACTCACAATCGCAACGGGAGGACCAGAATGATCACCTTGTACGGCATGGGCAGCCCTAACGTCGTCAAGATTTATATCGCTCTGGAGGAGTTGGCGCTGCCCTACACGGTACAGCCGGTGGATGTCTTCACGGGAAAGCAATTCGACGATGCCTTCCTGAAGCTCAACCCGAACGCCAAGGTACCGGTTATCGTTGATCTGGATGGACCGGGGGGCCGACCGTATACGTGCTTCGAGTCAGGCGCGATCCTGCTTTATCTGGCGGAAAAGACCGGCAGGCTGCTGCCGAAGGACACCGCGACGAAGTTCGACGCAATTCAGTGGCTGATAACTCAGATGTCGACGGTGGGGCCGATGTTCGGCCAGTACGTGCATTTTCTGCGGTTTGCACCGGCGGGCAATGATTACTCGAAGAGCCGTTATCGTACGCAGGCGCTGCGGGTGTCCGAAGTCATTGAACAGCGGCTGGCGACGGTGTCTTATCTGGCGGGTTCGGAGTATTCGGTGGCTGACATCGCGACATTCCCCTGGCTGCGGGGTATCCCGACGTTTGTCGGGGCGGAGGCCATGGCGAAATTGCCGAATGTTGCGCGCTGGGTAAAGGCGATCGATGAGCGGCCGGCGGTGAAGAAGGCTCTGGCGGAGGTCGATGCCGTCCGTGCGCGTACGACGATGTTCGATAAGGCCGAACCTGCGGCGTTGGACAAGATGTTCGGGCGTGGAGAGTTCGCAGCCGCCTAAGGCGGTGAGGGTTGCGGGCCACCCGTGCGGATCGTGCCGCGACAGGTGGCCCAACCCGGGCTTGGCTCGGGGCGGTGCCTAGTAGTGGTAGTAGCCGCCGTGCCCACCGAACAGCAGGAACAGGACCACGATCACGACGATCAAGGTCAACCCACCGCCGTAATGTGCGCCACCGTAGTAGCCAGAGCGGTAGCCGTAATAACCCCCACCACCGAATAGCAGGAACAGAATCACTATCAGCAATATAAGGCCCATGGTGTTTCCCTTCTCTTTGCGATCCCAGCCACGTTGTGACGAAGCGCGGTTCCGGCGTGTCGGTTTTGTGGCAAATTAGCGGCAGGGTTGTTACGCTGGTAAAAATTGCGGCATGACTGGTCCGACGGCTCGTGCCGCCTGGCATCCTGAAAGTCTCGCCGGCCGGTTGCCGTTCCTCCGCCGGCGCGCGGCTTTGAGCCGGGCTGTCCGGGGGTTCTTTCTGGACCGTGGCTATCTTGAGGTTGAGACGCCTTGCGCAGTGCCGGTGCCGGGGGAGGAGGTGCATCTGCGCGCGTTTGCAACGGCACGTCACCACCCTGACGGGACGATCGAGCGGTTGTGGCTGCATACCAGTCCGGAGTTCGCGATGAAGCGGCTGCTGGTCGCGGGGGCGGGTCCGATTTTCCAATTCGCTAGGGTGTGGCGCGACGGCGAGGGCAGCGCGCTTCATGCGCCTGAGTTCACGATGCTGGAATGGTATCGGCCTGGCGCCGGGATGGACGCGTTGATTGACGAGGTTTCGAGCCTGTTGCGTTCATTGCTGCCGCCGGTGGTTTGCTGCCGCGGGGTTACCTCGGACTTGTCGCGGTTCGAACGTTTAACGGTGGCGGAGGCATTCGCTCGCTATGCCGGTGTAGATCTATTGGCGATCGGTGAGGACGCTGAGGGGCTGGCCGCCGCCTCGGGCGTGCGGCTGCGCGAAGCGGAAACCTGGGAAGATTTGTTTTTTCGCTTGCTGCTGGAGCGGGTGGAGCCTCGGCTTGGACGGGAGCATCCGACGTTTCTGACGCATTGGCCGGCGGCGCAGGCGGCTCTGGCGCGCCGGGACCCAGCGGATCCTCGGGTGGCGGAGCGGTTTGAGCTGTTCGTCTGCGGCATCGAACTGGCAAACGCATTCGTGGAATTGACTGATCCGGTGGAGCAACGCGCCCGGTTCGTGGCCGAGCGGGAACGACGGCATGCGATGGCGGGACCGGATTGGCCGTTGGATGAGGATTTTCTCGCGGCGCTGGCGTTCGGGATGCCGGAGAGTGCGGGGATCGCACTGGGGTTTGACCGGTTGGCGATGATCGCTTCGGGGGCCGACCGTATTGGGCAAGTGCTTTGGCTGCCTCCGGCTGATCTCCTATGATGCGGCATCGGGAGCGCGCGGATGAATGGTGGGTGGTAAAGGAGTTCAGCCCGCGGGGGATGGTTGTGGGTTCCTTTGATCGGTAGTGGTAACTTGCCCAATGGAGACTGTCATGGGCGATCTTTACGAAGACGACTTCCTGCTTTGGAGCGAAAGCCAGGCGACCCTGCTGCGCCGCCTGGCCGCAGGTGAGCGCGTCAATGACCGCGATCTGGACTGGGCCAATCTGGGCGAGGAGATCGAGGCCGTGGGACGGGGCGAATTGCGCGCTTTTGACTCGCTGCTGACACAGGCCATTGTCCACCGGCTGAAACAGGAATGCTGGTCGGATTTGGGCGAGGTTCCGCACTGGCACAGCGAGGAAATCCGCTTCCGGCAGGAGGCGGCCGATGCGTTCTCGGCTTCCATGCGGCAGCGGGTTGATTTGGGGCGGATTAACCGGCGGGCCGTGCAGCGTCTGCCCGCGGCGATCGATGGCGTGCCACCGAGGCAAGCGCCGGACCTTCTCGGTGTGACGCTGGACGAATGGCTCAGAGTGGACTGAGCGCCGCCCGCCGCTACTTCACGATCGCCACCCGCAGCGCGTTCGTCGTGCCCGAGTGTCCGAACGGAATGCCGGCGGTGACCACGATCTCTTCCCCATGTGCAGCGAAGCCCTCGGTCAGCGCCACCCGGGCGGCTCGGCTCACAGCCTCGGTCATCGAATGAACGTCGGGGACGATGACCGCATGGACGCCCCACACGACGGCCATAAGTTGCGCGGTCTTCATATTGGGCGTCAGGCCGATAACGGGCGCCTCGGGGCGCTCGCGGGCAACGCGGAGCGCCGTGCCGCCTAACGCGGTGAACGCGACGATGGCTTTGGCCCCGATGGTGTGGCTCACCTGAGCGGCCGCGGCGGCGATAGCATCTCCGGCGTTCCTCTCTGGTGTCACGCGGGACGCATCGATCGTTGCGCGCCAAACGGCGTCCTGCTCCACCCTGGCGACGATACGGTCCATCATGTTGACGGCCTCGTAGGGGTACTGGCCGGCAGCGGTTTCACCCGACAGCATCACCGCGTCTGCGCCGTCGAACACAGCGGTGGCGACGTCGGAGGCCTCGGCGCGGGTTGGGGCAGGGGCACTGATCATGCTTTCCAGCATCTGCGTGGCGACGACGACCGGCTTGCCCAGGGAGCGTGCCAGCCGCACGATCCGCTTCTGTGCCAGCGGCACTTCCTCAGGGGGGAGTTCGACGCCGAGATCGCCGCGCGCGACCATCACTGCGTCCGTCAGCGCCAGGATTTCGTGCAAGTTATCGAGTGCCTGCGGTTTTTCCAGCTTCACCATGACCCACGCGCGGCCGTCGATCAGACGTTTAGCCTCGAGGACGTCCTCGGGGCGCTGGACGAACGACAGGCCGATGTAGTTGGCGCCGTGGGAGACGGCGAATTCGAGGTCCTCCCGATCCTTGTTCGTCAGCGCGGGGATTGGCAGGACGATGTCGGGGACGTTGACGCCTTTGTGGTCCGAGAGCGGCCCCCCGACGACGACCTCGGTTTCCAGGGCATCGCCGCGCTTGTGCACCACGCGGAGGCGGAGCTTGCCGTCGTCCAGCAGCAGGGACGAGCCGATCGCAGCGGCGCTGATGATCTCCGGGTGTGGCAGGTTGACGCGTAGCGAATCACCCGGCGTGGCGTTGAGGTCGAGGCGGAACTTATGGCCGGTCTGCAGATGGACGCGGCCACCGCCGAAGCGGCCGACGCGCAATTTCGGACCCTGCACGTCGGCCAAGATGCCGATCGGGCGGTCGAATTTTTCCTCCAGTTCGCGGATCATGGCAAAGCGGGCGGCGTGGTCCGGGTGCGTGCCATGGGAGAAATTCAGCCGGAACACGTCGGCCCCGGCCTGGAACAGCCGGGTCATGGTCTCCAGCGTGGAACTCGCGGGGCCAAGCGTGGCAATGATCTTGGTGCGGCGGCGGCGGCGCATCTTGGGGCGAAGTGCCATGGATGTTCCTTTAGGGAGTTGAGACGGTTCACGCGCTGTGACGCGGCCTTGCGCAAAGAATTCTGTTGTTTGCGCCGCGAGGTTTGGCCCTGGCTTGTTTCTAGTGTTGCGCCGATGAATGACGCGACTCAACCTGCGGCTCGCGCGACATTGTTCCTGTGGCTGCACGTGTGGGTCGCGCGGGAGCCGAAGAGGGCTTGGGCGCGATCATATTCTAGGCGATTAGGATTGCCCTGATATCGTTAACATTCGTGAGGGTGGGGCCGGTAATGACCAGATCCCCGATCGCCTGGAAGAAGCCATGGCTGTCATGTGACGCCAAGGCCGCGCGTGCATCGATGCCTCGGGCGCGTGCTCGGGAGAGCGTGTCGGGCGCGAGCAGTGCGCCGGCGATTTCGTCCATGCCGTCGACCCCGTCAGTGTCGCCGGCTACTGCCCAGATTCCGGGTGCGCTGTCGAGGGCGATGGCGAGACCAAGCAGGAAGGTGGTGTTTCGGCCGCCGTTGCCGGTAGAGGTGTTGGACATGGTAACGGTGGTTTCGCCGCCGGACAGCAAGAGGGCAGGGGGGCGCAACGGCTGGCCGTGGGACCTGACGGAGCGTGCGATGCCTGCCATGACGGTGCCCATCTGGGCCGCGTCGCCCTCCAAGGCGTCACCGAGGATCAGCGGGGAAAGCCCCATAGCCTGGCCTTTGGCCGCCATCGCTTCCAGCGCCATCATGGGCGTGGCGATCATGCGAAAGTCGGTGTTTGCAAGGCTGCCGGGTTTCGGGGTTTCATCGGTGTCCTGGTCCAGGCGAGCAGCGACGGCTGGTGGCAGGGAGATGCCGTAGCGGGCGATCAGGGCCCTGACCTCCGCGAAAGTCGTGGCATCGGGGACGGTGGGGCCCGAGCCGATGACGGCGGGATCGTCCCCCGGAACGTCGCTGATTGCCAGGGTCAGAACTCGCGCGGGTGCGGCCGCGGCGGCGAGGCGGCCGCCTTTGATCGCCGAAAGATGCTTCCGGACTGCGTTCATCTCGGTGATGTTGGCGCCGCAGGCCAATAGCGCGCGGTTGACGGCCTGTTTGTCGGCCAGCGTCAGGCCAGGGACGGGGGCGGCGAGCAGGGCGGAGGCTCCCCCCGACATCAGCGCGATGACGAGGTCATTCTCGGTCAGGCTTTTGACGCGCTCGAGCAATCTTTTGGCGCCACGTTCGCTGTTTTCGTCGGGGACCGGGTGGGAGGCTTCTATGACTTCGATGTGGCGGGTCGGGACGGCGTGGCCGTAGCGCGTGACGACGGTTCCCTCTAGCGGGACATCGGGCCAGGCGTCTTCCAAGGTGGCAGCCATGACGGCGGCGGATTTACCGCCTCCGACCACGATGCAACGGCCGCGAGTTGGTCTTGGAGGCAGATGGCGGGCCAACATGGCCCTTGGATTTGCTGCCTCGATGGCGGTGTCGAACAGGGTGCGCAACGCGGCGCGGGCGGATTTGTCGTTCCAGGAAGATGCCTGGGGCATCGACGGTTTCCTCTCTTTTCCGGTGCGGCTAGTATGGCGAACCCAGGCAAGGCGCGCCATCTCTCGTGGGGATAGAGCAGGAGGAGAGATTTATGTCGGCACCCGAACTCGATGCAGCGACCCGTACCGAACTAGAGGCCGCGGCGTTCCGCCGGCTGGTCGGACATCTGCGCGAACGCACCGACGTGCAGAATATCGATCTGATGAATTTGGCCGGGTTTTGCCGGAACTGCCTAAGCCGGTGGTACCGCGAAGAGGCCGCCGATAAAGGGATCGGCATTGCCGACCCGGATGCTCGGGAAATCGTCTACGGGATGCCCTACAAGGAGTGGCAGGCGAAGTACCAGATTGAGGCCTCGGCAGATCAGAAGGCCGCTTTTGGGAAGACTAACCCCGGACACTAAAGGGGGAGGCTGGGAATGGGGCGCGAGGTCCCAGCGCGCATTCGTTGGATTATAGGACAGCGCGTGAATTGCTCCCGCGGCATTGCGTTTTCCATTGACCACGGCGGCCGCCTAAAGCTATCCCGCCCGCCCTTCCTTCGCGGAGTTCGAGACCATGGCCGAGCCGGTTGACGATGGCGAATTCGAATCGGCGCGCCCGCGCTTTCGAACACCCAGAGCCAGGGCGCGTGGCGCTCGGCCTCGCCGGCCAACCGGACGGTAACTGAGCCGAAGAGCCAAATTCTTTCAGCATAAACGACGAGTTAACTGTCTGCGGCTGAAGGGCGTGTGAGCCGCCACTTTGCCGCGGCTGGTGAACGACGGAACGGGGACAACACATGAGTGACGTGGCAGAAAAAGCGGCTGAGAGTCGCGCCCGGCAGGCCAAACACGATGACACTCGGGAGACGGGCGGGATTGCCGCCGATCGCTTACGTAGTCTGATCGAACAAATCGAGCGACTCGAGGAGGAGCGCAAGGCTCTGGGGAGTGATATCAAAGATATCTACGCCGAGGCCAAGAGTGCAGGCTTCGACGTCAAGGTTCTTCGGCAACTGATCAGTATCCGGCGGAAGGAGCCGGCAGAGGTCGAGGAGCAGGAGTCGCTACTGGACATTTATCGTCGCGCGCTGGGGATGTAGCCTTTGCGGTTACGTCGTTATCGCGTCTTGCGGCGAAAATCGTGCGCGGGTGGTTACCGAGGATAAGCTTCGCTAGTGGTTTGAAATATGACGGACAGCGTGTCCATTTTGAGCCACTGGCCTCTGATTTTTTGTGGGCCGATTAAGCCGGCCGCATGGGGATGCTCCGGTCGGGCTCGGACCACTGGTATAACGCCGCGTCCTCCGCTGGCTATTGCAGTCCCGAGCGTAGCAAATGCGGGGACGAGGTATTGAAAGGCGCCGAGCGGCTAGCCGCCATTGGAATGATGAGGAATCCGGTAGCGCAGACACTACGCAACCGGGCCGCCCATGTGATGCTCGGCTTAGGCGCAGTCCGGCGTGCATTGGCTGACACCATGACGGAGGCCTCGATCGGCTATCCCGATAGCCCCCTCAGCGGTCCCCGGCTGCAAGGCAGCGCCGCCCCAAGTCGGGTGAGCGGATCATCCCCGACGTCGCTCACGGAGGTCATCGCCAGGTACCTTACCGGAATCGGGCGGTCGGGGCCCGCCGCAGCCCGACTGTAACCTCGCCATCGTGGGAAAGCCGGAACCCTCACAGAAAGGCGTCCAGTCAACCAAGGGGCTCAACCAACATTTAAGCGAGTGAGCAGCGCGAGTTTCGCACGCCACTCACTCCATAGCGCCGGTCCGCCAAGGTTGGGCTACATCGTCAAGGGGTATTGCTCGGGTCGTCGGCCGGGTTGACGTAGACAATCGCAAACGGGCCGTCGCCATGCACTTGCACGACAGTCTCGGCGGTAGCCCACGCATAGTGGTTCATGCCGGCCGGCATCGATACGAAACCGCCTGGCGCGAAGCTTTGGCCCTTGTTCGCATCGAGCTTATCGCCCATGCCCGCGTGAAAGCTGCCCGCGATGACTGTCACGTTTTCGGTCGTCGGATGACGATGTGCGGGAATGCGATAGTTCGCGGGAATTTTGAGTCGGACAACATAAGGGCCTTCCTTGAACGGATTGCCCGCAAGTACTGCGACCATTGCGCCTTTAGGGAAGCTCGGAGGCACCGGCCCCCATTTGACGGCATCAGGCCCAGCGACGAGTTCCATAGCGGGATTGTCAGCCCACGCGGCGAGCGGGGCGGCGAAAAGCACAGCAAGTATGACGATCGCGGAACGCATTGTGTCCTCCTTCTCTATTTGCTCAGTTCCGAAAGGCAGCTCCCGAATCAGATTGCCCCGTCAAGCTGCCTTGCCTTGCGCCAAGGCGTGCACGTCGGCTGTGGTCAGCGCGTTGCCGCCGATGCCCCAATCCCCGCTTTCCACTTCCTCGATCACACACCAAGTAACGCCGCGCATGCTTTCGCCTTCGATCGAGACCATGGCGTCGGTCAGCTTGCTGATCATTTCGCTTTTCTGCTGTTTGCTAAACACATCCTTGATGACGCGAACCTGAATGAGCGGCATTGCATTCCTCCTTGTTAGCCGATGGGATCGCTGTTTGAGCGACTTGGTGAAAGCTGACCTTGCCGGTCCCTGGCTTGACACCTGCGGCATCCTACCCAACACTTGGGCGCACAATAATAGACAGTTTTGACGTCAACGGGGGTCACTGTACTGGTGCTGCAACCAGGCCAGTCCAAGGCATCGTAGAAGCGCACATGCTTTCATTGAGTGTCAGCCATAACAGCCACCAGCCGCTCACCGAGCAGATCGTTGCCGGCGTGAAGGGGCAAATCGAGGATCGGCACCTGCGGCCGGGCAGTAAGCTGCCGTCGATTCGCAGTTTTGCGGCGGCCTGTGGGGTCAGCCGCTTCACCGTGGTCGAGGCATACGATCGGCTGGTGGCAATGGGCTATTTGCAATCACGGCGCGGCGCCGGCTTCTACACGGCGGCGCCAGCCGCGACGCATACCGCGCCATCCGATACCCATAAGCGCAACGAGCAACTCGTCTGGCTGATCCGCCGCCTGCTGGAGGCGGACGACAATACCGTTCTCGCCGGCAGCCCTTGGCTGCCGAACTCATGGCTCGACGAAGGCGGCATCCGTCAAAGCCTTAACGTGCTCGCCCGCAAGAATGGCTCTCATCTGCTCGAATACGGACATCCGTTCGGGTATCTGCCGTTGCGCGAGCATCTCGCGCTGACGCTGGCCGGGCTTGGAATCACCGCGCACGCAGGCCAGATTCTGCTGACGCAGGGGACCAGCCAAGCGCTTGAACTCGTCATCCGTTACCTGTTGAGGCCCGGTGACGCGGCGCTGGTGGATGACCCAGGCTACTACAACATGTTCGGCAATCTGCGCATGCAAGGCGTGAACATGCTGGCGGTGCCGCGAAAGCCCGACGGACCGGACCTCGCCACTCTCGAAAAGCTGGCTTTGGAACACCGGCCAAAAGTGTATTTCACCCAGTCAGTAATGCAAAATCCGACCGGAACCGACATGAGCCCGCATGTCGGGTTCAAGGTGTTGCAGGCTGCCGAGCGCCACAACTTCACAGTAGTCGAGGACGACATCTTCTCCGATCTACAGGTAAAACTGACGCCGCGGCTGGCCACCCTCGACCAGTTGAACCGTGTGATCTATGTGCGCAGCTTTTCCAAGACGCTGTCAGGCAGCCTGCGCGTCGGATTCGTCGCCTGTGCGCAGGACACCGCCAACCAGCTCGCCGACATAAAGATGCTGACCAGCATCACCACGTCGCAATTCACCGAGCGGTTGATCTACCTGATGCTAGTGGATGGGCACTACCGCAAGTATCTGTCGCGCCTGCACGAGCGGCTGGGTGCGGCTCGGCTGGATGTGATGCGCGCCTTCGAACGCATCGGACTGGAATTGTTCGCTGAGCCCACCGACGGCATGTTCGTCTGGGCGCGCTTCCCGCATATCGAGGACTCGCTGACGCTGGCGGAAATGGCTAAGCAGGGGGGCCTGATGCTCGCGCCGGGCACGGTGTTTCGCCCACATCTAGAACGATCGCCGTGGATGCGGTTCAACGTTGCCGTCTGCAAATCGCCGCGTGTGCAGCACCTGTTGGAGCGACTAGCGTCGGGCACCGCAGCGTGACGCCGGGCAGAGGTCGACTGTTGCGGAAGGGGGCGTGACCGGTCTAACTCATTGGCATACAAACTTGCTGAGCAAAATCGCCATTCATAGGACCTTCCATGATCCCCGGTGAACTCTTCCCCGAACCAGGCGACGTCGAGCTCAACGCCGGCCTACCCCGCTCGGTTTTGACCATAGCCAACACCGGGGACCGGCCGATCCAAGTCGGCAGCCATTACCACTTCGCCGAAACCAACGCTGCCCTCTCGTTCGACCGCGGAGTGGCAAAGGGCCAACGCCTCGACATCGCCGCTGGTACCGCGGTCCGCTTCGAGCCCGGGCAAACCCGTGAAGTCACACTGGTGCCTTACAGGGGTGGCCGAACGGTCTTTGGGTTCCGCGGCGATGTCATGGGAGCGATCGACTGATGGCCCGTATCACCCGTGCCGCTTACGCCGATATGTTCGGTCCGACCACCGGGGACCGCGTTCGCCTGGCCGACACCGACCTGATAGTCGAAGTGGAGAACGACCTCACCACCTATGGCGAGGAAGTAAAATTCGGCGGCGGCAAAGTAATCCGCGACGGCATGGGTCAGTCGCAACACTCCCAGGCTCAAGGCGCGGTCGACACCGTCATTACGAATGCGCTGATCATCGACCATTGGGGGATCGTCAAGGCCGACGTCGCGATCACCAATGGCCGCATCGCGAAGATCGGCAAAGCCGGCAATCCGGACGTCCAACCCGGCGTCGATATCACTATCGGCCCCGGCACGGAGGTGATTGCTGGGGAGGGGAAGATCCTAACCGCCGGAGGGATCAACTCCCACATCCACTTTATCTGCCCGCAACAGGTCGATGACGCGATCGCATCAGGTGTAACGACCTTGGTTGGTGGCGGAACAGGTCCCGCGACGGGCACGGCGGCGACGACCTGCACGCCCGGGCCATGGCATCTCGCCCGCATGTTGCAGGCCGCCGAAGGTCTGCCGGTCAACATCGCCCTTGCCGGCAAGGGCAACGCGTCCCAGCCGCAGGCACTCGAAGAGATGCTCCGCGCCGGGGCGAGTTGCCTCAAGCTGCATGAGGATTGGGGAACCACCCCGGCGGCGATCGACAATTGTCTGGCCGTGGCGGATCGTTTCGACGTTCAGGTCATGATCCACACCGACACGTTGAACGAGTCCGGCTTCGTTGAGGATACCATCGCCGCGTTCAAGGGCCGCACCATCCACGCCTTCCACACCGAGGGCGCGGGCGGCGGCCACGCGCCCGACATCATCAAGGTCGCCGGCCTGCCCAACGTGCTGCCCAGCAGCACAAACCCGACGCGTCCCTACACGGCCAATACACTGGACGAACATCTGGACATGTTGATGGTCTGTCATCACCTGGACAGCTCGATACCGGAAGACGTCGCGTTCGCGGAAAGCCGGATTCGCAAGGAGACCATCGCAGCTGAGGACATCCTGCACGACCTGGGCGCGCTGTCGATGATGTCCTCCGACAGCCAGGCGATGGGGCGGGTCGGTGAGGTCATCATCCGCACCTGGCAGACCGCGCACAAGATGAAGACCCAGCGGGGGGCGTTGCCGGGTGATACCGAACGAAACGACAATGCTCGGGTCAAGCGCTATATTTCGAAGTACACCATCAACCCGGCGATCGCTCAGGGTTTTGCGAGCGAAATAGGGTCCGTCGCAGTGGGCAAGCTGGCGGACCTTGTGCTGTGGTCACCGGCATTCTTCGGGGTGAAACCCGATCTGGTCATCAAGGGTGGCTCGATCGCCTGCGCCCAGATGGGCGATCCGAATGCTTCAATCCCAACCCCGCAACCCGTGCATTACCGCCCGATGTTCGGCGCGATGGGCCGGGCGTTGGCCGCTAGCTGCATCACCTTTGTATCTGCGGCGGCGATCGAGGCCGAGATCGGTAAGGCGCTCGGGCTGGAGCGCCGGTTGGCTGCTGTGTCAAATACTCGTGGCGGGATCGGCAAGAAGGCGATGATCCACAACGACGCGACCCCGGACATCGAGGTCGACGCCGAAACGTACGAGGTCCGGGCGGACGGTGTTCTGCTGACCTGTGAGCCGTCGACGATCTTGCCGATGGCACAGCGGTATTTTTTGTTTTGATGCCGCTCGCCATGAACGGAATTAGCACGATCCTGCCGGCAGGAAGCTGGGATCCGAAGCGAGAGATTGACCGCGTGCTGATCGACTACGACAGCCGCTTCCGCCGCCGTATCGTCCTGACCACGGTATCCGGCGCCGAGGTGCTGATCGATTTGGCCGAGGCGGTCCGTCTGCGGGATGGCGACGGCCTCGTTACCGCCTCTGGCGGGGTGATTTGCGTTCGCGCGCAAGCCGAACCGTTGCTGGAGATTCACGCCCACGACGAAGGAGAACTCGTCCGCATTGCCTGGCACCTCGGCAACCGCCATTTGCCAGTGCAACTGCTCGGCGACCGCATCCGCATCCGGGCCGACCACGTCATCAAGGCGATGGTCGAGGGTCTCGGCGGTCACGTCGATGCGATTGAAGCCGCATTCGATCCTGAGGCTGGCGCCTATGCGGGTGGCGGCCATCGTCACTCCCACGGCGAAGATGCCTGAGGGCACAGGTTGGCAATCTGAGACTTGTGGTGACGACGTGGAGGCACCGCGTGCTTTGCTCCGCCTGATGACATGGCTGTCCCCAGCTTTTCCGACCGGCGCGTTCGCCTACTCGCACGGTTTGGAGTGGGCGGTTGAGACTGGTGACGTATGCAACGAAACTGGTCTTGCCGCCTGGCTGAACGACATCATCACCGTTGGTACTGGACGTAGTGACACGATTCTGCTGCGGCATGCCCACCGCGCCGCTGCCGAACCCGCCGCGCTGAGTGAAATCGCGGATCTCGCCTACGCGTCAGCCGCCAGTCGCGAGCGGCAAAGCAAATCGCTTGACCAGGGGAAGGCGTTCATGCTTGCCGCTGCCGCATGGGGTCTTCCGGATGCGCCCGAGCGAATACCGTATCCGGTTGCGGTAGGGGCCGTTGCCGGAGCGCATCGGATTTCGGAAAACGCTACTGCGACCGCGTTTCTGCAAGCGTTGACAACCAACTTGATCTCGGCGGCCGTTCGCCTGGTGCCGTTGGGTCAGACTGCCGGCCTGCGGGTTCTTGCGGCCCTTGAGCCCGTTCTTCTTTGCACTGCCGAAGAAACGAAGACGGCTACTCTCGACGACCTCGGCGGTTGTGCGTTCCGATCCGATCTTGCCGCCATGCGACACGAAACCCAATACACAAGGTTGTTCCGCTCATGAGCCCATCGCCCCATGGTCCCCTTCGCGTGGGTGTCGGCGGTCCTGTTGGAACCGGCAAAACCGCGTTGATGGACGCCTTGTGCAGATACTTTCGCGACGACTACGAGATCGCGGCGATCACCAACGACATCTACACTCAGGAGGACGCCGAATTCCTGACCCGAGCGGGATCGCTGCCGGTCGAGCGTATTCTCGGTATCGAAACCGGCGGCTGCCCGCACACCGCAATTCGTGAGGACGCTTCGATCAATCTCGCCGGTGTCGCTGATCTACGAAGGCGGTTCCCCAACCTTGATCTGATCCTGATCGAATCTGGCGGTGACAACCTCGCCGCGACCTTCAGTCCGGAACTGGCGGATCTGACGATCTACGTCATCGACGTTTCCGCTGGCGATAAGATCCCCCGCAAGGGCGGCCCGGGCATCACTCGCAGCGATCTTTTGGTCATCAACAAGATCGACCTTGCCCCGTATGTCGGAGCCAGCCTGGAAATCATGGACCGCGACGCGAAGAAGATGCGCGGCGAAAGGCCGTTCGTGTTCGCCAACGTCCGCGCCGGGAAGGGTGTCGCCGACATTGCTGCGTTCATCGAGAAACAAGGCGGCCTGAGTCAGGAGCACGATGTGCCGCTCTAGCCAAACATCGCCCGTTGTCCGACACTGACGGGACCTGACGGGAGGACAAAACATGGCTGACGACCGACGCGCGCAAGGCAGGGCAATGCGCCGCAAACTGATGGGCGACGCTTACGCCGACAAGCTCGACAAGGGTGTTTACCAACATCCGATCATGGAGAAATTCGCTGCCTACACGCAGGAGGCGATATTTGGCACGCTGTGGAACCGGCCTGGTCTGGATCTAAAAACCCGAGCGCTCATCTGCGTTATTTCCGATGCCGCGCAAGGCCGCGATCCGGAATTGAAACTGCATCTCCGCTTCGCTCGCAATCAGGGCTGGACCGAGGATGAACTCTCCGAAGCGCTGCTGCACATGGCGGGCTATGTTGGCGCGCCCCTGATCCGCGAAGCGCTTCTGACGGCAATTGAGACCTTCAAGGAGATGGCCGCCGAACATGCGTGACCTCAAGGGTAAGACCGCGATCGTAACCGGTGCCGCATCGGGCATCGGTTTGGGCATCGCCAAGGCGCTTGCCCATGCCGGCGCCAACATCGTGCTGGCTGACCTGCGCCCCGAGCCGCTGGAGGCGGCGCAGGCCGAGATCAAAACGATCGGCGTTGAAACTCTGGCCGTAACGACCGACGTTTCGGACCCGGCCTCCGTCGCCTCGGCGGGCGATGCCGCGTTAAAAGCCTTCGGCGCGCTGCATATCGCCGTCAACAATGCCGGCGTCGCGATGCACGGGACGCCCATCGAGAAAGTTACTCTTGAAGAATGGGAGTGGGTGGTTGGCGTCAACGTCAAGGGTGTGATCAACGGGATTCGCACCTTCGTGCCGATGATCCGAGGCCACGGCGAGCCCGGCCACGTTGTCAACACCGGATCGGTCTCCAGCCTGTTCGTGCGCAACGGGCGCAATCAGGGGGCCTACGCGATGACCAAGTACGCCGTGCTGGCGCTGTCCGAGGCGCTGGAACAGGAGCTGGCCGGCACTGGCATCGGTGTGTCGATCCTCTGTCCCGGCGGCGTCGACACCTCGATCTTCAACTCGGCCGCGACCCGTCCCGAGCGCTTCGGCGGCAGCTACCGGCGCCCCGAACAGTAGGCCATGAAGGCGGCTTTCGCGACCGGCGTTCTGGCTCCGGAGAGGGTTGGGCGCCGCGTTGTCCAGGCCATCCAGGACGATGAATTCTATATCCTGACCCACACCCATGAGCGGGCAGCGATCACCGCCCGCCTCGATCGCATTGCCGCCGCGTTCGACCGAGCCGATGCAGTGATGCCAGGGATCTCATAGATCCAGCGTCTCCTGGGCGGCTGCCGGCCGGGCGCGCGGTGCAGCACTGCCGCCTGGCTGAGCTCCGCTCTGGGCCACGGCATCCACCTCGCCATCGCCGAAGCGTAGTCGCAGCCGGCCGCCGGGTTTGACCGAAGCGGCGCTGGTCACCGGCACTCCAGCCGGCGTCGTCACCAGGACATAACCCCGCTGCAGCAACGCCAGCGGCGACGCCGCGTCCAGCCTCGGCCCGAGCCCTGCGAGATGCGCGCGCGCCTCGCGCAGAGCCGATCGCAACGGAGCTTCCGACACCCGTCCTGTCACCCGCTCGGCGCGGCTCCGCAGCGAGCTCAGCGCCCGATGGATGGCGCCCCCGAGCCGTTGGGACGCCATCTGCAGGCCTGAGCGGCGGGCGGCCACCAGACCCGGGGCGGACAGGCGCAACCGCAACCCCCGGTCCCGCACCGCCTCCCGGCCAGCCGAGGTGAGGCTGTGCGGATCTGGCAGCCGTCGCTCGATCGCCGTCAGCACCACCCGCCGCCGGGCGACCAGCGACGGGAGGGCCATCAGCGCGCGTTCTGCCCGGTCATCCAGCCGCTGGCGTGCGGACCCGAGCAACGCCGGAAGGTCGGGGATGCCACGCTCGACACGAGAAAGCCGCAGGCGGCTCTCCTGCGCGAACCGGTTCAGCGCGCTGATCAGCCGAGAGCCTTTGTGCGCCAGATCCGCCACCAGGTCGGCGCGCGCCGGGATCGCCATCTCCGCCGCCGCGGTCGGTGTCGGCGCCCGGCGATCCGACACGAAATCGATCAACGTCGTATCCGTTTCGTGGCCGACCGCGGAGATCAGCGGGATCCGGCATGCCGCCGCCGCGCGGATGACGATCTCCTCGTTGAAGGCCATCAGGTCTTCCAGGCTTCCGCCACCCCGCGCCACGATCAGCACATCGGGACGCGGGATCGATCCACCCGCCGGCATCGCGTCAAAACCGGCAATGGCGGCGGCGATGCGTTCCGCGGCGCCGTCGCCCTGCACCGGCACCGGCCACACCAGGATCGTTCGCGGAAATCGGCGGGCGATCGTAATTTTGATATCCTGGATCACCGCTCCGCGCTCGCTGGTGACAACGCCTATCACCTTGGGCAATCCGGGCAGTGTGCGTTTGCGGCCGGCGTCGAACAGGCCCTCGGCCGCGAGCCGCTGGCGGATCATCTCAATTCGCGCCAGCAGTGCGCCGACGCCGGCGTACTCCATACGCTCGATGATGAGCTGGTACGACGACCGCTCACCGAACGCGGAAATCCGCCCGGTAGCGATCACCTCGGTGCCGTTCTCGGGAACCATTCCCAGCCGGGGGACCGTGCTCTTCCACACGATCCCACTGATTTTCGCCTCCTCGTCTTTCAACGACAGGTAGATGTGCCCTGAGGGAAAGCGCTTCACCTCGGTTAGCTCGCCGCGCACCCGCACCCGCCCGAAGGTGGTTTCCAGGGTGCGTTTCACCGCCCCGGAGATCTCGGAAACGGTATATTCCGGCAAATTCGAAATTGGGGAGGGGCGTGGATCGTCCATCGCTGTAGCGTATGCTACGCCGACAGCGCAGGAAACGCTGGAGAGCGACAACGATGCAGGTTCTGGCATGGCGGGTTCTGGCATGAAAGTATTGGTCGTAGGATCCGGCGGGCGGGAGCACGCCTTGTGCTGGGCCATCGCCAACAGTCCGCTGCTGACGAAGCTGTACTGCGCGCCAGGCAACCCGGGCATCGCCACCGTCGCGGAATGTGTCAACATCGACGCGCTCGAAATTCCTGCCTTGGTCGGCTTCGCCCAGGATCACGCCATCGACCTCGTGATACCGGGACCGGAGGCGCCTCTGGTCGCCGGGCTGACCGATGCAATGCAGGCTGCCGGGATCGCGTGCTGCGGTCCGACCAAAGCCGCCGCTCAGCTAGAGGGCAGCAAAACTTTCACCAAGGAGATCGCCAACGCCGCCAGCATCGCAACGGCGTTGTGGGAACGTTTCGAAGACGCTGACGCAGCGCGCGCTTTTGTCCGCAAACGAGGTGCCCCCATCGTGGTGAAGGCCGATGGTCTGGCAGGCGGCAAAGGCGTCATCGTGGCCACGACGGTGGACGAAGCCCTCGCTGCGATCGACGCCATCATGGACCAGAAAATCTTCGGTGAAGCGGGCGCCGCCATCGTGATCGAGGAATGTCTCGAAGGCGAGGAAGTTTCCCTGTTCTTCCTGTGCGACAACGAGGACGCGTTATTGCTGGGTTCCGTACAGGACCACAAGCGTGTCGGTGACGGCGATACCGGTCCAAACACCGGCGGCATGGGCGCCTACGCCCCGGTCCGCAACTTCCCGCCCAAACTGGAGCTGGCGTGCCGGGAGATGATCATTCGTCCAGCTCTGCGCGAGATGGCCAGGCGGCGCATCCCATTTCGCGGCATTCTGTTTGCCGGCCTGATGCTGACCGCGGAAGGTGCGAAACTGATCGAATTCAACGTGCGGTTCGGCGACCCCGAGTGTCAGGTTCTCCTCGCCCGCTTGAAGTCCGACCTACTGCCCGCCCTGCAGGCCGCCTGTGACGGCGAATTACGCGCCTTCGACCTGCGCCTCAGCGACGAGGCCGCGGTCGCCGTGGTGATGGCCGCTCGGGGCTATCCGGACGCGCCGGAGCGCGGTTCGACCATCCGAGGTCTCGACGACGCCGCCGCCAGCCCGGGTGTGACGGTATTCCACGCCGGCACGGAAACCGGACCCGACGGGGCGATCCTGGCCGCAGGGGGACGCGTGCTGACCATCTGTGCCACAGCGGCCGACGTCGGTCAGGCTCGGGACCTTGCTTACGCCGGCGTTGACGCCATCGTTTGGCCCGAGGGCTTCTGCCGCCGGGACATCGCGGCACACACCTGATGAACGACGAGGCACCGCGCGGGGACCGGATCGCCAAGTGGCTATCCCGAGCAGGCGTGGCCAGCCGGCGGGATGTGGAACGGTTGCTGGCGGAAGGCGTGATCAAACTGAATGGCAGGACCGTCAATCATCCCGCTACTTTCGTCTCGGCCGGCGACGTCGTGCAGATCAACGGCCGGGTGGTTGATAAGCCGGACCGGACGCGGGTGTGGCGCTATCACAAACCGGAAGGGTTGGTGACGACGCACAAAGATCCGGAGGGGCGGCCGACGGTGTTCGAGAAGCTAAAACATCAACTGCCGCGGGTTGTCAGTGTGGGCCGGCTCGACCTGACCAGCGAAGGCCTGCTGCTGCTGACCAACGACGGCGGGTTGGCGCGCCAACTCGAACTGCCGTCAACCGGCTGGCTGCGGCGCTATCGCGTGCGGGTATTCGGCGTTCCGAACGAGCGGGCGCTGAGCTCCCTGGCGCACGGCGTGACGGTCGATGGTGTGCGTTATGGCCCGATCGAGGCGGGGCTCGACGCCAAGAAGGGCGACAACACCTGGCTGACGATCAGTCTGCGTGAGGGCCGCAACCGGGAAGTCCGCCGGGTCATGGCGCATCTGGGCCTGTCGGTATCCCGCCTCATCCGTGTCGCATATGGGCCGTTCCAACTTGGCATGCTCGAACGTGGCGGGATCGAGGAAATTCCCGCCAGGGTGTTGCGCGAGCAACTGCCGGCGGATGCCGGGGCGCCTCCGCCGCTGCCACGCCGCCGCTAGGATGCGGATCGTGGCCGGAGCCTGGCGCGGCCGGACGCTGGTCGCGCCGCCGGGGCAGGGGACTCGCCCGACCGCCGACCGGGTCCGTCAGGCGCTGTTCGATATGCTGATGCACGCGGAATGGGGTGGACGCAGGCTGATCGAGGGCGCGGCGGTGCTGGATGTGTTTGCCGGCACGGGAGCGCTGGGATTGGAGGCTCTGTCACGCGGCGCGGCGTCGGCGTGCTTTATCGAATCGGATCCTGTGTCGCTGCGGGCGCTGCGGGCGAATATTGCCGCGTGCAAGGCGGAAGACCGCACGGAGGTGATGGCGGTTGATGTGCTGACGGGTGCGGTTGGGCGGTCGGGCAGGCCCGCCGGCGTCGTTTTTCTTGACCCGCCCTACGGCCTAAATCTTGCGCCCCGGGCGCTGTTTCAGCTTCGGGACGCTGGCCGGATTGGACCGCACACGTTGATTGTCGTGGAGACAGGTCGCGATGAAGCCTGGGTCCCGGATCAGCCCCTGCTGGCCGAGCGCCACTACGGCGCCGCTCGGGTCGTTGTTTTTTGCGAGGCTTAACGTGTCAAGGCGGACGTCCATCCACTGACGGCCAATGGACTGATATGCCATGTCGAGAAGGACGATCGTGAACGTCATCAGGGACGTCCGTAGGTTCTGGGAGAACAATTGGGTTTCTCGAAACGACCTTTTTTGCGACGTACAAGCGGGTGATCGTGCGTTGATCCGGGGCATCCCAGAAAGTTTGCTTTAGCCACATGTGCGAATGTGCCGCTGAACTCTGTCTACAACAACCATGCACGTGGAACAGGACGGGCTGATTTATTGCCACAAAATTGCCTGATGGTCTGCGCCATTAAGTGTTCAGGATCAACCGGCGCGGCGCCAATCATTGTTGCGTAGGCGAGGGGTTGCCTATGAAGGTCGAGGAATATCAGATGGAAGTGTAAGACGGTAGGGCGAGTCATACGACGTTTTTACCAATCACGATACGTCTACATCATTATTACCTTGTCAGACCGTGGTCGCAGGCGTAAGTCCTTTTCTGATACGCAACGGAAAAAGGCTCCGTCTCCCAATGCATGGTGTGCAAGCCTCCGCCCGCACGCCGAAACGGGCACTTGCGGGGCCTTCAACGGATCGCGTTCTTGAAACCTCCGGCAAAGCTCCCGCTCGGCGGCGGATATGAGCGCGACCTTTCTAGATGCTCCCAATACGAGACGGTCGCCGCTCGCCAACTTCGATTTCACGGCTGTCGACCTCTCGGATTTCAAAGAAAACTCGGTACGAGAAGAGATCATACACCCGCTCCTTACAGCGTTAGGTTATTCGGCCTCAGGCCAAAACCGGATCGTTCGTAGCAAGGCCCTCGAACATCCCTTTCTGACAGTTGGTTCGCGCAAGCGACCGATTACTCTCATTCCTGATTACCTCTTGACGGTCGGGCAAAACTTCGTGGTCACGCTTGATGCCAAGGGACCAAGCGAGGAGATCAAGACTGGTCAAAATGTCGAACAGGTTTACAGCTATGCCACGCACCCTGAAATCCGTGTTAACCTGTTTGCCTTGTGCAATGGCCGTGAATTTCTTCTCTTTGATATTCAGCAAAAGGAGCCGGTCCTCTATTTCCATCTAAGTGAGCTCAAGCATTACTGGGATGATATTGTAGATTATCTTTCGCCAACTAAGAATGTAGCTCAGTTGCCTGCGAGGTTGCGAAACGCAAGCACTGTTGCAGACACTACCTTCGCATATCTGAAAATAATACCCCCTACAGAAATAACAAACTATCAAAAGCAGACCGCCAAGCGACACTTTGGGGTTCATGCCTACTTCACCAAGCAGGTGTGGAGCGTTGTGCAGCATTATATCAAGACGTTCAGCAGGCCCGGTGACACCGTACTCGACCCATTTGGCGGTAGCGGTGTGACGCTGGTAGAAGCTCTGGTCTTAGACCGAAAAGCCATTCACGTTGACTTGAACCCGCTCTCCGAATTCATCGTCAGGAACCTCGTAGAACCGGTGGATCTCACAATCCTGACAACTGCATTTCATGATGTCAAGGCTAAGTTTCAGCAGTATGCCCCGATCACCGAGGACGCGATCGAAAAAGCTCTAAACCGTTATCCATACCCTAAGGGCAACGTTCTACCCAAGGACTCTGATGTCGGTACAATCGAGCAGTTGTTTAGTCGCAAGCAGCTTGCTCAACTTGCTTACCTAAAGTTCTTGATCGGTCGGGAGGCTCCACAGGCTAGGGGCTGTCTCATGCTGATGTTCTCCGGCCTGCTAAACAAGGTAAACCTCACCTACCATAGTTCGGAGGGACGCACCGAGGGGCGTGGCGACAGTTCTATATTCCGCTACTATCGCTACAGGATTGCTCCGCAGCCCGCCGAAGTAGATGTTATAACCTACTTTGAGTCGCGCTTTAAAAAAGTTGTCGCGGGAAAACAAGAGATTGCGGGCCTCGTAAATCACCTTCGGCAACGCCAAGGTTCTCAAAGGGACAGCGACACACTTGAGCGGTATCATGGATGAGAGCGTCGATTACATCTACACAGACCCGCCTTACGGTTCAAAGATTCCGTATCTCGATCTCTCTGTAATGTGGAACGCGTGGCTTGATCTCCCCGTGAGCGATGCCGACTATGCAAACGAGGCCATTGAGGGCGGAGAGGCGGATAAGAGCAAGCAGGACTATTCCAACCTCTTGGCGCAGTCGATCAGGGAGATGGGTAGAGTCCTAAAGTATGACAGGTGGATGAGCTTCGTGTTTGCCCACAAGGACCCAGCATATTGGCATCTCATCGTTGATGCCGCCGAGTCGGTAGGGTTCGAGTACGCCGGGGCGGTGAAGCAAGGTAACGGGCAATCAAGCTTCAAAAAGCGCCAGAATCCATTCACAGTTCTGTCGGGCCAATTAATCATTAACTTCCGGAAGGTGCGAAATCCGAAAACCATCGGCAAGATCGAGCTTGGCGCTCCGGTAATGGATGTGGTGATGGAAACGATCGAGGCTGTCATCGCCATGCATCACGGCGCGACGCTTGAGCAGATTAACAATGAGCTAGTAATTCGGGGTCTGGAACTCGGGTTTCTTGACATCCTCGCCAAAGAGTATGCGGACTTGACGCCTCTACTTACGCAGACATTCGATTTCAACAAGGTCGCAAGTACCTACAATCTACCTCAAAACCGGAAATTCAAGACCCACATCCCACTAGAACTGCGCGTGCGCTATTTTTTGATGTCGTACATGAAGCGAATGGAGCATTTGAATCGCCTACCCAAGTTTGACGAGATCATTCTAAACATCATGCCGCTGCTGAAGAACGGCATTACACCTGAGCATCAAACGATCCTCAATGTGCTCGAAAGCCTCGGTGAACGAGTCGGCGCGGACCGGTGGAGGCTCAGTAAATCTAGCCAGCAAGAACTCCTGATCTGACGCTACGCAACAATGATTGGCGCTGCGCCGGTTGATCCTGAACACTCAATGGCGCAGACCATTAGGCAGGGTTTCGGTTGACGCTGGGCGGCTAGGCGAGGTCGGATAATCACTCAACCGCAGTGCCTTTAGAAGCGCATAGCAAGGCCAAGGGAGTTTATCTCATGAGGGCGGATTCGGACTCTGCCAACCTCACGGCCGACGTTGCCGCGGCGGTTCGGCAGCTTTCGCCACATATCATCGCCGCTCGGGAAGAGGCAGAGCGGCCGCGGCACCTTCCGCCGGCCCTGGCCGATATTTTGGCCGGAGCAGGCCTCTATCGCCTGTATTTGCCTCACGCCGTTGGCGGCCTTGAACTGCCGCCAGCCACCGTCTTTGAAGTGATCGAAGTGTTATCAAGAGCCGACGGCTCGGTTGGCTGGTGTATAATGAACGCAGACGCCGTGTCGCTTGGCGCAGGCTGGCTTGCCCCGGAAGTGGGACGGCAGGTGTTCGGGCAGCCGCCAAACATCCGCGCAGCGGGTTCACTGCGGCCGCAAGGACGCGCGTGGCGAATAGAGGGCGGTTACCAACTCAGCGGAAAATGGAATTTCGCCAGCGGTTCGCTCAACGCCAATTGGTTATTTTGCCCGGCTTTGATCATGGATGGAGACAAACCTCGAGTGACCCAGCAGGCGCCCCGGCCACGCGGACGATGTGGGTTGCGGCTTTTGCCGCGACAATTATCGAGAACTGGTCGGTGATGGGCATGCTCGGCACGGGCAGCCATGATTGCACGATCGACGACCCAATGACGGCGGGCTGGCATGCCAACTCGAACTGCCGTCAACCGGGCGTTATCGCGTGCTGGAATTCGGCGTTCCGAACGAGCGGGCGCTGAAATCCCTGGGGCACGGCGTGACGGTCGATGGCGTGCGCTATGGCCCGATCGTGAACGTCATCAGGGACGTCCGTGGGTTTTAGGAGAACAATTAGGTTTCTTGAAACGACCATTTTCGGAAAGCCCTGACTGACTTGATTATCGACTGGTCAGGGTAGTCAGGGCGGACACGGTGGCCAATCGGTGCTGGTGTCTTTGCGATTAGGTTGTCTAAAATAGCCCGGCCATCAAGACGCGGATCAACGGTAGGCACCTTGTCCTAGCTGACCACCCTGACCAGGGTGGTAGGGATGTGGTGGGTTTAGGTGGCGTGGACATACATGTAACTGCTGCCCGCGACGCCGCCGGACGCGGCTGTCGTGCCGTAGCTCACGGTTAATTTGCCGTCGGTCAGATCGGCGCTGGTAAAGCCAGCTAAAGTCAGCGACGCGGTTGGCACCCCAGCGACTGTGGCGTGCAGCGTAGGACCCGTGTAGCCGGTGGCTCCCTGTCCATCCACCCATGATAGTGCGAAGTCGCTTGGCGTGACGCCCCATATCGTTGCCGCGTCGCCTGAATGGAAATTGGCGACCGTGCTCCAGATGGCGGATGTCGCTCTGCGATCATCCACGAAGAACGTGTCCGCCCCGCTGCCGCCGGTGAGGAAGTTCGAGCCAGTCCCACCGTCGAGCACGTTGGTGCCGCTGCTAGCCGCGATGGCATCGTTGCCGCTGTCAGTGTGAATAAACCAGCCGGGTGTAGAGACGCTGATGTTCAGGCTGTCAGGGGTGGCGGTGATATACTCGCTCGTCAATCCGCTCACCGGACCCGTGTAGGGTTGCGCGACCGCCGAGACAGGCTGGCCCGTCGTAGTATCTTGGATGGCGAGGCCGGGTGTTGGTGTCGGGGTGGGCGTCGGTGTTGGTGTGCTTGCGGCATCATCCTGCTTAACCCAGGCTTCGATTTGATTAAATTCAGCCGTCGTGATCAGATTACTGTAGCCGGTGCTGTTCGTATCCAACTCGCTGGAAACCAGACCGACGACACTTACTCCCCCGGCGGTGTCGATCCAAACTGGACCGCCACTGGACCCTTCACCGAGGGCGGTTCCGTCCAACAGCGTGTAAGTCGGATCTCGGGTAACGCTCTGCGTTGAATTGACTTGGGCGCCTCCCCCCGAGGATGGATATCCAGTGATGTTTACTGATCCACCGGCGAAGTTGGATTCAATGCCCATATAGCCAGCCGATGTGAACGGCGTGGAGAGATGAATTACGGCGTAGTCAGATTGTGACTGCTCATTCGTGATGAATTGATTTACGTCGTCGATAGGAAAATAGTGAAAATAGGTACCGTCTGCTGAGCCATAGGGACTGGAACCGTTATTGTATCCCGGTGTAACGACGATATTATTAGCTGAGCCAACACCTTGAATATAAACGACGTGGCTTGCTGTCAGCACCTCATCGGGAGAAATCAATACGCCTGACCCCTGCCACGACTGCGAACCAATCGTGTCGGTTATCATTACGACCGTATCGTACGGATATGATGAAGTGTTGTCTGCCATATCGGTTTCAGCCAAAGTTTCCCGTCTATAAGTCCCGGACATGAGCTGGTTCAAGTTGCGTGAACCTACATGCCCGCGACGCTGCCGGCCGTGGCTGTCGTGCCGTAGCTCACGGTACATTTGCCATCGGTCAGGTCGGCGCTGGTAAGGCCAGCTAATATCAGCGAAGCGGTCTGCACCCCAGCGGCTGTGGCGGAAGGGAGTTGATATCATGAGGAAGGATTTGGACTCTGCGAACCTCGCGGCCGACGTAGTCGCAGCAACCCGTCGGCTCTCGCCACAGATCGTAGCCATCCGGGAAGAGGCAGAGCGGCTGCGGCACCTTCCGCCGGCCCTGGCCGATACCTTGGCTGCCGCTGGCCTCTACCGGCTGTATCTGCCCCGCGCCGTAGGCGGCCTTGAACTGCCGCCGGCCACCGCTTTCGAGATCATCGAAGAGCTCTCAAACGCCGACGGCTCGGTTGGCTGGTGTATAATGAACGCCAACGCCGTGGCGCTCGGCGCAGGCTGGCTCGCGCCGGAAGTTGGACGTCGGATGTTCGGGCAGCCGCCAAACATCCGGGCGGCCGGTTCCCTACGGCCGCAGGGACGCGCATGGCCAACAGAGGGCGGTTATCAACTCAGCGGCAAATGGAATTTCGCCAGCGGCGTGCTCAACGCTAATTGGTTGTTTTGCCCGGCCGTGATCATGGATGGCGACAAGCCTCGAGTGACTCCATCAGGCGCCCCGGCCACGCGGACGATGTGGGTGGCGGCTTCTGCCGCGACAATGATCGACAACTGGTCGGTTATGGGCATGCGCGGCACGGGCAGCCACGATTTCACCATCGACGACCTTTTTGTCCCGGAGGCTCACAGTATTTCTCTCGCCGATCCTTCGATGAACCCAACCCCGCTCTATCGCCCCAGGCTGTTCCTCACGCTTGCCCATTTGCTGTTCGCGGCGAACGCGCTTGGCATCGCTCGCGGCGCCATCGATGCCCTGACCGACATGGCGTCCCGCGAGGCGACCACGATGTCCACATCACTGGTTCGCGACAGGCCCCTCGTGCAGGCACGCGTGGCTCAGGCCGAGGCGATGGTGAACGCCGCCCGCTGTTATGTCCGCGATGCATTGGCCCGGCTGTGGGATTCGGTTTGCGCGGACGAGGCCGACCCATCAGCCCAAATCGCGCAACTGAGGCTGGCCATTCCACACGCAATTCATGAATCGGTGCGCGCGGTCGATCTGCTGTTCCATGCAGCGGGCACCAATGCGATCTACACCGCGAACCCGCTCGAGCGCCGCTTCCGCGACATTCACGTCGCCGTCCAGCACGCGGCCGCGTTTCCAATCCACTTCGAGTCAGCCGGCAAGGTATTGTTGGGCCTGCGGCCTTCCGAGCCGGGCTGGTAACGGTCCTAAAATTGCCGGCGCGCGTATCGGCGCTCTGCCGCGGTTACCGCATCGCCCGCATTCCACCTGGTCAGTGCTGCAAGACCCCTTCGCTGGCAGCCGAAGCAGTCCCACCAAACAATACCTTCGCCCGACCGGCAATGAGCTCGGTAAGGCCAACAATGGGCAAGGGACGTCCGATCAAATAGCCCTGGACCTGGTCGCATTCGAGATCACGAAGGATCTTTAGTTGCTCGCGCGTTTCAACGCCTTCGGCAACAACCGAGAGGCCAAGATTATGAGCAAGCCCAATGATCGTACGGATGATCATTGTCGCATCCTCTGCTTCACCCAGCCGTTTAACGAAGGAACGGTCTATCTTGAGCTTGTCGAATTTGAACTCATGCAGGTAGCTCAGGCTTGAATAGCCCGTGCCAAAGTCATCCATCGCAATACGCACCCCTAACCCGCGCAAGGTCGCGATGACGTCGGCTGCCCGCCGGGGGTTCTTCATAAGTATACCTTCGGTAATCTCAACTTCTAACCGGTATGCCGGAAGGCCGGTGTGATCGAGGACTTTGGAAATGATCGCTGGAAGATCGGACTTGAGGAACTGTATTGGCGAGATATTTACCGCAACCCGAAGGGGCTCGCTCCAGCCTGCAGCAGCCGCACAAGCTGTCTCGAGCACCCATTCGCCAATTTTCAAAATCAGCCCGGTCTCCTCTGCCAGAGGAATGAAGTCGAGCGGGGGTACCATGCCGCGCTCTGGGTGATGCCACCGAAGCAACGCCTCGAAACCCTTGACGTCGCCGGTCAGGCAATCAACCAAGGGCTGATGGTGGAGGCAAAACTCCTCTCGGTCGATTGCGCCGCGCAGATCAAGCTCAAGGCGCCGGCGCGCTCGCGCATGCTCATCCATAGTGGCTTCAAAGAAGCGGAAGGTACCGCGTTCCTCGTTCTTGGCGCGATATAGCGCAAGATCTGCGGTCCGCATCAGCTCCTGTTCTTCGGTGCCATCTTCTGGGTAGACAGCGATTCCTATGGATACTCCGATTTCAGCCAGCCCTGCCGCAAGCATAAACGGCTGGGTGAGTACCTCGATCAGCCGCCGCGCGAGCATCGCTATATCGTCCTGGCGCTCAAACGCGGCGACGACCACAAACTCATCGCCTCCGATCCGAGCCAGAGTATCGCTCGATCGGGTTTGGGCCTGCAATCGTTTGGTAACCTGGACCAACAGTTCATCTCCCGCCGCATGGCCAAACAGGTCGTTGACCTGCTTGAAGCGATCAAGATCAAGGCAAAACAGGGCCAGGTGATATCCGGGGCGCCCAGCGGCCTTGATCGCCTGGGCCAGACGATCTCGGAGCAAGGCGCGATTGGGCAAATCCGTCAGCGGGTCATGGTAGGCCAGATGTTGGATTTTCGCCTCATCACGTTTACGATCCGAAATATTGAGAAGCGCAATGACATCCGCCGGCTTACCCTCGTAGTCGATTTTGCCGATGGAAAACCGAGCAGGGACGATTGTTTCGTCAAAAGTATTAAGATTGACCTCTCTGGTGCCGAAATTAAAGCCTGGATGCTCCAAGTGCTTCAGGAACGTAAGCTGGTCCTCATCCGATAGTAGATCCACCATCCTGCGTCCGATGAGTTGAGCTTCCGATGCCCCGAATAAGCGCGTGCCGGCAGCGTTCACCTGAAGGACAATACCGTCGCGGCAGATGATGAGCACTTCTTGCGAAACGTCGCTCAGCATCCGTATTCGCTTTAGCTCGATGACTGTCCGTTGCGAGAGGTGCTGTTCCACCAGCGTGGCGGCCAAGCTCATGATGAGTATGGCAACACTGAATGACCCGATCGTAATGGCCAATTGGTACGATCCAAGAACCGCCGTCTGGTGACTGGTCGGTGCCCCGGGTTCAATGCTCAAGCCAGCCATCGCGATGAAATGCAATCCGCAAATCGCGACCGCCAGCAGGCCTGCAACCTGCAGACGGCGTCTATGTGTCGCCAACGTTTCAGATCGGATGAGCGCACCGACCGAGAACAACAGACTGACGCCGCCCGCGTAGAGCACATATTCAATACTCAGGTGAAGCGAGCCGTCGAGCTGCATTGCCGTGATCCCACAGAAATGCATGGCGGTAATGGATAAACTGAGCACAAGGCCGCCGAGGACCGCGCCGAATTCGCGCGACGGCGAAAATCGCCAAACTGCGAGAGCCAATAGCGAGCCAGAGACCCCGAAGAAGATCGAGACGAAGGTCAGGGAGATGCCATAGGAGATCGGTACACTCGATACAAACGCGAGCATTGCGACAAAGTGGAGTGACCAAATACCGCAACCAAATACCACCGATGCGGCGACAAGATGGGCGAGTGACGATCCCCTATCCTTGGTTTGGGCCGACGCCATCAAATTGACTGTTGTGGCACACGCCAACGCACACAAGCACGCGGCTAGCGCGACAAGTCGCAGATCATGGTCCTGTGTGATACAGTCGATCACTCGCAACATCCCAAAGGTCCCAATGCAGTCGCTTCCGCGTGGATTTTTACCCTCGCGGGCTTAACCGATGGTTAACGACGGCTTCTTTAACCAATGGTTAACGACGGATTGTCTAATGATCGTTGCTGTGGGGTAGCTTCCCTGGCCACAAAATGCAGCGGTGGCGGGCAGCAACGTCGCGTAAAATCAGGCCGCGGCCGAGGTTTTGTCGCCGTACCGGCACCATTCAGCCGCCACGCAACGCCAGCATTCCGGCCGGCGTGCCTTGCAAACGTACCGCCCGTGCAGGATTAGCCAGTGATGCGCATCGCGCAGCCGTTCGGGCGGGATCCGCTTGAGCAACCCATCCTCCACCTCCCGCGGGGTCTTTCCCGGCGCCAGGCCGGTGCGATTACCCACCCGGAAGATGTGGGTGTCGACCGCCATGGTGCTCTCCCCGAAGGCGACGTTTAGCACCACGTTCGCGGTCTTGCGACCAACCCCGGGCAGAGCTTCCAGCGCAGCCCGGGCCCCCGGCACCTGGCCGCCGTGCTGCTCCTCCAGCGCGCGTGCCAAAGCCACGACGTTGCGTGCCTTGGTCTGCCACAGCCCGATCGAGCGGATGTGCGACGCCACGCCATCCACGCCGAGATCGATCATCGCCTTGGGGGTCGGCGCTACGCGGAACAAGGTGGCCGTCGCCTTGTTGACCGACAGATCCGTCGCCTGGGCCGACAGCACTACCGCGACCAGCAGGGTGAACGGGTCGGCGAAGCTGAGTTCCGTCTCCGGTGCGGGATTATGGTTGGCAAGAGCCTCGATGAAGCCGCGCACCTGGGCCTTGGTCATCAGCGGCGTTTTCTTTGGTGTGGGCGGCTTGCTTGCTCGCATGATTTACCCGCCGGGGACGTTCCGCTCGGCGCACCTAAGTGCCGCATCGGCCGCGGTCAGCAAGCGCGCAAAGCGTCGCGCCCAGGCGTCCTGGCCTTCGGGCGTGGCGATCAGGTCCTGGCGGATTTCGACCTCGACGTGGGCCAGGCCGCGCTGTTCGCCGTGGGTCGGGACGCCGTAGTCGCTGTCCTCGGTCACGGCATACGGGGCGTTGTCGCCGACGACGAGATCGCCCTCCCGCCGCAGCAGATCCAGCAGGATCCGCGCCAGCCTGGCGTCTTTGTTATACAGCATGCCGACCTGCATCGCTCGGTTTTCACCTTTGAACGACGGCGTGAAGCTGTGCATCGCCACAAGCACGGTCCGGCGGTGCGCCCGAGCATCGAGCAGGGTGCGGATGCGGTCGTGGTAGGGGGTGAAGATCGCCGCGACGCGATCCGCCTTGGCCTCTGGAGTCAGGCCGTGGTTGCCTGGGATCGGCGTGAACTCGCTGATGTCCGGCATGGCGGCCGGCCAGGACGGGTCGCGGTTGCAATCGATGACCAGGCGAGAATAGGTCTGCAGTACAGCGGTCGCATCCAGCAGTGCCGACAGCCGTTCAGTGACCCCGGCGATGCCGATGTCCCAGGCAATGTGGCGCTCCATCTCGGCCGCGGGTACGCCGAGATCACCCAGCGCCTTGGGGATGGCGCGTCCGGCGTGGTCGGCCGTCAGGAACAGGTCGGATGCGCCGGCTTCGCGCAGGACGCGGACGGGGGAGGGATCTTCTTTGGTCAGCAGCACGGCGACAGTCCCTGTTTGCGGCATTTGGAGAATGCGCTAACGTTCCATGATGGACAAGGAAGCCAAACGGGCACCCCACGACCTGGGCGGTGCCACCAAATTCATGTGTGAGCCGGTGGACATCGAACCGCACGGCCTGACCGAGTTTGACCGCGAGGTCGATGCGCTGCGCCAGATGCTCGCGGTGAAAAAACTGATGTCGGTGGATGAACTCCGCCGTGGGGTCGAGGCTATCCCCGAGGCGGACTACCATCGCCTGAGCTACTACCGGCGCTGGATCCGCTCGATCACCGACAATCTGCTGCGCAAAGGCGTCATCACAGAGGACGAATTGCGTGCTGCCGTGGAGGGGAGCTGATGTTCGCCGCCGGCGAGACGGTGCGCGTCAAGGACGCCTGGCCCGAGGCAAGCGGGCCGGTCCATATCCGCACCCCGCACTACGTGCGCGGCGTCGTCGGTGAGGTGGTCCGGCACCTCGGCGACTTCCCCAACCCTGAGGACCTCGCTTTCGCCCGCCCGGCCGATCGCCGGCCACTGTATCACGTGCGCTTCCGCAAAGGCGCGATCTGGCCGGAGGCAAAGCCGGACGACGAACTACTGATCGAGATCTTCGAACATTGGCTGGAGCGGCCATGAACATACTCGAAACCGATGGCGATCGGCTGCTGACGGCGGTGCGCGGGCTGCTGGAGCGGAAGGGAATCGTTTCTACGGCGGAAGTCCAGGAGCGCATGGCGATCACCGACGCCGCCAACCCAGGGCAGGGGGCTCGGATGGTCGCCAAGGCGTGGGTCGATCCGTCCTATCGGGCGCTGATGCTGGAGGATGGGACCAAGGCCGCGGAGGCGTTGGGGATCCTGATGCGGGGGGTGCCTCCGCTGGGGGTGCTGGAGAATACCGCCGAGGTCCATAATCTGGTGGTCTGCACGCTGTGCAGTTGTTATCCGCGCGCTGTCCTTGGGTATCCGCCGTATTGGTACAAGTCGGCGGCTTTTCGGGCGCGTGCGATTCGTGATCCGCGGGAGTTGCTGGCTTCGGAGTGGAAAACGGTCATTCCGGATGCAGTAAAGCTGCGGGTCGTGGATTCCACAGCGGATTACCGCTGGATGGTGTTGCCGATGCGGCCGGCGGGAACGGATGGTTGGGATG
>CAWFVX010000031.1:0-101593 GCA_963819345.1 uncultured Alphaproteobacteria bacterium
GCCATGTCAGTAGGCCACCTTGAATGTCGGGCTGTCCTCCGGTCGCGTGCAGCGGTGGTCGTACACGCGCGTGGTGGCAATGTTCGCGTGCCTGGGCCATTCCTGCACTTTGGCGATGTCGGCCTGGTGGTCGAGCGCACTGGTGGCGGCGGTCGCGCGCAACCCATGGGCGCCTATCTCGAAACCGAGCAACGCAGACTAGGCCTGCACCAGCAGATAAATGCCGTCGCCGGTGATTGCCTTCTCAAGCCGACCGGTGCGATGGTCAGTTGGCTGAACATGGTCGAAATCGAGATCAGCGTTCTGCGCGGACAGTGCCTGGACCGCCGCATCGGTGACCGCATGGTCCTGAAGTCGCGGCGTGGCAGCGCCAGCGAAGCGCGTCAGGCGCGTGCATCAACTGGAAGTTCACGACGCAGAGGGCGCGAAAGAAGTTGGCCTGCGCCTATCCTGATATCGCCAAAGAGTCGAAATCACTGTGGCGAGGTATTTAGGGCCGCACAACCGGCCGCCTCGCGGGGACAGGTCGCTCGACAAAGGTGGTATCGCGCTCGGGCCGCCTTCTCCGTCGGCGTTGCAGCCCTGGACAGCGCGTCCAGCTCGGCAGGCGCGAGGGCCGTCAGGAAGGCATCCGCCACAACTGCGTCTACCCGTGCGGCACGGATGTACTGGCAGGCCGGCGAGCCCTTATTGAAACGCAGATGGTTACACACATATTGCCCGCCGCCCTTGTAGCGGACATACATCTGTGGCCGCACCGCGCGCACCAGGCGATGCCGTGCAACAGAAGATCGCCGTCGCGGGGAGCGCTTCAGAAGCCCGATCCAATAGGAAACGATGGCGTTGGCTGCGGCACAGGTCTTTTGACGCTGAAAGAGAACAGTCTCTTGCCGGTGTCCGCCGGCCAGAGAATGTCAAAACGATGTCGGGAGGGAATGCGATGGCGAAGGAGAGGGAGTCTAAGACCTCGGGAGGCGAGGTGCTGGAAAAGGCGGCTGAGACGGCGAAGGTGGAGCAATACTGGATCCTCGCCGACAAATCCGAGCCACGCGTACCGCCAAAGAACTTTAAATACGTTGAAGAACTTGCTCATCTTCAGATCGAGCTGATCAAGATGCAGGAGTGGGTGAAATACAACCGGCTGAGGGTCTGCGTGATATTCGAGGGGCGCGACGCGGCCGGCAAAGGCGGTGCCATCAAGCAAATCACCGACCCACTCAACCCCCGCATCTGCCGCGTCGTCGCGCTTTCAACGCCGACTGAGAAGGAGCGCGGGCAGTGGTATTTCCAACGCTATGTCGCGGAGCTGCCCTCGGTGGGTGAGATCGTGCTGTTCGACCGCAGTTGGTACAACCGCGCAGGTGTCGAGCACGTCATGGGTTTCTGCACCGACGAGGAATATCGCGAATTCTTGCGCGCCTGCCCGCTGTTCGAGGAGATGCTGATCAAATCAGGTATCATCCTTGCGAAATACTGGTTCTCGGTGAATGACGAGGAGCAGGAGGTGCGTTTTCAGGAGCGCATGCGCAACCCGATCAAGCGTTGGAAGCTCAGCGGCATGGACGTTGAATCGCGCCGCCATTGGGTGGACTACTCGCGCGCCAAGGACGCGATGTTCGCCGAGACCGACACCAAGGTCAGCCCGTGGTACGTGGTCAATTCCGACGACAAGAAGAAATCGCGGCTGAACTGCATCGCGCATCTGCTGTCGATGGTCCCGTACAAGGACCTCAGGCCGGTGGAGATCGAACTGCCGCCTCGCCAGTCGGACGACTACAAACGCCCGAAAAAGTCGAGCCAGCGCTTCGTGCCCGAGATCTACTGAGCCGCGCCCGACGCCGGACGAATACCCGACCTTGCACTCATTGCGGGGCGCATAATGTGGCTTCAAATTGCGGAATGGAGGACTGGAATGCCGTCGACCAAAGCAAAAAACTTCAGACTGTGCATTTGCATCGTGACTTTAGCCGGATCTTTGCCGCTTGGAGCCTGCACGCCGCCGGCAACGCCACCAGGAGCAACAGCCTCAAAGAACTACAGCGATCAGGCCAAGGCCAAAGTGACGGGCCTGGATCCCAGCAGTCGCTTGATCACGTTGCAGGATGCGCGTGGGCAGACGACGACTGTTCGGGCCTCGGACGCCGTCCGAAACTTCGATCAGATCAGGGTGGGAGACACCGTGACGGTGGATTATCAGGAGCAGATTGAGATCCTGGTGCGGGGCATCAACGCGGCGCCAATTCAGGGCGTCATCGTGGGAATCGGTGCGGAGAGGGCTGCCAAGGGGCAAACGCCGGCCGCGGCCATGACCGTCAGTGCCAAGCGATCCGTGGAAATTGTGAGCGTTGACCGATCATCGCATACCGTAACCTTCCGCGAGCCAGATGGGTCGGTGGACAGCATCGTGGTCCAGAACCCCAGCAACTTTGCCCTTGCCGACGGTTTGCGGCCGGGGGCGATAGTCGACGTTACGGTAACCGCCGCTGCGGCCGTGGTAGTTCAAAAGCTCTGAATTCAGTTCGATCGTCAGTGCTTTACCGCTACCGCTCCATGGGGCCGTCAGTTGCGCTCGGCCAGTCAATCCTCCCGGCCCAGAGTTGCTGATCGCTGGCAAGGGTGCGCTGCACCGGTGCGGGGCTTGAACGCCCGCATCGGGTTCGTCGATAAGGATGTCTCGCCCGGGGGCCTTCTTTTTCGCCAACACCGCTGGCGCGATAGCTCCGCCGCCCCGTTTCATCTGTGGCCCGGTTCTTCGGAAGGTTTGCCCATGGGATGACATAACAGCCCAAAAATGCCTCTATAGCGTCCATATATGGGATCTTGCCGTTGCGGAACAAGGATGGCCGTATATCCGGACGTGGTGGCAGGCGTATGAAAGGCTGTCATCACAGCGGGGCAATACCCTCGGCGGCCCCCCGGATGCATCACCAGCTACAACCGAGGCGGTGCGTTCTGGCGACGCCTAGGCGCCCGCCAGTTCGAGCCCCACGAGGTGATTCAGCAGGGGACCGCACAACAGGGAAGGCAAGACTGACCAGGCAGCAGGCAAGCTTCAGAGCGGAGTTGGCGAGATCCAAGATCAGCTCGATGATGCCGCGAACAGTGTGTGGGTGTCGGGGCTTCGGTTACGCTACACAGAGGTTTCTTCTGGAAGCATCAGTTCCGGTGACTTCGGATGTGCGAAGGAATAGTAACGGCGTTTGTGGCGTAAGTATATGCTAAATCCATGGATAGAATATCGCACTTTTTCGGAGATAGGTCGCGGATGTAGAATACGGCGGCAATACTGCGAGCTTCCGTTCCACTCACACTCCGCAAAGGATATTTCGCCTGTGTTGAGGCCTAGTCTTTCTGCATACTGGAGAACGTTCCGGATTAAGAAGAAAGCGACGAACGAGATTGCGCGCGTGTACATAAAAACAGAAGCTTCCTTAAGGAGAGAGTTTTTGGGTGACTTCTACACGCAATCTCGTTTGTCGCGTTGTTCCGTGCTAGGAATGTGTTACCACCGATATCAAGGGCTTGAGGGCCGCAAAGTAGCTCTGTATGCCTCGTCGCCACTTCGTTACGCTTTACTTTTGTCGCGTTATTCGCAATCGTCAACGTCTTTTGTCTCATTGCCTGAGAGAAGATGATGTATTTTGCGACAACGTTCGGTTTCTGACGCTGCACGGGTGGCAAGCTGGGTGTGGACCTGATCTGCGACGCGCCATGAGTATGGTTGGAAGTCCGGCTCGGGCTTGAGCCACCCACCGGCGACGAGTGGGGAGAGGGTTTTGGTGATAGCTTCGAGTGATTGCCCTCGGCAGGCGCGAACATTGCGTGAGAGTTCGGAGGAGAGGATGCGGTCCTTGCGTTTGGTCAGTATGAAGCCTGCGACGGCTTGTGTTGCTTCAGCGTCTGCCCCTGCGCCGCCGGTGGTGGCGTAGACTTGCGCGGCGGACGGTAAGACGTATTCGAATAGCAGCGTGGTTGCCATCTCTGCGATGCTGGACGGGATGACGTGGGTGGTTGTCCTCGGGGTCTCGAGGTAGTTGAGGGTCATGCAGAGTTTGCCCCAGAGGGCAACGAGTTTGCCGCAGAAGCTGGAGAATCGGGGGCCGAGGACGTCGGTTTGCTCGAATTCGAATAGGCGGGCTTCGACACTTGCCCGGATCAGGTGGGCGTCGTTCGACAATTGTGCGGTGATTTTGGGTGGAATTTCCAGGATGTCGGTGATGACTTTCTCGTAGTCGGTAAGGGCAATTGATGACCTGGGGCGATCGCACCCCATCTCGTGTGGGCTGGCAATGATAGGGACAAAGCGCTGCCACAGGCCGTCATCGGTGATGCGGCGAACTGTCGTAGGCGTTCGGGCTGGATGCCGCCGCAGAGGGTGAGCAAGCAGTTATCTACGGAGACAAGACCGCGTCCAACGCGGTCGATCACGTGCGATCCACCATCGAAGGACTGAAGGAAGAAAGCGCGATCGGCCCCGCCTGCTCTGTTGCTGCCGTATTTTTCGAATTGGCATATCCAACCGGCGAGTTCGTCGCGGAGGTAGCCCATGCCCCGGTTCTGGCGGGAGAGGATATCCTGAATGGCTTCAATGGTCGCGTCGTTGCTGACAAAGCGCACGCTTGGCACCGGCATGTCATCGTCACGTTCTTTTTTTGGCGCAGCCTTCCAATCGGCGAGCCGTCGCTTCCAGTCGTCTATGTAATGTTTCTGCGCGTGGACGAGCGGCCTCCAGGCTGCGTTGATGATAGGGGTTTTCATTGAGCTTGGGGGTCCGATGATGGCGACCCAGATGTTTGGGGTGACGTCCCACTTGTCGTAAGTCTTCATCCGCAATCGAATGCTGCCATCGATGACGGCGCTGGTTGCTGAGATAGCGGACCAGGCGAGTGCACCTTCGTCGGCGCCCATGAGTTCGTGGCGGTCTTCTACGAAGGCTTGGAGCACGCTGGGAAGGGCATTTTTCGGCAGTGTCGGTGGATTGAGTTTAGCCCATGGGTCGAACAGCTTGTTGGGCGATGTGCTTGCAGCTGCCGGGCCGGTGTCTTGCCCACCTGCGGTTTGGTCATTCGCACGCCCATCATCTTCTGGGTGATGTTCGGCCTGCTTCCGCGCTTCCTTGCCGTAGATGCCGTCTAGACAGCGGTCGACGTCCGCTCGGCGTGCCTGCCACCGCGCGTCCCGATCGGGGGGAACACCGTATCAAAAGCGTCCAGAAGCTGCTGGCGCGCATCCATATACGCGACGCCCGCCTTGGCCCATTTCCCAAGTAATCGGAGCGCGGACGTGTGGTAGCTAGCGCCGGTGGTGATGTCCTCGAGCAGGAAGGCCTCGTCCACGGCCCCTGCGACGCGTTCGCCGGTAGCGGTGGTCCGGGTGGTGGTGGCGGGTTTACCTTGCCAGACTTTATCCAGCTCTTCATGTTCATCGATCGGGTAACCCTCGATGACGTGGACCTCGTGGGCCGGATTGTGGTTCACCGAACCGTAATAATACGCTTGCGATAAGGTCCAGCTCTCGGCGCTGAGGACGCCGTTGAGACGACCGTTTAGCCGGCCAAGCAATTTCTCCCGCCGCCAGGGCGGTAGGGTGCACGATGTGGGGCACACGACGCGCCACCGCGGCTTGCCGACCGAGTGCGAGGGGGATGTGTCCACCATCGAAAGGACGCCGGCCTTCGTCAATATTTCGACCACGGCAGAAACGGAGACTTCCTCGCCGTCGTAATCACCCTCGAGCCCGGTAATTTCGAGCACGTTGCTGTCGTGCCGCAAGCTGCCTTTGTCTGTCCGGATGTCACCGAACCTCGCGCACTTTAATCATGGCAGTTTCTTCTTGTCGGACGCCGTGACTGTTTTGACGCGAGAACAGCGCCAAGTGAATACAAAAAGCGAACGTTCCTTAATCGTTCTTTAACCATTCGGTTCTATCACGGCGTCACTTACGGAGGTGAAACCGCCATGACAACCGAAACTCACCTACATCATCTGCAAGACGCCGAAGACAATGGCCTGTTTGTAGCGATCGGCAGTGACTACAGCAGCGCCGGCTATACTGACGGCGACTATGCCCAAGCCCCAGCGACGAACTTTGCGGCAAGTGCAGCCGCTAAGCGGGTGGCGGCGGTGCCGATCCCTACGCAGACTCTCTACCTCACCGAGCCCGGAACGACAAGCCCGATCAATGTCGCCGACATTAATCAGGGGCAGCTAGGCGACTGCTTTCTGCTGTCGCCGATTGGCGAGGAAGCCCTGTTCCACCCGAGCGCGATCACCAACATGATCCATGATAATGGCAACGGCACGGAAACGGTGACCCTCTACACCGGCAGCAACGGCAGGCTGCCGACATTCAGCACGACCAGCTTCAAGGCCGCCACCGTAACTGTCACCAACGTTTTCTCGAGTGCGTCCGTGAACAGCGGCACGAAACAGGACGTTGTCGGCAACCAGAAGGAGATCTGGCCGCAGGTGCTGGAGAAGGCGGTCGCAACGCTCGACGGCGGCTACAACGCCATCGCCTACGGCGGCGATCCTTTGGTTGCGATGGAGGAACTGACCGGAAGAGCCACGAGCTATATGACGCCCGCCAGCCTGACCCTCGCGACGCTGCAGAAATATATCGCGGCAGGCGATTTGATTGTAATGGACACGTCGGCACGCTCGGGTCTGTCATACGGCCTCTTCAACGACCACGCCTATATGTTTGACAAGCTGATAGGCACCGGTAGCTCGGCCGCGGTTCAGTTGCTCAACCCGTGGGGCTTCGATCAGCCCGCTGCAATTCCGCTGACGAGACTCGCGTCGAGCGGCATTGTCGAGATCGATATTGGGCATACAGGTTGAACCGAAAGCGCTTATTAGCCCAGCACGCTACTTCTTTGCTCGCAGCTCCGCCCAGTATTCCAGCCGACGCGCGATCTCCCGCTCAAATCCGCGATCCTTCGGCTGGTAGAACCCAATCCGCTCCATGCCCTCCGGAAAGTAATTCTGCCCGGAAAACGCGTCCTCGGCGGAATGGTCGTATTCGTAGCCGGCGCCGTAGCCGAGTTGCTTCATCAGCTTGGTCGGCGCATTGAGGATGTGCGCCGGCGGCATCAGACTGCCGGTATTCTTCGCCGCCGCTCGCGCCTGGCCGAACGCCGTGTACACCGCGTTCGATTTCGGCGCCGTGCCAAGATAAACCACGACCTGGGCGATCGCCAGTTCTCCCTCCGGTGAGCCGAGGCGTTCATAAGTCTCCCACCCTGCCAACGCCTGAGGCAGGGCGTTGGGGTCGGCCATGCCGATATCCTCGGCGGCAAACCGGACCAGGCGGCGGGCGATGTAACGAGGGTCTTCACCGCCGTTCAGCATCCGCGCGAACCAATACAAAGCAGCGTCAGGGTCCGATCCGCGCAGCGACTTATGCAGCGCAGAGATCAGGTTGTAGTGTTCTTCCCGGTCTTTGTCGTACAGCGCGGCGCGCCGCGACAGCAGCTCCGACAGCGCAGTGGTATCCATCGGCGCCGTGTCGGCCGGCAGCGCGGCAATCTGCTCGGCCATGTTCAGCAGATAGCGGCCGTCGCCGTCGGCCATGGCGCGCAGGGTACCCCGCGCCTCGTCGGTGATCGGCAATTCTCGGCCGATGTCCGCCTCCGCCCGAGCCAGCAGGCGCTCCAACGCCGGGTCGTCCAGGCGGCGGAGGACCAACACCTGGCAACGCGACAATAGCGCGCCGTTTAGGGCGAAGGACGGGTTTTCGGTCGTGGCCCCGATCAAGGTGACGGTGCCGTTCTCCACCACCGGCAAAAAACCATCTTGCTGCGCGCGGTTGAAGCGGTGGATCTCGTCCACGAACAGCAGCGTTCCCTGGCCCGCGCGGCGGCGCTTCGTGGCATCGTCGAACGCACGCTTCAGATCGGCCACCCCCGAGAACACCGCGGACAACTGCACGAATGCCAGTTTGGCCCTGGCCGCAAGCAGTCGGGCGATCGTGGTCTTGCCAACGCCGGGCGGTCCCCACAGGATCAGCGACGCCAGCGAACCGCGCTCCAGCATGCGGATCAGCGAGCCTTCGGCACCGAGCAGATGATCCTGACCGACGATCTCGGACAGTGTAGCGGGGCGCAGCCGGTCAGCCAGCGGACGGTTAGTGTCGGGTTCGCGCGGCGCCGCTGGTTCCGGGGCACCGAACAGATCATCGGGTGATGTCTCGGGTTTTGGCACGGATAGAGTATAGCCAGCAGGTGGCCAGGAGGCGAATGGGTGAACCGCGGCGATAACGCGCGCCGGCGGCTTGGCGACGGGCCAAGAATGCTCGACAAACGCACCGGAAACCGCAAACCATGCGGCGCAGGGGAAGGGGGACCGGAATGCGCGTCTTCGGCAGAGTCTGCTCATGACTCGGGCGCGGCGAATCGCGATCGCCATAGCGGCGGTCGTGGTTCTTTTCATGGCGTATGAGACTGCGACTTCGTTCATCGCTTTTACCGACGACGCGTACGTCCGCTCAGACCTGGTCGCGGTTGCGCCGCAGGTGAGTGGGCGCATCATCACGGTCAACGTGTCGGACAACCAGACCGTGGCGGAGAGAGATCTGCTGGCAACGATCGATCCGGTGCCGTTCGAGCTCGTCGTTGCTCAGCGCCGCGCAGAAGTGGATGAGGCGAAGGCCCAGGTTGCAGCGGACCAAGAGGCGATTACCTCGGCGCAGGCGACGCTAAGTTCCGCGGTTGCGGCGGCAACCTATGCTCATCAGACGCATACCAGGGTGGCGGTGTTGGCGACCTCGGAGGATGCCCCTCGTGCCGCGCTGCAAAAGGCGGTGGACGACCAGCAGCGAGCCAATTCGGACGTCGATGCGGCCAAGGCCGAGGTCGGGCGGGCGGAGTCGACGGCGGCGATGCACCGGGCGGCGCAGGAGCGGGCCGCGGCCGCCTTGGGCACCGCCGAGTGGCAACTGGGACGCACCAAAATGCTCGCGCCGGTGGATGGAACAATCAACAATCTGACCGTACGGCCAGGCGATACAGCGCAGACCGATGTGCCGCTGATCGGTATTGTCGATGCGCACGCCTGGCGAATCATGGCCAACTTCAAGCAGAGCTTTGTCGACCAGTTCCGCGATGACAGCATGGCCTGGGTGTGGCTGGACAGCAAGCCTTGGCGACTGCACCGCGCACGTGTCGCCGGCGTTGCCCGCGGGATCAGCCGCGATCCGAATCCCGGTCGCTTGCTGCCCTATGTTGCGCCGACGACCGACTGGATCCGGCTGCAGCGGCGGATTCCCGTGACGTTGACACTGGTCGATCCGCCCCCGGACCTGAAACTCTATATGGGCGCGGATGCCAGGGTGCTGATTCTGCCATGAGCGGCGCCCAACCATGAGCGGCATCAGGCCGGCATTGCGAGTGGTTGGGGACGCAGTAGTCAGCTTGCGTCACGAATTGGCTGAGATGCAGCTGGGCGGCGAGCGCGCTGGGCGATGTGCCACGGCCTCGCTCGCCGTGGCATTGGCGACCGCGGTAGCCTTGGCCGTGCATGTCGAGGAAACCTGGTGGGCGGCGATCAGCGGCTTCATGTGCTCGCAGGCGACGGCACCTGCATCGCTCCAGAAGGGCGTTCTGCGCATCATAGGCACGCTGGGCGGTGCCGGCCTGGCGTTGCTGCTGAGCCCGTGGCTGAAGCAGGATGCCATCGGACTGAGCCTGGCGCTGTTCGCGGTCAGCATTACCGGCGTTGTGGGCCTGCTGGTCAGCGAACATGGATACGCTTGGATGCTGAGCGCGATTACCGCTGACATGGTGCTAATGGCGCTGCTGAGCGATCCGGGCTCCGCTATAGATGTGGCTGAAAGCCGCACCGGCGAGGTGATCGTAGGCACGATATCTGCGATGCTGGTGGCGGTCCTGGTCGGATCGGGTGGGGCGGCGACACCGGCTGCGCCTGCGCCGGGATGGTCCGATCTGTTGGGCGCGCAATGGCCGGCGACGCGGCACGCGGTACGGGCGGGATTGGCGGTAATGCTGATCCCAGTAGTGTGGCGCCTGCTTGATCTGCCCAGCCTGTCGCAGATGGCAATTACCGTGACCGCGATTATGGCGGTGCCCTCAGTGTCCAACGACCCGAAGGTGGACCAGCAGCTTCTGGTCGAACGCGCAATGCAGCGGCTGTTTGGGTGCCTGTGCGGCGGTGTGGTTGGGCTCCTTTGCCTGGCGGTTTCGATCGAGAGTTTCCTGCCCTGGATGCTGATGCTGACAGTGGGGGTCTGGGTGTGCGCGCATGTTCAGGCCAGCCAGCGCGGGATTGGTTATGTGGGAACCCAGGCGGCGATGGTGTTCATTTCCACTCTGGTGCAGGGCAACGGACCGCCCACGAGCATCCTGCCTGGCATCGAGCGATTCGCCGGGATCATGGGCGGCCTGCTGATACTGCTCGGGGTGCTGCTGCTGACGGCGCCGGGCACCGATCCTCCCGCGCGTCGATTGTCGGCGCACGGCGCCGAGGATCGGGTGCCCGCCTCTGATGGCGGCTAAAATGTCAGGTTTTGGCTCCTCCGGTCCTGAACGCCGTGCCACCTCGCACGTCCTGCACGACCGTGCGGTGGCGTTTCGCGACTGGTTTGAGGCCCGGACAACACTGACGGAATATCATGTCCGACACTCGTAGCCACACCACCGACAAGGGTCTAAAGAAAAACGCCCTGTCCTATCTATCGAATATTACGATCGCGCTTGCCTCGACGTCGCCGGCCTACAGCATCGCCGCGACGCTCGGCCCGATCGTCGGTCTGGCCGCCTTCGGCACACCGAGCATCATGATCGTGGCGTTCATCCCGATGCTGTTCATCGCCGTGGCCTGCTATCACATGAACCGAGCCGATCCCGACTGCGGAACGACGTTTTCGTGGGTCACCCGATCCATGGGACCGCGTGCCGGCTGGATGGGCGGCTGGAGCATCATCGTGACGAATATCCTGGTGATGCCCAGCCTGGCCGACATCTCCGGCAAATACACCTTTCGCCTGTTTGGCGTTACTGACCCGCCCGCGCTTGACGTCGGGCTTGCCGGCGTTGCCTGGATCGTGATCCTGACCGCTATTTGCTACCTCGGCATCGCGCTGTCCGCGCGCACGCAGCAGATCCTGCTGGGCGCCGAGTTGGTGATCCTGGTGGTGTTCGCGGCGGTCGCACTGGCACAGGTTTATGCGGAATCGCCGCCCGCTGGGTCCACTCCTATCTCACTAAACTGGTTTAACCCGTTTCACATCGGCGACTTAGGCAAATTCACCGAGGCCATGGTGCTCGCCGTCTTCATATACTGGGGCTGGGACAGTTGTATCTCGGTCAACGAGGAAACGCAGGACCCGCGGTCGGTTCCGGGCAATGCGGCGGTCGTCTCGACCATCATATTGGTCGGCCTCTATGGGCTGGTCGCGGCCGCGGCGGTTGCCGTCGCTGGTCCCGAGCTGCTGACAAAAAACGCCGATGACGTCCTTGCCCCGCTCGGGCAGAGCGTTCTTGGCCCATCGCTGGGCAAGGTCCTTGTCCTGGCAGTGCTGACTTCCGCCCTCGCATCAACCCAGACATCGATCCTTCCGGCCGCCCGCATGGTCCTGTCGATGGCACACGCGGGCGCTATCCCCCGAGTGTTCGGCGAGATCCATCCACGCCATCTCACCCCCGGCTTCGCAACGGTGACGATGGGCGTCGTCTCAATTATTTGGTACGTTGGATTGACAGTTGTTTCCACCGATGTGCTGACTGATTCAATTACCGCACTCGGACTTGTCATCGCCTTTTACTATGGGCTGACCGCATTCGCCTGCGTGGTTTTTTATCGTCGGGAGATATTCAGCGGCGTGGGCAATTTCGTCTCGATGGGCGTGCTGCCGGCCGCGGGTGGGACGATTATGTTTGTGCTGCTGATCAAGGCATGTTTCGCCCCGGGCGAGGCCACGACCAGTCAGCTCTCCATCTTTGGTGTCGGCGGACCGGTGCTCATCGCCGCCGCAGCCGTAGTGATGGGCTTCTTGCTAATGCTGTTCGCGCGGCGTGGCATGCCGGATTTTTTCAGCCGCAAGCCCGAGGTGTTCACCAGTGACCGGAGCATGGTTGCCGATTCGGCGAGTGACACCGCCTCATCTTAATTCGACTACCGGGAAATCTGAAAGTTACGCAACCGGCACCAATGATAGCCGCAGCAATCCCACCCTGCCTGAATGGAAACCGAACGCCGACAGCCGCAGATAGGCCTCGTACTGGCGCACCTTCTCCTCGCCGACGATGGAGGTTGCCTCGGTTCGGCGACCGCGCAGATTTTGATACCACACGTCGCATGTTCGCGCGTAGTGCGCACGGTCATTGCGAAGCACCTTCAACTCGAACAGGCCGCTCGCTGCCTCAAGAAGTTCGTGCGCCTGCGGGAGTTCAGAATCCGGAAAGATATGGGTGCTGATAAAAGCGTTGTTCTCGTCGGGGCGCATGGTGCCGTAAGCGATCGTCTGCAACGACATCCCGCCGCCAAGCCTAAGCCATGATCGGCATTTGGCAAAAAACTCGCGATAAAGGCCAATCTTTTCCCGCGGACTGTCGCCCGGGCTGGCAAAATGCTCCAACGCTCCGATCGAAACGATCGAGTCATATTTTTGCGTCGGCACGTGGTCGATCCAGCTTTCTTTACGCGCGTCAATACGTGCGTCGCCGCGCCCACGGATATATTGCAGTTGCGCGTCGCTGAGCGTCAGGCCGGTCGCACTCTCGATCCCTTCATGCCCCAATGCTCGTCCCAGCAAACTCCCCCAGCCGCAGCCGATGTCGAGGATGTGCCGCGCTCGTGATGCACCGGAGGCGGCCAAATGGAAATCAAGCTTCCGCCGCTGCGCCTCGTCCAGACCTTCGAGGTCATCATCGTCATTCCATAAGGCGCACGAATATGTTAGGCTCGGATCCAGCCACAAAGCATAGAATTCATTACTTATGTCGTAATGATGCTGGATGGCGACTTCGCTTCCGCCGCGTTTGATTGAACCGTTATCCATGTCTTTGCTGGTTGTTCCTTTTTGAATGGCTGAAGGACCGCGATCCACGATGGCGTCCCGGCTTAGATCTCCGGCGGTTCACCAGGGATTGGGACCTTCCCCAATCCGATGATCAGCTCCGTCACCTCGGCAATTGCTTGTTCCGCCGCACTTCCGTCCGGTCCCTTGGCGACCAAAGCCACTCCGTTGCCGCTGGCCCGATAGAACGGGTAGCTGCCGAGGTCCAGATCGGGATACCGCTTTTGTATCGAACCCAGGCCCTCCGCGATGATCCCTTCGGGCAGACCCACCACATGCACGGCGCGCATCTCGATTTTAGCCCCGCCCTCCAATCGCGGCGCCAGCCATTCAAACATCGACTGCATGACGCGCGGCACGCCGGCCATCACATAGACATTCTCCATCTGAAATCCGGGAGCCACGCTGATTGAATTCTCGATCAGCTTCGCGCCGCGCGGCATTGTTGCCATGCGTTGACGGGCGGAGTTGAACTCGCCCGGTTTGTAGCTTGCTTCCATCCGAGGCCATGCAACCGGGTGCGGCTCCCACGGAACCCCGAACGCCGACGCGACGCATTCGCTGGTAATGTCATCGTGAGTCGGGCCTATTCCCCCGGTGGTGAAAACGTAATCGAACGCTTTGCGCACCTCATTCACTGTAGCGACGATCGTCTCGGGTATGTCGGGAATAACCCGGACTTCCCGAAGCGGAATGCCCAGCTCGCCCAACCCGGTTGCCAGAAACTGAATGTTCGCGTCCCGGGTCCGGCCAGACAGCACCTCGTTGCCGATCACCAGCAGGCAGGCGGTAGGATTTTTCGTGGGCATGGTCGAGTTCCCTAGAGCGTGATCGCCTGAGGATGATACAGTCAGAAAGCGTCAATCACGCGATCAAACAAAAGATTATCCCATCATCGAACGCCGAGGTGCGGGCAAACTCAAACGATCATGGCCTAGAGGAAGTCGCGTAATAGCGGAATCAAAGGCTTGTCAGCGGGTGGCATTTCATATTCGGCCAGCTTCGCCGCGCGCACCCACGCCAGCGTCTGCTTCTCTCGAGGCGTCGGCGTGCCGTTCCAGCGGCGGCAGACGAACAGCGGCATCAACAGATGAAACCCCTCGTAGTCGTGCGAGGCAAACGCGAAGGGTGCCAGACAAGCGGCCGCCACGTCGATACCCAGTTCCTCCTTTAACTCGCGGATCAGGGCGGCTTCGGGCGTCTCGCCGGGGTTCATCTTACCGCCAGGGAATTCCCACAACCCGGCCATCTTCTTGCCCTCGGGGCGCCGGGCGAGCAGCACCCGGCCATCGACGTCGACCAAGGCACAAGCGGCGACCAGCAGCAGCGGCTTGGCATCCGGGCTGGCGACATCCCTCGGAGGAGCTTCGGGGCGTCCGAAAATATCATCGCGCGTCGCCTCGAACACAGTGACAATATGGGTGTCTCCGGTGGTGAGGGACTCGCGCGTTCCGGTGCCGACGTCGCGGAATCCCATGCGGCGCAGCACCGCGCGGGAGGCATCGTTGTCCTCGGTGACTTCCGCGACGATCCGGTCGAGCGTCAGGTTGGCAAAACCCCAGCTCGTCAGCCGCTTCGCCGCTTCGGTCGCCACGCCGTGGCCCCAATACGCCCGGCCGACCCAGTACCCGAGGCGCCCGGTTCGCCGAGCGGTATCCACACGTAAGCCGACGACGCCGACCAGCGTTTCTTTCTTCCCTTCCGTGCCGGTGATGGCGAGATGATAACCCGTCCCGTCTGCTAGCTGCGCCGCCGTCGAGGCGATCCACTCGTCCGCCAGATCGCGCGGATAGGGATAGGGGATCTCGGCCAGAGTGCGGGTCACCTCCCAATCGTTGACCAGACGATGCAGCGCCTCGGCGTCCAGCGCCCGCAATGGCCGCAGGGTCAGCCGCTCGGTTTTCAGCGGTCTAAATCCTGCGGCCTTAGGCTTGCTCATGCTTTTCCGCGGACGGTTCGGTTGTTCGTTGGTGGGAATCGGGACGACCCCTGTTGCTGTGTTGCCGCAAACTGGCGCAGGCGATATGCGGGACGCAAGGGCGGTTGCACCGCGTTGCCTTGATGCGCTGGGGTGATCTCGCCTCCTGACGCATCGCGGATTAGGGCGCTCTTCATCGCAACGACATCCTGGGGGTCTGTTCGGCTGGCGGAGGCCACGGGGTGCGAACCCCGCGGCAGAGCACGAGCAGGCGGTAGCCGCCCGGTTCGTCACCAAACACGCAATCCGATTTTCCGTAATACTGCCTTAAAAGGCATGAGCGAAAAGCCCCGCGCGAGCCGGTACAGCGCTCGCTTCTTTAATGGAGGCCTGAAATGAGATTTTCCATTGCTGCGCTCGGTGTAGTCCTGCTGACGGGTATGCCGGGGCTGGCATTCGCCGCCGACAAGATGACCGATGCTCAGATCCAGGAGAAGCTGACGGCGGACGGCTACACCAACATTAAGATCACGGAGCACGGCAAAAATCATGTCGACGTCAAGGCTACAAAGAATGGGAAGACCGAGAAGCTAGCCGTCGATCCGAAAACCGGTGCCGTAACGCCAGACACCGACAACGACTGACGCAGCGCAGCAACCGCCGGCGGACGGCCCTGTTGGGTTCAGGCACGACGGAGTCTCAGGGTAAAAAGACCACCGCCATCAATTGCCTGACCAACCTCGACCGCGCCGCCATGAGCGCGGGCGATCTCCGCAACGATGGCGAGGCCGAGACCTGCGCCCGAATGATGCCGGCTTCGGCCTCGCCAGAAGCGCTCGAAGACGTGGGCTCTATCGTCGAAGGCGACACCGGGTCCACGATCTGTGACGCTGACAAAGCCTGCAGGATCAACAGAGATGGTCACTTCCGTTCCGGATGGCGCATACGCAACCGCGTTTTCAATCAGATTGCGCAATGCGTCCGTTACCGCATCGGCATCACCGTAGACCCGTATCGGTCCCCCCTCGGGTGCTTCGAATCCTAGTGCCCGGCCCCGATCAATCGCCCATGGGGCGAGATACTCCACGCAAGCGGCTGCCGTGGCGCGCAGGTCGATGACCTTGCTGGTGTCCACCGGTAAGGCATCCAATCGGGCCACGCGTAGAAGCTGCTCGACCAGACGATTTATTCGACCTGCGTCGTTACGCAGCCTGCCAACTTCGGCGTTATCCTCGAGTGCCTCAAGACCCGCAGTAAGGATCGCCAGGGGCGTTCGTAACTCATGCGCGGCGTTCGCGGTAAACTGACGTTGCACCGCGAAGGCTCGCTCCAGGCGATCGAGCGCACGATTGACCGCGGCAGCCAGGGGCATGAGTTCCGACGGCAACACATCAATGGGCAGCCGCACACCGCTGCGATCGGGCGTGATCGATGCGGCTTGCTCTGACGCGAGGCGGACCGGAGCCAGGCCGCGCCTAATGCTCCACACACCGACGGCCAGCGTAGCCGCGGCGAAAAGTGGAATCACCCAGGCAACGTCCAGCACGAACTCCCGCAACAGAACTTGTGCCAATGCGTCGGCGTCCGAAGCCCGCGCCACCAGGACAGTAAAAGCTCCGACCGGGCTGACGGTAGATACCATCAGGCCGTAGTAGTCCTGACCGGTGGAGCCGAACTCCTCAAGCCGCAGGGCGTGCGGCTGGGTCCCCGCAATTGGTGATTGCGCGATCACCTCCGCCAATTCGGGCTCGGATGCCCCGATCAACCTGCCATCGGCGGCGCGCACGGCAAAAATATTCGTCCGGCTTGGCGACCGATACCCTTGGTCAAGCCTGGCAGGTAGTTCCAGATGCGGCGTCCCGTCAGGACCCATGACGACATATCGGGCAAGCTCCGCCGCGCGCTGTGCCAACTGTTCGTTGCCGAGCGTATCCGCAGCATTCATGCCTTCGTAGACGAGCGCTCCCACGCCGAGCGTCGTGGCGACCAGGATGACCGCGGCCAGGCGAATGGCGAGTTGCGCCTGCAGGGACCGAAGGCGCAGCCGCATCAGGCCACCTTGTCAGCGAGGACATAACCGATGCCGCGCACGGTGTGGATCTCCGCTGCTGCCCCGGCCTCGGCAAGTTTGCGCCTAAGATGGTGAACATGAACCGGGATGGCGTTCGAACCGAGCTCTTCGTCAATCCCATAGAGCTTGTCCTCCAGCACAGCTTTTGGGACAACCCGGCCGAGGCGGCGCATCAGGTGTTCGAGAATCGCGAGTTCCTGGCGGGGAAGCGCCAGCACCGCGGCACCGACCCGCACGTCACGCCCGATCGTGTCAAAGCTGATATTTCCTGCCTCGAGCACGGTTCCGAGCGCTTGCCCAGGCCTTCGCAGTAGCGCTTTGGTTCGCGCGATTAGCTCAGCCATTGCGAAGGGCTTGATGAGATAGTCGTCGGCGCCCGCGTCCAAACCGGCGACGCGGGCCTCGACCGCGTCGCGGGCAGTCAAGACCAAAACAGGAAGCCGGCTTCCCGCCCGTCTCAGCTCGGTTACAAGATCCAGACCATCGCCGTCCGGTAACCCAAGGTCGAGAATGACGGCATCGTAAGAGACAAGAGGGATTACCGCGCGAGCGTCAGCCACCGTGTCTACCGCGTCCACTGTGAAGCCGGCTCGGCTTAAGGCTGCCTGCAAACCCTCGGCGATCCGCGCTTCATCCTCGACGACCAGCAGACGCATGCGTGCCTCGTTGCGAGCTCAGCGACCCCCGCGAGAGGTTGAAGAGATCATGCATTGTTTATGGCAGTTTTAAACTTCTGTGATGAGCCATATAATTCTATCTTAAAAGAAGGCGGCTAGTCTGGCTAATATCTTCCGGCACAGGAGAAACATCCATGCAGCCCTTCTCCCGTGTTCCCGCGGCGGTGTGATGCTCCGCCGCCGTCCCATCGTATTCGCGCTCGTTGCCTTGGCGGTTATCGTGTTGGCAGGGGCAGCCGTTTGGCGGTCGGTCGTTCCCGGCCTGTCCAGCGCGCGGGGCGATCCTCCGGCGATCGAGGTGTCTGTCGCGACCTTGTTGTTGCGAGCCAGTGTGCCCGCCGAGGAGAAGTCGCGGACCAATCCGCTTGGCGCCGACCCCGCCGACGTTGCGGCTGGTCAAGATATCTTCCGGCAGAAGTGCGAAGTCTGCCATGGCTATGACGGGAGCGGCAAAACGGACATCGGCGCCGGCGAATATCCGAGGCCGCCCGCGCTTCGCTCGATGAACATCACGGCGCTGACGGACGGCGAGATTTTCTATCATATTCGGAACGGTATTCGAAACACCGGCATGCCGGCATGGTCGATGCCGGATGGGCAGCTCTGGCAGCTTGTCGCCTACCTTCGCCACCTGCCCAAGGTCGCGTCGCTGTCGCCTGACCCGGCCGCCGAGGCAAAGGCTTCCCACCTGGCCCACTACGCTGGCTCTGAGGCTTGCCGCTCATGCCACACAGCCATCTATGATCGGTGGAGCAAGACACTGATGGCGAATGTCGTTCGCGATCCGAAGCAGCATCCGGAGGCAATCATCCCGGACTTTGCCAAGCCGGACCCACTCCTCACTTTTACGAAAGACGACGTCGCCTTTGTCTATGGCAGCAAGTGGAAGCAGCGTTATTTCAAAAAATCCGGGGACGATTACTTTCCACTTCCGGCACAATGGGATGTCACGCACAAAATATGGCGGAAGTATTTCGTTCCCAACGGCGCCGATTGGTGGGTGCCGTTCTATCCGCCCGACAATGCACAACGGCCAACCGGCCCGCTCTGCGACGGGTGCCACTCCGTGAACTACAACATCGCGACAAAGACGGTGACCGAATGGAACGTCGGGTGCGAGCGCTGCCACGGCCCCGGCAGCGAGCATATTGCAAAGCCGGTCCGGGAAACCATCGTGAACCCGGCGCGCCTTGACTATGTGCGTGCGACCGACACCTGCATCCAATGTCACTCACAGGGGCAGCCTCTTAAGAATCCGATCAACGGAAAATACTACGACTGGCCCGTCGGGTTTGACATGGGTCTCAATCTCAACGATTTTTGGAAGCTGGAAGATCATAAGCTCGGCGAAACCACTTTCACGCATTTCGCGGATGGGACGGCGCACAAGAACCGAATGCAGGGAAACGACTTTGTGACCAGTTTGATGTACACGCGCGGCGTCACCTGTTTCAGTTGTCACGATCCGCACGGTTCCGACAACGATGCCATGCTGCGGCAACCTTCCAGCAACATATGTCTGTCCTGCCACGGGCCGAACACGCAAAATGGGCCGCACGCAGCAACGATCGAACAGCACACGCACCACGTCGCGGGCAGCTCGGGAAGTCAATGTGTTGCCTGCCATATGCCGAAAATTGAACAGACGATCGCCGACGTGAACGTCAGCAGCCACACCTTCCACTTCGTCTACCCGGATCGGACCGACAGCTTGAAAATCCCGAACGCGTGCAATGTCTGCCACACGGACAAGTCGACGGCATGGGCCGCCGACGCCCTGCTGCATTGGAAGGATCGTTCTCCCTGGCGAGTCGCGGATTAGTCTATGTGGTCCAATTCCGACAGAAGCATCCCTATGCGGTCGGGTAAGTCAGCCCACAAATCAAAAGCGAGTGGTTCAAGCGGACGGTGCTATCCGTCTGATTTGAGCCACTAGAGGCACGTCCGATGCACGAACCTGGAAGCGGCCGGAGGATCGGCCCGGGCCTGTTCGTGTTCGGCCTGTTTTCGGTGTTCGCGGGCGTTGGATGGCCTTTGTCAGCGCAGGCGGGATCACCCTTTGTGACCGACGATCCCGAGCCTGTGGAGTATGGCCACTGGGAAATTATCGGCTTCTCGCTCGGCACCCTGGTGCACGGCGATACAACAGGTGCTCTACCGGGCCTGGAGATCAACTTCGGCGCGTGGCCGGACGTGCAATTGCATCTGAAATTGCAAGTTGCTTTCAACAGCCAGAGCGTCACCGGGACCCAGTTCGGTTATGGCGATAGCGAAATCGGGGTGAAATACCGCTTCATCGATTCCGGTAAGGATGATTGGTGGCCCGAAGTTGCAATCTTTCCGACCCTGAGTGCCGCAACCGGTGACGCGTCGCGTGGTTTGGGACTCGGTTCGACGCACGCCTTCTTGCCATTGTGGATCCAAAAGAATTTTGACAAGTGGACGACCTACGGTGGCGGAGGATACGGAATTAATCCCGGGCCAGACAACCGGAACTACTGGTTCTTTGGCTGGGAACTTCAGCGCCGGATTACCGATAATCTAACGCTCGGCGCCGAGTTGTTTTATCAGTCAGCTTTCTCGACTGCAGGACCCGGCAGTGTCGGCTTTCCGCTCGGTAGCGAACCAACCACCGGCTTCAACCTCGGCGGAGCCTATGACTTCTCGGACAGCTACCACCTTCTGTTCTCGGCGGGACACGGGATCCAAAACGCATCAACAAGCAACGAGTTCTCGTATTACATTGGTATCCAATGGACCTTTTAAAAATCGGACGTAATGGGCCGAACAGAAGCAGTCATGCCTCCGCCTAACGGCGAATTCACCGGGGAAGACCTCAAACGAGAGCTCAGCAGCCAGTCGGCTGCGTTCATTGCCACCCCTCAAGCCACCTGGGCCATTAACCAAATGTAGCGCTAACACCGCTTGCAGCAACTTCACGCTAGTGGTCCGATCCCGACAGAAGCATCCCATGCGGCCGGGTAAATCGGCTCAAAAAATCAGGGGCTAGTGGTTAAAAACAGACGGTACTATCCGTCTGATTTGAACCACTAGCTGCGCTCTCGCGCCGTCGTCGCATTCTAGTGCGATCGTGTCCGGACCTCAGGCTCGTCAGTGCCGGTATCTGAATGTCGGAATTATTGGCTTGACTGGCATTCCCGCACTTCGCATTTGATCAACGAAGCGGTTATAGCTTGACAAGGTCCGATCTCCACCCACGTTGAATATCGGGGCTAGGCGGACTGTTATCCGCCACCAATCCTCAATAATAGCGGCCTGTTGCTCCATGTTATAGTCGGTAAGATCGTCGTTATCCGATAGATCGTACCGATAGGCTTTGGGAAAGTAGTCGCTACGATACCAGACAAAAAGCTTTATCGCGGAAAGCTTGGTAATCCCGTGATAAAATTGCCAGACGTGCACACATTCGTGGATAAACGTTCCTCTGTCGTCATCTGAAACGCCAGTATTGCTGAAGTCAGTGCACCATACCGACTTCGCCATGAATGGCGTATCGCCTGGAGTTATCGAATTGTCCGAGCCACCCAATTCCATGTCGTTACGAGATAACTGCATCGAGTTGTAGGGCAGTGTTACTTCAAATATCTGACGCAGAAGGGATTTCTCTCCGCTGGTTAGGCTTCGTACCGGTGGCGCCATAACCCTCTCCTCTTGGGTGTATTACGTGCAAGCTTGCACCAACCGGCGGCCAGAAGTGACTTAAAGCCAGCAACCGCGCTGCCGCTGAAGTCAGCGGGTAGTCAAATTCTGTATGCGTTGGGCCGCGATGGAGCCGGCTCCAGCGCTTATGTTCACTCCGCGAGTGAAGTCGATGGTGGCCAGAGCCCCGCGTTGCCCTTGGACACTGATCGTCTGGCCGGCTTGTGAACCGGATCCCAGTGCGAGATTGGCGCCGACTGCCACCTGAGTATTAACCAGGGGCCGGCATCCGCCACTACCGGTCGGGCGGGCGAAGGTTCCGAGCCGCTGCGTTGCTGACGAACCGGTTGCAAGGGCTTTGTTGACCCCGACCGTGACGCCGGTGCTGGACAGTGGGCAGCCTCGATTGGCATCGATCAAATCGAGCGTCGCGAGTGGATTGTTGCGGAGACGCAACCCGCCGCTCTCTTGTGCCGCCGCCGGCAGAGCTGCTGTGATCGTGAGCATAGCCAGTGCCAGAGCGGTAACGCGGTTCATGGTTTCCTCCTGCGAATTAAAAGGTGAGCCGGCCCCCGCTTCCCGGGGGCCGGACGCTGTCTGGCGTTACTGATTGGCGGTGAACACCTGCTGCGAAGCCGAGGAACCGAACCCGAGCGCCGCGTTCTTGTTGGCGCCGCCCTTGACCACATTCAGGCCGTGACCGCTTGCGGTGCCGCCTAGCGTGGCGACCTGCTGATCAGCCGAGGAGAACTTGCCGGCCGCCAGGTTGGTGTTGAAGCCGCCATCGGTGACCGACCGGCCACGTCCCAGAGCCGTTCCACCCAAGGTCAGGGTGGATTGCGTCGCGGTGCTGCCGAAGCCACGGGCGAAGTTGTTGTTGTTGCCGCCGTTGGTGATCACCCGGCCGCGCCCGAGTGCCGTGCCGCCGACCGTGGTGGTGTCTTGGCCGGCAAAGCTGAGTGGGCCGGTGGCGAAGTTGCGGTTGTTGCCGCCGTTGGTGATGGCCACGCCATGACGGCCAGCGACACCGCCGAGCGTAGTGGCGGACTGATCGGCCTGGCTAAGCGGGCCCTTCGCGACGTTCAGGTTTCCGCCGCCGTGGGTGATGACGATCCCACCGGTGGTCTGGGCGCTGGCGGGGGAGATGGCCGTTGCGGCGATCGCGGTGAAGGCGACGAAGCCGGCGAGAAGCATGGAACGCATGTGATGTCCTCCTGATGGTCCGAACCCCAATGGCTCGGCTTGTTCGACGAGGAGGACCTTACGGGGGTAGCTCGGACCCGACTGTGAACCCGTCAACACCCGGGGCCTTTTTTCAGATTTCTTTGTCAATCCGGCAAAAGGGTTCGGGGCTATCTTGCTCGCGGTGCCCATCGAGCCATGGCACCTAGCATAAAGGCGGCGATCGAGATGTGGACGTCTCCAACGCGGGCTAGCCCCAGTCTGACGAATTTCGTTCGAGGACCTTCCATCTGGCGAGGTCCCCCGTTTAAGACCAAGCCTGACGCATGCAGGGAGAGCCAAGGTGAGCGAGTCGATAGAACGGGCGCACGAAGCGATCGAAGAGCACACCTCCCATTCGGACCCATGGGCGCGTCGAGTCGCAGTGCTTGTGTCGGTGCTCGCTGCGGTGCTGGCAATGGCGGGGATCGGCGCCAAATCCTCAGAAAATGCCTATCTCACGCATCACATCGCGTTGTCGAACGATTGGGCTTTCTATCAGGCCAAGAACCTCCGGGCGGTGGTTCGGACCTCGGAGGCCGATATGCTGGCCAGCCTGCCCAACGCCGAGGACCCCGCGATCCAGGCTCGGATCAAAGAGGCCCATGAGTATAACGAACGCATGCGTGACGACCCCAAGAGCGGCGATGGCATGAAACAACTTGCGGCGACAGCGAAGGAGGAGGAAGTCGCTCGGGACGAGGCGTGGCACCGCTATCACAGCTATGAATACGCGGTCGGAGCGCTGGAGATCGCCATCGTGCTCGCATCGGTATCGGTGGTCACGCGAGTTCGCAGCCTAACCTACGGCGCGGCAGTGGTTGGAGCAGCCGCGGCGGCGGCGTCATTCGCGATCGCTACCAATCTGTTCTGATTCGCTTGACTTAAGTCGCACAAAAGTCGTTCTGGGATCACATTATCGTGAGGGTGATCCTGGTATGCGGAGAGCGTTCGCGGCGCTGGACGATTTGCTGTTCGAGCGACTGTTTCAACCTGCGTCCGATCTGATTTCGTATCGTATCGGGCTCAGCCGTACCGCCGCCGCTTGTTTCTGTATCGATATCGCATGCCTGGCCTGGATCGTTTCGTGCGAGCGGGCGTTGTCCGACGCCGTCGCGGCGTGGAACGGCGCAGCAGTCTTCGAGCTGGCGTTGCCGCTGCTGGGTCTCGTTGCCTTGGTGAGCCTGCGGATGTTGTTTCGGCGCACCGGAGACAGGCTGGCGAATCCACTGCGTTTGGCGATGCAGCCGCACCGGGCGATCGCGCTGCTGATGCTGATCTCCAGTCTGGTGCGCCTTCAGGCACTTTCCTTGGCGGATGCGGCGGATCTCGCGATGCTGATCTGCGCTGCCTCGGCGCTTTACCTGGGCGCCTGCGCGGGACGGCCGCCAATTCGCCGTGGCCGGTGGCGCGCGGCCCAGATGCTCGGCGGGTTCGGGGATTGCTCGTGATTTCGGCGCTGGTGGATAAAATCCAACGAATAGGGGCCTTCGGCTTACATCACTAGCCCTTGTTTTGGTGGGCCGATTTACCCGACTGCAAGGATACTTCTGTCGGGACCGGACCACTAGCGGTACCGTCGGCGACGGCTGATTGGTTCAGCATGGCGCGAAATTCGGTTTTCAGCGTTTCCGCTCCCGGGTCGTTCAGCCACACCGCCGGCTGATCGACGGCGGCTGCCAACAGTTGTTTGTAGAGATCGCGTGGAATTTCCCCAGCGCCGAATTGCGCCAGATGCCCGGTGACGAACTGGGTATCCAGCAGCGTGAAGTTACCCAAGCGCAATCGCGCGACTAAATGTACCAAGGCGACCTTCGAGGCGTCTCGGGCGAAGCTGAACATGCTCTCGCCGAAAAAAGCGCCGCCGAGGGCGACGCCATACAAGCCGCCGACCAGTGTATCGCCCTGCCATGTCTCCACCGAGTGGGCATGGCCCATCCGAAATAGATCCGTAAACAGGCGCTCGATCTGCGGATTGATCCAGGTGTCGGTGCGATCGGGCATCGGGGTGGCGCATCCGGCGATGGTGCCGGCGAAGTTGCGATCGACGGTGACCGCGTAAACACCGGACAGGACGGTGCGCAGCAGGCGGCGGGAGAGGTGAAATTCGTCAAGCGGAAGGATGCCGCGCTTGATCGGGTCCAGCCAGAACAGTTTGTCGCCGGCGCGTCCTTCCGCCATCGGGAACAGCCCGTGGCGATAGGCGCGCAGCACAAGGTCGGTCGTGACTTCTACCGAACGTCGAGACATGGTCGTATTGTGCGGCTTGGCCAAGCGGATTGGAAGGACGAAGCGATGCTAACGATCAAGCACCTCGACCATGTCGTGCTGCGGGTGACCGACCTGCGTGCGATGATGGCGTTCTATACCGACGTGTTGGGCTGCCCGGTGGAGAAGATACAGGAGGATCTGGGGCTGTATCAGCTTCGGGCCGGAAGCGCGCTGATCGATCTGGTGCCGGTGGACGAGCCTCTGGGCCGGAAAGGCGGCGCGGCGCCGGGCGAGGAGGGGCGCAACCTGGATCATTTCTGCCTGCGGGTGGATCCGTTCGATGCCGAGGCGATCGACGCGCACTTGCGCGCCCATGGTGCCGATCCTGCCCCGGTGGCGTCGCGGTATGGTGCCGAGGGTCAGGGGCCTTCGATCTATGTGTCGGACCCGGAAGGCAATGTCGTTGAGTTGAAGGGGCCGCCTGGACCGGTGCCATAGTCTCTCGTGAGCAGAACGGTCGATCGAGCTGGGTTGATCTCGGTGCCCGGCGTTCTGGGGGCTGAAGAGACCTGAACTCTGGATCAGACGGCCTGACTCGTGGCTCGCGGGTCCGAGGGGGCGCTGGCCCGCGCGACGTTCACTTGCGCGGCGATTCGGGCCTCGGCTCGCTTCTGGCTGGCGGTGATGCGCGCGTCTCGCTGGCGCTGCTCATAGGCCTGTGTCCAGGTAAGACCTTGGATTTTCGCCGCGGCGGCGATCTTGCGTGTGTTCCCGATCAGTTCGACGGATCTTTCGATTTTTGGTTCGGGATGGGCGGGTTTGGTCTCGGTTTCGGCGGGGATGCCCGCGCGACGGGTGGTCTGGAGTTTGTCCAGGCGACGCTGGGCTTTGTGAGATTCGCGGCTGAGGCTGACGGCGCCGCCGCGGAGGCGGAGAGTTCTGGTCAGCGGCATGTCCGGGATAGCGGCCTGGGCCAGCGCTTCGAGCGCCTGAAAGCTAAAGCCGACGATGTTGGCGGCGAGATGGAGCTCGTCCGGGGTCTGCGGATTGTAGGCGGCGAGCATGTCGGATGCGGCTTCGCGGGCGGCGTTCATGTCGCCGGTGGCGCCGGCGAGGAACAGCGGGGCGAGGCGGGTGAGGACGGTTTCCAGTATGGCGGCTGGGAGCGTCTTGGCGAGGGACATGGAGGCGGTGGCCTTGGGCTGTCGTTCGGTGTTTGTTCGTGGGCACCATAGGCGGATGTTCGTTAGAATGCAACAATAAATAGTAAGGGCCGCCGCCGGGTCGCATGGCTTTCGGTAGAGGCCCTCTGCGATTTCAGCCGCATAACCCGAGCAATATGGTAAGTGGGCGTTTCAAAAAGCGTCGGGTTCATCACGTCTCTTCGGTAGTGCGCGCGGCAAGTTTCAGCGTCAATTCCACCGTTTCGTGTGGTTGCGCGGGCAGGGGCTTCCGTTCGACGCTGACGATCACCCAGCCCACTTCGTTTTCGTCAGTTCAACGGGGGCAACAAAATGACCGTCCTCGTAGACCTTCGTGCACTCCTGCTCTGCGTCATTGGTCGTGGGGATTTGAAAGTGGTTGCGCGAGTCCTCTCCATGTAGCTCATGATTAACCGTGTGAGACGAGCCGCAGGGCCTAGCGGAAAGCCTCCGGCTAAAACCAACGGGCCAAGGTCGAGGCGTCGATCGGACGGTTAAAATAGGGGATCGGCGATTGACTGCGCTCATGTAGAGACGGACATCGGATAACTCGAGTTAACGTGGTAGTTGATGTCCTCAACGTCACCACGCCGGAGGAGACTTGGTCATTCAACGGGAAATGGCCAAAGTCCGAGCTCAGACGCTCACGAGCATCGAAGTAACAATATGGTCGTAGCTGCAAGTGAAGCGACCTTTGAATGTTCGTCGGTGGCCAAATGACGGCTTTTCAGGATTGATGAGAGTGATCTGGAAACTCGCTTCGTCCCAGTCAACTGTAAGGTGGACATCCGTAAAATCAAGGTAAGTTCTGTAGGTCGGGAAGTAGGCCTTGTAGAAAGCTTCCTTTGCCGAGAAGCAGACCTTTCCTGGGTCCATGTCTCCGACTGACGAGCGTCGAATCGCCTCCCATTCTTCTGAACTTGCGACTAACGGAACCAGTTCGGGCTCAAGAGGTTTGTTTGGCTCGATGTCGAGACCTATCCCGGCATAGCGATGCAGACGTCCTACGTGAACGATGCAGATTGTGTCGCTGTGGCTGATGGCTCCCACGAAGCCAACAGGCCAGGCCGGCTCCCGGGCGGGCCCAAGTGGGATTCGAACCGGCGGGTGCCCGAGTTTCTGCAATGCGAGACGGGCTAGCTCACGCCCGGTTCGAAACTCGTTGACGCGCTTGGCGACCGAGTGAGCTACGCATGCCGCTTCAACTTCGTCGAACGCAAACTGCGGACCGACCCAGCCCACCGCTACCGCGTTTTCCCCAGTTCCAGTTTCTAAAATCCACCGCCACAGGTCAACCATGTCCCCCCATCCAACCGCGTGATCACAACGCGATACCGTTCATATAGCAGAGTCCATCGTCAATTCGACGAAGTGCGGCGAACAGGGTCGAGGTGCCGTGTGGCTGCGCCAGTAGATGCATCTGTCGGGACCAGACCACAACCAGGGCTTTGCTGCCGCTATGACTTGCAAGCTCAAGTCAAATCCCAGAACCCCATAGTCCTAGGGGACGGGCGCCGTTGACTTAGGGATTGGTGCTGTCCGATTATCGGGCGTTGAGGGGGTGGCGGCCGTCGCGGGCGGCGCGGCATGCCCAGCCCTCGTAGGACCGGGGGCCGATGGGTTGCCTAACGTCGAATTTGGCCGATCAATCGGCGGGGTTTCCACGTCTGGGAAAAGACTTGGCAGGTCCTGAAACGATGGCAACTCGTGGGCCTTCGGATCAACTGGCGTCGGCGCCGGTAGGTTGGGTTGCTGGGCGATGTCACTTCCCAGAATCAATGGTAGCTGATCCTTGCCGCCACCCACGATTACAACTTTCGAGTTGTTGGATTTGGCAATCTGAACCGTGGCCTCGATCCCGCGCCAGGTCAGTAATTGTGGTGTGAGGGCATTAGCGACAATCGAGTAGAATGTTTGAAGGCCGATCGCCCTGATCCGTTCCTGCTCGGCCTGTTGGCGCGCCTGTTCCAGGATGAACCGGTACGTCTCGGCGTTCTGCTGCTCCGTTAACTTGGCAGTGATCGCGGCGTTGAGCTGCGGCGGAAAGTCGATCTCGCGAACGATGACATCCGTAAAGTCAATTAGATTGCGGCCCGCAGGCCGCAAGCGACCCAAAATGGCAGCCTGCAGAACATCTCCGTCGATTCGAAAGAGATCGTAAGGCCCATATTGCCCGACGATATTCCGAACTGCTTCGATCGCTGCGGGTCGCACCAGACGTTCGCTATACTCTGGCCCGATAGACTTATGCAGAAGCCCGACCTGATCACGGTATGGGTGAAAAAGCACAGTCACGTTGATTTTGGTACTTAAACCGTCGATCGCCAAGCCGTACACGGTTTGGTCGCGTGCCTGTGTCCGCATGTCGTATAAGAAAAGCCTGTCCCACGGCCACTTAATCCCAAGCCCCTCATCGTAGACGTACTTCGTTTCGGTCCCATTGGTCAGGAGGTGATAGATGACGCCCACCCGCCCGGACGGAACCGCGAAGAGTGTAAAGGGCCATAACAGCAGGCAAAACAAGCCAAAAGCAAGCAGAGCCGCAACCACCTTGTCCGTGCGGCTCAGGGTATATTTCCACTGCGGTTTAGGTCCCGCAGCCACCCCATACCCTGCTGCATCCATCATGACCGGACCTCCTCGAGCCTGCCCTTGTCCATCACCAGAACCCTATCGGCCACCGAGAAAAAGCGATCATCGTGCGTTACGGCAATGATAGTCTTGTTGGCCGCGCGTAGCGCGGGGACCAGCGTTTCATAAAAGAACCGGCGAAAGCTGGGATCTTGATCCGCGGCCCACTCATCGAAGACCATGATCGGCCGGTCCTCGATCCGCGCGACGATCATGGCCAGCCGCTTGCGCTGCCCGGTGGAGAGATTGAGCGTCGAGAAGCGCCCGTCCGAAAAGCGGACCTTGTCCGTCATCTGGAATTCCTCGATCCAGTTGCCGATCGACGTTTCATCCGCCTGCGGCATGCCATAAAGCCTGTCGAACAGGTGGAAGTCGCTGAAGATCGCAGCAAATAGATGCCGGTAATGCTGGACATTCGTGGGGTCGACCGGGAGGCCGTCCCACAGGATCAGACCCGCCTCCGGCTCGTAAAGCCGGGTCAGCAGCAGGAGCAGGCTCGACTTGCCGCTGCCGTTGCCACCGACGATGAATATGACCTCGCCCCGTCTCACCTCAAAGCTCATCGGCCCGACGACAAATGAGCGCTCGCCGTCGGGAGCCCGATAGGTATAGAAAAGATCACGCGCCTCGATGCGCTCGAACGTTGGCGGCGTGTCCGCGGGGCGGCTTTCTTCCCGTGCAACGTTTCGGCGTATGCTACTTTCTAATGCTTGCAGGTCTTCGACCGCCAGCGACGAGCGGCCCAGCATCGGCAATCCGCGTACTACCAGCTCCACAGCGCTGACGGCGAACATGATGACGTTGATCAGCTTCGCCGCATTCTGCGGCGTGCCGACGCTGTTGGGGAGGATGAAGACGATGTATCCGACCAAGATATAGAAGACGATGTTGATTACGTTGTCGCCGAGCGCCATGCGGCGGCCCGCGGCGATCTTAAGCGTCATCGCCTGCTCAGAGCTGTGCCTGACATGATTCAGGAATAGATCGTCGCTGCGGGGCTGCGACAGTTTGATCTCGCGAAACCCTCCCAGCATGTGATGAAAGCTTCCCGAGAAAGCGTTCTCGGCTTCCAGCGAGCGGTCGATGAGCTGTCGGGTACGTGCCTGGGTCAGCCGGTAGAGCTGCACCGCAGTGCCCAGTGCGAGCGCAATGGCCAGAAACGCAAGTAGCGACAGGCGTGCGACGTAGAGCGACGTGACGGACAACATGATGATTGTCGTCGAGGCATGAATAATTGCCGGCCCCGCATCCGACAGCACTTGCAGTTCGCGCGTCAGAATCAGCGAGATGCGATCACCGCCGATTCGCTCGAAGGAGGCGAGGTCCATCTGACGCATGCCATCGATCACCTGGACCCGCCATCGGTTTACCAGGTTTTCCACTACGAAGGTGACGATGTTGAGAGCGTAGGACTTGGCGACGATGAAACTCGCACAGGAAGCAATGAACAGGCTTATCAGGACGAGGTGTGCGCTCGTCGACTGTACATCATCGACGACTGTGTTGACGATGACCAGCATCAGCCCGATTGCGACGCCGGAGACAACAGTGGTCGCGACCAGCCAGATCCGGGCCGGTCCCGCATCCGCCAGGACGAGTTGGACAAAGTTCACCGATCGGGAGCTTCGGCGTGGCGTGAGAGATTTTTCCCGGGGCAGCAAACCGGGGAAGGCGGAATCTCATTATGCATTCAGGCCGACCAGAGATTTGGTCCGCCAACGAGGGGTCGGGGCATTGGGACGACGGGCGGCCAACAGGCCGTCGCGGACGCGATGATCAGGCATCTTCCACCTCGGCTCAAAATGATAAGCGAGGCGCCATGCGCCGCAGCCCTTTTCATGACGTTTCCGGATCGCGCTTATGGCGCAGCCTTTGCGCCGTCACCTCGGGTGGTACCGTCAACAGCATCAGCATCACGAATACCACGACCGGCGTCACGAAGAGGCTCAGCAGGAACGCCCCCAGATAGCCGATCGCCGTATACCGACCGCGAAAGCCCACTATCAGACACAGCAGCAGATAGATGGTGGCCGGTATCATGAACACCGTTCAGGCTCCCGTTGCGGCCCCGGCTGCCATACCTCTCTCCGGGCGCTGTCTATCCGCGGCGCGCCGGGCATCCCGCGCCACGCCCCTACCGCGGCGGGTCATGTCGCGGAAGTAGTCCCGATAGGCCCGAGGATCGAGGTCAATCAAATTCCCTCCAGCGGCGAAATGTTCCTGGAACACCTTCCCGACCCCATAGGTGAAAGCTCCGAGCGACACGCTCGTGCCGGTGATGCCGACCAGGGTGCCCACGATCGGGATCGACTTGACGAAACTCATTCCCACGATACCGGCCGCGCCGACACCGCCAAGACTGGTAAGGAACGAAGCCAGCACGCTTTTTGCGATATTGCCCCGGAACGGCACGTCGTAGAGCGTAGACAGTCGCTTGATCATGGTGACTTGGTCGGCGAAGGCCGCCGCGATGTCGATTCCCGGCCCTGGAATAAAGCCGGCAAGCACGGCCAGCAGCACATGATCCTGAACGATCCGCTCCGCGCGTTCCGTCAACTCCGCGCCGGACAGAACGGAGCTGCCCGCTCGGTGGCTGGATGTCTCGGCCGCCGCCGGCCCCGTTTCGCCCAGAGGTTCCCGCCGGGCATCGGTGTCGGCAGCTCCCGGAATGTGATCGCTTTCCTGCGGCATGTTTATGCTGTCCTTATGTTTCTGGGCCTCGGACGTCATCACGCGTGCCTTGGAGACTCACGGATCAAGATCGCTCGCGCGTAGTCAAAATCACGGTCCATTCGACCAATTTTTTTAGACGTTACCTCATCTCCGCCCCGAGAGGAACACTGCAGGCGGTTCGCCAACGGATCAGTCGCACTCCTCACGCGGCATGCAGTTGCGCATGAAGCCAGCTATCGACGGCGATCTGCGTCGCCAGTGTGTCGCGTCCGAAATGTACCGTTCGATCGACAAATGGGAAGTTGGGCGGCAGGTTCTCCGCCTCGGCCAGTAGGTCGAAGATGGTGCGCTCGGTCGCCTCCGCCGACATCCGGCCTTGGTCGAAAGCAAGCATCGCGGCATAAGCCGAGTCGATCAGATCGACGATGTCCGGATGATCCGGCGCAAGCGCGCCGGGACGTTGCGGACAATCGAGCCGGTCGAAGGCCGAAGGCATGCCGATGTTCTCGAACTCCACCAGGCTCTTGAGGAAGCGGCTGATGCCATAGACTTGCGTCAGGCCCCAAATCCTGAACCAGGCATTCCACAGCCCGAAATCTTTGAAGGAGATATAGGCGCCGTGAACCAGCGTGTCGTTTCCTGCGATCGCCGCCTGGTTGACGGTTTCGATCGGCATCAGGCGCGCGGTCGAGAAATCGTCGTCGCGGGCCGCGGCAAGAAGCGTCGTCGCCGCGACGTTCAAGACCTCCACAGTATTGGAGAGACCTCTGGAGAATAAAGGGTCAACGAAGCCGCCCGAGTGGGACAACAGGCACCAGCGGTCGCCGACATTCGACGAGGTCGAGTATTGGAGGCGGCCCGATGACACCCAGTTCCGCACGGGCTTGGCATCGCGGAATTGGGCCCGGATCTCCGGATAGTCTTCGATGATTGCTTGAAACTCCTCGAACGGGTCCATGTTGCCCGGCTTGGGCCGGAGTTCGGGATCCAGTTGCAGCCCGACGCTGCACACCGGGTTCATGGCCGCCGGATGATTGTTGAAGGGGATCACCCACATCCACCCGTCCCGGAAGATGTGGTGCAGGGTGCCTTCGTGCCACGCGGCAAGCTTGCCGAGCCCGTCTTCACTTTCCGTGACGCAACGATCGAACGGCTGTACATCGACCATGTGAACGAACAGCGTGCGCGATCGTGCTTTCACGCGGGTCGGGGTTTCGCGGAGAGCGAGTTTACGGGCCAGGAGCGAATCATAGCCCGAGCCGTCGACCAGGCAGCGGGCGCGGATACGCACCTTTCGGTCGGTCCTGATGGTGACCGCGTCACCTGCCATATCGACATCGACGATGTCGGTCTGCTGAAGCACCTGACAGCCGTAGCGGATCGATGTGAAAAGAAGATGACTATCGATGTCTTGCCGATAGAAATGGGTTTCCGAGAAATCCCTTCGTGCGACGCCGAGCTGATGGCATTCGGAGCGATCATGTGAGCGGCCCGGGCGTTGGAAGATGAAGCCGAAATTGCTCTTTTTACCGCAATTTATGCTGACGCTCTGACTTGCCTGTTCGAATGAACTCAGTTGCTGGAACTCCGGAATGCCATACCGCAAACCGAGCGACAACAGCATGAGGGAAGTCTGCGGGATCGTCGATTCGCCGATGGCGAATTTGGGATGATGGCCTTTCTCGATCAGCACGACTTTGTGCCCGCGGGAGGCGAGAATAGTCCCCAATATGGTGCTGGCGATCGCGCTTCCGACGATGGCAAAGTCGCAATCGATCTGCTTTGGCTCGGCTACAGGCTCCGACATGGTCGTCTCTCCTTTTTTCTTCACTGGACGGGGCCGCCCTCGCTGCACCCGATTTCCGCAATCAGCTCCGTCCGGCCGCCGAGCGCTCTCCGGATCTCCTTGAAGATCTGGTCCCCGTTCTCCAATAGATGGAAATGACCGCCCGGGAGCGGATGGAAGTCATAGCCGGCGGTCGTCCACGCCTGCCACTCACTGACCTCCGCGGGCGAAACCAACGGATCGTCACGGCCGGCAAACGCCAGCAACGGCTCCTCCAGCGGACCGCTGCGCGCCACGTACTCGGCATCCAGACGGATGTCGTCGCGGAGCGGTGGCAGAATGAGCTCCACCATTTCGGTGCTGGCCAGGATATCGCGGTGAACGCCACCGAGGCGCCGCATCCAGGCGATCAACTCTGCGTCCGCCGCACTGGCGAGTGAGGCCACCTTCGAGGGTCGCCCGGGGCAACGCCTTGACGAGACGCACACCAGCCGAACGGCTCGGTGCCGATGACCGCGCAACCACGAGGCCAGCTCGAACGCCAGTATCGAACCGAAGCTGTGTCCGAGTAGGATGAGAGGTTTCGAGAGCTGTTGCACTTCCGCTCCGATTGCTTCGATCCAGCGATCGAAATGCCGCTCCGGCTCGTCCAAAAGCCGCGGCCCTCGGCCGGGTGGCGCGACAGCCCACAGCGAGATGTCGGCTGGCTGATGCGCTTGCAAATCCCGGTAGCCGATTGCACCGCCGCCGCCCCAAGGCAGGCATACCAGATCGAACGCCGCAGCCTGCGCCTCGCCCAGCGAAACGAGCCAACGCCCGGTCACGACGCCACTCTCACTGACAGCGGGAGGTCGACGGAAGCGCTGGCCATGGCGCGCCCGATGGCTGCGGCCGTCGCCTCGACATACGGTGCCTGCAGCATCGAGGTGTGGCCGCCGTCGACCGTCTCGACCCACATCCGGCCGCGGATAAGCCTTGCCCAGTCCTTCTCCGGGGATGGTGGCTGGCCAGGGTCCCGGATCGCGGCGGCCAGGACCGATACCGGCGCTGCGTCGAACGGCGCCGGGCGGTATGCGTTCATCGCTCTCGCATTGTTCCGCAGGACGTCGATGTAGACCTGCAGCGCACTCTCCTGGATGCCGGGGATGTACTCGGCGATGATGTCCGCGATATGCCGACGCTGCAGCACCGGCGCCAGCCGGCGCACATGCTCTGCGGCAACCGGACCGCCGATTAAGAGTGCCATGAAGGCGAGCAGTTCCGAATCGTCATCCGCGCGCGCGATCTGGAAGTGACCGGGCGCCGGGCTGTCGAGCATGATCACCGAGGCGGGGAGGCCGCCTCTCGCACGCCATTGTCGCGCGGCCTCAATGGCGAGGAAGCCGCCGAACGAGGCGCCCGCGAAGTGGACCGGCCGATGCGGATTTAGTGCGAGCGCCTCGAGGTCGAATGCCGCCGCCGCTTCGATGGTGTCGGGCTGCGGCCGGGAACCGGCGAACGGCAGCGCCTGCACCAGCCACACCGACTGTTCGGGTGGGAGCGCCGACAGAAGCTCGCCATAGAGGTGGGCAGTGCCGCCGATCGCGTGGAACAGGACCAGCAACTCCCCGTTGGGATCGGGGTCGCGTGCGCGGATCACCACTCCGGCTTCGGTGACGCCGCTCGCGCGCCGGCGAGTGATCAGATCCGCCATCAGTTGCGGGCTGCCGGCGGTCAGGAGATCACTTGGCATCAGCGCGACGCCGAACCGATCCGTTAGGCGTTCGGCGATGCGCACGGCCGTCAACGAGTCGCCGCCCAGCCGATGGTAGTCGGCATCCAAGGCGACATGGGGGTGGCCGAGGCACGCGGCCCAGATCGCGGCTACTCCCGGGGCGCCGTCTATGCTGGGGTCGGCTGGCACATGCGGTTTCGACGAAGGCAGTGCATCGGCCGCAGCCAACGGTGAGTCCACCCAGCAGCGTGTCCTGGCGAAAGGGTAGGGGGGTAGCGAAATCATGCCTCCCTGGGCCAGGACGTCGACCTTTTGCCAATCCACCACGGCACCCGCCATCCACAGCGCAGCGACGCCGCGCAGCACTTGCTCGACAGGATCGCCGGCATGGGGTCCGGCAATATCGGCGCCACAACAAGCGGCATCCCGCCGGCATTGGCGCGGATCAGACCGGTCAATGCGGTTCCGGCGCCGATTTCAATGAAGAGCCGACACCCGCTCTCAACCAGCGTCACGACGCCGTCTGCAAAGCGCACCGGAGAGGCGGCTTGCTGCGCGAAGTAGGCAGGCTCTGGGGCGTGCCCGGCCGGGAAGAAGCGGCCTGTAAGATTTGAGGCGACCGGAAGAAGCGGTGGCTTCAGATCTGCGCGTTCCGCCGCAGCAACGATTGCCTTCACCGCCGGCTCCATTTCGGAGGTATGGAAGGCGCGGCGCCCGGCAAGCATGCGACTATTTATACCCGCGCGACCCAGACGCTGCGCCACGCGCGCGACCGCGGCGGGCGTCCCGGCGACCACCGTCTGCGCCGGGCCGTTGTGGGCGCCGATGGTGGCGTCTCCCAGGTACGGCTCGACCTGGGCGGCGGACGCGGCAACCGCCAGCATGTGGCCCTCAGGAAGCCCCTGCATGGCACGGCCGCGTGCCAGCACCAGCGCGAGCGCCTGCCGCCGGTCGAGCACGCCCGCGCGGCAGAGAGCGACAAACTCGCCGAGGCTGTGCCCGATCAGCGCCGCCGGCGCCAGGCCCCAGGCTTCCAGCATCTCGGCAACGGCATAAGCGAAGGCGAATAGCGTCGGCTGCGCGTTCTCCGTTTCGCCGAAGGCATCCCGCAGCGTCGAATGATCTTCGCAGAACAGGAAACGGTCGATGTCGCAACCGAGCTCCGCCAAATCGGCGCGGCATAGATCGAGGGCAGCCGCGAAGCTTGGTGAAGCGGCATGCAGGCCCCGCGCAAAGCCGACGGGCTGCTGTCCCTGACCGGTGAAGGCGAAGGCGATCCTTCCGTCACCGGCGGCCGGACCGGCCTGGACCTGCCGCAAGCTGGCTATCGCGGTGGTTCGGTCGGATGCGACGATCGCCGCGCGGTGATTGAACATTCGGCGCCGCCGTATCAGCGTCGCGCCGACATCGTTGGCGCTTACCTCGGGCCGGGCCTCAATGAAGGCGGCAGCCGCGCTTGCCACGCGCTCGAGGCCGTCGGCGGAGGGCGCACTCAGGGGCAGCACCGTCCATCCGGCGTGCGGGAGCGATCGCCGCCGGGCACGAGAGGCGGCCGGGGGTGCCTTGATGACCAAATGCGCATTGGTGCCGCCCATGCCGAACGAGCTGATCCCGGCGTAGGGCGAGCGACCGTCGGCCCACGTCTCCCCCTGCATCGGAATGCGGAACGGAGATGACTCGAGTTCAAGAGCCGGTTCGGGCCGCGCCGCTCGGCACATCGGTGGAACGTATCCCTCGTCAACGGCGATCACGGTCTTGATAAATCCGGCTAGTCCAGCGGCAACGTCCAGATGCCCGATTTGCGCCTTGGTCGCGCCCAGGGGGATCGACTGCGGACCACAGCCGGCAAAGACATCGCGCAGCGCGGATATCTCGATGGCGTCCCCGATCGCTGTTCCCGTGCCGTGCGTTTCCAGATAGCCGACATCGCGCGGCTCGATCCCGGCCATGGCCAGCGCGTCGGCTACGGCCGCTGCCTGCCCCGCGGCGCTGGGGGCGGAGAAACCGACCTTGCGTGCGCCGTCATTTGTGACTCCATACCCGCAGATGACCGCGTAGATCCGGTCGCCATTGGCCATCGCGTCATCCAGCCGCTTCAGCACGACAGCAGCAACACCCTCGCCAGGGACTGTGCCGTCAGCATCGGCCTCAAATGGCAGACAGCTACCGGCACGCGACAGGACCGACCCGGCGGGCGCCAGATAACCGTCGACCAGCGGCAGGGTCACCGTTACGGCGCCGACGATCGCCGCATCGCATTGCAGGTCCACCAGACTCTGGCAGCCGGTGACGAGGGCCACGAGGCCGGTTGAACAGGCTGTCTGCACCGCAATGCTAGGTCCGGTGAGGTTGAAATGGAACGACACTTGGTTCGGCAGTGCGGCCGGCTGATTGACCAAGTAAAGCTGAAATGGATCGAGCGCCGCCGAAATCTCGGCGTCCTGCGTAGCATAGGAATGATAATAGCTGCTTGCCGCCGACGCTCCGGCGAAGACACCGATGCGCTGGCCGTCGGGCTCGCGCGTCAAGCCGGCGTCCTCCAACGCGTGCCATGCACATTGGAGGAAGAGGCGATGCTGGGGGTCCATCGCCCGGGCAAGCATCGGGGTCATGCGGAAAAAGCCCGGATCGAAACGGTCAGCCTCATCAAGGGCACCCTTCACCGGCACGAAGCGCACATCCGCAATGCGCGACGCCGCAACCCCGGCCTCCCGCAGCTCCTGTTCGGAAAAGTGCCGCAGCGCCGACGCGCCCGAACGCACCAGCGCGCGGAACTCCCCGATGGAGTTGGCGCCGGGCATTCGCGCCGCGAGCCCTACGACGGCGATCGCAACGCCGTAGCCGTCAGCCGTATCGCTCACGTTCGGCGGCTCGCGCGGAGGGCGTGACGCGTGGCGGCCCGCTCGCGCGCCGCCGCCAGCGGATCGATGCCGGGGACCGCCTCATTGTCGTGATCGCGGGTGTCTGACTCCAAATGCACGGCGAGGTCACGGATCGTCGGATGACGAAATATCGCTACGATCGGGACCGCTCGGCCGGTTCTGGCGGCATACGCGCTCACCATGCGCATGGCGGCGAGGGACGTGCCGCCGACGTCGAAGAAGCCATCTGAAGTGCCGAAATCCGCATGCTGCAGGACGTCCCGCCAGATCTCGACGAGCGTGCGCTCCTCGGCGCTTACCGGCTCGACGCGGCCGGCCGCCGGAGGTGGTGAGGTCGTGGGATCGGGAAGCGCGCCGCGATCCACCTTGCCGCTCGTTGTCAGCGGCAAGCCTGGCATAGCGATGATACGTGCCGGATGCATGTGTGGCGGCAGGGCGCCGGCGAGATAGGCGGCCAGCTCCGCTTCGTCGGACCCGCGCGGGGCGGCGACATACGCAATTAGCGCCTTCTCCCCACCGATTTCGCGGGCGACCACGCAGGCCTCGGTGATGCCGGGCGCGGCCTGCAGGGCTGCCTCTACCTCGCCGATTTCGACCCGCATGCCGCGGATCTTCACCTGGAAGTCGCGGCGGCCAAGATACTCGAGGACGCCGTCGCCGCGGCGGCGCACAATGTCGCCGGTGCGATAGAGCCGTCCGGGACCGAACGGGTTGTGGATGAAACGCTCGGCGGTGAGATCCGGCCGGTTAAGGTAGCCGCGCGCCAGCTGCACGCCGCCGATCAGAAGCTCGCCCGGCACACCAACCGGAACCAAGCGATCCTGCGCATCGAGCACGTGCAACGTGGTGTTCCAGCCTGGACGGCCGATCGCCACAATCGGCCCGTCACGCTCGTCGCGCACTGAGGCCATATGGACGCTGACGTCGATCGTCGCCTCGGTAGGTCCATAGAAATTGGCGAAGTTCCGCTTTCGGTAATGCCTCGAGCACCTTTGCGGCCAGGCGCGACGGCAGCGGCTCGCCGATCAACGCGAGGAACCGCACGGAGGTCAGCGTCTCCAGCCCCGGATGCTCGGTGAAAGCGCGCAGCATGGAGGGCACGAAATGCAAGACAGTGATCTCTTCCTGCCGGATGAGTTCGGTACAGGTAGGCAGGGTCGCGATGACCGCCGGCATCGGCGAAGACGAGTCGGGCGCCAACCACCAGCGGCCAGACCAGCTCCGAAATCGACACGTCGAACGTGTAGGGCGTCTTCTGCAGGACGCGGTCGTCAGGTGACAGCGGGAAGGTCGCCTGCACCCAGGACATGCGGTTCATCAGACTGCGGTGTTCGATCGGCGTCGCTTTGGGTCTGCCCGTCGAGCCGGAGGTGTAGATCAGATAGGCGAGGCGCCTCGGTGGCACCGCCGGCAGCGCCTCCTGCGAGTTGGGATGTGACCGGTCGGCCCAGATCAGACGCTCTGGCGGGCACGTAGCCACAGCCGGCCGTTCCGCCAAGGCCGTTTCGCTGACGACGATGGCAGCGCCGGCATCCTCGATCATGTGATCCGCGCGAGCGGGCGGTTCTTCCGGGTCGATCGGCATATAGGCGCCGCCCGCCTTCATCACGGCGAGAATGGACACGATCATCGGCAACCCGCGCTCGAGAACCAGCGCCACCACGGTTTCCGCCGGCATGTCCTTGCCGTGGATCTCCCGATATCGCGTGCGGATCGCGCGTGCCAGCGAACCGGAGGCATGATCGAGCGCCCGGTAGGTCATGCACTTTGCGCCATGCACGGCGGCAAACGCGTCGGGACGGGTGTTCACCTGCTCGTCGAAGCAATCGAGCACCGTCCTGGACGCATCGACCGGATGCGCCGTGGCGTTGAAGCGGCCCAAGAGATCGTCGCGTTCGGCCTCTGTCAGAATGTCGATATCACCGACCCGCGCAAACGGATCGGCGGCGAAGGTCCGGAGTGCCGTGGCCAGATGGCCGCAGAGCCGTTCCATCGTCTCCGGCCGGAACAGATCGGAGGCGTATTCGATCGTGCATGAAATGCCGTTCGCGATCTCGGCGAAGGCGGCGGTGAGGTCGACCTTCGCGGTGTCGCTGCCGAGCGGCAGGACGGTGACCGTGGTATCCTCCGTCAGCAGACCGGGGCGGGTCGGATCGCTGCCCGCGAGGATCAGCATGGCCTGGAACAGTGGCGTCCGGCTGGGGTCGCGCGCGACGCCCAGCGCCTCGACCAGCAATTGGAACGGCAGATCCTGACGCTCGAAATCCTCGCGGATCTGAAGCGCAAGCCGGCTCGCGAGTGTCACGATGGGCTCTTCGTCGCTCAACCGGACCCGCAGCGGAATGGTGTTCTGGAACAGCCCGATCATGTCGGCCGTTTCCGGAACCGGGCGGCTCGCGATCGGCGTGCCGATGACCAAATCCTGCTGTCCGGAGTACCGCGAAAGCACCACGGCCCAGGCGGCGAGCAGAACCGGAAAGAGTGTGCAGCCGCTGCGCTCGCAGAACTGACGAAGCTGCTCGGTCTCGATCTGATCAAGCGTGAAATCAGCTGTGCTACCGCGGTAGCTCGCCACGGGCGGCCGAGGCCGGTCGGTCGGCAGATCGAGGGTCGGTGCGTCAGCGAGGCGTTTGCGCCAATAGGCGGCAAGCTCGTCCGCCTGCGCCCCGCTCATCGCCTGATGCTGCCAGGCTGCAAAATCGATATACGTCAGCGCCGAAGCCGGGACCGCCGACAGCTCGCCGCATCGCGCTGCCTTGTAGCGGCGCGACAGGTCGGCGAGCAGAAGGTCAAGCGACCAGCCGTCCGTCACTACGTGGTGCAGGGTGATCACCAGCACGCGTTCGAGCGGGGTGAGCCGGAACAGCCGGAAGCGGATCGGCGGCTCGCGATCGAGCGCGAAGCCGGTGTTCGCCTCTCCCTTCAGATGTTCCGCCAGCGCCTCGGCCGAGATGTCGATGATCCGCAGGTCGACCGCGTTATCGTCGGCCAAACGCATCGTCGGCGCGCCGTCAGCGAAGCCATAGCGCGTCCGCAGGATTTCGTGTGCTGCCACGAGGTTCTCGGCCGCGCGGGCGAAAGCCAAGTCGTCGAATGTGCCTTCTATGCGCATCGTCGCGGGCACCAGGTAGAGCCCCGGCGCTTCAGCAAACCCATCCAGGAACAGGACCCGCGCCTGGGCGAAGGACGGCTTGTGCCAACCGTCACGTGCCACCCTCGCGAGCGGCGCCAGAGTCCGTGCCGTGGGAGCCAGGCGGTCCAGCGCGGCGCCCATTGCGCGCACCGTCGGATGCTCGAAGATCAGCCGCACTGGTACGTCTATGCCGAGCCGCTCGGCCAGGCGCATGGCGACCCGCATGGCGGTCAGCGAATGGCCGCCGAGGGCGAAGAACGAAAGGTCGGCATCAACCCGGCCGCCGGCCTTGAGCACCTGGGAATAGATGCTGGCGACGATCTCCGCGGTCGCCGTCAGAGGCTCGGCGGCGGCGACCGTGGGAGAGTTCGTTTCGCTGTCAGCGAGCAGATGCGACAGGCGGCGCCGATCGACCTTGCCGCTGGAGGTGAGCGGGAGTGCCTGCAGCCGAATGATCCGTGCCGGCACCATATGGGCAGGGAGCTCAACCGCGAGCCGAGCCTGCAATTCGTCGTCGGTCAACGGCGTGTCGCCGGTGATGTATGCTGCCAGAGCCGCGCCGTTCTCCAGGGCGACCACGCAGGCTCTGCCGATCCCCGGGCAGGCCTCCAGGGCCGTCTCGATCTCGCCCGGTTCAACCCGCATGCCGCGGATCTTCATCTGGAAATCAATGCGGCCGAGATAGTCGATGATGCCATCGTACCGGCGCCGGACGAGGTCCCCGGTCCGATAAAGACGGCCGCTTCCGTACGGGTTCGGCACAAAGCGCTCGGCCGTGAGCGCCGGTTGGTTCAGATAGCCACGTGCCACCTGGATACCGCCGATGTGGAGTTCGCCCGTCACGCCGACCGGCATCAGTCGACCCGCCGCATCGAGGACATGCAATTCTGTGTTCCAGCCCGGCCGCCCGATCGGTGTAATCGCTGCGTCACCCTCGTCCGCCGGTGAACATCGGTGACCGCCAACCTCGATCGTCGCCTCCGTCGGCCCGTAGAGATCGATCATTGTCACGTGCGGCAATGCCGCCAGGACGCGGGCCGACAGCCGGCTCGGCAGCCCTTCGCCGCTCGCCGCGACGAGACGCACGCTGCTTAAGGTCTCTAGCCCAGGATGTTCCACGAAGATCTGCAGCATCGACGGGACGAAATGCACCACGCTGATCGCGGCCTCGCGGATGACGCGATGAAGGTAGGCCGGCTCCCGATGGCCGCCCGGGTCGGCAAATACGAGCCGGGCGCCATGCACCAGCGGCCAGAACAGTTCCCACACCGAGACGTCAAACGTGTAGGGCGTCTTCTGCAATACCCGGTCCTCGGGCTTCAGCGCGTAATACTCGCCCTGCACCCACTCGAGCCGATTGACGATGCCACGATGCTCGATCAGCGTGCCCTTGGGCCGACCGGTCGAGCCGGAGGTATAAATGACGTAGGCGAGCTGCTCGGGGCCGACCATGGGCAGCGGCTCGCTGTCCACTGGATCGGCGCGCTCGTCCACCACTATCAGCCGCTCCCCGAAGGCCTCCCGCAGGCCGCGCCGTTGGGCCAATGCGTGATCGGACAGGATGAACGGCGCGCGGGCGTCGTCGACGAGGAAATCGATGCGGCCCAGCGGGTCGTCGGTATCGATCGGGAGATAGGCGCCGCCCGCCCGCATCGTCCCGAGGATTGCGACGATCAGCGCCAGTCCCCGGTCCAGAACGAGTGCGACGATAGTCTCGGCCGGCATCTCGATGCCGTGAGCGTCGCGATGGCGGCGGCGGATGCGTCGTGCGAGATCGGAGGAGGCCCGGTCCAGCTCGCGATAGGTCAGCGTGGCACCGGCGTGGTCGACGGCAACAGCGTCAGGATCGGTGGCGACTTGGGCGGCAATGAGATCCAGCACTGTCCGGGACAGATCGATGTTGCGTGCGGTCGCATTCCATGTCGACAGAAGCTCATGGCGCTCCTCGGGCGCCACGATCTCGATGGCGCCGATGGGGGTGTCAGGCGCCCCCAGAATGCCTCGTAGGACCGTGAGAATATGCGCGCACAGGCGCTCCACTCCGTGGGTGTCGAAAAGCGTCGGATCGGAGGCGACCTCAAAGCGCGGCTGATCCTGCAGGACCACCAGCAGGGTCAGTGGCATTTCGGTCTTGTCGAGAAGTTCCAGCCCGTCGAACCGCAGGCTGCCGCCGCCAGCCAGCCGATGCCAGGGATAGTTCTCGAACACGAAGAGGCTGTGAAACAGTCGCTCACCGGCGGGCACCGCGCTCAGTCGCTGCAGATCGGTGAGCGGAACGTGGGAATGCTCTTCGATGGCCGTGAGCGTCGCATGCATCCGCCGGATCATCTCAAGCGCGCTCGCATCCTGGTCCAGAAGCAGCCGCAGCGGCACTGTCGAAATCGCAAGGCCCACCATGTGTTCGATGCCAGTGACCGGCGCGGTACGTCCGGAAACGGTCGTGCCGAGAACGACGTCGCCGGTGTGTGCGCAGCGCCCCAAGAGCAGCGCCCACGCGAACTGAAAAACTGTGGAGTGGGTCACGGCATGGCGCGCCGAAAACTCCTCCACCGCAGCAGCCAGTTCGGCCGGGATCGGCACGCTGATCCGCGCCGAGGCACCGTCGGGCCCAGGCACGTCAACCCGGCCGGCGGGTTTACGGAAGGGCAAATCCACGGCTTTGGAAAAAGTCCCGAGTTGCGCGGACCAGAACGCGCTGCCCGGACCTTCGGGCACTTCGATCAGATGCCGAAGGAAGGCGTCGAAGGCGGGCGGTGGATCGGTGTCGAAGCTCGTGTCGTCTGCCAACTTGTCGTAGAGCTCGGCCAGCTCTGTAAGGACGACGGAGACCGACCAGCCATCGAGATAGATGTGATGGATGGTCCAGAAGACCTCCCACTCATCCTCGGCACGCCGGATGATGGCCACGCGGAAGCCGCCGACACGGGTCAGGTCGAAGGCGCGCCGCCGGTCCTCGTCGAGAAAGCGTACCCGCGCTGCCGTTTGCGCGTCGGCGTTGAGGTCGCGCCAGTCGAGGACGCGCCAGCCCAGGTCCGCGTGTGGTTCGATCACGCGTACCGGGTGCGGCACATCGAGGGTAACGTAGCGGCCGCGCAGGGCCTCGTGTCGCGCCACGATCGCCTCGAACGCGGCCTTGAGCCGCGTCGGATCGAGGGTGCCGATGTGATGCCAATGGATCTGTATCGTATAGGGGTTGGACTCTGGCCGGCGCAGCGTCTCGAAAAGCATGCCCTCTTCAGCCGGCGACAATCGCACCACCTTGCGTCCGGCCGTACCCTCGGGGCCGAGGAGGCGGGACAGGGTCTGTCGGCTCAGACCGCTCAGTGGATGGTCCGAGGCCGTTACCAGCCTGGCGGGCGCGGCGTCCGCCATCACCGCGAGCCGCTCCAGAGTGGCGACCAGGCGGTCGGCGAAAGAGTCCGCCAAGCTATGCTCGACGCGGCGGCCGTCGCAGATGAGCACGAGCGAGAATTCGCCGTTGGCTTGGAAGGCCGTCAGGTCGAGCGTGTGTACCGTCTGGTTGGCGGGACCTACGGTGGCGCCGGGCGCATCGTCCTCCAGCCGCCAATCCCCGGCGGAGACGTCGAAGCCGCCGATATAATTCACCGAGAGATCGGCTGACACCCAGTGCGCCAACGACCCCGACGCGGCGCCATCGGCCGAGAGATACCGGAGCAGCCCGAAGCCGATGCCATCGTTCGGTACGGCCCGCAGCGCGTCCTTGGCGGCGGCAAACGCCTCGAGCGGGTCATCGTTTCCCACCGCCGGCAGGCGGATGCGGCAGGGATAGACCGCGGTGAACCAACCAATCGTGCGAGAAATATCCTCACCGGCAGCGCCGGCGGCGCGCCCGTGGCTTTCGACCGCCAGGGTGATGTCGGGCATTTCGGTGACGGCGGCGAACGCGATCACCGCCGCTGCCGTCAGCACCTCGTGCGGCCGCAACTCAAGCAAGGCATGGCCGACACCGGCCGCGGCGTTGAACGACGCCGCGGACACCACACGCCTCCGCTCGAAACGCGGCATCGGTGCGGGCAGCCGAGCTTCGAAATGCCGTGGACCAGCGACCGCGTCGCGCCAATGCGGAAGCTCGCGCGCTGTCCCCGCAGCGTTCGCCTGGAGGGCCAGTGAATGCGCCCAACGCCCAGCCGCGCCCGCTTCCTGCAGGGGTGGAGGGAGCCCTGTGTCATAGGCGTGCCAGAGGTGGTCGACGAGTACCCACAACGAGACGACATCGACCGCGAGATGATGCAACGCCAGGAACAGGCGGTCGCATCCATCCGTGTGTCCGCAGACAATGCCAGCCGCCACGATCGGTCCGCGTTCGATGTCGAAGCCGGCTTGCCAATCTGTGCAAATCCGATCGAGCTGGCTCGTGATTGTCGTCGCCTGGTCCAGCATGTGGACGGCGACCTGAACGGTTCCGGCCTCGCGCATCGGCAGGATCACCTGTCGACGGTGCGGCCCGTGGCCCGCCTCAGCGGCCGGCCAGCGGCTTCGCAACGCCTCGTGGGCCGCAACGACGGCATTCATGGCGCGCTGCAGCCGCGGCTGGTCCAGCCGCCCTGGCGCCTTGAGCAGCAGCGCAAGATTGAAGTGATTGCGGTCGGTAAGATCGAAATCAAAGAACGCGTGCTGGATCGGTATCAGCGGGATCTCGGCCGAACCGTCCGCCGACGGTGTCCCGGCGACCGGGGCCCGTGCCTCTAGCATGGCCACAAGTCTGGCGACGGTGCGATGCTCGAAGATGTCGCGCACGGTGAGCGGGAGCCCGCGGTCGCGCGCGCGCCCGGCGACCCGGATGCTCTGGATGGAATCACCGCCAAGGGCGAAAAAGTCATCGTCCAGACCAGGCAACGGACAGGCCAGCACCTCCCCGACGATCTCACGCAACTGGAGCGCGGCCGGCGACAGCGCCGCGACAACCGGGCGCTCCGTCTCCACCGGCTCCAGAGCTTCGGGCAGCATCGCAGCATCGATCTTGCCCGCCACATTGACCGGCATCGCGGCAAGCCGCACCAAGCGGTTCGGGAGCATGTAGCCCGGCAAGCGGCTGGCAAGCAGCGCGCGCAACTCGGTGGTCGCCGGCGCAGCCTCGCCGGAATAATAGGCATCGAGCCTGAGATCGGAGCCGATCGCTCGCGGCACGACGATGGCGTCGGAAATGTCCGGATGCGAAAGGATCGTGGCCTCGATCTCGCCAAGCTCGACGCGGAAACCGCGGAGTTTGATCTGGCGGTCGGCCCGGCCGATGAACTCGATGAGCCCGTCGTCGCGCCAGCGCGCAAGATCGCCGCTGCGGTAGACGCGGTCGCCGACCGGTGCATCCGGCCGATCCGGGTGCGCCAGCAACAAATCCACAAACTTCAAAGCGTTGAGGTCTGGTTGGTTGAGATAGCCCTTCGCCACCCCGGCGCCGCCGATCATCAGCTCACCGGGAACGCCGACCGGGACCGGCTCCCCCTCCGCGTCGACGATGTACAGATGCGCGTTGGCGATCGCGCGGCCGATCGGCAATGGATGGCCCTCGTCGATCGCGTGGCCGGGCCGCATTCGATGCGTCGCGACAATTGTCGTGGTCTCGGTCGGCCCGTAGCAGTTTAGCACTGAACGTGGCGGTGTCTCGGAGCCTAGCACTCGGGCGACGGCCGACGGATTGACCACCGCGCCGCCCGTCAGGATCGCTTCCATGCCGCCGAACGCCGCTGGCCGCTCCTCGGCGAACCGATGGAACAGCGCCGCAGTGAGTATGACCACGTCCACATGCTCGGCGTGCAGCAGCGCACTCAATGTGTCGACCTCGAGGAGGGTCGCGCGGGGCACCTGCACGAGGCAGCCACCGTGCAGCAGCGCACCCCAGATCTCCAATGTGACAGCGTCGAAAACGAGGTTCGATGCGAAGCCAATGCGAAGATCCGCACGGAAGTCCAGATAGTTGTTCTCGAACACAAGCGCGATGACGGCATGGTCCGGTATGGCAACCCCGCGCGGGCGGCCGGTCGTGCCGGAGGTGTAGCAGACGTAGGCGATATCCGTGGGAGGGCGGGACGGCAGCGTAACAGGGTCGGCCGCCTCCTCGGCGGCGCGGTGGGATATCGACAGCTTCGCCCTGCCGGCACCGACGCTGTCGCTCACCCCTGCCCCGACGACGACGATCCGCACCTCGGCGTCATCGAGGATCATGTCGATACGGTCCGGCGGATAGGTTGGATCCACTGGCACATAGACGCCGCGGGCCCTGATCGTGGCGAGGATGGCGATAAGGCTATCCAGCCCGCGGTCGAGCAGGATGCCGACGCGATCCTGGGGTCGGAGGCCGGCGCGGATGAGTACGCCGGCGAAAGCATCCGCGCGCCGGCTGAGCGTAGCAAAGTCGATGGGGCGACCGTTTTCTATGTATGCCGGCCGATTGGCGAACTGCCGCACCGCCGCGTCGAATAAATCCGCCAGCGAACGCTCGCGCGGAAACGATGTCGCCGTCCGATTGGCGACTACAACGAGATCGGAAAACTCGGCCTGGCTGAGAAGTGGCAGGCGGCCGACGGGCATATCTGGGTCGGCAAGTCCCAACGCGAGCAACCGGACGAAATGATCGGCCATGCGACGAATCTTGTCCGGCTCGAACAGATCCAGCGAATATTCGATCTTGACGGCAATCTCGTCGCCGACTTCCTGAAGTCCAAAACCAATGTCGTTCTTGGCGATGGCCTGATCGGCTTCCACGACAATGTCGGCGACCAGCCCCTCGGCTTCAAACCGGCGGTCGCGGTTGAACGAATTCAACACGAACAGGCTGCGAAACAACTTCGCCATTACCGTGTCGTGCGTTGCCTCCGATGCCCCGAGGGCCGCGACGATGCGGTGGAAGGGTGCTTCCTGAAATGTGGCACCGTCCAGCAGCGAATCGAAAGTCGCGTCCACCAGCGGGCCGAAGCCCGCGGAGCGATCGACACGGCACCGCATCGGCAGGACGTTGATGAAGCAGCCCAGCATGTCGGCGAGTTCGGGCTGGGTACGGCCGTCGACCGGCATCGCGACCACGAAGTCGTGCTGACCCGAATAGCGCGCCAGCAGCAGCGCATGTGCCGCGAAGAGAACGGCGTAGGGGGTAGCCCTGCGCGACCGCGCAAAGCGGCGAAGTTCGCCAACAAGGTCGGCCGGCAGCCGGAAATGGTAATGCCGGCCACGGCCGCTCAGTTGTGACGGACGTGCATGATCGATCGGAAGCTCGAGGACGGGAACGCCAGATAGCGTCTCGACCCAATAACGTATCGCCGCCGCGATCGACTTCTGCCGTTCGGTCGAGTGCGACCAGGCAGCATAGTCGGCATAGTTCAGCGTCGGCACTTCGTCGCGGCCTGGCTCGCCTGCCGCAAGCCTTACATAGGTCTCCAGTAGTTCTTGGACCAGGATGCCGACCGACCAGCCGTCGCTGACGATGTGATGCTGCAGGATCAGGAGCTGATGGCGATCAGCGCCGGTCGTGAAGAGTCGCCAGCGCACAAGCTTCCCTTCGCCGAAGACGAACGGCACCGCGGCGAGCGCGGCCACCCTGGCCGCTACTTCGTCCTCATCGACGAATTCGACCGGCATAACGACCTCGTAAGGCGGCTCGATCCGCAGCACGACCTCGCCGCCGGTCTCGGATATGCCGCAGCGCAGGATCTCGTGCCTGGCGACCACGTTTCGGATCGCCGCCAGCAGCGCCGATAGATCCAGACGACCGCTAAGCTTCACGAGCGTCGGTATTTGGTAAACCGCTGACGACGCGCGCGCATGCGTCTCGAAGAACCAGATGCCCAACTGCGAGTCAGAAATCGAAATCGGCTGCGACCGATCAGCGGGCGTGATCTCCAGCTCGACGTCGGGCCCGAGCTCGGTCGCGCTGTCCGTATCGGCTGCCGGCTGATCGGCCACGTCGACCCGGCTGTCGTCGATTCGGTCGATCATTGACGCGGCTCCGCCGCTTGAGCCAACTCCACATGGGCTATCAGAGCGCTGAGATCGCTCAGCCCGCGAAAGGCTGCCGGCGTCATTCGAGCGCGGTATTGCTTGTTGATTGCGAAAATCAACTGAGTGAGTCGCATGGAATCGCCACCAAGTTCGAAGAAATTGTCGCTTAGTTTCACGTGCGGGACGTTGAGCAGCCTGCACCACAGCGCGGCGAGATACTGTGCCACGTCCGATCCCAGGTGAGAGCCAGAGGCGAAGGCCAGCGTGGCACGCTCTGCGATTGAGTGCTGCCTCAGCGCCTCAACGTCGATCTTACCGGACGCAAGAACCGGCAACCCGGGCAGCGAAACAAGGCGAGCAGGCTGCATCGCGGCGGGGAGCCGTCGTCCGAGCCGCTCCATCATTTCGGCCCGATCCGGCGCGTCCGGCGAGGCCTCATAGAACGCAGTAAGCCGCACGCCAATTTCCCCGCGCTCGACAAGGAGTGCGGCGCGGCGCACCCCAGGTAACGCCTCGATGGCTGCGCGCACCTCTTCCGGCTCAATGCGTACGCCGTCGATCTTGATTTGCTCGTCCACGCGACCGATGAAATCAAGAATCCCCTCCGGTGAACACCGGACGCGATCGCCGCTGCGGTAGAACATCATGTCCGTCTCGGCGCAGCGGATGAACCGTTCCGCGCTTTCCTCAGGGCGGTTCAAATAGCCAAGTGCAACCATCGGACCACCAATCCATAATTCGCCCTCGTTGGCGGAGGCGCCATCCTCGCCGGCGACACGGATCAGCACGTTACGAAGCGGCCGGCCAATGCGCGTGCCAGGCTCCCCGCGCGACCAGCGCCAACGCGTGACCTCGACGGCGGTCTCGGTGGGGCCGTAGCAGTTCTCCAGCACGATCTGGGGTGCCCATTCGTCGACGACGCGTTGCGGGCAGGCTTCGCCACCAAGCGAGGCTGCCCTCAGGGCTGGAAACGCTCCTGGCGGTATGGCCGCCAGGAGGCCGGGCGGCATATCGATATGGCTGATCGCCTGCTGGCGCATCAAATCGGCAAGCATGGCACCAGAGGCCGCCGCCGTATCATCGGCGATCACCAGGCAAGAGCTGCTCCCGGCGGCCAGGAAGACGTTGTAGATTGCCGGGTCGAATGAGATCGACGTCGTCAGGAGCAAGCGGCTGCCCGGCGGGACAGCGCCCATGGCCAATCTGTCCTCGATAAGATTGCAAAGTCCAAGATGATGACAAACAACGCCCTTGGGCTGCCCGGTCGAGCCGGAGGTGTAAATGATGTAGGCCGGCTCGCTGCCGTCCTCGGACTTCAACGCCGAGGCACTCGGCGGGGGGGACGTCGTTTCAAGTTCCGCAATTGTCAGAACCTTGTCGGACCCTGGGGCCACGCGACGGGCGGTCTGCTCGTCGTCGACAAGAATTAGAGCGGGGTTCGCGTCGGCCAGGATCAATGCGATGCGTTCCGCGGGCTGCTCGGCATCGATCGGAACGATGATACACTCGGTCTGCGCGATGCCGATCATGCCCACGACGATACAGGGGCCCCGGCGGACAAGCAGCGCAACCCGCTCCCCAGCCGCGTTCGGACCAAGTTGATGCCGGATCGCAGCCGAAACCGCGCTGCTCCAGCGCCACACCTCGTTCGCCGTCCACACCCGCTGGTCGAAGGCGAGCGCCAACGCGTCTGGATCTCGTCGCAGACCAGATGCCGCAACGTCGGCAAGATGCAACCAGCGCGGCGGCCCGTCCGGCCAGACCAGGCAGCTTCGCGCGGGATCTGGTGTTGACAGGCGGCCCTGATGGCCAAATTGACCGCTCGGAGGCGTCACGGCAGGACACCGGATGCCACGCCGGCCCTGGTCCGAACCGAGGGGCTACGCTCCGGCATCGAGAGACCGAGGTTTTCGCGCAGGGTGAGGCCTTCATAGTCGCGTCGGAACAGGCCGCGGCGCTGCAATTCCGGCACGACAAGGTCGACGAATTCGTCGAGCCCGGAGGGAAGAACCGAAGGCATGACGATAAAACCGTCGGCACCGTTCTCAAGGAAGCGCTGCTCCATCTCGTCAGCGATCTGCTCGACTGTGCCAACCACTTGCCAATGGCCGATGGCCCCGGCCACGCGGCGATAAAGCTGGCGGATCGTCATATCCTCGCGACGCGCAAGCTCAATAAGGAGTGCTTGCCGGCTGCGGCTGGCGTTCGTGATAGGCAAATCCGGCAAGGGGCCGTCGAGTTCAGCGCCGGAGAGGTCTGCCCCCAGGTAAGCCTCAAGCACCGCTACGCCGATGGACGGATGGATTTGGGCATTCAATCGCGCCAGTTTTTCATGAGCTGCCGCCTCGGTGTCGCCGATCACCGGCGAAATGCCGACCAGGATCCGCAGGTCCGAAGCGGTGCGGCCGAATGCGGGAAGCCTACCCTTCATATCGGCGTAGAAGGTCTGCGCTTCCGCACAAGTATGTTGGGCCGTAAAGATCACGTCGGCGGTGCGGGCCGCCAAGGCCCGTCCCGGCTCGGAGGCGCCAGCCTGCACGATGATCGGCCGGCCCTGCGGCGTGCGGGGGACGGTCAACGGCCCGCGCACGGCGAAATGCTTGCCACGATGGTTCGTCACCCGCAGCCGATCCAGATCGAAGTAGAGACCGGCCGCCTTGTCACGCACGAGACCAGCGTCGTCCCAACTGTCCCACAGCGCTAGCACAACATCAGCAAATTCCTCCGCGCGATGATAGCGGTCGGTGTGGTCCATATGGAATTCCCGGCCGAAATTGCGCGCCTCGCCGTCGGTCGACGAGGTGACGAGGTTCCATCCGGCCCGGCCGCCGCAGAGGTGATCCAGCGAGGCAAACTGGCGCGCCACGTGGTATGGTTCGTAGTAGGTGGTCGAGGCGGTACAGACGAGTCCGACGCGCTGCGTAACGCCGCATAATGCTGCGAGGAGCGTTATCGGCTCGAAGCGGACCGCCCATTCATCGAGATGACACAGTAGATCAAGCCGGCTTTCGGTAAAGGCGAGCCGATCGGCCATCAAGACCAGGTCGAACTTGCCTCGCTCGGCGGTTTGGGCGAACTGCACACGATACTCGAAGTCGGTCGCCGTCGAGAGCGGCACTTCCTGACCACGCCAGGCGGCGATATGATGGCCGGTCGGGTAATAGAACGCGGCGAGCTTCATATCGCCGCGCACAGCCGCCCTCACTGTAATTGCCCCGACTGGCTGCTGATCATGGCAAAGCCGACCATAATAGCTATGATTTTCCAACCATCTTGCCGTAAGCCCGCCAAAGGTTTCGCGCAACAGGACCGATGTCGTAACGGACATCATCGACCTGCACCACCGGCGTCACCTCGACCACCGTTCCGGACAGGAACACCTCGTCAGCTTCAAGCAGGTCGGAGAAAGGGATATCGAGCTCAGCGAATTCAATCCCCAGCTCGCGCGCGAGCTTAAACACGCATTGTCGCGTGATGCCGTTGAGGCAGAAAACCGGCGGGGGCGTGATGAGACGACCGTGCTTGACCATGAAGATATTCGCGACGGTCGCCTCCGCCACATGCCCGTTGCGGTCAAGTACCACGCAATCGGAAAAGCCGCGCGCCTTGGCGAATTGCCGGTTGAGGGTGGCCGCCACGTAATTCCCGGCGGCTTTGCTTTGCAGGGGCATCATGTCGGGGTCGGGACGTACCCACTTCCCCCGCGTGAGCGTCACACTCGGAATGTCGGCGCCGGTCCCGTAATAGTCGGGCAGGTGCCAGAGAGCGATGCCGACATGTGGGATGTTGTTCGTACCATGGATGTCGATGTCTTCCGGACCGAGCCAGGCAAACGGCCGGATATAAGTCTCTGAAACGCCCGCCGCCCCAAGAAGCGCTTCTGCAGCCTGGCAGAGCTCACGCGCATTATGTGGCAACTCGTATCCGAGCGATCGCGCGGAGTTAACCAATCGCGTCATATGGCGCTCGTTCTCGAAAATCCTACCGCCATAGCTGCGGACGCCTTCGAAGACGCCGCTGCCGTAATGCAGGCTGTGGGTCAGAACCGACGCGTTGGCCCGCTCCGCGGCAACCAGCTCGCCATCGATCCATACGGGGCCGGCGCCCTGTCGATTGGCATTGTTCATTGGCGTTCCCCCCTTAAAGCTTTTAGCGCTGTAGTAGAGCAATTCCAAGCAACGAACCGCCTTCACACCGCCGTCATTATGCCGAGCGGTGGTCAATCTCCTCCTCCAATCGCTCCAAATGGACAGGCCTGACAACCACGCCGTCAACGAGGACCTGCCGACCGGCCAGTGGTTCAAATCAGACCGATAGCACCGTCCGTTTTCAACAACTAGCCGTTGACTTTGTGGGCCAATTCACCCGACCGCTTAGGGATGCTTCTGTCGGGATCGGACCACCGGGTGCCCAAACCGAAGCGGAGACTGCGTCTTCGGGAATCCGCCTCGCCGATCGCGCCAAGTAGTTGTTTACGCCGCGCCGGCGCGATCAATGCTCGAACGGATTGAATCCGAACGAAGCGCATCAAGCCTATGTCCTCCCTCTTCGCCAGCGTCATTAATCATTCTTCGTCACGTCCGGCATGTCCACAACCCCCGGTAGAAGGCGGAGACGGCCAAACCGGGCTTTTAGTCCCTGGCCCAGGCTGCTTCCCTGAATTGCCGCCGCACCGACGGCCATGCGAGCACCCCGGACCCGGTCAACAGATCGGCAATGCTGAGCAGCATCGGATGCCACGGGCCAAGCTCGTAGCTGCCGTAAACCCCGGTGATTATGTCGGCCTCTGCGTCTGGAGAGAACCCCAATCGCCGCAATATCTCCCGCGCAAAGGCCTCGTCGGTCCCGGTGGAAAGATAGGTTCGAATGAACGGCACAAGCCGCTCGCCGAGCGCGTCACGGCTAGCGTCGTCCAACTTGGACCAGTAATATTTTAATAGCCGCGTGAAGAAGCCGCAATGTTGCGCCTCGTCCGCTAGGTGCTCTCGCACGACAACACCGAAAGGCGTCTCGTCAGGCGAGGCCCGCAGCAACTCGACAATCTCCCGGGTGAGTGTGTTTTCTGCGATGCAGACCACCAGGATGTCGAAGCCATCATGAAGCCGATCGGGCAACAACGCCTTTGCCTCGGTGGCGGCACGGCGAAGATCGGTTCTGTCCGGCATCGGCAACGGATCGATACCGGTGGCCGCTTCGACTGCCTCCATATACTCGCGGGCCACCAGCGCATGATAGCTTTCATCCACCGCGACGGTCAGCGCGATGTTCTGGTAGAGCGACGGAAAACGGAACGACAGACCGTTGTTGGCGATCCGCACAGCACAGTCGACGACGGGGTCCATTTCCGTCATTGCGATGTCGTTCATATACTTGTAACAGGACTAAATCAAGATCGTCCGGTGATCTTCGTCTGACAGATCCATCACTCTGGGGTGGCTCATCAGCGGCTGCCGCCCGACCGGGAAAAAGTCTCCGGACTCGGCCCGCGTGAGTTCTGGTTTGGGTTTCCTGTTTCGAACAAGCGCCCGCTCGCTCCAGCGGCTGCAATACTTCGCCAGGAACTGGTCGGAACCGACGCTCATGCGTTACTCTCGTGTCATCCTGATCTGCTGTAAATACCAGTCCCCTGGCAATATCGTCATCCTAGCATCGCCGGGGGCACCGTCAACTTGGCGTCGATCGAATTGCGAGAGCCGCGATCGGTTGAGTGACGGCCGGCGGTAGTGGTCGAGGCCCATGCCAGGGCAATTGCATTTCAAGAAGCGGCCAATCGGCGGCGGAGATCGTCCCAGCCCGCGCGTTTGAATTTCCCACGCAACGGCCCCTTTCGACCCCTGCTTTTGCATGACGTTGAGCGTTCTTCAGGCCAAACAACGCGCGCAGGAAAGGCTTCTTGGCCCGGGGCGAATAGCGCCATGTCAACCGCGCCCGGGCCGCCTACGAGGCTGCCGAAGCGTGAGCGTGCTCCTCACCCCTCTCCCGTCGCTTCAAGCCCATTCGCTCGAAGGAACTCGGCCACGCGCGCTGCGGTCTGCGGGTAGGGTTCCGGCAGCTTCCAAGCCCTGCCTCGTGGCGAGTTCTGGACGCGAGGCGATGGATTATTGCCGACGGTCTGAGGATCGACCGCCGTCATCGACTCCCCGCACCCGTCGCCGGGACGCCCGGCTGCAGGAAATGAACAAATAAAAAGCCGGGCGTGACCAGGGCGTTTCGGCCTTTGGGCGCACGATTGAACCGAAGCCGCCCACAAAAATGCTGGCGACATAGCCCTACATCAATCAGGATTCGATCGTTCCGCGCACACGGTCGCGACCGCCGGCTCTTTAGCGGACCGGGCGTTCTGCAACGCGGGCATGTGAGCCACCGTGTTCCGGCCATTCCCACTCGTCGCGATCGGGCGCATCAACATCGATCCCTTTTCCACGCAGCATCTCGCGATAGTCCTCGGCGTTGTCGCCCGGCCGGTAGCCAAGCGTCGCCCAGTTGGGATCATGCGTCTTCAGTCGTGTATTGTTGGAATACCCGTTGACCACCATGCATCCGGGATCGGGGTGACGCAGCGAAACATCGACCAAATGCGCAACGTCCGCCGGACTGAGCCAGGTCGCAAGTGAGCGCTGGTCGACTGGCAGCGACCGGAACGTACCGATACGTAGCGATACTGACCGTATGCCGTGGCGATCATAGTAGTTGCGCAGCATGGTCTCGCCCCATACCTTGAATACGCCATAGAGACTATCGGGTCGTGGCGGCATCGCAGGCGAAACGTTCTCGGTGATCGGATAGCTGCCGAAAGCGTGGTTGCTGCTGGCAAAGATGATGCGCTCCACGCCGGCGAGGCGCGCCGATTCGAACACGTCGAACAACCCGCGCGCGTTCACGCGGAATAGGTCTTCTAGCGTATAACTACCGATTATACCCGCGAGGTGCACAACGGCCTTCACGTCGTGCATCATATCTTCGACGGCCGAGCGGTCGGCGATATCGGTGACGATTGAGGCTTCGTTGTCGGCCAGATCCGGCACCGGCCGGATGTCGGTCAGCAACAGGTGACGCCAGTTCTCGCGAAGCCCGGTGCGCAAAGCCGTACCAATGGCCCCAGCAGCACCCGTTATCAGCACGCGATCGGTTTCAGGGTTTATCATGACGCTACTTTTTCTCCTTCGCTATATATGCATTGATAGGGCGACCGGCAAAATCGCGCGCTCACCATTGTTGGGATAAGAGGATATGGACGAGCCGTCGCTGTCGCGATATCCGGCATAGAGACGCTGCCCGCTCGTCACGGCCCCAAAAGCAGGAGTTGAAAACATGAATGTTCAATCAGCAGCATCGCGTCAGGCGAGGCAGGCTCCAGCCGCCAACTTTACCGGAGCGGTGTTCCAGGACCCGCTCGCCCGCGCCGACGGGCCCTCAAAGACCAACGCCACCACGGTGACCTTCGTCCCCGGCGCTCGCACGGTCTGGCATAAGCATGACATGCGGCAAGTCCTGGTTGTTACGGCCGGCGTTGGGATCCTCCAGGTTAAAGGCCAGGCCGCCGAAGCCATGCGCCCCGGCGACGTGGCGACCGTGCAACCCGGCGTTGAACACTGGCACGGCGCCTCCGCCAGCTCGCTGTTCGCGCATATCTCGATACTGGAGAGCAAGCCGGAGGGCACTGACTGGGGCACCCCAGTCTCCGAGGGCGACTATCGCAGCGCAAACGCCCAGATCGCCAGCTAGTCCACCAACCGTGCATGAGGCCACAATGTGACCACACAGGATCGACTTGCCGCCTTGATCGCAGCGGAACAACAGGCCGACCGGCTGTTCGCCGCCATCGAGAACAACCGCCTCGTCCGTCCCGGCCGCACCGAGACCGACGTTGACCAGGACATCTACACCCTCGCTGAACAATCATTTGGCGTGAGGCAACACTGGCACAAACGGATCGTTCGGGCTGGCCCCAACACCGTCCGCATCTTCGCTGAGAACCCCCCGGTTCACGAAATCGCCGAAAACGACACAGTTTTTCTCGACCTCGGCCCGGTGTTTGATGAGTGGGAGGCCGATGTCGGGCGCACCTATGTCATGGGCAACGATCCACCGAAAACTCAACTGTGCCTGGACCTGCCAAAGGTATTCGATGCCCTGAAACAGTATTACAACTCCCACCCCGAAGTAACTGGCGCTGAACTCTACTCCTACGCCCACCAATGTGCCCAGGCATCAGGATGGCTGTTCGGCGGCGTCATCGCTGGCCATATTGTGGGCAAGTTCCCCCACGCCTTGTTACCCGGTGAAAAAGACCTCTATCGCATCAGCCCAGCAAACATCGAACCGATGCGCTCGCCAGATGCGTTGGGCCAGACCAAGTTCTGGATCCTGGAGGTGCACCTCGTTGACCGCACCCGTAGCTGGGGTGGCTTTTACGAGCGGATTCTGGTACCGGCCGATCTCGCCCCCGCGTAACGGGCTCCGTGCAAGATGCCGCCCCCGAAATGCCCATCGTGTTCGGACCCCCGCGCGTGGCCGCCCTCCTGTGAACGCCCTCCCGGACGGATCATGCAGACAGATCGGACGGCCCAATCCTCGTTTCGCAGCCAGGGGCGGCAGCGATGTCAGGCTCAGAAGTACGATCCTGGAATGATCGGCGCGGCCACTCGCAATCCGGAAGATGGCGACCGGAGGGTGGCTAGGCCACTTTGCACCGCCCGACACATCGGCCAAATTCGCCGTCGCAATACGCGCGAGACGTTTTCGTCGAGCGAGGCGACTTTTGGAGAAAACGATGATTCTGACCCGTCGCAAGGTGCTTGGCTCGGCCGCCGCTACAACCCTACCGCTTCATCGCGCGCGAGCGCAGACACAAATTGTCCGCATCGGCATTATGAATGATCAGTCGGGGGTCTATCGCGACCTAACCGGGCCGACCTCGGTTGGATGTACTCATCAAGCTATACAGGAATGGGGCGATCATGGCTTCAAGGTAGAAGTAGTAGTGGCTGACCATCAGAATAAGCCCGACCTTGCGGCATCGATCGCGAAGCAATGGTTCGATCAGGACGGTGTCGACCTGATTCAAGATGGAGGCGCCTCCTCCTGCGCGCTGGTCATCACGGGCATCGCCCGCGATAAAAACAAAATTTACCTGAGCACCAGCACCGCAACCTCCGATCTGACCGGCAAGGCGTGCACGCCGAACATGGTCCATTGGGTAACCGATACATATATGGCATCGAAGTCCACTTCCGCCGCGTTGACCAAACAAGGTGGGGATTCGTGGTATTTCATTAACGGCGAACTATGCGTTCGGTCAGGCGCTACAGCGCGACGCCTCGAAATTCGTCACAGATGCGGGCGGCAAGGTTTTGGGTGCCAATGTGTATCCCTTCCCTGAGACCAGCGATTTCTCCGCCGGATTGGTTCAGGCTCAGGCCTCGGGGGCCAAGGTGATTGGGCTCGCAAACTCCGGTCTTGATACCGTCAATGCAATTAAACAGGCCCATGAGTTCGGGGTCACGCAAGCAGGGATAAAACTTGCGGGCTTGATCATGTATACGACCGACGTGCATTCGCTGGGTCTGGAAACCGCCCAAGGCTTGTTGCTGAGCGAAAGTTACTATTGGGACCTGAACGACCGGACGCGTGCGTTCATGAATTGAATTAAGCCGAAGATCAGCCTCTGGCCGAACAGTATTCAAGCAGGGCAATATTCCTCCGCATTGCACTACTTTAAAGCTGTAGCAGAGCTTGGTGCGAGTGCCGCGAAGGCCGATGGTGCAGCCACTGTCGCTCGGATGAAAGCGATGCCGACGGACGATGATTGCTTCGGTTCGGGCGGGAAAATTCACGAGGACGGCCGCAAAATTCATCCATGCTATCTGTTTGAGGTAAAGAAACCCGATGAGAGTGGGCTGGAATGGGATTTGCTGAAGACGGTTGCCATGGCCCCCGCTGAGGACGCCTTCCGGCCGTTGTCCGAGCATGCTTGCCCGTTGCTGAAGGCGTAGACCCCGCCCCGTCCTCGAGGTCCACTCACTGACCCGCCGGCCTTGGGATCGGGACGGCTCCTGCAACCAGCGCCATGCCAACTGGGCCAAGGGCCTCCAGCGATTCCCCGCTCGTTATTGCGACCCCAAACTGCCCGAGGACGGCCCCGTCCCGGCTTCGAAAACCCCAACACAAGCTGCAACGTCGCCACGGCGAGATCGCGCGCCCCGCTTAGGCCACCATCCTCCCGCCCATTGATCAGGACGCCAACAATAGAGACGTGCCGGCGATAATCGCAGCGACGGACGTCATCTCAATAGATGCGGGCGACAAACTCTGGGCCATCCTCCCGTCGGGCACTATGAACTACTTCGTAGCCATTTCTCGTTACACGTCTACTCTCCTCACTGCGGCGAAGAACTCGTCAAGAATTCGCGTTATTGTAGAGGGAGCAACCAAATGACCACCGTGACGCTGACCGGATCGGGAACGGTGTTTAACCCCGCGACCGATGACGGAAATTCCTACATCTTTACTGATGGCTCGGAAATGTCGTTTGACAGTCCGGGGATGAATTTCGTTGGAAGCTTAAGCATCACCAATACCAACCCACTGAATAGCTTCGGGATTGAAGGGGCAATCAATCAGAACCTCGACGATGCCCCGCCGGGTACCCCACCGGTCAATGTCGAAGTTCTAGGCGGTTTGCAGATTTCTGGCGATCTGGGAAACAATGCGGAGTTGGATGATTCAATGCAGCCGGGCACCACGCTGACCGTGGATGGCAACAGCACTTTCGACTTCGGCGGCCAATTTGATGTTGTCGCGCTCGACAACCCTGGAACGCCAGCGGATACGTCGGTGCAACTCAATGGCACGACTACCTTATCCGCGCTTGGTAGTAATACTCTCGATCTCAGTCAGAACAATGTTACCGGCGGTACGGTCATCGTCAACGGCGAAAACGACGGCGTCGAACTTGGCGGCGGTCAAAGCGGCACCAAACTCACACCCACCACCGGTGGTTTTCTTACGGACGGCAGCGGGAACACCTGGACCCTGACAGCAACCGGCGTGGTTGCTGAAAACGGCACGGTGGTGCCTGGCGGCTCCGGCACGTCAGCCCTCGCCATCGTGAGCAACGTCATTTACGGGCAGGACGCTAACAGCGGGTCCTGGTATACCTACTCGACTGCAAACCAGTACCTGGGCGAGCTCCGCCGCCCCGATCCTGACAGCTTCCGGCGCCGGCACTGATACTGGCACCGATTTTGTCTTGGACGGCGGAACTTTGTCGGTAGGGGGACTGAACGCATTTCATGGCACCATTGGACCCCTCCCCCCATCCTCTACCTACAATGGGTCCGCCCCATTGGCGATGGGGCCGTTCGCTGAGGTCGCAATCCAGAATGCTTTTCAGGCCGCAAGCGCCTCATTTGACACGACGACCGGGACATTATCGTTCCTCGACGCGTCAAAAAACGATATCGGTGACTGGCATTTTGCCGGTGATGCCTCGGGTCTGACCCTGAACATGTTCGCAGGCGGTACGGTAATCCTGGCCGACCAACCTGGATCGCACGGCGGCAACATTCCGATTACGTTTCACGGATGATCGAGTCCCCGGCTCCTGCTTGCGGTCCGATCTATCCTGCGAGCCCCGTCGCTTGCCGATTAACGGGTGGTGTGAGCGCATGGTCAGGAAGCATGGTCGGGCGCGCTCGCCGGCTCGGCGTCTGATGCTGATGGCGGTGCCCCCGGCCTGGCCTCAGGAGGCGGAGCGGCCCCGTTCGTAGCCGGGGCCGCGGCGGACGGCGCGGTATCCGGCTTTGCCGGGTTCCCGGTTTTGAGGTCCGCCGGCACCGCTGGGACGGTCACCGGTTTCGGTAGCTTGATTTCCGTGGTGTCCGCTGTCTCGGGCGGTAGGGTGTAGTCTGGAACCACCCGAGCCTGGTTGCCCGCGATTACGAGCACCTTCTGGCCAAGCGCCAGCGGCGTTTTATCCTTCTGGGTCACGCTGACCAGATCGCCGCCGGCCTTACGGATGATGTATTCGAAGGCGGTAGTATCCGCCGTCGTGTGTTCTATCGCCGACCCAGCGATGCCGCCCACAAGTGAACCGCCGAGCGCGGTGAAGGCGCTGACTGGTCCGGACACGGCCTGGGAGCCTGCGATGCCCCCCACTGCCGCACCCGTGAGCGTGCCGACCGTACCCGCCGCGCTAACGTTGACGCTGCGCCGGCCAATGACCACACCTTGCGCCACCGTGTTGGCCTGTTGCACGGCGGTGACCGAATAGGTGTTGGGCGAATAGCTCGGTCCGCAACCGCACAGGGCTGCCAGCACAGACGACACAACAAAAAGTCTCTTCATCCATCTAATCCTGCCAAATGTATCATTCTGGCGCGCCGTCTAACACGTTTCTGGCGTAACTCTCTGCTGCAAAGTTCGCGAGGTTACCCGCAAGAATTCCGAACGGCAGGCATAACGATATTTGTTTGCTCTTTGCCGGCGATCACATAGATGTTGACAGTATCGATTGACCTTTACCGTCGATCTCAGAGCGTGCTACCCGCCGGTTATGTTCAGGCTTCTGCCCAGTATTTACCGAATTTCAGGTATGACCCCTTGTCAAGGGGTTTGGGGCAGCACGCGGTCGGGCCGAGTTGTTTAGCCACCGCCTGATGTCCCCCCGGCTTTCGGATGGGGCTTTTCCTTAGGCCGAAACAATCCCCCTCTTTCTGCACCTCGTTCAGACGAGGCTTACGATGTCACGGCTGTCTCTGGTTATTTCAAACCAAAAATCAATTCCGGAAGCTCCCGGCGCTAGTCCAGCGCCAGCGTGGAGGCGCTGGGTAGAGTTGGTCAATAGACATTGGCCGATCGCCTTGCCCGGCACTGTGCCAGGACGCGCCCCGATCACGCGATTAATGGCAGTCGTCTTTGCGGATATGGCTGGGTACAGCCGTCTCTTCGCGCTCGACGACACCGGAACGGTCGCTCGGCTGCGCACGCTGCATCGCGAATTGATCGAACCGGCACTTCGTCGTCACCAAGGTCGCTTGGTGCAGACGGGCGGCGACTCGATGCTGGTCATCTTTGAAAGCGTCGCGCAGGCGGTGAAGTGCGCCGTGACCATCCAATCCGACACGGCAATCAATGCCGATTGCAGGCCGAGCGATCAGAGGATGCGGTTTCGCATTGGGGTGGATCTGGGTGACATCATTATGGATGGAATGAATTTCCATGGCGACGGTGTCATCGTTGCGTCTCGGCTGCAGGCGGTCTGCCCGCCGGGCGGTGTTTGCGTATCGCGTGCGGTGCACGAGCGCGGGGGCGCGCGGCTCGGCCTGGCGACGGAGGCGCTCGGACCGCTGGCGCTGAAAAACGTTGGACGTCCAGTGGAGGCGTTCGTGATGTGGCCGCGGCCACGGGAGGCCACGGCGTTGTTGGTCTGAGATGGCGCTCAGGGGGACGGACAACGTAGTCACCCTGAGCGCTGCAGAAGATAGTGCATAACGGGCGTACCCAGTGGAATGGGTGTTCCAGAACGATCAGGTGGTGATCTCGTAGTTCAATCAGGTTGGATAGCGCCGTCCGTTTTGAGCCACTAACCTTTGGTTTTGTGGGCCGATTTACCCGACCGCGTAGGGATGCTGCTGTCGGGATCAGACCACTTGGTCGGGGGGACGGTTGCGCCGCCGCTCTTTGACATTGTGCGCTCTTGATTTGGGCCAGTTCGAAGTCTAACACCGCGTCCACCAAGCGAAACGGGGAGCAACTTCTGTGTATAGACGTATCGCCATCATCGTTTTCAACGTTGCCCTGCTGTCGGGCGCCATTGTTCTCTTGAGCGCCTGTAACACAACGGCTGGGATCGGTCAGGACGTGAGTGCCGCAGGCCATGCGGTGACGAACACCGCCGATAAGGTTAAGGAAGGTATGTAAGGGGGTTCCGAAGTAGACGCTTACCAACGCGCGTTGTTCCTCGCTCCGGCCTGGGTTTCCTTGGCCAGGCGCGCGGCACGGCGATGCGAAATCCACTGCACCTGGCCTCGACAAAGCCGGTAGGGCAACACGTTGGCATAATCTGCCCCTCCCTCCGCAAAATTCAGACGACCGGGACTGGCTACACGAAACGCCGGAGCGCGTTCAGGCTGACTGTAAATGGTCGGCACGCTGCAGCTCATTGTTTTACGAGCAACTTATCAGCCCGACTATTCCGGTCAGGCTGATATCGCTCCAGAGAGACCATTTGACATAAAGCTTGAACCCAATTCTTGCCTTGAGCGAAACCCTTTACCGAGGTTCGGTTTAACCAAATGCACGCCAACATGGAATTTATCAACAAGACACTACCTAAGAGGGTGTTAAGCTCAAGACAATTCTAACCATACGTGCATGTTTAGATTGAAACTATTACCATAACGACTACAAACAGACCGTATCGTGATCCAACCGCGCACGCATTTGTCTTGCTCCCGGCCGGGCCATTCTTCAACACAACCGAGCAGTACGCGAAGGGAATCGTGATGAGAACCGTATTATTATCGACCTTGCTCGGTGCTGGGCTGCTCCTTGCTCCGATCGCCTACGCGCAAACCGCGACGGTGACCGCAACCTGCAAGGATGGCACTGACTTTTCCGGCACTACACGCTCGGGCGCCTGCAGGGGTCATAAGGGCGTTGCTTCCTGGGGGACCGCCGCCGCTGCGACAACTGCTCCTGGCAATCCAGGAATAGCACCGGCAGCCGCCCCGCCGAGCCGCACGGCAAATGCTGCCCCAACGGCACCGCCGCCGAATATCCCCAGCAAGACTGCGACAAACACGGCTGGTTCAACCAACGCCGCCGGCAAGATGGGCGGACCAGGCCAAGTCTGGGTTAACACGTCCAGCAAGGTCTACCACTGTCCCGGTGACCGCTATTATGGCAAAACAAAGGCAGGCGAGTTCATGTCCCAGGCGGCGGCGGAAGCCGCGGGCGATCATCCCAGCAACGGCAAAGCCTGCTCTGGCTAACCAAAGGGGCTTGAGGCGGCGGTGGCGGGTGGACACCGGCCGCGGCCGTCATCGAGAAATTCGTCGCATGTCTCCTTCCCCGTTCTTCGCGGGGTTGGCCACAAACTCGAAATTTGGCTGATAGACAAGGCTTCAGCGCAACTCCTGTTCCGTCAAGGGCGGCGTGGGAAGTTGGCGGCAGAGGGCTGAGCCGCTTCGTGAGCAAAATCGGTGTCCAGCAATAGCCAATCAAGGCGCGGCTGAACACAAAAAATATCACGCGCGTCCGGAGATTACCGCTAGACCGTTTATCGCGCTGAACGAAACCAGCACGGGCTTGGTGGGACGCGTGCCCGAAAATCGACTTACGAAAGCTGGGTCTCAGCTTTGATCTAGGGGTCCCCGGTGGCTCGATTGAAAATTGCGAGATTGCTGCTGCCCAATGATGGACGAGGTGCCCATTAGCGGGCATTTGGTGCAACATCTTTGGATCCGGCGTGTGGTCTGCAATTGGCGAGTAGGGGACTAGCCCATTTGCACGCCAGAGGATCGTCGCAACAAAACTGATCAGGCCCCAAACGTCGAGAAGCGAACAAGAGGCGAAAGCGTCCGTAATGAGCACTTTAGCCCCGTCCAGCACCGCGTTGAGAGCGCAACCGCTGGGAAAGCGAATGAAGAATGGACTGAGCAGCCATCTGGAGTTCTTGACGCCGCGAGGTGTCTCCAGGGTCACGAGCGCCTGGTCGAGCAGGCTGCCACGAGGGCTTGCGATTGGCCTGGGCTTGGCGGCGGCGGACGAAGATTGTGCCGCGCGCCTCAGAGCAGCGCAGATCGAAGCGATCGTGCGTCTGACGCCGCTCGCGATGGGCGCAAGTTGCCTCAACGTCGTAATCCTGATGCTAACGCTTGGCAGCGTGGGCTCGATTGGCTGGCCGCTGTGGGTCTGGTCCGCATTGTTCGTCGCACTAGTGCTCAGGTATGGCCGTAGCTAGTGGAAGGGACGGCATCGCGACCGAAGCCGCCCGGTATCATCTGCGGCGCTTCGGAGGTCGGTGATCCATGGCGGCCTGTATGGCGCACTATGGGGCGCAGTGCCGGCAATGACCTTTCCAGGGGCTCCGGCTCCCACTCAGTTGTTAGTCGGTTGCTTGACGGCGGGCATGATGTGCGCCGGCGGGTTCGTGCTGACCACCGTTCCCCTTGCCGGGATCGCCTATGTCGTGTTGGTCGCGGCCGGGGCATTCTTTGCCTTGCTCCAGGGTGACTCAGCCGTCTACCTCGGCTTGGCCGCCTTGATGGCGGTCTATACATTCGTTGTCATCATCAACCTCAACTGGAATGCTTTCCTGTTCATTGGCCATTTCTTGGCTGAGGCGCAGATCCAGAAGGAGGTCGCCGCTCGCGAACAGGCCCAGGCCCAGTCCGCCCACGCGGAGCGGATGATCGCCCTGGGGCAACTCGCAGGCGGCATCGCGCACGATTTCAACAATACTTTGCAAGCCGTTGCCGGGAATGCCGAACTGATTGGACGCCGTCCGAACGATCCTGACCGAGTAAGACATTTGGCGCACTTGGTGTTGGAAGCAACCGAGCGGGGCGGGTCGATCAGCCGGCGCCTGCTGGCATTTGCGCGACAAGACGCGCTCGCTCCCGAGCCGGTGGACCCGGTGGCGATATTGACCGACATCCGCGACTTGCTGCAACGAACGCTTGGTTCCTCGATCGCCGTCCATTCGACTGCCGCCCCGGGCTTGCCGTGGTTTCTCGCCGATCGACGCCAGCTCGAAACAGTGCTGCTCAATTTGGCGTCCAATGCACGGGACGCTCTGACGAGTGGAGGAGACGTCACCCTTTCGGCAGAGAGCGAGATCGTCACCGAGCAAGACCATCAGCCGCAGCTCATACCCGGCGGGTATATTCGTCTGAGCGTTGCTGATAACGGCGTCGGGATGGACCGAGCAACGCTTGACCGCGCTGACGAACCTTTCTTCACAACCAAGCCGAGAGGACAAAGTACCGGTCTCGGGCTGTCGATGGCCAGGGGCTTCGCTGAACAATCCGGAGGCGGGCTCGCCATAACGAGCGAAGTGCATCGCGGGACGGTTGTGGAACTTTGGCTGCCACAGACAGAGATGGCCGCGGCGTCACGCCCTCCAGCCGAGCCTCCCAAGACCGCCTCGAGGGAGGTACGCCATGTCCTCATGGTCGACGACGATCCGATGGTGCGCGAAGTCATGGTGCAGTTGCTGCAAGACGCTGGATTCGAGGTGACGGGTGCGCAGAATGGAGTCGACGCGCTCGCGCATATCGACAGCGGGGCGCGGGTGGACGCGATGGTGACCGACTTTCAGATGCCGGGCATGAACGGGCTGGAACTGATCCGCGCATCCCAAGCCCGCGATCCGGGGCTGCCAAGCTTCCTCCTGACCGGGCACGTGGGCGATATCGAGGCTGCATCAAACCAGGCACGCTCGAAAGCCCGCTTCACGTTGTTACAGAAACCGATCCGACCGGCCGAGCTTTCCCGCATGCTCGCCGAAGCGCTCAATTGAAGGCTGAGTGGCCAGCGAGGGTGACTTTTAGTTTCTTGGGTGAATGTGAAGGTGGTCGGGAGCGTGTGCCTCGGCGTGATGAGGATGCGCCTCGGTCTCGATCATAACCGGGATAAAGTTGACCTGGCCGTGCGTAACCCCACGCTCAGCGATGACGGCCTTGGAAAATTCGCGCACCGCAGAAGCGTCGCCGCGAAGCACCGCCAGCTCAAGACAGCTTTGATGATCGAGATGAACATGCATGGTCGCGACCTGCAGCTCGTGGTGCGCGTGATGAGTGTCTGTCAGCCGCTTCGCCAATTCCCGTGTGTGGTGATCGAACACGTATGATAGCGTCGCAACGCACTCGCCGGTCGCGCCATCATGGAGGCGGGCTTGCCGAAGGCCACGCCGTGCAAGATCGCGGACGGCCTCAGACCGACCGTCGTAGTGATTAGTGGCCGTGAACAGGGCCAATTCGGATCCAAACTCGTCATCGGCTCGTTCGGCGCGATCGTGGACAATCTCGGTCCCTGCGTTTGGCGGCGTGGAATTGCGCTGGCTCGGCCCCAGCCGCTGCTGGAGGACAATTCGCTGACCACGCGCCGGGATACAAGGAGGTGAACTGTAACGTCGGCCACAAGCTCCCAAAGCGCGTGAAGGTTCAGCTCAGCGTCTTCGATTTTTCAACTCGACGGCACCGGCGGCGCGGTACGCTTACCAATACCGGGTCAGCTCGACCGCGCCGATCAAGTCTGGGGCGACTTATCATCCGCTGGAGCCGCTATCCGCCCGGGTTACTCTGTCCTGCTTTGACGGTCGGGCGATCAATGAATTCCTTAGCAGTCTGACTGTAATCAGGCCTGGGCTTCACCATTGAAGAAAATCTGCCCAACGCAAAAATTCGCGAAGGCCGACTATTTTGCCGACGAGGCACTGCTTTCGCCAGGGTGCGGTTTCCAAATCAGGTTCTTCGAGTTGGTGGCGCGCTCGCAGATTTGGTTTTTCTCTACGGCTCCCTCGGAATATGCCTGTCCCTTCAGATAGCAGAATACGGCCGGATCAGGTGGCGCTTGTGCCTTATCATCATCATCAGCCCAGCACTGGCCGCCGGCAACCGACAGACAAGCGATCAAAATCAGTTGGTATTTCCTCATATGGCCCTCCCTCTCTCCTATCGTGGCATTATCGCCCTCTACAGGGAAGCTTCGAGGAAAGGGTTGTCGTTGGCGTTTTCTGTTGCAGATTTCTCATGCACAGTGGCGATTTGCGGCTACGCCCGCCTTTGGGGCCGATGCCGCCTGAACACTGTTTGACGTCATCCGCTTTGCTGGATTGCAGTGCCGAGCGGGAGACGCAGAGACCACAACATCTAGCTGGAAACAGGGGAATTGTCATTTGGCGGGGTTTCTGGATTTCACCGGCCAGGGTTGGCTGCAACTTGCTGAACTGACGCTCGCTTTCGTTCTGTCCGCCATAGTCGGCGTGGAACGGGAGATTCGCCAGAAGAGCGCGGGCCTCAGAACCCATACCCTCGTCGGCGTTTCCGCCGCGCTGATTATGCTGGTGTCGAAATACGGGTTTATGGACATCCTGGCGAACGGTCGGGTCGTCCTTGATCCGTCGCGGGTTGCTGCGCAGGTCGTCTCAGGGATCGGCTTCATCGGGGGCGGCGTCATCTTCATGCGGCGCGACGTGGTGCGCGGGCTGACGACTGCGGCGTCGATCTGGTTCACTGCCGCGCTCGGTATGGCCTGCGGGGCAGGGTTGCCGCTGCTCGCCGTGGCGACGACGGTGGGCCATTTCATCATCATGCTCGTGTTTCCCAAACTGGAACGACGACTGCCACGCTCACGCCGGATGGCGACCGAAATTCAGATCTCCTATGAGGATGGCCGCGGGCTGCTGAGCACCATCCTCATCCGGTGCACCGAGCTTCGTTTCGCTATCAACCATGTGCGGCTTGATCGAGAAGACGGGTTTATTGAAAGCCGTGAGGAAGCGGAGGACATCGCCGATCATGAAGGCGTGGAGATTGGTCAGACACCGGCAAAAGGCACCGTGACACTCCGCATGCAGGTCAAGGGAAAGCGACCAATCTCAAGCCTTGTTGCGGCACTGAGCAGCATCGATGGGGTTCATGAGGTCGCCAACACGAACGAAGACACGGAATTCGATTAGTTGAACGCGCTCAGGCAACGGGCGCCGTTCGCGGACGCGGAGCGCAGGAAAGCGGTCGTCGGCAGAAGGGTCGGTTGCCGCGATTTCGTGGCTCGATCCGCCGTCGACATGACACGTTTTTCGCAGGACAGATCTTGAAGTCCGGAAATAAAGATGGTCTGGTACAAAAAGTTGGGTTATGGGATGGCCGAGAAGGCCGGTGACTTGTCGCTCGGCGAATACCTGCGCACAATGGCCATAATGAAAAACCCAGAACGCCCGGTCCGGCGATGGGGCGGGGGTGACCGAGGGAGGGTACCATGCGAGCTCTGGCCCTGTTTCTAGCCGTGGGTGTGTTGAGCACGACGGACGCGGCGCATGCCCAGTACAAATCCTGGGTGCTGTCCAAGTTCGACGACACGCCGGAGGGCCTGACCGTTGACAAAGACGGCAACTACTACACGTCGCTGATCCACACCGGCAAGGTCATAAAGGTGAGGCCCGACGGCCAACAGGAGCTGATTGCCACGATCCCGTCGGACAGCAACACGTCCCCTGGCGCCACTGTCGGCGTCGAGCTTGATAATAAAGGCAACCTGTACGTCGCCTACAAGCAGGATTTGCCGATGTACGAGGCAAGCAATTTGGGAGACCAGTTCCATGCCGCCTGCCGCGACGTCAAGGTGACCGCCTCGGGCGTGTACAAGATTGAGTTGGCCACCAAGAAGGTGACGGCGCTTGCCACCAAGGCAGACGGTTGGCCGTTCTGCTTTCCCGACGACGTCGATATCGACGACCAGGGCAACGTTTACATGACCGACCTGACCTATGCTGGCATCTGGAAGATTTCGCCCGACGGCAAGAAGGTCGACCTATGGTCTGCTGACCCGTTGCTGAACTGGTCGCCGCAGCCCTATTCCGGCTTCCCGCTAGGCGTCAATGACCTTGCGATCGCGCCCGACGGCAAGAGCATCTATGCCGTCACCGACGGCGACCCGATGCTGGTGAAGGTGCCGATCCGGCCGACGGCACCGCGGGCAAGGCAACAGTCGTGGCGCGCGGCTATTCGCCGTTCGACGGCATTGCTTTCGATGACAAGGGCAACATCTACGTATCGGAAATCATACGCAGCGAGCTTTGGGTATTGTCACCGGACGGAAGCAAGCGGGCGCTGGTCGCCAACAAAAAGATGGCGCCCCTGGACGACAACACCAGCATTGCCTGGTATAAGGGCACCATCTGCACTACCAATCTCGGCTTCACCCATCAGAAGCCAGAGCAGGCGGACAAGACAATCGTCTGCATCCGCGGCTACGACATGCCATAGGCCGAAGGCTCGGCGGCTTGCTGTCGGGATTGATGCGTCAGTTTCGTTACCGATGCTTTCAATAGCTTGCGATCGGGAAAGATACCACCGAAGTAGGTTGGATTTTCCGCGCGAAAAACGGTTCTGCCCGAGATTGAGCACCATCGGCCAGGCACTTGTAGCGTCGTGTTAACTTTTCGTAAAACGTTTGGGTCTAGAACCGAAAGTCTAGGGTCGGTGCCGGCCCAACTCGCTCAGGCTACGACCGAGCAGTACCGGAGGACCGAATGCAGCCACAGGAGATGAAAGCTTGGTGGAGGAGAGCCCGCCCTGTTTTTGAACACCTCATTCCTAGTATTGTCCTTCAAATTGACAACGAAGCAAGCCGCCTTGAGCGGTTGCTTGCTCGGAAGGATGAGACCGTATTTTGTTTCCTTGGCCAATCAGGGATTGGCAAAAGCACGCTAATCAATGCGACCGTGGCCGGTTCCGCGAACGCAGGCCGTGCCGGACGGTACTGGGCCTGAACGGCCATTGCAACGCAAGTGTGCTACAGCAAGAAGCCCTATTTTCGAATACGCTATCAAAGCCCTGAGAAATTGCGAGGCATTCTGCTCAACCTCGAGAACTTAGTGGGCCGTCAGAGCCAGCCAATATTGGCGAGTGACGGTTGATAGTCCAAGCCAGGACCCCGCGATCGCGGAGCCGGCGCTATTTGAGAAGCTCGGTGGCGGCAAGACCTGAAGATGGCGACACGACCGCTTTCGTGGGCGAAGCAGCCGTCCCCAGCGAGCGCATGGAAGGGCTGATCCGTGCCACCCAGATGCTGGTGATTGGGGGAATCGAGGTCCCGGCAAACCTGCCCCGACTGATCGCAGGCCTGCGCTGCGCGCTTGGGCAATGGACATGGGCAATGACGATTGCGACCGGGAGCGGCTACGCGATATTGCGGAGGCGCTGACTTCGCCAAGACGGGTTCGATACGTCGGTGACCGAAACGGTATGGACGACACGTTTTCGAAGCTGTTGAACAAGCATACCGCTGGCTCATTGGCCCGTTGGTTTCCGAAATCGAAGTCGGGTGGCCGTCTGAAATCCTCCGCGGGGGCGTGGTGCTGGTGGATCTACCCGGGGTTGGCATAGCTGGCGACGACTACCAACGCGCCACCCACGCCTACGTCCGCCAACGTGCCCGGGGTATAGTCATGGTCGTAAGCCGTGGGGTGACGCGAGATGAGATTGAGCTGATGCGCACCAGCGGTTTTTGGGAGCGCGCATTGCTCGCGGCTGGTGACCGGAGAGTGACCCTTGCGACCTTCTTGTGGCACGTACCAAAGTCGACGAAGTGGTCGTTAGCGCATTGAGTGAGCGTGAACTGGACAACGAAGAGTTTGCCATTCTGTATCACGATGTGATGCGTGAGGCGGAGAATGATGTCCGCAGCCAAACGGTCACTGAACTGGGCCGTCTTTCCGGAATTGAGACGGACGACCGGGATATTCGCCAATCGCGGGAACAAGCGGCAAAACACGTGCTGGAAGGTCTGACAGTCCACCCTGTGTCGGCTGCTGACTACCAAAAGTTGCTAGGCCGCAATTCCGGCTCCGCCTAGCTCCTTCATCCGAGGAGACAGGCATCCCCTCGCTGGGGCGCCGCTTGGAACTATTAGGGCGGCGCAACGGTGCCGCGCTAAGAGGGCTGCGAGAGAGTTCCATGAACCGGATGGGGGAGATCGCGAGCGCGGCGATGAAGCAGGAACTAGCCGGTTTGGTCGACGGACGGCGCGAGAAGGAGGAGCTTGACCGCCTGCGTGCTGATCTCGCCGATTTCTCGAACCGCTTCGCGTGAGTACGCAGTCCGGCAAGGTCAGTATCACGAATTCCTGGACCGCACCGCAGGTATCCTTATCGACGGGTTGGTTGGGCGCGCCCAGGCTAACGCTCGCAAAAGTGTGGTCGGTTATCTCGAGGAGCTTGGAGCGCGTCTGGGCAACTTAAGGGCGGATGTCGCGGGGAGGTAAGATCATTGTCAAGCGCAAGATCGACCTAGCCGATGATATCGCTCAACTTTTTCCGGAGCCTGTGGCGGCTATCTGGGGCAGTCGAAACGGGCTCTGGATGAAGTGCGGGCGCGGACCGCCGACTTCGGTGACATCACGCGCACGACGATTGCCCAGGCTCTAGACTGGAGCAACGCCCGTCTTGGCGACATAATCTCGCGGGATGGAATAGACGCTATTAAGCGAGCCGTCGATGCACTTGTCGGTCAACTTGGTGAGGTCGGTAAGGATGCAGTAGACGAGTTGCGCCGCGCAGTCCGTGATCGTTTGCTCGATGTCACCACGCCGGCGATCAAGCTAGCCTGCGATCGTTTCGTGCGACGCGGCGATGCGGCCGGACGGGGCGTCAAAATACGCATGGGAGCCCTGTTCGCAGATCTTGTCGAAGAAAGCATGAGCAAGGCGGCGGACGTCGCGCGCCAGCTATTGAACGAACGATTTGCAGAAGTGCGGCGGGACATTTCCGACGTCTTCGCGCAATGGGGCGATCCGCTCACTCGTACAGCTGACGCAATCGCTCCGGCTGAATATTCCGGAGACGCGAAGCGGCGCTCGGAAGACGTCGCGAAACTGGAGGGGATTCGACCGATCACTACTTCCATAGCGAGAATAGCGGTGGACGCATGAGTCCCACCACGGTGCTGTATCGGGGTATGCCGCACGCGGTAGTTGGAGAACGAGTCGAGTTCGGCGTCCGCACTCGAACGCTGACCGGACTGCCCCGTCGGGCATTTACCGCCGCTGAACGAGCTACGGCGCCCCCAGCATTCCTGCCGTTCGTCGACGCGCTCAAGACAGAGCCGCTGGCGCGCCCCACGGAACTGGCAATCACGCGGGTGGGCACCTCTTGGCTAGCGTCAACGAGGCGCGCACAGGCCTCTCTCCTAGCTTGGTTCATCCTGGCCGAGGATCCACAACGACGACTCGAGGTACTCGACGTTGCCCCCCTCATGCATCAGCGATCACTGGTCGAGCACGTTCTCAATTCGCCTGATCTTCGACGCGTCCTTATTGCGGACGAGGTAGGCCTGGGGAAAACGGTTGAGGCCGGGCTAATCATGCAGCGGTTGCTACAGGTCGACATTGCCAACAGGGCCCTTTACCTAGCACCTGCCCGCCTTGTGCGTAACGTGGTGGCGGAACTGGCGAGGCTCGGCCTCGATGCGCGCCGATGGACCGCAACGGACAGCGATACACGATTGGATCGGGACCGTGTGGTTGTCGCGAGCGTCCAAAAATCGGTGCGCGACGGCAACGCCGAAGCCCTGCTAGCGGCGGGTCCCTGGACCATAATCGTAGCTGATGAGTGTCATCACCTCTCCGATTGGGCAGACGGGGGCGGTAGCCCGAATGCAGGCTACCGGCTCCTCAACCGGCTGATCTCCGCCCAACGGCCCGATGTGGGCCGCGTCTTGATGCTTAGCGGCACTCCACACCAGGGGCATCAGGCACGATTCGAAAACCTACTGGCTTTGCTGCGGTTTCCGGGAGAAGTCGCGGGGGACACTGCTGGTCGAGTGATATTCCGAACGAAGGAGATGGTGACTGACTGGCACGGCCAGCCACTTTTCCCGGTCCGAGAGGTGCTTCCGCCCACGGTGGTCAGTCTCGGGCCTGCTTGGGCAGTGTAGTACATGACGTGGCCGCACTCTACGAGAATGCCACCGGAACGACGGCGGGGCGCCGAGCGAGCGGGTGGGCGAAAGGGCAGGCGCTGCAATGGGTGGCTTCGAGTGTCGCCGCCGGGCTTGGGTTCCTTGTAAGACTGGCAGTTCGGCGCCTGCACTGGACCATTGAAAATCCCGATCTCGGGGTGGCACTTGCAGCGCTCAGGTCCTATCGAGGGGGTCCCGCTACCGAGCCATTACCATCGCTCTACAGTCGACTTCTCCGCCAGATGAACCTGCCCGACGAGGTCGAGGATGCCGAAGAGGTCGCGGAGAGGGAGGAGGCGGGGTGGTTTCCTGATGGCCATTTTCTTGCACAGCTATTGCACGAGGGTGTCAGGCTCAAAATTGCCCGGGCTGACGAAGACAAATGGGATTCCATGGTCAAACTTCTCCGGGACGCCGGCGGCGAGAAGGTGGTACTGTTCTGCCAGCCTGTAGAGACAGTCGAGGTCGTTGCGTGTGAAATTGAGCGATGTTTTGGCGAACGCCCGGCGATTATAATCGGCGGCCAGTCCGACGCCGAGCGCGATGCCCATGTAGAGCGCTTTTCCACGATCGGCATGTCAGCGGTTACTCGTTTGGAAGCGCGCCGGTGGAGAGGGCATAAACCTCCAGATCTCGCGCAGACTTATCCACCTCGATGTCCCGTGGAATCCGATGGAGATGGAGCAGCGAGTTCGGACGTGTTCACAGGTTTGGTTCGCGTGAGACCATCCTTGTGAATACGATTGTCGTCGCTGGCACGCGTGAGGCGGATGCTTACAGAATAGCCCGAGAGAAACTTTCTAGGATCGTAGCGAATTTAGCCCCAGAGGCGTTCGAAACGTTGTTCAGCCGGGTCATGAGCCTGGTGCCGCCGGAGGAGTTGGCTGGTGCGTTGTCGGCGTCGCCCCCATGGCCTTCAGGGGGTGATGTTGAGACGCGCATCGCCGATATCGTTGGCGCTGGATTTAGGCGATGGGCCGAATTCACAGAAAGGTTCACAGAAAACGAGGCTCGCATCAGAACAATTGATCCAGGAGCCGCGCAATGGCAGGATCTTCGGAGCCTGTTAGAGCGCAGTTGTGGTGCTGAGCAGGGGCCGTCTGCAACCTGTCCCATCTTCACGTTGTCCGACCACGGCGTCGACGTCACCCACTCTAATGTTAAGACTTTGAACGTATTCCGAGGGACATTCGTCTGCGATGAGACAGAAGGTTTACCATCTGAGGACCCAACCGGTCGCGCGCTTCAACGGATCGGGACGGCTTATCCCGATGTTGTGGACGCGATCCGTTCGAAAATTTCGGAGTTGCCTGATGATCGCATCGGCTCGGTTCGCCTCTCAACGATCCGACGAGCCAGGTTGGCCTAGTATAAGTCAATCCGTCTTGCTAATTTATTCTTTCCAAAGGATAGAATTGGTTGGTGGCGGTGGTGAAGAGCGCGAAATTCGACTGGAAGTCTTTGTTTTTCCGTGTCACGACTGCCGCGAGCCGTTCCACACGCGACCATCGGCGAACTCTCGTCAAATTTGTGCGGCTGAAAGACAGGCTACTCCTGAGGCAATGCTCCTGACAAAAGATCTTATTGATCGTCGATGCGGAGCTTATCGAGACAATGCGGAGGAAAGCATTGGAAGGAGGCGACGTGATTCCCGTAGTGGCGATTTGGCCGATCGCATGTTTCGCGGTTGCCGTCAATTAGCTGTTGGCAGTGCTCGCAAAGAGGGACCGCCGCAGGGGTTTGTATCAACTTTCGCATCCCAGTAGAAATAAGAGCAATAGAATCATTTCACGAACCAATTTCCATTTCGACACCATACAATCTCGATTGATCCTGTCGCGCTACGCCGAACCCGAGCCCGATCAGGCGCTTCTGCTGCAGCAGCTGAAGATCAGCTTACCCGCCAATACCCTCCAAGGATAACCCTTGGGGTGCCGATCTTACGGCATCACATCCCGGAAAACCGAATCTGACAATTTCCTGGCCGCGAGTTGCGAATCGAGTTAGGCCAAGTCGCATAATAGGAAAGTGATCGGCCGGCAACAAAGTTTTACTCCACCGCCGCCCGCAGCGCGGCCCCGGCGGCGAGCGGACACAGCGGCAGTGCGGCTGCCAGCATAGCCCCTAACAGCAGCAAATGCGGCCGCGCCGAAAACCCGCCTGCCGCCGCATCTGCCGCCGCCGCGCCGAATATCAACACCGGCGTGACCAGCGGCAGGACCAGCAGCGGTAGCAACACTCCGCCCCGGCGGGCGCCCAGCACGATCGAGGCGCCCATCATTCCGAACAGTGACAACAGCATACTGCCCAGCAAAAGACCGAGCAGCAGAGCAGGAATGGCGCGGTCCGGCATGCGGAGCATGATCGCCACCGGTCCCGCGGCCAGCAGCAAGGGAATCCCGGTCACCATCCAGTGCGACGCCGCCTTCGCCGCGGCTATGCCGAAAGCGGGCAGGCCTGACAGCAGCAGCAGGTCCAGCGAGCCGTCCTCCAGATCAGCCGCGAATAGCCGATCCAGCGGCAGCAACGCCGCGAGCAATGCGCAGACCCACACGATGCCGGGCGCGATCCGACCGAGCGTCTCGGGGGACGGCCCGATCGCCAGTGGGAAGAGCGCCGCCGTCGCTATAAAGAACAGCAGTGCCGCAAGGGTATCGGCGCCGTGCCGGGCCGAAAGCCTCAGATCGCGCAGCAATATCGCCCAGAAGACCGCCATCAGCCTAGCCGTAGACAAACCGCGTCCGGCAACGGCAGTGGCAGGTGGGTCGCCGCTACCACCAATCCGCCAGCGTTCCGGTGGCGTGCCAGCAACCCGCCGAACCGCTCGACCGAGGCTGAGTCCAAACCCAGCGTCGGCTCATCCAGCAACCACAGTGGGGCGGTGGACAAGACCAGCCGCGACAGCGCGAGCCGCCGCTTCTGACCCGCCGACAGCATCCGTGCCGGCAGATCGGCCAGCACCCCCAACCCCACAGCCCCCAGCGCGGCGGGGATTGAGCGTCCGGACACCGCGGCGGCGAAACGCAGGTTCTCGGTGACCGTCAAGCCTGGTTTTATCGCGTCCTGGTGTCCCAGGTAGGCCACGCGCCGCCCATGATCGGCAATGTCCGAAAGAACGTCAGCGCCGTCCCACAGCAGCCGGCCCGCCGCCGGCCGGATTAATCCGGCCAAGAGGCGCAGCAGTGTTGATTTCCCGGACCCGTTCGGTCCGGCAAGCACAAGGGCACCACCGGCTGGCACGTTCAGCGACAGGTCGCGAAACACCAACCTCTCCCCGCGGAACACCGCCAAGTCCTGTGCCGCCAGCAATTCCGCCCCCAAATCCACGTGTTGAAGTAGCACCGAAGGCCGATGGACGATCACCGGCCGGTGTGGTTAAAGCCCGTTGTCGTGAATAATTTCATCCGCGGCGTGTTCTCCAGCCCACGCCGCCTTAACGGAAGGCACCCCGCGAACCGGGGCGAACGGGCGCATGACAGCAGTCGGCCACGATACGCTTAAAACCCGCCGCACGTTGACTGTCGAGGGAAAGAGATACGATTATTTCTCGCTTTTGGAAGCGGCGAAGACGCTGGGCGACATCTCGCGTCTACCCGTCAGCCTGAAGGTTCTGCTGGAGAACGCGCTTCGCTTCGAGGACGGTCGTAGCTACAAGGTGGATGACGCCAAGGCTATCGCCGGCTGGCTGGAGAAAGCCTCGTCGGCGAAGGAAGTGCCGTTCAAGCCTGCCCGCATTCTGATGCAGGATTTTACCGGCGTCCCCGGCGTAGTCGATCTAGCGGCGATGCGCGACGGTATCGCGCGGCTCGGCGGCAACCCGGCCAGGGTCAACCCGCTGATTCCGGTTGACCTGGTCATCGATCATTCGGTTATGGTTGATGTGTTTGGCAGCTCCGACGCGTTGCAGAAGAATGTCGACATCGAATTCGAGCGCAACGGTGAGCGCTACAAGTTTCTGCGTTGGGGTCAGGATGCCTTCGACAACTTCCGCGTGGTGCCACCCGGTACCGGCATCTGCCATCAGGTGAACCTGGAATATCTAGGCCAGTGCGTGTGGACCTCGACAAATGGCGGGACAACGTTCGCCTATCCTGACACGCTGTATGGCACCGACAGTCACACCACGATGGTAAACGGCCTCGGCATCCTTGGCTGGGGCGTTGGTGGTATCGAGGCCGAGGCCGCAATGCTGGGGCAGCCCATCGCGATGCTGATCCCGGACGTCATCGGTTTCCGCCTCACCGGCAAGACAGCAGAGGGAGTAACCGCGACCGATCTTGTTCTGACGGTCACGCAAATGCTGCGGGCGAAAGGCGTGGTTGGCAAATTCGTCGAATTCTATGGTCCTGGCCTAGACGATCTGGGCCTGCCGGACCGCGCCACGATCGGCAATATGGCGCCAGAATACGGCGCCACCTGCGGCTTCTTCCCGGTGGACAAAGTCGCGCTGGACTATCTGCGGCTGTCTGGCCGCGATACGCACCGTATCGCGTTGGTGGAAGCCTACCTCAAGGCGCAAGGCATGTTCCGCGAGCCTGGGCAGCCCGACCCGATTTTTACCGACACGCTGGAGCTGGACCTGTCCACGGTGCAACCGAGCATGGCGGGACCGAAGCGGCCGCAGGACCGGGTATTGCTCAAGGATGTGGCTTCCTCCTTCAAAGCCGATCTAACCAAGGGGCTGGGCGTGCCGGCGAGCGAAGCCAAAACATCGGTGAAGGTTGCGGGCAAGAATTACGAACTGACGCACGGTGATGTGGTGATCGCGGCGATTACCTCATGCACCAATACATCGAACCCGTCGGTGCTGGTGGCCGCCGGTCTGGTGGCGCGTAAGGCTCACGCCAAGGGGTTGAAGCCGAAGCCTTGGGTGAAGACCTCATTGGCGCCCGGATCTCAGGTGGTCACTGAATATCTGGACAAGTCCGGCCTGACTGCCGATCTTGATGCGATCGGGTTCGAAACGGTCGGGTATGGCTGCACGACCTGCATCGGTAACTCCGGCCCGCTGGATGACGCGATCGTGGACGCGATTGAGGATAACAAGCTGGTCGGCGCGGCGGTGATCTCCGGCAACCGCAACTTCGAGGGGCGCGTGCATGCCAATGTGCGGGCGAACTATCTCGCGAGTTCCGCCGCTGGTCGTGGCCTATGCTCTTCTGGGCAAAGTGACGGTCGACATTGCGACCGAACCACTGGGTGTCGGGTCCGACGGCCAGCCGGTTTATCTCCGCGATGTCTGGCCGACGAACAAGGAAATCGCCGACGTCGTTGCGACAAGCCTGTCGCGCGACCAGTTCCTCAAGCGCTACGGCGAGGTGTTCAAGGGCCCGAAGCAGTGGCAGGCCATTCAGGTCGAGGGCGACAATGCCACCTACCGGTGGTCGGACGGCTCCACCTATGTGAAGAACCCACCCTATTTCGATGGCATGACGATGGAGCCGGCTCCGGTTGGCGATATTGTCGGTGCCCGCGTGTTGGCGGAACTCGGCGACAGCATCACCACGGACCATATCAGCCCAGCGGGTTCGATTCGCAAAATGTCTCCGGCGGGGGATTATCTGCTGGAGCGGCAGGTGACGCAGGCCAACTTCAATAGCTACGGTGCGCGCCGCGGCAATCATGAGGTCATGATGCGCGGGACGTTCGCCAACATCCGTATCCGCAATGAGATGCTGAAGAATGTTGAAGGCGGCATGACGAAGCACCTGCCATCAGGTGAGGAGATGCCGATCTACGATGCGGCGATGCGGTACAAGAAGGAAGGTGTCCCGCTGGTGATCTTCGGCGGCAAAGAATACGGCACCGGGTCTTCGCGTGACTGGGCGGCCAAGGGGACGATGCTGTTGGGCGTAAAGGCTGTGATCGTCGAGAGCTTTGAGCGGATTCACCGCTCGAACCTTGTCGGCATGGGGGTGTTGCCGCTGGTATTCAAAGCCGGCACCGATCGTAAGTCACTCGGGATCACCGGGGAAGAGATCATCGACATCACTGGCCTGGATACGATAGCGCCGCGCATGGAACTGTCTTTGGTGATCCAGCGTCCGAACGGGAAGGTCGATACGGTACCGGTAATTTGCCGCATCGATACGGTGGATGAGGTCGCCTATTACCAGCATGGCGGCATTCTGCAGTACGTGCTGCGCGGGATGGCGAAGGCGGCTTGAATTTCGTAGGCCGCGAAGGGGCGGCGTCAGAATGCACGCCGGCTCTCGTCGCATCGGGGCGGCTGACGATCTGCATGAAGATTGCCGGAGGCAGGCCGGCTCCAGGCATCGCTGTACCGGATTCTGAAAGTAGCGATAGCCGGCTCCCCAATCGGGTTGCCGGCCCGAACGCTGGTCAGTGAGATTTACGGCTTCATAGCGCCCTGCACACTCGTGTAGACTGCATAGAGTGACGTTGAGCCGCAGATGTACAGTCGGTTTCGCTGCTGGCCGCCGAAGCACAAATTGGCCACCGTCTCGGGTATGTGGATTTTGCCGAGCAGTTCGCCACCGGGAGTGTAGCAGCGCACCCCGTTCTCGTTCGGATCGCCCCAGCCGGCGGAGCACCAGATGCGGCCATCCCGGTCAGCGCGCATTCCATCGGTGATGCACGGCTTCGGCATTTCCACGAAGACCTTGCTGTTCGACAGTGTGCCATTCTCGACATCCACGTCAAACACCCGAATATGCGACGGATTGTGCGGACCGTCGGTGAACCCCGTGTCGATGATATAGAGCTTCTTTTCGTCGGGAGAGAAGGTTATGCCGTTTGGCTCGACAAAGTCGTCCGCGACAACTTTGAGGCTGCCGGTTCTCGGATCAGCCCGATAGACGTTGTGCTTTTCCTGCTCGGGTGCGGCTTTGATGCCTTCATAATAGCCGCCGATACCGTAGGCCGGATCGGTGAACCAGATGGAGCCGTCGGAGGCGACGACCACGTCATTCGGCGAATTTAGCTTCTTGCCATTATAGCTGTCGGCAATGATTGTGATCGAGCCATCCAACTCGGTGCGAGTGATCCGCCGGCCGCTATGCTCGCAAGTGATCAAGCGTCCTTCGCGATCAATGGTATTGCCATTCGAATTCATCGATGGCTGGCGGAAGACGCTGCAGTGACCGTCGTCTTCATCCAGACGCATCATGCGGTTGTTAGGAATGTCGCTAAATATTACATAACGTCCCGCCGGGAAATACACCGGGCCCTCGGCCCAGCGGAACCCGGTAGCAATGCGCTCCACGGCCATAGTCCCGGCGAAGGCGGGGAAACCGGTGGGCCCGAAGGTTGGCTCCTTGGGCTTTACCATGGATTCCAGGTGCGAATTTGGATAAACCGAATTGGGCAGCGGCCCCAAAGGCAACGGCCCCGTGTCGCTGGTTGGAACGCCCGTTTCGCCGAATGCCGCTACGGTCGCCGCAGAGGCCGCTTTCATGGTCACGGCCGTAGCCGTAGCCGCCGTTGTCGCCAAAAATGCGCGTCTGTCCATTATTACCTCCCCGAATTGATAAGACCTGTTTGCTGCCTTTCTACCAACACCATCCGAGCGACTCCCGGTCCAAGGAATGTCAGCTGGATAAACTATTTGAATCGAGAGTTGAGCGGTGGCGCCGCCTAAGAGGCATTCCGATAGTAGCACATGCAGAAGCAGGCATGCAAAACTGTAGGATTTATTACAGTCTGATTAACTTGTATCATCGTTGGCAGAAAGGGGAACACTTAAGGGTTCTGTCGCAGATTTCGGGCAGCTGCTTAGCGTAAGATCGGCTCCGACGGCCTCACGGGATGACGGGCAATGATCGAGTTCAAGGGCAGTCACTCTGAGCGGGAGGTGATCTGTGGGTATGTGGTGGTACGTGGCCTATCGGATCAGCTACCGTCAGCTCGAGGAAGTGGTGCTGGAGCGCGGCGTGGAGGTCGATCACTCAGCGCTAATTGTGGCCGACGCCGGCGCAACGCCCGCCGCGAAATCTTGCAGCCTCGCACCGTCTCCTACGAGACGACGACCACGATCTGCTTAGTAAGATCTGCTCGACGTCGCGCAGACTGAGGCTGAACACGTGGTACAGCCAGACAGCATCTCGGCGGGAAACCGATCGCGATAGTGCGGGTCGGGTGGTGACATCCAACCAGTCTGATCGTCCCCCCGCGTGTTCTGCCAGAGCGGGTTAGCGTGACAATGCCTGCGTGAGCTTTCATGGGCGGCCATTGTGCGCACAGCTCCGGCGTGCCGCCATCGCCAAGGTAGGCCATGACGCAGGCCGGTGCGGGACAGCCAGCGGCCAGGCCTTGCGATCGCGTTGCCCCCCGGTCTAGCTGCCGGCTCGGGACGCGGTCACGCCGCCCTGACCTCTCTAGCGCGCTACGCCGAGTGTTAAACCCGGCGTCAAGGTTTACTTCTGCGCGGCCGGCCGCTGTGCCACCGGGACCATGATGTGCGCGTAGGGCGTGCCCTTCCACATTACGTAGGCGCCGCCGCTGTTCGGGTCGGTAGGAAGGCCCGCCAACTGCGCCGCGTCCGCAACGATTACCATGATGTGCGGACCCTCCACGACCCACTGGTTGTCCGGCGTGGCCGCAGTAGCATATGGATCGATATTGCTGGCCCCCGCGTCGCCTGCCAGCATGTAGGCGATCCCGGTGCCGGTGGCTTTGAACGGCTTCTTGTTCATCCAGGCATCCGCCCAAGCTACCCAAATCTTGTCGAGGCACATCGGCTCCCGAAGACCCCTGGCCAATTCGTCCGCGTCGGTAGGCATACAAACATAAGAGCCGGTGCCTTGTTTCAGGACTTTGTTGTCCATCGTCATGACCGTCGCGTTATCGGCAATCGCTGGGGGCGCGGCGCTTAGCGCGTCACGGATCAGCATGTCCTTATCTGGCTCGGCCGCAATGGTAGCTGCGCCACCGAACACAACCCAAGCCATTAGTGTCGTAAAACTCGAGATCTTTGAGTATTTGTTACGAATACTTTGCATGCCCCAATCCTCACTTGTTCGACTTTGAATCATCCTTCAGCACGCGCTCGATAAAGTCATCAATCTTGAGCGCTGCATCCATTGTCTGAGGCTGCTCTCTACCGTGGTCCGGAGGCTGATGGCCCGACCTGCGATATGCCTCAACACAACTCTTCCGATTCGCGCCCCGACCGTGGTTCAGCCCACAGGCTTAGATTTCATCGGGCACGGCTGACCGACACCCCGATCGTCCCGTGGCTTTACTGCTGATTTATATTCCAGATATCACTATCGAGCATCCATTTGCCGTCCATCTGCTTCCAGACGACGATGTATTTGCCTTCAATCTTCACCATTTGGTTTTGCGGGTTTGGCACCTCAGCCGTAAAGCGACCGATCTCCCGTGCCGCGTCGCCGTATTGATCGACCGAGACAGTAGTCAGGCCGACAAGTTTCATACCGCTCTTGATGGCCTCTGCCCAGTATTTCTGGACACTATCCCGGCCACTGAGGATGTCTGATCCGGGCGGGAACATCGTCGCTTGCGGCGTATAGAGCTGGGCAATCGCTGGTGCATCGCCCTTAGCAAAGGCAGCGCCAAGCTTCTGGTTGGCGGTGTCGATATCGGCTTTTACATCCGCCGCCTGAGCCGTAGCCAACATAAACAGAAACGGAATTGCAATCAGGCTGTTTTTCATGTCGCCTCCTTTTTCTCTGTGGCCTTTGACTTTCTCTGTGTGGCCTTTGTCGGCGCGTATGCTCGTCCGAACATCGGCGCACGCGGCGATGGAACTCTTATACGTCGCCATTTGCTGGGTGGTATTGAATGAAACCGCTTGGTTCAGTCGTTGCCCCACACTTTCAACGGTTCTTTCGCAGATTTTCGGGCGGCTGCGGCTTAGCGTAAAGGTCGGCTCCGACAGCTGCACGGGATGACGGGCGATGATCGAGTTCAAGGGCAGCCACTTGAGGGGGAGGTGATCCTGTGGGGTATGCGATGGTACGTGGCTTATCCGATCAGCTATCGCCCACTCGAGGAAGTGATGCAGGAGCGCGGTGTGGAGGTCGATCAAGTACCTCAGAGAAGATCACGATCGACAAGCCAACACGGCAGCTATCGAAAGCTACAACAAGCATCATAAGGCTGGCATCGAGATCCGGCAGGTGAAGTACCTCAACAACATCGTTGAACAAAATCACCCCGCCGTTAAACGATTGGCACGACCGACGCTGGGGTTCAAATCGTTCCGATCGGCTCAGGTAACGCTTACGGGCATCGAACTGATGCACATGATCCGGAAGGACCAGTTGCGGACGAAGGGGAGTTTGCGTCCAGCGCAGGCGTTCTACTCGCTAGTCTACATTCGGTTTTGGATGTTTGCGAGAGAAAGTGGGCAGGCACGCTGCTGAGGTTCACAAATTCGGCCGTCCGCGGCGCTGCACAGGCCCGGGCCGCACGCAAGCGCCCGCCGAACGATTCCCGCCAGCGACGCGATGAAGCCAGGATTAGCATTCTGCGTTGGGACACGGAAATATCCCGGTACGCCAAGCTTCACCGCGAGGTCACGATACTCGACATCCAGTTCCACCAGTGTCTCGGTGTGCTCTGAAACGAATGCGATTGGCACCACCAGCACCGCCGTCTGATCTTTCGCCGCCCGCTCGACTTCTCCGTCGGTGCTCGGCTCGATCCATTTCTGCGGCGTCGCTCGCGACTGGTAACAGATCGTATAATCCGGGGTCGCATCCCAGGAGCGAAGCACGGCAGCAACGGTCTGCTCTACCTGCCATTGATACGGGTCGCCGTTTTGGATGATGACCTCTGGCAATCCATGCGCAGAGAACAGCACACGCAGCGGTATCACAGGATCGAGAGCGGCGCGAACGCGATCATACTCCGCCTTTATCAGCGCCGCGGTCGCGGCAGTGAAGGCCGGGTCGACCGGGTAACAGCAAATCGTCGTTGTTTCCACAGCGAGCCCTATCCGCGCCACCGCTTGCCGCCACCCCACCAGAGAACTTCCGGTCGTCGTGGTTGAGAAATGTGGATACAGCGGTAGTAACACTACGGCGTCCGGCTCCCATGCCTTCACCGCCCGCGCCGCCTCCCGAATGAAGGGATGCCAGTAGCGCATCGCGATGAAGCACTTTGTCTCCGTCTCCGGCAGCGCGGCTTCCAGAGCGGCAGCCTGCTGCTGAGTTAGCTGCAGCAGAGGAGACTTGCCGCCCAACAGCGCGTAGTTGGCCGTAGCCGGAGCGATCCGTGCCCGGGCGATGATCCTTGCGAGAAATGGCCGGACGAAGAACGGTACTCGCAAAATGGCTGGATCAAGGAAGAGATTCCGCAGAAACGGCTTGATTGCTTCTGGGGAATCTGGCCCACCCAGGTTGAACAGGACAATCGCGACCTTACCGCCCACGCACCAGCTCCAGCAAAGCCGCCACATGCTCCGGCGGGGTCTGCGGCACCACGCCGTGCCCGAGGTTGAAGATGAACGGCCGGCCGCGCATTGATTCCAGAATCGCCGTTGCCTCGTTCGCCATCGCCGCCCCGCCGGCAACCACCGCCAGAGGATCCAGGTTGCCTTGCACCGCGACATCCGCCCGAAGCATCGAAGCCACGATTGCGATGTCGCTGCCGGTATCCACACCGACCGCATCGACCCCGGTGGTCCCGTATTCCCGCGTCATCAACCCCGCCAACCTAGGGAACCCGATCACGGGCACCTCCGGGTGTCGCCTTTTAAGCGCTGAGACGATGCGGGTCGCTGGCGCCACGCAATGGGCCCGGAACAGCGACGGCGCCAGCACGCCCGCCCAGGAGTCAAACAACATCAGCGCCTCGGCGCCGGCGACCACCTGAGCGGAGAGATACTCGATCGTCGCCTCGGTCAGCAAATTCATCAGCCGCTGAAAAAGGTCCGGCTGCGCATAGGCCATGCCCCGCACATGGGCGAAGTCTTTTGAACCGCCACCCTCTATCATATAGCACGCTACGGTGAACGGTGCGCCGGCGAACCCGATCAGCGTCGTCTCGCCATACCCCTCGGCCACCAGCCCTGAGCGGACCAGCCGTACCGTTTCCATGATCGGCTCAACCTGATCGATCATCCTGGCCGGATTGAGGGCGGCTATACCCGCTTCATCGGTCAGGCGCGGCAGCACAGGCCCCTCGCCCTCCTTGAACTCCAGACCGTGTCCGAGCGCCCAGGGCAGCATTAGGATGTCGCTGAACAAGATGGCCGCGTCAAAGCCGTAGCGGCGGATCGGCTGCAACGTCACCTCCGCGGCCAATCCTGGCGAGGTGCACAGCGAGACGAAATCTTTCACCCCAGACCGAACGGCACGGTATTCCGGCAGGTAGCGGCCGGCCTGGCGCATCAGCCATATCGGCGGCGGCCAGACCGCTTCCCCGCGCAAGGTCCGCAGCAACCGTTTCATTTTGAGGTCCATTCACCTGGAGTGCGGCGCTTGTCTCCAGGCAATGAACCTAGCCGTCAAGTGATGACCGCCTGGGCGTGGACCCTGCCTGAAGACAACTCTCGATCCAGCGCCATCGCCTGCAAAGAAGCCTTGGCTTGCGCTACCGGCTCGGACCAGTCACCGCATTGCTGTTGCCGAAAGATCGTCAACCGCGGATACCAAGGGCTATCGGATCGATCACTTAACCAGCGCCAACAGCCGTCGAAGCGATCCAGAAGGAAGACCGGTTTCCCCACCAGGCCCGCCAAGTGCACGACCGAGGTGTCGACGCTGATCACAAGGTCCAATCCGGCAATGATGGCGGCGGTATCGGCGAAATCGCTGACATCAGGCATTGGATCGGCCAGCGCCAGATCTGAAGATTGCATCTGCCGCGAGGGCGGCCCGGCCTGGAGGCTGACGAACGCGACGCCAGGCACGCCGAATAACGGCGCCAGCGTTGCCAATCCTGCGCTGCGGCGGCGGTCCAACGTGCCAAATCCCGGCAAAGATGGCCTCGCCTGCCCGGCCCACACCAACCCGACGCGTAAACCGCCGCTTGGAAGCCGGTTTGCCCAATACTGCACCAGCGAAGCGTCCGGAAGTAGAACCGGAGCGGGAGGAATGGTGGCGACCGTCGTGCCAAAGACGCGTGGCAGGCTGAACATCGGGCAAACAAAATCATGCGGCGGCAGGCGATGAGGGTCGGTGACCACGTGGGTCACGCCGGGCACCATCCGCATCACCCGCTCCAGTGCCGGCGGCACGCGTGCTACCACCGTCGCGCCTCGCTCCGCGAGTAGCGGCAGGTAGCGCAGGAATTGCAAAGTGTCGCCGAACCCGTCCTCATGCAGCGCCAGGATGGTCAAACCCGCCAGGCGGTCGGCGGGACGCAGGGTTGGCAGAAGCCGATCGTGGTCGATCAGGGGCGAGCCGGTCAGGAGCAGCCGCGATTCGTAATCTAGCCACGCCGCCGCCCAGTCACCCTTTTTCAGCGAGGCCACCGCTCGATTGACGCGAAGCCGGCGATTGGCTGGATCCAATGCCACGGCCCGATCATGCGCTGCGACCGCTTCGTCGAACCGTCCCTCGACTTTCAGCATCATGCCGAGGTTCGACCAGCTTCCCGCGTTGTTCGGTTCCAAGACCAGGGCGTGCTCGAAGCTTTCGATGGCGGCTCGAAAATGGCCAAGCTCCGCCTCGACCAGACCCATCAGATGGTGACCCGCGACGGACGCTGGCCCGTCCGCGAGGATTGCCTTTGCCTCCGCCGCTTGGCCGGTGTCGAGCAGGAACGTGGCGAAATCCAGCCGCAGCCGATCGCCCGATTGGGCTTGGCGAAGGCATGCTCGGAACTGTCGAGCTACCAGCGCTCGCGGCAGCGGCGGCTTCAGTTGCGCGAGCTCGAGGCACGGATGGCAGGCGTCCGGCCGCATCGCCCCGGCATGCATAAGGAGCGGGGCCGCACGGTCAGCTTCCCCCATCGAGGCGACGGCCAGCGCAAGCAATAGCGCGGCATATGGGTCGTCGGGATCGTCAGCTATGGCTGCGCGTGCAGCGGTTTCCGCTTCCTGCCACGCCCCGGACGACAGTGGCCGGAGCGCCTGGGTCAGGAGTTCAGATGACGCCATCGGCGGGGGTCCGTGGAAAAGGCTAGAATAATAGTGGCAGGTTAACAAATGGTTAGCGCTCGGCGGACGGGTGCCGGGGAGGCGCCCGGAGCGGGCTTCGAGCCACTTATTATCTCGATGACCTCTACCCAACCCCACGTCGGAATCGCGCTGCTTATAGGCGATTTGATATATCAAATGCCGGATGATTGGAAATCGTAATTGAATCGTGCCCTGGATGCACCAATTCAGCTAGACAATCGATGCCTACGCTGAAGGCGAAGCTGTTCAAATCCGGACGCCGCCAACCTCAGTCCACGAAAAGACCCCGATGCATCCCCAACCCTCAATGCCGCAGGAAGCCGGGTTGGCACCCGACCGCCGGACCTTGCTCGTCAGGCTTGCGCCTTTTCAGGCCCCGTCGGCGGGCCGGAGCATCTTGCAGCTTGGCATCACCGCCGCACCCTATGTCGCGTTGGTTGCCTTCATGTATTACGCATACTACCACATCTCACCTTGGGTCAGTCTGGCCCTCGCGTTGCCGGCGGCCGGCTTCGTGGTTCGCCTGTTCATCATTCAGCATGACTGCGGGCATGGCGCCTATTTTAGGTCGCGTCTAGCGAACGAGGTCGTGGGCTGGCTGTGCAGCCTGACTACCTTTACGCCGTTTGCCCTATGGCGCCGGCACCACGCCGCCCACCACGCGGTATGGAACAATCTCGACAAGCGCCCCTCCGGCAGCGACATCTATTCCAGCTGCCTGACCTTGAGAGAATACGAGGCGCTGTCGCCACTGCGCCAGCGGCTCTACCGGGCTGCTCTGCATCCGTTGGTGTCCCAACTCCTGTTGCCGCCGGTCGTGTTCATCCTTGTCTACCGCTTTCCCTTCGACACCCCCAGAGGCTGGCGGAAGGAGCGGATCAGCGTTTATGTCACCAACCTCGGGATCGGCGCTTTCCTGCTCACAATGACCTTGTTAATTGGGTGGGAGCCTGTGTTACTTGTGCAGCTTCCGGTTATCGTCATGGCCTCGATTATTGGCGTGTGGCTATTTGCGGTGCAGCACCGGTTCGAGCAGACGCTGTGGGCACGCCAGACCGATTGGACGGCGGTCGGGGCTGCGCTACATGGCAGTTCGTGGCTGCGGCTACCGAGGATATTGCAGTGGTTCACCGGCAATATTGGCTTCCATCACGTGCATCACCTGGCGCCGCGCGTGCCGAACTATCGGCTACAGGCGGCGCATCGCGCCGAGCCAGCCTTGGCTGCCCACGTCACCGGTTTAACATTCTGGCAGGCCCTTCGCGCGCCGAGCTTCACTTTGTGGGACGAAGCGAGCGGCGCGATGGTGCGGTTCCCGAGGCGGGATCGCTAGTCGTTCAAGTCAGACGGATTGTGCTGTCCGTTTTGGACCACTAGCCTTTGGATTTGGAGGCCATTCACCCGACCGCGTGGGATGCACCGTTCGGATCGGACCACCAGGTTCGTCAGAGGTAAGCCCGGCGCCCTGAGAGTTCGCACTGTCCGGCTGGCCGAGGCGGGAATTTGCTTCTTACTTGCGGTGATCTCCCTTTACACCGCCTCGGATTTGCAAAAATGTCACACCGTGGCAACTCTTGCGTCACATGTTGCGCGTTGGGCCCGTCTTTTCGCCGCGAGCGGTTGACGTTCCGGTTCTCGCCGGTCTAGCGTTCGCACAACGATACATTTCGAGCAAAGGCAGGGTGGTAGGCGGTCGCAAGCCGACGATTGGGGGACGGTGGTTGTTATAGCAACCGCGAACTGGGTGACGGTGAAGCACCTCGGTTCTACAGCACACCACAAGTGCAGATCTATCTGGACTGTCCTCTGGCTTGTCGAATAGGCGTTGTTTTGGGGAGGGTGGCTAAAAAATGATAAACAATTGTTGTACACAATCTTCGACACGAGCGCTGCGTGCGCAACTACTTGTGGCCGCCCTCCCGACTAGCGGCAATCCGGCGGCCATTGGTTTCTCTACGGTTACGAGCGAATACTTTGCGTCCGGCTTGGTGAGGGCGATGATCCGTCAACGGCGGAACACCGACCGGGAACATGTTCCGGAATAAATTGTGCTGTATCGTCATAACAAACGTCGATGAGAAGTAACAGCAAGTGGCTGCCAAAAATGGAGACAAAATGATGAATAAAGCGCGTTATGGCTTTTGTCTGGGGGCGACAGCACTCGCGTGTGCCTGGTCAGGTATTTCGACGCCAGTCCATGCACAGGGTGCGCCCGCCGGTGGTCCTATACCGATGTTCGATCCGATCACGGCGATGGGACAACAGATGGGGCAGGCCGGCATCTACTTCAATCTTGGTTATACCGAGGACTTTTCTCGGCTCGTGGCCGGCACTCCGAAGGTAGGCACTTCTCCGATCGGACACGCCAACGCCGGTGTTACCTTTGATCTTGAGAAACTCATAGGTATCCCCGAGGCCTCGGTGCACGTCATATTTGAAGAACGTTCCGGCAGATCGAACTCTGGCGGGACCGACATCGGGCTGAACCAAAACGCCGGTCCGGTCAAATACCGTCTGACCCAGTTCTACTGGGAGCAGGGCATCCTCAACGACCGTATCGACGTTCAAGTGGGCCGCACCGAACCGACACTTGAATTCGCGGTCAGCGACCTATCGTGTGCTTTCGTGACCGGCGTCTTCTGCGCCCAGCCGGGTACCTGGGTACTCGCAAAACAAAAACGGAGCCTATCCAGCGTCGGAATGGGGCGGCCGGGTGAACGTTGCGGTTACGCCGCAAATTTACTTTAAGGTCGGCGCATATCAGGACACCCCCCTGAACACCGGGTTTATGAGTGCCGGCTTCGACTGGAGGACGTCAGGCTCGACCGGCGTGTTCATCCCCGTGGAACTTGGCTATCTCACCGGTTTCGGCGACGTCAGGCTGCCCTCGAAATACGATGTAGGCTTCTGGGACGACACGTCGCAATTTAACAAGGGTAACCAGGCTGGCAACCCCACCGTGGATGGCCGGCAAGCCGGTTACATTCAGCTCCAGCAGACAGTATGGCGGCCCGACCCGAAAACCAACCAGAGCCTGACACTGTTTGGTGGCGCAATCTGGTATACCAACAGTCCCGCGTATACTGGTCAATACTATGCCGGGCTCTACGACCGTGCACCGTGGGGAGCGGCGCGGCCGTTAGACAGCATTGGTCTGGTCGGCACGATGATGGACGTCAATCAATCGGCCACTGCCTGCAGTCCAATCAATTGCACCGGGACACCGCATCGGGGCGCCCCGTTCGACAAGTCGTTCTTGTTCGAAGTGAATTACGGGATCGGGATTTTACCGGGGCTGACCGCAAAGCCTTACGCCGCATGGTCCGTGCAGCCGTTCACCCAGGCCAATCCCGCTGCGCATGTCGAGAACGGTGTGGCGGTTGGTGTCGAGCTAACGGTGGTGTTCGAACAGCTGTTGAACTTCCCCGTGTTCGTCCCTCACTAGCCTGAACTTGCTGCTGACGCCGCCTGTGCCGAGCTATCGGTTACAGGCGGCACATCACGTCGAACCAGCGTTGGCGGCCCACGTCACCGGGCTGACTGTATCGCGGGTCCTTCGGGCGCTGACCTTCACTCTGTGGGACGAAGCCAGCGGCGCCATAGTGCGGTTCCCGAAGCGGCCCCGTCGGGGATAAGTCCGGTTCCCTGAAACTCCGCACTGTCCACGGGTGGACAGGAGCGGAGTTTTTGCTTCCGGTTGTGGCGATCCCCCCTTGCGCCAGCCGCGGCATTGCAAAAATGTCACACCGTGGCAACTCTCAAGTCACATGTTGGCCGTTGGGCCGGCCTTTTCGCCCCGAGGCGGTTGACGCTGCGGTTCTCGCCGGTCGTCATAAACGTGCGTCGATGAGAAGCGACAGCAAGTGGCTGCCAAAATGGAGACTAAATGGTGACTAAAATGCGTTATGGCTTATGCCTGGGGGCGACGGCACTCGCCTGGGCCTTGTCAGGTATCTCTACACCCGTCTATGCGCAGGGCGCGCCTGCTGGTGGCCCTATACCGATGTTCGACCCGATCACGGCTATGGGCCAGCAGATGGGGCAAGCTGGCATATACTTCAATCTTGGTTATACAGAGGACTTTTCGCGGCTCGTGGCTGGCACTCCGAAGGTAGGTACCTCTCCGATCGGACACGCCAACGTCGGCGTTACGTTTGATCTCCAGAAACTCATAGATCTCCCTGAGGCTTCGATACACGTCATCTTCGAAGAGCGTAACGGCAGATCGAACTCCGGGGGCACCGACATCGGGCTGAACCAGAACGCCGGGCCGGTCAAATACCGTCTGACCCAGTTCTACTGGGAGCAAGGCTTCCTCGGGGACAAAATCGACCTTCAGGTTGGACGCACCGAACCGACACTTGAATTCGCGGTCAGCGACCTATCGTGCGTTTTCGTGACCGGCGTGTTCTGCTCCCAGCCGGGTACCTGGTATTCGCAAAACAAAAACGGGGCCTATCCAGCGACCGAATGGGGCGGCCGCGTCAACGTTGCAGTTACGCCGCAGATATACTTCAAGCTCGGCGCCTATCAGGACACCCCCGTGGGCACCGGCTTCATGGATGCTGGCTTCGACTGGAGAACCGCAGGCTCAACCGGCGCATTCATTCCGGCGGAAATTGGCTACCTGACCGGCTTCAGCGACGTCAGGCTTCCCTCGAAATACGATGCTGGCTTCTGGTACGACACGTCGCAATACAACAAGGGTAACCAGACCGGTAATCCGACCGTGACAAACCGGGAGGCTGGCTACATACAGCTCCAGCAGACCATCTGGCGGCCGGATCCCAAGACCAACCAGAGCATAACACTGTTCGGCGGCGCGATATGGTATAATCAGAGCCCTGCTTATACTGGTCAGTACTACGCCGGTCTGTACGATCGTGCCCCGTGGGGTTCGGTGCGGCCGTTGGACTTTATTGGTCTGGTCGGCACCATGGCGACCATCAACCAATCAGGCACTGCCTGCCTTCCAATCAATTGCACCGGCACACCACATGCGGGCGCCCCCTTCGACAAGACATTCTTGTTCGAAGTCAACTATGGCATTGGAATCCTGCCTGGGCTGACGGCGAAGCCTTATGCCGCTTGGTCCGTGCAGCCGTTCACCCAAACCAATCCGTCGGCGCACGTAGAGAACGGTGTGGCCGTTGGTGTCGAACTTACGGTCGTGTTCGAACAGCTGTTGAATTTCCCTACGTTCGTTCCTCACTAGCCTAAACTTGCTGTTTCACGCGGTCGTTGATCGCGGGCTCGGGCGGCGGAGCAATCCGCCGCCCTTTTGGTGTCCGGGGCTCTGCCGCCTTGGGTCTCGTCAGTGTATTAACGGGCCGGCCGCGCGCCTACCGGCCATCGTCGGATTGGCGCCGGCGTGGGCCAGGTCCAGTGCCAACGAACGGCTGCTATGCCTGCCTGAAATGAGGTATCATCCGCGATCGCCCGATTCGCTGCTCCATGCTTGGTAAAACGACGTCGCAGGACCGTACCTCTATGATCGCCCAACTCACCGGACGAGTGGATGCACTGTCCGATGGCACCTGTGTCATCGACGTGGGCGGCGTCGGATATCTGGTCCAGGCCTCGTCGCGCACCCTGTCCGCGCTGCCGCAAGCGCCGGCGGCCGCTAAAGTGCTGATCGAAACACATGTTCGCGACGATGCCATCGTTCTTTACGGCTTCGCCGACTCGGCCGAGCGTGACTGGTTCCGTCTGCTGACGACGGTGCAGGGGGTGGGGGGCAGAGTCGCCCTTGCTATACTGTCAGCGCTGTCGCCGCGTGATCTGATCGGTGCGATCGCCGCCGGTGATAAAGCAAGCCTGACGCGCGCGCAGGGCGTCGGCCCTCGCTTGGCGATCCGGCTGCTGACAGAACTGAAGGACAAGACCGGCACCATGCCAACGTCCATCGGCGTATCTTACACGCCGATTGCTGCCGCTACGCCGGCTGACGACGCGCTGTCCGCTCTGGTCAATCTGGGCTACCGCCGAATCGAGGCGCAGCCGGTGGTTGTCCGGGTTCTGGAACGCCTCGGCGAGGCCGCGACACTGGACGCATTGATTCGTGACAGCCTGAAGGAATTGGCGCAGCGGGCCGCCGGATGAGCGATGACCGGCCAGTCGATCGGGAAGTATCCGCTGCCCGTCAGCCGGAAGATGCCGCCGAGGTATCGCTGCGGCCGCAAACTCTGGCCGATTTTACCGGCCAAAAGGCCTCCCGCGAGAACCTCGCTGTCTTCATCCAGGCGGCCAGGGCGCGCGGCGAATCGCTCGACCACATCCTGCTGCATGGACCGCCCGGCCTGGGCAAGACGACCCTCGCACAGATCGTGGCTCGGGAACTTGGTGTCGGGTTCCGGGCGACGTCCGGTCCGGTGATCGCCAAGGCCGGCGACCTCGCTGCTATTCTGACCAACCTGCAACCCAAGGATGTCTTATTTATCGACGAAATCCATCGCCTGCAGCCGGCGATCGAAGAAGTGCTGTATCCCGCGATGGAAGATTTCCAGCTCGATCTGATCATCGGGGAAGGGCCGGCCGCGCGCAGTGTTCGCATTGACTTGCCGCCATTCACGCTGGTCGGTGCGACCACCCGGGCGGGGCTGCTGGCTACGCCGTTGCGGGACCGGTTCGGGATCCCGTTGCGGCTGGTGTTCTACACGCCGGAGGAATTGCGCCAGATCATCGTGCGCGGAGCACGCCTGCTGGGGCTGAGCCTGACCGAGGAAGGCGCCGCGGAGATCGCCGGCCGATCGCGGGGGACGCCCCGGATCGCTGGACGACTGCTGCGTCGGGTGCGCGATTTCGCGGCGGTTCAGGGCGACGCTCCGGTCGATCGCATTGTCGCCGATGCCGCGCTGAACCGATTGGAGGTCGACCGCCTTGGCCTGGATTCGATGGACCGCCGCTACCTGCGCCGGATCGCGGAGCACCATTCCGGCGGCCCGGTAGGGGTCGAGACACTTGCCGCGGCTCTGGCTGAAGCACGTGACACGTTGGAGGACGTGGTCGAGCCATACCTGATCCAGGAGGGCCTGATCCTGCGAACCAGCCGGGGGCGGATGCTGGGGGAACCGGGCTGGAAGCACCTTGGCCTGAAAGTGCCCAGATCCAATGCGCCGTTGCTGGATATGCTCGGAGGGGAAGGGTGACCAGCCTTTGGGGATTGCGAGGCTTATCCTGTAGCCTAAATTTTTGGCTGCGGCCGACTCTGACGCATACAGAATGCCCGACGGCCATCCAGACAAAGGAATGGCTAGATAAATGATTGCTCATCCGCACTCCACCCATCGCACCTCCTTGCGGGTCTATTATGAGGACACGGATGCAGGCGGCGTCGTTTACCACGCAAACTACCTGCGGTTTGCCGAACGCGCCCGCACCGAGGCCCTGCGTGACGCGGGGATTCCGCATGCGGACCTCGTCAAACGGTTTAGCCTTATGTTCATGGTGTGCCGCGCGGAAATAGATTATGTGCGCCCCGCTATCCTCGACGACCTGCTGGTGGTCGATACGGAAACGATGGACGTGGGCGGCGCAACCGTCCTATTGCGCCAGACTGTTCGCGGCCCCAACGGGGTCTGCGCGACGCTAAGCATCAAGCTTGCCTGCGTCCGAATCGGGGGAAACAAACCGGCCCGCATCCCGCCTCAATGGCGAGAGGGGATGCTGGCCCTGCGTCGTAAAGTGGCGCGGGAGGCCGTGGTTCGTCATGACGTCGCCGCGGCGACTGAAGAAGGGGATTAGATCGTGGATCGGGCAGTGGATGCGGTAAATCTTGGAACGGCCGGCGGCGATCTGTCGCTCTGGGGCCTGTTCATTCAAGCCGATATCGTCGTCAAACTTGTGATGGTTGGGCTACTCGGCGCCAGCGTCTGGGTCTGGGCAGTGGTGTTCGAGAAATGGAGCACGTTGCGGAAGATTAACAAGGAAGCTGATGGGTTCGAGGACCGTTTTTGGTCTGGCGGAAGCCTGGACGAGTTGTTCGACCGGGAAGGCACCAACCCCAAGCACCCGATGGCCGCGGTCTTCGCCGCTGCGATGGGCGAGTGGCGCCGCTCGGTTCGGGTCGCCGGCGCGGACATTTCTCATACCAGCGTGCGGGAGCGAATCGACCGAGCCATTACAGTGACGGTGCAACGGGAGATGGACCGGGTGGAACGTTGGATGATTTTCCTCGCCAGTGTCGGCGCGACTGCCCCATTCATCGGCCTGTTCGGCACCGTATGGGGCATCATGCACTCGTTCTCCGCGATCGCGGCCATGCACAACACCAACCTCGCGGTTGTCGCGCCGGGGATCGCCGAGGCGCTGTTTGCTACGGCTATCGGGCTGGTCGCGGCGATCCCGGCGGTCCTCGCTTACAACCAGATCAGCAACAGCCTGTCTCGCTTCGCCGGACGCCTGGACAACTTCGGCAGTGAGTTCAGCGCGATCCTGTCGCGCCAAAGCGAGGAACGGTCCTGAAATGACCCCACCGCGGAGCGGTCCTGAAATGACCCAGACCGAGGAGCGAACCTGAACAATGGCGTTCACTACGAACAATAGCGGCAGAAGCCGGGGCCGCTACCGGCCGCTTGCGGAGATCAACGTAACCCCGTTGGTCGACGTGATGCTGGTGTTGCTCATTATCTTCATGGTCACCGCACCGTTGATGACCTCCGGTGTCTCGGTCGATCTGCCTAAAACCAATGCTCAGCCGTTGAACAGCGACAGCGAGCCGCTGACCGTCACGATCAAGGCCGACGGTTCGATCTTCCTGCAGGAACAAGCGGTTGAGATCGGCGATCTGGTGTCCAAGCTGCAGGCAATCTCGCAAAATAATCCGGAGCGGCGGATCTTCGTGCGCGGAGACAAGGATTTGGCTTATGGCCGGATCATGGAGGTGATGGGTACTGTGACCCAGGGTGGGTTCACCAAGGTCGCACTGCTTGCGGAACAAACTTCTGTGCCGGCTTCATCCACCCCCTCGTCACCCACCCCCTCTCCATCTGCTCCCTCTGGGCCGGCGTCATCCACTGCCTCGGGCAAGCCCGCCGCCGCGTCACCCAAATAGCGGCACTCGGCGCATGAGCATCGAGTTGCCGCTTAACCGGCATGGCAAGCCACCGACGTATTTGCTCTTCCCTATCGGGTGACCGGCGCGTGCTGCAGCAACTCTTCAACCCGGATCGCGTAGGCCGTCGAGCATCGGGCACCGCGCGCGGCCTGCGAATTGGGCTGATCGTATCGGCCTTACTGCACGTGCTTGTGGTGTTGGCCCTGCTGATCGGCGTTCCGTCATTCCCGCCAAACGACGAGCCGCCTCCTGAAACCGTCGTCGCGCTGGTTTTTCAAGGCACTGCCCAATCCTCGATGCAGGCGCCCGCGCCGGCCGAGGTGCCCGCGCCGTCGAAGGAAATCGCACCGCCGGCACCGCCAGTGACGACGCCGCCCACGCCGGAACCGGTTGAGGCGCCACCGCCTCCACCGCCTCCTCCACCACCACCGCCTCCAAGCCATGTTGAGCCGGCACCGCCGGCACCTATACCACCTCCGCCGACCCCGCCGCCGGAGCCGACGCCTGCGCCGAATGTCGTGCCGCCACCGCCGGCGCCGCCGACCCCGCCGACGCCCACGCCGGCGAAACCGGAGCCCCCGTTGCCGCTGCCACCACCACCCGTGCCGCCGCCGCCGAGCCCACCGAGCACCACATCGCAGCCAAATCAGACCAAGAACCCGGCGCCGAACAGTAGTTCGGTGGAGAACACGCTGGAAAAACTCCGCCAGCAGCTCGCGCAATCGCAACCAGCGAAAGCGCGACCTAATCCGCGGTCCGGTGGGCAGCCAAATGGCGGCGGCAACCCGCTGGCGAACGACACGGCGGCGCTTAGCGCCGACCAGCGCGGCGCGATCGGGGACCATGTGCGGGAGTGCTGGACCAAGGACGCTGGGGCGCTGGATATCGACAAGCAGCGCGTGCTGCTTACGGTGACCACCGATGCGACCGGTGTTGCGCACCAGGCCGAGGTTGCCGGGGACGATCTCGGCCGTATGGGTGATCCTCGTTTCCGGGCGTTCGCCGAACGCGCGAAGCGAGCCATCCTCGATCCACGCTGCGCCAATCTGCCGCTGCCGAACAACGTTTTAGGTAAGGTCAATGTCCTGACCTTCCGGTTCACTCCATGACGAGGCGTATTCGATGCGACTACGCATTGCTGGGGAACCGCCAAGAGTGGAAGACAATCGCATGGTGCTAATCTTGAATCCTTCCGTCGGCCGGCGCGGTCTGATTGCCGGCACTGCCGGGCTACTCGCCGCCGCGCCCATTCCTGTGCTTGCCCAGCCGGGATCGCCGCCCTCGTCAGGCGGCGGAGGGCCGTCTGCGGTCATCGACGTCAATCGCGCCCGGACCGAACCAATTCCGATCGCAATTCCCGACCTCGGTGGTCCGGACGGCGCTTCCGCTCAGCTTGGCCACGACATCTCCAGCGTTATCAGTGCGGACCTGGCCCGCAGTGGACTGTTTCGACTGGTCGAACATGCCGCGTTCATCCAGGCTGGTAGAACGACCTCCAGTACGCCGAATTTCCAGAACTGGAAGCCGACCGGCGCTCAGGCGTTGGTCACGGGGGCTGTGGAAATCCTTGGCGGCGGGCAGGTGCGGGTGGAATTCCGGCTGTGGGACATCTTGCCGCAGACCCAGATCCAGGGGACCGCCTACACCACCACTCAGGGCAACTGGCGCCGTATCGCTCACATCATGGCCGATGTCATCTACGAGCGATTGCTGGGCGAGAAGGGCTATTTCGATACGCGCATCGTTTATATCTCGGCCACCGGACCACGTGACCGTCGCACCAAGCGCCTCGGGATCATGGACCAGGACAGTGAGAACAACCGTCTGCTCACCGATGGATCATGGCTGGTGCTCACCCCCCGCTTCCATCCCAGCCGCGACGAAATCGCGTTCATGAGCTACGCCAACAATCGCCCACGGGTTTATCTATTCGACCTGACTTCCGGCCGGCAGAGCCTGCTTGGCGACTTCACCGGTATGACGTTCGCACCGCGGTTTTCGCCGGATGGCAGCGGCGTCGTCATGGCGGTGTCGAATGGCGGCGGGTCGGACGTTATAGCGATGGATCTGGGCAGCCGTTCGCCGCGCAAACTGACCGATTCCGGCGCAATCGATGTCAGCCCGTGCTACAGTCCCGACGGATCGCAAATCGCCTTCGCCTCCGACCGAGGCGGTGACCAGCAGATCTACACCATGAGCGCGAGCGGCGATGGCGTGAAGCGGATCAGCTTCGGTAACGGTCGCTATGCGACGCCAGTGTGGTCACCACGGGGGGACCTGATTGCCTTCACTCGGTATGCTGGCGATACCTCCAACTTCGCTATCGGCGTCATGCACCCGGATGGTTCGGGGGAGCGCATTCTATCCGAGGGGTGGCTGGTCGAAGGGCCGACTTTCGCCCCGAATGGGCGGGTGTTGATGTTCTGGCGCGAAACCCGGTCGTTGGATTCCCGTGGCCGGGGATTTTCCTCACGGCTCGTATCAGTCGATATCACCGGGTTCAATGAACGTCCGGTGGAAACGCCCACAGACGCATCCGATCCCGCCTGGTCACCACTCGGGACTTAGACTTCGTTACCATCGACGATACGGCGCTCCATCTTGGTGAAGCAGGACAAGCCCGATCTGATGTCACCAATAACTGATCGGCTAGATCGAGCTCCGCTCCTCCGTTGTCAGTGGCTGCGGCCGCCACCGAGTAAATTGCGGCCAAATCCGAGGCACCGCCCGCGGTATGAGCTGAGTTCGAAACCTCCCAGCCTCCAACGGGTTTCACAATCCGATTGGAACACGATGCCATGAAAAGAGCTGTCCGCGTGACGACCTTGTTGCTGGTGACCGCAGCCGGGCTTGCGCTGGCTTCCTGCGGCGAAACCGCCAAGTTGCCGCTTTCCGCCGGCATCGGGCCTCACCCGCAGTTGCCGTCACCCCACGTGACGCTGTTTCCAACCGTGAACGTCGCGGAGGCGGTTGGCTGGCGCGCGGACGAGCGACCAACGCCGGCGGCCGGCCTCACGGTGGATGCCTTCGCTACCGGCCTTGATCACCCGCGCAACGTTTACGTCCTGCCGAACGGCGATGTCCTGGTGGCTGAGACCAACGCCCCGCCAAAGCCGGATGACAGCCCTGGTCTGCGCGGTTTTATCACCCGGCGGATCATGGCCCGCGCCGGTGCCGGGGTGCCGAGCGCCAACCGCCTTATCCTGTTGCGCGACACGCGTGGCGACGGTGTGGCCGACACCCGCACGGTCTTCCTGGAAGGCTTGAACTCGCCCTATGGCATCGCGCTGGTCGGCGATCAGCTTTTCATCGCGGACACCGACGCTATCCGCAAATACACCTATCGCGACGGCCAGACACGGATCGATGATCCGGGGTCGATACTGACAGAGTTGCCTGCGGGGCGGATCAACCACCATTGGACCAAGAATTTGGTTGCGAGCCCGGACGGACGGTTCCTCTTTGTCAGTATCGGCTCGAACAGCAATGTCGGGGAAAACGGCTTGGCCGCCGAGGAGGGCCGAGCGCAGATCTGGCAGGTTGATGCCCGCACCGGCGAACATCGCAGCTTTGCGACCGGTCTGCGCAACCCCAACGGCTTGGCTTTCGCGCCCGGCCCGACGCCGGTCCTGTGGACCGCCGTGAACGAGCGTGATGCGCTGGGAAGCGATCTTGTGCCCGACTACATGACCTCGGTCCGTGACGGGAGCTTCTATGGTTGGCCCTTCAGTTATTACGGCCAGCATGTCGATGACCGTGTGACGCCGCAACGACCGGATCTGGTCGCGCGCGCCGTGGCGCCGGATTATGCCTTGGGCGCACACACCGCCTCGCTGGGATTGGCGATCACCGCGCACAGTGGTCTGCCCGCCCCATTCACCGCGGGCGCCTTCGTTGGTCAGCACGGTTCGTGGAACCGCCGTCCGCCGAGCGGCTACCGCGTGATCTTCATTCCTTTTTCCGATGGTAAACCGGCTGGTGAGCCGGTGGAGGTTCTGACTGGGTTTCTCAATGCCGACGGGCAGGCTCGTGGCCGGCCGGTCGGGGTGGCATTGGACAGTCGCGGTGGACTAATGGTGGCCGACGATGTTGGCAACACCATCTGGCGGGTCCACGCGGCCGTACCCTGACACCGCCAGGGGCAAACCTGAAGGTTGATGCCCGCAATCCCAACGCGCCGCAAACGGCCTGCAGCGTCTTTAGAGTAAAGAGCCCGAAACAGTAGAGAGCCCGAAGGCGGCGCGCCGGTCGGCACTCGGCGATAGTCCGAAAGCCGAAAACGAACCGGTTTGAGCGTGGATCAATATATCGATCACGCTGACAAGGTTGCGTGTGTTGGCAGCGAGTTGCTGCCCCTTGACCGTGGACAACATCAGGAGCTGTGGCAAGGACGCAACGACTTTGTGCGACCCGGCGAGATGGCCGGGAGCTGTTTCCACTTAGACGGGTGGGAACTTGACCGGTATCAGCCGAACACGTTAATCGTTCTCGCGGACGGAACGGATTACCGCTTCTTCCTGCGTGGGCACAGCTCGCGCAACGGATTGCACACCATCCAGGGACGAATAGAAGATGAACATCAACATCCTCGGCGCGTTGTCCACCGTCGCCCTGCTGGCGGCGTGCAGCACCCCAGCCCCCACACCCCCCGCTCCTCCGCCGACCTCGGCGGCGTCGTTCCCGGCAGCCAGGAAGATCTTGTCGCCAACGTCGGAGATCGCGTTTTCTTCGATTTCAACAGGTCAAATCTGCGGGCTGACGCGACCACCACGCTGGACAAGCAAGCGACTTGGCTCGCTAAGTATGGCAGTGTGAATGTTCAGATTGCCGGTAATTGCGATGAGCGGGGCACTGAGGAATACAACCTGGCACTGGGCGATCGCCGCGCAAACGCCGCCGCTTCATACCTGAAGGCCAAAGGCGTTCCCACCGGGCGCATGACCACGATCAGCTACGGGAAGGATCGCCCGACAGCTCAGGGTTCCAACGAGCAAGCGTGGGCGCAGAACCGAAATGCGATCACCTCCGTCCA
>CAWFVX010000032.1:0-63751 GCA_963819345.1 uncultured Alphaproteobacteria bacterium
TGAAACCCGTAGCGCCGCACGCCCTGCTGGTACAGCGCCTCGGGGATGGCGAACCGGTTGGCCACTGCCGGGTGTCCGCGATGGAATGCGGTATCGAAGCACGCCACCTGAGGCGCCTTGGGAAATCGCCGCCGCAGTCCCTTCAGCACATCCAGCGCTGGTGGATTGTGCAGCGGCGCCAGCGGCGAAACCGCCTCGATCCGAGCCAGGGTGGCATCATCGATCAGCACGGACCGATCCAGATCCGGACCGCCGTGCACGATGCGGTGCCCGAACGCCGCGATGTCGCCGGCCAGCGGACCATCCGGCAGCTCGGTCAGAGCCTCCATCGCGGCATGTGGATCCGCCGCCGTCACCGGCTGGTGGAATTGCCACCCATCGTCAGGCGCGCGGACCCGCCGATTTCCTCCACTTCACCAGACAGCAAGCGGCGCGACCTCTTCCGCCAGCGAATAGAGCCGCGAATTTCAGACTGGACGAGCCCGTGTTGAAAACAACGATACGGCGATTGGTTCCGGACATGGCACCCCTTGGCCTTTTTCGTCGCCAGTGTACATGCTGACATCAGACCGCGCCACATGCCTTCGGAGAACCACGCTCATGACCACCACCAAATTCGGCCTCGCCCAGCCCGTCCGCCGCGTGGAGGACCCCAGGCTGCTCAAAGGCGCCGGCCGCTACACCGACGACATCGTTCTGCCTGGGATGCTGTTCGGCGTCGTGCTGCGTAGCCCGCATGCGGCGGCGACCATCACCCGGCTCGACATCACCGCTGCGGCGGGATTGCCGGGCGTCGCCGGCGTCTACACCGCCTCCGATCTTTCGGCCGAAGGCATCGGCCCGTTGCCCGTGCGCCGCCCTGGTCGAAAATCGTGACGGTTCCCCCCAAGCCGCGCCGCCCCATCCCGTATTGGCCGAGGGCAGCGTGCGCCACGTCGGCGACCCCGTCGCCTTCATCGTCGCCGAAACGATCAAGCAGGCTCGGGACGCGGCGGAGGCGATCGAGGTGGACTACGACATGCTCCCCTCCATCACCGACCTGCCAACCGCGATGGACAAAGGCGGCGCACTGGTCTGGCCGGATGTCCCCCACAACCTCGCTTTCGACTGGGAGATCGGCGACAAATCAGCGACCGAGTACAGTTCGCCAGGGCGGCCCACGTCACGAAGCTGACCATCGTCAACAATCGCATTGTCGTAAACTCGATGGAGGCGCGCGCCGCGCTCGCAGATTTCGATGCCGAGACCGGCCGCTGGACACTCTACGCCAATACCCAGGGCGGCTGGCTGATAAAAGGTCTGATCGGCCCGGTGTTCGGCGCCGACCCCGAGAATTTTCGCGTCGTGACTCCCGATGTTGGCGGAGGCTTCGGCATGAAATTATTTCTCTACGCCGAACACGTGCTGACTTGTTACGCCGCCCGCAAACTAGGGCGCCCGGTGAAATGGGCAGCGGACCGCGGTGAGGCCTCTGTCTGCGACACCCAGGGCCGCGACAACCTGACGCTAGGTGAGTTGGCGATCGACGCCGACGGCAAATTCATCGCCCTGCGGACACGCAATATTTCCAACATGGGCGCATATCTGTCCACATCGGCGCCATTTATCCCAACATTTGCCGGCACAGGCGTATTGGCGAGCGTCTATGGCTTCAAGGCAATCTACGCCAACGTGCTCGGCGTGTTCACCAATACCGTTCCGGTGGACGCTTACCGGGGCGCCGGTCGTCCCGAAAGCAACTACCTGGTCGAGCGCCTGGTCGATGCCGCCGCACGCGAAATGGGTATCGACAAGGTCGAACTCCGCCGCCGCAACATGGTGCTGCCCGAGGCGATGCCGCACTCCACCCCGGTTGGAAAAAGCTACGACAGCGGTGATTTTCGTCGCGTGCTGGACGCTGCCACCAAACACATGGACTACGCCGGTTTTCCGTCGCGCAAAGCCGCTGCTGCTGCGAAAGGCATGCGCCGAGGCCTCGGGCTAGCTTATTACCTAGAAGCAACGGGTGGCGATCCCACCGAGCGCGCGGAAATCAGATTTGCCGATGATGGCTTCGTCGATGTCTACGTCGGCACGCAGTCCACTGGTCAGGGTCACGAGACCGCCTACGTTCAGCTTACCGCCCACAACCTTGGCATCGACGGCGACAAGGTCCGCATCCGCCAGGGCGACACCGACACCATCCCCGTCGGCGGCGGCACCGGTGGCGCTCGCAGCCTTTACTCGGAAGGCCAGGCCATTCTGCTAACCTCGCAATCCGTGATCGCGAAAGGGAAGCAAGCCGCCGCCGAAGAACTGGAAGCCGCCGTCGCCGACATTGGCTTCGCCGACGGCACCTTCACCATCGTCGGCACCGACCGCGCCATCGATATCCTGACCCTCGCAACCTCCCAGCGCAAAAAAGCCGCGGCGGGCCAAGCCGTCACGCTGCTGGATGCCGCGGAGATCGCCCCAATCGACGCCCACACATTTCCAAACGGCTGCCACATGGCCGAGGTCGAGATCGACCCGGAAACCGGCGTCGTCGAACTCGTCCGATACAGCGTTACCGACGACGTCGGCAAGGCGATCAACCCGCTGATCGTCCGCGGCCAGGTCGCCGGCGGGGTTGCCCAGGGCTTCGGCCAAGCTGTCCTCGAACACACCGTCTACGACCCATCTTCCGGTCAGTTGCTGTCCGGCAGCTTGATGGACTATGCCCTGCCGCGCGCCAATGAGTTCCCGGATATCGAGGTCGAACTGCTCGAAATCCCCTGCGCGTCCAATCCCCTGGGTGTCAAAGGCGCGGGCGAGGCCGGCGCTGTGGGAAGCCCTCCGGCGGTGATCAACGCCATCATTGACGCGTTGAGCAGCGACGGGGTGACACATATCGATATGCCGGCGACGCCGGAGCGGGTATGGCGCGCCATGGCCCTAGCAAAGGCGGCGTAGACCCACCGACCCTACGGGCGGGCAGACGCCCTCGGCCACCACCGTTTGAATCCCGCCCTGGATTCGTCGGCCGTTATTACTTCGCCGTAGCGATACTATCCTCGGCCGCCCTCAAAGAACGCCGCAACCTTAGCGAAGAACCCTTCATGGTCCGGGCTGCCTTTGTTGCCCTTGTCTGCCTCGGCCTCGAACGCCTCCAGCAATTCCCGCTGCCGTGGCGACAGGTTAAGCGGTGTCTCGACTGCGACCTGGATAAACATATCCCCTCGCGCCGGGCTGCGCAGGACGGAAAACCCTTTGCCGCGCAGGCGAAACTGATCGCCGGTCTGCGTCCCGGCGGGAATTTTGACCTTGGCCCTCGACCCATCGACCACCGGCACCTCGATATCGTCGCCGAGCGCCGCCTGGGTCATTCTTAGCGGCACGCGCATCAGGATATCGGCCTGCTCGCGCTGGAAGAATTCGTGCGGCCGGATCGAGACATGCACATACAGGTCGCCGTTCTGCGCGCCCTGACCGCCGGCCTCGCCTTCGCCGGATAGGCGGATGCGCGTTCCGTCCTCAACCCCGCCGGGATCGGCACGGACAAGCTGCGTTCACGCTGAACCGTGCCGGCGCCCTGGCAAATCCGACAAGGATTACGGACCACCCGCCCCTGACCGCCGCATGTCGCGCAAGTCTGCTCGATCAGGAAGAACCCGGATTGCCTGCGGACCTTGCCCGCACCCTGACAGGTCGGGCACGTCTCGGCCGCGCGTCCCTTATCCTGAGACCCGGTGCCATCGCAACTCTCGCATTTCACCCTCGTGGGGACACGTAAGGTGACCTTGGTGCCGCTGAACGCCTCGGCCAGGTCAATCTCGACCCCCTGCCGCAGATCCGCTCCGGTACGCGTCCGCTGGCCACCGCGCCGGCCCATGCCAAACATCTGGCCGAAAATATCGCCGAGGTCGCCGCTGGCGGAAAAATCGAAGCCACCCATCCCGGCGCCACCGCCGTTGCCCTGCTCGAACGCAGCATGGCCGAAGCGATCGTAGGCGCTGCGCTTCTGGTCATCCTTCAGCACATCGTAGGCTTCATTGACCTCCTTGAAGCGCAACTCGGCCTGCTTGTCGCCGGGGTTGCGATCAGGATGAAATTGCATTGCAAGCTTGCGGTACGCCTTCTTCAGGTCGTCCGCGCTCGCATTCTTCGCTACACCCAGCGTGGCGTAAAAATCCGGTTTGGCCATCTTAGCCCTTTATTGTGCGGCGCCCCGTCGCAGCGCCCCAAAATTCAACGCCAGAAAATAGAAATCGCGCCCGCCTGAAAAATAACTGCGGGCGCGACCTATCATGCGAATCAGACCTCCTGATCAGGCCGACTTTTTCTTCTTGTCGTCAACTTCCTCGAATTCGGCGTCAACGACCTTGTCATCACCAGGCGCCTGTGGGCCCGCCCCGCCGTCACCCGGCGGCTGTTGTGCGGACGCGGCCTCGGCCTTGTACATCGCCTCACCGATCTTCATCGCCGCTTGGCTGAGCCGGTCGGACGCCTGCTTCAAGGCTTCCGTATCGGTGCCCTCCAAAGCGGATCTCGCCGCCGCGATAGCCGACTCGGCCTCGCCCTTTTCCTGGGCTCCTACTTTGTCTCCGTGCTCCTTCAGGTTCTTTTCGACCTGATGGACCAGGCTTTCCGTATGGTTGCGCGCCTCGATGGTCTCGCGCCGCTTCTTGTCGGCTTCGGCATTAGCCTCCGCCTCCTTGACCATCCGCTGAATGTCGGCTTCCGACAGGCCGCCGCTCGCCTGGATCCGGATCTGCTGCTCCTTGCCGGTTGCCTTGTCCTTCGCCTGAACCGAGACAATGCCGTTGGCGTCGATGTCGAACGTCACCTCAATCTGAGGCACGCCGCGCGGCGCCGAAGGAATCCCGGTCAGATCGAAATTGCCCAGCAGCTTGTTGTCCGACGCCATCTCGCGCTCACCCTGGAACACCTTGATGGTTACGGCCTGCTGATTGTCGTCAGCGGTGGAGAAGGTCTGGCTCTTTTTCGTCGGGATCGTGGTGTTGCGGTCGATCAGTCGGGTGAATACGCCGCCCAGGGTTTCAATCCCGAGCGATAGCGGCGTCACATCCAGTAGCAGGACGTCCTTGACGTCACCCTTCAGAACGCCGCCCTGCACCGCGGCGCCGATAGCCACGACCTCGTCGGGGTTAACGTTACGCGCGGGATCCTTGCCGAAGAAGGACTTCACCGCGTCGATCACCTTGGGCATACGGGTCATGCCGCCGACCAGGATCACTTCTTGAATTTCATTGGCCGTCACCCCGGCATCCTTGAGCGCCGCGCGGCAGGGGTCCATCGTACGGCTGATCAGATCGTCGACTAGTGATTCCAGCTTGGCCCGGGACAGCTTCATCACAAGGTGCTTCGGCCCGGAGGCGTCAGCGGTAATGAACGGCAGGTTGATCTCGGTCTCCTTAGAGGATGACAGCTCGATCTTCGCCTTCTCGGCGGCTTCCTTCAGCCGCTGCAGCGCCAGTTTGTCACGGCGCAGGTCGATGCCCTGCTCCTTGCGGAACTCGTCCGCGAGATAGTCGATGACGCGTAGATCGAAATCTTCGCCGCCCAGGAACGTGTCGCCGTTGGTCGATTTCACCTCAAACACGCCGTCGCCGATTTCCAGCACGGAGATATCGAAGGTGCCACCGCCGAGGTCGTATACCGCGATGGTTCCGGCGGACTTCTTGTCCATGCCGTAGGCCAGCGCAGCCGCCGTCGGCTCGTTGATGATGCGCAGCACATCGAGGCCTGCTATCCGGCCTGCATCCTTGGTCGCCTGGCGCTGGCTATCATTGAAGTAGGCCGGGACGGTGATGACCGCCTGCGCTACTGGCTCACCCAGATAGGCCTCGGCTGTTTCCTTCATCTTGCCGAGAATGAAGGCGCTGATCTGGCTGGGCGAATACTTTTCGCCGCGACTTTCCACCACCGCGTCGCCATTATCGGCGCGAACGATGGTGTACGGCACCATGCCCTTATCCTTGGCGACCAGCGGATCATCATACCGGCGGCCGATCAGGCGTTTGATCGCGTATAGCGTGTTGGTCGGGTTGGTGACTGCCTGACGCTTGGCCGATTGGCCGACCAGACGCTCCCCACTGTCGGTGAAGGCGACCATGCTGGGGGTGGTACGCGCACCCTCCGCATTCTCAATGACACGGACGTCCTTGCCTTCCAGAATGGCGACGCACGAGTTGGTGGTACCAAGATCGATACCGATCACTTTACTCATATGAATATGCTCCTTTCAGCGGACAATGGCGGCCCGAAGCACCGGCACGGTCCCTTTGATGAATGCACTGGATGTATGAGACGGAGCGGGCTAGGACAAGTGTTATAGCCAAATTTTCCGTTCCATTCTGTCACAATAGCCCAAATCGGCCTGGCTCCTAGGCTACGCCTTCGCCGGCCCGGCGAGTTCAGAGGTCGGGGCCTTGGCGACGACGACCATCGCCGGACGTAACAATCGGCCGTTCAAGGTCCAAGCCTTGGACCATGCGTGGATCACTGTACCAGGGCCATGGGTTTCGCTCTCTTGCTCGGCCATCGCTTGGTGCAGGTGGGGATCAAAAGATTGTCCGATCGGATCCTCGTGCTTGATCCCGTTCCGCTCCAACGTGCTGATAAAGCTGCGTTCCACACCCTCCAGACCCTCGCGAACCTTGGCCACGATCGCCGGCTGGTCGGCCGCCGGCGGCGGTAGGCTGTCGATGCCGCGCTTGAGATTCTCCGCTGCTTCAACCACGTCGGTGGCGAATTTCTGCACCGCGTATTGACGTGTGTCGTCGACCTCCTTTCGGGCGCGGGCGCGTACGTTGGCGTTTTCCGCCTCGGCCCGCATCCAGCGTTCCTTCATCTCCGTCAACTCGGCCTCCAGGGCCGAAATGCGATCGTTTGCCGCTTGGAGAGCCTGTTCGGGCGTCAAATCTTCTGCTGGGGGCGCGGCATCCGGTGCGCCCGCGAACTGTTCTGACATGGTATCCTGATTTGGTTGATGTTCGGTTGTCATGGCACTGAGCATCTGTTGTTGAGCGCGCAACAGTTAGGGAAGATGGCGGCCAAGAACAACCCAAATCGACGCGTTTCGCTCAACCGAGCAGTTGGCCAATCACCCGCGCCGTGTAATCCACCACCGGGATGATCCGGCCGTAATTGATCCGGCTCGGGCCGATCACCCCGATCGCGCCGACAATTCGCCCCGCATCGTTGCGCGCCGGCGCTACCACCATCGAAACACCGGATGTGTTGAACACGCCGCTCTCGGCCCCGATGAAAATCCGCACCCCGTCCGACTGTTCCGCCAGCTCCAGCAGACGGAGCATCGTCTCCTGCGCCTCCAGCCGTTCGAACAACGATTGGATCGCGGTGATCCGGTCGAGTTGCGTGACGTCCGAAAGCAAACGAGCCTGGCCGCGCACGATGAGGCTGCCGGAGCGCCCTTCGCCGGTCCAGGTCGCCAGGCCGGCGGCCACCACGAGTGTGGATAGGGCATCGAGTTCGGTTCGGTTCGCTGCCATCTCCTCCGCCACCACACGGCGTAGTTCCGCCAGTGGCCGGCCTGACAGGCGGGCATTCAGATAGTTGCTGGCCTGCTGCAGCGCAGAAGGGGGCAGGCCGGGCGGGGTCTCGATAACCCGATTTTCCACCTGACCGTCACTGTTGACCAGAACAACGAGTGCTCGCCCCGGCCCAAGCGGAACGAATTCGATGTGCTTTATCGCGCCTTCCGACTTAGGCGCGAGCACCAAACCAGCGGCGGCAGACAGACCGGACAACAATGAACTGGCCTCGGCCAAGGTGTCCTCAAGGCTGCGCCCGGCCGCGGCGAGGGTGCCCGATATCGAGACCCGTTCGTCCTCGGAGAGTTCGCCGAAGTTCAGCAGCCCGTCGACGAACAAGCGGAGGCCTTGGTCGGTCGGCAGGCGGCCAGCCGAGGTGTGGGGCGCGAACAGCAGACCGGAGTCGGTCAGGTCGGCCATGACGTTGCGGATGGTTGCCGGTGATAGGCTCATCGGCAGGCGTCGGGCCAGGGTGCGGGAGCCCACAGGTTCGCCAGTGGCGACGTATTGCTCGACGATTTCGCGCAGAACCGCGGCGGAACGGGCGTCGAGACCAGGAGGCAGCGGCGGCGGTGCCGTCGGGAAATTTTGTCCGCGGCTCTGAAAGCGCGGAAAACGGCCGGACGGGGGAACGGGTAGGTTCATCGCATGGACTCCAACCGCTCACTCTAGTTCAAGGCACAAGCCGCGTCCATGTTTCCGTGATCTAGAGGGATCTTCGGTGCCCGAGGACGAGTAAAACCCTGGGCCTGCGCGCCCGTTGTTTCCCGCTTGAAACGGTAGAAGATCGTCGATCCTCGAGACCTCCTTCCTCGCATGCGCCAAAGGGGATTGCGCCCAAAAGGATTGCCCCCAGGGGCATTGCGCCCAAGGGCAACCCCCGACAGCGGCTCAAAGGCCCGAGGGTGTGCTTGCAGTGCAGCACTGCGGCAGGCGGTGGCCAAGGCGGTCGACGTGGGGGCCGCCCTTTGGCGGCGAACGCCGCCAGGGAGGTCCCGGCGGCCTTCAGGCAAGCTACTTCAGGTCGTCTGCAACCGCATCAAGCCCCGCCTTTGCGCATTCCTCGTCCTGGTCAGAGGTGCCGCCGCTAACGCCAATGCCACCGATCTGAACCTTGTCTGCCGTCTTGATCGGTAGCCCCCCAGCGAACGCGATAATTCCAGGGACGTCGGCGATGCCCGGCACCATTCCGGGTTTGCCATCCTTACCGAAGGCGATTTCGCCAAGCTGACGGGTCGGAAACGGAAAGTTTGCCGACGTCATCGCCTTATGCTGTGAGATATAGATGCTGCCCTTGAACGCGCCATCCATATGCTGGAAAAACACCAGGTTGGCGCCGTCGTCAACGACCGCAATGTTCATAGCCCACTTTTCCTGTGCAGCCTTGGCCTCGCATCCCGCCGCCATTTTCTTTGCCAGAGCCAAGCTCAGCGTCGGCTTGGTCTCAAGCGCCATTGCCGCCGAGCCGGCCAGCACTGCCCCGGCGGCCAGCACGACCAAACCGTTTGCTATCGAGCGCAATTTCATCTGCTTTCCCCTCACGAAGTTATAGTCCGTTAGCGCAACACGCCACGTGACAGAACGGCCGGCCTCGCGGCTCCATCGCAGGAGCTGAGGCAAAGTTGCCGACGGACCGGGCCGATCCATTCCCAGGTGCCAGAGCCGCGGACAAAACGCAAATTCGCGGCTGGGCAGGTCAGACGCCTTGCCCAGGGTGGCCCCTCGAACCCAGCAGCCACCGCAGAATGGAGACGGGGGAGCTTCACATTCGACTATTTGGGCGAGCCCGCTCCTTGCCATTTCGAGTTTCGCCGGTCAGGCGGCGGACGTTGCCCAAACAAACCGGTGGCGCTCTCACCTGCTCCTTGGCAAGCGCCTCACCAAGTCGCATATAACGTTTTGACTGCCTACAAGCAGTCAACCTACCAGGGAGGCAGAAATGGCAATAGCAAGCGTGACGAAGATCACAGCGGCTTCACCGACCAGCTTCGATGCCGCTGTCAAGGAAGGCCTCGCACGCGCGAATAAAACACTGCGGGGGATCACCGGCCTTCACGTGCTCGAGGAAAAAGCGAGCGTCCACGACGGAAAAATTGCGGAATATCGCGTCACCATGGAGGTGACGTTTATCCTCGAAGGATAGTCCTGCGGAAGAACGAGCCGGGTTCCCGCGCGGCCCTACCCGACGTTGAACCCGGCGGCGTCCGCCGTTGACGCAAACTCAACAGCTTGTGCGCAGCACATATTTGTCCGCGTCGCGCGTCAGTTGCGGTTAAGACACGTTTGGGGATCGCCGGCGAATGGACGGCGGGGCGTGTCCAAGCTCGCTGCCCGGTCTACGCCAGGGTATGCACGATGACCGGCCCTGCCACTGCTGTCGCCGATCCCAGCATTAGGGGCGCCAGATTCTCCTCAATCCAGGCCAAGCCACGTTTGTTGGACTCTTGAGCGCCGGCGAAATTGTCGAAAATGCTGATCGCCGTTACTGTGTCGTCTGGCGCATAGATAACGTAGTAGGCCCTGAAGCCAGGCACGTCGCTGATGATCGGGATCGCGCCTTCCTTGATCGTGCGCGCAAGTTCCTCAGCGTTTCCAGGTTTGGCTTTGCCTTGGCGGATGGCTGCATACATTATTTCTCTCCGTAACACTTGGAATTGCACTGTCAGCAGCCAACCATCAGCCGCCTACCGGACATGTTCGAGAAGGCTGCGCCACTCTTCGGCGATGTCCGCCAGCAGGCGGCGGGCGTGCGGCTCAGGCAGACGCTGGCCTTCCCGGAACAAGGCGGCCGCCGCGGGGTCATCCAGTGCAACACCCGGGCCTGAGCAGTTTCCGAACGGATGATACTTGCCGGCCCGCCGTTCGAGCACAGTCCAAGCTTCTCCATTCGTTGCCAGACAATAGTGTTCTTGTTCAGCTTCAATCATTATCATGGGACGAGTCCTCTAGCCGTTGGGTCGGACTTTCGTCGGCCAATGCGGCGCCACTCGCGATCCGACCAAGCTGTGTTCAGCATACTCCGCAGGAGCGCGGTTTAGGATTAATTCTTTTCGTGTGGTTCAGGATAATGGCGTCAGAGCCCCGTCCGCCGCGCGGCGCTTGTCGGCTGGTCCTCGCGACCTTGTGCAGTCCGTCAATTGAATCCTAAGCTTACGGTAACAGCGAACGCTGCGAAACTGCGTCAGACTGGAAGGGGAGGATCTCATTATGCCGGAACATGTTTATAAAGTGGTCGAATTGGTTGGCTCTTCCGAGGAGAGTGTGACCAAGGCCATCGATCGCGCCATTTCAAAAGCTGCTCTCTCGGTCAGGCATCTCGGATGGTTCGAGGTTGTGCAGGTTCGCGGACACATCGAGGACGGCAAGGTCGCACAGTACCAGGTGACCATTAAAGCCGGTTTCAGGCTCGAAGATTGATAAACGAAATCTAAAGTTCACACTCTGGCTGGCGATCGGGCCGAACCCAGTTGCCTTTTGCCAACGCTCGCGCGAAAACATCGGCCTGATTGGCAGCCCGGGAGAAAGTTCGGACCATGAACCGCCACGCTGGAGGCCTTGCCGTTTCTCTCGGTCCGCTGTTGCTGGTCCTTGCCTGCTGCGGACCCTCGCCCCAGCAAAGCACGACACGATTACTCGATGATCGGATGCAAGCCCAACTCGCATCCGAAATTAAGGCCGGCCGCGCGGTCGTACAACAATTGCCGGATGGGGCTCGGGTCACGCTGCTCAATTCTTCGCTTTTTCCGAACGGCCCGAAGGCGTTGGACGACCAAGTTCCTGACGTCCGGGCTGATGTCATTGAGGGATTGCTGGATCCGAGCCTGATGCGGGTCAAGGTGGCGGATACGTCCACGCTGCCCGCGGATCAGCGTGACACCCGGATACGGAATGTGGAGGGCTATTTCACGGCCAACGGGCTAGGCTCCGTGCTGGACCCGGCCGAAGCCGCACCACCGGCACCCGGACTAGCCGGACCGGCAGGCCTGACGATCACCGTCGGCGTGCAGTGCCCGCCATCGGGCTACTATATCGGCTACCGCGACGGGACGTCCATGCCGGTCTGCGAGTAACGCCTTATCGTCACAGCATCACCGTTCCGCCGTCGACAGCGATGGTCTGACCTGTCACGAATTTGCTGCCATCGCCGATCAGCCAAGCGATAGTACCGACCAGATCTGCCGGCTCCAGCGTGCACTGGATTGACTGGCCCGCGCGGATCACCTCCAGCCCACGATCCAGCTTCTCACCGAAGAACTCCGCCGTCCCCTCGGTCTTCACCGCGCTCGGCGCCACCGCATTGACACGGATGAGGTCGCGTCCAAGCTCACGCGCCAAGCCGCGGGTCAAACCGATGACCGCGGCCTTGGACGTTGTGTAGTGCAACGCGAACGCCATCCCATAGGTCGCTGCGAGCGAGGCGATATTGACGATAGAGCCGCCGCCGGCCTCGCGCATCGTCGGCACCACCGCCTTGCAGCAGTTCCATATGCCCTTGACGTTGACCGCCATAGCGGCGTCCCAGTCCTCCTCGGGGATCAGGTTGAACCGGCCGCCGCGTAAGGAGCCATACAGCGCGGCGTTGTTCACCAACGCGTCGATGCGGCCGAAGCGTTCCACCGCGCGCTCCACCATGCCGTTGCAGGAGCCGACGTCGGTTACGTCCAAATGCACTCCTAACGCCCCGTTGCCGGCAGCGGCAGCCGCCTCGGTGCAATCGATCACATCGCCAGCGACAACATACGCACCGGCGAGGCCGAGGCTTCTCGCATACTCGAACCCCAGGCCACGCGCGGCACCGGTGATTAGCACGACTTTTCCGGTCAGGCTCATGTTGCTTCCTCGTTCGGATTTGCCCGCGGGCGGGCGTTGGGCTAATCGGCGGAACGTTAGAGTATGATCGCGCCGTGCGGAAATCGGGCACGCGATTATGCGATCGTTCAATGCGCGGAACCTTTGAAAGACCGCTGATGCCGCCGAATACCAAACGCCTGTTCTACGTGAACACCGTTGCTGCTCCGGTCTATCTCGAAATACTGGCGAAACGGCCAGATATCCACATAGATAAGTTGACCAACGAGACGCCTGATGGCGATGCCGAACCGGTCCTGGCGCATGCGCATGCGTATCAGATCGGGTCTAGCCGGCAGGAACTGGTCACGAAGCTACAAGGCCATGCGGCCCTACTAAGCCGATGCCCGAACTTACTCGTGTTATCCACCAACGGAGCCGGGTTCGATACGGTCAACCTGAAAGATGCCACAGCGGCGGGGGTCGCGGTGGTAAACCAGGCCGGCGGCAACAAGGAGGGTGTCGCGGAGCATGTAATGGCAATGATGCTGGCGCTTTCAAAGCGCATCGTCATGTCGGATCACGCGATGCGGAGCGGGGCCGCATATCAGCGCCGGGACTTCATGGGCGACGACGTCCAAGGGCGCACGATAGGGATCGTCGGCATCGGCCATGTAGGTAGCCGCGTAGCGGAATTGTGCGGCGGATTGTTCCAGATGCGGGTCATTGCCTACGATCCGTACCTAACGGCCGAACAGATTGCCGCCAGGGGAGCCGAGAAGGCCTCGACCCTCCAGGAGATGCTGAAGGTCGCCGATTACGTCTCGATCAATTGCCCCCATACGGCCGAAACGCGTGGCATGATGGGCGCCGATCAGTTCGCCATGATGCAACAGCATGCCTTCTTCATTACAACCGCGCGAGGCGGTATCCATGACGAGGACGCTCTCGCCGCGGCACTGGCGGCCAACCAGATTATGGGCGCCGGGCTGGATGTGTGGGAGGACGAGCCACCACCGCCGGACCATCCGTTGCTCCGGTTCGACAATGTCGTGGCCAGCCCGCATACGGCCGGGATCACCCGGCAATCGCGGCACAATATCGCGAAGATAGCAGCCGAGCAGATGCTGGATATTCTGGACGGCAAGAAGCCGCCGCGCCTGCTGAACCCCGAGGTCTGGGAAGTTTACTCCGACCGGTTCGCTCGGATTTTGGGATTCCGGCCCGAGGGATAAGATCGACACCAGGAGCGGAGAACCCTCCCGCGTAAACCCCAACGCGACGACCGGTCCGGCTAAACGCTGAATTCGATGGTTACGCCAAATGCCTCTGCCGCCGGCACAAGAACGCTCGTTCCGATCCGATCCACGCCGCGCACGCCACCCACTTCCAGCGCCGTCTCCGCCGCGTCCAGCGATAGCGTCCGGAACGTCAAAGCCGCCATGTAATCGCGCCGGCCGCGGCTATCTGGCGCCGCGCCGCCAAACATCTCCCACAGCGCACCGGGATGCACCACATCGAACCGGGACAGGCCCAGGATTAGAGAGCAGCCGTCATCGGTGGCGCGAACCGTGTCCGGTCCAAACATGTGGGCGAACAACCCACCCAGTACTTCCGGCTCCTCGGCCGCGATCACCGCTCGGGCAACCCCCACCGCGCCATTGCTGTGATGGCGCCATTCATCCCGCCAAACCAGATTGCGAGTCAGATGCTGGCAGAAATACAAGCGTCCAGCAGGCGAGACGGATCGCGGCAGGCGGGTCGTGCGGAACACCGCGTCCTGCGTCCCACCGTCGGCCTCCACGGGGCGAGAAAACTGCTGCGGCGGGTCGATCGGTACCTCATTCCGCCGCAGCGCCTTGTAGGTCGCGACCGCATCCTCGGTGCCGAATACCAGCCCATCCAGTCCGGTGGGCGACGACAACAGCTCCGACCGGCTGTCGTCGCCAGGTTTGACGGCAATCAGCTCCAGGTAATCGGTGCCGAACATCGCCAGATGGTTCATCGAGCCCAGCGTATGATACCCACGCGGCGTTAACGTAAATCCCAGCCGGCGGTAGGTTTCGGCGGCCGCGTCGATGCGGTCGCGGACGTTGACGACGACGTGGTCCAGGGTCGGGACGGGAAACTCAGGCTTCATGCGGCGTCATTCCAATCGTGGCGGCCCGATCGTCGGACGAGTTGCCGAGTGGGGCAAGGATAATGCGGAAGGCCATCACGCGCGACTGGCTTGTCTATCCGCCTCAGCCTATCCTCGTGGCCCGATCCCGGCAGGAGCATTCTCCCGATCGGGTAAATCGGCCCACCAAAACAGGGCTAGTGGATGATATCCGGCGGACCTGTCCGTTAGATCTTATACACGAACGCGGCGCGAAGGATTTCGATCATGTCCAACTCTGTTTCCAGCCCTGGGCAACAACCCGTCCTGCTGCTGACCGGCGCGAGCCGCGGTATAGGTCACGCCACTGTCAAACGCTTCGGCAGCGCCGGGTGGCGCGTGCTGACGATCTCGCGCCACGTGTTCGATCCGCGCTGTCCTTGGCCAGGTGGCGAGCGCAACCACATCCAACTCGACCTGGCGGATGTCGACGTTGTGCGGGATGCCCTGCCAGAGATCAAGCGGATTACCGGCGGGCGGCTGGACGCGCTGATCAACAACGCGGCGATTTCGCCCAAGCATTCCGATGGCAGCAAGATCACCAGCCTGCAAATGGCCTACCGGGACTGGCTACACATCTTTAACGTCAACTTCTTCTCCGCGATCTTGCTGGCGCAAGGCCTGAGCGACCACTTGATCGAATCAAAGGGAAGCATCGTCAATATGACCTCTATCGTGGGGTCACGCGTGCATCCGTTCGCCAGTGCGGCCTATGCCACCTCGAAGGCGGCCCTCGCGGCGTTGACGCGTGAAATGGCCAATGACCTGGGTCGCTACGGGGTGCGGGTGAACGCGGTTTCACCTGGAGAGATCGACACCGCGATCCTGTCACCCGGGACCGAGGAGATCGTGCAGCGGGAAATTCCAATGCGGCGGCTGGGCAAGCCGAATGAGGTGGCCGATTTGCTATATTTCCTCTGTTCGGATCAGGCCCTGTATCTGAGCGGGTCCGAGGTTCACATCGATGGCGGACAGCGAGTTTAGTTCCCATTACCGCTGCAAGCACGTGTATCACCCCACCCTGGCCGAACCGTCGTCAGACTTTGGAAGTCCTCCGACGACGATCGGCATCTGAAAACAGGAGCTCACCAAGCATCTCCTGACAAACCGTGATTTAGAAACCTACTCGGGTGGTAAACAGCCAGGCGTGGTCGTAGGCCGGTGTGAGAGGCTTGGGTCGGTAGTCTGGCGAGACTGCGACCTGATAGCCGGCTCCGGCAGTGAGGTACATGGTATCGGATAGCTTGAAGCGTCCAAAAAGTACACCAGGCGTCAGAAACACTTGGTTCAACCCGCCGCGTTGGCCGGTTGCGTAATAGGTCCAGTTCACCTCGAGTTCCGGAACTAGTTTCTGCACACGATATTGAAAAGCCACATTGGTTTGTATCTGATAGCCGATAATATCCCTGTGCGACGCGGGCACGGGAGTCGATATCGTCGCTTGGATATCAAAATTGCCCCACCCTTTGCCGCCCGCCAGTGTGGGTATATATTCCCAAGAATTGTTGGTCAGCCGCTGGATGCCTGCGGGAGCCTGTATTTGAAACAACGCTGTCAACACGTAATTGCCCTCGCTTGAGGGGCTGCTCAGCAGGCGCTCCTTAACGCGGAAAAACGGCCAGTCGTTGAACCCCGCCAAAGACTGAATTGCGCCTCGGTTGGTTCGGCCTGTCCCGGCTACGCCCGAACGGACATAATACGGCGGTGGTCCGACCTGGATCTCAGTCGTATCATTGACGATCAATTCCAGACTCTTGTTTCCATCAAGCACCGAGGTGTTGGTGCCGTTACCGGAATGCTGTTGCGAAAAATCGAAACGAACCCGCCGCTCCAGCAGTCCGGTGGTGGTGCTCAGTGGGGTGGACCAATTAGGCTGCGTCGCCCGGGCCGACGCCGCATAAGCATTTAAACTGGCGATAATGGCATCTAACGTCCCGATGAAGCCTCCGGCCGAAGTTTGGGCGGATGGCGGAGCCGGGACGGTGGGATCAGTCAGCGGGTCCACTTGGGCCAGAGAAGGCAGCCGAACGTCGAGCGGCTCCGCAGCCTGCGCGGACAGTTCGGCCGAACCGAGCAGCAGAACGCAGACCACCCCAACAAACCACCTCTGGGGGAGGTGCCTCAGATCAGGTTGGCCTGCCCGAGCGAGGAGCTCTCGCGCCGACGAGTACAATCTGATTTGCGGCGCGAGGTGATCATGCGGCCTTGAGGATGTTGATCGCCGGGAGGAAACAGGAAGGGATGCGCGGTCGACGCTGTTTCGCGTCATAGAACGAACAGTCGAGCGTGCAGAACTCGGGATGAACGTCGAGAGCATATCCAATCCTTCTCCTTGGTTGGAGAACTAATGCACGAAGGAGTTTATTTTTCCATACAGAGGCGACGAAATACCTGCATTTGGTATAATTATCTTATGAACTCCACTTTTTGAGATTTTTATGGTCTATCTTGGGTCCACAGTATTATGATGTCGCTGGCCGCCTTTCCGACCTAGTCGGAGTTCTGGCCGAACGGCACGTAGAGGACGGCCATCCCGGCGCCCTCTCTCCTGAGAGAGAGCAGCCCATTTCCCACTGCCCTTAAACTGCCTTAGATAGTGCGTTGCAGCATAACCCGCAGCCGGTGATGTCCCGTTCGACATCGAGACAAGAGGATAGCTATGCCAGACGGATCGACAGTTGGACGTTTCGGAAGCGGTCGCGAGGTGCGGCGGATTGAGGATGCGGGTCTGCTGGCCGGCGCTGGACGGTTCACTGACGACTTCTCGCTGCCGGGTCAGACGTATCTGTCGTTCCTGCGCTCCCCGCACGCGCACGCCCGGATCGTCTCTATCGACGCCACTGCGGCTGCCTCGATGCCGGGCGTTCTGGGGGTTCTGACCGGGGCCGATCTGGTCGCCGCCGGGGTTAAGCCGTTGCCGGTCGAGCCAATGTTCCAGCGCCCCGACGGATCGCCGGGAGCTACGCCGCTGCGCCCGGCGCTCGCAGACGGCGTTGTCCGTTTCGTGGGGGAGGCGGTAGTCGCGCTGATCGCCGAGACCGCCGAACAGGCGAAGGATGCACTGGAAGCCGTCGTCGTCGAGTATGAGGACCTGCCCGTCGTCACCGAGCTGACCGAGGCGGCGGCCCAGGGCGCGCCGCTGGTTTGGCCGGCGGCCACCGGAAACATCGCCGCGCAGATGAAGCATGGCGACGCGGCGGCCTGTGATGCCGCGTTCGCCCGCGCGGCACATGTGGTCATGCTCGATCTGGTCAACCAGCGTCTGGTGCCGTCGTCGATGGAGCCTCGGTGCGCGCTGAGCAGTTACGATGCGGCCACCGGACGTATCACTTTGCGTCTGTCCAGCCAAATGCCGTCCGGCGCGCGTGACACGCTGTGCGAGGTGCTGAATCTGCCGGCCGAGAAAGTTCGTGTGGTGGTGGGCGATGTCGGCGGCGGCTTCGGGATGAAGACCGGCTTGTATCCCGAAGATATTGTCGTCGCGTATGCCGCTCGCCAGATCGAACGCCCGGTGAAATGGATACCCACGCGGCTCGACGAGTTCCTGTCCTCGACGCATGGGCGCGATGTGGAATCGCACGCGGAACTCGCGCTGGATGCGGATGGCAAGGTATTGGGATACCGCGTCCGCACCCTGGCCAACATGGGTGCCTATGGCAGCACCGTGGGGATCATCATTCAATTGATGATCGGTCCGTGGGTATCGACCAGCATTTACGACATCCGGACCATCGATTTCGATTTGCGGGCAATACTGACCCATACCGCGCCGACCGCCGCTTATCGCGGCGCCGGGCGGCCGGAGGCGATCTACCTCATAGAGCGGCTGTTTGATGCCGCTGCGCACAAGCTAGGACTGGACCTCGCGGAAATAAGGCGGCGGAACCTGATCGCGCCCAGCCAGATGCCGTACACCAATGCGATGGGGCAGGTGTATGACTTAGGTAATTTCGGATCCATCCTTCAGCAGGCACTAGAGCTTGGCGATTGGAACGGCTTTTCCAGCCGGGAGGCGGAGTTGAGGGCGCGCGGAATGCTACGCGGGCGCGGGTTGGCATCGTTCCTGGAATGGACCGGCGGCAACGTGTTCGAAGAGCGAGTGACCGTCGCGGTGTCCGGTGATGGCGAGATCGAGGTATATGCCTCCACCATGGGGATGGGACAGGGGATAGCCACGTCATACGCCCAACTAGTCGTTGATGTATTCGGCGTGGAGATCGAGCGGATCCGCATCGTCACGGGCGATACCGATCTTGGGTCGGGATTCGGCAGTGCGGGCTCGCGCTCGCTGTTCACGGCCGGATCGGCGATCAATCACGCGTCGGAATTGGCGGTGGCGAATGGACGCGATTTGGCGGCTGAGGCGCTGGAGGCGTCCGCTGCCGACATCGAGTATGCCGAGGGAATGTTCCGGATCGCCGGGACGGATCGAGCCATCGGGCTGTTCGAGCTGGCCAGCCGCCAGCCTGACCGGCGTATCTACGTCGATGACACCAGCTCGGTAGGCGGACCAAGCTGGCCAAACGGCGCGCACATCACGGAGGTCGAGATCGATCCGGAGACCGGGGCGGTGGAGATCATGTCCTATGTCTCGGTCAACGACGTCGGGCGCGTGGTCAATCCGATGATCGTCCGTGGACAGTTGGACGGCGGAGCAGTCCAAGGAATCGGCCAGGCACTCGGCGAACACATGCTCTACGAGCAGGGATCTGGTCAGGTGATCACAGCCAGCATGATGGATTACTTCATGCCGCGAGCGAACGTTATTACCGGCGATTTTGTGCATGTGCTCGATCAGTCGGTTCCGTGCCTGAACAACCCGCTGGGCGTCAAAGGCGTCGGTGAACTGGGGACGATTGGTGCCACGCCGGCAGTGGTCAATGCCGTCGTCGACGCTCTGATCCGCGGCGGCCACGCTGACGGGGCAAGTCGTCTCCAGATGCCCTTGACGCCCGCGAAGGTGTGGGAGGCGCTCGGGGGATAGTGAGGTCTGGCGGCCTATTTGCTGACAAGCAATCGTTCGGGGTGTAGGAAGGAACGATGTCGGATGGTCTCTACGAGCGTGACGTTCTGGCCTGGTCGCAGCATCAAGCTGACCTCCTCCGTCGCGTTGGCCGGGGGGAACGGGTCAACGATGTGGACTGGGTGCAGATCGCCGAGGAGATCGAGGACGTGGGACTGTCCGAACTGCATTCGGTCGAAAGCTTCCTCAACCTGATGATGGTTCATCTTCTGAAGATCCAAGCCAGCCCGGACAGCGGGGCTACCGACCATTGGGGTGCGGAAATCGTGGCCTTCCAAAGGAACGCGAGACGTCGCTTCACGCCGTCGATGCGGCAGAGGATCGACCTTCAGGCACTGTACGGCGATGCGCTCGACCAGTTGCGAGCCGGCAACCGGCGGACCAATGCCCCGCGGCCTTGGGCGGAACTCAATCCATTCACTCTGGATCAGCTGCTGAGCGAGAATTTGGACGATTTGGCGCGGCACTTGCCGGCGGCGGCGCCGTAGCCGAGTTATCCAACTTGGACGGGTCGTGTCATTGCCGAACATGTCAATGACCTTCACCCCGTTCGTATATCGCCTGCCCTCGGGGTAAATGTGCGGCGGGTCAGCTTCAGGGCGTGGTTCTGGCGCGACCGAACACTTTGCCATTGATTCCTCAAGATCTAGCTGCGGGTCCTGCGTTCCTTAAAGGCGCCCAGGCCAGCTCGCCTTGTTCCGACTTGAAGGCAGCGAGCAAGGCGATGCCGCTGGCACCTGATCTGACTGGCATCTTGATGAGTTAGTCGAAATCGGTAGCCCAGTAGTCCATCCAATTGGTCCAGTGTTTGGTCAGTCGGTATTTCTCACCGGGCCGGCTTTGCTTCCGGTGATCATGGCGCGGCGCCCTGAGCTCGGCGGCCATACCGCCTGTGGCGAACGTGGGAATATGGTGTGAAGCGCCATTTCTGATTACCTCCTCGCCCCAACCCCGTCGTCGGAATGTTCCGCGATGGCGCAGCCGGCCGGTGCCTGGGATTCAGGACCAGGCAATGGCCATCATCGGCTCGGGCGTTACCAAGCGCCGCATCAGGATCCAACTCAAAGGTACTTGCGCTGGGCGCCGCAGCGCCCGATACAGCCGTCCATGAACGAAAGCAGTCTCACTGCGCCGCGGCCGGAAACGCCGGCGCCTGACGCCGGTCCGCGCTACAACTTCGCCGCCGCCGAACCGAAGTGGCAGCAGGCCTGGGCCGAACGCGGATGCTTCCGCGTGGAAGATGTGCCGAAGGACGGCAAGCCGAAATACTACGTCCTGGAGATGTTTCCTTATCCCAGCGGCAAGATCCATATGGGCCACGTGCGCAACTACACGCTGGGAGACGTCGTCGCCCGCTACAAGCGCGCCCGCGGCTTCGCGGTCATGCATCCAATGGGGTGGGACGCATTCGGGCTGCCGGCCGAGAACGCTGCCCGCGAACGTGGGGTACATCCCGCAAAGTGGACGTTCGAAAATATCGCCAACATGCGCACCGAACTTCAGCGCATGGGTCTGTCGCTGGAATGGGAGCGCGAGTTCGCCACCTGCCAGCCCGAATACTACCAGCATCAGCAGAAACTGTTTCTTGATTTCCTCCGCGCCGGACTGGTGGAGCGCAAGGAAAGCTGGGTGAACTGGGACCCGGTCGATGGCACCGTACTAGCCAATGAGCAGGTGATCGACGGCAAAGGCTGGCGGTCGGGCGCTCCGGTGGAGAAGAAGCAGCTCAGCCAGTGGTTCCTGAGCATCACCAAATATGCCCCGGCTTTGCTCGACGCGCTGGACAAGATGGACCGCTGGCCTGAGCGCGTCCGTTTGATGCAGGCAAACTGGATCGGTCGAAGCGAGGGGGCGCGACTGGCGTTCCACCTGGTCAACAGCACTGAAACAATCGAGGTCTACACCACACGCCCCGACACCCTGTTCGGGATGTCATTCCTAGCAATCGCCCCGGAGCATCCGATCGCGGCAGCGGCAGCGGCGCGGGATCCGAAGGCGGCGGAATTCGTCGCCGAGTGCCGCAGCCGCGGGACCTCCGAAGCAACCATCGAGACCGGTGAGAAGCTCGGTTACGACACCGGCCTCAGGGTTGCGCACCCGTTCATCGCAGGCGCAACCTATCCGGTCTGGATTGCCAACTTTGTGCTGATGGAATACGGGACCGGCGCGATTTTCGGCTGCCCCGGCCACGACCAGCGCGATATTGAGTTCGCCCGCAAGTATGGGCTGGACGTGACGCCAGTGGTGCTTCCGCCAGGAGCCGACCCAGCAACGTTCGCGTTGCACAAGGAAGCCTATGTAGGGCCGGGGACGATCTACAACTCTGGCTTCCTGGATGGATTGGACGTCGATGCGGCCAAGCGCGCAGCGATCCAGCGGCTGCAGGATCTTGGCGCCGGCGAGGGGCTGACCAACTGGCGGCTACGAGACTGGGGCGTATCGCGGCAACGCTACTGGGGCTGCCCGATTCCGATCATACATTGCGGTGCCTGCGGCATCGTGCCCGTGCCCGACGACCAATTGCCAGTGCGTTTGCCGGACGACGTGACCTTCGACCGGCCCGGCAACCCGCTGGATCACCATCCGAGCTGGAAGCACGTTGAATGCCCCCAGTGCGGCAACCAGGCGCGGCGGGAAACCGACACGTTCGATACCTTCGTCGACAGCGCCTGGTATTTTGCCCGCTTTTGCTCGCCCGAAGCGGACGTGCCGCTGGTGAAGGCGGCGGTCGACCACTGGATGCCGGTCGATCAGTATATCGGCGGCATCGAACATGCGATCTTACACCTGCTGTATTCTCGATTTTTTACTCGGGGAATGAAGGACACCGGCCACGTATCCGTGGAGGAGCCATTCGCCGGCCTGTTCACGCAAGGCATGGTAAACCACGAATCGTATCGCGCCGCTGACAATCGCTGGCTCTATCCTGACGAAGTGGAAAGGCGTCCCGACGGCACGGCGGTGCTCCGCGAGACCGGTGAACCAGTGACGATTGGCCGCGTCGAGGCAATGAGCAAGTCCCGACGCAACACTATCGATCCCGGCGCGATCATCGCCCGATATGGCGCTGATACCGCGCGCTGGTTCATTCTGTCGGATAACCCCCCCGAACGGGACATGGAATGGACCGAGGCCGGCGCCGCCGGGGCGTTCCGTTTCACCCAGCGCGTGTTCCGTTTGGCCGAGGCGCTGGATGGCGCTCGCGCCGAGATGATGCCCGATGGCTTCGGTCCCGCGGGGCGCACGTTGCGGCGTGCCACACATCGATGCATCGCGGCGGTCACCGAGGCGCTGGAGGGGTTCGCGTTCAACGTCGGGGTCGCTCGTTTGTATGAACTTGCCAATGCCATCACCGATGCCGAGCGTTCCGTCCCGGAAGCGGGCCTGGCCTGGGCTCGGCGGGAAGCCGTCGAGATTCTGGCGCGCCTGAGCAGCCCCATGATGCCCCATTTGGCCGAGGAGATTTATATTCGCCTGTTCCCCGGCAACGGCCATCTTGTAGCGGAACTGGCGTGGCCGGAGGCTGATCCGGCTCTGCTTGTGGCCCAGAGCGTGACCATCGCGGTGCAGGTGATGGGCAAACTGCGTGGCACGATCGAGGTGCCACCTGATGCCGCGGCGGCTGCCAACATCGCGGCCGCGAAGGGTGAAATCAATGTCGCCAAGGCGTTGGAGGGAAAACGCATCGTGAAAGAGATTTACGTGCCCAACCGCATCGTCAATTTCGTGGTTGCCGGATGAAGCACCTGCTCAGCCGCCGCACATTGTGCCTCGGTTCGCTGGGCAGTCTCACGGCTATTCTGGGCGGCTGCGGGTTCCAGCCGGTCTATATGCCGACGGCGTCCGGCAAGACCGGCGTCGCCCAACGGGAACTGGCATCGATCTACGTTGAGAACATTCCCGAGCGGCCGGGGCAGGTCCTGCGCCAGGCGTTGCAGGAACGGTTTGGCGATGATTCCGGGACGCCGTCGGCCTACAACCTGAGCGTTACTTTCAGCGTCTCGGGTCAAGGGATCGCAATCGAGAATGACAGTATCGCCACAAGGCTCAGACTGATCGGTACCGCCAATTGGAAACTGATCGGGCATGACCCAAAACGGACCGTCTTGGCGACGGGAAGCGCGCGAGCCATGGACGATGTCAACATTTTCGAGTCGCAATATTTTGCCGCCGACCTTGAAGTCGAGGCCGAGAATGCGCGTATCGCGGAGAACGTGGCGACCCAGATAGCGACGCGGCTCGCTACCTGGTTCCGCCAACAGGCGGCAAAGCAGACCGGCTGACACCGGTGAAGCTGCCTCCGGCTCGCATTCAGGCCTTTCTACGCGATCCAGGGGACTGCCGGGTTGTGCTGCTGTTCGGCGAAGATGCCGGCATGATCCACGATCGCGCCGAGGCGCTCGTCCGCGCCGTGGCCGGCTCCTTGGACGATCCCTTTCTCGTTTCGGAGCTGCCGCGTGAGGCGATCAAGCGCTTGCCCGACGAGGCAGCAGGTTTGTCGCTGGTGGGCGGGCGCCGCGTTGTGCGCGTGCGCGATGCGACGGATGCAGCAACCGATCCTGTCCAGACGGTGCTGAAGGCCCGGGCTCCCGCGCTGGTCGTGCTGGAGGGGCCGTCGATTCAATCTCGGTCGAAACTGCGATCGGCGTTGGATGCCTCGCCGGACGGCGTGGCGATCGGCTGTTATCCGGAAGAGGGCAGAGCGCTGGAGGAGACGATTCAAGAGACCCTGCGAGCCAATGGGACCGGCGTTGAGCCGGATGCGCTCTCCTGGCTGTCACGCCAACTCGGAGCAGACCGCGCCTCGACCCGGGCCGAAATAGAAAAACTGGCACTGTATGTCGGGCCGGGGAATCGAGTTGATCTCGAAGCGGCGATGACCTGTGTTGGCGACCTGGCCGGGCTTTCCCTGGATGACGCACTATTCGCCGCGACCACCGGCGATGTGGCGACCGCCGACCGGGCCCTGGAGGCGGCAGTTGCCGAGGGTGCCACGCCCGTCCAGGTTCTGCGTGCCGCGCTCGGACACTTGCAACGGTTGCACCGGGCAAAACTCGCGATGCAGGAGCACGGGCTCACGGCGGCCGATGCGGCGAAGGGGCTGCGGCCGCCGGTTTTTTATCAAAAGGTCGGGGCGTTCACCCGTTCTCTCGGGCTATGGCCATCCGCGACATTAACGGCGGCAATAGCGGCATTGGCCGAGGCAGAACGAGGCTGCAAACGAACCGGCTGGCCGGATCAGGCTCTGTGCCGGAACGCAGTGCTGACGTTGGCACGGCGCTCGGCGGCGACGTCTCGTTCTATGCGACATTAATCTAGAGATAGACTCTAACGTCTCTATATTAATTCGTTTATCGCTAAATGATGCTTTATTTTGCCCGAGAACTGTGCGACAACAACTGCAGGAAGCGCGTCGCCTCCCCGCGTCTGGAGCGTGTCATGCCGATCAAACGTCGTCTTGAACAAAATGGCTTTCTGACAACATTCGCGGCCCCAGTTCCGCCCCTGGGAGACACAGATCTGGCGCTGGTGCAACGGGCGATGGCTGAGATAGCCCCCGATTGGGCCGTTGCGCTGGAAAGCACCTGCGCCGACGAAACGACTTTGGTCCTGGTGCCGGACGACGGTGACGATCAATCGGGACCGAGCTTCGTGATCAGCCGAGAGGCTTATGGGCTTCGTGTCGATCAAGTGCACTGGGATGAAGTGACGGAAATCGGGGTATTCGCCTCGCTGACTGACGTTGTTGAGACCCTGTCCCGTAGCTTGGCATTTTGTATCGACAGCACAGTACCAGCTTCGGCCACGATACACTGAACCATCGACCATCTTCTGGCCGCCCCGGCCGAGATAATCAACGTGACGCGATAGGTATCCCGGTTGCGTCAAACTGCCTCGCCGGCCGCATGCCCACTGGCAGTCGCAAACAGCATCTCCTGTGGCGCCCGGGCATCGCCCACAGCAACGACGATAATCCCCGCCGCGCGTAGCGGTGCGGCAAGCTCATCATCAGGAACACGGGGTGTCGCGTAGGTCAGCAGGGCCAGGTCCGCGATCACCCGCACATCGCTGTTGTAGACGTTGACGATCTCGATCCGCCCCTCGGCGCACATATCGCTCCAGCGCGGTTCCGACAACGTGATGACCTCAATCCGTTGCTCGGCTATTCGCCGGAGGATCCCTTGGCGCGTCACCATCTGCACATCGGTGGCGATGGTATCCCGAGGCGTCACGATCACGACCCGTTCGAAACGGGCTCGCAACGCCTCAGCGGCGGCGTAGGTGCCCTCGGTGTGATCCGCATCGAACAGCACCGCGTTGCCGGGTTGCCTGCTGTCGTGGCGCAGCACGTCCACCATCGCCGCGCGTAGGTTCGGGACCCAGTCCTCCCGGCACACAACGGCCGGCAGCCAGTCGGGCGGGATCATCGTGGATCCCGTCGCCAGTATCACAGCGTCGGGCTTCATCGAGATGATCTCCTCCGCGGTCACCCTCCGCCCCAGGACGACGCGCGCACCGGCTCGCCGCGCCGCCGTGGTTTGGTAATCGTAAATGGAGGACACCGTCTCCCCACCCGGTAATTTCTCGCGCAGCCAGGCCTTGCCTCCGATCGCCCCAGACGCGCCGAATATTGTGACCTCGTGCCCCCGCGCAGCCGCAACCCAGGCGGCCTCCATCCCCGCAATGCCAGCACCGACCACCACCACCCGCTTCGGTTTGGCGACACGGGCAGGGGAAAAATCGACCTCGTCCGGGCGGCTGACCCGCGGATTGTTCACACAGGCGATCGGCACATGCATCATGATGATCGCCCCCCAACACGTGTTGCAGGACAGACAGTAACGAATATCCCAGGAGCGCCCCTCGGCCGCCTTGCGCGGCCAGGCGGGATCGGCGACGAGCGGACGCCCCAGAGCGATCAGCGATGCCTCGCCGCGGGCAAGAATACCATCGGCCTCCGCCGGATCGGTGATGCGGCCAAGCGCCATGAGCGGCACACCGTTAAGCCGGTCACGCAAGCTCTTGACGAACCCCATGTACGGCATCGGCAGCCCGTGCCGATCCGGCGTATGCATCTCTAAGGTTCGTCCGTGCGCTCCCCCCGCGAAACAAACGTAGTCGACGTCCCTCTCTCGGGTCAGAAGATCGCCGATGATGCCGGCCTCAGCCGGACCAATGCCGCCCGGTACCCCGTCATCGCCCGGCAGCTTCAGACCAACGATAAAGTCGTGGCCACAGGCTGCGCGCAACGCCGCTATCAGTTCGACAACGATACGTACACGTCCGGCCCAATCGCCGCCATACGCGTCGTCGCGCCTGTTGGACTGCGGCGATAGGAACTGGTGAAACAGATGTCCGTGGCCGGCGGAGATTTCCACGCCCGAGAAGCCGCAACCCTTCAGATGCAAGGCGGAACTCAGCGATTTGATCCATCAGATCGCGAATATCGGCCACCGTCAGTGCGCGCGGCACCGTCCAGGACAGATCGTCCGGCAACGCGGAGGCGCCGATCGCCTCGGGGTTGCGGCCTGGAAAATGGCGGCCTCGGCCGGCATCCTGAATCTGGCCGAGAAGCCGGCAATCCTGACTTTCTACCGCTTCGGCGAAACGTTTCAGACCCTCCTCATCGTCGCGGCGCCAGACCTGAACCCGCGGCAAACCCGCCTGGTGGCGCATCATTCCAAGCGGCTCGGTCACAGTCATGGCGGCGCCACCCGCGGCGCGATTGACGTGATACTGGATCAGACGCTCGGTCACGCGACCCGCCGGCGTCACGAGGAGGCTCATCGATGCGTGCGTGATCCGGTTGCGCAACCGCTTTCCGGCCAGTGTAAACGGCGTGAAAAGAGCGGCGAATTCGGCGGCTTCACGCATCGTCACGGCTCCTGAGATTGGCCAATCATAGCAGGCCTGCCATTGTGCTTGCAGCTCTCGCTTCCACCGTTACCAGGAAAGCCACCAAGACAATGAGCCAGCCCGCGATTTTGGAAGTTCCCAACGTCATGCTGCAGAAGGGGGGATTTCTGCCAACTGCCCGATTGTCGTACAAAACGCTGGGCGAGTTGAACGCCGATCGATCGAACGCCGTCCTTGTCCCCAGTTGGTACACCGGGACCAATGCCGACACAGAAGCGTTCATGGTCGGGACAAACCGCGCGCTCGATCCCGGCAAGTATTTCATCATCCTGACCGACCTGCTTGGTAACGGCCTGTCGTCGTCGCCAAGCAATACGCCTTCGCCGTTCGAACGGACACGGTTCCCGCGGATTACCATTCACGACAACGTTCGCCTTCAGCATCAGCTTATCACCGAGACCCTGCGGAATCCAGCGGTTGCGCCTCGTCACCGGGTGGTCGATGGGGGCCTGCCAAACCTACCAATGGGCAGCACAGTATCCGGACATGGTCGCCGCCGCCTGCCCGATCGCCGGTTCGGCCCGGACCGCGTCGTTCAACAAGGTGTTTCTTATGTCGCTGCGCCGCGCACTGGAGCTCGATCCTGCTTATAATGAGGGTTACTACACTCGCGCCCCGGTCGCTGGCATCCGCGCCTTCGCCTCGATCTACGCTGGATGGGGTGTCTCGGAAGCCTTCTTTCGCACCAAGGCTTATCGCTTGTTCGACGCGGACAGCCACGAGGCATTCGTGCAGAACTTCTGGGAGCCTTTCTTCCTGAAGTGCGATGCAAATAATCTATTGTCGCAGTTGTCCACCTGGTTTGACGGCGACATCAGCGCAAATCCAGCCTACAATGGTGACTTTGAGGCCGCATTGCGCGCCATTCGCGCCCGCACGATCATCCTGCCGGTCGACACAGATCGCTATTTCCCACCCGTCGATGCCCATGAAGAAGCGCGCCACATTCCCAATGCTGAATGCCGCGTTGTCGAATCGATATGGGGGCACATGGCGCCGATGAATCCGGGCGACATCCCTGTGGTCGACGCCGCCCTGCGGGAGCTGCTGGAACGATAGAATTGCCGATCAACGCCGACGTCCTCGTCAACCGTCCAAGTCATTGACAGCGGGCCCTCGCGCGACGCCCGAGGGACGGTATTCCACGATCGAGGCGGCCCGGCATTCGGCAAAAGGCACGAAAATGCGCGGTGAAAGCTGGCGAGCCGAGGATCACGCCCCGCAGGCGGTGATCCCAAAGGCGACCAGCCACGCGCCGCCCCGGCTCGTGTAGGCTAGAACCCCGAGCGCAAAGCCGAGCCGGCTGCTAGTTGAGGTAGGAGGTCCCGTCAGACCCCGTGACGATCCGGAGGTGTGACGCGTCTGCTAATGCGCCAGGAATAAAGCCGCCACCAATCATGTCAAGTTCGCGAGCAGACAACTCGCGCACTTGTTTATTTTCTGCCGTAACTTCGATACTGACCGCTGGTTCTGGGCTCATTTGTCTTACCATAACTGTCTCCTTGTGAGAACTGCTTCGGAAGCGAAGCAATGCCACTCTGTCGCAGATCACTTCTGGTTACTGTGAACTACTTCATAAATTAGTTGCACGGCAGATCACCACTATCTGTGATGCGACCGCCGAGTCGATCATAAATTGAGTGGTTTGCCCTCGCGGTGATGAAAACCTACAGCGCGTGGCGACCGACCTCGAGCACTCCGGTCCCGCCGTGCCGCTCCCGTTAGCGCTTGCGCGGGCGTGGAAAGTGACTGTGTCGCCGGATCCTAAAGTGTGAACCAGACCACAATCAAATGGAACATAGTGCGATACCATTAACCAATCTGGTGAACAACCACGCCAACAGGCACGGTTTCGTCAGATATTACTGAGGAGAACTGCCATGCCGAAATCATTGGTTAACTCTCTTGAAGGACACCATCAACCTTCAAGTATTCTGGCGGCTCCGCAGCCGCTGACGCGGGAGCAGGTGGAACAGGTCAGTGGGGGTCGCATGAAACTCCCTACCGCCGTCCCAGTCAAAGTATACTACGATGACGGAATCACTTTGGTGACGAGTGACCCGACAAAAAACACTCTTTAGACAAAGAGCTGAAACTCCGTCCAAGTAACAGGACGGAACAAATGCCCGAGCCGTGATCCACTGGGCAACGAGGGTTCGTCCGGTAGGCGAACCCTCGATCGCCGTCTGCCGCGATGATCAGCTGATCGGCGATGGACCATTCGCGGCCTGCGAGCCGCGACCCGCAACTAATTGCATGGAGGGCTGTCGCGATGATCAACAATGGCCAAATGATGCCACAAGCCGGATGATACAGTGAGCCCCTACTCCCTTCCGGTCCCGCCGCGGACGAGGGCGGTTCATGGAACGGTGAGCCCATGTTTCATACCCCGTCAATTCGTTGCAGCGATCGGGCCCCTTAGCGATTTGGATCGATTTTGTCTGATTCAGACACAACGGCAAATCCTTTCGTCCCGCCGCCGGCCGCCTTAACGAGGCCATCCATTCTGATCCCGCTCTAGACAACTCAGCGGGCCGCCTGATCTCGGCTACACGAAGCGATCGGCACAATCCCCGCCAATCCACGCAACGCCTGTCGTCCGGAAGCAGCGTAGATCAGCGTGCAGCACTCTATTCCGCCATCACGCATCTCACGGCACATTCGTCGCATCCCTTCTCATTCTGATTCAAGAATGTTCTTTTTATGTTCTTGACACGAATGTGCAACCTGGACTAGAACAAAGGCGCAACCACACGCCGCGATGGTCACCGATGTCCCACAAGCCAAACCACTTCGTAGAAAGCATCATCGCCTTCCTGATGCCCTACTTCAGTATCCACGCCGCAGACGTACGGGGGGCCCGAAGTGAAATCATCGATACCCTCGCTTCCTATGCCACCCGCACCCGAGCCGAGATGCTGCAGGCCGCCCAGATCATCGCCCTCGGGATGACCACGCTCGACGTCCTCGCAGAGGCCAAGACAGCGGAGATGTCCCAGTCCATGCGAACCCGCTACCGAGGCTGCGCCAACGGTCTGAACCGCTCGGCTTTGAATACCGAAAAAGCCTTGGATAGACGCCTTGACTGCGAGCTGCCGGCAGCAACCCCCGATCCGGTGCCGGAGCCGGTGAACGACGTCTCCGACGCCGATATGCAGGTCGCCATGGAGCATGCGCGCGCCGCGATCGAGGCGCATCGCCTCAGTGTCCAGAGCCGCCGTCCCGCGTCCGCCTCACCCAAAACCCCTGTCACGACGCCCGTCAGGACGACTAACCCGACGCCGCCGCAGGATCAGAACAAGCAGCTTTGGTCCAGCGCCATGGTGGATGCATTCGAGCAGATGGGCCTTCCCAATGGACTGACCCCGCTCGGCTAGCCCGTAGTTCCAATCGGCTGAGGGCCAAATCCTGGTCCGGGGTCACCGGTACACCTCGTCGCAAATCCCGACCCTGTGGCGCTTCCCTTTCATTGTCCAACAGAACGGCTTCGCCCTTGCCGCACTGAAGCGGGCGCTACGCCCTGCCGGGATCTTCTAGGCCGATCGCACGCAGGCGAGCGCCCTCCTCATCCCAGCCCTTGCGTTCTTTGACGTTGAGAAACAGGTGGACCGGGCGGTCCAATAGGCTGTTGAGGTCCTGCCGGGCGCGGGCGCCGATCGCTTTGATCTTGCTGCCTTTGTCGCCAATCAAAATCGCCTTGTGGCCAGGGCGGCCGACATAGATTGTTACTTCAATCCGGACGGAGCCGTCCTTGCGTTCTTTGAAGGACTATGTTCTCAACCGTCGCGCCGTAGGGCACCTCCTCATGGGTTTGCATGAATATTTGTTCGCGGACTGTTTCGGCGGCCAGCAGGCGGTCAGGCAGGTCGGTCAGGTCGTCTTCAGGAAACAACCATGGGCCTTCCGGCACGGCGAGCGCCAGAGCATCAGCCAAGCGGCGCACGCCCTCGCCGGTTTGGGCGCTGACCATGAAGGTTTCCTCGAACTTGGCCAGGGCACCGAGGGCGGCGATCAGCGGCAACAACACCGGCGGGCTGACCAGGTCGGTCTTGTTCAATACAAGCCAGCAGCGGCGGCCCGAAGCGCCAAGCCGCTCGGCGATATCACGAACGTCTTCGCGGAGGCCGGGCTTGGCATCGACGAGGAGGAGGGCCAGATCGGCGTCGGCGGCCCCGGACCACGCAGCCGCGACCATTGCCCGATCCAGCTTGCGTCTGGGCCGGAAGATACCAGGGGTATCAACCAGCAGCACCTGCAACTCGGCGCGCATCAGAATCCCCAGGACGCGAAATCGCGTGGTCTGAGCCTTTGGCGATACGATCGAGAGTTTCGCGCCGGTCAGCCGGTTCATCAGCGTGGACTTGCCGGCGTTCGGGGCCCCGACGATCGCGATGAAGCCGCATCGCGTCGGTGGTGGTCGGCTCATTGAGATAGCTGAACGAGGAGGGCTTCCGCAGCCAGTTGTTCAGCCGCCCGGCGGCTGCCGGCAGTGCCGTTGGCCGCTGATGATCCTACTGTCACACTGACGGTGAACTCCGGCGCGTGCGGCGGCCCCGACCGGCGGTCGATCGAATAGTTGGGCAGATCAAGCCCGCGCTTTTGCGCCCATTCCTGCAAGGCGGTCTTGGCATCCTTCGGCGGGTCAGCCTGGGCGATCATTGCGTCGTTCCATGCGCGACGCACGAAATCTCGGGCTGCATCGAGGCCGCCGTCCAGGTAGAGCGCACCCAGTGCAGCTTCCAGCGCGTCGGCTAGAACCGTGGCACGCTTGGCGACGCCGGCTTTCGCCTCACCGGGCGAGACCGAGAGACGGCCCGCCAGACCGACGGTCTCCGCCACACCGGCGAGGACGGGTTGCGACACCAGATAGGCCAGGCGCCGTCCCAGGTCACCTTCCTGCTCGCGCGGGAAGCGTTCAGCCAGCCATTCGGCCATGACCAAGCCCAGGACCCGGTCACCGATAAACTCCAGGCGTTCGTTCGAGACCCGCGGCCGGCCTTTGCCCTGAGTGGCAGACCGATAAGTCAAAGCCTCCGTCAGCAGGCTGGGGTGGTGGAAGACGTGGCCCAAAATCGCTTCGAAGGACTCACTCATTCGAACGCGAAGGTTCAACGGACGGGTTGGAGCAGACGGCTCCAGCGGATCTCGAACGGCCATTCCCAGAATTCCCACCAGGGGTATTCGGCGTCGATCGAGAAGAACAGGATCTCGGCGCGTCCGACGAGGTTTTCTACTGGCACGTAGCCGACGCCATCCATGAAACGGCTGTCGGCGCTGTTGTCGCGGTTGTCACCCATGGCGAAGACGTGGCCGGCGGGCACCACGTATTCAGGGGTGTTGTTCGCCCAACCGTCGTCACGCTCCTTGAGAATGTCATGCTTGACCCCGTTCGGCAGGGTCTCCTGATACATCTTGCGCATCAGCCTGACGCCGTTGTCGTCGGCCACGTAGTCGCCCTCCGCCTGGCGGGGGCAGAGTTCGCCGTTGATGTAAAGCTGGCCCTGGCGGACCTGGATGCGGTCGCCCGGAAGGCCAATGATCCGCTTAATGTAGTCGACCGAGGTGTCGCGTGGATATTTGAAGACGACGACATCACCGCGCTTTGGCAGTGACCCGAAAATGCGACCGGAGAACAGCAGCGGGGCAAAAGGCAAGGAATAGCTGGAGTAGCCGTAGCTATATTTCGAGACGAACAGATAATCACCGACCAGCAAGGTCGGGATCATGCTGCCGGAGGGAATGTTGAACGGCTCGAATGCCACAGTCCGGACAGCGACGGCGATCAGCCCGGCGTAGATAATGGTCTTGATGTTCTCGACCCAGGCGTTGGATTGGCGCCTGGGTTTCGCCTTTGTGGTCGCCATGGGGGCAACGAACTTTCAGATCGTGTTGCAGCGGCAGAGGGCCGCGAGAAGCGGGCGGATGAAGCCCATGGCTCCATCCCCTGTCAAGGAAGCTGCACAGAGCCGCGGTTGGTTTGGCCGCATGGCTCAATTGCGGCCGGCTGTTTGCCCCACGCGATCATCGTCTGGGATCGCGGAGATTATCACGTGGGCATAGGCGTAGGGGTATTCGTCGGTCATGGTTAGATGGACCTGCGCTGCCATGCCCTTCGGCGTAATCGCGCGCAGGCGTTTGGCCGATCCGCCAGTCATCAGCAAGGTCGGCTGGCCTCCTGGCAAGTTCACCACGCTGAGGTCAGAGAAGAACACCCCGTCCCGAAATCCGGTCCCGAGCGCTTTGGCGGCGGCTTCCTTGGCCGCGAACCGTTTGGCGAAGGTAGCAGACCGGATAGCCTCGGTTCGCCGCAGCGCCCGCGCCCGCTCGGTTTCGGTAAATACCCGGTCAAGGAAGCGGACCCCGTGCCGCTCGATCGCTTTTTCGATGCGTCGGATGTCGCAGATGTCGGAGCCGATGCCGAGGATCATGAATTTGCCGGGGCGGATACCCTCGAGCCTAAGCCACCGCGGTGCGAGCGAGGCGCACAAGGCGAGGACCTCATGCGCCAGTTGCCCGTTCAACACCCTTGATCGACTTGAGGCCGCGCAGTCCGACGATCACCTTCGACAAATGACCGATGTCCCGGACATCGGCGTCCACCAGGACCTCCATAAAATCCTGTTGGCGGTTGACGATCTTGAGGTTGACGATGGCGCCATCCTGCTTGGCGATGGCGTTGGAGATTTCCGCAATCGCTGTCTGCTCATTAGCCGCGATCACGCTGATCCGAGCAGTGTGCCCGGCAGTTTTCGAGGCTTCCCGCTTCGTGACAAATTCATAGTTCCAGTCGACGTCGATGAAGCGCTCAGGCGTCGCGGCGAAAGCAGTCAGGGTCTGGCAGCCTCGCCCGTGGATGGTGACACCCTTGCCGGTGGTCACGATCCCGACGATCTCGTCGCCCGGAACGGGATGGCAGCAGCCTGCAAAGGTGAAGGCCATGCCTGGCACCAATCCGGTGACCGGCATGTCGATATCGTGCCGAGCCGGGGCTTTCCCGCGGGCCAGCATCGGCTGGACCATGCGAGGGGCGCGTGCCGCTTGGCGCAACTCTGGATACGCGGCATGAACCACGTCTCGCGCGACCAGGTTGCCATTTCCGACGGCGATATAAAGGTCATCGGTAGAGGCGACCTTAAGCGCCTTCAGTGCCGGCTCGAGCGCTTTCTCCGACCCATCGACGCCGGCTTGGCGGAAGGCCTTGGTTAGCTCGACCTTGCCGGCGTCGCGGCTTTGCTGGCGCTGCTCCTGATGGATGAAGCGGCGGATGCGCGCCCGGGCCTTGCCGGTGACGACGAAGCGGTCCCATTGCGGCGACGGGGTGCCGCCGCGAGCGGTCATAATCTCGACCTGGTCGCCGTTTTCGAGATGATGGCGCAGCGGCATCAACCGGCCGTTGATTTTGGCGCCGACGCAGGTATCACCGACCTGGCTGTGCACCGCATAGGCAAAATCGACCGGCGTGGCGCCGCGCGGCAACTGGATCAATTGTCCCTTCGGCGTGAAGCAGAAAACCTGGTCGGCGTATAGTTCGAGTTTGGTATTCTCTAGAAACTCGTCCGGGGCTGCGGAATCGTCCAGGATCTCGAGCAGGTCCTGCACCCAGCGGAAGCGTTGCACATCAGTGCCGTCGACCTTCTTGTCCGGCGCCTTATAGACCCAGTGCGAGGCGACGCCGTTTTCGGCTACGTCGTTCATCTCGGCAGTGCGGATCTGCACCTCTATCTTTTGATTGCGCGGTTGCCGGAGGGTAACGCCAGTGTGCAGCGACTGGTAACCGTTGGATTTGGGCGTGGAGATGTAGTCCTTGAAGCGGCCGGCGATCACCGGAAAGGCCGAATGCACGGCGCCGAGAGCCGCGTAGCAGTCGGCCTTGGTTTGCACCACGATGCGGAACGCCATGATGTCGGATAGCTGTTCGAAGGCGACGTTGCGGCGATGCATTTTCTCCCAGATCGAGAACGGGGATTTTTCGCGGCCCATGATCTCGATCGGCTCGACGCCGGCTTCACGGACCACCTGGATTAATTCGCGCCGAACATCGTCGATGACGTCGGCACCCTGTCCGCGCAGGAAGTTCAGGCGCGCCAGGATGGTGGCATAGGCTTCCGGCTCGAGTTGGGTGAATGCCAGCGTCTGAAGTTCGGTTTTGATTGCATCCATACCAATGCGCTCGGCGAGCGGGGCATAGATCTCCATCGTCTCGCGAGAGATGCGCCTGCGCCGATCCGGGTCGCGGACGAAATGCAAGGTCCGCATGTTGTGCAGGCGATCCGCGAGTTTCACCAGCAGCACGCGGATGTCGCGGCTCATGGCCAGGACGAGTTTGCGGAAGTTCTCCGCCTGTTTGGTGCGGTCCGATTGCAGTTCGAGGCGGGTCAGTTTGGTGACGCCGTCGACCAGGCCCGCAATTTCCTTGCCGAAGCGGGTTTCGATTTCCTTGAGTTTGGTCGGTGTGTCCTCGACGACGTCGTGCAGCAGTGCAGTCGCGATCGACGCTACGTCCAGGCGGTAGCCGGCAAGGATACCCGCAACCGCGACGGGATGGCTGAAATAGGGGTCGCCATTTTCCCGGCGCTGGGTGCTGTGAGCTTTTTCGGCTAGATCATAGGCCGCATCGATCAGACTGGTGTCGGCTCGCGGATCGTAGTCATGGATTTTCTGCGTCAGATTGCACTGGCGAATGACATCCGGACCGGGCGGTTTCGGCAGTTCGCTGAGTGGTCCCGTCGGAACCAGCCGGACCGCGGCGCGAGCGGGGGACGGCGCGGACTGGTTCATCTCACCGCCGAAGCCCCCGCTGTTCACGGCGGCTACCGGGCGGCTCGGCCACCGAGTTCTGCCTCGATGGCGGCTTCAAGGTCCTCGGGAGAAAGTTCTTCGCCGGCCTCGCCGGCCAGGCCCGCGGCTTCTTCGTCGGCTGAGACATCCTGCAGACCGAAGATGTTCTGATCGGTCGGGATAAGGTCGAGCACTTCCTCGTCCGCGGGTTCCGGCTCCGGCGAACGGGACAGCGACTTGATCAGATCCTGCTCGATGCGCGGAAGTTCGATGGTCTCCTCCGCGATTTCACGTAGCGCGACGACAGGATTCTTGTCGTTGTCGCGATCGATCGTCAGCTCTTCGCCGCGACTGATGTTACGGGCACGCTGCGAGGCCAGCAAGACGAGTTCAAAGCGGTTAGGGACCTTTTGTACGCAATCTTCGACGGTGACGCGCGCCATGCGCTCATTCTCCGGGAATAGAATAAAGGGGAACAGACCATCTAAGTGAGTCCGGCAGCCTTGGCAAGAGAGATGGTTGCAATCCAGCAAAGCGCAGAGGTCATTCTTTGCCTACGTGGTGGCTTTGCGGCGAGGATCTTCCCCATATTGGGTTTTCGGGCCACAATTCGAGGGGATCCGGAGTAGCAGACCATGGACGCTCCAAGCTTTGACCAAGCCCTTCATCTGCGGGTGGCGGACATTCTCGCTCGCTGCACTGCCTGTGGCGCCTGTGCGGAGATTTGTCCGATGCCCCGCCCGGCTGGCATCGATACAACCGAGCCTGAACGGCTGACGGCGGGGATCCTGACCCTGCTGCGCGGGGGAAACCACGTGGACGCGGCGCGCTGGGCCGCGGTGTGCTCCGGCAGCGGCCACTGCATTCCGGTCTGCGATTACGGCGTCAACCCCCGCCTGATGCTCAGTTTGGCTCGGGTTGCCACTCTGGAGGCCACAGCCCCGGCGGACCGGCGGCAGACCGGCTTTAGCCGCTTCGGCGCGATGACGAAGGGGGTTCGCGTCCTGTCCAGGCTCCAGCTTCCGCCTGACACGCTGGCTCGCTTTCGGAAGGGGGACGAAGAAACCACGCCGGAGGTGGTCTTCTACACCGGCTGCAACGTGTTGAAAACGCCGCATATCGCGCTTCTCGCGCTGGATATCATGGACGCGATGGGTATCCGCTATCGCGTCATGGGCGGGCCTTCGGCCTGCTGCGGCGTGTTGCAATACGGCGCCGGAGACCTCTCGACGTCCGGCCGCGTTGCCTACCGGACGATCGATCGCCTCACTGCCGCTGCCCCGCGCGCGCTGTCGTGGTGCCCGACGTGCCAGGTGCAGTTGACCGAGATTGCGGCGCCGACCCGCGCGGACTCGACGCTGGACATGGTCCCGTTCGTCCGCTTTTTGGCGGAGCGTCTGGATACGTTGCGCCCGCTCCTGAAACACCGAGTGGAAAAGCGGGTGGGACTGCACGAGCATCCGGGCAATCCGGGTGTTCCGGAGGCGGCGGAGACGATCCTGCGGGCGATTCCAGGTCTGGAGTTTGTTGATCTGGAGCAGCCCCGGGTCGGTTACATGTGCAACAAGCTCACGCCGCTGCCGGCGTTCAAGCGGGACGTGCATCGCAGGCAGCTGGAAGCGGCGACGGATGCCGGGGTGACGACGCTGGCGGGGATCTACCACGCCTGCCATCGAGAGCTGTGCAGTCATGAGCGCGACTGGCCGTTCGAGGTGGTGAATTTTCTGGAATTGGTGGGGGAGAGCTTGGGGTTGCAGCGTCCCGACCTGTTCAAACGGCTGAAGCTCATGCAGGACGTTGATGCGATCCTGCTGGACGCTGCACCGCTGATTGAGGGGAATGGACTCGATCTGGATGAAGCACGGGACGTTGTCTTGCGCGATATGCTTGGAGAGCAGCCGCTGCCTTTGGGCCGATAGCCGCGCTTCGGAAGGTAGTGTTTGTGGCAGCATCCGGCATCCTTGCCCGCCCCCCTTGAAGCGTGTTACCAACGACGCGGGAGATCGGTGGTGGACGGGCGCCTCGCCAACCCGGTCAGGTCCGGAAGGAAGCAGCCGCAACGGGTCACCGCTCGGGTCGTTTGTCGATCTCCCACATTTCCCGATTGCCGCCAGACCCCATTGCACCAATGTATGGGCGGCCGTCTCGCTCAGATGATTAGGTGACCTGCCCCGTATGTCCGGCTTGTTCCAGGACGATCCCATCGAACGAGACGAAGCACCGCCGCCGCCCGCAGGCCCAGGCCTATTCGGAAACGATCTCCCCGTGGTCCCCCCTGAACCTGCAAACGCCGCGCCGTATCGCGTGCTGGCGCGAAAGTACCGCCCGGTCACGTTCGAAGACCTGATCGGGCAGGAGACGATGGTGCGCACCCTGCGCAACGCCTTTGCCCTGCGCCGCGTCGCCCATGCCTTCATGCTCACCGGGGTTCGTGGCGTCGGCAAAACCACGACCGCTCGGATTATCGCCCGTGCCCTCAATTGCATAGGTGAGGATGGCACCGGGGGTCCGACCGCTGACCCGTGCGGAGCGTGCTCCAACTGCGTCGGGATCCTCGCCGACCGCCATCCCGATGTGATCGAGATGGATGCTGCAAGCCGCACCGGGGTTGATGACATGCGCGAGGTCATAGAGGCCACCCGTTTTCGGCCGATGCAAGCTCGCACCAAGGTCTTCGTCATCGACGAGGTCCACATGCTCAGCCGCAACGCCTTCAACGCGCTGCTCAAAACGCTGGAAGAACCGCCGCCGCACGTCAAATTCGTGTTCGCCACGACCGAGATCCGTAAAGTCCCGATCACCGTTCTTTCCCGCTGTCAGCGGTTCGACCTCCGCCGTGTTCGCGTTGCCGAACTTTCGGGACTGCTCGCCCGCATTGCCGCCAAGGAGAGCGTCACTATCGAGCCCGCCGCGCTGGAGCAGATTGCCCACGCCGCCGACGGCTCTGTCCGGGACGGGCTGTCGATGCTGGACCAAGCAATCGCGCAAGCCGATAGCGTCGCTGGGCGAGCTGCTCAAATCACCTCAGCGCAGGTGGTCGACATGCTTGGGCTGGCGGATCGTCAGGCTGTATTCGACCTGATGGACGCCGTGATGGCCGGCAAGCCAGCCGCCGCTCTGGCGATTACCGACCGCGCGTATGAGCGTGGCGCGGATTTGGGGACCCTGCTGCAAGACCTGCTCGATCTGCTGCACACGATAACTCGGCTAAAATCCGTTCCCGACTTGCGGCAAAGCCAGGAACTGCCGGAAGCCGAACGCACCCGAGGCGCGGAACTGGCCGACCGCCTGACCGTGCCCACCTTGTCCCGAGCGTGGCAGATGCTGCTGAAAGGGGTTGGTGAGGTGGAAACCGCTCCCGACCGCCGCGCCGCCGCCGAGATGGTCCTGATCCGCCTCTGCCACATCGCTGACATGCCGACGCCAGCCGACCTGATCCGCCGTTTGGCGTCCGCAACTCCGGTCGAAGGCCTCGCGCCGTCTGTGTCCACTGCTCCGGCGCCGTCCCCGTCCAGTGGCGGGGGCGCCCCCGTGCGAGCGGTCGCTAACGGCTCGCCCCTTGTTCCGATGGAACCGGCGCCGCAAGCGGGCCCTCGGCTAAGCTCCTTCCGCGACGTTGTCGCATTCGTGGGCGAGCGGAAGGAGGCGATGTTGCACGCGCATCTCCTGCACTCCGTTCATCTTGTACGGTTCGCGCCTCCGGTGATCGAGTTGCGTCCGCAGCCGGAAGCGCCGCGTGACCTTGCCGCCCGTCTTGCGGCCCTGCTGTCGGAAGCGACCGGGACGCGCTGGACCATCGCCCTGTCAACCGCGCCCGGCGAACCCACAATCGCCGTGCAAGGCAATGCCGCCGACACCGCGCGGAAGACCGCCGCTGCCGATCATCCTTTGGTGCGCACGATCCTGCTGGCATTTCCAGGCGCCCGGATCGACACGGTGCGTGACAAAACGGCGGACGCTTATGGATTGCCGGCCGCGATCCCCGATATACCCGGCTTCGCCCCGCCCGAGGCAGCCTATTTCGACGAAGAGCCGATGGAGATCGACCTATGAAGAATTTGGCCGGCATGATGAAGCAGGCACAACAGATGCAATCCAAGATGCAGGAAATGCAGGCCAAACTCGAGGCCATGGAGATCACCGGCGAGGCGGGCGCCGGCCTGGTCAAAGTGACCATGAACGGCAAAAGCGACATGCGGAAGCTCAAGATCGACCCCAAGATCGTGGATCCCGCCGAGACGCAAATGCTGGAGGACCTGATCCTCGCTGCGACCCGCGATGCTCGCACAAAGGTCGAGGCCATGATGGCCGAGGAAATGCAAAAAGTCACCGGCGGCATCGAGCTGCCACCCGGCATGAAGCTGCCTTTCTAGTGGCCAGCGGCCGCTGCTAATATGGACCTCTGAAAACTGGGCCCCGAAATCGATCATTTGATCGACCTGCTCGCCAAGCTACCGGGCATGGGACCGCGTAGCGCTCGGCGCGCTGCCTTGAGGATGCTGCAGCAGCCGGGGTCCCGCATGCTGCCGCTCGCCGCCGCGCTGACGCAGGCTGCCAAGGCTGTTCGCCAGTGTGGCGATTGCGGCAACCTCGACAGTCAAGATCCCTGCGCCATCTGCTTGGACGAACATCGAGATCGCTCCGTCATTTGCGTCGTCGAAGGGGTCGGCGACCTCTGGGCGCTCGAGCGCGCGCGTGTCCATCATGGCCTCTATCACGTCCTGGGCGGCGCTTTGTCCGCCATATCCGGCGTCGGCCCCGAGGATCTGAATGTGGCGAGCCTGCTCAGCCGGATCGAGGAGGGCGATGTTGCGGAGGTGATCCTTGCTCTGGGTGCTACGGTTGACGGAGCTACCACCGCGCATTGGCTGACCGATCAACTCCGTCCGTCCGGCGTCGCCATTACGCGGGTCGGCCAGGGAGTCCCAATCGGCGGCGCGCTGGACGTGCTGGACGACGGGACCCTCGCTGCCGCTCTGCACAGCCGTCGCTCGACCTAGACCGTGATCGTCTGAGGTTGATCCGCACTTCGGCGTTCGATCATCGTCTAAACTTGTTGATCGCGTGATTGACGCCCTCTGACTGTTCCGGCTCCACGCGATCACGCTCAAGGCGTTACTGAAAGGGCTTTGGAGCGTGTTTGCAAGTGCCGCGCTTTTCATGAGATCGCGCACCACGGCAATTGCGCGAAGTGCGTCTATTTGAGCATTCAAGCTTATTCTCAATGACAAGGCATCTAACCGGTCCTATACCTTCGGGTAGGCGTCAAAAAATAAGATAAATCCGGGACCATTCCACGTAATTAGCCTTGCGGCAACGGTACCTCCGGCGGGCGCCATCATATGATGCGTTTGTCTTATCAAACCTGCGAAACGAAACGGCAAGGAAGATCGTATGCGATCGCCAGTGACCTGGTGTGCTGAATTGGTTCCTTCCGCGCACTTCCTCGACGACTGAAGTGGCGTCCGACCCAGACACGCTTCTTGTTGAGACCGAACGGATACGATCGGTGTTTCAGCAGGCGCCTCTCGTGTTCCCGGTAACCGTGATCAATGCGGTTCTCACGGCAGTCGTGCTCAACCCCCTTGTCAGCCACACACTGCTTTGGATGTGGGTGGCTATGGTCGTCGCGGTCTCCGGCGCGCGTTGGGCGATCCGCCAGCGGTTCCTGCGAGCACTGGATAGCGGACGATACCGATTATTGGCGGCGATCAGTATTCTCGGCTCGCTGACCACTGGCATCCTTTGGGGCATTGGCGCGACCGTGCTGTTACCCCCCGTAGAGACCTATCAGCTCTTTTGGGCATTCGTCATCGGCGGAATGTGCGCCGGCACCATGTCGGTCAACTCAGCCCATATGCCGACCGTCATGGCCTTCATCCTGCCAGCCAGTCTGCCGTTGGCTGCAAGATTTGTTGTCCAAGGGTCGGAGCCTTTGCTGGTATCGGGGTTGATGGTCATCGTCTTTGCTGGAGCGCTTTCTCTGGCCAGCTTGCGAACCCATCGCGCCTTCGGCGAGCGCATTCACCTTCAGTTCGCGCTTAGCCGGCAAGGCCGCGCATTAAGCGACGCGAATGATCGGTTGCTCGCCGAAGTAGCGGAACGGCGGAAAGCCGAGGCAATCTTGCATCAGGCGCAGAAAATGGAGGCGATCGGCCACCTAACCGGTGGAATTGCCCACGACTTCAACAATCTGCTGCAGATCGTAACCGGCAATCTGACCATGATTGAGCGAGTGGCCGATAGTAATCCCCGGATTCTTGGCTTCATCCAGGCGGCGGAACGGGCGGCGGAGCAAGGTGCGCGCCTGACCGGCAGCCTTCTTGCTTTCGCCCGGCGCCAATCATTGAGTGTCGAGCGGGTGAATTTTAATTCTTTGCTGCAAGAGTTCGAGCCGTTGCTGCTTCGGGCAATCGACGACCGGATCAGGATGCGGACTTCCCTTGCTCCAGGCCTTCCTGACTGCGTAGTTGACCCGGTGCATTTTCATGCCGCGATCCTCAATGTGGTCATCAACGCGCGCGATGCGATGCCGAAAGGCGGTCAGCTATTGATCGCTACCGGCGAGACGACGCTTGTGGCGGACGACCTGTTGGCGAACCCGGATGCGAGCCCCGGCCGCTTTGTAAGCGTCGCCATTCAGGACGAGGGTTCCGGCATGACCACTGACGTTCTGGCGCGGGTCTTCGAGCCGTTCTTCACCACAAAGGAGGTCGGCAAGGGGAGTGGACTTGGCCTGTCGCAAGTCTACGGTTTCACCCACCAGTCCGGTGGCCACCTGCACCTGCACAGTCAGCCGGGGATTGGTACGCGAGTGACGATCTACCTGCCGGTGGCGGACAAGTGACCGCGCCCGCGCTACGGCCCCCTCCGTTTCATACCGGATCGCCCACGCCGCTTTGAGGGGTCGTAGCCGCCCCCACCAGGTCCCATCGGTTCGGGAGTCCGATCTGCTCGCTTCGGCCGCATTAGGGCGCTGGCCATCGGTGGGGGTGGCAGGCCCAGTTCCATTGCCTCTAACCGCTTGATTTCATCGCGGAACCGCGCGGCTTGTTCGAATTCCAGATCGGATGCCGCCAGCCGCATTCGCTTTTCCAGATCGGCAATCGCTGCCTTGAGATCCTTGCCGACGAATTCCGTGGTATCGGCATCCTTGATCGGGGCAACGGTGACGTAATCCTGCTCGAACACGCTCTCAAGCACCTTGCCGATCTGCTTGCGGATGGACATCGGCGTAATCCCGTTTGCCTCATTCCAGCTTCGCTGCTTGTTCCGCCGCCGCTCGGTTTCTTCGATCGCTGTTCGCAATGACCCCGTCATTACATCCGCATACAGCACTACTTTACCGTCGATATTCCGAGCCGCTCGGCCGATCGTCTGGATCAGCGACGTTTGTGAACGAAGAAAACCCTCTTTGTCCGCGTCCAAAATCGCGACCAGCGCGCATTCCGGAATATCGAGACCCTCCCGCAGCAGATTAATACCCACCAAAACATCGAATACACCCAGCCGAAGATCCCGGATGATCTCGATGCGCTCCAGCGTGTCGATGTCGGAGTGCAAATACCGCACCTTCACCCCGTGCTCCGTGAGGTAATCCGTCAGATCCTCCGCCATGCGCTTGGTCAGCGTGGTGACCAGGACGCGGCCACCGTGCGCGGCGACGTCCTTGCACTCATGCAGCAGATCATCGACCTGGTGCTCCACTGGGCGAACCTCGGTGACAGGGTCGATTAGACCGGTAGGACGGATCACCTGCTCGGCGAACACGCCAGCCGTGCGCTCCATCTCCCACGGACCCGGCGTTGCCGAAACGAAAACAGTCATCGGCCGGAACCGTTCCCATTCCTCGAACTTCAGCGGCCGGTTATCGACGCAGGAGGGCAGGCGGAAACCGAATTCCGACAGCACGGTCTTGCGGTTGAAGTCGCCTTTGAACATGCCGCCGATCTGCGGCACGGTGACGTGACTTTCGTCAACGATCAGCAGGGCATTTTCCGGCAGGTATTCGAACAGTGTCGGAGGCGGATCACCGGGCTCCCGTCCAGTCAAATAGCGGGAGTAGTTCTCAATCCCCTTGCACGACCCCGTTGTCTCCATCATTTCGATGTCGAACATCGTGCGCTGTTCCAGCCGCTGAACCTCCAATAGCTTGCCCTGGACGTTCAGTTCGGCGAGGCGTTCCTTCAGTTCGATCTTGATGTCGCGAATTGCCTGGGTGAGCGTGGGCCGAGGGGTGACATAGTGGCTATTGGCGTAAACCGTGATCTCCTTCAGGTCAGCGGTCTTCTCCCCGGTGAGCGGATCGAATTCGTGCACCGTTTCGATCTCATCGCCAAACAGGGTGACCCGCCACGCGCGGTCCTCCTGATGGCTGGGGAAGATATCAACGATCTCTCCGCGCAGCCGGAACGAACCGCGCTGGAAGGCGGTGTCGTTACGACGGTATTGCAGATCAACCAGCGCCTTGGCCAGAAGATCGCGGTCGATCCTGCCGCCGACTTCGAGCTTGGCGACCATCTTGGCGTAGGTCTCGACCGATCCGATACCGTAGATGCAGGACACCGAGGCGACCACGATCACGTCGTTGCGTTCTAGTAGCGACTGCGTGGCGGCGTGCCGCATCCGGTCGATCTGCTCGTTGATCTGGGCGTCTTTCTCGATATAGGTGTCGGTGCGCGGGACGTAGGCCTCGGGCTGGTAGTAGTCGTAGTAACTGACGAAATACTCGACCGCGTTGTCCGGGAAGAAGCTTTTCATCTCGCCGTAAAGCTGCGCCGCCAGCGTCTTGTTCGGTGCCAGGATCAGCGTCGGCTTCTGTACTGCCTCGATCACCTTTGCCATGGTGAAGGTTTTGCCCGACCCGGTGACGCCGAGCAGGACCTGGTCGCGTTCGATGGTTTCGACGCCCCGGACAAGTTCGGCGATCGCGGTTGGCTGGTCCCCGGCCGGCTCGTACTCCGAGACAACCTTTAGCCGCCGCGTCATCGGCTTGGCGGCCTGCTTCTGCGGCATGAACAAGGCGGGCGGTGGGCGGACCAGGAGTCTGCGACATTGGGGGCTCCTTAGAGCCCGAAGATGGGGCGTCGGGCTGGCCTCGTCGAGGGGGCCTGCACCGCCATTCCGTACGACCATGGCGGGGAAAGCGGAAGGCGGGTTTGCACGCCCTCTGGCCCGTCCCGCCGGCGGCTCAATCGTCAGCCTGGACCGGCATCCGGATCAAATCGGCCAACTGCTCCACTCGGTCGATTGGATGCACGCGCAGTGAGGCGCTGCGGCCGCGCAACGAGACGTCACGTCCCTCCAGTGCCTCCGGCGGCAGACCCGCGATTTGCCAGACATCATGCGAAATCATCGCCTCGCAGCTGGTTTCCTTGCACAGGGATTCCAGCCGCGCAGCGACATTGGCCGCATCGCCCAGGGTCGTGAAAGTCCGGGTCGTGCCGTAGCCAATCTCCCCGACGACCGCTGACCCGCAATGAAGACCAATTCCGAACCGCAGGGGGTCGACGGCTTCGGCGACCAGGAGACGGTTGAGTGCCGCGATATTCCGCCCAATTGCGACCACCGCAGTCAGTGCCTGAAGGCAAGCATCGCTCGGTCCGCATTTCAACCCGAACGTTGCCATCAGTCCGTCGCCCAGGAAGTGACTGACGCGTCCGCCACTGGCATCCACCGCGGAGCCGACCGCGGTGACGAAGCGATCGACGATGAAGACCGCATCGAAGGGCAGCCTGGTTTCAGCCAGCCGGGTCGAGTTTCGCATATCGACAGTCAACACCACGATGAACCGTTCTTCCCCAGGCATCGGCCAGTCCCTGCGGTGCAGGGCCGCGAGCGGCCAATTGGCCGGCAGGGTGGGTGCCACACTAACGTCGCCCCTGGGTATCGATTGGCAGGCAAGCCGTACGCCGGGTCCGGCGCCTACCCGTCGAAGCACCGCCGCCTCTTCCGCCGCGGGCCCGGGAATTGCGTCTGATCCAGCAAAGATCCGGATGCGACAGGTTGAGCACCGTCCACGCCCACCGCAGATGTTGGCGTGTGGAATTCGCGCGCTCTTGCTCGCGTCGAGCACGCTGAAGCCGAGCGGTACGCGTACGCCGCGCCCGTTGGGGTAGGTAACGCGGATACCCGCGCCTCGGCGTTCTCGCCAGGCCCGTACCAGTCGCGCCAAAAGCACGAAAATCAGCATCGTCGTCGCCGCGCCGAGGCTCCAATTCCGCCAGAGCAAAAGTTGCCGGTTTTGCAACGGGGTGCCGATCTGCCCTGGATTGAGGTTGGCGGCGCGCCAAGCAAAGTCCTGCGCCAAATGAAGCATCGTCCAGCCGCCGCGAAAGAATCCCAACAGGGCGAGGACTGGAATTAATACCGCGGTGCAGAACAGGAACGGCATCCACCGATCGAGAACCGGCTTCAGTCGCAACCACTGATACATGCCGATGCAGCCGTGGATCCAAGCGACAATCAGCAACGCAAGCTGGACCATCCCGAGCAATGGCGCGCCAATCCAGAACGAATACAATTCCTGAGCGTAGCCTTTTTCAGTAGCAAAAACCGCCAGTGATATCCGAGTAACGAACAGATGGTTCATCAGCAGGAACGGGATGCTCATTCCGAGCACCACCTGGACTACCTCAGTTGCGGTCCAGCCGAAGTGACGTCGCTCGTAGAGGGCCCACAATCCTAGCAAGTAGTGGGTGGCAAGCGCGCTGTAGAGAATTGCAGTACCAGCCATCCCTTGCCAGATCCACTTCTGCACAACCATTCCGGCTTCCATCGCCGGGATGGAAATGTTGCCAAGTGCATGATTGAGGAGATGGGTGGTGACGTAGTAAAACAGCGCCAGTCCACAAGCCAGGCGGAGCTTGCGTATCCAAAGCCGGGCTCCGGCCACTTGGTTGGTCATGGTGTCAGTGCAACGACGGCAGAGCCCGCGCATCTGCGATGACCATGCGGCCACCGTCCTTGGACAGGACGCCTTCTTCTTCCCATTGCCGGATCTGTTTGTTCACCTTCTCCCGCGAGGCGCCCACCAGCGTGCTGAGATCCTTTTGTGACAATCTCACTTCAATCCGTGTCCCCGAGCGGACGGGCACGCCGTAGTCACTAGCCAGCCGGGCGAGCAAGCGGCCGAGGCGGGTTGGCAGATCAAGGAGCGCCATGTCCTCCAGGGCCGAGTTCGCCCTGCGCAGACGTTTCGTCAACATTGTCATTAGGTGGAGGCACAGGTTGCTATTGGCGCGCAACAGAGCCAAGAACTGGCCGCGGTCGATCACGAGCAACACGCAATCCTCCTGCGCGGTGACGTCGGCACTGCAAGCCTCGCCGTCCAGCAGCGACATTTCCCCCAGTATCTCACCGGCTCCTAAAACGCCGAGGGTGGCTTCCTTGCCGTCTTCGGAAACAACGCTGATCCGAACGCGCCCCGACATGATTACGACCATGCCGCCATTCGAATCGCCGCGCCGCAAGACAACCTCATTTCGCGCCACGCGGCGCACAGCCGCCCGGGCTGAAATGGCATCGATCTCGGCCGGCGGAAGGGATTGAAATATCTGGGTCCGCGACAACGCCGATCGCCGTGCGGCGGCATCGATTGGTTTCATCGTAATCCCCCGGTCTACCCACTGCTGGCGCATTGATGCGTCAAGTAATGGGCGATAGGAAGCGCCGGAAGCGGCGGCTACCGCAAACTTGTTGGCGTCTTAGGGTAGGCGGTGTTAGCCGCGGAGCTCATAGGCCATCGCTGGACAGCCGCGCTAATGGCAGGTCGACACGCACAAGCCGGGTGGGTTATCGGCTCCCCGGCACGGACGGGCTTACGCCCAAATTCGGATCAAGCCCGCGGTGTTGGGCGCTAAGCCGGATGCGGCAGTCAGCATAATCCCGGGTTCCAAATATCAGCCCATAAGACCGGCATTGTCTGTCATCTACATCAGCAAATTGGCTTGGATTCCCCAGACCTACGTCGGTCGGCCTCGCGATGCCAGAACCCGCAGTGCCAGGAGCCGCGGTACCGGGAGCGCAGTTCCAGGGCCTGCAGCGCCAGAGCTTACGGCACTCGAAGCTACGGTGCCCGGCTTCGACGCAGCCAGCCCTGAGGCCAAGTATATAACCGTTACGATAATTGCCCCCCGAGCAATTGACCGGATCAGAGCACGAGCCGAGCGCGGCCATTACCTAAAGCGGGGGACAATGCGATTGACGCTGCACTCAGCGTCCATTCGCGGCGCAATCGTTGACCCGCTCGCTCCGTGCCGCGGCTGAGACGACACCCTTCACTGACAGGCGAGACATTCCTCGTAATCCGTCGCGTTCTCCGCCGCCATCGCCGCCAGTGGCAGTGTCCCCTGTTCATCGATCCCCGGCTGCGTTGCCCCTAGCATTGTCCCGGTAAATGCCGCCGGCGCCACACCCCGATCACTGACGGTATCCGCCCGGGCTATCGACAAACTCCGGCAGTAGTACAGCGACTTCACGCCCTTCTTCCACGCCATGAAGTGGATCTGATGCAGATCCCGTTTGTGCACATTAGCCGGCAAAAACACATTTACCGACTGGCTCTGACACACGAACGGGGCGCGATCGGCGGCGTGCTCCACAACCCAGCGCTGATCCAATTCGAACGCCGTCTTGTACACAGCCTTCTCCTGCTCGGTTAGGAACTTTAGATGCTGCACGCTCCCTTTCGTCGTTGTGATCGACGACCAAACCTCATCGGTATCGTAACCCTTTTCAGCGAGCAGTATTTGCAGGTGCCGGTTCCGCACTGAGAAACTCCCGGACAGGGTCTTCTGCAAAAACACGTTCGCGGCGATCGGCTCGATCCCCGGCGACGAATTTCCCGCGATGATTGAAATGGAAGCTGTCGGCGCGATCGACAACTTATGCGAAAACCGCTCCTTCACCCCGTACTCGAGCGCGTCCGGGCAGGACCCCCTCTCATCCGCTAGCTTTACCGACGCCGCGTTCGCCTGTGTCCGAATATGTCGGAATATTTTCTTATTCCACACCTTTGCGACCACGCTTTCCCACGGCACGTTCAACGCCTGAAGAAACGAATGAAATCCCATTACTCCCAGCCCGACCGACCTTTCGCGCATGGCGGCGTACCGAGCCTTCTCCATGCCCGGGGGCGCTCGATCGATGAAATCCTGCAGCACGTTATCGAGGAAGCGCATGATGTCCTCGATGAATGTCGGATGATCCTCCCAGTCCGCCCAATTCTCCAGATTGAGGCTGCATAGGCAACAAACCGCGGTGCGGTGGTTACCGAGATGATCCTCGCCGGTCGGCAGCGTAATCTCACTGCAAAGGTTGGACGTTTTCACCTCAAGGCCCGCCAGCTTGTGGTGCTCCGGCCGAGCGTTGTTCACATGATCCGAGAACACCAGGTACGGCTCCCCGGTCTCGATCCGCGCTGTCAAAATCCGCACCCATAGCGCGCGCGCCGAGATTGAGCGCACCACCGACTTGTCCTTCGGCGACAGCAGCGACCATTGCTCGTCGTTCTCTACCGCGCGCATGAAAGCGTCCGGAATCTGGAGGCCATGGTGCAGGTTGAGCGCCTTGCGGTTTGGATCGCCGCCGGTCGGGCGGCGGATTTCGATGAATTCCTCGATCTCCGGGTGCCAGACCGGCAGGTATACCGCCGCCGAACCGCGCCGCAGCGAGCCTTGCGAAATCGCCAGCGTCAGGGAATCCATTACCCGGATGAACGGGATCACTCCCGAGGTCTTGCCGACCGCGCCGACCTTTTCGCCGATCGAGCGCAGATTGCCCCAATATGAGCCGATACCCCCGCCCTTCGACGCCAGCCAGACATTCTCGTTCCACAGGCCAAGGATGCCGTCGAGGCTGTCCGTTGCCTCATTCAGGAAGCAGGAGATCGGCAGGCCGCGATTGGTGCCGCCGTTCGATAGAATTGGCGTCGAAGGCATGAACCACAGCTTGCTCATATAGTCGTACAGCCGCTGGGAGTGCGCATGGTTATCGCCGTATTGCGACGCCACTCGGGCGAACAGGTCCTGGAATTCCTCGCCGGGCATCAGATACCGGTCGGTCAAGGTGGCCCGGCCGAATTCAGTCAGCAGCGCGTCACGGGACCGGTCAACTCGCACCTGATAACGACCTGGCATCTGAACGGCATCAAGCACGGCGGTCTCCCCTGGCAACATCATATCGCGTATAACCTCTCTCCCACAGGCCATTGGATTCCCAGCAAACCATATATGGTTAATTAAACGGTCGAACATACAATATAGAGCGCTTGTGGCCTGATTACCACGTCCAGGGTCTCGCTTATCAAACCGTGACGCCAGCCGTTAAACGCTTCTCATCCCCAGAGACGGGCGACGTTGTTCCTCTGGCTTTGCCTTCCGGGGGCGTCGAGCCGAATTCGTGTGCTATGCGCCGGATTACGCTGTCAATCGAATCCGGTGAAACGCATGAACGACCGCGCTGGCGTTCGCGAGGTGATCAACGCGTTCTCCGGCGCATCCCGGTCGGCGTAACCCAGAGCCATGCCGCAGACGACGGTTTCCTCTTCGCTCAGCCCGAGAACCGGGCGGATCGCACGATGGTAGTGGCTCCAAGCGGCCTGCGCGCACGTGTCCAAGCCTCGTCCGCGCGCGGCGACCATGACGTTCTGCAGGAACATGCCGTAGTCCAGCCAGGACCCAGTCGCCAACCGCCGGTCGACGGTGAAAATCATCCCGACCGGCGCGTCGAAGAACTGAAAGTTGCGGCGGTGCTGGGCCTTCATCTTTGTGGTCTCACCGCGCGCGATCCCCAGCCTGCCGTAGAGATCCCAGCCTACCGCCCGCCGCCGGGAGAGATAGGGTTCAAAAAACTCGTCAGGATAATATTGGACCTCCTGCGTGTGGCCCGCTTCCTGGCCATCGAACACCGCCTGTACGGCCTCGATCAGCGCATCCTTCGTGGCTCCGGCCAGCACATACCCTCGCCAAGGCTGCATGTTCGTTCCGCTCGGCGCCCGTGCGGCGATGTCCAAAATGGACTCTACGGTTGCTGCTGGCACGGGGGTCGGCAGGAACCGCCGGATCGAACTGCGGGAGGTGATCGCGCGGTCGACGGCGACGGAATCCAGAATAGGCATGTCCATGATCAGGCTTTCGCTTCCCGGTTTGTCGATACACAGCGGCGACGTACATTGTTGGCATCCACATCCGACGCCAAGTGGCCATGTGCGTTGTCGATTTCCACGTGTTCGGCGTCGACCCAGCCCCGTAAAGCGACGGGTGCTCGGGGGGAACCCGTCACGGGGGTTCTAGCCGGCGGCGGCTGTGACCGCTTCGCTTGTAAGGTCTAAATAGAGTAAGATACGGACCATGGAATTCGGGATCGCCCTCGCCACAGCGGCGGATAGCTGGAAGACTGTCAAGCGCGCCGAGGAACTGGGTTTCTCGCACGCCTGGTTCTACGACACTCAGATGTTGTGCGCCGACTGCTTTGTCGCCATGGCCGCCGCGGCGGTGCAAACATCACGCATTCGCCTCGGAACCGGGGTGCTCATCCCCACCAACCGTATCGCGCCGGTCACCGCCAACGCCTTCGCCTCGTTGAACCAACTTGCCCCCGGCCGGATCGATTTTGGCGTGGGCACCGGCTTCACCGGGCGCCGAACGATGGGCCTGGGCGCGATGAAGCAGTCCGACATGGAGGAATACATCCGGGTCGTCATGGCCCTGCTGGATGGCGAAACGCCGGAACTGGAGATCGAAGGCAGACGCCAGAAGATCACTTTCCTCAACCCCGAGCTGAAGCTGATCAACCTGCGTGACGAGGTGAAGCTCCACGTTTCGGCCTATGGCCCGCGTGGCCGGGCGCTGACCGCCAGGCTGGGTGCCGGTTGGATAAACTTTGTGGGTGATGTGGCCACCGGCGTCGCGGCGATGAAGGCGATGCAGCAAAGCTGGGACCGTGGCGGCAACGACATCGTTGACCTGTCCGCGGTCGCCTTCGCGCTAGGGTGCGTGCTTCAACCCGGCGAGGCGGTGGACAGCGACCGGGCCATGGCCCAGGCCGGCCCGCGCGCTGCCGTGTTGTTGCACCGCGCGGCGGACGAGGCATTGTCCGGCTTGCCGAACACGACCCCGGTTCCGCCTGAATTGGCCGAGCCGATCGCCGGCTATGTAGAACTGGCGAAAGATTTCAAACCGGCGGACGCCCGCTATCTGGCCAATCACCGGGGCCACCTAATGAAGGTGAAGGACATCGAGCGCAAGTTTGTAACCGCGGAAATGATCCGCCGAACCACCTTCACCGGCACCCAACCTGATCTGCTGGAGCGGATCGCTGCTCTCCGAGACGGCGGCTATACGCAGTTTACCGTTCAACTCGTCCCAGGTCACGAGAGTGCGATTGAGGATTGGGCGCGGATCAAGGCGGCACTTTAAACGTTGTCTCACCGCACAGATCGTGTCATGCTGAGTGGGAAATCGTCTGATAGCGACGCGCACGCAGTTTCTGCTGGACAGCGGGGCGCGGGGCGCCTATATGCGCGCCTCTTTTGGAACGCGGGAGACCGTATGCCGCCCCTAGCGCGGTTGGGTCGTTTGCACCGCGGTCCCTTGGATAAGGACCAGGGATCATATGGCGAAGAAAATCGTCGGTTATATCAAGCTGCAAATCCCCGCTGGCAAGGCGAATCCGTCCCCGCCGGTTGGTCCGGCGCTGGGTCAACGCGGCCTTAACATCATGGCCTTTGTGAAGGAGTTCAACGCCTTCACGCAGCAGATGGAACCCGGGATGCCTATCCCTGTGGTCATCACAGCATACGCTGATCGCAGCTTTACGTTTGTCACCAAGACGCCGCCCAATACCTATTTCCTTAAGAAGGCGGCTGGGATCACCAAGGGGAGTCCGACCGTCGGCAAGGGTCCCTCGATGGGTCGTGTGACGACGACGCAACTGCGGGAAATCGCCGAGATCAAGATGAAAGACCTGAATGCCAATGATATTGACGGCGCGGTGCGGATGTTGACCGGTTCCGCGCGGTCGATGGGCATTACCGTGGTAGAGGGCTGACCCATGGCCAAGAACAAGCGCCTTGGCGAGGCCATGAAGGCCGTCGATCGGACCCGGGCTTACCCGTTGGCCGACGCGATCGCGCTGGTGAAGTCGATCTCGAAGGCCAAGTTCGACGAGACCATCGAGATGTCGATGAATCTCGGTATCGACCCTAGACATGCCGACCAGATGGTTCGCGGGCTCACCAGCCTGCCCAATGGCACCGGTAAGACGGTGCGGGTCGGGGTATTCGCGCGGGGTGCGAAAGCCGACGAGGCTGTTGCCGCCGGTGCCGATGTGGTTGGCGCCGAAGACCTGATGGAAAAGGTGCAAGCGGGCGAGATCGCCTTTGATCGCTGCATCGCGACGCCGGACATGATGGGTATCGTCGGTCGGTTGGGTAAGATCCTTGGTCCGCGCGGCCTGATGCCGAACCCGCGTCTGGGTACTGTCACCATGGACGTCAAGGGCGCGATTACCGCAGCCAAAGGCGGCCAGGTTGAATTCCGGGCCGAGAAGGCCGGCATTATTCACGCCGGCATCGGGAAGGTTTCGTTCGAGGCGGACAAGCTGTTGGAGAACGCAAAGGCTCTGGCCGACGCGATCATCAAGGCGAAGCCGACCGGCGCCAAGGGCACCTATGTACAGAAAGCTTCGGTCAGCTCGACCATGGGGCCCGGCGTTCGGGTCGATGTGAGTTCGCTGACCGCGTAATACGCCGGTCGCACAGGAGATTCCGCGAAAGGAAGATCTTGATCCGCTGGTGGGCAGGGAAGGACAGCCCCTTGGATAACGCCCATGGGTATGTTTTTCCCGATCCTGTCCGAGACCGCTCGTCTTTTGTCCTGGTTTGCCAGTGTTCTGGCTGGCTGGGCGAGATTTAATGGACCTCCGGGTCCGCGCGCGGGAGATGGGGATGCCAAGGTTTACTGCGGGGTTCCTCCCGTGATGACTTTGGTGGTTCCAGGACAGGCGAACCGGGGTATTCGGTGAAATTCCGAATGCCCTTTGGGCAACCTAAGCCTGCTTTTCCTGCCTAGTGTGGGAATGGTGGGTCGAACGGAGACGAAACGTGGACCGTACGGAGAAGCGAGAGTTCGTCACCGGGCTAAATCAGGCGCTGGGCGCCACTTCGATGATCGTTGTGACTCGTAACTCGGGTCTGACGGTGGCCGAGGTGACCGACCTGAGGCGTAAGATGGGAGCCGCGGGGGCAACTTACAAAGTCGCGAAGAACCGGCTGACCAATCTCGCTCTGGATGGGACCCAATTCGACAGTCTCAAGTCGCTGCTGAAGGGACCGATCGCGCTCGCGTGGTCGACCGATCCGGTGGCAGTGGCGAAGACCGCTGTTGAGTTCGCCAAGACCAACGAGAAGTTTGTCGTTGTCGGCGGTGCTCTTGGAACCCAGCCGCTGAATGCGGATGGGATCAAGGCGCTCGCCGAACTGCCGAGTTCTGAATGAGCTACGCGCACGCCTGGTGGGAATGATCTCGACTCCCGCCACGCGGATCGCCGGCATCCTTCAGGCTCCGGCCGGACAACTTGCTCGGGTCTTCGGGGCCTATGCAAAGCGGGATGAGGTCGAGGCTGCTTGAGGCCGCCGGCAACGCATACCTGCCAGCATGCCGCTAACCGGCTTGCAAGGAACCTACCGAAGTCTAGATAATAGGAACACACGACATGGCTGACTTACAGAAACTGGTTGAAGAGCTGTCCAAGCTGACGGTTCTTGAAGCTGCCGAGCTGTCAAAACTCCTGGAGGAGAGATGGGGCGTGTCGGCTGCCGCGCCGGTGGCCGCTGCGGCTGCGCCTGTTGCCGCTGCCGCTGCTCCGGTCGAAGAGCAGACAGAATTCACCGTCATGCTGACCAAGGCTGGTGACAAGAAGATCAACGTCATCAAGGAGGTCCGCACCATCACAGGTCTTGGGCTGAAGGAAGCCAAGGACCTGGTTGAAAGCGCGCCGAAAGCTGTGAAGGAAGGCGTCGGCAAGGATGAGGTAGCGAAGATCAAGAAGATGCTGGAAGACGCCGGTGCGAGCGTGGAGGTAAAGTAACGCTACTCATTGGGCATTCTGCTTCGGCCAAGCCCGTCTCCGCCGAGACGGCTGGCCCTTGGTTTAAAGGCGGGTGGGAAATCAATCGATTCCCGCCCGCATTCCTGTTGCGGCGGAGTTTTTCCTCTGCTCTCGGCCTGATCGGGGCAGGGCGCAGAATCGGGTTAACGGCAAGGTGGGTCATCGATGAACGCGATCACACGGTCCTTCACTGGACGTAAACGCATCCGCAAGAGCTTCGGGCGGATACCCGAAGTGGCTCCGATGCCTAACCTGATCGATGTGCAGCGCTCCAGTTACGAGGCGTTCTTGCAGATGAATGTTCGGCCGGATAATCGTACCCAGTCCGGGCTGCAGGAAGTATTCAAATCTGTGTTCCCTATCGACGACTTTGCCGGTCGAGGGAGGCTCGAATTCGTCTATTACGAGCTTGAGGAGCCAAAATACGACGTTGAGGAGTGCATTCAGCGGGGAATGACCTTCGCTGCTCCGTTAAAAGTGATCTTGCGTCTCATTGTTTGGGACGTGGACGAGGACACTGGTGCTCGCTCGATCCGCGATATTAAGGAACAGCCGGTCTATATGGGCGACATGCCGTTGATGACCGACAACGGCACGTTCATCATCAACGGTACCGAGCGGGTGATCGTGTCACAGATGCACCGCTCGCCCGGGGTGTTCTTCGATCACGACAAGGGCAAGACGCACTCCTCTGGCAAGTACCTGTTCGCCGCTCGGGTGATCCCGTATCGGGGGTCGTGGCTGGATTTTGAGTTTGACAGCAAAGATCTGGTGTACGTCCGCATCGATCGGAAGCGGAAACTGCCGGTGACAACCCTGCTCTATGCGCTAGAGAGCGCGGTTACCGAGCAACTGCGGGCGGCACGGGAAGCGAAGGGTGAGCCGCTCGACCCTGGCGAAATTCGCGGCATGGACCAGGAGGAGATCCTGTCCCACTTCTACGGCAAGGTGGTTTTTGATCACACGCCGAAAGGTTGGGCGCGTCCCTTCGACCCCGATGCTTTTCGAGGCGTCAAGCTGCTCGAGCCCCTGATCGACGCCGCTTCCGGCGAAGTCGTGGCGAAAGCTGAGGACAAGCTAACCGCGCGCCAGGCCCGCCGGATCGCCGAGAACACCAAGGAAGTTCTGGTCGGACGCGCTGATCTGCTCGGCCGCTATATGGCGGAAGACCTCGTCAATGCGGAAACCGGCGAGATCTTCGCCGAAGCCGGCGAGGAACTGGTGGAGTCCCGCCTCGCCGCTCTCGAAGAGGCCGGGATCACCAGCCTGCCTACGCTGGCGGTCGATCAGTCCAATGGGCCGTGGATCCGCAACACCCTTGCAGTGGATAAGAACACCAATCGCGACGATGCGCTGATCGACATCTACCGCGTCATGCGCCCTGGTGAGCCGCCAACCCCGGAGACGGCGGAAGCGCTATTCCGTGGCCTGTTCTTTGACGGAGACCGCTACGACCTGTCGGCGGTGGGCCGGGTGAAGATGAACATGCGCCTAGGGATCGAGGACGCGCCGGATACAATGCGTGTGTTGCGCAAGGACGACCTGCTCAAGACCGTCAAGACGCTGTGTGATCTGAAGGACGGCCGCGGCCAGATCGACGACATCGACAACCTAGGCAATCGCCGCGTTCGCTCGGTTGGTGAATTGATGGAGAATCAATACCGCATTGGATTGCTCAGGATGGAGCGCGCCATTCGCGAGCGCATGGGTTCGGTGGATATCGACACCGTCATGCCGCATGACCTGATCAACGCCAAACCGGCGGCGGCGGCGGTGCGGGAGTTCTTTGGCTCCAGCCAGCTCAGCCAGTTCATGGACCAGACCAACCCGCTTTCCGAAGTGACCCATAAGCGCCGCCTGTCCGCGCTTGGGCCGGGCGGCCTGACCCGCGAGCGGGCCGGATTCGAGGTTCGCGATGTCCATCCGACGCACTACGGCCGTATCTGCCCGATTGAAACTCCGGAAGGCCCGAACATCGGCCTGATCAATTCGCTCGCCACCTACGCGAAGGTCAACAAGTACGGGTTCATTGAGACGCCTTATATGCTGGTCAAAGAGGGCGTCGTGCAGAAGGATCCGCGCTACCTTTCCGCGATGGAGGAGGAGCGGCTGGTCGTCGCGCAGGCCGACGCACCGATGGATGGCGGCGGCAAGTTCACCCAGGATCTGGTGTCGGTGCGTAAGCAGGGCGACTTCCGGCTGGTGAAGCCGGAGGACGTCACGGCGATCGACGTGTCGCCCAAGCAGTTGGTCTCGGTGGCCGCTGCGCTGATCCCATTTCTGGAGAATGACGACGCGAACCGGGCGCTTATGGGCTCGAACATGCAACGTCAGGCGGTGCCGCTGATTCGGGCTGACGCGCCGCTGGTGGGGACGGGCATGGAAGCGGCGGTCGCGCGTGACTCTGGGGCGACGATCATTGCCCGGCGGCCGGGTATTGTCGATCAGATCGACGGCGCCCGCATCGTGGTACGGGCGACCAACGACGATGCGACGACCAAGGGCGTGGACATCTATCGCCTGCGGAAATTCATGCGTTCCAATCAGTCGACCTGCATCAACCAGCGTCCGCTGGTAAAGGTCGGTGACCGCGTCTACGAAGGCGACATCATCGCCGACGGACCGTCCACCGAACTTGGCGAGCTGGCGCTTGGCCGGAACGTGCTCGTCGCGTTCATGCCGTGGCATGGCTACAACTTCGAGGACTCCATCCTCATCAGTGAACGGATCGCCCGAGACGACGTGTTCACCTCGATACACATCGAGGAGTTCGAGGTGATGGCGCGGGATACCAAGCTGGGCCAGGAGGAAATCACCCGCGACATTCCCAATGTCGGTGAGGAAGCGCTGAAGAATCTGGACGAAGCCGGCATCGTGTATATTGGTGCCGAGGTAAATCCGGGGGACATCCTGGTCGGAAAAGTGACACCGAAGGGCGAAAGCCCGATGACTCCCGAGGAAAAGCTGCTGCGCGCCATCTTCGGCGAAAAGGCCTCGGACGTTCGTGACACATCGCTGAAGCTGCCGCCGGGGGTGACTGGCACCATCGTCGATGTCCGGGTGTTCAGCCGCCGCGGCGTGGACAAGGATGAGCGCGCGATGGCGATTGAACGCGCGGAGATCGAGCGTCTGGCAAAGGACCGCGACGACGAGAAGGCGATCCAGGAGCGTTCGTTCCTCAATCGGCTGCGCGAGAAATTGCTCGGGCGCAAGGCATCGGGCGGGTTCAAAGGCATCAAGGCCGGCACCGATATCGACGAGGCTCTGCTGGCCGAACACCCGCGTGGGGCATGGCGTCATATCGGCGTGCAGGACGACGCGGTGATGGCCGACATCGAAACCCTGAAGCGGGAATACGATGCCGCCATTGGCCGTCTGCAGGCCAGGTTTGACAGCAAGGTCGAGAAGCTGCAGCGCGGCGATGAGCTGCCGCCCGGCGTGATGAAGATGGTGAAGGTCTTCATCGCGGTGAAGCGGAAGCTGCAGCCCGGCGACAAGATGGCGGGCCGGCACGGCAACAAGGGTGTCGTATCGCGGGTGGTTCCAGTCGAGGACATGCCGTTCCTCGAAGACGGCACCTCGGTCGATCTGGTGCTAAACCCGTTGGGCGTGCCGTCGCGCATGAACGTCGGTCAGATCCTGGAGACCCATCTGGGCTGGGCGTGCGCCAATCTTGGAAAGCAGATCGGCGAACTGGTGGAGGAGTACCGCCGCACCGGTGCGCGGCGTGAAGCGCTGCTAGAGATGCTGAGAGAGATCTATGGAGACGATGTCTACAGCCAGCAAATCGCGACGCTCGATACCGCTCAGCTCATCGAGATGTGCGAGAACCTGAAAAAGGGCATCCCGATCGCCACTCCGGTATTCGATGGCGCGCGTATGGCGGATATCGAGGGCATGTTGACGCGGGCCGGACTGAACACGTCCGGGCAGGTTTATCTGACTGACGGGCGAACCGGTGACACGTTCGAGCGGAAGGTGACGGTCGGCTATATCTACATGCTGAAGCTGCATCATCTGGTCGACGACAAGATCCATGCGCGTTCGATTGGGCCATATTCGCTGGTGACCCAGCAGCCGCTAGGTGGCAAGGCGCAGTTCGGCGGCCAACGCTTTGGCGAAATGGAGGTCTGGGCGCTTGAGGCTTACGGTGCGGCCTATACGTTGCAGGAGATGCTGACGGTGAAATCTGACGACGTGTCTGGACGGACAAAGGTGTACGAAGCGATCGTGCGTGAGCAGGACAACTTCGAAGCCGGTATTCCGGAGAGCTTCAACGTGCTGGTGAAGGAACTGAAATCCCTCGGATTGAATGTGGATTTGGACAACCGGGCGGCTTGATAGCACTTGACCCGGCGCTCGCAGCCGGGCCGCCGTGATGGCGGCGATCGTAGTAACACGTGGTGAAGCAACCTCCACTGAAGACTTGATGAACCCGCTGACTAGAAGGGTATCAAACGTATGAACGAACTAATGAAGATCCTCGGCCAGACCGGCCAGGCAATGACCTTCGACCAGATCAAAATCCAAATCGCCAGCCCGGAGCAGATTCGCTCCTGGTCGTATGGTGAGATCAAGAAGCCCGAGACCATCAATTATCGGACCTTCAAGCCGGAGCGCGACGGTCTGTTCTGCGCCCGCATCTTTGGCCCGATCAAGGACTACGAGTGCCTGTGCGGCAAATATAAGCGGATGAAGTTCCGCGGCATCATCTGCGAGAAGTGCGGCGTCGAAGTGACGCTGGCGAAGGTTCGCCGCGAGCGGATGGGCCACATCGAGCTTGCGTCTCCTGTCGCGCATATCTGGTTCCTGAAGTCGCTGCCGAGCCGGATCGGCCTTATGGTGGATCTGACGCTGAAGGAACTCGAAAAGATCTTGTACTTTGAGAGTTACGTGGTGCTGGAACCCGGCACTACGGACTTGAAGATGCTGCAACTGCTGACCGAGGACCAGCTTCTCTCGAAGCAGGACGAATTCGGCGACGATCAGTTCGAGGTTGGAATTGGTGCTGAGGCGATCAAGAAAGTCCTGAACCGCATCGACACCGACGCGGAGAAAGTGAAACTTCGCGCCGACCTGAAGGAAACTTCCTCGGAAGCCAAGCGCAAAAAGCTGGTTAAACGTCTCAAGCTGATCGAGGCTTTTGGCGAGTTCGGCTGCCGGCCGGACTGGATGATCCTGGACGTCGTTCCGGTCATTCCGCCCGAGTTGCGTCCACTTGTGCCGTTGGATGGCGGCCGCTTTGCGACGTCTGACCTGAACGACCTTTATCGTCGGGTCATCAACCGCAATAACCGCCTGAAGCGGCTGATCGAGCTGCGTGCGCCGGATATCATCGTCCGAAACGAAAAGCGCATGCTGCAGGAATTTGTCGATGCGCTGTTTGACAACGGGCGACGTGGACGGGCGATCACCGGAGCCAAGAAGCGTCCGCTGAAATCGCTGTCGGATATGCTGAAGGGCAAGCAGGGCCGATTCCGGCAGAATCTGCTGGGCAAGCGCGTCGATTACTCCGGCCGCTCCGTCATCGTGGTCGGTCCGGAACTGAAACTGCAACAGTGCGGCCTGCCGAAAAAGATGGCGCTCGAACTGTTCAAGCCTTTCATTTACTCGAAGCTGGAAAAATACGGCCACGCCACCACCATCAAGGCCGCCAAGCGGATGGTGGAAAAGGAACGCCCGGAAGTCTGGGACATCCTTGAGGAAGTGATCCGCGAGCATCCGGTAATGCTGAACCGGGCGCCGACCTTGCATCGGCTCGGTATCCAGGCGTTCGAGCCGGTGTTGATCGAGGGCAAGGCGATCCAGCTCCATCCGCTGGTCTGCACCGCCTTCAACGCCGACTTCGACGGCGACCAGATGGCGGTGCATGTGCCGCTGTCGCTGGAAGCGCAGCTCGAAGGCCGCGTGCTGATGATGTCCACGAACAACATCCTCAGCCCGGCGAACGGCAAGCCGATCATCGTGCCCAGCCAGGATATCGTGCTGGGGCTTTACTACTTGTCGTTGGAAACTGCGCTGTTCCGGGACGCGCCGGACAACGAGGCGCCGGCCTTCGGCAAGATCGGTGAGATCGAGCACGCGCTGTTCGCGAACCGTGTCACGCTGCACGACAAGATCCGAGCACGCTACGAAACCGTGGATGCCGGTGGAAATCCGATCCGTCCGATTGTCGTGACGACCCCTGGCCGCATGATGATCGCGCAAATCCTGCCAAAGCACCCCGATGTGCCGTTCGACCTCATCAACCGGCAGCTGACGAAAAAGAGCGTCTCCGACGTGATCGACATGGTGTATCGCCATTGCGGTCAGAAAGAGTGCGTGATCTTCGCCGACCGACTGATGGGCCTCGGGTTCGCTCAGGCGGCGAAGGCCGGCATTTCGTTCGGCAAGGACGATCTGATCATTCCGGACAGCAAGGGCCGGCGGATCTCCACCACTCAGGCGGAGGTGAAGGAGTTCGAGCAGCAGTACCAGGACGGCCTGATCACCGCCGGCGAGCGCTATAACAAGGTGGTCGATGCCTGGTCGCGTTGCACCGACGAAGTTGCGAGCGCGATGATGAAGGAGATCAGCAAGCAGGAGAAAGGCGTCGCCACCAATTCGGTGTGGATGATGTCGCACTCCGGTGCGCGTGGGTCGCCGGCGCAGATGCGCCAGTTGGCCGGCATGCGCGGGCTGATGGCCAAGCCGTCCGGCGAGATCATCGAGCAGCCGATCATCGCCAACTTCAAGGAGGGCCTGTCGGTTCTCGAGATTTCAACTCCACCCACGGCGCTCGCAAGGGCCTCGCTGACACGGCGTTGAAGACCGCGAACTCCGGCTACCTGACCCGCCGCCTGGTGGACGTGGCGCAGGATTGCATCATCGTCGAGGAGGACTGCGGCACCGAACGCGGCCTTACCGTGCGCGCGGTTATGGACGGCGGCGAGGTCGTGTCGTCGCTATCGGAACGAACCTTGGGCCGCACCACGGCCGAGGATGTTCTCGACCCATATCCGGCAAGGTCCTGCTGCCGAACAACACGCTGATCGAAGAACCCGAAGCCGAAATGATCGAGACGGCCGGGGTCGAAGCGGTGAAGATCCGCTCCGTGTTGACCTGCGAGTTGCATATCGGTGTTTGTGGGCATTGCTACGGCCGCGACCTGGCTCGCGGCACGCCGGTGAATATCGGTGAGGCGGTCGGGGTGATCGCGGCGCAGTCGATCGGTGAACCTGGCACCCAGTTGACGATGCGGACGTTCCACATCGGCGGTGCGGCGCAGCGCGGGGCGAAACGTCCAGTGTCGAGGCGTCCACATGAGGGCACAATCACCGTTCGTAACCGCAACGTCATCCCCAACAGCACCGGCGCGTTGGTGGTCATGTCGCGCAACTGCGAAATCGTCCTGGTGGACGACAAGCAGCGTGAGCGTGCTCGGTTCCGCGTTCCATATGGTGCGCGCCTGCTGGCCGAGGAAAACCAGGTGGTGACCCGCGGACAGAAGCTTGCCGAATGGGACCCGTTCACCTTGCCGATCATCACCGAGCGGCTGGTAAGGTCGAATACATCGACCTGATCGACAGTATCACGCTCGTTGAGCGGATGGATGAGGTGACCGGACTGACCCCCAAGGTTGTCGTTGATTACAAGCAAGGGTCGAAGAGCATCGATCTACGTCCCCGCCTGCAGTTGAAGGACGAGAAGGAACGAGTCATCCGGTTGGATAACAATACCGATGCGCGTTACTTCCTGGCGCCGAACTTGATCCTGTCGGTCGATAACGGGGCCACTGTGCAGGCCGGCGATGTGATTGTGCGTATCCCGCGTGAGGGCAGCAAGACGCGTGACATCACCGGGGCCTGCCGCGCGTGGCGGAACTGTTCGAGGCGCGGCGTCCCAAGGATCACGCGGTCATCGCCGAAGCCGCGACGGACGGGTTGAATTCGGCAAGGACTACAAAGCCAAACGCCGTGTCATCGTGAAGAACGATGAGACGGGTGATGATGAGACCGAATACCTGATCCAGAAGGGCAAGCACGTCTCGGTGCAGGAGGGCGACTTCGTGCGCCGAGGCGACCCGCTGGTCGATGGGCCGCGCGTCCCGCACGCCATATCTGGAGGTGCTGGGCGTCGAGGCGCTGTTCGATTATCTCGTGAACGAGATTCAGGAAACGCCCATCGACTGCAGGGCGTGAAGATCAACGATAAGCATATCGAAGGTGATCGTTCGTCAGATGCTCGCAGAAGGTGGAAGATCATCGGAGTATCCGGCGACTCTACCTTCCTGACGGGAGAGACGGTGGATCGCTCCGAGTTTGACGCCGCCAATGCCGAGCTGATGAAGGACGAGCGTCCGGCCCATGCGATGCTGGTGCTTCAGGGCATCACCAAGGCCTCGTTGCAGACCAATAGCTTCATCAGCGCGGCCTCCTTCCAGGAGACCACCCGGGTGCTGAC
>CAWFVX010000033.1:0-5000 GCA_963819345.1 uncultured Alphaproteobacteria bacterium
CGTGTGGCGATGTGCGTGGTCGGTGGGCGCGACGTCCGCGGCGGCTGGGCCCGTCCCCGGGGGTTCATCTGGCCGTGTGCGCGCAGCACACGATGGAAGCTGGACTTACTGGCGATGTAGATACCTTCGTCGGCCAGTGCCGGGACAATCCGCGCCGGCGGCGTGTCGGCGAAGCGCGGTTCGTTGGCCACCGCGACGATCTGGGCCCGCTCGGCCTCGCTCAAAGCGTGCGATGGGACCGGATGGTTGGCATCTGGTCGGCGATCTCCCCGCGTCAGACCTTCGCCGGCTTTCCAGCGTTGGAGGGTGCGGGCATCAATACCGGCGATAGACAGGCTGGGGCGAGCCGTGCGCCTTCCACCCGGGCTTGCGCGATGTCGCGGATCAGGATCTGGCGGTCTTCCGGGCGGGTCATGCGTCCTCGCCGTCGTGGAAGACCGCCGACAGTTTTTTTGACAATACCAGCAAGGCGGCCGTTTCGGCCAACGCCTTGTCCTTGCGATGCAGTTCCCGCTCCAACTCCTTGACCCGCCGGTGGTCCTGCCGAGCTTCCACAGCGCTAGCCGCCCGCGGCTCACCGAGGCCGGCGATCGCATCCCGCTTCCAGGCATCCAGTTCCGCCGGATACAGCCCCTGCTCGCGGCACCAGGCACTGCGAGCCGCTTCGTCCATCGCAGCTGTGACAATCACCGCTTCCAGCCGTGCTGCCGCCGTCCAGCGTTGGCTGCCAGCAACCGCGCCGTTGGCCAGGGCGGCGGCCCGCCAACGCTCCAACGTCGCCACGCTGATCCCGACCTCACGGGAGACACGCTCCACCGATGAACTCTCCGGCGGCAACAGCCGCGCCACTATCCGATCCTTGTACGCTTGTCCGTATCGAGCCACGTTCGTCTTCCAGCGCCCCCAGGGTTTCGATTCCTATTTAGGCGGCAACTTGTCTGACACAGAGGGCAAGTTCGTCGGCATAGGTCGACGCAATCGCTTTAGTGTCGTCGCCACAGCCGGCAGGTACTCTTGGCTGAGACTCAATGTTCGGACCCAGGGTGCCGTCTGGTCCGATCACTTTCACCCAGCCATCCGGCCTGTCCGGCGTGGGCTGGTCGCCGCAACTGGTGTGAACCCAGTCCATGCCCGGGCCACCGCTGGCGTAAAGCTTGCCACAAAGTTCGAGACGGCTGCCGCGTTTAATTTGCGAAAGCGGCGCGGGCACACGATCGCCCGCCTGATCGTAGCCGGAGGCAAATACGTCATCAATTGCAATGTCGTAGAACCGGTCATCGTCGCCGCGCAGCCGGACATGCGTGTGAGACAGTTCCATACCTCGCACGTCATGCCCGTGAGCAAAACGCGGACCGGAGGCGACGGTGCCGATCAGGAGGGTGCCCGCATTTGACGCGCAGGCGACCTGCTCGTCGGCTGCGGCCGGCTGCAGAACGACAAGAAGAAGAAAACCGAGGAGTGGAAGCAACTGAGGGATCGGGCGCATGGATGGCTTCCGGTTTGGGCCGACACAATCTTCTCCCGGGCACAGGTCCGATCAATGTTTGATCCAACGCGTCCGCTGCCGATTCTGAAACGGCTTCGCCGGTGCCGGGGTTTGTTATGAGTATTGATTTGGTTGCGGGGATAGGATTTGAACCTATGACCTTCAGGTTATGAGCCTGACGAGCTACCGGGCTGCTCCACCCCGCGAGGGTGTTATTTTTGGTGGATTGGAGGACCTGGCGGCGACCTACTCTCCCGTGCCTTAAGACACAGTACCATGGGCGCTGGGGAATTTCACGGCCGAGTTCGGGATGGGATCGGGTGCAGGCTCCCCGCCAAAGCCACCAGGTCGTCCAATCCACCCTGGGGACGATTGTCCGTTTCGACGATTGTCGGTCTTGACGGTTGTCAGTTTTCAGTCGTCATTGTCAAACGACTGGGGTGGAAGGTTCTGGCGGTGTGTTGTGTGCGCTGCGTCGTCTACAGTTTTGTTCTTTGAACTGACGATTGTGCTCTGACGACTGCTGCTGGGGATGATTTCCATGCATGGTGTTTGTTATCGAGCCGCTCGGGCGATTAGGACCAGTTAGCTGAACGCGTTGCCGCGTGTATACATCTGGCCTATCGACGTGATGGTCTATCACGGCCCTGTAGGGTTTGACCCCTGGGAGATCTCGTTTAGAGGTAAGTTTCCCGCTTAGATGCTTTCAGCGGTTATCTTGTCCATACATAGCTACCCAGCGATGCCACGGGCGTGACAACTGGTGCACCAGAGGTATGTTCATCCCGGTCCTCTCGTACTAGGGACAAATCCTCGCAAATCTCCTTCACCCACGGCAGATAGGGACCGAACTGTCTCACGACGTTCTAAACCCAGCTCACGTACCACTTTAATCGGCGAACAGCCGAACCCTTGGGACCTGCTCCAGCCCCAGGATGTGATGAGCCGACATCGAGGTGCCAAACCTCCCCGTCGATGTGGACTCTTGGGGGAGATCAGCCTGTTATCCCTAGAGTACCTTTTATCCGTTGAGCGATGGCCCTTCCACGCGGGACCACCGGATCACTATGGCCGACTTTCGTCTCTGCTCGAGCTGTCACTCTCGCAGTCAGGCGGGCTTGTGCCATTGCACTCAGCAGCCGATGTCCGACCGGCCTGAGCCCACCATCGCGCGCCTCCGTTACTATTTGGGAGGCGACCGCCCCAGTCAAACTGCCCACCATGCAGGGTCCCGGACCGGGCTGACCGGTCGCGGTTAGACATCAGAAGAGCTCAGGGTGGTATTTCAAGGTTGGCTCCACCCAGGCTAGCGCCCAAGCTTCAAAGCCTCCCACCTATCCTACACAGCTCCCTCCTAATGCCACTGCAAAGCTGCAGTAAAGGTTCATAGGGTCTTTCCGTCTGACCGCGGGTACCCCGCATCTTCACGGGGAATTCAATTTCGCTGAGCCGATGCTGGAGACAGTGGGGAAGTCGTTACGCCATTCGTGCAGGTCGGAACTTACCCGACAAGGAATTTCGCTACCTTAGGACCGTTATAGTTACGGCCGCCGTTTACCGGGGCTTCAATTCGATGCTTGCACATCTCCTCTTAACCTTCCGGCACCGGGCAGGCGTCAGACCCTATACGTCGTCTCTCGACTTCGCAGAGCCCTGTGTTTTTACTAAACAGTCGCTACCCCCTGCTTTGTGCCACCCGCCCCTGGTTGCCCAAGAACGGGTCTCGCTTATCCCGAAGTTACGCGAGCAATTTGCCTAGTTCCTTCAGCATCGTTCTCTCAAGCGCCTTGGTATGCTCTACCAGTCCACCTGTGTCGGTTTCGGGTACGGTCTATACGCTGGAGCTATTTCCCGGAACGGCGTGGCTGCACGGGCAATCCGATAAGCCCATACAACTTTGGCCATTCGTCACTTCCAGCAGGCCGGGGAATGTTAACCCCGTTCCCATCGACTACGGCTTTCGCCCTCGCCTTAGGGGCCGGCTCACCCTGCGCGGATTAACCTTGCGCAGGAACCCTTGGACTTTCGGCGACAGAGTTTCTCACTCTGTTTGTCGCTACTCATGTCAGCATTCGCACTTCCGATACCTCCACCACCCCTCACGGGTATGGCTTCGCAGGCTTACGGAACGCTCCGCTACCGCTGGCATTGCTGCCAGCCCACAGCTTCGGTACGTGGCTTGAGCCCCGTTACATCTTCGGCGCGGGATTTCTTGATTAGACCAGTGAGCTATTACGCTTTCTTTAAAGGATGGCTGCTTCTAAGCCAACCTCCTGGTTGTTTTGGAATTCCCACATCCTTTCCCACTTAGCCACGATTTGGGGACCTTAGCTGGTGGTCTGGGCTGTTTCCCTCTCGACGACGGACCTTAGCACCCGCCGTCTGTCTGCCACGCTATACTCCTCGGTATTCGGAGTTTGGTTAGGTTTGGTAAGTCTTTGGGACCCCCTAGCCCATCCAGTGCTCTACCCCCGAGGGTAAACACGTAACGATCTACCTCAATAGATTTCGCGGAGAACCAGCTATTTCCGAGTTTGATTGGCCTTTCACCCCTAGCCACAGCTCATCCCCGACTTTTTCAACAGGCGTGGGTTCGGCCCTCCAGTGGGTGTTACCCCACCTTCAGCCTGGCCATGGCTAGATCACTCGGTTTCGGGTCTTCTGCCCGCGACTGAACGCCCTGTTCAAACTCGCTTTCGCTGCGCCTTCGCCTATCGGCTTAAGCTCGCCGCGAACAGAAACTCGCTGACCCATTATACAAAAGGTACACCGTCACGGCACCAGCACTTGCATGCAGGGCCGCTCCGACTGCTTGTAGGCATCCGGTTTCAGGTCTCTTTCACTCCCCTTTAGGGGTGCTTTTCACCTTTCCCTCACGGTACCTGTTCGCTATCGGTCACCAGGGAGTATTTAGGCTTGGAGGGTGGTCCCCCCATGTTCAGACAGGATTTCACGTGTCCCGCCTTACTCAAGGATTGTCTGCACTTTACGTATACGGGGCTATCACCCGCTTTGGCCGGACTTTCCAGACCGTTCTACTTATCTTCAGACAACCACTGGCCTGTTCCGCGTTCGCTCGCCACTACTAGCGGAATCTCTGTTGATGTCTTTTCCTCCAGGTACTGAGATGTTTCAGTTCCCCGGGTTCGCCTCGTTGCACTATGTATTCATGCAACGATACCCGTTGCCGGGTGGGTTGCCCCATTCGGATACCCACGGATCAACGCCTGCTCGCGGCTCCCCGTGGCTTTTCGCAGCGTGCCACGTCCTTCATCGCCTCCTGGTGCCAAGGCATCCACCGAATGCCCTTCTTATACTCGATATTTACGACGCCGCTCCGAAGAGCCGCGTCCACCATGCACAGAAACCATCCTCAGCTACAGTTGTCAGGATTCAGCCGGCGGTTGCCAGAAGCAACCACAACCGAAACGATCGACTGTTCGAGGACAGTCCTGGAAATATCTACTCCGCACACAACAGGATTCTCTCGAACCGCCCTTCGCTGACCGCTTGC
>CAWFVX010000033.1:7500-231496 GCA_963819345.1 uncultured Alphaproteobacteria bacterium
ATACAAAGCGATACCTCACAAGCGTATCTGTAACGCATAAAAGATATACATCGCAGACACGCCCCTCAGTCTCAAACCCAGACGATCGAACAAAATCTCAACCCAGTTCAATCATCCAAGCAAAGCCTGACCTCGCCTCGCGCTTACGCGCTCAGCAACATAAGGACGCCGCCAACGTATCCCTTCCTAGCCTATAAAATTGTCAAAGAACGAAACAATGGGCCCCTGGCGAGCCGGGATCAACCGGTCGATCGGGGGAGGCGCCTTCTAGTCCCCCTCTGACCTATGTGTCAACGCGATTGGCACCGGCACCCGAAATTTTGTCAGGATGCCTTACCTTGTTGAAAATCATAGAAGACAAGTCCCAAATCGCGATTAAACCATCACACAGAGGAGCCATGTGGCTGTCGCATGCTGTCTTGGTGAACATGCAAAACTAGGGGCCCTCGATCACCCCACGCATCGACAACCGCTACGGGATCGGTTCAGCACTCCCACCTTGGAACGCATCCTGATCGTTGCTCTTCGTCAGCGCATCCTTTTCGTTCGCGCCGGCTCGTAACCGTTCACGGCATTGGGGTCCCCTCAGTGCAGCACAGCTTTATTCTATCCTGGACAAATCGCAGCGTGTACGTCGGGCAACGCTACCATCGGATGAATATCAGGCCGTGGGTTCAAACCACTCTGAGCCGATGATTTGAAAACCTCGCAGCGTCACCCTAGCACTAAAGAGGAAACCATGAACGCATCCGTGTGTTCCACGCCGCATCGTCACTCGATCTTCTGCATTCTGCCACCGCATATCCTGCGCGAAATCGCTAGTCGCGGCTCAAAGCAACAGCAGGACGTCGCACTGCGATCGCTCGCCCTCGACACAACGCAGCGCGCCCAACGAGCGACCATTCAATTGATGGCGAGCCCGAGGATCGGTGCTGTCAGCTCCACCGAGCCTCAGGTGCATCGCACCATCTACACGGCGAACAGCAGCGAAAATTTGCCTGGTGGCTTGGTAAGAGCAGAAGGCCAAACCGGTGGAAGCGATCCAGAGATAGACGAAGCCTATGACGGCCTGGGTCATACGTTCGACTTTTACCTCAACGTTTATCAACGCAATTCGATCGATGGACAGGGATTGCCTCTGGACGCAACGGTCCATTATGGACGGAATTACGATAACGCCTTCTGGAATGGCCAACAAATGGTGTTCGGTGATGGCGATGGGTCGATTTTCAACCGCTTCACGATTTCTCTTGATGTCATCGGACATGAGCTGACCCATGGAGTAACTGGTTCCGAAGTCAATCTGACGTATCTGGGTCAGTCTGGCGCTTTGAATGAATCGATTTCTGACATCTTTGGATCCTTGATCAAGCAGTATGTCGGCAAGCAAACGGCTGCCCAGGCCGACTGGCTGATCGGCGCGGGCCTCCTCAAATTCCCCAATCAGGCGCTGCGATCCATGAAGGCGCCCGGCACGGCATACGACAATAACGTAATGGGAAAGGATCCTCAGCCGGCCGACATGGCACACTATATCCAAACGGCGCAGGACAATGGTGGCGTGCATCTGAACTCTGGCATTCCAAATCGAGCATTCTTCCTGACGGCATCAGCCATCGGCGGCTACGCATGGGAAAAGTCCGGACAAATTTGGTATGACACCATCAGAGACAAGAGCCTATCGAAGACCGCCAATTTCGCGACCTTTGCCGCACATACCGTACTAAGTGCCGGCCACCGCTACGGCACGAACAGCGACGAGCAGAAGGCCGTCAAGGCCGCCTGGCACGAAGTGGGCGTCAAAGTAAAGTAGCCTTTCGATGTGGATCAGCTCAGGGAGGCGGTATGCCTTCCCTGAGCTAGTTCTGAATTACGCGGCGCGCCCAAGCAGCCAGATCTCCGAGCCCGGGCGTAACGGCGTTAAGTTCCTCGCTGGACTCCTCGTGAAAGTGGAGATCGAACCGGTGGCCATCGACGGTTTCAATTGATAGATCGTATTGAAACCGGTCCGGCGCGCCAGGCTTCAACTGACTGAAGGGGGATGAGCGTAGTTCATCGGGATCGATACGATGAAATGTCTCGATGTCCTGCTCCGTCAGCTCCCGCTCACCGCCGGATATCTCATAGGTGATTTTGGCCGTTTGGCTTTGGAAGGCGACTGTCGCAGCCACGGGCCGGAACAACGGGCCACCACTGCGCACCACTCTCACTGTCCGCCATTTGTTTGGCATTGCGTCACCACCTATGATACCGCCTTGAGCCGCTTTAGCGACCAGAGCGCATGGGCCGCTCGGGCCCGCACACGCAAGTAGAACACTGGTCAGGACGCAAGCGATTAATCTGCTTCTAGGCGTAGTTGCTATCACCTGCAAATGCCGCGTGCGCACGCCTGATCCCCCAGATCGGGCTCGGCGCCGCAGACGCGCGCGCTGCCTACACGGTGCGGCGACGCTGTCGGACGGCCACCGGAAGGTTTATTCACGCGACGACTTCTCGCTTTCGATCATGGCAAAAAGCTTACGCTGACAACGGGCACACCGAGAAGAGCCTCCCGTAAAAATGGAACCGCTGACAAAGGTGGACAAATCCAGTTTCGGCGAGTTTCTGTTGGTCCGGCGTCCCGCATCATTGGCGGTTCCAAACTTCAGTTGATCCGAGCACTTAAATTGACATGCCAAAAGGGGTCTCGCCATACTGGCCGGTATCGAGAAACCGGAGGCTGGCCATGAAGCTGATGTGGTTCCACCTGATGCCCTATACGGAACTGCCGGAAAACTTCCGGGATGCCAATCCGTCCGTTTGGGTGGATATCCATTCCTCGTTGTTTGATCCAAAGCGCGCTCACCTCATGTACAACGACTTTATGGACGAACTGGAATTCGCCGCCGAGGTCGGCTTCGACGCCATTTGCGTGAACGAGCACCACTCCAACGGCTACGGCCTGATGCCCTCACCGAACCTAATTGCCGCCTCGCTGTCGCGCCGCACCACCGACACTGCAATCTGCGTGATGGGCAACTCATTGGCGCTTTACAATCCTCCAACCCGCGTGGCTGAAGAATTCGCGATGATCGACTGCATCTCCGGTGGCCGGTTGATCGCCGGGTTCCCGGTCGGGACGCCGATGGACACGTGTTATGCCTACGGGACAAATCCAAGCCAGCTTCGTCAGCGATACCATGAGGCGCATGATCTTGTCGTTCGTGCCTGGACCGAGAAGGACACCTTCGCCTTCAATGGCCGCTTCAACCAGCAGCGTTATGTAAACATCTGGCCGCGCCCCGTGCAGAAACCGCATCCGCCGATCTGGGTACCGGGCGGCGGCTCGGTGGAGACCTGGCGTTGGTGCGCCGAGATGAACTACGTTTACTGCTATCTGTCCTACTACGGCTACAAGGCAGGCCGCGCCACGATGGATGGTTTCTGGCAAGAAATGGACAGGCTGGGCAAGGACAAGAACCCATACCAGGCGGGCTTCCTGCAGTTCATCGGCGTCGGCGAATCGCGCCAGCATGCCTTCGACCTGTACGCGGAGGCAGCGGAGTACTTCTATGGCCGCTGCCTGCATGTCGATCCGAAATGGGCAACACCGCCGGGCTATACCAGCGAGGGCAGCCAACGAGCTGGGATCGAGAGCCAGATAAAGCAAGCCGCCGACGCCGGCGTGCGAGGGAAGTCCACCGGCGAGCGCTTCGCCGCCGTTGCCCGCGACATGGACGCGATCGTGGAGAAAGGCTACGTCATCGTCGGCTCCCCCGACGAGGTCGCCGAACAACTTCGGGAGGTGGCAACGCAACTGAATGTCGGCCACCTGATGCTGCTGCTTCAGTATGGCAACATGAGCAAGGACCTGACCCGGTACAACACCAAACTGTTTGCAGAACAGGTTCTGCCAAAACTAAGAGGCGTCCACGCCGATTGGCCCGACCACTGGTGGCCTCGCCCGATGGAGGCGCCCCAGCGCGCCAAAGTTTCCGCATATTTGCCGAAGCTGGCTGCCGAATAGTCATCAACGATCCGGGGAGCGAGACGTGAGCGAACTTCAGACGTTGACGATCGAAGTCAACGCTTTTCCGACGCGGATCTGGCGCAAGGGGAGTGGCCCGAAGATCGGCTTCCTGGCGGGATTTGGTGGCCTGCCGCGGTGGATGCCGTTCCTCGACGAACTGGCGAAATCGCGCACCGTGATCGTTCCCTCTCTTCCGGGCTTTCCGGGCGGCGATCGCGGGCATTCCGTGCTGGACTCGCATCTGGATTGGTTGCTCGCGGTCCGGGAGATCCTAGGGCAATCTGACCTCGCCGGTGCCGATCTGGCCGGCAGCTCGGTCGGCGCTTCTTTGGCGGCCGAGGTCGCCGCCCTTTGGCCGGAGTCCGTACGAAAACTCGCACTCATCGCGCCGTTTGGATTGTTCGACGCGAAGAATCCGCCGACCGATCCGTGGGCGCAGCGTGGAGACGCTGTTCCGGGACTGATGTGTGCCGATCCCGAAATATGGAAGATGATGAAGGCGCCTCCCGAGGGCGCCAACTCGATCGAGTGGCCGATCGAGCAGGTTCGCGCCAACGAAGCTGCTGCCCGTATCTTCTGGCCGCTGGGAAACACCCGGGTCGAGAAACGCCTGCGCCTGATCAAAGCCCCGACTTTGCTGCTGTGGGGCGAGCAGGACAAAGTCATGCCCCGTGCCTATGCCGAGGTGTTCGCCAAAGGCATCAGCGGCGAGACTACCACTCGGATCATTGCAGGCGCCGGCCATCTCGCGGAATTGGACAAGCCGGTTGACGTAGCTGCGGAAATTTTGGCGTTTGCCGGCTGATCCCGCCTCAGGGCGTCCGATGCAAGAGCGATAGCGACGTCGCAATGCGCCGTCAGGAAGCCGCTCCTAAATAGCGCCGCCGCAGGTGCGTCTGAAACGCCAACGGATCGAGTGCCCGGCCGGTTGCTCGCTTCAGAATCTCCTGAAACCCAAAGCGGCTTCCAACGCAGTGAACGTGAACCCGAAGCCACGCCAGAAGCGGCCCAAGGTCGCCTCGTCCGAATGCCTCCTGCAGGCCCGACACCTGCTCCCGCGCCGCCTCCATCAACTGCGCGGCGCCCATCGCGCCGAGCGAGTAGCTCGGGAAATAGCCAAACGCGCCATCATACCAATGGATGTCCTGCAGACAGCCCTGAGTATCGTTCGGCGGAGTGATTCCCAGCAGAGCAAAAAGCCCGTCATTCCATGCTCCCGGCAGGTCACCAATCGCCAGGTCTCCCGCGATCATGGCCTGCTCCAGTCGGAAACGTAGAATCACGTGAGCAGGATAGGTCAGTTCGTCAGCATCGACCCGAATAAAGCCGCGCTCCACACGCCGCCAGAGCCGTCCCAGATTCTCCAGTCGATAGGGTTCAGGCGACCCGCCGAACGCTGCATGCAGGCGACCACCAAGCCAGCCCAGGAAGGCGTCGGAGCGGACGGCCTGCATTTCGACGATCAGCGATTGGCTTTCGTGCGTCGCCATTCCGGCCGCCTGACCGACCGGCTGGCGGGCATAGGCCGATGGCAGGCCCCGCTCATACAACGCGTGACCGGTTTCATGCACCACCGCGAGAATGGCGGAGGCAAAGTCATCCTCCAGGTAACGCGTGGTGATACGAACATCGGAAGGCGTCCCCCCGGAGAACGGATGCGCGGATTGATCAAGCCGCGCATGGGCAAAATCCAACCCAAGACGTCGCGCGATGTCGCGGCATAGCGCCTCCTGCGCCACGACCGGGAACGGACCCGCCGGCCGGATCGGGGCTGGCTGTGTCGTCTGCCTTGCTTCGACCTCCGGCAGGACGGTCGCCAGGAAATCCTGGTAGGCGGAAAAGATCGGTGCGACGTCATCGGCGCCGATACCTGGCTGGTGGCCGTCCATCAGCGCATCGTATGGACGTAGGCCAAGGGCGCTGCCCAGGATGCCCGCCACTTCCCGGGTCAGCCGCAACACCTCGGCCAGATGCGGTTCGACCAAGCTAAAATCATCATCGTGACGCGCCACGCGCCACACTTTCTCGCAGTCGGAATTTGCCTTCGCCTGCGCCTCCACCAGATCGGCCGGCAACGCTTTTGCGCGGGCGAAGCCACGGCGCATCAGACTGAGATTTGCTGTCTCCCACGGATCCGATGTCTCCGCAGCCGCAAGGTCGGCTTCGACCTCCGGCGCGGTCAGGTGGGCATGCCGCAGGACGGCGAGAACCGCGAGTTGGTCGCCGCGGGCGGCTCCTCCTCCTGGCGGCATAACAGCCGCGGCGTCCCACCCGAGCATGGAGGCGCACTCGGCAATAGTGGCGATGAGCTTGAAGCGGGCGGCGAGCCGGTCATAGGCGGTTACATTTGTCACGACAGCTCTGCCTTTCGAACCCAGACCGCAAATATGACAATCAAAGATGCTGCCAGCCCATACCAGGTGATAACGTACGACAGGTGGTTGTTCGGCGGTCGCGGCAAGTGCGACGCCGGAGCGGGATAGGCATCGGGCGACGACGGACCCATCGCGACCAGGGTAAACGGCGCCGGAGCGGAAACGCCGACCACGGCCCCGATCACCTTTGGATCGAGCGTATAAAACTGACGCGCTGTCTCGTCATCGGAGGCGCTAAACCAGTTTTGTGTTTCTCGCGGTCGGACATAGCCGGTAACGGTCACGATTGAGGTCGGGTCGTTGAGGGGAATTTCGCGCTTTTGCGGAACCCATCCGCGATCCACAAGGATTGTTGGTGCTTCCTCCCGATACAATGGAACAATCTGAAAAAATCCCATCGTGGGCCCGGCCCGGGTGTCGCGTACCTCCGCACCAAATGCGGCGGCCTGATCGAAGCGGAAATGTCCGACCACTGATACTTTTGTGTAAGGCGCCGGATCCGTTCCCACCGGCACTGCCGGGGCGGCTTCGGCAGCCGCGATCCGAGCGAGAATTCCCTCTTTCCAATGAAGCCGATAAACTTGCCAGGTGCCTAACCCAAGCAGGATTACCAGCATGATTAGAGTGCTTAGGCCGGGGACTAGAAACCGGCGGTAGGCCGATGTCACAAACCCATCTCGGCGGCGCGGGTACGAAATTGTGCTGCGACGAGTGCGGCTTTCACCGGTCGCATGATCAGGACCGCGAGCGGCAACGTCACCGCCGGCCATAAAATCGCATGAACCCAAAGTGGAGGGCTGAAACGGAACTCGACCCAGAAGGCCAGACAAATGACGATGGCACCAAGCACCATGATAACGCCTACTGCGCCGGCGTCGCCCGTGTCAGACCCTCCAAAACTGAGCCCACAGACGAGGACAAACAGGCCGCAAGGTCAGCAGCCCCTTAAACAACTTGCCTTTGCCGCACCTCGGACAGCGGCACCTTAGGGATGCCTGAAGGATCGAAATTTCAGGTTTGACCACGGCGTTGGAGTTACTCGGCCGCGATTTGACCCGCGCCGTACCAGTAAATGCAGACGAACAAGAACAACCACACCACGTCGACGAAGTGCCAGTACCAAGCCGCCGCCTCGAAGCCAAAATGCCGCTCCGGCGTGAACTGGCCGCCTCGCGCACGGAACCAGCAGACGGCCAGGAAGCAGGTTCCGATTATCACATGGAATCCGTGAAATCCCGTCGCCAGGAAGAACACGGACGAATATACCCCGCCGCCGCTGAACGCGAACGGAGCATGGGAATACTCGATCGCCTGACATAGCGTGAAGCTGAGGCCGAGAAGTATCGTGAGGCCGAGACCGCGGACAAGTCCCTTGCGGTCGCCTTCCAATAGGCAATGATGCGCCCAGGTCACCGTGGTTCCCGACAGCAGCAGGATCATGGTGTTCAGGAACGGCAGGTGGAACGGATCGAATGTGTGGACATTGTTCGGCGGCCAGACCGTCTGCCCATTCCCCTGGGTGTCCGGAAATATAAGGAAGTTGAAATAGGACCAGAAGAAACCGACGAAAAACATGACCTCGCTGCCGATGAACAGGGTCATGCCATAGCGCAGGCTAAGCTGCACGATCGGGCTATGAGCGCCGGGTGTTCGGGCCTCGCGCACCACGTCTCGCCACCAGAAGAACATCGTCGTCAGCACAGTGATCGCCCCGATGACAAGGAGCACGTAGTTCCCATAATGTGCCGCCAGGACGATACCAAATAAGGTCATGAAGCCGCCAAGGGCTCCGACGATAGGCCAGGGGCTGGGATCGGGAAGATGATAGGGATGCTTCAACCCGGAATCCGCAAGAACCGGCCCACCGTGCGCTTCGCTGCTCATGCCATACCCATACCAACACCGCCGAGGAAACCGCCCCGACCCGGCTGCCGCTTATTCGCCAAATCTCGAGCCAATTCAAGATGGCGATGAGTGTTTCGCGCGGCGATCAATTCGGCTTCGACTTTTCCTCGAGCTCCGCTGCTGACATCGACCCGACATGCGGCCCCGCTTTGGCGAGGGCGCCAGATTTCGCGGCATCGTCCAACGAACGGAAAAATGTATAGGACAAGGTGATCACCTTCACGTCCGAGGTGTTCGGATCGGTGCGGATCGCTGGATCAACCCAGAAGCTCACCGGAAATTCCATGCTTTGCTCGGCCGATAGCGTCTGCTTGTTAAAACAAAAACACGCGGTCTTGTGGAAGTATTTTCCGACCTTTTCCGGCGTGACGTTGTACAGCGCCATTCCCGTAACCGGCCGAGTGGACTTGTTGACCGCGTGATAAAATGCGACTTGCTCGTCCCCCAGTTTTAGCGAGACTTCGACCTGATCCGGCGCGAATGTCCACGGCAAATCCGGGTTAGTGTCAGCATTAAATCGCACGCGAATAGTCTCGCCGTTCGAACCGGGCGCGGCCGCCAGCCCGATATTCGGTGTGCCGCCGTACCCGGTTGTCGCACAAAACAGCCGATACAGAGGGACGGCGGCGAATGACATGCCGATCATGCCGATCATGACTGCAAAAACAATACCCGCCAGGAACGTGTTGCGCTGGCCGCCGGTCATTCAGAAGTGCGCCATTTTGACGATGGTGATCGCATAGAACAAAGCGCAAAGTCCGAGCAGCACGATCAGTATTGCCCAACTTCGTCCGCGCCGCTTGCGCGTCGCCTCGGCGCTGGGCGTGACAACCGGGACATCAGCTTCCATTGCTAATAAACCAGATGATCGATGGCCAACGCGCCGAAGAGTGCGAAAAGATACAGGACCGAGTATTTGAACGCGCGCTTCGCCGGCATATCGCGCGTGAGGCTGACACCGGCTTCGTCCTGCCGATCAGTCACCACGCGATACACTCGCTCCAGAAACACCGCCCCTAGCACCCCGGCACTCACCCCGTAGAGTGGGCCGCTGAAGCCAACAAAGAACGGGACCAGCGACAACGGCACCAAAACGAGTGTGTACAGCAGGATCTCCCGCCTGGTCTCTTTCGCCCCTGCCACCACCGGCAACATCGGCACCTCGGCGCGCCGGTAATCGTCATTCGCCCACAGCGCAAGCGACCAGAAATGCGGCGGCGTCCAGATAAACACGATTGCGAACATCACCAGGGGGATCAGGTCCACCGACCCCGTCACGGCCGCCCAACCGATAACCGGCGGAAAAGCTCCTGCCGCGCCGCCGATGACGATGTTCTGTGGCGTCCGTCGCTTCAGCCAAATGGTGTAAACAAACACGTAAAAGCAGATCGACAGCGCCAGGATCAGCGCCGCTGGGAGATTGACCGCCAGTCCCATGACCAGCACGGACCCGACCGCCAGCGTCACCCCGAAACCTAATGCTGGGCCAGGTTGAATCCGACCAGCAGGGATCGGTCGATTCCGCGTCCGGCGCATGATCGCGTCGATATCCCGGTCGTACCACATGTTGATCGCACCGCAGGCACCCGCCGCCACAGTGATGCACAGGATCGCGGTAAACGCCAAGACCGGATTCAAGTGCCCGGGCGCCACCCATAGCCCGATGGCCCCGGTAAACACCACGAGCGTCAGCACCCGCGGCTTGAGCAAGGCGATCCAATCGCGATAATCCGCCTCCTCGATCATGTCGCCCGCTGAAATCGGGCTCATCACCTCCGTCTCGGTAATCGAAGGCATTGTTTCACTCACTGCTTAGGCAATCCGTGGCAATTCCAGATAAGTATGAAACGCGGGAGGCGACGTCTGCGTCCATTCGAGGGTCGTCGCGCCCTCACCCCAGTAGTTGTCGGCCACGTGCTCCTTCGAGGTGAACGTGCGGAAGACAACGTACAAAAACACCAGGAACGCGACACCGCTGATATAGGCGCCGATCGAGGACACGAAGTTCCAGCCCGCGAAGGCCGCGGGGTAATCCGGATAGCGGCGCGGCATGCCGGACAGGCCAAGGAAATGCTGCGGGAAGAAGATCAGGTTGACGCCTATGAACGTCATCCAGAAATGCACCTTGCCCCAGAACTCGGGGTATTGGTGGCCGGACATTTTTCCGATCCAGTAGTAGAAACCCGCGAAGATGGAGAACACCGCACCCAGCGACAGCACGTAATGGAAGTGCGCCACGATATAGTAGGTGTTGTGTATGGCCTCATCGATGCCGGCATTGGCACATACAACGCCGGTTACCCCGCCTATCGTGAAGACGAACAAGAAACCGATCGCCCAAAGCATCGGCGTCTTGAACTCGACCGAACCTCCCCACATCGTTGCGATCCATGAGAACACCTTGATGCCGGTGGGAACCGCAATCACCAACGTGGCACCCATGAAATAAGCCCGTGTATCGACGTCCATTCCGGATATGAACATGTGGTGCGCCCACACGACGAAGCCGACCACGCCGATGCTCACCATGGCGTACACCATGCCAAGGTAGCCGAAGATAGGCTTCTTGCTGAAGGTCGAGATCACGTGGCTGATAATGCCGAAGCCCGGCAAGATCATGATATAGACTTCCGGATGGCCGAAAAACCAGAACAGATGCTGGAACAGTACCGGGTCGCCGCCTCCGGTCGGGTCGAAGAACGCGGTGCCGAAATTGCGGTCACAGATCAACATGGTGATCGCGCCGGCCAATACCGGCACCGCCAATACCAGCAGGAACGCCGTAACAAGCTCTGACCAGATGAACAGCGGCATCTTGTGCAGGGTCATGCCCGGCGCGCGCATGTTGAAGATGGTGACGATGAAGTTCATTGACCCGAGCAGCGAACTGGCTCCGGCGAGATGCAACGCGAACAGCGTGCAATCCATGCCCATCCCCGCTTCGTAGGTCGAATTCGACAGCGGCGGGTATAGTGTCCAACCGGAGCCGGATTCGCCCATGAACAGCCCTATGCAGATCAGCACGAAAGCTGGAGGGAGTAGCCAGAAGCTGATGTTATTAAGCCGCGGGAACGCCATATCCGGCGCTCCGATCATGAGCGGGATGAACCAATTGCCGAAGCCGCCGATCAACGCAGGCATGACCGAGAAGAAGATCATTAGCAGCCCGTGGCTGGTGATGATGGTGTTCCACTCCTGACCCTCAGTTACAATGTGATTGTTCGGAAACTGCAACTGTGCCCGCATGATTTCGGACAGAATGCCGCCGAGTATCCCCCCGATCGCCGCGAAGATAAGATAAAGCGTGCCGATGTCTTTGTGGTTTGTACTAAACAGCCAGCGCGTCACAAAGCCGGGCTTATGGTCATGGTCATGAGTGTGATCATGTCCGTGATCATGGGCGTGTAAGTCAGAAAACGCAGACATCGTAGTTCTCCACTAATTCGCCGTCGGCTAAGCCGGCAATCCTTCGCGCTGGGACAATCTCAAGCCACATCACTTCGAGGCAATCTTCGGTAGGACAGCCGCCGAAGCGGACTTTTTCGCCGCTTCGATCCAGGTCTTGAAATCGGCCTCGGATACCGCCTTCACGGAAATCGGCATCCGGCTGTGATCCTGGCCGCAAATCTGGTTGCACTCGCCGTAGAACGTGCCGACCTGGTCGGCCTCCATCCAGGTTTCGATAGTACGGCCGGGGATCGCATATCGCTGCACGCCAAACGCCGGAATGAAGAAGCTATAAATCACGTCGGTGCTGTTGGTCAGAATGCGAATCTTTTTGTTCACTGGAATGACGACCTGATTATCGACGTCGAGCAGGCGCAGCTGTCCAGGCTTTAAATCCTCATCATGGATATAGCGGCTTTCGATATCGACGTTGCCTTGGTCGGGATAAGTGAATTCCCAATACCACTGATGCCCGGTCACCTTGATGGTCATATCCGGGTCGGGCGTCCGATCCTGGTAATAGATCAGGCGGAACGACGGAATCGCGATCACCACCAGGATCAGCACCGGAATCACCGTCCAGAGGATCTCGATAATCGTGTTGTGGCTGGTTTGGCTGGGTATCGGATTACGCTGAGCGTTGTATCGGATAGCCACCCAGATCAGCAGCCCTGCGACGAACAGGGTGATGACGGTGATGATAAGCAGCACCAGATCATGGAGGCTAATGATGCGATCCTTGATCGGACCGAACGACCGCTGCATCCCCATTTCCCAAGGCTGGGGTGCTCCTACGACGCCCTGAGCCCAGGCGAATGGCGTCGCCAAAAGGCTGAAACCGAACCCCGCCACGACTGCCGGCAGCCACTTTACCATCCGCATCAATTGACCACCCCAGCTCGTCAAAACGCATTGCGCCGGGTTGAGATCCGCCGACGCCTCTGCCGCTCGCCTACCGGACCCAACCAACAATATCAAGATGTCAGAAGACGACTTGCGGGGTATCGCGAGTTCGCCGGCCGGCCGGTGGGCCTAAACTCGCAGGCGAACCAGGGTAAAGACCCCGAAGGGCGGGATCGATTCCGCCTCGATCCGCTTCAGATCTTCAGCAGAAAAAATCGCGTCCATGGCAAAATCAGGATGCCATCCCAGGGCCCGGGATGCCGGTGCCATTGCGCGCTCCAACCACCATCTGGGGCCTTTGGCCGCGGCAAAATGATTGACCAGGAGGATATCGCCGCCCGGCCGCACCAATCGGCGCATCTCAGCCAACAAGCGCCGCGGATTGGGCACGACCGAGGCTACGAACATACCCACCGCGATATCGAAAGCGTGTTCATCAAAGGATGTCGCTTCGGCGTCCATTACATGCAGCGCCTGGACGTTGGTCAGTCCGTCCTCACGCGTACGCTCGCGGGCCTTCCGCAGCATCTCTTTGGAAAGATCGATGCCCGTGACGCGCTTATCCTTATTGTAATGAGGCAGGGCCAATCCTGTCCCGACACCGACCTCCAGCACATCGGTCCCCGGCATGCGGTTTATCATCGATACCGCACGAAGACGCCCTTTGGACGAGATACCGCCAAAGACAGTGTCGTAGACCCCAGCCCAACGACGGTACGCCTCGACGATCGACGCTTGATCCAAGGCCGCTATCGGCACCAATCGGCCCGCACTAGCCGATGGATTTTGCTTCCGGAGAGTTTAATTCATCCGCCGCCGAACGTCCTTCTGCCAACCGCCGTCGCAATTTGGGCGACCTCGCCCACGCGGAGATAGAGACGCCTTAGATTACGCAGGGTTGCGGCGCAAGCGGGGCACTAACGCAAAAAACGCTGTGTTGAGCGTTCTCGTCAGTGTGTTGTTGACGGCTCGCGGTTAGTCGCCGCGGCCTGTGCACCTGGACCCGCCAACGATCCACTAGGCTTCGAGGAGGCTTCCTCCATCGACGCGTCCTCGGGTTCGGCCATGTTCTTTTTAAATGACTTTATGCCTTTGGCGAAGTCACCCATCAATCCGCTGATCTTATTGCCGCCGCCAAACAGCACAAGGATCACGGCCAGCACGACCAACCAATGCCAGATGCTGAAGCTACCCATACGTCCTCCACACCAATGCGACCAACGAGACGACCCCGGAATACCTATCGTTTTAGTCCGGGGCGCGGACTGTCCGAAAGTACCTGCGTCAGTGACATGGCGCGAGTCGCCCATCGATGCAAGCACCGTTTAGCGGGCGCCGGGGGTAAGCTCAGGACGACCCGAGCGGTGGTAGGGATGACCCTGTACGATCGCCTGGGCGCGATACAGTTGTTCCGCCAGCATGGCGCGTACGAGGAAATGCGGCCAGGTCATCAAACCGAGCGAAAGCACGTAGTCGGCCCTGTCAACGACCGCGGCGTCGAGGCCCTCAGCGCCGCCGATCAAGAAGCAGATCGGGCGCGCCAGGCGGCTCCATAGACCCAATTGCGTCGAAAATTGCTCGCTGTTCATAGCATAACCGCCCTGGTCGAGCGGAACCACGAACGCACCCTTCGGCAAAGCCGCCAGCAGCGCTGTGCCCTCCTTTCGCTTTATAATCGAGGAGCTTCCACGGCCTGTCGGCACCTCGGCGACCGTCAGGCGCGGCCGCAGCCGGGTGTTAAAGAGCTGGAACAAAGCCGCTTCGGGTCCTTCGCGAATCCGGCCGACGGCAATTAGATGCATGGCAGAGGAACTTCGTGCAGCCGCGGATCTCGTCTTGCAGAGGTCTTGGCCCCCGCGCTAAACAGCCGCTCCTGGTAAACCGGGCGCGTAGCTCAGCGGGAGAGCACCTCCCTGACACGGAGGGGGTCACAGGTTCAATCCCTGTCGCGCCCACCAGCTCTTCCACAAACTAATCGATCGTTAGGCCTTAATCGCGGCTGCGCTCGACCCGGTCACGGCCAACGGGACCAAGCGTCAGGAGGGGACGATTGCGACGCTAACCGACACAAGGCCTATAAGGCGTGCCGCCAGGACTTACGCCCTAGCGTTCGAAGCGGTATATTCCAAGAGATCCAGGCTCGCGAGAGACCAGCGGCTCATGTAGCGAACAATGTCGTCGACAGTATCGAAATCCGCCACGGCTTCGTCGGAGATTTCGACCTCGAACGTTTCCTCGAGATACAGTGCAAGCTTCAAACGAGCGAAACGGCCAAGCCTCAGATCATCGACAAGGCGGCAAGTGGGAGTAACGCTCTTACCCCCGACGTAAACCGTCTGCTCGACCGCCATGACGACTTTCTTAAACACGATGTCGCGCGCATTGGATACCATGACAAATTCCCGCTCATGGCCGCCTCGGGCGAGACGGGAAATGAACTCGGTCAAAGTGGGGAACGTGACTAGATGGGGAGCGGGTTATCGTGTCGCCGACCAGCTACCGGTCACTAAGCAGCCCGCTTCGTGACGGCTTCAACTCCACGAGCGCTCTTTCGCGTGCTCTGCGGCAGTTCTACCAGTGCACCGCGGACCGCGTCCTCGATCGTTTCTAGCAACGACGCCCTGCTTCCCAATGCCGTGCGGCGTTCCGCCGCAAGACCGGGCCGCGTCATGGCCTGTCGCGTGGTATTTGCCAGCAGGGCCAGATTGGCCTGCAAGAACGCTGCATGGTTCTGGGGGAGGCGAACAGTGATAATGTCATTCGTCATGAATTTGACTCCTGTCAAAGGGTGAGCAGGTGGCAGACAGCATTCATCGTTGATGCTGAATTTTTGGTGCATCGCCTAAGCTGGCCAACGTCCCGGTCTGATGTCCGTCAGGACCACGTGCTGCTTGGCAGCCATGGCCTCAAAGGCTTCAGCCACGGATACGTATGGTTGCACCCGTCCGATCAGAGGCTGGATGTAAACCGTCTTCGCGTCACGCCACATGATCCAGTGGCAGAGCGGGCTATCGGCAAGGTGAAACGCCAGCACTTCTTCGTAATCTTCCGCATCCGAACCGTGATCCAGACGGACAACCATCCGAAGCCCGCTTGCTTCTGACCAGCTAACAATTAGCGTCAATTCAGCAACGCTGAATGAGAGACCTTTAAGAGCTTTGAACGGGAGTTGGGTGGCACGCATTCCGGCCTCACAAAGTTCAAGCGATCACGGTGAGGTGAGGATAGGCACACGAATTTGTGATCGGCAAGGAAAACTTCAGGTAAATCCGCATTAGAATCGGAGCGGACGCTGGTCTCTGAAAAATTGCCCGAATCACGCAATTATTAAAACGATATAATAACTATATGCGGCTGCCTGCGGCCGCGCTACCTTGTTCCGTAGAACCGATCTCCTGCATCGCCCAGGCCGGGCCTGATATACCCGCTCTCGTCCAGCTCTCGGTCAATTGCGCTGGTGAAGACGGGCACGTCCGGATGCGCCTCGGTAAAGGCGTCAATCCCTTCCGGCGCCGCCAACAGACAGACGAATTTCATCGCCGTCACTCCAGCCTGCTTCAACCGAGTTGCCGCGGCCGCGGCCGAGTGCCCTGTCGCGAGCATTGGATCCACCAAAATAACCAACCGCTCGGCGACGTCACTCGGTAACTTCAAGTAATACTCCACCGGCCGCAAAGTCGTGTGATCGCGATAGAGCCCGATATGACCCACACGAGCGGATGGTACGAGATCGAGCATTCCCTCCAGGATCCCATTTCCCGCGCGCAGAATGGAGACGATGCACAACTTCTTCCCCGCCAACTGGTCTGTGCTCATCAGCTCTAGTGGCGTCTCGATTTCAATCGTCTCGAGCGGCAGATCGCGGGTCACTTCGTAAGCCATCAGCAGGCTGATCTCCCGCGCCACCTGACGAAACTTCGCTGTTGTAGTATTCTTGTCCCGCAGCAGCGTCAGCTTGTGACGCAACAACGGATGATCAAGCACAGTCACGTCAGGCATGTCGCTTCTCCGTCACAACGCGCGCTTGGCGGCCAGTAATTGGATTGGCCGCAGGCCCCACTTTAGGTCACGAGAGGGGTTGACCCATCAGCTTCTTCAGATTGCCGGCGATCTCCTCGCTCGACTGATCCGCCCGCACGGGTGCGACAAACTCGCCATTCGGGCCCATAAGGTAAAGCACGGAGCTGTGGTCCATCGAGTAGTCGTTTGGCCCAGTACCGGTACGATGCTCGGCGTAATAAACCCGGTATTCCTTTGCCACTTCGGCAATCTCCTCCGGCGTCCCGGTCAGGCCCTCGATCTTGGGGCCGAACGCCGCCGCGTATTGCTTGACCACCGCCGGCGTATCCCGCTTTGGGTCGACGGTGATGAACAGCGGCTGGATACTAGCTGCCGCAGGCCCCAGTTTGTCCATCGCATCGGCAACCGCATTCAATGTTGTCGGACAAACGTCGGGGCAGAAAGTATACCCGAAATACACCAGCATATACTTGCCGCGAAAATCCTTGTCGGTAACAGTCTGACCATTTCCGTCCCGCAGCGTAAACGGGCCGCCAATGCCTAGCGGGTTGTCCCGGCCCCCACTGCTCAGCCACAGAAACCCACCGGCGCCGATCAACAGAGCTGCCAGCAACACGCCCATCGTTACGTATAGAAGGCGGTCCGGCTTAGTGGTGATGTTCATGAGAGCCTCCGCTGGGTTGCTCGATCGGGTGGGTGCAGATGCCGCGTATCGCGGCTAGCAGGTCGTCGCGCGAATGCCAGCCACTGGTGGCACCCGGCCGCTGCACCGCCCGCAGCCAGCCATTGGGGTCGACCAGAAACTCGGAGCCAGCCGTCTCGTCCAGCGGCAGATCGGCGAGGATGGCGTATGCGTTCCAGCCAGCTGGCCCGGTCGCGATGCAGGACCCGGGTGCCGGCTTGATATTGCCCGCTGGTTGGTCGCCGGCCGCTACCTCCACCGTGATCGCGTCCCGCAACGGGATCGCCATCCGATCTGTGGCCGCGCCTCCGAGAACCACGAATACCGCCTGCCCACGTAGGTCGGACGTCGTCGATGCGACCACATCCGTGCACTCAATCGGCATGGCCGGCGCGCGCACTGGCCGGCCCAGCGCGGAATCCTGCTGCATCGCCACTCCTGCACTATGGGCACGCACGTAGTCGATCAAGGCCCAGCGATCCTCTGACGACAAGGCGTTGGCGAAGCCGGGCATTGCAAGGCCGCCCTCGGGGTCGTCGATGCCATGGGTCAGCCACCAGAACATTTCACCGTCGGTATGGTCAAAGACGTGCGGTTGCGTCAGGTCGGAGGGCTTTATGGGCAGGCTGGTGGCGGCGGGACCGTTGCCTTCCCCTTCAGGGCCATGGCAGCTGACACAGTTTTGCATGTACAGCGCCTGGCCATGCGCGATCGTGGCGGCCGAGAAGCCGGTCGGCGAGGTCTGGAAGCTGGTCGGGTAAGCCTCCACGGTAAGCAGTGAAAGCGACGGTCCTCGCCACGAAATGATGACCAGCATAAAGGTTAGGGCGAGCAGACGAAACCGCCGCCACAGCAAAGCGGCGGCTAACATCAGGATTGCGGTGCTGATTGCCAGCAGGCTGACGAAGACCTCCTGCCGGAGGTCCGGGTCCTCGCGCACGGTAGCCAGGCTGAGCTGCCAGGAGAACGGCCAGACGGGCGCCTGATGGGCACCTGGGACCTGAGAGGCGAGAAACGCGGCCGCCATGACGATCCCCAGCCCGATGACAGTCTCGATGGATACGGACACCAGTGATTGTCGACGAGCACCGGGGGCGTCCGTTGCCAGCCGGTCCGTCAGCCAAAGCCGGTTGAGAGCCGCCAGCGCCAGCGTCATCAGGAACAGCGCGAATTTGAGGAGAGCGATGCGACCGTACGCGGTGCCAAGCAAAGCGGGCAGACTGCCGATCAGCTCCAGCGCCTGAGCAAATCCAGTGCCGGCGAGAACCAGCACGCAGGCGAGCCCGATTGGCGAGAACCGCTCGCAAACAGCGGCCGCGGCTGTCGACGGCAACATGCGAAGGCTGATCCAGAGCGGTATCAGGGCGCCAAGCCAGAGGCCGGCAGCGAGGAGATGAAGGAATTCGGATAGGACGAGGCCGTCGCCGATCGCTCCGGCGGTGGCCCCTGCGTGGCCAATGACGCCTTGAAGGCCGAGCGCGACAGCAACGAGAAGGAGCGAAAGGTAGAGGGCGACCCGCCGGCGGACGCCGCCGCCGTTCCGGACTGGATGGCTCGGACCGCGCCAGACGCTGACGCTTTGCGTCACCCCTGTGAGTGTGGCGACGAGCAGCAAAGCCAGCCGCAGCATTAACGTCGTTCCATAGCGGGTATGGCCGGCGACCAGCGGCAGGGTAGCCAGCAGATCGGATACATTGGCGGCTCCGGCCATGGCGGCGGATTGCAGCGTGAACCACGCCAGGCCGGCCATTAGGGCTGTGGAGCCGCTGATCAACCACAGCCGGACCAGGCGCCGACACAGCGCGTCAGGGATCACGCCGGCCGCCGGCAGGACCCAGGCAAGGAAGCCGGCCGTTCCCAGCAGCGACAGAGCCGCCGCCAGGTGCAGGCCCCGGACCAACGCCATCGTTATCGTGACGCTGATCATTCAGGGCCTCACGGAGAACGTGAAGTGTCCCTCGGTCTTATGAGTATCGACCGAGGTGACGTGCCACACGACGGTGTAGGTTCCCGGCGACAGCGTCTTCAGCTTGACAACCAGGATGCGCCCATCCTCCGGTGTTGTGGGCTTCCCCTCGTCGACCCGGGCGCCACTGGCGTCAGTAACCTGGACGGTGCTGAACAGGGGCTCCACTGGTTCGGTGTAGGTTAAAACCAGCGCGGGCGGGGAACCGGAGACCTCGGACCCAACCGCGGGAGAAGCCCGGTCAAGGAAGGCGTGGGCGAACGCCGCGTGGTTCACCAGGCAGGCAATAGCGGCCGCTATGAGGATTTCCTTCACGATGTCAGAACCACGCGAGGGTTGGGTTCGCCACGCTGCGCGGGACCATATCATCGGTCGCCGGCGAGCCGAGGGATGGCAAGCGTGGAAAGCAGGTGTCGGGGATTCATGATGATACTCCTGAGGCAGACAACAGTCCGGCGGGCTCAGGAAAGTGTGGGCGGGGCCCTTGGCTGGCCGGGCGCACGATGCAGGACCGGCGGCGCGGCGGCGGGTGGCGGTAGTTCCGGACGCAGAACCACCTGGATCGCCGGCAGCGTTAGCAGCGGCGCATTGGACGTCAGGGCGAGCGCCTGAGCGTCCAGCGTGGCGCAAAGCGGGCAAATAGGGCATTCTGTAGGGTGGTTCGGTCCGCGCGTCGGCGCGTTGCCGTTGTTGCTGTGGCACAGTACGCCCGCCGCGGCGACCGGGTCGACCCGCGGCATCGTCGCGCCCGCGCCAAGCTGCGCCATCAGTGCCAGCAGCACCGCGAACAGCCCTAATAGACGAAACCGGCTTATCGGCATCGCCGGGTATTTTACAGCTTTCGTCGTGACCAGGTATAGAAAATGCGGCACGTCCGAGGGGGCTTGCAGCGCTTCCTCGGCCGGAGCAGATCGGCGCAGGCCGGCAGGCGAAAGTCTCTATCCCATTATACGACGGAGCCGGACAAATGCTCCTGCAGGCGTGGCATCAGCTCGACAAGGTTGCAGGGACCGTGGCGGCTGTCCAACTGGGACAGCAGGATACCGTCCCAGCCGTCCTTCACCGCTCCCGTGCTGCCGGGAAGTGCGAACAGATAGGTTCCGCGAGCGACGCCTCCGAGGGCGCGCGATTGCATCGTCGATGTACCGATCTTTTGGTAGCTCAGCATGCGGAACAATTCGCCGAAGCCTTCGATGCGCTTTTCGATCACGCGATCGAAGGCTTCGGGCGTCACGTCGCGCCCGGTGATGCCGGTGCCCCCTGTTGTGATGACCACATCGATATTCGGGTCGGCGATCCATCGGCGTAGCAGTGTCTCGATCGCCGCGGTGTCGTCTCTCTCAATCGCCCGGACGGCGAGTTTGTGGCCGGCCTGCAGGATGCGGTCGGCCAGCGCATCGCCTGACGTGTCGTTGGCAGCGATGCGGGTGTCCGATACCGTCAGCACGGCAATGTTGACCGGGATGAAGGGGCGCGTCGTATCTAGGCTAGCCATGGGTCATGTCTCCGGCGAAAGGCGCGCCGGATGTCAGTGAAGACCCGGCTGCGGCAGTGTCATTCTGCGCTCCTGCTCCAACGGCGTGAAGCGTGGGAATTCGCCTGCCGCCAGGTCGTCGAGGCTTGGGGCCGGTAGGTGCATGCGGGCCGCATAGATCCACGAATAGACTAAAGCATTGGAGACGAAGGTCCGTGTTTCCGTTACCGGAATGGCTTCGATGAACAGCAGGGGATCGCTGTTGTCGCGAACCTCCGTTCCCCAGCGCAAAAAATTTCCGGGGCCAGAATTGTAACTGGCAAGCATCTTTAATAAGTTCTTATCGATCCCATCTTGGCGCGACAAATAGGAGAGGTAACGCTGACCGATCGCAAGATTTCGAAGATGCCTCGTGTAATCGTTCTGGTGCGTAAAGTAGATCACCGGTAATGTATTGTGCTGTAGACGGCATGATCTGCATCAATCCGCGGGCGCCGGCGGGAGAAATCGCTTCGGTGTCGAAATTGGAACTTTAGGCGGGTTACAGCATACACCAAAGCAGGATCGATACTGAAACCTCCCGCTGGGTGCAGCCGCGGCATCGGGAAGCCCAAACCGGTGCGCCGGTTGCCATCCCGCGACTGCTGCAGATCGGCCATCTGTCTGGCACAATCAATGAGACCGGCGGATGCGGCCACCATCATCAACGACTGTCGAAACACCGCGTCTTGCCATGCCTTCAACCATAGGGCGCGAATTTCGGCTTCGGCCCGCCCGAGTTCGCCGACCTGCAGTAGTGCGAACGCCCGCAACCCGTGTGGCGTGGCAGCAACGGCATCGACATCAGCCTGACTGAGCAATCCTCCACTCAAAAGACTGCCGGGATCCATGCGCAATATCCGACGCGCCAGCAGGCCATGCAGGGTCAGGCGCTCCTCGGCGGCCACCTCCAGCCATTTCAACGTCCCGGCCAGATCATTCAGCCTTCGACTGGCGCGAGATGCCCAGAACGCAGAAGCCGCGTGCAACCGCGGGGATTTCCTCAACGCCGTTACGCCGCCTTCAAACTTGGCACGTGCCAGTTCGAACCGATGTAGCCGCCACGCCGCGAGGCCTCCAACGTAGAACCCCAGACCGGGTTGATCCGCGGCCGGTGCGCCGTTTATTGCCAGGTCCGCAACAAGCTCCGCGTTGATATCTTCATTCTGAATAAATAATATTTGCGCAACCTCAGCGCGGAGTTGTGCGGCATAAGCAAGGGGGATGCTTCGGGTGGAAGCGATCAACCGCAGAGCCGAGGTCCAGTTTCCTCGCTGGGCACGGTCGAGAACAGTCCGGTCAAGCATCGGATCGCGGAGGACATCGTTTTCTGGCGCGTCGGTATCTTCAGTTACTGGTTCGGGTTCGCTAAAGCGTCCGGGAGCCGTGGCGCCCGGTGCCGGAGGTGCGTTGGCCCGGTTGGGCAGCTTGGCCAACAGCAAGGCATGGACCGACTCCGCGTCCGGCAGATCGCTGTAGTGCGACAGCCAATCGGCTAACTCATCCGCGGTCGAGTGATGAAAGCGGCCGAGAAACCGGTCCGCGAGCACGGTTCCAAGCAATAGCGGATTTTCCAGCTCCGAACTCGATCGAACTGCATTCGGAATGTTTCCGACCGCTTGAAAAGCAAAAATTCGTCGCATTAAAGCGACATCGCCGGGCGTCAGCGGTTGCGGAAATGCCACCTCGGGTGCCGAACGCTGCGGCACGCGCGGAGCGGCGTAAGCAGCCTCATCTGCGGCCCGTGTCCCTTTGCCATTCCCGGATGTAGGCGCTTGCGCGTGTGCTGCGGACGAAAACGCGCCGGCAAGGATCGCAGCCCCGGCAATAAATGCCAGAGCTTTGGGAAGGCAAGAGAGTGTGTAGTCGATCCCTCTCATGCCGTCTCGCTAACCGCTCTAGCAGTGAGTGGCAACCGCCCAGGGTGAGAAAAAAGTTACTAAATGAGACAAAGTACCAGAATTCAGGGATTTATCGGCGTGTAACTTGGTGTCACGTTTGCGTTTGGGGGTCGTCAAGCGCCCGGCGTAACAGCCGAACACCAGCCCACGCATCCCGCCGCAGCGGCGGATTTTTCAGCATTTCCCCAAGGCCGGGAAGCACCATCGCCGGCAGCGGACGGGGCATGCCTGGTATGTTGACCTCGACCCATGCTCGCGCGCCCCTCCGGCGGCTGTGCGTTCGCGGCAACATCACTCGGGCTGCGGTTCCCCCGAACAGCACAATTCGATGGGGTCTCACGAGCACGATCAGCCGATGCAAGAAGGGCTGACAGATGGCGATCTCACCCGGCGACGGCGGCCGCCCCCCTGGTGGCCGCCACGGTAGCAGCGGCGTCAGCATCAGATCCGCCCGGCTCAGGCCAGCACTCGCCAGCATCTGGTCCAGCAATTGTCCTTCCAGCCCAGCGAAAGGATGGCCGCTGCGATCTTCCTCGCGCCCAGGGGGCTCGCCGACAATCAGCGACGTACTGGCTGGACTTCCCTCCGCAAACACGAGATTGCTTGCGGTGTCGCGCAATGCGCATCCGTCGAAGTCGGAGAGGGCCGCACGCAGTTCCTCCAGTGTCGAGGCCTGCCCCGCGCTGGCCAAAGCCCGCTCGCCCGGGGTGCCCTTAGACGGCTCGGGCTTAGCAACGGGACGCTGCGCAGCTTGGCGTTGAGCTGGCTGCAAGCGATCGATGGGTTCGAGTTCGATCGCCTCATCGGCACCCCATTCAAGCTGGAGCCGCAACAGTGCGAGAGCGTCATCCAAGCAAGGCGGCCCGGAAGCGATCCCGTTCGATATGTGGAACGAGATTCTTTTTCCCGTCATGTGTCGCCGGACCTTCGGTGACCCGTAGGAGGATGAAGGTCAAGCCGCCGCCCTCCCGAACCAACCGGCGGCCTTCGGCCATATCGGCCTCGGTGTTGATCACGTGCAGGACCGGGAAACCGCAGCCGGCGGCGATGACGTCCAGACGGACGCCGAGGCCAGTGTGGCTTTCCTGGTTCCCGGTTTCGCCGTAGTGGCCATTGTCAACGCAGATGATGGTCAGGTTGGGTGGGTTCTGCAACGCGATCGTTGCTAAAGCGCCAACATTCATCAGCAGTTCGCCATCACCGGTCGCCACCAATATGCGCCGCTTTGGCTGGGCCAGCGCCAGCCCAAGGCCGATCATGGGCGCCGCGCCCATCGCGCCGCCGAGGCCGAACAGACTAGGCGATTCGTGGGTCAGCGCTGACATTTCCCACGCGGTGCCGGCGAGGCCGGCGACCATCAGGAAGTCGCCCGGATTTTCTATCAATGCCGGCACCGCCCGACGCCGATCAAGCTCAGCATCGGGCAAAGTCGCAGTCTGGAGCTTGCTCAACTTGGCCATGATGGTTTTAGAACCTTTTGGCGCCGATAAGGCGCTGGGTGAGCAAAACGGCGACCTGGTGGCCGGACTGGAATGCCATGGTGATGGCGGCACTGACACATGGAATGACGTCGCCCGGCTGTTCCGCCCTTAGCACGATCACGCCCATGGCTTTCAATACCGGTTCCACGGCTTGGCCCATGGCGAACTGCCAGGGATTGCCCTCGCCGAACTCGCCCCGCATCGAGACTAGCGTCAAAAACGGAAAGCGGCAGCCCTGCGTGAGCGACAGCATGTTGATACAGTTGCCCACCCCGGAGGACTGCATCAACAGCACCGCCCGCTGGCCCCCAAGATCGGCACCGGCGACCATGGCGACCCCTTCCTCTTCCGTGGTCAGCGGCACTGAATGAACGTCCGGATCGGCGAGCGAACGATCAATGAGCACCGTATGCCCGGCATCTGGAACATAGCAGAACTGCGTAATGTTATTGGCGCGCAGCAAGTCATACAGAGCAGCGGGCCAGGTTTCCTTCGTAGTCGTCTCAAGCATGGTCAATTCCTAGTCTGTGATCGTATCAAATATCCGGTCTAGTTGGTAACGAGCTTGCAGCCGCCCTGGTTGAGTGGCCGGAATGCCTGATCGCCTGGAATCCGTGCCAGAACTGTGTAGTCGTCCCATCTCCCTTTGGACTCGGCGGGGGTCTTGACTTTGAACGTGTACATGTCGTGCACCGCTCGGCCGTCCTGTCGCACCGTGACGGTACCGAACAGCTTATCCTCGATCGGTTTCTTGCGCATCTGCAACACCACGTCCTCGCCAACGATCGAGTTCGCCGATTTCACCGCATGCAGATAAGCCAGCACAGAAGAATACACTCCCGCCTGATTGGCGGTCGGCATGCGGCCATTAAACCGCTGAGCGAAACGATGAGCGAAGGCGCGGGTATCGTCGTTCATGTCCCAGTAGAACGACTCCGTCAAAGTCAGGCCCTGGGCGGCCTGCAGACCTATCGAGTCGACGTCGACAATCTGGGTGAACAGCCCGGCAAGGCTCTGCTTCTGCATCAGTCCGAATTCGGCCGCCTGCTTCACCGCATTGACGAGGTCGGTTCCTGTGTCGGCCAGTGCTACGACCTTGGCGCCGGACGACTGGGCCTGGAGCAAGTAGGAGGAAAAGTCCGTTGTTCCGAGTGGGTGTTTGACGGAACCGAGCACCTTGCCGCCAAGGCTGATGAGCACGGCGCTGGAATCCCGTTCCAAAGCCGCTCCGAGTGCATAATCGAAGCTGATAAAGTACCAAGTATCGTCATGCCGCGCAGCCATCGCTCGGGCCATGGTGGTGCCCAACGCGTACGTGTCCATCGTCCACTGAATTGTGGTCGGCTGGCAGAACTTGCCGGTGAGGTCGGAAGTCCCGACATTAGTGGCAATAAAGGTGCGATGCTTCTCCGCCATTACCGTGTTCACCGCCAGTCCGACACCGGAGTTCACCGAGTTCAGCAACCGCACTCACGCCGTCCCGATCCACCCACGCGCGGGCGATCTGGGCGCCGACATCGGGTTTGTTGAGGTGATCGGCGGACAGGATTTCGACCTTGAAGCTGGCCCCTTCTTCGGCAAAATCCTCCGCCGCCAAATGCGCGCTGACGACGGATCCCTTCCCCGACTGGTCCGCGAACGGGCCGTTCATGTCGTTGAGGATCCCTATCTTGACCGTATCGGGCAGGTCAGCTTTTGCGAATGCCGCCGGCAGCATGAGCGCGACAGCCATGGCCAGATGACGAAAGCGCATTTCCACCCCGGTCGCAGGTTGCTTTCTAATTCTACATCAAGCGAAGCAGGATGCCAGCACCTGCGCGAATGCTCTGGCGCGATGGCTAATGGCGTGCTTGTCGTCCGTGTTCATCTCGCCGAAGGTTTGTTGGCCGCCGGCCGGGACGAACATCGGATCATAGCCGAAGCCGCGGTCGCCTCGGGGTGGCCAGACGATGAGACCATCGATGCGGCCGACAAACGTCTGAGTATAGCCGTCAGGCCAGGCGACGCACAGAGCGGCGATGAACCAGGCACGGCGGTCGAAATTGTCGGCGACACGTTCGTGCACGGTCGCCATCGCGGCTGCGAAATCCTTCGATGGCCCTGCCCACCGCGCTGAGTAAACGCCGGGTGCACCGTACAGCGCGGCAACGCAGAACCCGGAGTCATCAGATAGTGCGGGCAACCCGCTGGCGGTTGCTGCCGCCACGGCCTTGATCCGTGCATTCCCGGCGAAATCCGGAGCGTCTTCCGCGGGTTCGGGCAAGCCGAGCGCGACAGCGGAAATGACCTCGATGCGGAGCGGAAGCAGCAGCGCCTCGATCTCGCGCAGTTTTCCGGTGTTGTGGCTGGCGAGAACGAGTTTCTCGCCGCGCGCCAGCTTACGAACCATCATTTGGGAAGCGCCTGCCGTTGCATGACGAACAGTGCGTCGGTGCCTTTTCGGGCGAGTGCTAGAAGCTGAAGGAAATCGGCCTCCTTGAAAGCCGTCTTCTCGGCTGTGGCCTGGATCTCGACGATTTCGCCGCGATCGGTCAACACGAAATTGGAATCCGCATCGGCGCTAGAGTCTTCGTCATAGTCGAGGTCGAGCACCGGCGAACCCGCGACGATGCCGCAGGAAACCGCAGCAACCTGGCCGGTCATCGGCATAGTTTTCAGCACGTTCATCTTGATCAGGTGTCGGAAGGCCAGGGATAGCGCAACCCAGGCGCCGGTGATCGCGGCGCACCGCGTCCCGCCATCGGCGTTCAGCACGTCGCAGTCGAGCGTGATCGACATCTCGCCCATCGCCGAACGGTCGACCACGGCACGCAGAGAGCGGCCAATCAAACGCTGGATTTCCTGGGTTCGGCCTGACTGCTTTCCCCGGGCCGCTTCCCGATCGCCTCTTGTGTGGGTTGCCCGGGGAAGCATCCCGTATTCCGCGGTGACCCATCCGAGGCCGGTGTTGCGCAGGAACGGTGGGACGCGGGTTTCGACGCTCGCGGCGCACAGAACCTCGGTGTTGCCCATGCGGATCAGGGCGGAGCCTTCGGCGTGGCGGGAGAAGCCTGTGGTGATCGAGATTTCGCGGAGGGCATCTTGGACGCGGCCGGAGGGACGCATGATTTCGGATCCTTAAGCGCTGGAATGGAGGCAGGAGCCCCCCACCTTAGCTTAGAGAACAAGCAAGGAGATTGTGTTTTTTATTGGTTTCCTCGGTCAGAAGGTCTGGGGACAGCCAAACGGCTTCGCATGCTCAAGAACCAGAACGCGAGACGAGCCTGTTAGCCGTCCGGACCTTGCAGACCGCGCCCACAGCCGCTCTGTTCGGGCGCCGCGCCGTGCCTGTTTAACGTCGTGCAGCTCGACTTCAATTCAGGCCGGCGTTGACGCCTGCCGGCCTTGGTTACTGAGTATTTGCTGCTACGATGCAGGCCGTTTCATCTTGCAAGTGGTTGGCAGGGTCAGTTCCTCGGTGGAGGCGATGAAGTCCGTCTTCCAACCAAGTCCGGTTTTTTCCAAATCATACTTCACGTTCTTGGTGAAGGTGACGGCATAGTAGGGCATCAGTAACTGATGATCTTCTGCCCGCATCTCCACCGGGAAGCCGACCAGGTCTCTGGCCTTCATGCCTTCCAAAGCCTGCGCGACCTTCAGCGCGTCGGTGGACCCCACCTGGTTGATCGCCGTCGCCAGCATGTTGAACATTGTCAGCCAGGGGAGGAAGCCGAAATCCGTGTCGTGGTTGGCACGCCAGCCGGTGACGAAGGCCTCCGCGTCCGGCTTGTTCAGTTCAACAGGTACGTTGGAATTAAATTCCTCCACAGTCGACAGCCGGTTTTCGCCGGCCGAACCAACCGCCGTCGCACCGCCGAGCACCTGCGCGAGATAGGTGTCGAAGCGAACCTCCAGCCCGGCATCGACCGCAGCCCGGATCAGCAGGTTCAAATCGCGGTTGTAGTTGCCGGTGATGACGGATTGCGCACCGGAAGCCTTGATCTTGGCCACGTACGACGAAAAGTCCTGGACCTTGCCGAACGGCATCAACTCGTCGCCGACGATCTGGATATCCGGCCGCAGCTTCTCCAGCCATTTACGAGTGTCATGCTGCACCGACTGCCCGAAGAGATAGTCGGGATTGAGTAGATAGACCCTCGTCACGTCTTTCGGCAGCGCCTTGACCCGCGCGACGGCGCGCATCTCAACATTCCCGATGAACCGGAACTGCCAGAAGTCGCATTTCTCGTTGGTCAGCTCGGTCGCCAGCGCGCCGCAGTTCAGATACAGGACACGATTGTCTGGATTGCGGGCATTGTGCTTTGAAACGCCATCGACCAGCGCCGCGCCGACATTTGATCCGGTGCATTGCAGGACGAAGGGTATGTTCTGATCGGTAATCGTTTTCAGTGCGATTAAGGCTTCGGCCGGCTGCAGTTTATCGTCGAATGGCACCAGTTCAAATTTTTTGCCAAGTGCGCCGCCCTGAGCGTTAACTTTCTCCAGGATGTAGCCGAAGATCTTCAACGCCTCGTCCCCAGCCGAGGAGAACGGGCCGGAAAGAGCCTCTATATAGCCGAACTTGATGGTGTCTTGGGCCGACGCGGGCCGGCTAACCACAACCGGCAAAACCATAAAGATCGCTAAGCTTAGACGCCGCACGAAGGTCGTCATGCTTCCCCCAGGCCCGGAAAACGAGCCGCTTTTGTTAAGGGAACACTAGGCGTGCGGCATAGTACAAGTCAATCAGACCCTCGGAGGACGTTCGTTTCGCCAGACTATGATTCGACCAAGAAATCCGCAACCACCCGCTCGAATCTCGCACTGCGATATTCGGTTGCCAGGATGACCAACAAAGTCAATAACTTATCCCAACTCGCGGGAGGATCGGCGGGGACCAAAGACCCCGCCATGGTGTTCAGATATTCCCGGCGATCCAGTCCTTCAATTTGCTCTTCGGCAACGCGCCAACCTAAGTCGCTGCCGGCTTACCGTCCTTGAACAGAATCAGCGTCGGGATGCCGCGTACCGCGAACTGATTAGGTGACATCGGGTTGTTGTCGATGTCTACTTTCGCGACCGTCAGTTTGCCGGCGAATTCGCCCGCTAGTTCCTCGAGCGCCGGACCAATCATCTTGCAGGGCCCGCACCACTCCGCCCAGAAGTCGACCAACACCGGACCGAATTTGCTTTTCTCCACCACATCCGAGGCAAAGCTTTTATCCGTCACGGCGTAAGTATTCGCACTCATGATGTTGATCCTTTATTTCAGTTGCGGGAAAAGTGGGACCTAGGCCTGATCGGGTCAAGCGGCGTTGCTTGCATGGCCGAGGTCGTGGGAATCGAGGCTCTCATCGGGTAGGATCGCCACCCTTGCCTCGCGTGTCCAGACCAAAGCGCAAAGCACTGGCCGACCGGGGAAAATCGCTCGCAGCACCGCCCGATACGATGCCATCTGCCGGAGGTACATGACCGGCGTGTCCTCAACGCGGGCCGGGGGGCGGCGGTTGGTCTTGAAGTCCGCGATGAGCACGCGACCCGGCAGGACCGCCAGGCGATCGACTAATCCGCCCACCACAGCGTCTCCAACCACCCCTGTCAGCGGCACCTCCGCGCGGCCATCCGGCCCAAATAACGGCCCCAGATCAGGATGCGCCATGACCGCCAGCACCTCATCCGCGATCCGCTCAGCCTCGCCCGCAGGCAGCCCATGACCGCCCTTATCCAGGAACCCTACAGCGGTCACCCGCCGAGCTGCCGCCGGAATCGAAGGCAAATGCTGCAGCAAAGAATGGATCAACTGGCCCCGGCGAAACCGATTTCCTCCGGCATCCCGCTCCGCCAGCGGCAAGTCCGAGGCCGGGACCGTTCCAAGGTCCACGCCCTCCGGCCGGCTAGGCGCCAGCGGCAGCGGACGCGGTGGCTCGGGGGGCGGCGCCGCGGCGATCCAGTCAGGCGCCACCCCCATCCAAACGGGTAACTCCCCGCCGTGGCCCCCTCGCGCCGGCTGAACGGCAATCTCGGCGGGAAGCACCTGCGGCGCGCTCAACCGCAGAACCTCTCCCTCCCACGGCCGGAACGCCTCCGCTTCTGCGCCGGCGGCCTCGAACCCACGACGAACCAGACTGTGCCAACACTCGTCCTTCGGCATATGCGCACCCTGCCAGCCGCACACCAGCAGCCGGTCCTCGGCTCGGGTCAGAGCGACGTAGAGCAGCCGGTTATGCTCCTCCATTTGCCGCTGCCGCCCATCGGCGCGCAGGCGGTCGAGCGCGTCGCAGCGGAACTCTTTGCGAGGCGCCCATAGTGGCACCGCGCGGCCGGTCCTCTGGTCGTCTGCCCACACGATCGTCCCGTCGTCCTTCGGCAGCCCCGCCGTGTCCGGCACGATCACCAGTGGCGCCTGCAAACCCTTGGCGCCATGCACGGTCATGATCCGCACAAGGTCACCGGCCGCCTCCGGTTCGCGCTTCACCTCCGCCCCGGACCGGCGAAGCCAGTGGAGAAACCCCTGGAGCGAAGGCGGGTGACGGGCGGAATAAGTCAGCGCGGCATTTAGCAGTTCGTCCACTGGTTCCGCGGCTTCCGGACCCAGCCGGGCAAACAGCCGCGCGCGGCCGCCGAGCGGGCCCAAAGCCTCGGCAAAGAGTGCATAAGGAGAAACGTAGTCAACGCGGCCGAGCAATTGCCCGAACAAATCCGCGGCGCGACGCCATGATGGGCGCTCGTTCGCGCGATCGCGCAGCGTGTCCCACAGCATGCCCGGCCGATCCATGGCAATTTCGGAAAGTTCGTCGTCGGTAAGGCCACCGAGCGGACTGGTCAGCAGGCAGGCGAAGGTGAGATCGTCGGAGGGCAGTAGCAGGGCATCCCCCAGCGCCATCAGATCTCGCACCGCCGGCTGATCCGTCAGAACCATCCGGTCAAGACCGGCGACCGGCACGCCGCGCCCCTTCAACGCCCGAACCAACGCCCGGCCGAACTCATCGCGCCGGCGTGTCAGGATCAGCACGTCTCCCGCAGTCAGAGGCCGGCCTTTGCTCTCCAACAACACCGACCCGTTGGTTTGGTCCCGAATCCAATCCGCGAGGGTGTCGGCGAGCAACTGCCGGGCAGAAGTCTGCAACTGGTTCTGCTCCGGCACTGTCCAGGGCCGGTGCGGCGGCGGGTCGGGTCGCGGCGCCAGCGGCCAGATCTCGACGACCCCGGCGTGGCCGGCGCGATCAGCGTAATGGGTTAGGGTTTCCCCAAGCCCGATCACGCCCTGACGCGCCAGCGGATCAACGAACACAGCATCCACCAGAGCGAGTACCGGAGCCGTGGAGCGGAACGACACGTCCAGCCCGACATCCTTGAACACTTGGCCCGACGCTAGAGCGCGACGAGCCAGCTCGTTATGAGAGCGATCGAATTCCGCCGTGTCGGCGCCCTGGAACGAATAGATCGACTGTTTGCGGTCGCCCACCGCGAAGACCGTGCGCGTGCGATCGCGCGAGCCGGCACCTGCGAAGAACTCCTCGGTCAGCGCATGGGCGATGCGCCATTGTTGCGGCGCGGTGTCCTGCACCTCGTCCAGCAGCAGATGGTCGAGGCCGCCGTCGAGCTTGTAAAGCACCCAGGCTGCTCCCGGATCGAACAGCAGCGTCCTGGTGCGGTCGATCAGGTCGTCGTAGTCCAGCAATCCAGCAGCTTCCTTCCGCTGGGCGTAACCGCCGGCAACCGGCCCCGCCAACGCCGCCAGCGCGCCCGACACCGAAGCCAGCCGGATCGCTCGGCGGCCATTTTCGACCGTCAAAATCCGATCGGCTTCTTCTAAATAGCGGTCCACGACCCGGGGCGTGGTCGCGAAGGTCTTTCCTACCAAGGAAGAAGACGCATAGGGCTCACCGTCTTTCCTCAGGAACAGGTTGCACCAATCGACCCAGTTCGCCTGTCGCCGGTCAGTATCCTGACTGAGCCAATCCAAAATCCCGGCAGCGCGCTCACCGACTGTCCTGGGGCTGTTTGCGAAGACCTCGCGGGCAGCATCGCGCAGCGCGGTCTCGCCGAGCCATCGAGCCGCTTCCCGGATCAACGCGTTTTCATCCGCGGCGGTTACCCCCACTACCCGTTGCTGTGCGCGCTCCAGATCATCGCCAAGCTCCAGCGCTGCCTGCAGCCGTCGCCGGTCTGACTGCAGAGTCTTGACGTGGCCGCCAAACGCCTCAGCTGAGGCAAGGCCCGCTAGGACGCGCAGGGCGCTCTGCATGGCGGATGTGCCGGCGCCGGCGAGCATGTCCTCGCGCGCCTCGGTCAGCGCGTCGTCGGCGTCACGGTCCTCAATCAACTGAAAATGCGGCGAGATCGCGGCCTCCAGCGGGAAGCGGCGAAGCAGCGATTGACTGAAGGCGTGGATTGTGCCGATTCGCATGCCGCCGGGAAGGTCGAGGACCCTGGCAAACAAGGCCCGCGCCGTTTGACAGGCTTTTTCCGTCGGTTCCACTCGCAGCCGGCCCAGTTCTTCGACAAGTTTCTCTGTCGGCAGGGTGACCCAGCGGCCGAGCGTGCGTTGCAGGCGCAGCGCCATCTCCGCGGCAGCGGCTTTGGTGAAGGTGAGGCACTGGATCCGTTCCGGTGGCGCGCCGGTCAGCATCAAGCGCAGCAGCCGGTCGGTCAGCAGCTTGGTCTTGCCCGATCCCGCCGAGGCGGCGACGAACGCCGAAATAGCCGGATCGGAAGCGACCAGTTGCTCACGGTTGGCGCGCTCGCGGGCGGTCTCGCGGGAGGCGACTTCACTCATCGCTATCCCCCGCCGCTGACCATTCGGCCACCCGGGCGAGTTGCTCATAGTCCGAGAACCGCGGTGCCAGTCCAGGATGTGGCCGCGACAGATAGGCGCGTGACGGCTTGTCGAACGCGTCGATCAGATCGCACAGCCGGTCCTTTGCATCCAGCACAGCATGGGCCAGATCCGCCGGGTTCTTTTTGAACAGCGGTGTCGCCTTGCCGGGGTCGAGGCCGCCTGAGAGATGCCAATAGATCAGCCCCGCCGTCGTCCCGCGTAGATCAGGCCCGAATCCCCCTTCCGCAGCCATCGCTGCCTCCAGCAACAGCTGCGGCGCCAGACCATCCTCAACCGCTTTCTGGGTGGGCGGAGACCCGGTCTTATAGTCCAGGATCGCCAGAGTGCCGTCGGCGTATCGTTCGATCCGGTCCGCCCGCCCGGTCAGACGGAACCGGCCGCCGGGACGATGCAATTCCAGCACGCCATTCGTTTCGGTCGCAATCGCCAGGGGGGCCTGGATCCACCGCCGCTCGGTTTCCTGCCCAGCCACCCAATCGGCAATGCGTTCCAGCCGCGGTGACCACCACGCGATCAGCGCTTGCCGCAATCCGGCGTCTCCGAGCGCCTGCGACATTGCTACACGCAACGCCCGGGCGGCATCGTCCGACCAAGCGGCACCGTGCGTCCGAAGGAAGCGGTGCAGACCATCATGCACGATTGATCCATAGTCCGAGGCATCCGTTGCCTCATCCAGCGGCTTTAGCGCCGCGAGCTTCAGAATGTGGCGGGCGTGGATCGCATAGGGATCGCGCAGCCAGGTCTCGATCGCGGTAACGCTGAGTCGCCGAGGGCGCTTGTTGACCGGTGGTCGGGGAGCGGGTGGTTTGACCGGCGAGGGCTGACCGTCGGGCAGGTCCATGGCGCGAGCCCAGGCCACGGCCGGATGTTCAGGCAGCGCTGTGACTCCGTGGCTGGTCGCGGTCTTGCGGCCGTAGCGGGTCCCATCCGTGTCTTCCCTGTCACCCCCCCGCCCCGCCAAAAACATATCCAGTCGGGTCAGCCACCGGGCGGGCACCGCCGGAGCATTATCCCGCCGCACAGGGCATGACAGCACCACCTTCGGGGCCGAACAGCAGGCGGCGAGGAAATCATGAGCAGCCTGTCCGACTGCCTCCTCGGGAGCCGGCAACCCTACCTTGGTCCGCATCGGCCGCGACAGCCACGGACCCGGCTCGACGAGTGGCGGCCAGACAGTCTCGGCCAAACCACCCAGCACGATCAGGTCCGCCGACTGCAGCCGGGCTTCCAGCAGACCCCAGATGAAGACACGGGGATGCTCGACACCGCCGCGACCCCGCAGCGCCCTGCGGCTGCGCACGACCTCGCCTTGCAGGATCGCGTCGAGCAAGCCGGGCAGCACGCCACGGCGCAGATCCGGCATAGTAGCCCCGGCATCGGTACATCTCTGCCAGGCGGGTTGCGAGGGCCTCGCCTTCCTCTGCCGCCCAAAGACGCGCGGGGCCGCCGGTGTCGTCCGTGGCGGCCAGCCGCTCTGCCGCTTCGACCACGGCGCCAAGCCCCTCGGCTGGTGCGATCTCGATCGCCGAGTCAAATCGCAAAGCCGGTTCCAGGCACGCTTCCAAGCGCGACAAAAACGCGGCCGTCGAAGAGGCTGGGCCCGCCTCCTTGTCAACGATCCGCCGCAACCCGCTTATTCCCCGCATCGGGCGAGGACCACGCAGACACAGCGTCTCTAATCTCCGGGCCGCCTGCCGGCAGGCAAGAGGGCTCATGCCCACTCCGCAAAGAGGGTGCTTCAACAGCGCCAAAAGCGGCACGGGCGCCAATTCCTCGGCCACAGCGCGCACCAGCAGGCGCAAGAACACGGCAGGCGGCGATTCCGCTAACGGCTCGCCCGCGCTGTCGTCGGCGACAATTCCGAAGCGCATCAACGTGGCGGCCACGCGGCCAGCCAGATTGCGATCGGGCGTCACCAGCGCGGCCCGCACCCCCGGCGTTTCCAGAGCGTCCCGAAGCACCAGGGCAATGGCCTGCGCTTCTTGCTGCTGGTCGGCTGCCGTCAGCCGCCACACCCCATCCACGGCAACCGGGCCTTGCCGCATCCAATCGTTAAGAGCGCTCGCCGGCAGCAACGCGCGGGATAGCAGCCCGAACCGATCCCGCGGCACGGCGCCCGATTCACCATCATCCCATTTCCGAACATCGCCGCGGGTCGCATTCAGGTCTGTCAACAACCGCGCCAGACCCGCCTGAGCGTGGGAGGCTTCCAGCTCGCGCCACGCCTCCTCGTCCATCTCCAGGTCGAGTTGCGGCAACACGACCCGCCCGTTCCTGATCCGCGCGACCACACCCAGCAACCGGGCGACTGCGGGAATGCCGGCCGTTGTGCCGGCGATTAACACGGGATCGTCCGGCGGGTCGTCTTCCCACGCCTGTGCCTGCCTCTTCAGCAGAGCGACCTGTCGCGCTGCGGGATTCATCACCCCATTCTCCGCTAGCCAGCCGGGCCAGATCGCTGTGACGATGTGCAGAAATTTCAGCGTCTGCGCCCAGTGCATCGCGTATTCCGGATCCGCGGCATCGGGAAGACGTTCGGCCAAATCGATGTCCGCGCGTTCCGCTTCGTCCATCAGCGACGCCAGTTCGCGGGCCAGAAGCCACGCGCGGTCGGCGGTGCGCGGCGCGCCGCCCTCGCCCTTCATTGCCAGGATCAGCGTGGACAGCACCGCCAGCCGCTGCATCGGCGCCACGGCCGGCGGCAGGTCAAGAGCTCCGGTCAGCGCCAAAGGCGTCTCATCCAGCGCGCCCAATGCGGTGATCCGCGGCAGCAGCATGGGCCGACCGGCGCCCGCACGCAGGAACGCTTCGGCCAACGCGCGGGCAGAGCGGCGGGTTGGAAGCAAAATAAGGCCCCGGCTGACCGTCAGGGGATCCTCGCCGCGGGCAAGCCAGCCTTTGGCCAGCGCATCGAGGAACGGAACGTGCGCCGGAACCGTAAAGAGGTTCAGCGCCACGGCCAGCGGGCATCGCCGGTGAAGCGGGCCTCCAGGATCTGCTCGGCCTCAATCAGATCGGGCGGCGTGGATAAATGGAACCAGATGCCGTCATGCACGACGGCGCGTAGCCGGCCGGCCGCAAGTGCGTCGTCCCAGGCGCGATTCATGCTGAAGGCGCCCTCCGGCATCCGCGCCAATAGCCGCGGGTGCATCAGTTGAACCCCGGCATAGATGTAGGGGACGACCTCGCGCTCCTTGCGGCGCCGCGGCCTCCCCCATTTGTCCAGCGCGAAATCGCCCAGACCGACATCGGCGTGCACGTGGGAAGCCCGATGTACCATGAGCACACTATCGACCAACTCGTCGAACGCTCTGGCCAACCTAAGCAGCGCTGAAATCGGCCCGTTCAGCCAGAACGCATCGCCGTTGACCACGAAGAATGGATCGGATCCCAAGATGGCGAACGCCGCCCGCACACCGCCGCCGGTTTCCAGCAGGTTTTCTTCCCGCAGCAATACAGTGCGAGGTGGCGACGGCCGCTGCTTCAGATGCGCCGCCACCGCGTCCGCCTGCCAATAAGCGTTGATGGCGACCGTTTCCACTCCCGCTTCCACGAGGTGGTCCAGACCGTGGTCTAGCAGCGTTCGGCCGCCAAGTTTCAGCAATGGTTTGGCGGTTGTATCGGTCAACGGCCGCATGCGAGTGCCGAGGCCGGCGGCAAGAACCATGGCGGAACGAGGCGATACGCTCATGGTTCAAGTCCTGGCGGGTTGCCGCGGGCGGCACATGGGATCCAATGGTCTAACGCGGCGGCCAGTGGTTCAGCCGCAGGTTGGGACAAGGCGTCCTCCAGCAGCCGCCAAGTTCGGGCCCCGTGGGCGAGGTATTGCGACCGGCCATCTCGCAAAGCAAGCCTTACCCACTGGCAAGCGACCCGAAGATGGCGTTGTGCCGCACAGGCGCCAAATGCCGCTCGGAATTCAGCCGCATTCAATTCAGGCCGGGCGACGAGATACCGGTCGAACGCGCGGCTACGCGAGGCATCCGGGATGTCGCGACGTGCGTCCTGCAGCAGCGACACCAGGTCGTAAGCCGGGTGGCCGATGGCTGCGCCCTGGAAATCGATGATCGCGAGTCGCTGATCCGACGGTCGGAGCAGGTTGCCAGCGAAGAAATCCCGATGGACAAAGCAGGAAGGGCCCGCCGCTATCGGTGCCAACATCGTCGCCAGCGCGTTCCCTACCTCGTCGCGGGCCGCCTGAGGCGCCGGGGCGCCGAACCGGGCTGGCCACCACCAGTCGAACAGCGTGCCCAAGGCAGTGGACGCCATCGTCGGCGAGTCCCACAACGGCAAGTCATCGAGCGGGGCGGGTCGCTGCATAACGACCAGCGCATCAACCGCCGCGTGCAGCAACTCGTCCACAGGATCGCCCCGGTCGAGCAGCACCGACACCAGGTCGTCGCCAAGGTCCTCCTCCAGAACGAGGCCGCAGGCTTCGTCAGCGGCAAGTATCGTTGGAACCCGCAGCCCGATGCTGCGCAGATGTGCGGCAATGCGGAGAAAAGGGCGGACATCCTCCGGCGGCGGGGCGTCCATCAGCACAGCAGGACGATCGCCTCGGATCCGCAGGTAACGCCGAAAGCTTGCATCCTGTGCCAGCGGTTCGAGGCGGTCGGGCGGGAAGCCATGGCGCGCGAGGAATAGCGCGATCAAGTCGTCTCGGTTCATGCCAGCCGGTCTCGCTTTGCCGGTGCAGTTCGCTTTTTTCGGCCCGTTTTGATGAGCGAGGGGACAAGCCCTGCGATCCGGTCCTCCCATCCGGTCAATGTCGCCTCGCGTGCGTCGCCATCGCCCATCCGCAGCGTGATTGTCAGCGCGTCCGGCGGCTGCAGGTGCCCGAGCCGGTCGGGCCATTCAACCAGCACGATGGCGTCTCGCGCGTCCTCCCAGTCCAGTTCGGTCAGCGAATCGGGCCCATCCAGACGCCACAGATCGTAATGAAACACCGGACCGATTGCCGTGTCATAGATTTGCACCAAGGTGAACGACGGGCTTGGCACCTCCATTGCCTCGTCCCCCGCTACCTCCCGCAGAAACGCCCGAGCCAGCGCCGTCTTGCCGGCACCAAGCGGTCCTTCGAGCAGGATGCAATCTCCTGCCCGCGCAACGGACGCCAGCCGCCGTGCCAGCGTTTCCGTCGCGGCAAGTTCGGGCAGGGGCACGATTATCGAGTCGGGCATCGGATCAATCTGAACCACCCGCCAGGAGTCGCGTACAACACTTCGAGTTTGTCCCGCATGCACCCCATGCTACAGGTCGCCATAAATCGACACGGTGGAAATCTGATGAACCAGCATAGCACTGCTGCCAGCACCCAGCGCTTCTTTTCCGCGCCGCTGGCGGACACCGATCCCGAACTCGCGGCCGCGATCAGCGCCGAACTCGATCGCCAGCAGGATGGCATCGAACTAATCGCATCGGAGAACATTGTCTCCGCTGCCGTGCTTGAAGCGCAGGGGTCTGTGCTCACTAATAAATATGCCGAGGGTTATCCCGGCCGTCGTTACTACGGCGGATGCGTGTATGTCGATGTGGCGGAGAGCCTGGCTATCGACCGCGCCAAACAGTTATTCGGATGCGCTTTCGCCAACGTACAGCCGCACTCCGGCGCGCAGGCCAACCAGGCGGTTTTTCTGGCGCTCCTGCAGCCCGGTGACACGGTGCTTGGCATGAGCCTCGCCGCCGGTGGGCACCTGACCCACGGCGCCGCGCCCAATTTGTCCGGCAAGTGGTTCCGCCCGGTCCAATACGGCGTCCGGCGAGAAGACGGCATTCTGAATTATGAAGAACTCGAACACCTCGCGAGGACGGAAAAACCAAAGCTGATCATCGCCGGCGGATCCGCTTATGCCCGCTTCATCGATTTCCAGCGCATCCGAAAGGTCGCCGACGAGGTGGGTGCTTACTTCATGGTGGACATGGCCCACTTTGCCGGCCTTGTGGCGGCGGAACTGTTTCCCAGCCCGCTGCCGCACGCGCATGTCGTTACAACAACGACCCACAAGACTCTCCGCGGCCCTCGCGGCGGCATGGTCCTGACGAACGATCTGGAAATCGGCAAGAAAATAAACGCGGCGGTTTTCCCCGGACTGCAAGGCGGACCGCTGATGCACGTCATCGCCGGCAAGGCGGCAGCCTTTGGGGAGGCTCTGAAACCGGAATTCAGGGCCTACCAAAAGGCGGTCCAGGGCAATGCCCGCGTGCTGGCGGACACGCTGAAGCAGCAAGGCTTGGATATCGTCAGCGGCGGCACCGACAGCCATTTGATGCTGGTCGACTTGCGGCCCAAGCGCGTTACCGGCAAGGCCGCCGAGGCTAGTCTGGAACGCGCGCACATGACTGCGAACAAAAACGCCATCCCGTTCGATCCGGAGAAACCAGCGATTACCTCAGGCGTCCGGCTCGGCTCCCCTGCCGGCACAACGCGCGGCTTTGGCCCTGAGGAGTTCCGGGGTATTGGTGTGATGATCAACGAAGTTCTGGAAGGTCTCGGCCGGTCCAATGACGGCACCAACGCGGCAGCCGAGAAAGCGGTAGGAGCCCGGGTGAAGGAGATGTGCGCGCGCTTCCCGCTCTACAGGCCTCGGTGAGCCGCCAATGCGCTGCCCGTTCTGCGGTTCCGACGACACTCAGGTGAAGGACAGCCGTCCCACCGAGGACAGCAGCGCGATCCGCCGCCGTCGCTTCTGCGCCAATTGCGGCCAGCGCTTCACCACGATTGAGCGGGTCCAGCTACGCGAACTGACAGTCATCAAATCCGATGGCCGTCGCGTGCCGTTTGACCGCGACAAGCTCGCAAGGTCGATTCGAATATCGATGCGGAAGAGGCCGATCCAGGAGGAGCGGATCGAGCGGATCGTAAACTCCGTAGTCCGCCAGTTGGAGGCTTCCGGGGACAGCGACATTCCCAGCAAGCAGATCGGTGAATTGGTGATGGATACGCTGAAAGAGTTGGACAAGGTCGCGTATGTCCGGTTTGCAAGCGTCTACCGCAACTTCCGGGAGGCAAAAGACTTCGAGGATTTCGTCGGCGGATTGAGTTCGGTGGCGGAGGAATAAGTTGCCTCAGCCCTATGGGCCCACGCCAGTCATTCCCGGATTACGCTGCGGAACGAAACAAATCCCGGAAAGCCGTGCCCGCGCGCGCAGAGACGATCTAGCGCGACCGCACCGGCCGTCGGGTCATCCTTCGCACACCCGGTCATGACGATCGCCGACGACCTTCCCCATATGCGTGCCGCCCTGGCCCTGGCGAGCCGAGGCCTCGGCACGACCTGGCCTAACCCGTCGGTCGGCTGCGTTCTCGTCCGCGACGGTCGCGTGGTGGGCAGAGGCAACACCCAACCCGGAGGGCGCCCGCACGCCGAACCGGTCGCCCTTCAGATGGCGGGTGAACGAGCGAGAGGCGCCACAGCCTACGTCACGCTGGAACCGTGCTGTCACGTGGGCCAATCGCCGCCTTGCACCGATGCGCTCATCGCCGCAGGCATCTCCAGAGTTGTCGTCGCCGCGACCGACCCCGACAACCGCGTCAACGGCCAGGGACTCCAGCAACTCAAGGCCGCCGGCATCGAGGTGGAAGCCGGGCTGTTGGAAGCCGAGGCACTCGAAACACTGCTCGGGTTCAATCAACGCGTCACGCTCGGCCGCCCGATGGTGACGCTTAAGCTGGCATCAACCCTTGACGGCCGCATCGCCACCCGCGAGGGCCACAGCCAGTGGATCACCGGCACGCCCGCGCGTCATGTCGCCCACGCCATGCGCGGCCGGCACGATGCGGTCATGGTTGGCGTCGGCACCGTCCTCGCCGACAATCCCGACCTGACCTGCCGCATCCCGGGCTTTCGCTCTACGCCGAACGTGCGCGTCATCGCGGACAGCCACCTGCGCACGCCACTGACCTCCCGCCTGCTGACCACTGCCGCCGACATCCCGACCTGGTTCCTGCTGCGCGAGGGCACCAATCTCGCCCGTGAGGACGCTTTCGTGGATCTCGGTGCCAAGCTCATCAAGATCCCCGGTTCGACTGCCGGCGTTGACCTGGAGGCCGCTTTGAAGGCGCTCGGCACTGCTGGACTGACCCGGGTACTGGCGGAAGGTGGAGGTCAGGTCGCCGCTGCTCTATTGCGAGCAGATCTGGTGGACCGCATCGCCTGGTTCCATGCCCCTTCCGTGATGGGTGGGGATGGCTGGCCCGCGGTTCAGGCTTTTGGGATTGAGACCCTTGACCGGATGCCGCGCTTCCGTCGGGATTGCATAACTGTCATCGGCGACGACATGTTGAGCGAATACTCAAGGCACCGACCATGTTCACCGGCATCATAACCGCGCTCGGCCAGGTCCGGTCGATCGACCTGATCGGCCAGGGTCATGACATGCGCCTTGTCATAGATACGCCGATAGCATTCCTCACCCATCCTCCGGTCGCCCTCGGCGCGTCAATCGCCTGTTCGGGCTGCTGCCTGACCGCGGTTGAATTCGGGGCCGATTGGTTCGCGGTGGATGCCTCCGCTGAAACCCTGGCCCACACTAAGCTCGGTACCTGGACCGTGGGATCGCGCGTCAATCTGGAACGGTCGCTGCGGGTCGGCGATGAGTTGGGCGGACATCTCGTCTCCGGCCACGTCGATGGCGTTGGAACCGCCGTCTCCGCAACTCCAGAGAACGCCTCTACGCGTTGGAATTTCCGTGTCCCGGCCTCGCTTTCTCGCTTTATTGCGGTCAAGGGCAGCGTCGCCGTGGACGGCGTATCGTTGACTGTGAACGAGGTGCGGGGCGATACCTTCGGGGTGAACATCATCCCCCACACGGCCTCGGTGACGGGGTTCGGCACGCTGAAGCCGGACGACCCGGTCAATATCGAGATCGATACCCTTGCGCGCTACGTTGCTCGCCTGGCGGAGACCGCCTGATGGAAATGCACGAGACGTTTGTCACCGCCGACCTGTCGCAATACCTGTCCTCCGCCGAGGAGCTGATCGAGGAAGCCCGCAACGGCCGGATGTTCATTCTGGTCGATGACGAGGACCGTGAAAACGAAGGCGATTTGGTTGTTCCGGCGCAATTCGCGACGCCCGACGCGATAAACTTCATGGCTCGCCACGCCCGCGGCCTGATCTGCTTGGCATTGACCCAGCATCGCGTCGAAAAGCTTGGTCTGCCGTTGATGAGCCAGCAGAACGGCACGCGCCACCAGACCGCGTTCACCGTCTCGATTGAAGCGCGTGAGGGCGTCACGACCGGCATTTCCGCCGCCGACCGCGCCAAGACGATCGCTGTGGCGATCAACCCGGAAAGTACGCGCGACGACATCACGACACCCGGCCACGTCTTCCCGCTACTGGCCCGAGAGGGGGGCACGTTGGTTAGGGCTGGCCATACCGAGGCGTCTGTCGACATCGCCCGCAAGGCCGGCCTCGCTCCAGCGGCCGTCATCTGCGAGATCATGAACGACGATGGGACCATGGCACGTTTGCCAGACCTGGTCGCCTTCGCGCAGCACCACAACCTGAAGCTCGGGACCATCGCGGATCTGATTGCCCATCGACGGCTTACCGAACGCTTGGTGCGCAAGGTCGAAGAGGGAGCCTACTCACATCCCGCCGGCGGCGACTGGCGCGCGGTGGTCTACGCCAACACGGTCGAGTACCAGGAACATCTCGTGCTGATCAAAGGCGAGGTCAGCGGGTCCGATCCCATCATGGTTCGCATGCACGCGGTCGATCTGCTGGACGACATGACCGGCTCGCCACACTGGATCGCTATACACAACGCCATGTACATGATCGGCAAGGCCGGCCGAGGCGTCGTGGTGATGATCCGCGAACATCGTCCCACGGCACTGGCGGAACGGGTAAGATTGCTGGCTGCCGGCACCCCACGGCCGCAGCGAGAGCTCCGCGATTACGGGATCGGCGCTCAAATCCTGCTCGATCTCGGCATCAAAAACATGATTCTGCTGACCAACAGCCGCCGCACCGTTATCGGTCTGGAAGGCTACGGACTGAACATCATTGAACAGCGGTCAATCCCGAACGTCGTCGGTGTGGACTACGAAGGATGAGCACGGAGGACGCTGAATTACCCCGAGCGCCGCGTGTCGAGGGGCCATCGCCGCATTTGCTGATCGTGCGGGCGCCGTATTATCGAGAAGTTGTTGATGGGCTGACCGCTGGTGCCTATCGCATCTTAGGCGAGGCGGGCGCTACCGCGGACACAATCGACGTCGCGGGTGCATATGAACTTCCGCAAATGATCCGTATCGCGCTGCGTGGCAGCCGCAAGTTTGATGGGTTCATCGCGCTGGGGTGTATCGTTAAGGGCGAGACCGACCATTACGATTTCATTTGCCGGGCGACCATGGATGGGATCCTCAGCGTCGCGCTGCAATTCGGCATCTGTCTCGGCACCGGCTTGCTGACTTGCGATACGGTGGCCCAGGCCGAGGCTCGCTCCGGCCAAGACGGCCACAACAAGGGAGCCGAGGCCGCCGCCGCGGCACTGCTGCAGATCAACGCCGCCCGACAGCTCGGCGCTGTCTGATGCCCCGCCCTCCGAGGACCCGGACGCGCACGGCGTCACGGGTGGCTGCCGTGCAGGCGCTGTTTCAGGCCGAGCAAGCTGGTGACAACCCGGAAACGGTGATCGATCAATTCGTTCGCCATCGGCTGGGCGACCTGGAAGGCCAGGACGGGTTCGAGGATGGCCGTGTCCCGGACGCCGAAGTAACGCTGTTCAGCCGCTTGGTGCGGGAAGCCGTCCGGCGTCAGGACGTCATCGACCCGCTGTTGGTGGAGGCTCTGCCCAGCGACTGGCCCCTGGCCCGGATCGACCCGGTATTGCGGGCGTTGATGCGCGCAGGGGCGGCGGAGCTATCGATGGTGGACGGTCCACCGGCCAAGGTCGTGATCAATGAATACCTGGATGTCGCCCGAGGGTTCTTCACCGGCCCGGAACCAGGGTTGGCGAACGCTGTGCTCGACCGGCTAGCGCGCACCCTGAGGCCGGCGGAGTTCTAACCGATGATCGCGCTGAGCGAACCCTCCCCGGCGGCGGAATCACACGACCAAACAATCAGATAGAGTATTTCAGCCTGCGCACTCGGGCCGATTTGCCGGCCTTGCGATAACGCTGCAATCTCTGATTTGGCGCGAGCGCTCGGATGGTTTTGCCGTAGACCCTGCCCGCGAGTTTTGAGCAAGAAAAACGATAGTGGGAGAAAACAAATGAGGTCCAGCCGCGACCGCATTCTGACCAGTCACGCCGGCAGCCTACCGCGCCCCGATGCGTTAATCGAAGCCAACCGCGTACGTGCCTCCGAGGAAAACGCTGATGAAGCTCAGTTCCAGGCGCAGCTTCGAGCGGCCGTAACCGACGTGGTGGGGCGGCAGAAAGAGCTCGGCATCGACCTTCCCGGCGACGGCGAGTTCGGCAAGGCGATGGGGCACCGGGTCAATTACGGGGCGTGGTGGAGCTACTCCTTTCAGCGTCTGAGCGGTCTCGAACTGTCCGGACCTGGCCTATATGCAATGCCCGTTCACCGGTCTCGGCCGGGCCATGTCGTGCTCACGAGCTTTGGTGACCGGCGCGACCGCACACGGTTTGCCGCCGCCTATAACGACCCGGAATCAGGGATCACCACGGGACCTCGTCCCCCCAGTTCTCCCGTATGCGTCGCGCCTCTCGCTTACACTGGGCATGCGGCCATCAAGGCCGACATTGACAATTTCAAGGCGGCGCTCGCCACCCATGGCATCGAGGAAGGCTTCATGACCTCGGTGGCGCCGGGCAGCGCCTCGCGCGTCGGCAACGAATATTACAAGAGCGACGACGACTTCTTGTTTGCTTGCGCCGATGCAATGCGCGAGGAGTATAAGGCAATCATCGACGCCGGGCTGATCCTGCAACTCGACGATCCGTCGATTGCGGAGAACTGGGACCAGATCAACCCTGAACCGACTGTCGAGGAATACCGGGCCTTTTCAATGCGCCGCGTCGAGGCACTGAATTACGCAATCAAGGGTCTGCCCGAAGACCGGATCCGGTTCCACCTTTGTTGGGGTAGCTGGCACGGTCCCCACACGACTGACATCCCTATGCGCGACATCGTCGACGTCATGCTGGCGATCAACTGTCAGGCCTATTCCTTCGAAGCAGGCAATGTCCGGCACGAGCACGAGTGGAGCGTGTGGAAGGACGTCAAGCTGCCGGACGGCAAACTGATCATGCCCGGCGTCGTTAGCCATGCCACCAACGTCGTCGAGCACCCGGAACTGGTGGCTGAACGGATCCTCCGCTTCGCCACTGTGGCGAGACGTGAGAATGTCATCGCTGCCACCGATTGCGGCCTGGGTGGCCGGGTGCATGCTGACATCGCTTGGGCGAAGCTCGCCTCGCTGACGCAGGGGGCCGAACTGGCTAGTCGGCAGCTATGGGGTCGGGAAAAAGCCGCGTGAAACGGCCGGTCGCCGCGCTACCTGAAATCCTTCCCCACGGACCACCCTTGACGCTTCTCCGTGACGGGTTAGGGTTTTCTTTCGGAAGCGCTGTTCGCTGCGAGCAAGAACGTGGGCCCGGCGCCTGCGGCGGCAATTGATCTTACGGGGCAGGAACGAGCATGGATCTCGGACTAAAAGGCCGAAATGTTCTGGTGACCGGCGGAACAAGGGGGATCGGACGCGCCATCGCCGACATGTTCGCCGCCGAAGGCGCCAACGTTGCGATTTGCGCCCGCGACAAAATGGAGGTCGAGGCGGCCACGACTGCGCTGTCGGGGAAAGGCGGCAAGGCATTCGGGGCGGTAGTGGATGTCGCGGACGGTCCGGCGATTAACGCATGGGTCGCTGAAGCCGCAGATGCGCTCGGTGGGATCGACATCGTTGTGCCAAATGTCAGCGCTCTGGCTGTCGCAGCCAACGAGGCCGCTTGGCAGGCCGGCTTCCAGACCGACATCATGGGAAGCGTTCGTGTCGTCGATGCGGCAATGCCGTGGCTCGAGAAATCCGATGCCGGCAGCATCGTTATCATCAGCAGTGTGTCAGGGCGTGAGGTCGACTTCGCAGCCGGCCCATACGGTGCTTTCAAGGCGGCGCTCATTCACTACGCTCAGGGGCTTGCCTATCAGCTTGCGGCGAAAAACATTCGCGCCAACACTGTGTCGCCGGGGAACACATATTTTCCCGGCGGAGTATGGGAGAAGATCGAGCAGGGCAACCCGGAATTGTTCGCTCAATCTCTCGCACTCAACCCAACCGGACGGATGGGCAAGCCGGCGGAGGTCGCGCGTGCCGTGGTGTTCCTAGCGAGTCCGGCGGCGAGTTTCATCACGGGCACCAATCTCGTCGTCGACGGCGCGCTGACGCGTGGAGTTCAGTTCTAATCGCTCAGACGGGCCGGTTGATGCCTGACGGGCCCTGGGCCCCATCGCAGGTGGCTGAAAGCTGTGGCGCGCGGGTTCCGCGGAGCTTTGTAGGCTCCGCGGGGGTGGTCATCGTCAAACGTCAGCGGTTGACCATGAGGATGGAGAGATGTGATAGGGTGGTGATCGAGAAACGTGAGCGGTTGAGCCAGTGAGATTTTGTTTGTTAGATGTGGTTGATAAGGTGTCAGCGGTTGACCATGAGGATTCGATTGGCAGGCGTGCGCGCTATGGCTTGTCCTCCGAATTTTCCTGGGCTTCGAAGACCTCTTCCCACGCCGAACGCAAAGCGACGTCGGTGTCGTGCATCGTCGCGGGGATGCCGAGCGCGCTGAGGCTTGTGACGCCATACTGCGGCAGGCCACAGGGGACGATTCCGCCGAAATGCCCCAAGTTTGGTTCAACGTTCAGCGCGACGCCGTGCCAACTCACCCATCGGGTGATACGGACGCCGATGGCGCCAATCTTGGCATCCATGCCGGTCCCAGGATCGGCCACCCAGATGCCGACGCGGCCGGCCCGGCGCTCGCCCTTGACGTTGAAGCGGTCGAGGGCTCGGATCAGCCACTCCTCCAACCCGTTAACGTAGCGTCGGACGTCCTGCGCTGCGACGCGGCCATGGGGACGGGTCAGGTCGAGCATGACGTAGGCTGTGCGCTGGCCCGGGCCGTGATATGTCCATTGGCCGCCGCGGCCAGCCTGAAAGGTAGGGAAACGGGCGGGATCGGTCAATTCTCCAGGCTTGGCTGAGGTGCCGGCGGTGTAGAGTGGCGGGTGCTCCACAAGCCAAACCTGTTCGCGAGCGGTGCCGGTACGGATGGCGGCAACCCGGACCTGCATAGCAGCGAGGGCCGCGGGATATTCCGTCAGGCCGTCGTCGATGCGCCACTCTAAGGGCGTTTCAGATGGTCGTATCAGGGACTTGGTGGTCGAGGTCATTGAACCGGCGTCAGTCATCCGCTATATGCCGCCGCCTGCTTACCACGGTGCGGTCGTGGCGGAATGGTAGACGCGCAAGCTTGAGGTGCTTGTGGGGGTAACCTCGTGGAAGTTCGAGTTTTCTCGACCGCACCAAAGAATGGCGGATATCTGCGGCTCTGGACCAAATTGGACCAAATTCGTTGACAAATGTTGACGCTTATGGCCCGGTATTGGCGGACTTGGACCAAATCACACATGGCAACGATCGACCGGCGCGGCAACGTATGGCGCGCACGTGTCCGCCGACGCGGGCAATTGCTCACCAAGACCCTGGACAGCAAGGCGGAGGCGGTCGCATGGGTGGCCGCGGAAGAGGCGCGGGTAATCGCGGGCGCCACGCCTGAAGGCATCCGCAAGGTGCCGTCCAGCCTCACCGTGACGGACTTGTTCGAACGGTATGCCAAAGAGGTCTCCCCGGCGAAGCGCGGCGCGCGCTGGGAAGTCATCCGGCTCCGGTCGCTAGCCAAGTCATTCCCGATGGCGGCAATCCAGGTTGACAGCGCGACGCTGGCCGAATGGCGCGATCGTCGCCTTCTGTCTGTCTCCCCTTCTACCGTCAACCGTGAGTTGAACCTGATATCGTCGGTCTTTACGCGCGCTATCAAGGAATGGCGCCTGCCGATGGCGGCAAACCCTGCCGCGGCTATCCAGTGGCCACGCAAGCCACACCCGCGAACGCGCCGGGTGTCGGATGCAGAGCGCGCGGCGATCATCGCCGGCCTGGGTTGGGATGCCACATCGCAACCGGTTGAGCTTCGGGAGTGGATAGCTTGGGCGTTCAGCTTGGCTCTCGAAACCATGATGCGGCAGGGGGAAATTTTAGGGTTGACGTGGCGACACGTCCATGCCGATCGGAAGTTCTGCCACATACCGCGAACGAAGAACGGACATCCGCGCAACGTTCCCTTGTCGTCGCGCGCGCTTGCGCTATTCGAGATGCTGGCTACGGGCGCTCCGGACAATGCCGTCGTGCCTGTCGATGCCGGGACGTTCGGCGTCTATTTCAGGCGTGCGGTCAGGGAAGCTGGCATAGAGAATATGCGCTTCCATGACACGCGCCGCGAGGCGCTTACTCGGACGGCGGAGAAGCTTACGAACGTTGCAGAGTTGGCGCGAGCATCAGGACACCGCGAATTGCGATCACTGATGATCTATTATGAGCCTGATGTAACAGGCATCGCTGACAAGCTCGGTTAACCTCTCGGCCTCCCTCCCCTACGCTTGCCGGCTCCGCTGTTCTTTATTGCCCATTCGCGGCAGACTTGCGCGACCCAACGCGGCGCCGGCATCGTAGCCACGCGGGGTGGTAAACGGTGCGGCGAGCGGCTAGCGAGGGACACGATGGTCTTTGGCGATAGGCCGAGGAAGGTGCCCATTTCGATCGGTGTCCAAAGGCGTTCGATCTGTTCTTTCATCGGGAAGCCTCCTAATTCGCCGGCGCAAGGCCCCAGTTCGCGGGCTAATCCGTCGTCGCCAGAACGACTCCTTACAATCACGTATCAAAAAGATCAAGCAAATCTGAGAGCTGTACAAACGATCTCAGTAAAACCTTAACATTCCTGTATAACTGAGCTGAACAGAGAGGGGACATCGCCGCAGCTGCTTAGTTAAGAGAATAGTAAAAATGTAGGTCACAGCTACGAATGATAGGGGCGAATGTAGCGGTGCAATTTGCCGGCACCCACCTTCTCACATACATGATGCAACGCTACGCTCTCAAGAGCGATGCTCAGAATTACTGTTAATAGCTACAGATAACCGCGTAGCCTCAAGCAGAATTGCTTGGAACAGGCTATATATTACTTGTTGACAATGGATTGATGGAGTTCTGGATGCATTCGCACCGGCCGGACGGTTCTCCGGCAATAGGTGGCGGAGCGGTCGTGCAAACCGCCCCGCCTGACCTCAGACAGTGAGCGAGAAAAATGCCCGAAGTCGTCAACGAGGTTATCACAGACAAAATCACTGCGAAGGTTTTGAGCGACGTAGAAATTATAGGATATGCAGTGAGATACTGTAAGCCCATGCCAAGTTCCCACTATGCATATCAGAGAAGATTGGCAGAAAGCCAAGAGAACAACAACGACCCTGTGAAGAGAATGCTAATCATGCGAGCCACAAGCAACCAAGGTATCGTGGCTAGAGCCAGCGCTGTCGCGGCCCTTTACGAGATTTGCCGGGCCACGGCAACGCGATAACCGCGACCAGCTTGTTGGCAGCTTAGACACGGCCCGCTCTTCGGGCTTATGGCGCTATACGAGTTTTTGGACAGGAAGCGCGAATGCGTCGGATTGAGTGCAGGACCGCCGCAAAGATATTGGATAGCCAGAGCGTCGCAGCTCGACGCGAACGCCACGCTCAGCGTCGGGTAGGTATTCCGTGAAATGAGAAGGGCCTTGGCTAGAACGAAGACCCTTCAAATCAATCCGAATTACGGGGAGATGGGTGATGACGGACTTCATATACTACTCGTTGCCAATGGAGCCTGCGGCTCGCTTCCTTCCCTCGAAAGGTTCGAACTCTTCGTTGAACTCGAAGCCAAAGAGGTAGCTCGCATGGCTCGCGCTTGTGCTCACCTAGACCCGGCCGCACACGCCAGTGGGGCGATGACCGGATACGCGGTCAAATTGCTACGGAGGACGCGCGCATGGACGTTGCCGCATTACTCGCGCTGTGACGAACAAGAATTGCCGGACGGCGCACAAGCCTTCGCCGCGCGCGCCAGTGAGGCGATGCGGGCCAGTAAGGCGATGGTCGGATACACGGTCGAATTGCTACGGAGGGCGCGCAAATGGGCATGGGTGCATTACTCACGTGCCAACGAACGGGAGTTGCGCGACGGCGCACAAGCCTTCGCCGACCTCGCCGAAACGCTAGAGACGCTGCAAGAAGCCGCCGAGGCTCGGGGGCTTCGGACAGTATCGTTTGGGGGGCTGCCAAGGCATACGACGCGACCTTCCGGATAGTCGAACGCGAAGAGGGCGGCTTCTATCCGGAGGCGGCTCGCGATCAAGAGTGTGAGGCAGACCAGGGCCCGCTCCAATCGCTGGTTTGGTCTCTGGCACTGATCCACGATCGGCACTGGCAGATGAGCAATGGCTTTATGACCGCTACGGAAGCTCAGCTTTCGGCGTCCGAAATCTTTTTTTTAGCCTTGATGCCGCCTACACCGGAAGAGGATACATTTTGATGAAACCCACATTCAAACCGCGGGATATACCGCGGAAGCCGAAGTTGAACCGATAGCGCATCGTTTAAACGCTGCCGAGAAGTTTCCCAGCGAACTTCTCAACGTCGGTGGCATCATCGGCGATTGGGTTAACCTGCTTGTCGATACAGCCATCTCCCCGCAGCCGGTTCTAGCGCTTGGCGCGGCTATCAGTCTTGTTGGCACGTTGGCCGGGCAGAAATATCGGACAACTGACAACTTGCGAACCAACGTCTATGCGGTCGGTGTAGCCGATAGTGGCGGCGGGAAGGATTACGCTCGCGTGATAATCAGAGAAGCTCTGCACGCAGCCGGGTTGACCGACTACCTGGCGGCGGAAAGCTCGCTTCTGGAAGCGGGCTTCTTACCTCGCTTGCACGTCATCCATGCAGGCTGTTTCTGCTTGATGAATTCGGGAAGTTCATCAAGAGCGTGATCGGCGCGAGAGTTAGCGCGCATCGGGAAGAGATTTGGACGATCATGACCGAACTGTATACATCTGCTGGCGCAACTTATCTCGGCACTGAGTATGCAAATCAGTCAGAGCGACCGCGCATCGATATCAGGCAGCCATGTTGCTCGATCTATGGTGTGACGGTTCCCGGAGCTTTCTGGTCTGCGCTTAGCGGTGGAGACCTTTTGGACGGCTCGATCGCGCGGTTCCTGCTTTTCGTCAGCGATGACGATTATCCGGACAGGCAGGATGACGTGAGCGTTGCCGTGATCCCGGAGCATATCGTATCCGGATTGCAATCGATCGTCACCGGAGTGGGGAAGCATGGCAACTTGTCCGGCATCATGAGCGACCCGACGCCGGACATAGTCCAAGCCACGCCCGAAGCTAAGGAGGTGCTGAGAGCGATTACAGCCGATCAGCTAAGCTGGCTGCGATCCAGGCGGGGCACGAATGATACAGCGATCGTTGCTAGGTTTCAGGAGAACGTAAAAAAAGGTGGCGTTGATCCGGGCCATCAGTGATCGCCCGGCCAACCCGATAATCACCGACGAAAACGTCGCGTGGAGTTCAACGCTGGTTCGTCACTGCATCGGCGTCCTGTTACGTGAGACGAGATACCACGTTGCTGACACGCCGCATGAGGCCAACCTGAACAAGATCCTGAACTTCATCCGGGAGCAGACAGCGGATGGCATCGAAGTAACGGACACCATACTCAGTCGCGGCGTGCGCTCAATGGATGCCAAGACCCGCAACGGCATCATCTCCGAAGCGGTGCGTAACGGAACCGTTATCCGGGAAGCGCGAGACACGGGCGGCAAGACCAAGGCCACGTTCTACCGACTCGCCACGCTCCACTGATCATGGTTTCCCGATGAATTCCCTCAAGACTTCCCGCAAAAAATGGCTGATTTCTGCGGGTTCCATAAGGTCTCCATGACTTCCAAGACTTCCCTAGAAATCGATATAAATCCGTCTCGGAATTGAGACGGAACAGTAAGGGTGTAGAGAGTAGGAAATCTAGGAAGTCTTGATACATACTAGTCTTTACGATCACTTCCTAAAAATCAATCTCCGGAACTCTTAGGGAAAGCTTGGAGAAGCCTCCCAGCATTGGTTCTTTGACGTGGAGAAGCATCCCATTCAAGCCATCGGGACCGTAACTGTGCGCCAGGGTTGCTTAGTCTAGTTCAGGCATCTGGACGGTAGTGAGGTCGATCGTCAAGCAGCCTCGGGTCAGCAGTTTGGACTGGCGTTGATACGGCGCCCCAGCCCAATCCGCCGCAACCCATCCACCGATGAGCCGACGCCAAATTATTGAAAAATCAAAATCTGATTGAAAATGTCGATACGTGTTCAAATAGGATCATCTTTGAACACCTCGCTGTGACCTGTGCAAAACACAAATCGAATCGGTAACGCACAGAGCGCATGTTCTGCACACCACATTTGGACGGAATTGCTCATGGCACGCACGTTCGCATACTGCCGCGTCAGCACACTTGGCCAGACGGTAGAAAACCAGATCCGCGAGATCGAGGCCGCTGGGTTCCACGTGGAGAAGCGGCGCCTGGTCACTGAGACGGTGTCCGGCAATTCCGCGATCGAACAACGTCCTGGCTTCTTGAAGTTGCTCGATCGGCTTGAGCGCGACGACGTGCTCGTGGCGACGAAGCTGAATCGCCTGGGGCGCAACTCGATCGACGTCCAGACGACCGTCGAGCGCCTTGACGAGGCGGGCGTCCGTATTCACTGCCTGGCGCTGGGCAGTGTCGACCTAACGAGCCCGGCTGGCAAGATGACTATGGGCGTCATTGCGACGGTAGCGCAGTTTGAGCGTGACTTGCTGATTGAACGCACACTGTCTGGGCAGGCGCGTGCCAGGGCCGAGGGCAAGAAGTTCGGCCGGCCCACCGCGCTATCCGATAAGCAGCGGGAGGAGACGTTGCGGCGATTGGCGGACGGCGCATCGATCAGCGCGGTGGCGCGGGAGATGAAGGCGAGCAGGGCAACCATCATGCGGGTTGGTCGGGCCGGGTCGGCGGGCTGCCTCTGATGCGCTCGCTAGGTGTCGCTTCCGTTCTTGCCATCCTGGCGATGCCGCCGTGCTGTCGCGGGGCGCGTCACCTGGCCGCCCGGCCAGGACCTCTCGGCGCGCTCCGGTCTTGCAAGCTGACGGGCGATGGCAGTGGGGCTGAGCCCTATGAGGCCGGCCCCTCTCCAACTACGAGCAATGCCGCGGCCTCCTGGACTTTACGGAATGGTTCTCACCCGACCAAGGCGAATCCTATTGGCTTCTTGCTCTTCCCAGTAATAGCCACGTCCGACCAAATCAATGACGATAAGACGCGTCCCCGACGGCAGAGGCGTATGACCACGTCGTCCAACGTCGATGATGACCATCGCCACGCCGCTCGGGATGATGCCAACCCTCGGCAAATGCGGGGTCGTCTTCGAGCGATATCTGCGAATCGTCAATCTGCAAGACAACCAACGGCTATGCCGAGCTCCCGTGGATCGTTGCTCGCCGGAATGACGTAAGCCGGAATGAAGCTGCGTGACCGCAGCGCGATGCTTTTGCACCCGGCCGCCAGGATGAAGGCTGCCCGCGTTTTACCCGGCCAAACTGGCTCGATCCTCTTGCCGTCCGCAACGACATGCAGATCGGCCTCCGCTGTGATCACATATCCAAGCGCCTCGGCACGAGCCAGAAGTGCCGCTCGGGCGCGCCCAATCTCCGGCCCGTCGATGACCAACGGCACGCAAGTCTCCGCCCAATGCTTTGGACGAAAGTCGGGGTGCAGATCGAGGAAAGCGCCGCCATTGACGAATCCGGTTCGATTGCCGGTGTCGAGATAACTCTCGGTTGGCAATCCTTCGGTAAGGATAATGTCGTGGCTGTCGAGCTCGACATGCCAGTATTCAACCTGATCACGCGGCACCTGCACGATGGTCGTCCCATTAACGAGCTTTTCGGCCTGGATTAGGACCCCCTCATGCAGGATCGAATGTCCAGGGCTGACCCACAGGTCGCGAACAGGCTTTGCGTCAGCGAACGCGCCGGCACGGATGCAGATTGGCCAGACGGCAGCGGGATTCGGGTGCCGTGCGCAAGCGACAGCACGATGCCCCAGCCAGCGAATCCGCCGGGCCTCCCCCGATGCCGTAACAACATGGTCGCCGATGGCGAGGTCTTCCACCGCCACATCGCCGTTTACGGCGCGGATCAGTGTGCCGTTGACGAAACACGCCGCCGACGCCGTCAATATTCCATCCGGCCCGGTGCCGAATTCAATCTTGACACCCGTGATCGTGTCACCCGCGGGAACGCTTAAAGACGAAATGTCAAACGTGCCGGTATTCTGAATGGATGGTTCATGTCCAGTGATGGACGGATTGGCGCTGGGGTAGAGGTCGGAGCCGTTGGGTGGCCCGATGATCAGATCATTCGGCTTCCCGCCGCTCAGGGCAGTTAGAGTGAAGGTAGCGCCCGACTTGCTATCGATCCAATGATCGGGCGGCCCGCTCACGGGAATGATCGTTCCATTGGGGCCAATGTTAATTAGAGTGCCAGCCTGGCTCAGCGTGCCCGGGCCGGAGGGTGCACTGGCGAAAGTGATCTCGATGCCGCTGACTTCCTGGGAGGCCGCTCTCGGATCTGCCTCTAGGCTTGTCAGGTCGACTACAAGATTATTGCCGCTGGTGGTGATAATCGCTTCCGCGTCGACGGGGACAGTGTGTGATCATCGGGATCCGTGACGGTCCCGGACGCTACCCAGGTTGAGGTGGTCATCGCATTTCTCCTACGGCGGCAACTCGGCGCGCCTCAATAGTGAGCAGGAAAATAAAAAAAGCAGAGTCAACGCTGTGATTTGCTGATCACCAAATTCTTGCAATTTCCTGAGAACGTCAAGCTCAAATTGAGTGAATGTTCCTCCGAATAAGATGACTGATGTTAGCCCGATGTATGGCGCCGTGGATATCCATTCGGAGATTTTTGCAGCATCCAGGCCAATCGAGGGGAGGAAGGCGAGAAGGCCAAGGCTTTGTGCATCGCAATAAGTGGCGGCGCCTTATTAGGCGTGACCTAATTGCAAGATTTAGACGCGGCGTGGTTGGGGAACCCAGAGGTGGCCGGCCAAATTCGGACAGGCCGATAAGTGGAAAATCTGCCTGAGAGCGGCGAGAGTGCCGCGTATCAGGAGCGACAATGACGAGACGAGTACGTCGGACCCACAATCCGGCTTTCAAGGCGAAGGTGGCACTGGCTGCCATCAAGGGCGAGAAGACGCTGGCCGAGCTGGCGCAGCAGTATGACGTTCACCCCAACCAGATCACGGCATGGAAGGCTCAGGTGCTTGACGGGGCTGCCGGGTTGTTTGGCGGCGGAGCGGCTGAGGCAGCGCCGGCGGTGGATTTGAAGGTGCTGCACGCCAAGATCGGCGAGCTGACGCTGGAGAACGATTTTTTGGCCGGTGCGCTCAGCAAAGCGGGCCTGCTGAGCGCAAAGCGATGATCGACCGTGGCCACAACCTTGCGCTGGCGCGGCAGGCTGAGCTGCTGGGGCTGAGCCGGAGCACCCTATACTATGAGCCTCGGCCGGTTCCGGCGGCCGAACTTGCGATCATGCGTCGGATCGACGAGCTGCATCTGGACTACCCGTTCGCCGGCAGCCGGATGCTGCGCGATCTGTTGCGTGGCGAAGGCGTGGTGATTGGCCGGGAGCTGGTCGCCACGCTGATGCGGCGGATGGGGATCGAGGCGATCTACCGCAAACCGAACACGTCGAAAGCGGCGCTGGGGCACAAAATCTACCCGTATCTGCTGCGCGGGCTGGCGGTCGAGCAGCCGAATCAGGTTTGGGCGATGGATATCACGTACATCCCGATGGCGCGGGGGTTCGTCTATCTGGCGGCGGTGCTCGATTGGTTCAGCCGGCGGGTCCTTTCGTGGCGGCTGTCGATCACGATGGACGTCGATTTCTGCCTCGAAGCCGTGGAGGAGGCTCTCGCCCGTTACGGACGGCCCAAAATTTTCAATACCGATCAGGGAAGCCAGTTCACCAGTGCGGCCTTCACCGGGCTGCTGCTGGAGAACGCGATCGCCGTGAGCATGGATGGCCGCGGCGCCTGGCGGGACAACGTTTTTGTCGAGCGCCTTTGGCGGTCGGTGAAACATGAAGAGGTCTATCTGCGGGCCTACGACAGTGTTGGTGAAGCACGGGCGTCTCTGTCTTGTTACTTCACCTTCTACAATACAAAGCGGCCGCATTCAAGTCTTGACGCACGGACGCCAGAGTGTTTTTACTATAACCATCTGCCGCAGACTGCGGCAGCATAAATTTTCACCGCCGTTGCCGGGATCTCACTCCGGTCGGGCTAAAGCCCTCCCTGCGTGAGGCCCCGGCAACGGCACCAGAATGAACCCAACCGGCAGAGGATCCACTTAGCGGAACCGAAACGCTGTCTCGACGAAGCCGGCCACCTCTCTCGGCCGCCCTGCCCCACGCCGCGCCGTTGTTCCGCCGATGCGCCACTCTCAACGATTTTCCCTGCCTTATGATTGGGGTGTTCCTCGCGCGGATGTCACAGCTTTTAGCCCTAAGCGTCCGCCAAATTAACCAAAACGGCACGGAATGTAATATCCGGATCATGGCGTAAATCGGTGCTTCGCGAGGATTACTTGGAGCACGTAAACATAATTGCAACCCTACGAAGCCAAGGCAAGTGGTCAGTTCAAGGTTGGCCTGCTGCAACCTTCCGATGGGACGGAGTATCGACACCCGGCACCGTCTCCAGAAGCTGACTTATCGGCCTCTCTCGTACCCGGTCAGCAGGATTGGACGTGCAAGGGCCGGAAGCCTTTCCCCTTGACAGTGCGGCGCAAGGTTGGGTGTATGGGCATCTTAGGCCGTCATCCTGATAGTTGCTATATAAGCGAGGGTAATCGCGAACTAGTATACCCGCGGGACACAAGGAGCTAGAAAATGCCCGATCATGCGGAGATCACTTGGTTTCACTCAATTGATCTCGGAAATGAAATCATTACGAAAGGTACCAAGTCACATGAGGCACTCAGCGCTGAATTTGACCGTCTGCAGCTATCGTCCGAAACACTACGTGGGAAGAAGGTACTCGATATCGGTTGTAATGATGGATTTATGTCGGTAACGTGCGCACAGCTGGGCGCTGACGTGACGAGCATTGACGTGGTCTGCACAGACGGGTTAAAATTTGTTCGAAATCATTCCGGGATAAACTTTCGTTTCTACGCCATCGATTTGATGAGTCAAGCTTTCTTTGATCTAGGTAGATTCGACATAATTCTGTATTTTGGCGTCCTTTATCATAGCGTATATCCGTACGAGCAGTTGCTTCGTTTGAAGACAGTCTGTAATGACAACGCGACGCTATTCCTAGAGACCGCGTTTTATAATCTCCCTGGGTGCCAGACGATGCCTACACTGGTATACAACTATGACGGTAGTATAACCTCAGACTTGACCTCACCGTGCTTTCCGTCGATACCATGGATAGAGCAAACGCTTGGACGCATCGGATTCTCCGAAGTGACGATGCTTCAGCCCCCGCGGCTTGTACCAGATCGAGGCAGAGCGACCTTTGCCTCTAAGTACGACGCAAGATCGAAACATAATCCGCTCCTATATGGCGGCAAGCAGCGGGTCTGACCGGATCTTTCGTCGCCGCTAAACGCGGTGCCGTGGCTTGCTGGCACCCCGACGCCCGCCATCCAAAGGCAGCAGTGACCCTATTCTTGGCGGGCGAAAGGCAAAACGGCTATCATCGTCAGTGGCGGGGATGGTGAAGTCTGTCCGGGCGCGCAGGACAGCTCAGACATCCTTCCCGTCACTATCCCCGGAGAGCGGCATCCTTGGCCACTAGGAATGAGTTTGAAATATGAATCTGGGCTACCGGTCCACGCATCTTCTCTCACCTCTAATAGAAAGCATGATGTGCGTTCTAATATTTGAAATATCTCATGCTGTGGCAAAAAATGACCTTCCATTTTTCCATCCTGCCTGGCGCTAGCTAAATATTGATCAGCACTGAAATGGTAACCCTTCTTGTAAGTCGGAATTTGGAAATAAGCTAAGCCGCCCGGCTTCAAACTTGAAAGAATGGAGGTAAGCATCTTCTTTATAATCGGAGGGGGGTTGTGTTGAAACACTATAACGGAAAAGAAGTAATCATAGTCGGGTAGGTGCTCAAAATAATCTAGGCTTCCCAGATGGACAAATTCTACGTTCCGCGCTCCACGCTCCACAGCAATTTGATTTGCAAGTCGCAGATGGGGTAACGAAATGTCGCTGGCAATTACATGGGAGAATGTTCGTGCGAGGGAAAGCGTGACGCGTCCGACGCCACACCCTAGCTCGAAGCATCTGCCGGCAGGATTTAGGGCTCTCCCGCTTCGCTCGGCCGCTGCCTTGAAGTTGCCGAGACTGGCGTCCCCGCTATTGTAAAACACTTCTATATTTTCGCCGATTTGATCTGCACGGAATTTTTTGTCAGTCAGTACAGACCAGTGTGGTTCGGTTTCCCCAAGGCTCTGCCAATTTGCCTCAATATGGCTTCTCATCTTTCCAAGGGCTTCTGCAGAGACATCAGTTTCGACCAGAATAGGTGGCCAGTTCAGAGGCTTACTGCCTCCCGGTTGGAGCAGGCCCACTTTTTGCCGAAATTCCGTACTATTTATAAATCTGAGACGCATAACCTGGATCGAGTCTGCCGCGTCCACTATACGTTGGACGACGTCATCATTTTCCGCCTCACGTCCAAGAAAAAGTCGATAGGCAATTTTTACGTCGTCAGCACTGACAGCCATTTTTGCATCCTTCCACCGGCCATAGTCGGACTTTCAAGCCAGTGCTTGGGGGTTGTGTGGAGAAGCTAGTTCGGCAGCGGCAGCGGTAGCTCCAAAGAGGGACGGGCGGGGCTGCGAACGCCGCTGTGGCAGTCCCGGCGAGACGCATGTACCAGTCGCTCGGCAAGTGGCAGCCATCGGCATCTAGTGTGACAAACGAGTTCTCCGGCGGCACCCCCTGCACCGGCGCCTCCTTCTTGTTGGGCAGCATTTTGAACATGGCGGTGCCTTCGTTAACTTCATCGAACATCGCGCCATAAAGCATGGTTGCCCCGGAGTTGAGGGCATTATAGACACTTGATGCCAGTAGAACCGCCCGCAGCGACGAGGCGTCGAATTTGTTACGGCCTTTTCCGGATGATGATCCGCGCGGATGCCGTTGGCACGGGAGAAGCCGGGGAACACGACCGGCATGTAATCGACGCCGAGCGCGCGTGCGGCTTTCAAATCGGGTTCCAGCACATCTCGGCGGTATCTATCGGCCCCGGCATCGTCGGTGAACCGGCCGACCGACCACGGGCTAATGACGCCGAGCCGGCGCCAAACCGCTACCCACCGGGGTCGGGCGAAGCATCAGCGTCGCGCGTCCGCCAATAGCTCGGCACCCCGCCAAACAACGTCACCCCACCATAGGGAGCACTCGCACGTGCCACTGCATCCAACAGAGTTTCCGCCTGTCTCGGCGAGAGATCCCGCCGTTGAAGCCAAGTCCCCAAATCCCGAGCAAGGGTGACCGCGATGGTGAAGATAAGCGGGACTGCGGGTGAATGCCTTCCCTTCGCAGACGTTCCCAGTCCTTTGCGTTACAAGCGGGCAGGTCGGCGCCTTTCAGGCCGGTAAAGGTCATACATAATGAAAAAGACCCTCCCGTGGTCTTCGGCAGCATGGCGCACGTTGTCCCTAGCACAATATCCCGCGCCTTGAGGTGGCGAGGGTTTGGGAGCATTGCCGAGGCATATCGCTGCAGAGCGACGCCATCCAAACCGTATTGCTGCATCCAGGTGAAGTGCCGCTCCACCGTCGCGGGGTTGAGCGCTGCTGAACAGGTAAACCGGATGCCCGTGAGCGGTTTCGCGTAGCGGCGTGGGCGCAGCTGTTCCGCCGCGGGAAACTCGGTCATGCTCCGGCAGCATATCTACCTTTTCAAAGCCGCACCAGTCCCCAGAGCCACCATCCCTGTCCGGCAGCATCCCCCGGGCAGGCGAACCAGCCCTGATAGCCCATGATCATTTTGCCAATGAGGGTGCTCGATCTCAACCCGGTCAGCCGCGGCGCTGGCTAGTGGCGCTACAATAAAAAAAACGCAGCGACACATGCAATTAAAGCCAGCCGCAGAATAGTAGTCATCTATCCTTCCCCATATGCATGTTTCGCCCTCGCGGCCCCTCCATTCGCTGATATCTCGGGCATGGCGCGATAGTTGTCAAAGGGCCGTTGAGTCACGTGGAATAAAATTCGCAGACTTACTCTATTCTGCAACCAAATTGTCTCTCCCTCGGTAGGGCGTTGCTGTCAGCCCATTTGGAGGACGATCCATCTCCGCTTGTGGAACTTCGTCATACACGATAGCCTTGAGCTGGTTTGCTGCGCCGCAAGCTCACAATTGGGGGTTCGGAAGACAGGACTAGTGATCTTTTCGCATCACCCGCATCTGTTGTCTAATGCGGGATCCCAGCGACTTTCACACACACACACACACCGGGCTACATGTTGAAACCTTTCGAAGCTCTGTGGCCACCCTGCCGAGGGAGCAGATTTCCATGATGATTGATGCATTCATATTTTTCAACGAACTCGACGTTCTGGAAATACTATCATCTGTTTGAACATTCATTGCAAAACTAGGCCTAACTCAATCAGATTGCCCCGCCTCTGCCACAGTGGGAGCCTGCGCCGCGGAAGCGAAAACCGCCCTCCGTGCCCAGCGTCAGCACCGCACGCTACGCCCTCGTGGGATGATCATTTTTTGGCCGCCGCGAGTATGATGCTGAGTTCCGACATGAACCGCGCCCGGTCGGCCAGCAATAAGGCCCCAGGCGCGTGATATTGCGCAAGATCGAAGGAGATGTCAGAGGCGTTGTGGACGAAATAGGGCTCGTTACCGTATCTGCGGTATAGATCCAGGACACTTGTGTTCGCGGATCGCGATCGTCGGCCGGTCCCGCAGCATTGCAAGAATGGAGCCGTGGTAGCGCATCGAGACCACGATGTCCGCATTGTCGATCAGGGGGACCAATTCATCCGTCCGGTAGATTGGCCGGGCAAAGGGAAATTCGGTCAGCAGCGGAAAATCGAGCGGGGGCTCAAGGAAGCAGATCTCGTCATTCTCCGGGTCGATCAGGCTGCGGCACTCCGCGATCTGGTCCCGGGCTCCAAATTTCAGGATCCACAGCTTGCGATGGCCGTCCGTGCCGGCTGCGGGAGCGTCGCGGCGCGTATGTCATAATCCGCGTCGCACAGCACCGGATCGGGCATGAAGTTCGCATGCTTGATAAACCGTTGCATCGACGACATTGAGTGATCATCGCGGACGGACACATACATCGCCTTCTTCACCAAGATCTCGCTGCGCGCCACCACATCGGCCGCGGCACCAATGCCGATAAAGGCGATCGGAATGGTAATGGCATTTGCCACTCCGCCGTTGTCAGCGGGTGATGCGGGGGATAACAAACCGCCGCCCCCGATCATCAGCATGTCGAACTGGTTGACGACCATGGGCCTGTTGAGCGCCTCGGCCGGGACCACACGGTCGAACGGAAACGGATAAGCGGCACGCAACGCCGAGGCGGCCCAGACTTCCACGTCGGGACGGGCCGGGATATTGCGCGCAACAATGATTGCGCCTAAATCTTGTCTCCGAGATTACCATTGCCGTACGCGCCAAGCAGAAGAATGCGCGGACGCTCCGATGCGGCCAGCCGCAGCCCAGGAATGTAGCAAGAGCTTTGTGAACTCGGTGGAAATTCTGGACTGGATATGAACTCTTTGAAGAGAATTGTGAACGTCAGTCCGTCTCATGAGCGTTTCGAATGCTGCCGCATCCGGCGTGCGCTGAAAAATAACTTCGTACAGCAGCTGGATGTATTGCTCTTTGCTAAATCTGCGTGGGTCCACGAGATCGTTTATTCGTACCATGACCGGCTCCTCGTGCCGCAGGGACAGTGCGTCAGGGGCAACGTCACCCACGATACCGCAGCCATAGTGCACTCAGTTCTTCCTGGCGAGATCCAGGAAATCAAAATCGCCTCCCACTCTCCTGGAGCCCAGAACGCGCCTTCGTGTTCCTCGAGGTCAGAACTTTGCCAAGATAGTCCGGTCGAGAAAACGACATGATGAAAATCGGGGCTAGAACTGTATCTGACACAAGCTGCCCACTTTCATGATCGTGCACTGCACCTATGCGAGAGCCGCGACGGCCTCGTCCTCGGCGGAAGACATCTTGACGACGATGTCTTCGATCCCAAGCTCGTAGACCAGAACCCCGAGCCGCCGCCGGTCATCACTGTCGCTCATACCCGCCGGCGAGATGGCATCGCGCCGAACCAGCGTGAGATCCAATACCATCCGATCACCAATCTCCAGAACAGGAAGAATGGCAGTTTGGGTCTGCGCCGAATCGTTCTCGAACCGCCAAGACGACAGCACCTGGCCCTGAACCATCAGATCGACCACCGCAGCCCCCGTCATCGCGGTTCCGAAGACGCGACCGAAGAGGGTCAACCGCACATTTCTTTGCCCCGCACCTGTGCCGACGTCAACCGAGCAGACAATCCTCCCGCCTTCAGCCATCGACCACGCACCGGACTGTTCGATCGGGTACCAGCCGTTCACCAGCGCCTTTTCCGCCGCACTCCCCGGCAGCACGCTATGTACAACCTTCCCCGGCAACGATGGCATCGGCTCGGGTGAAAACGCCCGGAGCTGGATTCCCAGCATCCGGTTATCGTCGCCCTGGCCCAGTTGCGCCGGTGATATCAGGCGGTCGCAGTAGAAAAGCAGCACAAAGGCGCTGTCGTAGGGTGAGACCGCGCTGTCAATGATGAAGCGCTTGTGGTGAAATTCACCGCTTCGCACCGTGTCGTTCCAGGCCAGCGTATCGTTGATCGCGATGGACAGGCTGGCCGGTTGCTCCGGCGAGGCGAGGCAGCGGAACTCTACGCTCAGCATGAATACGCGATCAGCAGTCGCCGGCAAGCGGAAGTTCACCGTCGCCTCCAAGGAGTTCGACCATACCGCCTCGGTCTCGACAGGATACCAACCGCGTCCGAGCACCGCGCTCACCGGCAGGTCCGAGCGCAAGAAGGTCTCCTGGCCAATCAGCACGCGCTCGGCGATTTCCACTTTCGGCGCGTCCAATGTTCTCTCGTATCCGAACCCTTCGAAGCTTTGCGCCGGCTCAGCCGAGGTCTCGATCGGTACCGGCGCTTTCACTGCCTTGGCCCGGCGACTCGCCGGTGGTCTCGCCTCGGCGACCGGGCGAACCGGCCCACGCCTGGCTGCACCGCCTGCAACGATGGTTTCCATTATGGCGAGCCGTCGCAGTATATCGCTGTCCTGCAGAACGATAGTGGATTCGATCCCGAGGCCCAGCCGCCGACCGTCGATCTCGTCGAGCACCTTGGTCACATCGCCTGGCGCGGTGATCCGATAGTGCAGATGCAACTCGGCGAGGCCGTCAGGGCCGACGTCAACCGGGCCGATAACGCGAATAACAAAGCGATCGTGCTCGATCTTATATTCCGAGGCCAGACCATCGTTCAGGCTGACCGCCAGCGTGCTGCCGACCAGGATGCCTACGACGCGCACCCGCTCATAGATGATGACCTCACGCGTGCCCGGGTCTGGGTTAACGTAGTAGAGCCGTGAGCATTCGGGAAATCGCGCCCAAGTACCCCAGTCCTCCGGGGCATACCAACCTGGGCCGAGCCGCGATGCCTGGGCCCCCAGCAGGTCCTCGTCGCGGTTCATGTGTCCGGTCAGCGGGGCACGGCGCGCGCCCTGTACCTGGCGAATCATGGCCGAGCCGAGTGCAGCAATGTTGCGCGGCGGGAGTTGCGAGAGCCTGTATTCCTGGCCTAGCTTTATAACCGGAAAGGCTACCGAGCGCGGTGTCGGAAGTTTGGCAATGTAGCCGACCAGTTCGTCAGCGACCTTGGTCCAGGTGCGTTGGGTGAAGCTCTCCCGCACGACCGTCTCCAACCCCTCTCGATAGGCATGGTCGTCGATTACTCGGCCTATCTTGGCCACACCATCGGCGACGGAGTCGGTATCGAAATACACGCCGAACTCGCCCGCGACTTCCGGCAAGGATGAGCGGTCGCTCATCAAGCAAAGCTTACCCTTCGAGAGCGCCTCGCCCGCAGGAAGGCCCCAGCCCTCATAAATACTCGGGTAGACTGTGAAGAGGCAGTTTTCGTAGAGCGTCTCAAGCAGGGCGTCTGAAATATCGCTGAGCACCCGGATCTTGTTGCCGAGGTTCTCGGTAATTAGCATCTTTTCGAGAAATCCCTCGGCGCGCCAGCCGAAACGGCCTACGCAAAGGAGGACGGGGAGGTTTGGCCGGGTGCGACTGAGCTCTTCCCACACGTCAAAGATGTAGGAATGGTTTTTTCGTCCTTCTATAGTGGAAACGAAAAGCACGAAGCCGTCCTTGCCGAACTTCTTGAACTCACGGTCCATCGTGCCCGCGCGCGTCTTCTTGGCAGGCATGAACTCGTCGAAGGAGTGGCCGTTTTCGATGACGCTGATCGGAACGTTGGTGCGGCCGAGCGAGGCAGCATAGCGATGCAAGTCGAAGGCGGTGTATGCCGAGACGGTGAAGTAGTGGTCGGCGAAGAGAAAGGATTTGCGGAGAAATTCTTCGAAGACCACGGCGGTTCCCTGGTCGCAGGTCTCACGGGCGTAGATCGGAATCAAGTCATGGATGGTGATGCAGAACATCGCATCGTGGGTTCGCTTGAGGTCGAGGATGCGGTGGAAGTAATCGCGGTTAACCCAGGCTGCGCCGAGCAAATAGACTACGAGGCGTTCCGCCGGCTCGAGGCGGATGTGCGACAGGGGGTAGGAGCTCGGCAGGATGCCGCGGCGGGCGTCCATCGGGTCGAAGGCGCAACTACGTGTGGCGACCGGCAGGGACAGGTCGACAAGCAGAGCCTCGAAGAACTCGCGGTCGATTACGTTAAATTCGCTGATTATGTTGTTGTACGAAATGTATTCGCGGCGTTGTTCCGGGTGGCCTTTGACCAGCCCAAGCAGGACACAAGCCTGGACGCGCTGGATGCCGGTCAGGTTGTCATGGTGGCCGATGTAATAGACGAGGTCGGACACATCAAAGAGGATGACGGCGTCGCTTTTTGCAGCGCTCGTTTTGCCGGGCTTCGTGACCTGGCCGTCTCTCGTCAGAATCATGTTCAGCGAGGGGGTGTTCTTGAACTCGAAGCTGATGGTTTCAAATGGTTCTTGGAGCTGGAACGAAAACGCGCAGTTCGTGCCCACTAAGCCTTCTGCAGTGCCTTCGTAGGGCAGATCGGCCAGGACGGAGAACCATTCCGAGGCGCCGTCAGCGTAGCTGACATGGACTTCAAAGCGATTGTGAATCTTATTGCTTCTATAAATGCCGGTGATAGCGTCAGCCCCGACGGCACTGATTTCAAATAGCTGGTCTTCGAATTTCGACCTGCGCGACGGGGATTTCCCGTCAGTCACAAGAGTGCGCTTCATCAATCCAACCGTTCCCGAACAAGAGCATTCCCGCCGCCATCCTCATTGCGCCTGCCTTCCCAACCACCCACACCTCACACACCCCGCTTATACCCCGTCGCCCAAATATCGAACGACTTCCCACGCCAAACCTTCACCCCCCGAAACCCAGCCCCCTCCAACAATCCCCGCAATGATCGTCACCGTGAACCCGCACTTGTGCGCCATGATAACGATCCCCCGCGCCAGCGAAGCCCCATGCCCGAAGATCATATCCAGCGGCGTGATCGGGCCGCTCGGCGACGTGTAGGCCTCGGCCTCCAACTGATCCTTCACCACCAGTTCCGCCACGCTCTGAAGATCCGGCAACGTCAGCAGCAGCCTCCCGCCCGGCCGCAGCACCCGCACGAATTCGCCCAGCGCGATCGGCACCTCATGACGATGCAGATGTTCCAGATTGTGTGACGACCAGATCGCGTCCACGCTCTCGTTCTCAACTGGGCTCATGTCGGTGATCGAGCACAGAACATCAGGCTGCACCGCGGGGTTGATGTCCAGCCGCACCTCCCGCCACTCCGGCCCGTGGAAGGACGGATGCAGCCGCCGCCGCAGTGGATAGCCGCAGCCGACGTTCAGGACAGTCCTGGTCGCTGCTCCTGTGGCAGCGGGATCCACAAAGCCGGATGCCTCATCGACTGCTGTCCCAGCCACAACAGCGGCATTATCCACCACGTTCGACCACACGCAGATTGATCGCCTCCAGCACATCGTCCACCCGAGCGGGCCGGCAGGGCTCGCCATTGCGACAGGGTTCGGTGATGCCGCTGTCGAAGAATGCGCCCTGGTAGATGACGTCGAACCGGTCGCGCATGTGGGGCAGGGGCTGCACCGCGAAGCCGGTCAGCGGCAGTCCGCGTCCGCGGGTGCCGCACAGCTTGCCATTGGTAGTCCATGGGGTTTCGCGCCCTTGGGGGCCGAACGCCTTGTATTCGAGATCATCCGGCGAGAGCTTGCTGCGGGGTGAGATGCTGAAGGCCTCGATCTGGACACGCCGCCCGACATTGCCGACCCAGCCCTGAGCCGGGAAGCTGCGGTCGCCCTGCCGCGCGATGTGCAGCGTGATCCAAAGGTCGGCTTCGCGTGGATTCGCTGAGGGCTCCAACGGCGGCGGAGGCGGGGCGGTGTCTGCAAAGGCTGCCGGCCTCAATGGGACCAGGGTGCGGTCGACTTCGGCGCGCCGGCCAATCTGGTCGATCGGGCGCACCTCGATGTCGCCGGGGAATGCCGGCGGCGCACCCGGTTCAGTGTAAGCCGTGATCAGCAGGTGTCCTCCACCGGGCGGTGAGCGCAGCACGACGACGCCGCCGTTCTTGCCCAGCCACGCTCCAGTGTCATTCCAGGCGGTCATGATTTCCACCGGATCGAACCGGTTGGACGGTGGCGAGGTGATCTGGATTGCCGGCAGGGTAATGCCCTGGAGTACGTCCGCTGAGCCAGCAGTCGGGCCGACCGAGAGGACATGCAGGCCATGCTCCACCCGGATTAGTCGCGCCAAGGCTTGTGGAACAGGGTCGCCGGCGACGGCGCCCTCCGGCCAGGCTGTTTGGAGCCGGGCGGCTGGCGGCGCTGCGGCTGGAGCCGGTTTGGCGGCAGCGTCGAGGCGGTGAACGTTCTTGGGCTTTGTTTTGGGCATGATCTCTATCGGTGCTCCGGGCTCGTTACGCGTTGAACCAGAGCCGGGCGACGCGGATCCATTACGGTCGTAACAGTGTGCCTTCGTGGATCAGGCGGCATGGCTGCTGGCCCGTTGCGAAAGCCGTTGTGCCGCGACCTGGTTTCCTTGCGCCGCCGCGAGAGCGTACAGTCGGTCAGCGGCGTCAAGATCGGGGGTAGACATCTGACCCGATGCATAGAGGTCACCAAGTGCGACCTGGGCTTCCGGCACGCCCTGCTCGGCCGCCTTGACCAACCAAGTGGCGGCCTCGTCGGCGTTGCGCTCCACACCCTGGCCCTTCATCAGCATCACGGCGATATTGTATTGTCCGAAACGATCGCCCTGTTCCGCCGCCGCGCGGAACCACTTCGCGGCGAGGGCGGCGTCGCGGGGTAGACCCTGGCCCGTGCCATACATGGTTGCCAGCCGAAACTGCGCGGCCGTGTGGCCTTGTTCCGCCGCCCGTGAAAACCAGCGAGCCGCCTCGGCTGCATCCATTTCGCATCCAAGGCCGCGCAGATGGCGGTCTGCCACCGCAACCTGAGCCTCCAGATGACCGGCCTCGGCAGCTTGCTTGTACCAGCGCATGGCCAGCGGGGCATCTGCGCCGTTGCCTTGGTCGATCGCGTATAGCTGACCAAGTTGCCAGCAAGCCGGCGCGAAGCCGGTGTCCGCAGCACGTTGGAACAGCCTCTCAGCCCTTTTGGCGTCGTGCACGACGCCATCTCCCGTCAGGTGGAGCAGCCCCAGCGTGGTATCGGCTTCGGCATTGCCGGCTGCGGCCGCCTTCAGACAACCATTGTGCGGCAAGTTCCGGGTTGCGCGGGGCGCCATCGCCAGCAAGGTAGAGTTGGCCTAGCCGGAGTTGCGCGACTGTGGCACCTTTCTCCGCCGCCGAACGATACAACTGTAATGCTTTCTCCGGATCGCGCGGCACGCCGGTGCCGCGTAGGTTGAATACCGCCATGTTGATCTGCGCGGCGGTGTGGCCCTGATCCGCCGCTTTTTGGAACCACTTTGCTGCTTCGCGGAAATTTATCGGCACGCCCTCACCTTGGGCGTAGAGGCGGCCAAAGCCAAATTGAGCCTCGGCCATGCCTCGTTCCGCGGCTGCGCGATACCAGATGGCGGCCTCCTCGGTATGCGGCGATATCCCTTGGCCCTCGCTGAACAACCGCGCAAGGCTCAGCATGGCGGGCGCGTATTCCTGTCGAGCAGCTTTCCGAAAGAAGGGTCTCTGCCTGAGCAAGATCCTGCTCCACGCCCTCGCCCTGCAGGTACAACAATCCAAGATTGTAGAGAGCTCGCGCGTTGCCTTGCCCTGCGGCCTGTAGAAACAAGGCTGCCGCCGCGGCAGGATCACGGGTGACGCCTTCGCCGGCCGCATACATCAGTCCGAGGGCAACTTGGGCGGCGTCGTTGCCGCTCGCCGCCGCCCGCGTATACCAGGCAGCCGCAGCGACAAGATCGACAGGCACGCCGTGTCCGTTCGCGAAAAGCATGCCCAACCCAAGCTCCGCTTCCGGATTCCCTTGTGCTGCGGCGAGCTCGTACCACCGCCGTGCCTCGACGAAATCCTGCTCGCACCCTAGGCCGTTGGCATACATTGTGCCGGTGTTGGCTTGCGAGTTCCACTAGGCCTTGCTTAGCGGCAGCCAGGCTCCAGCGAAATGCCTCGGCTGGATCCTTCGCCACCCCCAGACCATTTGGAAAAAGTAACGATGACGGCTTGCTCGGCGCTGTCGCTGTCGTAGTCGGCGGCGTAGCGATACCAGTTACGAAACGCTGGCAGGCGTTCCCGCGGGTGGCCACGCGCATAAGCGAGACTGAGCTCGAATTGCGACGCCGCGTGACCCTGTTCCGCGGCACGCCGAAACCAGGATACGGCGTCCGGCGCGTTCGAGATCACGCCGTGTCCGCGGGCAAACATCAGGCCTAGCTGATACTGAGCCTCAGCATTGCCAGCATTCGCCGATGCGGTGAATAACCGAAGTGCAACAGAGTAATTTTGCCGTTCGCACGCCAGCCAGCCCCCGCGACAACCGGCGTCGCGCGAGTCTTAAGCCGCAACCAGCGCCCCCCGATCATGGTTCGCGCATCGCCTCGCCGACCCCTTTCATCATGCCGCGGACCAGATACATCAGCAAGGAGCGGGTTCCGAGATGAATGTCGGCAGTCAGCGTCATCCCAGGGATCAGTCGAAAACTGGCCTGGAACGTTGTGCAGCTTCACATCCGTAAAGCGGACCCGCAGCTTGTAGTAGGATAGATCCCGCTGAGTTGCCCTGTGCATCCGAACTGGTCGAGCCGGTCGAATTGGCGGCATTGGAACCGATTGACGAGACGCTCGCCATGCCGGGGCCAGCATTAAAGGTGCCGTCGCTGATCCAGAGCACCTCGCCCTGCAGCGGTCCCGTGTTCGATGAAGTTGAAAGCATCCAGCTTTATCGTTACACGATCGCCGGGCCGGACGAAGCCCACGTCGCGAGGTGTGATATAGATCTCGGCCTCCATCGGCGAGCGCAACAGCGCCAGCGTGATGAAAGGATCGGCCTCCCGCAAAACAGACCCGACCGACAATTTCGCCATGCTGAGCACAACGGCGTCATCGGGCGCATCCAACTGAACGAGATCGTGATGTTTCTCTGCCTTTGCCAGTTGTTGAACGGCGCTGTCACGTTGGTTGCGGCCGGTAATCAATTCCTGGCTCGCCTGGCCGAGCCATTGCTGGATGAACGCGTCGCGGTTGGATATAGCAGCCGCGAGCTGATGCAGGGTCTCGACTTTGCTCCCCGCATCAACCTCGCGATAACGTTGCATCTCAAGCTTCTGGTCCATCGCAAGGAGAAGGTTCAGCCGGCTGCCGACCTTTGTCGCTTCAAGATCAGCGCGCATTTTTTCGATCTCTTGAGCCACCGAGGTCCGGCTTTGGTAATAGCCCTCATCATTGCCTAACCGCTTCAGCGTCGCCTGGGCGAGCGCGATCTGCTCGTCGAAGGAATTTACCTGTGACCGGTATTGCGCCCTGCGTTGATCAAAGTAGTTCTTCTGGAGCGTCTCGTACTGGATCGTCGTCGGGTCGGGACTGGACGAAACGTCGAACGTCTTGCCCGCTAGTTCGGCCTTGTCGCGTGCGATCTGGGCGTCAAGGCTCGCAATTGCTCCCGTAGCGCCCGCACGTCGGCTTCCGTAAAGGTCGGATCCAGTGTTGCAAGAAGCTGATCTTTCCGAACGCGATCACCCTCCTTCACGTCGAGCGTCTTGATGATTGATGGATCAAGCGCCTGCACCACGGTCGTCGGCTCAGTGGTGACAACCTGTCCGATTTCTGAGGTTACCATCCGGTCGATCTTAAACACACAAGCAACACAGATCAGGCTTACCAGAAGGCCGGCAAGCAGCCACAAAGTCGCCCGAGCTTGCAGCGGCTCGGGAGCGTTACGAATTTCGCCTGTCTCCGACTGGAATACCCGGATCAGTGCTTGGCTTGGTGAATCGAGATGGTCACCCTGCATGAGAGGTAACCGGCCGGAGGTGGCGGTGTTGCTGGTGCCATAGGCTGCTATAGATGTCGCACCGTTCAAGTAACTCTTCATGGCGCCCGATATTATGAACGTGGCCGCGCTCCAGCACCATGATGGCATCCGCGGTCACGAGCGAGGAAAGGCGATGTGATATGATGATCACCGTTCGTCCCTTCGCGATACGCATCATATTGGCGTTGACGATCGCCTCGCTCTCTGCGTCCAACGCGCTCGTCGCCTCGTCGAGGATCAGGATTCGCGGATCGCTGATAAGCGCCCGTGCGATCGCGAGGCGTTGGCGTTGGCCTCCTGAGAGGTTTGTCGATCCTTCCTGTATGAAGGTCTCATAGCCGCCGGGTAGCCGTTCGATAAATTCCTCGGCGCCGGCGAGCCGAGCGGCGCGGACGATCTCCTCAAATGTCGCGTCCGGCTTGGTTGCGCCGATCGTCTCGCGGATCGTGCCGCGGAACAGGAAGTTTTCCTGCAGCACGACGCCGGTGCTGGAACGGAGATGGTCGACGTCTATCTGGCGCAAATCGTTGCCGTCTATCTTGATCAATCCCTGATAGTTGCTGTGCAACATCTGCAGCAGGCGGGTCACCGTTGTCTTGCCGGAGCCGCTGCGCCCCATGATGCCGAAGGTGGTGCCCGCGGGGATGGTGAATGAGACCTCGTCTAGCGCTGGGGAGGCCGCTCCGCGATAGGAGAAGCGCACGCCACTGAATTCAACGCGCCCAACGAACGGGGTTCGCACGCCGTTCCGCGAGCGGCCTTCCTCCGGCGGCTGGTTCACCAGCGCGGAGATTAGACCTACAGCAATCCGCGCCTCATCGTATTGCTGGACCGTGAAGGAAAGTTGTAGCAGTGGGGCCGCGACGCGTTGCGTTAGCAACATGAAGGCGACGAGAGCGCCCACATAGACGTTCTCCTGTGTCGTTATTACCAGGTATACGCCAAGTGCGATAACGCCGCTCGTCATCAACATCCCAAGCGGGTGGACGATGGTCTGCAACGTGTTGGTGGTGGTCGCCTCATCGAACCGACGGTCGGCAGCGTTTGCAACGAGCACATCCCAATCATGCCGCCGGCGGGCATCTAGCGCCAGTGACTTGACGGTCCGGATCCCTTGCAGGGTCTCGACCAGGTAGCTGCCCTTCCGGGACTCGGCTTCGGACACTTTGCCGGCTTTTATATGTATTGTGGGTAGCATCAGAACGACACAGAGGCAGATCACCGCACAGATCCCGAGCACGAAAAAGGTGAGAAGTGCGCTGAAGAAGAACATGATCGGGAGGAATACCACCAGGACCAGTGCATCAAGCATCGTGCCGAAGAGTTGAGTCGTAAGGAAATTCCGGATTTTATATATCTCGTGCATATCATGCACGATTTTACCGGTCTGCGTTCGCTCGAAGAACTCCACCGGCAAGTTCAGGATCTTATCGAAAATGTCGGTGGAGAGTTTGGCGTCCACCCGCCTGAGGATGATCTGCACCATATAGCGGCGAAGGTAGCCAAAGGCCGTATCGAACCCTATCAGGATCGCCATGGCAACGCATAGCACGGTGAAGGTATTTATGCTCTGGTAGTAGAGCACGCGATCAAACAGTAAGCGCATAGAACATGATTGGCGCAACGGCCAAAAGGCTGAGGAGGAACGCCGAGATCGCGATGTCTCGGACGATGCGGCGGTCCTGCAGCAGGAGGCCGGCTATCATGCGCAGGCTGAACGGTTGCTCGTCCGCGGTTACGCGGTAGTCACGCTTTAAAAGGACGACCTCGCCGGTCCACGCGGCGGCGAAGCGGTATTCGTCCAGGGTCAGAACGGCATCCTCGCGCGCGTTCGGGTCCTGCAACACCACGTGGGGCGGCTCGGCCTTGGGTTCCGCGCGAAGCAGCACCATCGAGCTACCGTTGCGGAGGCGAACGATGACCGGTAGGGCCTTGCCGAGGGTTAAAAGGTCCTTCCACGCGAATCGTGCGGAAACTGCCCGCAGTCCGGACGCTTGCGCGATGTCGATCAGTTTCGAGACAGGAACATCATCCGAGGAGAGCAGATGGTCATGTATCAATTGCGGGACGGTGAGATGGATCCCACGAAAGCGCGCCGCGATGACGAAGCTACTAAGCAACGAGCCGGCCGAACCGGTTTGGGATTCACCCGGCTCGTCGATTGGCTCTAGCGCAATAACGTTCACTAATCCCCCGCTCAGTTCCTGTGGAAGTCCCAGGCAGTAGTCAGGCCCCTTGTCTGGAGCCGTCGAGCAGTGGTGCCTTCGACACGTCGCCGACGAACATGTAGCCAGTGCGGAACTCAGTTTTGATCAGGTTGTCGGCCAATAGGCCTCGCAACGAAGTAAGCTTCTTTCGCAACCGGGTGACGACAACATCAATCGCACGATCTGACGCCGGGCGATCCTTATCATAGAGGACCTCTGCGATCTCCGCACGCCGACAGACAGTCCACGGCCGGGAGACGAAATGCAGAAGGAGGTGGTTTTCCGCGGTGGTTAATTGGATACTCGCGCCGTTCGCGCTGAGTATATTCTGCCGCGGTTGGAATATCATCCCCTCGACTTCGAAAGTATCCGCTTGCGGCACTTTTCGACTTGTCTGAGCACCGTTTATCCGCATAATCTTCTGGATTACAGCGTTGAGGACGATGATATCGACCGGGGCAGGGAGGCATTCAGCCGCGCCGGCGATCCGGTAATCCTGCTCGTGCTGATCTCTTTCATCTCGGATCACAACAATAGAGACGTCGCTGCGTTGGCGGATCTTCCGGATCGCCACCGTACCATCTAGAAGTAGCGTTCCGAAGGTCGAGAACGATAACGTCCGGCCGCCTCTCGCGAATAAGGGCAAAAAACTGACTTTCGATTTCGGTTTGCCGCCTCGCCTCGCGCTTTGCGCCAGGTTCCCCGTCAGGTATCGAGAAATCTTCCCGCGCAATGACGATTGTAGAGGCTCCAGGCATTAACCGAACTCCAGATCAGTCGCAGTAGATCGCATCAAAGCACGCTTGCTGGTTCAAATTTGACTGATTTCACTCCCTAGGAGTAATAAAATTGAGACGAACCGCATAGTCAACGACCGAATGCTCAAAAAAAAGCTATCCTGCACCGCAACAGAGTGTCAACCCAGTCATCCGATACGGAGACCGATCAATTTGAAATAAAAGCATCATTCGGTGGCTTATTTCGTATTGAATTAACCCGGATGCCAACTCCGGTGAGGTTTCCGGTAGCTGATGTTTCAGCAGCGTTTTCAGACCTCGACAAACAATATCCATCGAGGTTGATCAGGAAAAGAATAGAGCGGACACGAAAATGTCTAGTCGAGTTGCGCAACGGGCCCACCCGGCCGGATCCTACGGATTTCGGCCTCTGGCATCGATCAGCAGGATGCCTGTATGTGGAAACGCGAGAGATCTTCCCTGGTGCCAACCGACATAAGCTCTTTGGAGCGGCGCGTTACCAGCAACCGCATGATCCAGAATGTCCATCGGTCTGCCTGGACGAGACGTCGAAGCAACTCATTACGGAAACGCGTGTACCGATTCCGGCGAAGCCAGGGCACCCTGCGCGGCACGACTATGAGTATGAGCGGAATGGAACCGCCAGTCTGTTCATGAGGTTCGCCCCGCCGGAAGGCTGGCGGCATGTCGAGATCACTGATCGCCACACCGCCGTAGACTACGCTCACGTCCTCGAGGATTTGTCTAACACGCACTTTCCGAAGGCGAAGAAAATTGTAACTCGTGCAGGACAATCTCAACACCCACAAGCCGGCCTCACTCTACGAAGCTTTTCCCGCCCCGGAGGCACGTCGGCTCGTCGAAAAGTTCAGGTGGCACTACATCCCCAAACACGGCAGTTGGCCGAACATGGCTGAATCCGAACTGAGCGTGTTGTCGGGTCAGTGTCTCGATCGGCATATCTCCAACAAGCTGACCCTGGGCGAGGAGGTCGCCGCCTGAGAGGACAGCCGAAACAAAAACCATGCCAAAGCCGATTGGCATTTCACCACCCGCCGATGCCCGCGTAAAATCGAAGAGGTTGTATCCCGCAATATGAGCAACTCGGGGTACTAGTGACCAAAATCAGCCGGATTTTACCTCCCCAAATCGTCTGGACCAAATGGACCAAACCGACCCTGAGAGCCGCAGAAAGCATGGCGATACCGTGCTTCTCGACCGCACCATTTCCATCCTGCCGCGACATGCCGCCAAATTCGAAGCCATGTGATCACTGGTTCGTGATTTTTGGTGGAACGAATCCACTGCTGTTCAGCCATGTAAGTCGAAGCGTCCCGGACTGGAACTCAACTCGCGATCCTCTTGCGCGAGGCTACCGAAACGACGGTAAGGGCCGCAAGCGCACCTGGTACGCCCATGGCCGACATTTATCGCGGCGACCCCACGCCCCATGGATTGCCACCGCCTCGCTTACTCAACAGCAGCATCTAATGATGCTCAATCGTCAACCGGGCGGTTGGACCATTGTCGGCGGGGCATGATTAAATCCAGCGTCTGACCTTACGTGTGTAACCCTCGAAGTCAGAGCTGAATTGGCGGCGCATCTTGGCTTCCTCGAACGGGATGTGAGCCCAGTTCGCTGTGGCGAACGTCGCAATCGGGGCCAGAAACATCGGCCATTTGCCGACCCAAAACGCGATCCCGAGCGTGACCAAAACCAAACCCAGATACATTGGATTGCGCGTAAATCTAAAGGGTCCGGACATAACGAGCTTTTGGTTCGTCGCCGACACCGGGTCGAGTTCAGTTCCCTCCCGACGGAAAAGGACAGCGGCTGAAACGCTTAGAGCAACACCGGCCAGGATCAGAACAACAGCGAAGGGAATGCCGGGCAAATAGAGAATTGGGTTGTCACCTGCCAGGACGCCGAGCCCATAAGCGATCACCACAAAGGCCATAGCCCAGATCGGCGGTGGCAATTTCAGCACGATCGCACTCCTCATGCTTACTCCAGAAATCGACCTCGAGGGTCAGTCATATAGTGGGTCTAATATTAGGCGGCGACGGTCCGCCCGGCGGCGGCAAATAGAGCATTCGCCCGGCAGGGGTGTCAGATCAGGCCGTAGCCACACCAAAAGGTCCAACGCGTTTTCCTCGATTGCGACCAAGCGAAACACAGTGTCGAATATCTTCACCCGGCTTACGAAGCAGACATAGAGCAAGTCAATAAGCGGGCCATCCCGATTGGCATGCGCCGCTGATCGTCGCTAACGGCACTTATAGATTGCCCGAGTTTCAGCGCCAGAACCAAAAGTTTGCCGCCGCGATGAAAGCCGGACAATCAACTTCGGCTAAACGTCGCGGAGAATACAGCCGCCGGATGTGTGACATCCTTGCCGACCCTTGCGACGTGACCGGGTAGCGGACGTTGCAAATAATGAATCTGAGGAGATCCATCCTCAGGGCTGAACCAGCGGCATTTGGAAGGTGAAGCGTGTGGCCTCTGCCGAGGAGGTCACTGTGAGTGTTCCGCCATGTGCCCGCGCGATCTCCGAAGCGATAAACAGACCCAAGCCCAGGCCCTGCTGACCAGGACGCACTGCGCCGCGGGAGAATGGCTGAAATATTCGCGCCAATATGGCGGAAGGAATCGGATCACCCGCGTTGGACACAGAAAGCTCAAGGCACTTTTCATCCGTGGCGGCCTTTACTTGAATCGGCATCGCCGCATCGCCATGCGTCAACGCGTTCGCAAGTAGATTTGAGACAAGCTGGGCAATACGACCCTGATCGCAAATAACGCTGCTACCTAACACGATGGTCGTGTCGATAGACCGATCTGGAAAACTGGCCTGCAGCTCAGCGATTATTTGCCTCAGCACGGGCTCCAGCGGTTCGGTAGCGCTGCAATCCAGCGCTATTCCGCTACCCAGCCGGCCGCGCGCGAAATCCATCACGTCATCTATCAGGCTGGACATGCGCGCCGCGCCGCGGCGAATTAAGCCAACCGTCCGCGATGCCTTGTCGCTCAAAGGGGTCTTGAGCAACAACTCCGCTCCAGCGATAATCGCGGCGAGCGGATTGCGTAGGTCATGGCCCAGAACTGCAATGAATTGCTCACGCAACTCCGCGGTCCGTTGCGCATCCAGAAGGCGCGCTTCGCTCGTCGCGACCTGTTCAAGCGCATTGATGTGAAAGGCGATCAGCTCGGCGAACAGTTTGAACATCCCGACCACCTCCGGCGTCTGAAGGCGTGCTGGGCGGGGATCGATTGCGCAAAGCGTACCGAAAAATCTGCCGTCGGGCAGGGTAATCGGCATCGAGATGTAGCTCTGGAAGCCATACATCGCTGGCGTTGGATGACCACAATACACGCGATCTTCGGCAACGTTATTGATGACAACCGCTTCCCGGCTCTCGCGAACTTCGTGGCATATGGTAGTTTCAACCTTAAGCTCGCCGCCCGGTTCAAGCCCGAAACCGATCTCATCCCTTACGCTACAGGCGATCCATCGGTCAGCGGTTACCCGCGCAACAGCAGCAAAGCCCATGCCCGTTGTGCGACAGACGACGTCAAGGATAGTTGGCACCGCTTCAATGCTACCAACCGCGAGGACGTCAGTGTGGAATTGGTTCAACATTTGTCCGTCTAGGTTTTGCACGATTTTGTCTGCGCATAGATGCTTCGAGGGGAGGTCACCGGCGCCCCCTTTTGTTCACTTTCTCCTCAGATCGTCCACCGCTAACAAGTTTTGCGGTCCCCGCGATATACGGCCACGTGAGGTATCCTACCGCGCCAGCCCCTGCGATGTATTCTTTATCTGCTCCGAGGCTAGTTGGTCCGATCCAGACAGAAGCATCTCTATGCGGATCGGGTGAGTCGGTCCACAAAATCAAAGCCTAATGGTTCAAAACGGAGGTGCTATCCTCTGATTTTGAACCACTAAACAGAGTGGTGGTGCCCGCGAAGGGACAGGTCACCCGCGGCGTGCCCGGCAGCACAGACTGCCAGTCACGAGGACGTCTCTGATTGCAGCCGCAGGGGTTGAGAACAAAAAGGCGCGATTCGGTATCGGTATGCGTCAATCAAAATCCAAATCTGTTCCTGGGGAGAGGCGCGATTCAACTCTATGGAAGGATCTCTCCTCATCGATAAGGGAGGTTCAATCATGAAGATCGTCGTCATCGGCGGCACCGGACTCGTCGGCTCCAAGACTGTTGCCATTCTCCGCACAGGCGGCCACGAGGTCATTGCCGCCTCGCTAGATACCGGAGTTAACACCCTCACCGGCGAAGGCCTCAAGGAAGCCTTGGCCGGCGCGCAGGTAGTGATCGACCTCGCCAATTCGCCCTCATTTGAAGACCAGGCGGTGCTGGCATTCTTCGAGGCCTCCGGTCGCAACCTTCTTAGCGCGGAGGCCGCCGCCGGTGTCCGGCACCATGTCGCGTTATCCATCGTCGCAATAGACCGGACGGACAATGGCTATTTCCGCGCCAAGCTTGCCCAGGAGAGACTGATCATCGCCTCCAGCATCCCCTATACAATCATCCGCGCGACTCAGTTCATGGAATTCCTCGGTGGCATCGCAGCATCAAGTGCCGATGGCAACGTGGTCAGGCTTCCGCCCAGCCTGTTCCAGCCCATCGCAGCAGATGACGTCGCGCCCATGGTCGCCGAGATAGCGCTCGCGGCACCGCGAAACGGCATCGTCGAGATCGCCGGCCCGGAACGAGCGCCGTTCAGCGAAATTGTCGCGCGCTACCTGAAGGCGGTCGGCGATCCGCGTGAGGTCGTGAGCGATCCCGAGGCCCGATATTGGGGCGGCCGGGTCGAGGAGCACTCACTCGTGCCATTGGCCGAGGCGCGCCTCGGCCGCATCGGTTTAGACGAATGGGTCCGCCGCCCACACGCCTGATCTCGAATTTTCCAACCGAAGGATAGGTCTCGATGAAACGCATCCTCTGTTCGCTTCTTGTCGCCACCCTGCCGCTGGGCAGCGTCCTCGCGGAAGCTCCGAAGGCGAAGAACGCCAAGGTAACCCTTGTTTACCAGCACGAGCTGCCGAACGTTCCCGGTAAGAGCATCAAGGGCGTGCTCGTCGAATACGGCCCCGGGGGCTACTCGCCCGGCCACATGCATGCCAAATCCGCATTCATCTACGCGACGGTGCTTGAGGGGGCGATCCGCAGTCAGGTCAACGACGGCCCGGTGACCACCTATGAGGCCGGACAAAGCTTCTCCGAACTGCCCGGCGACCGCCACGGCGTCAGCGCCAATGCCAGCGAGACCAAGCCGGCCAAGCTCCTTGCGGTGTTCGTAATGGACACCACCGAGACGGAACTGACACTCCCACTCGGGAACTGAGCTCGACGTGTGGTCTTATCCGCCGGATCGGCACAAAGGCTGATCGGAAAGTGCTTCGCGACGACTGTCCTCAATGAAACTGAAAATGCACTTGCGCTATCGCCTCGCCTGATGGATCGCCAGGTTTAGCGCCTTAACGCCCGCCGCAGGCCCGTCGGGGTGATTCCACACGCACCCGACCACCGCCAGAAAATCAGTCCCCGCGCGTACCAGCGGACCACAATTGTCCGAGGTGATCCCGCCGATTGCACAACTTGGCAGTTCCATCATCTCGGACCACCACTCCAGGATCTCCGGATCCAGCAACGCCGTCACCGCCTTCGTGGTGGACGGATAGAACGCTCCGAACGCCACATAATCCGCTCCGTCCTGCCCAGCCTGCATCGCTAGGTCGCGGCTGCCCTTGCAGGTCACACCTAGCGTCAGATCCGGCCCCATCAGCCGCCGCGCCTCTCGCGCCGGCATATCGTCCTGACCGACATGAGCCCCGTCACAACCGGTCGCCTTCACGAGGTCGGCGCGGTCATTCAGCAGAAACGCTACACCCCTGGATTGGCAGACTGGACGCAGGACATCGATCGTCCGCCGCCACGTATCGTCGCTCAGATCCTTTAGCCGGAGCTGCACGGCCGCCACGTCGCTCGCATCTAGCGCCGCCGCCAGAAGGCTCGCGAACGGCACGGGATCCAGCCTCGGGGGGGTAACCAGGTAGACACGGCAGCCCGCTTCTGAAATCGAGTCCTCCTGAACCATCAGAATCAAAGCTATCCTGGGCAAGCCCGCCTGTCACGTCTCGGACGCCCCCGCCTTCCTTAGCCAGCCGTCGAGCCGGCGGGTTGCATTGTGGTTCCCAAGGTCCAGCGCCGCCGGCGCCGACCTCAAGACGAATCCGCCCTGACGCTCGGCGATCGTCACGACGCTTGCCCATCCGGGGGCCTCCGGCCAGAGCACCAGGCGACAGACGCCGCTCCGCAAGGAACCCATCGCCATACCGGACGCGTCGGCGCAGTCCAGGATGTCAGTTGCCTCGGTGTCGGGGAACGCCGCTCGAGCGGCCGCCACCATCTCCCGCCACCACACGCAGCCGGCGAACATCGCCGCGCCCGGTGCGGACAGTAGGGTTACCGGGAGACCAAGCATCAGCGCCGCCTTGGCATCCGCCTGCCCATGGACGATCACCGCAGGATGAATGATCATGCTGACGTCATACGGTTGACCGCGCCGAGTTCAAGCGGCATCAGCGGCGGGACGTGCCAACCCGACACGATAGAGGCGGACATGGCGGACGAGCTCGAGGACCCGGACGCAGCGGCAGCCAGGCTGGAAGCCGCGCTGGAACGGATCGCGCGCCTGACGGCCATTCAATCGGCGCCGAACACCGTGCCGACGCCGGATACGGACCTATCGATCCCCGAGATCGCCGAACGCCTCGACTCGCTGATCGGACGGTTGCGAGCCGCTCTCGACAAACGAGATTAAACCAAGGGAGAATTGCGCGATGGCGCAGGTGACGCTTCGCATCAACGGATACGCCTATACAATCGGCTGCAGGGATGGCGAGGAGCATCACCTCGAATCCATGGGCGCCGAGGTCAATCGCCGAATTGAGGGCGTCCGCGCGGCGGCAGGACCGAGCGGTGAGGCACGGATGCTGGTGATGGCGGCGCTGCTGATGGCGGATGATATTTTTGATCTGCGAAACCGGCTGCAGGCCGCCGAAGGGGACACCGCCACGCCGAAGGACGATTTAAATCTAGGTCACAGGCTCAACCTGATGGCAAAGCGTGCCGAAGAAATTGCCGAAAGTCTCGAAGAGCAACGGGCTCAGTAGGTCGAGGGACCGGAGCGGTCCCTCAAATGCCACCGAACGGATAATCAGGCCGGGACCGTCCCGATCCGACGGTAAATCAGGTCTACGTTGGCTGTCTGCGCGTCCTGAACTGCAACATCGAGAAGCGCGTGATGCGGCGACTTGCCGCAGGCAGGATCGGTAGCGAACGCGTCGCCGGTGAGGGCGAAGGCCTGACAGCGACAACCGCCCCAATCGAGTTCACGGCGATCGCACCCGGCGCAGGGCGCTGGCATCCAGTCGGTGCCGCGGAAGCGGTTAAAGGCATCCGATCCCTGCCAGATGTCCTTGAGCGACTCGTTGCGGACTGACGGGAAGGCAAAGTCGGGGAGGCTTTCAGCGGCATGGCACGGCAGCACCAAGCCCATTGGCGTGACGGTGATGAAGCGCCGCCCCCAGCCGCCCATGCAGGATTTGGGCAAGCGGGCATAATAGTCCGGCACGACATAGTCGATCACCACCGCCCCGGCGAGGCGCTCTCGTGCTGCCTCAACCTCCTCTGTAGCTTTGTCCAGCTGATCACGAGACGGCAGCAGCGCATCGCGATTGGCCAATGCCCAGCCATAATATTGCACATGGGCCACCTCGATTCGGGCGGCGCCAAGCCCGACCGCCATGTCCAGCATTGCTCCAAGGCTATCGAGGTTCTGCCGGTGCACCACGAGGTTGACGGTAAGAGGCAAGCCGGCGCGCCGCACGATCGCCGCTACCTCCCGCTTCTTCTTCTGCGCCCCGGCCATCCCGGCCACGCGGTCGCCGTTCACATCATCGGCATCCTGGAAACTGATCTGAACGTGATCGAGCCCGGCTTCGGCCAAAGCATCCACACGTGCCTGATCGAGCAGCACGCCGGAGGTAATAAGATTACTATAGAGGCCAACAGCAACCGCGTGCCGGACCAGATCCACAAGGTCTCGGCGCGCTGTCGGCTCGCCCCCGGAAAAATGCACCTGAAGCGCGCCAATTTCGGCCGCCTGAGTGAGTACATTGCACCACTCCGCCGTCGTCAGCTCTCCCTTCACACCGGAAAGCCGGACCGGGTTGGAGCAATACGGACATTGCAGCGGACACCGATGGGTTAGCTCCGCAAGAATAGCGAGCGGCGGTTCGATAGTGATTGCGGTCCTCGACATTGGCACCATTGTGTTCACAAGAGGGTTTGGAGTTGCGAGAAGTAGCCGGCGGAGGTTGTCGTGCATCCCACGTGGCGATGACATACCTTCACTACTAGAGCTCACAGCGCCACTGGTGCTCCGCTTATAGCTCATATAACTTTCGGTCCCTGTGCATCGGCACGATGCTAACTGATGACCTGGCCGGATAACCTGGCGGGCGAATAGCGGGAGTTAAGCGATGTCCTGGCGTAAACCTACTGTCACTCGGATTTCTGTTGGCTGCGAAATCAACGCCTATGGCTGCGCGGTCGTCTAACGGCATTCGCGGTATTTCCGGGGCGGCGCGGCAACAGCCACGCCGCCCCAATTGCGTTAACGCTATCGCGTGCTCGACCTGATGGTTCCACCCGCCTTTACGCTCAATCAGCTCCGGATTTTTCTGGCCGTTGCTCACTCGCAATCGCTCACGCGGGCGGCCAAGCTTCTGGATCAGACCCAACCGTCGCTCTCACAGCATATCGCCAAGCTTGAGGAGGCCGTCGGCCAGCCGCTATTTGAACGTGGCCGCAGCCAGTTCGGGCTGACGGACGCGGGCGCGTTCCTGTGCCAGCGCGCCGATATCATAATGGCCGAGGTTGAGGAGGCGGTGGTCGGATTGGCGGCTTACGCCAAAGGGATCCGAGGTGTCTTGTCGGTCGGCATGCTAAGCTCGGTTGCGCGCAATCTATTGCCCGACGTGCAGTCGCAGATGGCCGAAACCTTCCCGGACGTAGAACTCGACGTGCATGAGGTCGCGCCGGCTGAAGCAATCGAAATGCTCTATTCCCGCCGGCTCGCGGTTGCCGTGGTCGCGGTTGGGTCGCTTGCCAGCAGCAGCCTGTCGTTCCTGCAAACCGATATTCTTTCCGACCCCTACGTGTTGGCGGTGCCGCGAGGTCTCGACCTCGGGCGTATTACCGATCCAGCGACGCAACTCAGCGCGGACGAGCGGCGGATCTTGAACAGTGTTCTGCAGTTTACCTTCGGCAGCTCGCATCAGTTGCGCATCGCTGACTGGCATCAGCACTTTTTGCCGGACCATCACGTAGTAGGCCGTGTTCGCTCGTACGAGCTTGCGCTGGCTATGGTTCAGGCTGGCCGCGGCGTAGCGATTGTTCCGGCGCTCAGTGCACGCGTGAGTTCGGGTATCGGCTATGACGTCACTCTGTACGATATCGGGATGGAAAAACGCCGGGTGGTGGCGCTGATGCCGTCGCAGTATCTTACGACCGAGCCGCACGCGACCTTTGTCGCCGCCCTGCGCTCGGTCGGCGCGGCTACTCCGCTGGCCCCGGTGGAGCCAACGCCGCCCTTCTTGCGGACAGATTTACCTACGGCTGCGGCAGCCCGATAGAGCATGCATCTTCCAGAACAGTGTCGTCAGCGAGTTCCTGAAGCATTACCAAAATATCCGCCAATATCTCGTCGTGCGGAGCGTTGAATTGCGTGGCCAGTTGCTCGGCAATCGAGCTGACCGGTCGGACGCCATCGACCAGCTTCAGCACCTCCACCGCAATCTCGTCAGGCATCATAAGCCGTTCTGGAGCAAGAATAACCCAGGCCTGCCGCGTCGCGTCAAAGCGGAATCGCGTACCGCGCGGAAGGCGAGGAACCGATGACGACCCAATGACAGTCCGGCTTCGGGCGGTCATCTGCCGCTTCCGCCTAGCGATTGAACAATAGAGAAAGTCTTGTGGTCCAATGAAGTCGGAGTTGCACGCATATCTCAGACCCTTTAGGCGATGATCGACTAATCCGGTGAAACCCACTTTGCGGCAAGAAAACGGTGACTGGCAATCGCAGAATGCCCCACACAGTTCGTAGACGTGATTGGCGGCACAACTTGATGATCATCCTCATAGCGGAATGTGCTTATGCGTAGACGCGTCCTCGCCATGCTTTGCATTCTCGTAGTCGTCGGATCGGCGACCGCTCGCTCCGCGGATCGGATGAAATTTTGGAATCTGACCGGAACGACGATCGCGCAGTTGTATCTGGCGCCTGTGGGCACGACGCAGTGGGGCCCGAACCAATGTGCCAATGATCCGGACGGAACCGTCACGTCGGACGAGCGGCTTGACCTAAAGGGCCTTTCCGCCGGTCACTATGACGTAAAAGTTACTGACGCAAATGGACGCACCTGCATTGTCAAGGACGTCGCAGTCCTGGCCGGAAAACCCTATGCTTTCTCGATATCGGAGGCTGATCTCAAGGACTGCTCAAAATAACATGGTCTCACTCGATTCGCAGCTGCGGATGATTATCCACGCCCTGTGACGATCGCCTCGCTCGTATCGAATTCGCCATCGTCGCCGTCTTGAGTTTTAATGTCTGAATTTAACCGAGACGAAGAAGGATAACTCGTGGAGATAACTTCGGTCGCTTCGCGGCCATCAATGTTTCTGGCCACACTGTCCGAGTTCGCGAGACTACCTGCCGCTGCTTCGCTGGCTCATCCTGATGAGCCTGACAGCCTTCGGGTTGGCGGTGCTCTGGCAGTTGAACGTCATTCAGGTGATGCTCGAGGCCGACCGAACGCATATTTCGTTGCTGATTCTCGGCCTCTTCGCACTCACCAGCCTGCACTGCCTCGTGCAGATCTGGCACATATCGAAGGAACTGGTGGCGGCTCGATCGTATCAGACGCTGCTTCGAAAGCGCCGCGAGCGCCCGTCCACAGGCGTCGACGATCTGGAGCCGGCCCCAAAAGGCAGCGCGATCGCCCAGCATATCACCAATCTTGTCATGAAGGCCCGCTCGCAGGGAGGGGGCAGGGTCGACCAGATGCTGCTTCTACGCGTCCTGGCCAGCCAGCTTCACGGTCGGGAACGGCTCGGATTATTCGTATCGGAAGCCTTGTTGCGCTTGGCCCTGCTGGGCACCGCCCTTGGCTTTATTCTGATGCTGATCCCCATTGCCGGGCTGAGCGCCTTTGACGCAGAAACCTTGCGCAAGGCCCTCTCAGGCATGAGCGGAGGTATGGCCATCGCGCTTAATATCACCGTGACCGGCATCGGAACCGCGCTCGTGCTCAAGCTGGAGTATTACTTCCTCGGCATGGGCGTGGTGGATCTCGTCAACACAATCACGGAAGTGACGGAAGTTCACGTCATCTCGGTACTCGAGCGCGACGGCAATGGATGAATCTGATCCCCTGCACGGCAGCGATGACGGGACCTTTGTCCCGTTTACCGACATGCTGTTCAATGTGGTGCTTGGTCTCACATTCATGGTGTTCATCGCCTTTTCCCTTATCAATCCGACCGCCAAGACCGGTGCGGTGGAAATGAAGGCTGAATTTCTAATCACCATGAACTGGCCCGACAACGACCCCACGGACATGGACATCTACGTAAAGGATCCGGCCGATAATATCATTTGGTATCATTCACGCGAGGCAGGTCTGATGCATCTCGATCATGACGATCGCGGCAGTTCTCGCGAACGCATGACGGTCAATGGCCGCACCATTCAGAATCCCCTCAATCAGGAGATCGTCACGATTCGCGGCATCGTACCTGGCGAATACGTCGTCAATGCTCAAGAATTTCTTGCCGCCTCAACGGCGAAGGTGCCGGTGTCAATCAAAGTCGAGAAGCTCAACCCAACGGCGAGTGTCGTATTTTACGGCAGCCATGATTTTGATCATAAGGGCCAGGAGGAAACCTTCGTCCGATTCACGCTCGATGCCGACGGCAAAATCCAGGACGTCAATACGGGGCAGCCGATTTCACTGGTCAAGGCCGTTCGCAGGCCCTCGGCCGGAAACGGTCCGAAATAGGCCAAGCGACTGCCACGGGAGGGAATGTAGTGAGTGTGTCGGTTGTCGGCGTAGTGACCGCCTACGGCATTGTGACCATGCTGTTGCTCAGTCTCAATCTGACTTCGCTGTGGCGATGGTGGATAAAGGCAGGCGCAATCTTGGTTACGACCGTGTTCTTCGGCGTAACCTATCTTGCAATCACCGGATTGATGGGGTGGCCGACAACACAGAAGCTGCCGTCAAGGTTCAACCTGGTTTCGAGCGTTGTTGTCGAGCCTGACAGACGAACTCACAATCCAGGCCACATCTACCTTTGGGCTACAGAAATAGATCAGAACAATGTCCCTGCTGACACCCCACGCAGCTATCAGATCGGCTACACGAGCGGGTTGGCTCGGAAGATCGCCGGCGCACAGGAAAAACACGACAGCGGGCAGGAAGTGATGGGCGTAATATCCGACCATCAGCCATCAGAGGACGCCGAGCGTCGCAGCGATATCAAGAACGGCCGGATGCAGGATAATGGGCAGCAAGCCCCCGCCACCGGCGTGGTATCGATCAAGGAAGAGGGAGATGATATCCAATTTCAGGATCTTCCACCGGTCCTACTGCCTGACAAAGAGTCGCTTTCAGAGTAAGGTGAATGATCAGATTGCGCTATCGGTGCATCGCTAACGCTGCGTCGTTGCGCCAAGGCAGTGTCGTCGAACAGGATGCGGTTCGCCGCGCCATCAAGGTCATCGTATTGTCCTGAGCGTAGAGACCACAGGAAAAACCCCAGTCCGCCCGCGCCGATCGTCAGGCTGATTACCAGCAGAAACAAGATGATCGTCACGGGTTTGGGCTCCGGTGCAGGCGCACGCTGTTGGCCATCACCAGCACCGACGAACTCGACATCGCCGCCGCTGCGAGCCATGGGGTTACCCACCCGGCGATGGCCAGCGGGACCATGATGGCGTTGTAGCCGATCGCGAGCGCCAGGTTCTGCCGCATCACCGTCTTTGCGCGCCGCGCCATCTGCAGCGCAAGGACGATCGGCTGCAGTTTCGCACCCTGAAAGACCAGGTCGGCCACAGTCTGGCTAACGTCCGCCGCGGTCGCAGGCGAGGCGGAAACCGAGGCCGCCGCCAAAGCAGGGCTGTCGTTCATGCCGTCGCCCACCATCAGCACTTTGCGGCCCGCCGCCCCCCACGCCTCGATAAGGGAGACCTTGTCCATCGGTGTGCATCCCGCCCGCCAATCCTCGATATCGAGCGCGCCAGCGAGGCGCCGCACTTGCTCAGGGCGGTCGCCGGATATCAGCTTCAGCACAAATCCCATGGCGCGGAGGCGAACGAGGATATCTTTCGCGTCCGCGCGCGGCCGTTCGTTAAAGCAGAATCGAACCGGGTCCATCCCCGGACGGGCCAGCCAAATCTCGGCTCCCCCGGCGGCGGCTTCGGGACCGCCGCAAAAACGACGGCTACCCAGCCGGATCTCTCCAGCCGCTGTGGCAAGACTCAGACCCTGTCCCGAATGTTCCACGACGCCCTCGGCTGGCACCACCGCTCCGGCGGCAACGACCAGGGACCGCGCCAGCGGATGGCGGCTCGACACCGCCAGCATGGCAGCGTCCCGCAGATCCGAAGGATCGGGATCGCCGACCAGCGCCAGCAGCGGTTCGGTCAGCGTGCCGGTTTTGTCGAACACCACCGTGTTGACCTCGGCCAATCGCTCCAGCGCGGTCGGTGACTTTAGCAGCATTCCCTCGCGGAACAATCGACCGGTCGCGATCACCTGCACGGCGGGCACTGCTAACGCCAAAGCACATGGGCAGGTGATGATCAGCACTGCCGCCGCGGTCAAAAGTGCCTGGCCGGCAGGAACCCCGATCACGACGAACCACCACAAGAACGTCAGCAGCGCACATGAGTGCACCGCCGGCGCATACCGCCGCGCCACTCGGTCGGCGAGCACCACGAAGCGACCGCGCCTGGTCTCGGCCGCCTCAATGAGCCGCACGCACTCGGCGAGCAACGTGGCACCTCCAGTCGCCGTCGCTCGGATCGTCAGCGTGGCGCCGAGATTCAGCGTGCCGGCATATACCGCAGCGTCAGGTTCAACGCTGACGGGCAGGCTCTCGCCGGTGACCAGGCTGGTGTCCAGCTCGGCACTCCCGCGCTCCAGCACGCCATCGACCCCAATTCTCTCACCGGTCGCCACCAGAACATGATCACCCTCCGCGACCTGTTCCTGAGCGCAGCGTCGGACGGTGCCGTCCGACTGAACAACAGCGACATCGATCGCTCGCAGTGCAAGCAATTGTTCCGCCGTGGCCCGCGCCTGACCACGTGCTCGATGATCCAGCACCCGGCCGACGAGCAGGAAGAACAACAAGGTGACGGCCGAGTCGAAATAGGTGTGGTCGCCGCCGTTGATGGTTTCCGTAAGGCTGATGCCGGTGACCAGCAGAACCCCCACGCTGATCGGCACGTCCATGTTGGTGCGCCGCTGCCGAAGTGCCGCTAGTGCCGAGGCAAAGAACGGCCGGCCGGCATAGGCGATCGCCGGCATCGCGATCAGCGCCGAGACCCAGTGCAGCAGCGCCAGTGTCGCCGGGCCGATAGGATCGAGCGAGCCCCCCTGCCCTGCCCAAATACCGATCGAGATTAGCATCACGTTGCCCGCCGCAAATCCGGCAACGGCCACGCAACGCATCAGCGTCCGCCCGCTGCGATCCTGAGCGGCGGCGAGGGCCGAGATTTCAAACGGAACCAGCCGATACCCTAAGGCCTCGATCCGCCCGACAAGATGGTTCGCATTCTCGTCTGCACCGCGCCAGGCCAGACGCAAGCGACGAGTGGTCATGTTAACCCGCCCAGCTAACACGCCAGGCTCCTTGGCCAGCACGGATTCGATCAGCCACACGCAAGCGCCGCACTGCAGGCCATCGACGGCGAGAGTCAATTCCTTCGTGCCATCCGGTTTGGCGACGATATGCCGAGCAAGGTCCCATCGTTCGGCAGGTTCCGGCCGTAGAGCGCGCGAGCCGATCGCGTTTACGCGCTGACGGTAGTAACGGCCGAGACCAAGGCCCTCGATAATGTCATGGGCCGCCGCGCAACCAGTGCAACAGAATTGGCGCCCTGGCGTGGTCGGCAGGCCGCAATGCGCACAAACCGATTCCGCGAGATCAAACGCGGCCGATGGCAGCGCAACGCTGACACCCATGACGTTACCTTACGGCCAGGCGCCGGGTCGCTCGGTACTCCTGCCCGTCGGCGTGCAGGGTCAGCATGATGTCCCATTGGCCTGAATACAGCGAAGTTTCGGACTGATACCGGCCATCGCCGATCGATCGAAACGCCAGGGCAGTCGTGTCGACAGGACCGACTGGCCGTTCCGCGTGAGCATCAATCTTGGTCGCGGTGAGCGGCGCGCCAGTCCGGTCGGTCAGTCGCAGCACAGGGAATCGATCGTCCCCCAGGCCAGCCTCGAGCTGCCAGCCGAGAGCGGCCTGTTGCTGCGCCGTATCGAGGACGCGCTTGTATTCGTTACTTAGATCAAAACCGTCTTTTCCGGAGATGCCGGGGAAGGTGCTGTAGGCGTCATAAACCATGTAGCCGTTCACTAAAAAGACGATACCCATCGTGGCGATCAGTCCATGGGGAAACCAGCGCCATATGGTCGTGTTCATTTTGCCCTCGTTGCCGCGTAGCTTGGCGGACCCATAAAGGTCGAGTGATAGACGGTCTGTTTTCCCGTGATGGTGTCGCTCAGAACAAAGTCGATCGGTTCCGAGCCATCCGTCAGCGTGACCGGGCGGCCCGTGACCAGAACCCGAAAGGTGTCCACCTCATCCGACGCGCTCCACAGACGCAACACCGCGACGGGCTTCGGATCGGCCTCTGCTACCACGAGCGTCGCACCGGGCATGCCGACCACGGTCAGATCGAACTCCGCGCGGAGCGGCGTCTTGTTGGCAATTTTCACCGTGTAGCCGTTGCGCAGGCTACCGTCGGCCAACGGCACATAGACAGGCGCGCGGTCACGTTGGACCGATAGCTGGACGGTGGATCGTGTCAGCAGTGCCGTGCCCAACCCGACCATGGCGACAAGCAGAACTGTGAGGTAAATCAGGGTGCGCGGGCGAATGATCCGGATCGCCTCGTGCCGCCCGGCCTTCTTAGCGGTTTGCCTGGCTTCTGTGTCCCATGTAATCAGCCATTTGTCTTGATGGGTGCGTTCCATCACGTGATTGCAGGCGTCGATGCACAGGCCGCAGTTGATGCACTCCATCTGGATACCGTCGCGAATGTCGATGCCGGTTGGACAGGCGGTGACACAGGCGCCACAATCGACGCAATCGCCGACCGATGATCCGCCCTCATGGCGCTTGCCACGGCTGCGTGGCTCCCCCCGCCACCCTTGATAGGTGACAGTGAAGCTTTGATCGTCCAGCATCGCGGACTGAAAGCGCGGCCAGGGGCACATGTAGGTGCAGACCTGCTCCCGCGCCCATCCAGCCAGCAAATAGGTCGTGAATGTGAACAAGCCGGTGAAGAAATAGACCTGGGTCGAGGCCGATCCGGTCCAGAACTCGATCGTCACGGTCGGGGCGTCGACGTAATACATGATCCACGCGCCCCCGGTCCAAAACGCGATCGCAAGCCAGATCCAGTGCTTTAGAAACTTCTTCCAAATCACATCGGCATCCACCGGTCCGGCATCGCGCTGCATGCGCTCGTTTCGGTCGCCCTCAACCCACCGCTCAACCCACATGAACAGATCTGTCCAGACGGTTTGCGGGCAAGTGTAGCCGCACCAGAGGCGGCCAAACAGGCTGGTCACCAGGAACAATCCGACCGCGCCCAGGATCAGCAGGCCGGCGAGCAGCCAGATATCCTGCGGCCACAGTTCCAGATCGAAAAAGTAAAAGCGCTCACGAGAAATGTCCAACAGGACGGCCTGTGTCGGCTCCCCCGGACCGCGGTGCCACCGCAGCCAGGGTAGCAAATAGTAAATCGTCAGGCACGCCACCAAGATGGCCCATTTGGTCCGCCGGACCGCCCCATGCACCGTCTTGGGGTATACCTTTACACGGTTGGCATAGAGGTGGTCGCCGGCGGCCTCCCGCTGCAGTTGCAGAAGGCGCTCGTCCTTGCTGATGCGTGACACCAGGACGATCCTTACTCGCCGCCGCCCAAAGAGTGGACGTACAGCGTCACCGCCTTGATGGTCGCCGGATCGAGCCTCGCGCCCCAGTTCGGCATGACACCCTGGAGCGGCAGATTTACCTGGTGCAGGATCGCTTCTTTTGCGTCGCCATACAGATGGACGTGGCTGGCAAGCTTCGGCGCGCCCATTTCACGCAGTCCCTGACCTTGGTCGCCATGGCAGGCCACACAGTTGTCCGCGAAGATCTTCGCGCCGGCCGAGACATCCTGCCCGGTGGTTGGGTGGCCGTAGAACGTCGCCCAGACATAGTCCGCAACTGCCTCGACCTCTGCCGGCTTCAGTGTGCCGTCAGCGCCGAAGCGCGGCATCGCGCTCTGGCGAGCATCGGGATCGGTGCTGCGGATGCCGTGTGTGATTGTCTGCTGGATGTCGGCTAACGTTCCACCCCAGATCCAGGCGCCCGCAGCCAGCGCAGGATAGCCCGGATTACCACCGCCGCCCGCTCCGTGGCAGGGCTGGCAGTTCTCGGCGAACGTAATACGACCGCTGGTAAGCGCGACCTCCATCAGCGCCGGATCGCTCTTGATGGCGTCGAATGACATCGTAGCGATCTTGTCCATCGAGTCTTTCCGTTGAGCAACGAGCTTGCCCACTTCCGCATCGACCGAAGCGCGCTGAGAATAGCCAAGCAGCCCGTGAAAATAGCCTGTGCCATAGGGTATTGAAGGATAGAGCACGAACAATCCGAAGGCCCAGACGATGCAGGCCATGAATACATATAGCCACCACTTCGGCGTTGGCGTATTTAGTTCTTTCACGCCGTCCCATTCGTGGCCGGTGGTGTCCTGGCCGGAAATGGCGTCTTTTTCGATCTTGGTGGGCACTACACATTATCCTCGAACGGAATGCGGCCCTGCTGCTCGATCTTTGTCTTGCGGCCGGGCCAGTAGGTGGAGACGACAATGCCCACAAATACAACGGTCATGATCACCACGAGGTAATGTTCAAGCCACTGCGAGACCGTCATTGCTGCAGCCTTTCCGTGTTCGTATCGGCAAAGTTCACCAGTGTACCGAGCATCTGAAGGTAGGCGACGAGGGCATCGGCTTCGGTGACCTGGTGCCCGTCACCGGCCGTGACGATGTTTGCTTTCGGATAGCGCGCCAACAATTTGGCGCTGTCCGCGTTGGTGTCAGCCTGCGTCGTCAGATCAACCCTCGCGTAGGCAATATCATCATCCGAATAAGGCACGCCCACCAGGCGCAGCGCCCGCATCCGATCCTGGATGTCGCTCGGGTCAAGCGGGGTTTCCTCCAGGAAGGAGTAGTGCGGCATCAGCGATTCCGGGACCACGGCTTGAGCGTCCCTCAGATGAGCATAGTGCCAGTCGTTGGAATATTTGCCGCCGACGCGGGCCAGGTCAGGACCGATGCGCTTGGATCCCCACTGGAAAGGGTGATCATACATGCTCTCCGCTGCGATGGAGTAGTGGCCGTAACGTTCCACTTCATCGCGCAGCGTGCGGATTTGCTGGCTGTGACACAGATAGCAGCCTTCCCGCACGTAGATGTCCCGGCCTCTCAGCTCCAACGGCGAATAAGGTCGCATGCCTTCCACGTGCTCAACGGTCGTTTCGATCGTAAATAACGGGACGATTTCCACGATGCCGCCGATCGCCACGGTCACCAAAGTGCCGAGCAACAGAAAGATCGCGTTCTTCTCAAACCATTCGTGACGGATGAACATTGTGTTAGGCTCCCGCCACGCTGAGGTGGGACGGTATGGCCGGCGCGGCGAAGCCCGAGCGCGGTAACGCCGTGCTTGCGCTGGTGACGGTAAGGATCAGATTGTAGACCATGATCAGGCCACCGATCAGAAATAGTACCCCGCCCAGCATCCGAATTACAAAGAAGGGGTGAACCGCAACAACGGACTCCACGAACGAATATTGCAGGAACCCAAACTTGTCGTATGCGCGCCACATCAACCCTTCCATGATGCCAGCCACCCACATCGAAACGATATACAGCACGATGCCCATCGTTGCGATCCAGTAGTGCCATGACGCCAATCTGGTGGAGTACAGTGCCTTCCGGTCCCACAATACCGGCACCAGGTAGTACATTGCGCCGAAAGTAATGAAGGCGACCCAGCCGAGCGCACCGGAGTGAACGTGGCCGATCCCCCAATCGGTGTAGTGCGACAATGCGTTCACTTCGCGGATCGACATTACCGGGCCTTCGAACGTTGCCATTCCGTAGAAGCCCACAGCAGTGACCGAGAAGCGCAGACCAGGGTCCGTCCGCAGTTTATCCCAGGCACCGGATAGGGTCATGATGCCGTTGATCATGCCGCCCCAGGAGGGCATCCAAAGCATGATCGAGAACGCCATGCCAAGGGTCTGGGTCCAGTCAGGCAGTGCAGTGTAATGAAGATGGTGGGGGCCAGCCCATATATACAAGAAGATCAAAGTCCAGAAGTGCACAATCGACAGCCGATAGGAATAGACCGGACGGCCGGCGGCCTTCGGGATGAAGTAGTACATCATTCCCAGAAAGCCCGCGGTTAAAAAGAAGCCTACAGCATTGTGGCCATACCACCACTGCACCAGGGCATCCTGAACGCCCGAATAGGCCGAGTAACTCTTGGCGGAATACATCGAGATCGGGATGGCCGCGTTGTTCACCAGATGCAGGACGGCGATGGTGACGATGAACGCCAAAAAGAACCAGTTGGCCACATAGATGTGCGGCTCGCTCCGCTTAAGGATCGTCCCCAGAAAGATGAGCAGGTAGCAAACCCAGACGACCGTCAGCCATAGGTCGATATGCCATTCCGGTTCGGCATACTCCTTGCCTTGGCTGAAACCCATCACGTAGCTGAGCGCGGCCATGACGATGAAGAACTGGTAGCCCCAGAAAACGAAGTTCGCCAACGCTTCACCGCCGAACAAGCGCGCTCGGCAGGTGCGCTGCACGACGTACATCGATGTGCCCAATAGCGCCGATCCGCCGAAGGCGAAGATCGCCGCCGAGGTATGAACCGGACGCAGACGGCCAAAGTTCGTGAAAGAAAACCCAAGATTGAGCGAGGGCCACGCCAGTTCGGCAGCGATGTAAACACCGACCAGAAAAGCGACAATTCCCCAAAACATCGTGGCGATGACGAATTTTTTTACGACATCGTCATTGTAGACGATCCGCCGGTCGGCCAATGCGAGATCAGACATGGGGGTTTTCCGGTGCCACGGCCAATATCGCGTCACGAAGGTCGAAATGGCGCTTGATCAGGCCGAAATCGAACACGACCGCGAATACGCAAAGGCCCAACCCAAAAATATACATTTCGGCGTCAGCCGCCCCGGCGACGAGAAACAGGCCTACTAGGCCGAAAACGGCCATCATCAGCCCGACGATGAGGTCACTCGCGTTGCTGTCCATGCATCTACCTTTCCCCGCAGTGGGCGGGGACATAGCGGCTGCGCGGCCGCATTAACATTGATTCATATCAATGCGGTCCGGTTCGCCCCGGGCATCCTTTGAAAAAAGAATGGAAAATCTGTTTTGGTTGGGTAGTCTCTGTACACGCGACAGCGCTCTCCAGGGCGGCCTGCTGCTCGGGTTATTTGCTGCGGGCGCTGCCGGCAGCATCGTCCACTGCGGCCCGATGTGCGGCGTGTTCGTGCTCGGTCAGGTGTCCGAGCGTATGGCGGCTTTACCTTCCGGGCGGCTGTGCGAACGGCAGCGTATCAGCAATGGCCTATTGCTGCCCTATCACCTCGGGCGGCTGACGACCTACGCAGGACTAGGCGCGTTGGCTGCAGGTTCAGCGGCAGTATTTGGCCACTTTAGTTGGTTCGGAAGTCTTTCAGCCGTTCTGCTGACGATCGCCGCATCGCTGTTTCTCGCACAGGCGTTAGGCCGTTTTTTGCCAGCACTCACTGAGGTCGGTCGGCCGCCTCGGATCTGGGGTAGGCTGATCGGAATATTTGCCTGGCGCATCCCCCGCGGATCGTTATTCGGCGGATACCTGCTTGGCGTGGCGCTCGGCTTCCTGCCTTGCGGTTTTCTCTACGCCGCGCTGACGGCGGCGGCGGCGGCGGCTCAACCCGTGATCGGGGCAATGGCGATGGTTGCGTTCGGCGCGGGAACGGCGCCCGTTCTGATGGTGATAGGGGTCGCCGGCCACGCCGCGGGGCGACGGTTCAGCCATTGGGTCACGGTTGCGGCGCCCGTGGTGATGGTCTTGAACGCAGGGTTGCTGCTGGCGTTGGCTTGGAACCGGATGAAGTGAGCCACAGCAGATCGCGCGCTTGCTTGCGCAAACTCACACTGCATCACGGGCTCGCGGCGTCAGGGTCCAGCAGGCTGATGCGAGAAAGATCCGCGGTAGCGCTCCCCGTTTCATCGAGCGTAACGGCTTCGGCGAAGTGCATTCCGAAGCGGATAGTGTCGGCAGGATAATTTCTTACATCCTGCACCAGCGCCGCCAACGTCTGATCGCGCGCCTCAATAGTCACGATGATCCTGGCACCTGCGGCGATCAAGGCGTCTGCATCGAGTCCGTGTAGCGGACTGGCCTCGTCGATGACATGCAAGACAGTCCAGGGCATGACGAAGACGGGCAGATGCGACTGCACCAGTTTCAGGTCGTGGATGCGGCGAAACAATTCACCTTCGGCGGTGCGCTCCTGCAGCAGAACAAACATTCGGACATTGGCGCTGGTCATGATTGACAGGCGGCCGTTGGCAAACCGCAGCATGAGGGTCGGGCGGCCATTCCGAGTAGTGATTACCGGGTTATCGGAATAAAGGATTTTCGCCTTGGCCCGAGAGAAGCGGACGAACAGTAATCCCGTGACGATAGCGGTAAACGCGGTGCCGGTGACGATCTCCGCCGCTGAGACGATATGACCGTAAAGCGTCGCTGGAGCCATAACGCCGTAGCCGACGGTGGCCAGTGTTTCGATACTAAAGAAGAAGACGTCGCCGAATGACCATGGCCGAGCATTGACGACATCCCCTGGGCTGAGGAAATAAAGCAGCGCGAAGATCAGGTTGATCGTCAGCCAGCACGCAACCATGGCCAGAATGAAGCTAGGCCAGGAGAGGCTGACGGTAACGTGGTAGGGATCGCGAAAGTCGAACCGCCGTATTCCAAGCCCCCACATTCCGAAATCCGCCCGGACCAATCGGGATGGGCTTCGGCGATTGGCGATGCCTTTGATTCGACATGACGCGAGAATAAGCGGCCAAAACGACGGCGTCACCCTTCTGAAGGATCGTCTAGGCGAACACGTTCGGCTCTGAGGCAGTGGCTAAGGGAGGAAGTACCGCTTTCTACTCGCTCAATATTCCCGAGCCGCGGTTGCCGATCATCGCCAGCAGTTCCCGCCGCGTTGCCGCGTTGTCACGGAAGGCACCCAACATCCGGCTGGTAACCATGGTAACGCCAGGCTTGTGGACGCCACGGGTGGTCATGCACTGATGCGCGGCCTCGATAACGACCGCCACACCACGGGGCTCCAGCACATCCTGGATGGTGTTTGCGATCTGCGCCGTCAGTTTTTCCTGGATTTGCAGTCGCTTGGCATAGGCATCCACTACCCGGGCAAGCTTGCTGATGCCAACGACCCGGCGATGAGGCAGATATGCGACGTGGACCCGCCCGATGATTGGCGCCATGTGATGTTCGCACGTGCTTTCCAGGCGGATGTCACGCAGCAGAACGATCTCATCGTAGCCGTCAGTTTCCTCAAAAGTGCGTTCCAGCACCGCCACTGGATCAACAGCATACCCGACGAAGAACTCCTGGTAGGCGCGCGCCACCCGAGATGGAGTGTCGCGCAATCCCTCGCGGTCCGGATCATCACCAGCCCAGCGCAACAGGACGCGGATCGCTGACTCAGCTTCCTCCTGGGTCGGGCGCTCTTCCGTAACCCCATTGGCTGCAATCTGGGGCGAGGCAGGCGTTACGATGTTCACCGAGAAGGGTCCTCCGGCTGCTTCTTGGGCTTGAATACCCTACCCGAAATGGGCCTGGATCAGAGGCTCGCAACCCACGCCGAGTTCAGTGAACCCTACCGCTTTGATGCGGACTGTCCAAACTGAAGGCAGGAATTGCGACGTCGAAGCTCTCGCCTGACGACGGGACAACCATATGATAGGCGCCAACCATGAACCCCGACGGCGTTTCAAGCGGCGTTCCCGACGTGTATTCGAAGCTCTCGCCCGGTTCGAGCAACGGCTGCTCGCCGACCACGCCGGTGCCGTGCACGTGCTGGGTGCGGCCTCGTGCGTCGGTTATCTGCCAGGTGCGGCGCAGCAACTGAATAGGCTCGGGGCCCTGATTTTCGATCTTTACCCGATATGCCCAGACGAAATGGCTCTCTTCCGGCTGCGACTGGTCGGCCAGGAAGAACGATCGGACAGACACGCTCACGTCCCGGGTGGTGCGGGAATAGTCGGCGCGCGCGTTCGCCGCAGCGCGGCCTTGCCGCTGCGGTTGGATCGCGGAGGCAGCCGGACGCTTCACCCGGCCGGGTTTTGGATCGTCGGTCGACATGACATTTACCTTCTTGCCTTGTCGGGGCGTTGAATCAAGGACCAATCCACAAGGCTTGTCCAGCACCACGGGATCAGCACTCCCGCAACGACGGCCCTGACCCCGCTATCCCCTGCCCCAGTGCCGCCCCCACAAACGCCGCGAACGCCCGCGCCTTGGCGGTCGACATGCGCCCGGTAGGATAAACTGCCCACAGGTCCACGTCCGGCAACGACCAATCCGTCAGCACCGGCCGCACCGCGCCCGAGGCCAATTCCGGGCTGAACATCCACGCCGAGCTGATCGCCAACCCCATGTCGGCCAGAACCCCAGCCCGAACACCCTCGGCCGCGCTCACGCGAAGCGGGCCGGATACCGTCACCGACACCTCGGCAGCGCCCTGCCGAAAGCTCCAGACCTCGCCGCCTCCGCCCTGGGTATAGATCACCGCCGCATGCTCAACCAAAGCGGCAGGCGAAGCGGGCACCCCGCATCGTTCGAAATAAGCCGGGGTGCCCACCACGTGCCGGGGTCCGGATGCAAGCTTGCGCGCAGTAAATGTTGAATTGCCAAGCGATCCCATACGCAGCGCGACATCCACGCCTTCCTCCACCAGGTCAATCGGCCGGTCGTCCAGCACCACGTCCATCGTCAGGCCGGGATGCAAGGCCAGGAACTTCGGCAGGTGCGGCATCACATGCAGCCGCGCAAAGGTCACCGGGGCGCAAACCCGCAAACGGCCTGTCAGGCTCGCCCCCGCGCCACGAGCCGCCAACTCGGCCTCGTCCGCCTCCTCGATGGCTTGCTTGGACCGGTCATAAAAGCTTTGTCCCGCCTCGGTCGGCGACAGACCATGCGTGGAGCGCATCAGCAACCGCACTCCCAGACGTTCCTCGATCTGCGCTACCGTCTTTGAGACGGCGGGCTGGCCGACATTCAGCCCGCGCGCCGCGGCCGAGAACGACCCGGTCTCAACGACGCGAACGAAAGTCTCCATCGCGGCAAGGCGGTCCATTGGTTATTCCTCCAAGGCATGGAGGTTATCATGCCGCTGCGGGTGCCGCGCCATTCCTGATGGGACCAACTTCTCCCGAACAAGGCGTTCCCGCGGCTCACATAACCAAGGAGAGATCCCGTGTCCCTGCAAGCGAAGCTAGATGCCTTTAAAGCGGATTTCGAGGCCGGCAAGCCGCCATACAACGTGCCACCATCGGTAATCGAAACCATGCACCGGGCCACCAACGAGCTCATCGCATCGGGCGCCGCCGCAAAAGCGCTGAAGGCAGGCGACCGTGCGCCCAGCTTCGTACTGAATGACCCGGACGGCAGACCAGTCGCCGCCTCGGACCTCCTCTCCCAGGGACCACTCGTGGTCAGCTTCTACCGCGGCGTCTGGTGCCCCTACTGCAACATGGAGCTGGAGTCCCTGCAGAGCGCGTTGCCCTCCTTCCGTGAGCTAGGAGCCCAACTCGTCGCAATCTCACCGCAGAACGCGGTGAACAGCCGCAAGTCGATCCGCACGAACGGGCTCGAATTCCCGATCCTGTCGGACCCGGGTAACGAGACAGCGGCAGCCTTCGGTCTTCGCTTCAAGCTGCCAGACTATCTCGTCGAGCTCTACAAGAGCCTCAAGAACGAGCTGCCAGCTTTCAACGGCGACGCGAGCTGGACCCTTCCGATGCCCGGCCGTTTCGTCATCGGCCCGGACGGGGTCATCCTCCAGGCCGAGGTCAACCCCGACTACACGCACCGCCCCGAACCCGAGGACATGTTGCCCGCGCTGCGAAGCCGCGTCGCTCAGGCGGCATGACGCTGTAGACGAAACCAATTTCGACAGGCCGGTCAGCCACTCCGGCTTGGCGAGACCCCAGGAATCACCGCACCGCGGCCGCGGGATGGCTAGCCGGCAACCGCGCCCCCCGGCCGAACAATTTTTCCCGAAATGTGCCCGGAGCGTACTCGTGCTTGAACAAACCCCGAGCCTGCAGCTCGGGCACCACAAGGTCCGCTATGTCCACGAACGTGCCCGGGGTCAGCGCGTAAGCAAGGTTGAAGCCATCGATGTCGGTTTCCTCCACCCACTCGCGCAGTTTCTCGGCGACCTCCTCCCCCGATCCGATCACCACCGGTCCGCGGCCACCGATCGCCGCATGCCGGGCAATCTCTCGGACGGTCCATTCGCGGTCCGGATCCGCCGTGGTGAAAGCCTCCAGCGCCGAGGTTTGCGCATCCGCCTTATCGGTAAAACGCAAGATCTGATCCGGATCCATCGCACCGAAATCGAGCCCGGTCCACCCGGACATCAAGGCCAGAGCGCCTTCCTCGGACACATACCCCAGATAGTCCTGATACTTGTCCGCGGCGGCCTTCGCGGTCGTGTCGGTAATGATCGTCATCATCGTGAAGATGACCAGGTCGCTCGCACGCCGGCCAGCCGCGACGGCACGGCGTCGCAAATCCGCAACGATCCCGCCGATCACCTTCTTCGACGGGCCGTTGATGAACACGCACTCGGCGTGACGCGCCGCGAAATCGCGGCCGCGCTTGGAAGCACCAGCCTGAAACAGTACCGGCGTCCGCTGCGGTGACGGCTCACACAAGTGGATCGCATCCACCCTGAAGTGCGGGCCCTCATGCAGAATGCGGTGGATCTTGCTGGCATCGGCGAAGCGCCGGCCGTGCCGGTCGCGCAGTACAGCACCGTCCTCCCAGCTCGCCTCCCAAAGTTTGTACGTGGCCTGCATATAATCCTCGGCCACGTCGTAGCGATCGTCGTGTGCGACCTGCTTCGCCATCCCCATCCCGCGCGCCGCGCTGTCGAGATAGCCGGTGACGATGTTCCAGCCGATCCGCCCCTTGGTCAGATGGTCTAGCGTGCTCATCCGCCGAGCGAACGGGTATGGCAGCTCGTACGACAATGCGCAGGTAACGCCGAAACCCAGATGTTCCGTAACCGCGGCCATCGCGGAGATCGGCATCAGCGGGTCGTTGACGGGAACCTGAACACCATGCTCCAGCGCCGTATTAGGCGAGCCTTTGTAGACGTCGTAAACCCCCAGCACGTCGGCCAGGAACAGCGCGTCGAACTTGCCGCGCTCCAGCGTCCGCGCCAGATCTGTCCAATATTGCAGCGTGTTGTAAGTATCAGCGCGATCGTCCGGATGTGTCCACAGACCGGGCGACTGATGCCCGACGCTGCTCATATCGAAAGCGTTGAGGCGGATTTGGCGCGGCATCAATGCGCGGTCTCGCGGCGAGGAAACTGCATGGCCACCACTTCGGCCCCGTTCGGTCCAGCGGCGGAGCAGAACCCCGGGTCGGCTGGGTAGACGAAGGCGCAGGACATTTTTGCCAGCCACTCGCCATTATATTCCAGGCTGCCGTCGGTCACGACCCAGTACTGGCCTCTCCCTTCCGCGGGATCAGGGCCAGTGACGGGCTCACCTGGCGCCAACCTGTAGCGCCAGGCCGTCATCCCGTCCGGATCAGGCCCCAACAAGATTTGGCTGGGCGCGGTCGGCGCAGCAAGCGGACCGGCGACCGCCTCCCGATGCCTGCGGCCCACCATCGTGCGCAGGGCAGCGCGATTTTCCGCCATTGTCATGAACCGGGCACCTGGGTCGAACCCGTTGCGGAGGGTGAAGTACCAGACGCCCTCGTCAGGGCTGGCCTTGATCGGACCGTAGGCGGTGTGGGCACCAGTGAAGTGGACGGTTACTGGGCGGATCTCGTGCAATCCCATCGTGCCGTGACCGCCGACAACGAGCTGGAATTGGTCCTGACGGTGGTAGTGCGCCTGTGCCGTGCTGCCCGGGTCCTGCTCCACCAGGAAAGCCATCGGAAACAACGCGTCGGGAGCAGGGTCCGGCGTACCAGGCGCCATGTTGAAGCGTGTCGTTCCCAAATACAGCGTATGCCAGAAGGTGACGCCATCCGGGGCGGTGCCTCGACGGCGATTGACGCGTGCGGTCTCGGCGGATGCAATCAGGGTCACAGCGGCATTTTCCCTCACGAATGGTGCTGGTACTATACCGATTTGCCTGCGGCTGAATAGCGATCCAGCGCTACTCCACCAAGCTGGTCGGTTTGGTCTCGTCCTCCCTCAGTTTGAAGACCTGCGTGCTGCCGCCGGCAAATTCGTACCTCTTGCCCGCCACCAACACCGAAATCGGCGCGGCGTGGCTGTCATATCCCCGCATCGTCAGGGCTCCCCGCGTAAGCTGCAAATCGATCGAATGTCCGCGATAGCGGATGCGCATGTCCAGACCCTCCATCTCAGGCGGCAACTCCGGATTGAGCCGCAGAACATCGCCCTTGACTTCAATACCGGTAGAAACGCGCTGTATCAGGTCTACAGTGCCTGCCATCGCCCCAAGATGCACGCCCTCCGAGGCCGTGCCCTGCTGGATGTCGCCCACGTCGCTTTGCAGCGCCTCGGTAAAAAATGTCATCGCACGCGTCCGGTCCGATCGCGCCAAAACCCAGGCGTGGACCACCCGGCACAACGTGGAGCCGTGAGACGAACGTGCGGCATAGTAACTGACGTTCTTAGGGATCGTATCGTAGACGAATGGATAATCCAGCCGTCTGAACAGCTCCTCCAGTTCCTCCGCAGAAAACAGATAGAACAACATCAATACGTCGGCTTGTTTCGAAAGCTTATAGTGGTTGGGGCTGTCATTCTCCGCTTCCAGGATAAGGTCCAGGCGTTGTATATTGCCGTAGCGGACCTGATACTCCTCCCAGTCAAGCTCGCGCAGCGCATCATAGCCCTCGAATTGACTGATGATCCCGCCATCATGAAAAGGCACGTACATCTTGCGGCTGATGTCCTTCCAACGGGCGATCTCTGCCGGCGATATGTCGAGCCGCCGTGTCAGTTCATGCCGACGCATAGCCGACAGCAAATCGAGCACCTCCATGGCTCGGCACAGCACCCACACAGCCATTACATTGGTATAGGCATTGTTGTTGACCCCCGGCGTCGCGGCATCCGGATAGCCATCATGGAATTCGTCAGGCCCCATCACGCCACGAATCTCGTAGCGCCCACGCTCGTCATTGAACACCGCAATGCTTGACCAGAATAGCGCGATCTCCAGGATCAGTTCGGCACCATAAAACCGCATAAACTCCAGATCGTGCGTCACCTGGAAATACTGCCAAACATTATACGCGATGGCGCTTCCCACGTGGCGCTGAAGATAGGAATTATCACGCACCCAGCGCTGGGAACGTGGGTTCTGGTTGAACTTCTGAGTCTCCTCCCGTCCGTCGCTGCCGCTTTGCCACGGAAACATCGCCCCCTTATGTCCGGCGCTTCCGGCGGCGGCACGCGCTTCGCCCAACCGCCGGTACCGGTACAGCAGAAGCGATCGGGTAATCTCCGGCACACGATAGTTGAAGAAGGGAAAGATAAACACCTCATCCCAGAAAATATGACCCTGATAGGCTTCCCCAGTCCAACCCCGCGCCGGAATGCCGATGTCGAGGCCGAGCGACTGCAGCGAAACCGTCTGCAACAGGTGAAACATGTTCAACCGAAGCAGCATGGGGACATTCGTCTTGAACCCGGGATCAGCCGGCTGGATGCCAACGTCGTACCGCCGCCACAAATGCCTCCAGTTTCGCAAATGATCCGCCATCACCGCTTCAAAGCGTCCCGCGCGCGCCACAGCTTGTTCAGCCGCCAGCCCGCATTCCGAAATCGCATTGTCACGCGAGGTGTAGAGACAGCACAACTTCTCCAGCACCAGCATCTGACCCTGGGCAATATCGATAGTCATTTCTCTACCGATATATCCCACTTCCCGGACAATCTCGCGCGAGACTTCGATAAGCCGTCCGTCGAGAAAAGCCTGCGTCCGCGCCACCTGAGCGACACGAATATCCGACTGACAAGTGCGCACCAACAGAGAGACGCTGTCATCGCCGACGACCTTGCCCGCCAACGGGTCCAAATGCTTACCGTTGAAGTTCTTGTACAACTTCGCGCCCGCATTGACGACCCGTCCATCGATCCCGGAACGAATAGTGACCGGACCTGACCAGTTCTCGGCGGTCAGGGTCAATTCCATCGCGCCTAGGTGCATGTCGGCCAACGATACAAAACGCTGCTCCCGCAACAGCGTCCGGCGGCCATGCGCATCCTCAAATCGTATGCTCCGCAACAGCATGCCACGCCGCAGATCGAGTTCCTGTCGATACGACAACAGCGTCACGCTCTTCACATCGAACCAATCCTGATCACCGATCCGAAACTGCAGCGCGAGCCAGTTGGGAAAATTGACCAGATCTTCGTTCTCGACCACTCGCCCGGCGATATCGGTGCGCAACCGGTTGTAGCCGCCGGCCAGATACGTCCCGGGATAGTGAGTGCCATCCGCCCTGGCCCAGGCCAACGCCCCGCGCGTCGCGAAATACCCGTTTCCCAGCGTACACAAGGCCTCGCGAACGCCCTCGTGTGGCTGATCGAAGCCCTCAAAGACGAGCGACCAGGCAGACGGAGGCTCTGATGTCACCAGGACCTGGGCCAACGTGGTCACCACGACATCGGCACCGGCCTCACGCATCGCCTGCGATTGCCCACTGCGATCGACGCCGATCACGCAGCCGAAATTGCCTGCATGTCCGGCTGCAACCCCGGCGATCGCATCCTCCACGATGACCGCGCGAGCCGGATCGACGCCGAGGCGCCGCGCCGCCTCGAGAAACGCATCCGGCGCCGGCTTGCTACGAAGCCCGAGATCGGCGACATCGATCCCGTCCACCCGCGCGTCGAACAACCGCGCAATAGCGACTGTCTCCAGCACCACCGCGCAGTTTTTGCTCGCGGACACGACAGCGGTCTTGATCTGCTGGGCGCGCAGTTTTTGTGCCAGGCCAATCGACGCCTCGTAGGCCTCGACGCCCTGCTCCTCCAGAATCGTCAGGAAATACCCGTCCTTGCGGTCGCCCAGCGCCTGGATGCTCTCCACGTCAGGGCCATCTCCGGGCGCCCCTTGCGGCAAGCCGATGCCGCGCGATTCGAGGAACGCCGCCGCGCCGTCGTGGCGGGACCTCCCTTCGAAATAGCGCCGATAGTCCGCGCCAACATCAAACGGCACGAGTGGCTCGCCGAGATCCGCGGACCGCTGCTCAAGAAATGCATCGAACAGGCTTTTCCAGGCGGCCGCATTGGCACTTGCCGTCTGCGCCAGAACCCCGTCCAGATCGAATAGAACGGCGTCGTAATCCTGCGGCGACAACGTGATCACCGGGCAGATGGCAGTTACCACAGGGTCGGCCCTCTCGTGGAAAAGAGCGGCCGCTATGCACTGATCCGTGCAAACTGGGAAGCATCGGCCAAACCAATCCGGCACCCGCCGCCAACCCGGTTCTTGCCACGCTCGCCAGTTGGGTAAAGATGGACCAAACGGCGACGCCCTCGCCTTTCAAGCTGGAGGAAAGAATATGAAAGTCGGTGTCATCGGTCTCGGCAACATGGGCATGGGCGCCGCGCTGAACCTGCTGCATAAGGGTCACGACGTCACCGGCTGCGAAGTGCGGGAAGAAACCCGCGCTGCCTTTGCGGCCGAGGGCGGCAAAGTCGTGGTCTCCCCCGATGCCCTGCCAACCGATTTGGAGGCTGTGGTCGTCTTCGTCATCAACGCCTCGCAGACCGAGCAGGTGCTGTTCGGAGACAAGGGATGCCTGGCGCGGATGGAGGCGGGTGCCGCCGTACTCTGCTGCGCCACCGTCGCGCCCGAGGCCGCCAAGGACTTGGGCCGCAAGATCGAGGACGCCGGCTTCCTAATGGTTGACTGCCCGGTCTCCGGCGGTTCCGCGGGCGCCAAGGCGGGCACCATGACGGTGATGGGATCAGGTTCGGAGGCGGCGTTTGCCAAAGCCGGCCCGGTGTTGGAAGCAATATCCACCAAAATCTGGCGGCTCGGTGACGAGATTGGCATCGGCAGCACGGTGAAGATGGTCAATCAACTGCTGGCTGGTGTGCATATCGCCACCGCGGCCGAGGCGCTGGCTCTAGGTATCCGTGCCGGGGCGGATCCGGAAACGTTGTTCAAGGTGATCTCTGAATTGGCCGGCAGTTCCTGGATGTGGCAGAACCGGGTGCCGCATATTCTGGCGGGTGATGACACCCCGTCCTCGGCGGTGAACATCTTCGTCAAGGATTTGGGCATCGTGCTGGATCAAGCGCGGGCGCTGACCTTTCCGTTGCCGATGGCGGCGGCGGCGCATCAGTTGTTTCTGGCAGCGGCGGCAAATGGACAGGGGCTGAAAGATGATTTGTTTGTGATCCGAGTGTGGGAAGCACTAACAGGGATCGCCTTGCCGGCAAAAAAGTAACAGACGTCAGCCCGCGCGCCGATTGTCTTTATTCCGGTCATTTCCGGCGCGATGTCTATGGAACAGGGACGCTCACTTGCGGTATCGAACAGAAGAATGTACCGGCCGCAGCCAAGCACGGCCGGACTGCGCACCGGCATGCAGTCCAAAGCCGCACCCAGGAACGCCCAACCATGTTCACGCTTTCGAAACGAATGAGCCAGCTTGGCACCGAAGCCGCCTTCCAAGTACTTGCGCGCGCGAGCGAATTGCAGCGGGCTGGGCACGACATCGTCAACCTGTGCATCGGACAACCGGACTTTCAGACGCCGGCCCACATCGTCGAGGCCGGCCGCAAGGCGCTGGCGGATGGCCATCACGGCTACACGCTCGCGAACGGTATTCTGCCGTTGCGTGAGGCGGTGGTGGCGGACCTGTACCGGCGCCATCGCGTGTCGCTCTCACCGGCGCAGGTGTTGGTAGTCCCCGGCGGCAAGGTGACGATGTTCTTCGCCATTATGATGTTCGGCGAACATGGCACGGAGATCATCTATCCCAACCCCGGCTTCCCGATCTACGAGAGCGTCATCCGCTTCTCCGGCGCGAGCCCGGTGCCGATGCGCCTCCACGAGAGCAACGGGTTCTCCTTTGACGCCGAGGAGGTGCTCGCGCTGATTACGCCGCGCACGCGGCTGCTGATCCTGAACAGTCCCGCCAATCCCACCGGCGGCGTGGTGCCAAAAGCTGAGCTGGACCGGCTGGTCGCGGGACTGGAGCGGCATCCGCATGTCGCGGTGCTGTCGGACGAGATCTACGGAGAGATGATCTACGAGGGCACGCACACCAGCCTTACCACCTATCCGCAACTGGCCGACCGGCTGATCCTGCTGGACGGCTGGAGCAAGACCTATGCAATGACCGGTTGGCGCCTGGGCTACAGCGTCTGGCCGCGCGAGTTGGCGCCGCATGCGGAGCGGCTGGCGATTAACTGCCATTCCTGCGTAAACGCGGCAGCTCAGTATGCCGGCATCGCCGCACTCACAGGGCCGCGCGAGCCGATACTGCAGATGGTGGCCGCCTTTGCCAAGCGGCGCAGCAGCATCGTTCCGGAACTAAATGCGCTGCCCGGCGTGCACTGCGGCCTCCCGGGCGGGGCCTTCTACGCTTTTCCCAATATCCGCCGCACTGGACTGGATTCGCGCACGCTACAGTCGCGACTGCTGGAGGAAGCGGGGGTGGCAACCCTGTCCGGCACCAGCTTTGGTGCCTTCGGCGAGGGGTATCTGCGACTGTCCTATGCCGCAAGTGTCTCGACGCTGTCGGAGGCGGTGCGCCGGATTGGCTCGTTCTTGGAGCAGCTGGCGAGGGTGCCACTACCGGGTGCGTCGGTCGGAGAAATATGAATCTTGGATGTGGTAGCGGTTAACGAGCGGGAACCCGGTAGTTACCGGCTTCGTCTGTGATCGCGCGATAAAGATAGCGCCGGTGCCCTTCCGTCCGTTTCGTCCGTCCCGATCTGACCGCGTCGGCGACCGCGCGGACCTTGAGCCAATTCAAGCGGAAGCGTGGCCTCCCATTCGCCGACCGCCTCGTGACTAAACACGACGCCACGGATCAGGCAGATCTCCTCAAGGTCGTGCGGACCGAGTTTCCCGCGCAGCCACTATACCACCAGAAGCCCGATACCACCGGAAGGATTGAGGCCGGTGCACCAGGCTTTTGCTGCGCTCTTGAACTGTTTCCTTATGCGCGACAGCCAAATCGGCGAGCCTTGACCGATACGCTCATTCCAGCCCGAGACGGCAGCCGAGCCGCACCCCACGCTCCGCATCTATCCCGCTCCTTGCCCGGCGCCCTGCACACGCGGCCCGTCTCCAGGTCCGTTGGCGCGGGATCTGACGCAACCGGCGGGGCCGGGCAGCCCAGTGAGTTCACAGACGGCGCCATGCGGCGCCCGAACGCGCCCACCCGTGACACGGCCCCGCCCCTGCGCTACGTGCACCGTTGTTTGCGTGACAGACTAGGAAACACCTGACCACCATGGCCAGCAGCAACGATATCCGTGCCGCTTTTCTCGATTATTTCGCCCGCAATGGCCACACGCCGGTGGCCAGTTCACCCTTAGTCCCACGTAACGACCCAACTTTGATGTTCACCAACGCTGGCATGGTGCAATTCAAGAACGTCTTCACCGGTCAGGAGAAACGGCCTTACGTCCGGGCGACAACAGCACAGAAATGCGTTCGCGCCGGCGGAAAGCACAACGATCTCGACAACGTCGGATATACCGCCCGTCACCACACCTTCTTCGAAATGCTCGGAAATTTCAGTTTCGGGGATTATTTCAAGGAAGCTGCCATCCCTTACGCGTGGGAGCTTGTCACCCGCGACTACGGCCTGCCCAAGGACAAGCTGCTGGTCACCGTGTTCTCGGAAGACGACGACGCCGCGGCGATCTGGAAAAAGGTCTCCGGCCTGCCCGAGGATCGCATTCTCCGCATCGCCACATCCGACAATTTCTGGCGCATGGGTGATACCGGCCCATGCGGCCCGTGCTCGGAGATCTTCTACGACCACGGCGACCACATCCCGGGCGGCCCGCCCGGCAGCCCCGATGAGGACGGCGACCGGTTCGTCGAGATCTGGAACCTCGTGTTCATGCAATATGAGGAAGGTCCGCCCGGCACTCGCGTCGACCTTCCCCGCCCGTCCATCGACACCGGCATGGGGCTGGAGCGCGTCGCCGCCATCCTGCAGGGCAAGCACGACAACTACGACATCGACATCTTTCGCGCCCTGATCCTCGCCAGCGCCGAACTGACCGGCCAGGACCCCGACGGCCCGTTCAAGACCGGTCACCGCGTCATCGCCGACCACCTGCGCAGCACGTCCTTCCTGATGGCAGACGGCGTGCTGCCGTCGAACGAGGGTCGCGGCTACGTCCTGCGCCGCATCATGCGCCGCGCCATGCGGCACGCGACCATGATGGGCGCGAAGGACCCGATCATGTATCGCCTGGTGCCAACCCTGATCCGCCAGATGGGTGCCGCCTACCCCGAACTGGTCCGCGCCGAATTATTGATCGCCGAAACACTGCTGCTCGAGGAGACCCGCTTCAAGATCCTGCTGGACCGCGGCCTGAACCTTCTGGCCGAGGAAACCAACCGCCTCGGCGACAAAGAGGCGTTGCCCGGTCCCGTTGCGTTCCGTTTGTACGACACCTATGGTTTCCCCCTGGACCTCACTCAGGACGCCTTGCGCGAACAGGGGCGTAGCGTCGATCTGGCCGGCTTCGAGGCAGCGATGCAGGAACAACGCGTTCGAGCCCGAGCCGCCTGGGCTGGGTCGGGTGATGCCGCGACCGAACGGGTGTGGTTCGAGATCAAGGAAACCGCCGGCGCGACCGAATTCCTCGGCTACGCCACCGAAAGCGCCGAGGGCGAAATCCTGGCGCTCGTCGTAAACGGTGCAGAGGCTGACTCTGCGCCAGCCGGAACCGACGTCGCCATCGTGCTGAACCAGACGCCGTTCTACGGCGAAAGCGGTGGCCAGGTCGGCGATACCGGCACCATCACCGGCCCCGACGGTCTGGTCGTCACCGTCACCGACACACAGAAGAAATTAGGCGACCTGTTCGTCCATTTCGGACGCGTCGAGGCGGGCGTCGCAAAGCCCAGCACGCCCGTGGTCGCCTCGGTCGACCACGCCCGGCGCACCGCGATCCGGGCGCACCATTCCGCCACCCACCTCTTGCACGAGGCGTTGCGCCGCAAGCTCGGCACCCACGTGCAGCAAAAAGGCAGCCTGAACGCCCCGGACCGCTTGCGCTTCGACGTCTCGCAACCCCGCCCGATTACCGCTGACGAACTGCGCTGGGTTGAATCCGAGGTGAACACACGCATCCGCGAAAATTCCGAGGTCACGACCCGGTTGATGACGCCGGAGGCGGCCGTGGAACTCGGTGCGATGGCATTGTTCGGAGAAAAATACGGCGACGAGGTCCGCGTCGTCGCGATGGGCGAGCCCGACGGCAACAAACTGGCGTGGTCGATCGAGCTGTGCGGGGGCACCCACGTCCGGCGCACCGGCGACATCGGCTATTTTCGCATCGTCGGCGAAACCGCCGTGGCGGCGGGCGTACGCCGGATTGAGGCCGTTACGGGGCACGCGGCTGAAGCTCTCGTGGCCGAAATGCAGGCTCGGTTGAACGACGCAGCGGGCGCCTTGCGCGTTGCCCCCGCCGAAGTCCCGGATCGAATCATCGCCATGCAGGATGACCGCCGCAAGCTGCAAAGCCAAGTGGCCGATTTGCAGAAGAAGGTCGCCACCGGTGCCGGGGCAGCGGCGGCCGAGAACATCGGCGGCATCATGTTCTCGGCGCGCAACCTCGGCGACGTCCCGCCCCGAGACCTCAAAGGTCTCGCGGAAGCGATCGGCAAGCAGCAGGGTTCCGGTGTGGTGGCACTTGTATCGACAGCCGAAGGCAAGGCCAGCATCGTGGTCGCCGTCTCACCCGACCTGGCAGGCCGAACCAGTGCGGTCGATCTGGTGCGCGCGGCCTCCGCGGCAGTCGGCGGCAAAGGCGGCGGCGGCCGCCCGGACCTGGCTCAGGCAGGCGGCCCCGAAGGCGCGAAAGCCGACGACGCACTCGAGGCGGTGCGGTCGGCGTTGGGGTAAGTGGCCTCTGTCTTCGTCTCGCCCGGCGATCGTCTTCGTGCCGCGCCCGTCTTGCTCAGACGCCGAGGGTCATCAAGATCCTCGTCAGTGACCGAGTGCACGGCGCAGCGTGTCTTTGTCCATTCGCGAGCGCCCCGGCACGCCGCGGCGGCGCGCCTCCTCCATCAAGTCGGCCTTGCTGCTGTCATGGTGCCGATAAGGCGCAGTCTTCCGCGCGACGTCCCCAGGCTGGCGCGAGAACTGCTGCCCATGCCGCATGTCCTCGCGCTTCTTCGCCGAGGTGCGGCGATATTCTTCCTCCGAGAGATGCTCGTGCGCCTCCCGCGGCAGATAGCGCTAGCCACTGTCGCGGCTGCGTGCGCCTGAGCCGGTGCCCCAGTCCTCTTCGGTCCATTGGTGCAGGTGGTTGTCGGCCCGCTTGAGACCCTCGTAGCCCCCGCCCCGGCGCTTATACTCCTGCACCGCCATTTGCGCCTTGCGCGCCGACCACTGACCGGGCGCGCCGCCCTTGTCTCCCGCGGTGACGCCGCCCTTCACCTGCTCCCATAAGGCGGGGTCGCTGCGCCGTGCCGTGCTGCCCATGGCCGTACCAACGCCTCCGCGCACCACGCGGTTCCTGCCGGAAAGACAAAACTCAGAACAGCCGAGCCCGCGCCATCATGCCGGAGGTTGGACGCACGACAAACTCGTGCCACTTCTGATACCATCACCCAATGCCTCACGCTGACTTCGTCCACCTCCGCACTCATTCCGCCTATTCGCTGAGTGAGGGCGCCATCCGCCCCGACCAGATCGTCGCTCTGGCAAAGGAGGCCGCCATGCCCGCGGCCGCAATCACTGACACCGGCAACCTGTTCGGCGCGCTGGAGTTCTCGCAATACTGCGCCGCTAAGGGCATCCAGCCGATCATAGGCTGCCAGATCGCCCTCGCCCGCGCCGACAACCCGCGCCTACCGCCCGACCCCGTGGTGCTGCTCGCCCAGGACGCCGCCGGCATGGCCAACCTTCAACGCCTGTCGTCCTTGGGCTTCCTGGAAACCGACCCGACCCTGAAGCCGCAGCTTCCATTCACCAGCATAGCCGAGTATGCCGCCGGCCTCCTGTTGCTAACCGGAGGCACCACCGGGCCGATCGGCCGTCTGCTGGCCGAGGGTCAAAAAGCCGAAGCCGAACGCCTGCTCGACGTAACGAGCGAGGCGTTTCCCGGCCGCACCATCCAGGAACTCCACCGCCACAGCCTCGCCGTCGAGGCCGCCATCGAACCCGCCCTGATCGCGATCGCCGACGCCCGCGGTATCCCGCTGGTCGCCACCAACGACTGCTACTTTGCCAAACCTGACATGCACGAGGCACACGATGCCCTGCTATGCATCGCCGAAGGCCGCACCCTCTCCGAACGCGATCGCCGCCGCGTCACGCCGGAACACTGGTTCAAGCCAGCCGCCGACATGCGTACCCTGTTCGCCGACCTGCCCGAGGCCTGCGACAACACGCTCGCAATCGCCCGCCGCTGCGCCGTGATGGCGGAAACCCGCAAGCCTCTGCTGCCCGTCTGCCCGAAAGTCCATCCCGGCCAGACCGAGGAAGAAACCGTCCGCGCCATGGCGATCGAGGGCCTTGAGCGTCGTATGGACGCCGCTGCCGCCGACCAGGCCACCCGCGAAACCTACCGCTCCCGCCTGCAATACGAGCTCGACGTAATCGCCAGCATGGGGTTTTCCGGCTACTTCCTGATCGTTGCCGATTTCATCCAATGGTCAAAGGCACAAGGCATCCCGGTCGGCCCGGGCCGCGGATCTGGGGCCGGGTCCGTCGCCGCATGGGCACTGACCATCACCGACCTCGATCCGCTGCGGTTCAACCTGCTGTTCGAGCGATTCCTCAATCCCGAACGCGTGTCGATGCCTGACTTTGACATCGACTTCTGCCAGGAAGGCCGCGACCGCGTCATCGACTATGTGCGTAACGAATATGGCGGCGACCGCGTCGCCCAGATCATCACCTTCGGCAAGCTGCAAGCCCGCGCCGCCGTCCGCGACGTCGGCCGAGTGCTCGGTCTTCCCTTCGGCCAAGTCAACAAAGTTGCTGAGCTGATCCCGAACAATCCCGCCAAGCCGGTAACTCTGCAGCAGGCCGTCGATGGGGAACCCCGCCTGCAAGTCCTGCGCGATGAAGACGAAGGCATCGGCCGCATGCTGGAAGTCGCGCTGCGCGTCGAAGGCCTGTACCGCCACGCCTCCACCCACGCCGCCGGCGTCGTCATCGGCGACCGCCCGCTGGTCGAGCTTGTCCCGCTCTACCGTGATCCCAAATCGGACTTTCTGGTCACCCAATACTCGATGAAGCATGTCGAGCAGGCCGGCCTGGTCAAATTCGACTTCCTCGGCCTCACCACACTGACAATCCTTCGTCGCGCTGAGGGTTTTCTGAAAGGCCTAGACATCCAAGTCGATCTCGACCGCCTCCCCCTGGACGACACAAAAACCTTCGAGATGCTGCAGAAGGGCGATGCCGGCGGGGTGTTCCAGATGGAAGGCCAGGGCATGCGCGACACCCTCCGCCAGATGCGCCCCGACCGGTTCGAGGATCTTATCGCCGCCGTCGCCCTCTATCGTCCCGGCCCAATGGCCAACATCCCCGATTATTGCCGCCGCAAGCATGGGGAGAAATGGGACGCACCGCACCCGGTCATCCACGACATCCTGTCCGAGACCTACGGCATCATGGTCTACCAGGAACAGGTGATGCAGATCGCCCAGACGATGGCGGGCTACAGCCTCGGCAGCGCCGACCTGCTGCGCCGCGCCATGGGCAAGAAAATCGCCGCCGAGATGGAGGCGCAACGAAACATCTTCACCGACGGCGCGATCAAGCGCGGCATCGATCCGGCGAAGGCCACCGAAGTCTTCGACCTGATGGCGAGATTCGCCGACTACGGCTTCAACAAATCCCATGCTGCCGCTTACGCGCTGATCGCCTATCAGACCGCCTGGCTGAAAGCCAACCATCCGGAGGTCTTCATCGCCGCCTGCATGAGCCTTGCCCTGAACAACACCGACCGCCTCGCCGCCCTGAAACAGGAAGCCGAACGCAGCGCGATCAAGATCCTGCCACCGGATATCAATCGTTCCGGAGCTGATTTCTCCGTTGAACGCCTCGAAGGCGGCCGCCTGGCCATCCGTTATGCCCTCGCCGCCGTCAAGAAAGTCGGGTTCGCGGCAATGGAGTTGGTGGCTGCCACCCGGGGTAATACGCCGTTCACCGATGTAACGGATTTCGCCACCCGCGTCGATCCACGGCAGATCAACCGCGTCCAGATCGAGAACCTCGTGCGCGGCGGCGCCTTCGATCAACTGGAAAAAAACCGCGCCCGCCTCTTTGCCGGCGCCGAAACGGTCCTGCGCCGCGCCCAGGCCGATCAGGAGGAAAAGGAAAGCGGCCAGATCGGCCTGTTCGGCGGCTTGGCCAGCAAACCGGAGCCGTTACGCCTTCCCGCTGTGCCCGATTGGCCTCCGCTCGAGCGCCTGGCCTTCGAGGCCGAAGCTGTCGGGTTTCATCTGACCGCTCACCCCTTGGACGCCTACGCCCAAGCCCTCAAGCGACTCAGCGTCACCCCATCAATCCAAGTCGAGGCACGGGCCGCCGCCGGTGTTAGCCGGGTGAAGATCGCCGGCACTGTTGTTGCTACAAAGGAACGAATAACCCGCACCGGCAGCCGTATGGCCTGGGTCCGCGTCTCCGATGCCGCCGGTTCGGTGGAGGTCACCTGTTTCAGCGAAGTGCTCAACCGGTCCCGCGAGATCCTGGTCGCGGGGTCCAATATCCTGGTGAACGCCGAGTTGAAAACCGACGGCGAGACAGTGCGCGTCACTGCGGTGGACGTGTCGTCCCTCGACCAGGCCGCCGCGTCAGTTGGCGCATCCATCCGCGTGTGGCTACGCGAAAGCGCCGCCGTACCCCACATCCGCGAAGTGCTCAACCGCGAAGCCGGTGGCCGTGGACGCGTCACGCTGGTGCCCCGCATCGACAGCGAACAGGATGTTGAGATCGCCCTCCCCGGCGGCTACAATGTCACCCCAAGGCTCGCCCAGGCACTCAAATCGCTGCCGGGCGTTGATCAGGTGGAGGAGGTCTGAGGCGTGGTCACGTCATAGACTTCAAGAAACCGACTTCGAGACGGGAGGACGCGGCAATGCAATGGGACGCGCTTCAGACTGAAGCGAACACCAAGGGCAACCTCGTCTATGCGCTGGACCAGGCTCAGACGGCGGTGATGACGGAGCCTGGTCCCTGGGGTGAGGCTTACGGGGGCTATTGCATCGGCCTCGCAGCACGCTGGATGTCACTGCAGTAACCAAGGAAAAGACTACCCCTACAATCCTGGCGCCCAGGAGTACGACGGCGCCGATTGGCGAGCGACGGTCGGGCAGAACACCGAGTTCGCGACAAAGAACACCGGCGACGTAAAGTTTTGGGAGTGGGCGATCAGTCCGTTCCAGCTTGGACTAAGCGGCAGCCTTAAAGTGGAGAGCGCAGGCAAGCCGTCGGGAGCGATCATCAACCTCGCGGTCACGCAGGCCTACGGATGCTACGGCATTACCCTGCGTCGCGAAGGAGGCGCGCACAGCATCGCCGCGGAGAATGCGCGCGACAACCGGTTCCACCTGTTTGACGGGAACTATGGGTATTTCGTGGCGAACTCTGCCAACAGCTTTAAGAATTTCTTGGACTGGTATTTCGACAGGACAGGTCACAAGAACCGATATACCAAATCTGTGCTTGTGATCGGCATCACGCCACCTATTAACCATTTGTGACTGCTGGAGTTTTGGGAACTTGCAGCGGGTAGGCTAATATCCAGCCTTAGTCGCGGCCTGATAAGGCAAGCATAATCAGGCTGCGAATATCCTCGTATCAGCACAAAGGAGCTGAGCCATGCGGAAAGGTTCAGGCGGAGCAAGGATCAAATTGGTGCTCCTCTTGCCACTGGTGGCCGGCGCCGCGGCTCCGCCGCCCGGCCCGGATGCAAGTCCTCCCACCGTCTCTGTTATGACCAACGGTCTTACCTCCGGTTACGCGGTACGCTTCGGCGGTCCCGTCGATCATGCATTTTCGCGGTTGCTCATCGTGCAGGATGGCCGGGTTCTGCAGACCCTGGCGGCGCGGCTGGATAGTGCGCCGAACGTGCTATTTGCCCGCGGCAGGGCGCTACCGCCGGGCACCTACGATTTGCACTGGACCGCCAAGTCGATGACCGACGGCAATACCTCCGAGGGTGATTCCAGGTTCACGATCGAACCGTTACCGCGCTGACTAAAGTGCTGCCCGCGGCCACGTCACCACCGGGACCAACACGACGATCGACCTACGCGGCCGAGCTATTCCGCAGCCTCAGTTAACGGATCGGTCCCCTTATACAGATGCGGCCAGCGACGCTTCACCAGCGGACCTCGCTCGTCTGTACGCCAGACAAGTATTGAGTATTTTGCTGCCGCCGCCCCACTTCTCGGTGATCCGTTTGTCGAGCGTATCGCTGCCAGGTCTGTCCTCCGCACCCTCGGCCGCCATCTCGCGCCGAGCCCTGGCAGGATTGATGGTCTGGAAGGCGGTGGTAGCCATCTGCTGGAGCAGTTCGCGCAGATGCGTGCAACCGACCGTCCCGCCAACTTTGTGCGTCGCATCCCGCAGGAACCCTGCCTTGATTTGCATCCCAACCAATCGTGTGAAGTTCGGCGCCGCCGCCGGGCATACGGCGTAAGGGGTCTTGTCGCTGACCGCTTCGACCGCGTGGATGTGCATCTTCTCATCGACCGTCAGGCGCAGCCACATGTCGTGCACAGGGTCGCCGGCCTCGATATAGCCCCGGTCGTAGTTCGAAAGACCGAGGCTTTTGACGTCGGTTAAATGCGCCTCGATATCGTAGTGGCCGTCGGCCCGGCGATAACCATTGATCTCAATGGCACGAGTGTGAAGGCGCTCGCGCTCGGCGGGCGGGCTCAAGGGCATGCCGAACTCCTAAGGGGCAGGCGGATATTGCAGTGCAGCATAGCACATGGCACCGGCCGCTATGATTGCAAAGCTGCCATCGTGCATGTCTGCCCCGCAAAACGGGCCGCGGACCGCCGTTTCACCCAGGGGGGGTCAGAATAGGCTAGCCGCTCGGCTCCCGCCCAAGTGCCAGTTCGCCGCTGTAACGGACCTGCATCCGCTCCTGCGGACGATGGTAGCGCACACCCTGGATGTCACGGAACAATCGCTCCAGCCCGGCAGCGCGGTAGAACGCGCTTCCTCCCGCCGCTTCCATGGCCTTTTCGGCGACCCGCAGAACAGCGCGACCAACCAAGGTACGATCCATGAAAACCCGGTTCGACGAGGCGGAGCCGGGTTCGAGCGTAAACGCCGACTCCACCATGTCACGGTGCGCGATCCGCGCGCCGGCGAGTTCGGTATCCATCTCGCCCAGGATATCCACCAGCCCAAGGCTATCCGCCCGCTTCGCCGCCATTCCGAGCACACGGTCGCGCATAGCCTCGGCCACGCCGAGATAGCAGCCGGCGATGAGCGGTAGCGCGATCATTTGCATCAAGTGGAACTGCACAATCCATTTGCCTGCGGGGCGCCGCATCGATACCGCTGCCTCGGGCACGTGAACGTCCTCGACAACGACATCGTGCGATCCGGTGCCGCGCATCCCAAGCGTGCGCCAGTTGTCCTGAACCGACATACCCGCGGCGGCAAGCGGAAGTGCGAAATGCAGCACGGCTGGTTCCGGTCCCGACTCCACATCCATCGCCGTGGTCATCAGCAGGTCACCGGTCGGGCTCCCGCTTGCGAACCGCTTCCTTGCCGTGACACGCCAGCCATCCGCGACGCGACGCGCGACCCCCGAACCATCGAGCCAATCCGAGGCACCACTGGTCACAAGCTGAAGACGCTCATCCACCACACGCCGCAAGATGCGCTCAACCGGCGCCGGATCACGGCGCCAACGCCAGACGATGGTCGCAAGAGGGTGCGTGTGCATGGACAGCGTGAGTGCAGTCGAGCCACAATACTGGGCAAGAACTCGTAGCATCTCGCAAAGTTCAGGATAGGATGCCCCGCCGCCGCCTAGCTCGGCCGGCACGCCGGCGGCAAGCACGCCCCGTCGTTTAAGTTCCGCGAAGTTTTCGGCGACGAACGTGTCATTGGCATCGCATCGGTCTGCTCGCTCAGCGAAGCTTGGTCCTAGCGTGTGCATCAATCCCGCCCAGTCCGTCATCGGCCGTCGATCTGCGTCCTGTTGCATGACGAAATCCCCTTCTCGGCGTTGTCCGGCCCCGGCTACCGCTCTCGGGCAAACGACTTACCAGTATTCTTGAAGTCCCAATTCGCCCAGCACGTGCTTGCGCAATTCCGCGAACCGAGCGCCGCCACGATGCCGCGGATATGGCATGTCGATCACGATTTCCGTCTGGATTCGTGCCGGTCGATGACTTAGAACCAGAATGCGTTCGGCAAGATACAACGCCTCTTCGACATCATGGGTCACCAGAAAGGCCGTAAATCGTCGCTGCTTCCACAGCGCGAGCAACTCGGCCTGCATCGCGATGCGCGTCAAACTGTCCAGATTGGCGAGCGGTTCATCCAACAGCAATACGGACGGATTGTTTACCAGAGCCCGCGCCAGCGCCGCGCGTTGTGCCATGCCGCCTGATAGCTGGTGCGGGTAGGCATTATCGAAGCCGCCAAGCCCGACCTGCTGCAGCATAGCGTCGACGCTCTGCCTCTGCGCCCGCGCGAGACCTTGAGTTTCTAGCCCGAGCGCCACGTTCTGCCGCACGGTACGCCAGGGATACAGTGTCGGATCCTGGAACACTAGAATGCGGGACGGATCTGGCGCATCGATCTCCTGCTCACCCATCAGAAGCCGCCCCACCCGTGGCCGCTCCAGCCCGGCGATCAGCCGGAGCAAGGTCGATTTACCGCAGCCGCTCGGGCCTAGCAGTGCGACGAATTCACCGGGGCCAGCAGTCAGATCAATCCCATCGAGCACAGGTAGCGGTTGCCCATGAAGCTCGAACTGATGCGTCAATTTCGCCAGCCGAACCGCCGCCCCCTGCAATTCGGCGGCTGCTACCATCGCAACAGCCCTCTTTGCCAGGACAACAGCCGATTGCGGAGATGGAACAATAGCGTGACCAGACCACTGCACATGAACGCCATTACCAGCAGGGCCGCATACATATTCGGATAAGCAGCCTAGCCTTGAGCCCAACTCAGGTACCAGCCCAGACCTGCCTTCACCCCCATCATCTCCGCCACGACCAGAACCGCGAACGATGCTCCCAGGCCCATAAACAGCCCTACGAACACCGACGGCATCGCGGCGGGGATGGCGACTTTGCGGATCAGGAATCCGGTATTGGCGCCTAACGTTCGCGCCACGTCGTAGTAGGCAGGATTGACGCTAGCCACCCCCGACCAAGTTAAGATCGTCACCGGGAAGCCGGTCGCCAAGGCTATCAGGAAGACCCCGGCGCTCCAGCTCGAAGGAAACGCGAAGAAAGCGAGTGGCAGCCAGGCCGTCGCCGGCAGCGGCCCGATGAAGCGAAGCACCGGATGCACCCAGTAGCCGACCGTGCGTGACCACCCGATCGCCACACCGGCGGCGAACCCCAAGACCGCTCCGGTCGAATATCCGGCGGCGAGCAGCGTAAGCGAGCGCAGCGTGCTCTCGCCTAGGCGTGGCCAGTCATCAAAGTAAACCTCGAGCAACGACTGTGGTGTCGCGAAGAACGGGACGCGGCAACAGATCAAGCTTGGCCGTCGACACCTCCCACAATCCTAGCAACACCGCGAGCGCGATGATCCAGGGACCCGCTCGAAAAAGCCTCGGGAAACCATGGAAAAAGCTCGCAGCGACTAGTCCGGCCATCGTGAGGCCAACAGCCGCCATGCAGACGGAAAGCAGAGACACCGGCCCGAAGTCGCCAACATCGGGCCAGTTGATGGTGAACCACGCAACAGCCAGCCAGGTAACCGCCGCCAGACCACCGGTCCGCCACATCCGGGGGCGTGTCCAGTGCCTTCCGGAATCAGTGGCAGCACCGGGTGATACGTCCACGTAATGCGTCGACGCCTTCACGTGGCGAGAACATCCACACAGACGCGGTCAGCAAACTGGTCTGGATCGGTACTCGACTTGAACACCCCCGCCTGCTTCAGTTCCTGTGCATAGAGTGCGATCTCTCGCTTCAGATCACCGTTCACCGGGTGATGGTGATGGGTGTGGCTGCGCAACATCGGAGCCAACTGCTCAGCGGTTGCTACCTTGGTAAAGCCGGCGAAGATCGCCGCCGCTTCATCCGGGTTTTCAGCGACCCACTCCTGCGCCTCCATCATTGCGGCGGTAATCGCCGCGGCGACCGAGCGCTCATCACGCACCAGATTGCCGCGGATCCCGAGTACGCAGCAGGCGCGGTTAGAAAACTCTCCGCTGAGGTTGTTCGTCACTTCCACCAAATGATTGCGGTCGCGGAGGATCGAGACCATTGGATCGGGACCGGAGAAAGCTTGGATCTCGCCCTTCTGCAGCGCCACACCGAGCAACGGCGCGACCGGCTTGGAATATCACCTCACTGACCAGGGCAAGGAATTCGCACCGATCGTCCACCTTCTCGGGGAATGGGGGCAACGCTGGTACCGCACCGACTTCAGCCGCGATGAACTCGATGTCGGCCTACTGATGTGGCATATGCGGCGCCGAGTACACCCGGAATATTTTCCGTCCGGTCGCACCACGGTCCAGCTCAGCTTTTCGGACGTGCCGGTTGGCAAGCGCAATTGGTGGTTCGTCAGTGCTACGTCCGAAGTCGACATGTGCCCGATCGATCCCGGGTTTGAGGTCGATCTCTACGTTACGACCGACCTCAAGACGCTGACCCGCATCTGGATGGGTGACCTGACGTTCACGGCCGCACAGGTTAGTGGTGCGATCGAACTCGAAGGCCCAAACGCCCTTCGGCAGCAGTTCGATAAATGGCTGGGTTGCAGCGCCTTCGCCGAAGTCAAGGATGCCCGCCCGAGCGCACGGCACGCGCACGCATCAGCCTGAATGCCCCGCCGGACGAATGGCGTGCCGACCTGCCTTCTCGGATTAAGCTACGTCCATCTGCGGAAGCGGCGGTTGACGACGCCATCAATCAGCGCATTTTCGGGCGCGCGAAGGCGCGACAGAGTTGATGCGGATCATTGGTTCGCTGTAATCCACTGGGGAAGAAGGGCTGACCGGACTACAACTGAATTGAGCGAGTTGAGGGCTTCCGAAGAATGAGTGGGTTTAGAGAGCATTGCCGGCAGTCCCTTGATGCAATCCGCGGCCAGGGGCGCTACCGCATCTTTACGCCGCTGCAGAAGCGTGCTGACGGTTTTCCCTACTATTTGCGCCCCGACGGATCACGCGTGCTGGTGTGGTCGTCGAACGACTATCTCGCCATGGGCGGTCATCCAATCCCGGTAAATGCAGCCTGCGAGGCAGCCCAGACCATGGGCGCTGGCGCCGGTGGCACGCGAAACATCAGCGGCACCAGCCCGGTGCATGACCAATTGGAGGCGGAACTCGCAAGCCTACACGGCAAGCAGGCGGGGCTGCTGTTTACCTCGGGCTTCGTCTCGAACCAGGCGGCGTTGTCCACCATCCTGAACAGTCTCCCGAACGGCCCTGACCTGCCGTGGCAGGTGTTCTCCGACGCCAAGAACCACGCCTCCATGATTGCCGGCATCAAGGGCTCGCGCGGCGTCGTCAATATTTTCCGCCACAATGACACCGCCCATTTGGAGGCTTTGCTGCGCGCCGCGCCCGAAGCGTCGCCGAAGCTGATAGCTTTCGAATCCGTTTATTCGATGGACGCCGACATCTCGCCGATCAGCGAGATCTGCGACCTTGCGGACAAATACCACGCGATGACCTACCTAGATGAGGTCCACGCGGTCGGCATGTATGGCCCCAATGGCGGCGGCGTCTCCGAGCGTGACGGGGTCGCTGGTCGCATTGACGTCATCGAGGGCACACTCGCCAAGGCGTTCGGGTGCCACGGCGGCTACATCGCTGGCGATGCGGAAATTGTGGACTACATCCGCTCGACCGCCCCCGGCTTCATCTTTACCACCTCCCTGCCGCCAATGACCGCCGCCGCGGCCCTCGCGAGCGTCCGCCATGTTCGTCAGGACCACGCTCGCCGCGCCAAGCTGTTCGAGCGTGCCGGGGCCCTGAAAGCCCGCTTCGACGCCGCCGGCCTGCCACGTATCGACTCGGTCAGCCATATCGTGCCGCTGCATATCGGAGAGGCCGCGCTTTGCACCGGACGTCAGCCGGCGCCTGCTGAACGAATTCGGCATGTACGCCACGCCCATCAACTACCCGACGGTGCTGCGCGGCGAGGAACGCCTGCGAGTTCACCCCGGGGCCGCTGCACACCGACGCGATGATGGACGAGCTGGTCAGGGCGCTGACCGCGATCATCCCAATGGAACGCCGTCGAGCCGCGTGATGGTGGGATCAGGGAAGGCCAGGGCTCTGCCCTGGACCCCGCAAAGGGGGCGACGCCCCCTTTGATCCCGTTAATGGGTGGGAGGACAGGAGGGGGCAACTGCGGTGGTTGGCCGGTCCGGGTTGCCCCCTCCTCTCCACCCACCCAATTCCCGGGTTCCAAGGGCCGTCGGCCCTTGGCGGGGTTCGGGGCAGCGCCCCGACCTTCCCTGAGGTCCAGCCATGATCACCGAGCTAGGCCACTTCGCGCTGATCCTGGCGCTGTTTGTCGCCATGATCCAGTCGACCATCCCGATGATCGGCGCCGCCCGGCGCCATGTAGGCTGGATGGCGGTCGGCCGGTCCTGCGCCCTGATCGGCTTCGCGTTGACCGCGCTGGCAATGCTCTCGCTGATGCACGCCTACGTCGTCTCCGACTTCTCGGTCATCAACGTCGTCCAGAACAGCCACACCGATAAGCCGCTGCTCTACCAAATCACCGGGGTATGGGGAAACCACGAGGGCTCCATGCTCCTGTGGGTCTTCATGCTGTCGCTGTGCGCCGCCTCCGTGGCGCTGTTCAGCGACAATCTGCCCCCTGCCGCTGCGCGCCCGCGTGCTGGCGGTCCAGGGCATGATCGCCACCGGGTTCCTGCTGTTCATCCTGCTGACCTCCAACCCGTTCCTGCGCACCTTCCCGCCAGCGCCGAACGGCAACGGGCTCAACCCGGTGCTGCAAGATCCCGGCCTCGCCTTCCATCCGCCGTTCCTCTACCTCGGCTATGTCGGCTTCTCGGTCGCCTTCGCCTTCGCCGTCGCCGCCCTGATCGAGGGCCGCGTCGACGCCGCCTGGGCTCGCTGGGTTAGGCCCTGGACGCTGGCCTCCTGGTGCGCTCTGACCATCGGCATCGCCATGGGCTCCTGGTGGGCCTACTACACGCTGGGCTGGGGCGGCTGGTGGTTCTGGGACCCGGTGGAAAACGCCAGCTTCATGCCCTGGCTGGTCGGCACCGCGCTGATCCACTCCTCGATCGTGGTGGAAAAGCGCGACACCCTGAAGGCCTGGACCATCCTGCTGGCGATCATCACCTTCTCCCTGTCCCTGGTCGGCACCTTCCTCGTCCGTTCCGGCGTCTTGACCTCGGTGCACGCCTTCGCCACCGATCCGGAGCGCGGCACGTTCATCCTGCTGCTGCTGGTGATCGCAATCGGCGGATCGCTGACACTATACGCCTTCCGCGCGCCAGCCCTGAAGGGCGGCGGTCTGTTCGCGCCGATCTCCCGCGAGGGCGCCCTGGTCCTGAACAACCTGCTGCTGTCCTGCGGCTGCGCAACAGTATTCCTCGGGACCTTGTACCCGCTGTTCCTGGACGCGATGAACGGCCCGAAACTGTCCGTCGGGTTCCCGTTCTTCAACCGTACCTTCGCACCGATGATGGTGCCGATGATCATCGCCGTCGGCATCGGCCCGATGCTGGCCTGGAAGCGTGGCGATCTGCTCGGTGCGTTGCAACGCCTGTGGGTCGCCTATATCGCCACCGCTCTGGTGGTTCTGGTAGCCTTCTACGTCACCTACGGCGGCCCGGTCTTGGCCGTCCTGGGCTTCGGCCTCGCCGCGTGGCTGGCGGCCGCCGTGCTGACCGAGTTCGCCGAACGCACACGTCTGTTCCGCGCACCCTTCGCCGAGACCATCCGCCGCGCCATCCACCTGCCCCGGTCCGCCTACGGCATGACCTTCGCGCACTTCGGCCTGGCCGTGTCGGTCGCCGGCTTCGCCGCCTCGGCCTACGCACAGAGAGGCTATCGAGATCCTCAAACCCGGCGGCACCATCGCCATCGCCGGCTACGAACTGACGCTGGAGGGTGTGACCCGCATCCCTGGCCCGAACTACACCGCCGACGATGCCGCGATCCGAGTGACGAGCGGAGGCCAACTCGTCACCGTCATGCACCCTGAACGCCGGTTCTTCCCGCTGCAGCAACAGACCACCAGCGTCACCTCGATCCGCACCAACCTGCTCGCCGACCTCTACGTCGCGCTCGGTGATTCCGACACCGCGGGCAACTGGACCGTTCGGGTTTACTGGAAGCCGCTGGTTCCCTGGATCTGGATCGGCTGCGTGATCATGGCGTTCGGCGGAGTGGTCAGCCTCAGCGACCGCCGCTGGCGGGTAGGCGCCGGCGCACGCGCCTCCCGCCGCCCGATCGCATCCGCCACTGCCAGCCGCCGAATAGACCATGAGGCGTCTGGCTTATGTGCTGCCGCTGCGCTGTTCCTGGTGCTCGCGGGGTATTTCGTAATCTCATTGCGGCCGGACCACGACATCCACGAACTGCCCTCCGCGATGATCGAAAAGCCGGCACCCGCGTTCGACCTGGCCGGACTGGATACCTCAAAATCCTTGGATCTCAACGCGCTGAAGGGACATCCCCTCGTGATCAACTTCTTCGCGTCCTGGTGCGTCCCCTGCCGGATCGAGCATCCGCTGCTGATGCGGTTAGCCGAACAGAACCACCTGCCGCTGTACGGCATCGCCTACAAGGACAAACCGGCCGATTCGACCCGTCTCCTGGCTACCTTTGGCGACCCCTACCGGCAAGTCGGTGTCGACCAGGACGGCCGGGTCGGGCTGGATTTCGGCGTCTACGGCGTCCCGGAGACCTACGTCATCGACAGCTCCGGCATCATCCGCAAGCGGTTCGTCGGCCCCTTGACCGCCGATACGGTAAACAATGATCTTCTGCCGCTGCTCAAGCAGCTTGATCAGTCATGAGAACCCCAATCCTCGCCGGCCCTGTTCCTGCTGGTCGCGCTAGCGGCCCCAGCGGTCGAACCCCGCGAGCGTCTCGCCGACCCCGCCCAGGAAGCGCGCGCTCGGAACATCAGCAGCCAACTGCGCTGCCTGGTGTGCCAGAACGAGTCGATCGACGATTCCGGCGCCGACCTCGCCCACGACATCCGCGTCTTCGTCCGCGAACGGTTGACCGCCGGCGACACCAATGCCCAGGCGATGCAGGCCATTGTCAGCCGCTATGGGTCCTTCGTGTTGTTGAAGCCGCCGGTCGAGCCGGCGACCTACCTCCTGTGGTACGGTCCGCCCCTGCTACTCGCTGCCGGCCTTGTCGGCACAGCCGTCTGGCTCAGACGCCGACAATCCACGCCCGCCGACATCGCGCCGCTCAACCCAGAGGAGAGCCGCCGCCTCGAGGGGCTGATGCGCGGGACTGACGCTTGATCCTGCCATTTCTTTTGGCCGCGCTGGCCTTCGGTGCGCTTCTGCCAATCGTGGCGCCGCTGCTGCGCGGCAACCGGCCCGTCGCATCCCGCGGCAGCTTCGACCAGGCCGTATATCGGGACCAACTCCAGGAGCTAGATCGCGACCTCGCCCGAGGCCTCATCACCTCAGCCGACGCCGATGCCGCCCGCCTGGAGATCCAGCGCCGCCTGCTCGCAACCGACAAGGTGCCGGCTCCTCCATCCCGCCTGTCACGTAGTCCCGTCCTGGCGCTGATTGTATTCGTCGTCATCGCCGGCGGTGGAGTGGGCAGTTACCTGTGGCTGGGTGCCCCCGGCCTGCCAGACGAGCCGTTTGCCGCCCGCAAGGCAGAGGTAGCGCATGGCGGCAATCCCGCCTCGCTGCAACAGGCGACCAAGGCCCTTGCCGCCAAACTGAAGCAGAACCCCTCCGACGCCGCCGGCTGGCTGCTTTACGGCCGCAGCCTGGCGATGCTGAACCAGTGGGATCAGGCCGAGGACGCCTACCGTCACGCGATCGACCTCGGCCAGACCGACCCTGACGTCATCGCCGACCACGCCGAGGTGCTGGTGTTGCAGGCCGGCGGCACCGTGACCCCCGCGGCCGAAGCCGCCTTCCGGCAGGTACTGAAAGCCGATCCCAGCAGTGGCATCGCCCGTTACTACCTCGCTCTGGCCGCCATGCAGGCCGGCGAGCCACGTCAGGCGATTGAAGGCTTCCAGTCGCTCCTGGCCGAAATGCCCGCCGATTCCCCGCTGCGCCCGCAACTCGGGCAGCGGATCGCCGAGGCAGCGCATGCGGCCGGCATTCCGGTTCCCGAACTGGCGAAGGGCGCTCCGCCCGCACCAGCACCGGGCCCAGACGCGGACGCTCTCGCCAACGCCGCGAACATGCCGGACGCACAGCGGCAGGCAATGGTTCGCGACATGGTCGCCAAACTCGCGGCGAAACAGGATGCCGATCCGGGAAATCTTGACGGCTGGTTACGCCTGGGACGCGCCTACGCCGTGCTCCACCAGCCGGAAAAAGCCGCTGACGCGTACGACAAGGCCGCAAAGCTTCGTCCGGACGATGTATCGATCCCGTTGCAGGAAGTGCGAGCCCTACTGACCGACCAGGCACCGGCGGACAAGCTGCCGCCCCGGGTGATCGGCGTGCTGAAGCATATCGAAACAACCAATCCCGACGAACCGCTGGTGCTATGGTATCTGGGAATGGCCGCGGCACAGGACGCACGCATCGATGAGGCGCGCGGCTACTGGAGCAAACTGTTGACGAAGATGCCTGCCGGCGGCGAGGACACAAAAATGGTCCAGGCCGGGCTCGATGCCCTATCCAAGCGGTGATTCGGACCAACGATCCCCGCGTGCGCCAAATAGGCGCCGGGCTCGATGCCCTATCCAAGCGGTGATTCAGGGGGAAAGCCGCAAGTCCCTCATTTTGTTGACACTTGCGGTGAAAGGTATGACGCGGTTTTGCGCGTCATTAAGCTGATCATGCGGCCGAGCGGGCTAATTCCGGGACTCTGCGCATCAGCGAGCCATGGCCCACGCCCGTGTGTCCGACTTCGGTCGCGGCTGCGTGGAAGTAGTTGGCGATATAGACCCGAACCGCGCTTGTGCGGCCCCCCGCGTGTCCCGCAGCTTCGATCTGACGCACCAAGGTGCTCATATCCTGCGCTTCACGTTCGCAAATCTCACTAAGCATGTTCCAGAGTTCGGGTTCCAGCCGCATGCTGGTCCGTCCGCGCTCCGCAACGACGTTACGGTTGACTAGACGACTAATTGCCATGGCCACCTCCTAATTGCCGGAGTGCAGAACACCATGAAGTTATTAAGCAAAAGTTGATAAACCGGAAAAAAGCGAAAGATTATGCCTCACCTCAAACCGGCAGCGGAGCCGCTTTCATCCGCTCCATGCTGAAGCGGCTGCTCACATTGCGCAGCGGCACCGCACCAATCAGCCTGCGGTAGAATTGGTCATAGGACGCGATATCGGCGACCACCACATGGAGCAGGTAATCGACATCACCACTCATGCGCCAAGCATCGACGATCTCCGGAAAGTCCTGGATCACCCTGGCGAACCGTCCAAGCCAATCGGCGGAATGATCAGCCGTTTCAACAGCCACGAACACAGAGACTGGCAGCCCCACTTTGTCCGCATCGATGATGGCGACGCGGCGCTGAATAACCCCGTCTTGCTCCATCCGCCGAATGCGTTTCCAGCATGGTGTCGGGGTTAGGCCTACTTTGGCGGCGATTTCGGCCAAAGACAGCGAGGCATCGATCGCTATCAGTCGGAGGATTTCGCGATCGAGACGATCAAGATCCTTGTCCGCAGCCATTCAAACAGTCCTTCCTCAGGAAACCATCAAAAGTGTTCCAAGCCAACCCTTAGCTGGTTCTTCTGGAGAAGAAAATAGTCAAATAAACAGAACATAAAGTGATTTCGGAAATTTTCTTCCGAATCATTGTTCCGAAGAGGCCACGTGTTCCTCTGGCGTGCGCAGTGTCAACGCAAGGGCGTGCATACCCCCCTGCTCGGCCGGCCCAAACTCGGTCGCCAGCACCTCGTGCACCGCGCGAGACCGGCCAACGCGGCTGACGCCCTTAAAGGCCGCACTCACCATCAGCACGCTATAGTGCGATTGGCCGCCGGCCGGAGCGCCAGAGTGTCCCGCGTGACGGGCACTGTCATCCTGGATCTGCAGTAAGGTAGGCGCAAATTGCTGCGTCAGCAGCGCCCGAAGGCGATCGGCGCGAACGGAGGGGGGCGTTGTCATTCTCGGAGTATTACCGCTTTAGCCAATCCAGCCAATACGGGCCTCAAAGCGCCTTGAGCGACAGACCTGTGCACCCACTGTCAAGGACGCTAGGACGCCTCCCCGCTGGAGACATAAATCAAGTGCGAAAAATCGGCTTATCGCTCGCCGAGGACGTGCCTATTGTGTAAACATGAAGTCAGAACCGATGTTCACCCGACGATGGGGATATCTGATGAAAACGCTGATCCTCGCCGCCTTCTCCGCCCTGTGGCTGGTAACTGCATTGAGCACCGCGAATGCCGCGCCACAGCCGTATCGCACGCCTCCATACAACTATTATCAGAACAACTGGATGAGTTCCGCGTGGATTTTTCAAGCATCACCGGCTGAAGGCGGCGCCTAGCCACGTTTCGCCAAACCAGCCGGAACCTCTGCGCTCAGCACCCCGAGTACGCGCCGACCGTAACGCTCGAGCTTCGAGGATCCTACCCCCTTGATCTGGGCCAGTTCATCCAAACAAGTCGGCCGCATTGCTGCGATATCGCGCAACACTAAATCATGAAAAATAACATACGGCGGGATCGACTGTCCCTTGGCCTCTGCCAGCCGCCAAAGTCGCAGCGCCTCGTATAGCCCAGAGTCGGGCCGTGACTCTCGGGCAGTGTCCGAGGCTGCGCCTCCTGCCGGCAGACCGGCTCCGACCCGACCTCTCTCCGGGCGCTGTGCCCGCTCCGTCCTGGGCTGATCCTGCCGCAGCATCACCCGAACCTCGCCACGCAAAATCGGCCGAGCTTCGTCCTGTACCAGGCAAAGACCGCCGTGGCCCTCGGTGTCGACGTCCAATGCCCGTAGCGCAATCAACTGCCGGACCAGCCCGCGCCAGTAGGTCGCGGCGTGAGCCGCCCCTACGCCGAAGGTGCGCAGCCGGTCATGCTTATGCCGCAGCACACCTTCGGTGCGTTCCCCTCGCAGCACCGACACGATATGCGCCGCCCCAAATATCTGATCCGTGCGATACACCGCCGACAGCACCATCTGCGCCTCGGTCGAGGCATCCACCGTGATCGGGGGTGCCTCACAGTTGTCGCAATGACCACATTCGGACTCTAAGGCCTCCCCAAAACAGGTCAGCAGCGACCGCGTGCGGCAGGTCACCGCCTCCGTCAGCGCGACCATCTCCTCGAGTTTCGTCCGCATCACCCGCTTACGCGCGTCCGGTGCCCCAGACTGCGCCAGCCAGTGCCGCGCCTGAGCCACATCCTGCCCGCCGAACAGCAAAAGCGTGTCCGCCACATCCCCATCCCGACCAGCACGGCCGATCTGCTGGTAATACGCCTCCGGGCTGTCAGGCATATCCAGATGCACCACGAACCGCACATCCGGCCGGTCGATCCCCATCCCGAACGCGATCGTCGCCACCACCACCAGTGGCTCCCCGGAGCGGAACCGCGTCAACAACTCCCGCTTCAGGTCGGGATCGAGCCCGGCATGAAACGGCAGCGCCGGAAACCCCTTTTCGTTCAATTTCGCCGCCATCCGCTCGGTTTTCGCACGGCTGCCGCAATAAACGATCCCGCACTCTCCCTTGTGCCGCTTTAGAAACTCAAACAACTGCGACGTTTCGCCCACCTTGGCCGCGGCGGACAACCTCAAATTCGGCCGATGAAAGCTGGAGACGAATACTTCGGCACGCTCCATCCGCAGTGCCGCCAAGATGTCCTGCTGGGTCCGCGGATCGGCGGTCGCCGTCAAAGCGATCCGCGGCACCCCGGGAAACATGTCGGGGATCCGCGCCAGCTCACGATACTCGGGCCGGAATTCGTGCCCCCATTGCGACACGCAATGCGCCTCATCCACCGCGAACAGCGCCAGCGGAACCCGCGCCAGCCGATCCACCGTTCCATTGGTCAGCAGCCGCTCGGGGGAGACATAAAGCAGGTCCAACTGCCCCTCGATCAGGTCGCGGGTGATCGAGCGTGCCTCCGCCGGATCGATCTCGGAGTGCAGCGCCCCCGCGTTCACTCCAACCTGCCGCAGCGCCGCCACCTGGTCGTCCATCAGCGCGATCAATGGTGAGATGATCACGGCCGTTCCTGGCCGAACCAAGGCAGGCACCTGGTAGCAGATACTTTTGCCGCCGCCGGTCGGCATCAGCACCAGCGCGTCGCCACCGGCGACCATGTGCCGCACCGCCGCATCCTGTTGCCCGCGAAAGCCGGGAAAGCCGAACACCCGGTGCAACACCTGCGCGGGATCGAGAAGCATGTTTTCCGCTAACATTCTGGCCGAAAACTCCCAAATCTCGTCCCGCGCGAATCGCCACACGCCACAGCCACTATACCCTTGCGCGGACCTCTGTCGCCAACGCTGTCTGCTCGCACCCACAGTCAACGCGATGCCGGCGCGCATGCAGTCGGCAGACCGCCGGGTTGCCTTGAAGTGTCGTCAACCCCTTGACCGCCACTTTCCCATTGCCCATTCCCAATGCATGCCGACCCAAACCGAAATCGACGCCGCTGACCGGGACGCGCGCGAGTGGCACTTTCCGAGCTCCGGCAGGCTCCCGATCGGCTCGGACATCCACCGTGATGCCACGTGCCGCATGTTCCGCGACACATTCAACCCATACAAACCATCGGTGATCGACTGGCCGAAACTGGATCCCGACGCGCTAAATCGCCTCACCAGCTTGCCGATCTGGGATATCGCCGTTGCCACGGAGAACAAGGCCAGCGCCCGCATGCGCGCCTACGGCGACACCGCTTCCGACGCCTCCTGGCGCGAGGCGATCGGGCTGAACGGCTGGGAGGAAAGCCGTCATCGCGAGGTGCTTTCGAATCTCGTCGCCAGCTACGGCATCCCCCTAGCCCCCGAGACGCCCGACCGGCTGCCCGCCGATCCGGAGTGGGGCTACCTGGTCACCGGCTATTCCGAATGCATCGACAGCTTCTTCGCCTTTGGCCTGTTTGAAGTTGCCCGCCGCTCCGGCTTTTTCCCAACGGCACTGGTCGACACGTTCGAGCCGGTGATCCAGGAGGAAGCCCGCCACATCCTGCTGTTCGCCAACTGGCTGGCCTGGCACCGCAAGCGTCTGCGCCTATGGCGCCGCCTACGCTTCGAGCTGCGCGTCGTCCGCGCCTGGATTTTCCTGGCCTGGGAGCGGATCGGCATCGCCCGCGGCATCGACGGCGGCCAGAAGCCCGATAACAACTTCACCCTCAACGGCAGCCAGGCAGTCAGTGATATCGACCTCAAACCGCTCGACCTGATGGCGATTTGCCTGACCGAGAACGACCGCCGCTTTGCCGGCTACGATCCACGGCTGCTGCGCCCCACCACGACGCCGGCGCTGGCGAAATTGGCCCTGCGCCTCGGCCGGCTGTTTGGCCACGGCAAATCAGGTGCAACATTGAAACCAGCAAACTCTTGATGCGCATTTGCGGTTCCTCCCTTTGCCGGAATCAGACATAATGCAATTACCCTCTACCGGCAGAGTCGGAACCACCATGGCACTATCGAGGTATTTTCCGCGTCCAGCCACAGTGGCGATGGCACTGTGCGCGGTCTTCGCGTGTGGGGCGGTCAGCCCAGCGAACGCCGGAGTATTCGTTGGTGTCGGGATCCCGTTTTATGGCCCGGGCTTCTACGGCCCAGGATATTACCCAAGCCCATACTACTACCCGCCGCCAGCGTATTACCCGCCGCCGCCGCCCGTGGTGTATGCGCCGCCTCAGGCCTATGCCCCGGCACACACGGGTGCGGGGCAGACGTGCTACGCTGGCGCCTACGTCTGCCCGATGGATCATCCGGTCGCAACCGGCGGGGGCTGTTACTGCCTGGGTAACGGCGGGCAGCACGTGTGGGGCAGGGCGAACTGATGGCCCCGGGCCTTCAGCGGCCGCATCCACATCACTATCGAACAAAACACCCGGACCGACAACGAGCGGCTGAACAGGCGCGCGCATCCGAAGCGGCCGCCATCGAAGACTACGCTCTGATTGGCGACTGCCGTACCGCGGCACTCGTCAGCAAGGCAGGGTCCATTGACTGGCTTTGCTGGCCGCGTTTCGACAGCCCGGCCTGCTTCGCGGCCCTCCTCGGCTCCCCTGACAACGGCCGCTGGCGAATTACTCCAAGCCAGTCTCCGGCCAGGATTAGCCGGCATTACTGGCCGGGGACGATGATCCTCGAAACGCTGTTCGAGACGTCGTCGGGGTCCGTCGCGCTAATCGATTTCATGGCTGCCGAAAAGCACTCCATCGTCCGCATCGTCGAGGGCCGCTCCGGCTCGGTGGAAATGCAGCTAGATCTGTCGCTCCGTTTCGAATACGGATCGGCCGTCCCTTGGGTGACCCGGCTGAACCACGGAAGTGGTATCCTGGCCGTTGTCGGCCCCGATCAGGTCGTGCTCAAAAGCGACATCAAGCTGCACGGCAGGGGCATGACCAGCGTAGCGTCGTTCGTCGTCGAGGCCGGCCAGCGGACCCGCTTCGTGCTGACCCACGCGGCGTCGCACCTTCCCGTACCCATTCCACCGGACGCCGATAATGCCTTGGATGACACCGAGGCGTCTTGGAGCGGATGGTCCAGCCGCTGCACCTATCGCGGCTCATACGGTGCCGAGGTTCAGCGCTCCCTCTTGACACTAAAGGCGTTGAGCTATCTCCCAACAGGCGGCATCGTTGCGGCGCCGACGATGTCCCTGCCGGAAGAGCCCGGTGGTGGCCGCAACTGGGACTATCGCTACTGCTGGCTGCGCGACGCCACCTTCACCTTGCTGGCTCTGATGCACGCCGGTTACCAGGAGGAAGCACAGGCCTGGGGCGCCTGGCTCCGCCGCAGCGTTGCCGGCACGCCGGGCCAGGTGCAGACACTCTATGGTCTGGCCGGCGAACGCTGGGTCGCGGAATGGGAAGTGCCCTGGCTCGAAGGCTACCAAGGCGCCAAACCGGTCCGCGTCGGCAACGCCGCCAGCAGCCAGCTACAGCTCGACGTCTTCGGCGAACTCATCGACGCCCTCTACCAAGAATCCGCACTCGGTCTGGTTCGCCCAACCTCGAGTTGGCCCCTGCAACGCGCTTTGATCGGCCACTTGGAGGATATTTGGGAACTGCCGGATGAGAGCATCTGGGAGGTGCGCGGTGGAGCACAGAACTTCACCTTCTCCAAAGTGATGGTCTGGGTCGCCTTCGACCGAGCGATCCGCGGCGCCGAGGCGTTCGACTTACCCGCACCGTTGGAACACTGGAAGGCGCTTCGGACGCGCATCCATGAGACAGTCTGCCGGGAAGGCTACAGCGAGAACCGCGGCAGCTTCGTCCAATACTTTGGTGCTGATACGTTGGACGCCAGCTTATTGCTGATGCCGCTGGTGGGCTTCCTCCCGCCCGAGGATCCGCGGATCGTCGGTACCGTCGACGCGATTGGCCGCGACCTGATGATCGGCGGTCTGGTTCGCCGCTATCATACCGGCGAAACCTCCGACGGCCTGACAGGCAGCGAAGGCGTCTTCCTGGCCTGCAGCTTCTGGTATGTCGACAACCTCGTTCTCCAAGGCCGCCATCAAGAGGCTCGGTCCTTATTCGACCACTTGTTAAGTTTGGCAAACGATGTCGGCTTGCTGGCTGAGGAATACGACCCTGCCGGAAAGCGTCAACTTGGCAATTTCCCGCAGGCATTCTCTCATTTGGCATTGATCAACACGGCACTTAATCTAGATACGCACACGGGTCCGGCGGCCCAGCGCAGTCAGTCAGACAATTCAGAGAAAGAACCCTGAACCGCTCGAAGGTCCTGCCCCGGTTCTATTCTGCAACAGATTGATACCGTCGTAGCAACGGGTCCTTGCAAATCTGCCTGGGCATACTACCTAATTTTGTTTCGAATGAGCAGGGTTATCCGCTCGACCCCGCCGCCGGGGCTACTTGCGGGGTGTCGAGGTAGTTCAGCCGGTAATTCTGAGCGACCTGACGAGGCGTTCCAGTGGCCGCTCACGGATATGTGAATACGCTCCTCACGCCACCGCGAGGATTGCTGCCCATAGAAATTATAATTTAACAACTCACGGTCACGTGATTACGCGAAAGGTCAGGGGCGGTCCGCAACGCTCTGGAATCCGCGACCAATCGTCGGCCTTTGAATACGGCATTATATCGTTCACAAAGGCTCATAAATTGAGCATTTTGGTTATGCTTGCATCACGGTTTCGTTGGGTTCGGATTTCGGTTCGCTCGCGAACCCGTGAATAAGGTTGGCGCGTTTTCACCGGCCCGTTATCTTCGCTTCAACCAACAGGAGCAGTCCGGTGCGGCAAATTACATCGACGGCGCAAAACCCCAACCAGACACTGGGCCGCAGCGCTGCTGTGAGCGACGACCAGCATGCACTAATGCGAGGGGTTGTGCACGGCGTCATCCTCTCGGTGTTTGCGTGGACCGCCGCTGTGTACCTGACCCTCGTTCTCTGAGCGAGCGTTCGCGCCCCAAGGCCACCTCTCAGGCCGCTGGCTGGATCGACCCCCCGGAGATAGAGTTCGCAATTTGCTAGCTCCTCCCGGCCCGCCCTTTAGGCACTTGCCGCTATGAGCCGCCAGAAACGACGACCGTAACGTTCTCCGAATCATCGGGCTGACATGGCCTTGCACTGCGGCACGGCATATGCAAAACGCCCCGCTCACTGGAACCAATTGCAAAATGGGGAGACGTCCGGGGGTGACAGACACCATCCTGGAAACGGTAGGCCTGACGCGTGAGTTCAGCGGCTTCGTGGCCGTGGACGCCGTCGATCTGTCCGTGGAGACCGGCAACATCCATGCCCTGATTGGTCCCAACGGCGCCGGCAAGACGACATGCTTCAACCTGTTGACCTCCTTCCTGGAGCCCACACGCGGCAAGATCACGTTTAAAGGTCGTGACATCACGGGTATGAAGCCAGCCATGGTCGCCAGGCTGGGGTTGGTGCGCAGCTTCCAGATCTCGGCTGTCTTCCCGCATCTGACGGCGCTCGAGAACGTCCGCCTGGCGTTGCAGCGCGCCCGGGGCGCCAGCTTCGATTTCTGGCGCTCCGAGAGCGTGCTTAAGGTCTTCGACGACCGCGCCCACCAATTGCTGTTCGACGTCGGGCTGTCCTCGTTCACCGAGACCGTGGTTGCCGACTTGTCCTACGGCCTGAAGCGCGCGCTGGAGATCGCCACCACCCTGGCTCTCGAACCCGAGATGATGCTGCTGGACGAGCCTACCGCGGGCATGGCGCATGGTGACGTGGATCGCATCGTCGAGCTCATCAAGCGGATACGATCGGGCCGCACTATCCTGATGGTGGAGCACAATCTCTCGGTTGTGGAAGGCCTCTGCGACAAGATTACCGTTCTGACCCGCGGCAAGGTCCTGGCGGAGGGCACTTACGAAACCGTGTCGAAGAACCCTGAAGTGATCACCGCCTACCTGGGGACTGCCGATGTCTGAGATCCCCCATGCTTGAGATCCCCTATGCTTGAGATCAACGGCCTGAACGCCTGGTATGGCGAAAGCCATATCCTGCATGGCGTTGATTTCGAGGTCCGCGAAGGCGAGGTCGTCACCCTGCTGGGCCGCAATGGCGCCGGCAAGACCACAACGATGAAGTCGATCATGGGGATAGTCCCGCGCCGCGAGGGCAGCGTGAAGTTCCGCGGCGCTGAGATGATCAACCGGATGCCGAACCAGATCGCCAGGGCCGGCATTGCCATCTGCCCTGAAGAACGCGGCATCTTCGGCTCGCTGTCGGTAACCGAGAACCTGATGCTGCCGCCGATCGTCCACCCCGGCGGCTTGTCGGTCGACGAGATCTACACGCTGTTCCCCAACCTGCGCGAACGCGCTGCGACCGCGCACGGGACCAAGCTGTCGGGCGGCGAGCAGCAGATGCTGGCGATCGGCCGCATCTTGCGAACTGGCTCGAAAATGCTGCTGCTGGACGAACCGACCGAGGGCCTCGCTCCCGTCATCGTTCAGCAAATCGGCCGTACCATCCGGGAGATTAAGGGTCGCGGCTTCACCGTGTTGCTGGTTGAGCAGAACTTCCGCTTCGCCGCCACCGTCGCTGACCGCCACTACGTCATGGAGCACGGCAAGGTCGTGGACATGATCCCCAATCATCTCCTCGAATCCAGCATGGACAAACTGCACGAATACCTGGGCGTCTGAGTAACGGACCCAACCGACTAACGACTGAACGGGCGCCGGTGCGCTGGACGACAAAGAAACCGCCGGAAAGCACGGGAGTGCCGGATCATGGCAGGCACGTTGCTTCTATCCCGCCCGTTAGATAAAGGCGGCTGCTCTTGGGTAAAAACATGAAGGTTCATTGATGATGCTTACCCGTCGTTCGGCCCTCGCGACCGCCTCCGCCGCAACGCTCCCCCTGATCCGTTCAGCCCGCGCCCAGGCGCCAGTCATCAAGATCGGCGTGCTGAACGACCAGTCCGGCCCATACACCAACACCGGCGGTATCACTTCGGTCATCTGCACCAAGCAGGCGCTCGAGGATTTTGGCATCTCTGCCAAGGGCCTGAACGTCGAGGTGATCACCGCCGATCACCAGAACAAGCCGGATCTGGCGGTCTCGATCACCCGGCAGTGGTTCGACCGCGATGGCGTCGATGTGTTGCTGGATGTCCCGACCTCGTCGGTCGCATTGGCCGTGCAGTCGGTCTGCCGGGAAAAGAACAAGGTCTATCTCAATGTCGGCGCTGCGTCCTCGGCGCTGACCGGGCCGCAATGCTCGCCGAACTTCATACATTGGTGCTACGACACTTATATGCTGTCGAAGTCCACCGGCGGCGCGATGGTCAAGGCCGGCGGCGCTTCCTGGTATTTCCTCACCGCCGACTACGCGTTCGGCAAGCAGTTGCAGGATGACACCTCCGTCCTGGTGAAAGCGGCGGGCGGCAAAGTCCTAGGATCCGCCCCGTATCCGTTCCCCGGCACCACGGATTTCTCGTCCTTCCTGGTGCAGGCGCAGTCCAGCGGCGCCAAGGTCCTTGGGCTGTGCAATGCCGGCGGCGATACGGTGAACTCCATCAAGCAGGCCCACGAGTTCGGCCTGAACAGCTCGATGAAGATCGCGGCGTTGCTGATGTTCATCACCGACGTGCACGCGCTCGGCCTCGACACCGCCGGCGGTCTCAGCTTGACGGAAAGTTTCTACTGGGACCTCAACGACAAGACACGCGCCTTCACCAAGCGGGTGTTGCCGAAGACCCCGAAGAACTATCCCAACATGATCCACGCCGGGTGCTACTCTGCCACGTTGCACTATCTGAAGACGGTTGCCGATATGGGCGCGGCGGAGGCGAAGAAGGACGGGGTCGCCACGATCAACCGCATGAAGGCAATGCCGGTCGAGGACGATTGCTTCGGCAAAAGCAAGATCCGCGAGGACGGCGTGAATATGGTCAATGCCTATCTGTTCGAGGTGAAAGACCCGAGCGAAAGCAAAGGCCCGTGGGATTACTATAAGCTGAAGGTGACGACCCCGGGCGACGAGGCTTACCGCCCGCTGGCCGAAGGCCACTGCCCCTTCATCAAGGCATAGCGCAAAGCTCAGGAACGGCGTGCCCGGGGAAACGAAATGAAGCAACAATCATGATGACCATCTTCGGCATTCCCGGACCGCTGTTGTTCGGCCAGCTTCTGCTCGGGCTGATCAACGGTGCCTTCTACGCCATGCTCTCGCTGGGGCTGGCGGTGATCTTCGGCATGCTCAACATCATCAACTTCGCCCACGGCTCGCTGTTCATGATGGGGGCGTTCGCGTCGTGGATGCTGCTGAACTATCTCGGCATCGGATACTTTCCGGCGCTGATCCTGGCGCCTCTGCTGGTGGGCATCTTCGGTATTATTCTTGAGAAGACCATTATCAGCCGTCTGTATAAGCTGGATCACCTCTATGGCCTGTTGCTGACGTTTGGCCTGTCGCTGGTCATCGAGGGACTGTTCCGCAACTACTACGGCAGCTCGGGCCTGCCCTACCGCATCCCAAACATCCTGCAGGGCGCAACCAATCTGGGCTTCATGTATATGCCCAACTACCGCGGCTGGGTGGTGCTCTGCGCCCTGGTTGTCTGCATCTCGACCTGGGCGATCATCGAGAAAACCTCGCTGGGTGCGACGCTGCGGGCAGCGACGGAGAACGCCCCTCTGGTGCAGGCGTTCGGCGTCGATGTGCCGCGGCTGATAACGCTTACCTATGGCGGCGGCGTCGCGCTGGCCGCCTTCGCGGGTGTGCTGGCCGCGCCGATCTACTCGGTAAACCCCAACATGGGCACCAATTTCATCAACACGGTGTTCGCCGTGGTGGTGATCGGCGGCATGGGGTCCATCATGGGCTCGATCCTGACTGGCTTTGGCCTGGGCGTGATCGAGGGATTGACTAAAGTGTTCTATCCGCAGGCGTCCGCCACCGTGGTGTTCGTGGTAATGGTGATCGTGCTGCTGGTCAGGCCGCGCGGCCTCTTTGGAAAGGCCGCCTGAATGTTTGGATTCTCCCGGGCACAATCCATCACCTTCGTGGTGATGGTGGTGCTGATCGTGGTAAGCCCGTTCGTGCTGTATCCGGTGTTTCTGATGCGCGTGCTGACCGCGGCGCTATTTGCCTGCGCCTTCAACCTGATGCTGGGCTATGTCGGGCTGCTGTCGTTCGGTCACGCCGCGTTCTTCGGCATGGGCAGCTACGTCGCCGCCTGGACGATGAAGAACTGGCACGTGGACGCCTCGCTCGCCATCATCTTCGGCGGCCTGACCGGGGCGGCGCTGGGCCTGGTGCTGGGCTATCTGGCAATCCGCCGGTCCGGCATTTACTTCGCCATGATCACCCTGGCGCTGGCGCAGATGGTCTACTTCTTCTGCTTGGAAGCGCCGTTCACCGGCGGCGAGGACGGCATTCAGCAGGTGCCTCGGGGTTACATGTTCGGCTTCATCGATCTGAGCAACGACATGACGATGTACTGGGTCGTCGCAGCGGTGTTCCTGGGCGGCTTTCTGCTCGTCCACCGCATCATCCACTCGCCGTTCGGCCAAGTTCTGAAAGGCATTCGCGAAAACGAGCCCCGAGCGACCTCGCTGGGGTATCGGACTGATGATTACAAGCTGATTGCGTTCGTGCTGTCCTGCATGATCGCGGGCGTGGCGGGCGGCACCAAAGCGCTGGTGTTCGGCATCGCCACGCTAACCGATGTGCATTACTCGACCTCCGGCGAGGTCGTGCTGACCACCCTGCTCGGCGGGTTGGGGACGGTGTTCGGCCCCGCGATGGGCGCGGTAGTGGTGACGGCGATGGAGAACTACCTCGCCCAGTTCGGCGCCTGGGTGACGGTGACCCAAGGTGTGATTTTCATGGTCTGCGTGCTGGCATTCCGCCGCGGTATCATCGGCGAACTTGGCGCGTTCCTGAAAATCTCGCTCTAGGCTCGAGTTCGTGGTGGGGCGGGACGCCGTGCAGCGACCGTAAATCGTCGTTTCAAAAACCGGCGGCCGCTGAGACTGATCGTCCGGCGTCTGCGCCCGGGGCAGGCAACGAACGCGCGACATCGACCTGTTCCATAGGCTAATCCATGTGATCGGACCGCGAACTTGTTCCGCCAACACGGGACAAAATGTAGAACCCAGCCAAGGGATGATGCCTGGAATCGATCGGCACGCGCTGAAGGCTTCAAGAGGAGGCACCTATGAAACCGATTATCCTGCCCGCTTTTACAATTGCGACCCTGATAGCCGGCCCCCTCATGGCGCAAGGCGCTGCGGAATCGGGGGTGACGGGCCACCACCGATCGTCTGCGCGGACGATGCAGGGCCGCTCCGTCAGTTGCATGGAGAAGATGTCGGGCATGGCCCAACACATGGATAGCCGACTGGCCTCTATGCAGACCAAGCTCAAGATCACGGACGAGCAGATGCCGCAGTGGAACGCTTTTGCCGACGCCATGCGCGACAACGCTCGGCGGATGACCGAAATGCATGAGAAGATGGGTCCAGCCGCATCTATGAGCGCGCCCGAACGCCTCGACCGGATGGAAAAGATGACGGCCGGGATGATGGAGGTGGCGCAGTCGACCAAGGCGGCGTTCATGCCGCTGTATTCTGTTATGAGCGCCGAGCAGAAGAAGGTGGCAAACTCGCTCGCCCCCGCTGGGTTTGGGTGGGGCTGATCGGGCGGGATTGTGGAACGCCCGTGTCAGGGACGAACGCGATGCGGCAAACCGCTTTACCGCGGTGAGGTCATACCACCCGCATATACGGCGAAGATATCGGCTTTTGCTGCCCGGCTCTGACCGACCCAAGACGCTCGGCCTGCGCAACCCACGACGCCGCGTCAGCGTAAGACGAGAAGCCGCCGGCTTCGCGGATAAATTCGCCCAGTCGTGTGATCCGGACTTTGTAAGCGTCCCCGTCCTGGAATATTTGATGAATTGTGTCGTTCATCAGGCGCGGCTCCTTCCGGCACGGCGGAGAACAATATTGACAGCGGTTACCAGTACTTCCCTTCACGAGGAAGCACAGAAGGATGTTCAGGTAGATTGCCCCCGTAAAGAAGTCGCTTTCGTCGAGATAGCGCACCCGTCAAACAACCATCTTCTGCTCCCATTCAGGCTGTCCGGTCGTATCAGGCCCGCTTATCGATGCAGGCAAAGTCGTTTTCTAGTGCGACTAGTCCTAAATGATCATCTTTTCTCTTAGTTAACCCGCGTCGCAAATGTGCGGCTCATTCGCCGGTGCCATTGGGCTATGCAGCAGCCTTGACGTTACCGGTCGAATCCGACACCGGAAACATCAATGTCCATAGCGTGCCTACTTCTGATCGCACGCTCGCCGTCCCGCCGATCTGCTCGACCAGTTGCTGAACCAGGCCGAGCCCACGCCTTGACGGCGCCGCTGTCGTGTCGAAGCCCACCCCGTCGTCCCCGATCATCAAGATTGCATTGCCGCCATCGGCGACGGCGGTCACGAAGATTGTACCCGCCCTGTCATCTGGAAAGGCGTGACGATAACCGTTGGTCACAAGTTCCGCAACGGCCATTCCCAGCGCGGTCGCGCTGTCGAGCGGAAGCATGATAAATTCCGCGTGGCATTGGAGATCAATATTGCCGGCTCGCCCGTCTTGGAGCTTGGGCAAGGACAAGCACAGTTCTTGCAGGTATTTACTCAAGTCAATGGTTGAGCTCAGTCCAATACCGAGCAGACTATCGTAGATATGCGTCAGCGTTACTACCTGACGCGAGATTGAGGCGATACCCTCCCGCGACGCATCGTCCGATGCAGACAGCCCGTAGGTGCTTAACATCCCGCCAACGATTTGGAGATTATTACGAACGCGGTGTTGCAGTTCCGAAGCCAACAGTTCTTGCCGGGCCAGCAACGCCTCCATTGCTTTGGTCTTCTGAGCCGACGCGACTGCCTCGGCGAGCACATTGGCAAAGCCGGTCAGGAAGTCGATGTCATGCTGATCGTATTGATGCAACGTCGGACTGTCGACTTCCAAAACGCCATATGAAGCTCCGTTGAGGGCGGTGATGACCACATCGACTGTTGAAATAATACCATGCTGTGGGTAGAAATCCGGCAGATGCAACTTGTTCGACTCTCGTATATCGCGAATAATCACCGGTTCACCCGTGATGTACGCACGTCCTTGAGGCGATGTCTCGTCGGCTTGGGAGACGACGCGTCCAACCACTCCGAGATCCCAGCCACACCCTGCCACGATGAGAAGATCGTTCTCAGCGGCACGGTATCGGCAGACCTTGCAGAACGGAACATCCAGGGATGCCGCACAGATACGCGCAGCTTCGCTGAGGATCGTCGGCAGGTCGGTTTCGTTGAACGCGAACCTTCCAAACTTCGCCAAGGCCGCCTGCTGCCGCCGAAGTTTCACTACGGTATGATCGATGCTGGTATCCGCCACGAAGCGCCCTCCTGTTCATCGGTAGGGCGGGAGTGCACGTCTCTCTCTGCCACCGGACGCCCAGGCTAGGTCCCTGCCGACGACATCTTCGTGTCATGCGAATACTGATGGTACCCATACATGTGGACCTGATCAGGGGAAAGGCAAGCACCTCGCAGGCATCATTGTTGCACAATGTTGGTCGGAATAATTGCTGGCAGAGCGTCCTCGGTTCCAGATTGCCCGATATCCCTTACCGAACGACGTGCTCGGCCGTTCGCTGCGCGATTGTCCCACCACCATCTGAAGATTCTGAAGCGACGGCGTTATTAATCGTTTGGACAGCTTGTAGCCGTTTCGGTATTTAAATCTCGACGGTCCACGGAATTTTGCTCCAGGGCGCTCGATTTTGAGAATTATGTTCGCCCGGCGATCATACTACCGGCCGGTATCATGGCGCGCTCGGTAGGCGAAGTTCGTAATCGGCTTCGAACGCCGACGAGCGCACTCAGTTTTATTACCATTTGAAGTTGTCCTGATATACACACGGATTACTCGTCGGGGGCAGAGGTGTGATGTCCGCGTTATCAAACTGGCTGTTCGATCCTGCAGGTCTCACCCCGCACGGGTTCTGCCTGTTATGGGAACCATGGCTGATCTGGACCTACGCCACGGCAGACGTGCTCATTGGAATAAGCTATCTGACCATCCCGATTGCGCTTGCCGTGGTTGCTCGCAAGCGGCGTGATTTAATGTTCCGCCCAGTGTTTCTGCTGTTTGCGGCTTTCATCCTGCTGTGCGGTCTATCGCATTTTCTGAGCGTGGTGACCCTGTGGGTGCCGGCTTACGGACTTGAAGCGCTGATAAAGTCGGGCACTGCAATCATTTCGTTAATCACGGCCGTTGTCCTGTGGCGCCTTCTGCCGAGCGCGCTCGCGCTTCCGTCCAATGGACAAATGCGAGCGCAGGAGCAAGCGCTGAGGCGCGTCGCGGCGGAAGCTGCCGACCGTCAACAGTTGCTCAATCTAGTGAACCTCGCCGCGGTGATGCTGCGGGACTTGGACGGGACCATCCGGTTCTGGTCGGAAGGCTGCTGCCGCTTATATGGCTGGACCGCTGAGGAAGCCATCGGACGTTCGTCACACGAACTACTGCAGACGGTCTTTCCCATGTCTCTCGCCGACCTCAATGCCACGCTGCTCCGCGATGACGGTTGGATCGGCGAGTTGCACCACCGCGCGCGGGACGGCACAGAGATCATCGTTCTGGCAAACAAGGTCCTGCACCGGCATGGGGATGGACGCAGCGACGTCCTCATGGAAAATGTCACCGATATCACGTCGTTACGGCAAGCCGAAACGCAGTTGCGCAGGAGCGAGGCGCAATTTGGCTCGTTTGTCGACACGGCGGTGGACGGTTTCGTCATTGCGCATTCGGATGGCCAGATCGAATGGGTCAACCGAGCTATGCTAAGCTTGTTCGGCTATGATCGGACGGAGGAGCTGATCGGCCGCAATCTGCGTGTGCTCATGCCTGCCGCCGAGGCGGCACGCCACGATGGCTATCTTGCCGCTCACCGCGCCGGTGCCCCGCCGCGCGCGATCGGCGTGCCCGGCCGTGAACTGCTCGCCATTCGGCGCGACGGCTCGGAGTTCCCAATCGACCTCTCGGTCAGCTCATTCAACACCAACGGCGCCCACCGCATTACTGGCACGATTCGCGACGTCTCGGCGCGAAAAGAGGCCGACGCTGCGCTGCTGGTGGCTCGCGCAGAGCTTGCATCCTATACAGCGGAGCTGGAACGCCGGGTCGGCGAGCGCACAACGGCATTGGCCAATGCCGAGGAGCGGTTCCGTGGAATCTTCGAGTCGCAATTCCAGCTCATCCAGCTACTCAATCTCGATGGCACAATTTTGGAATTGAACCGCGCTGCTCGGGACACGACCGATTTGACCCGCGGCGACATTATCGGTGAGCCGCTTTGGAAGATCGGGTGGTGGCGGCCCGGCACTGAGCGTAACCGCGTCCGCGAAGAGATCGCGCAAGCCGCGGAGGGCACGATGGTCCGTCGTGAGGTCGAGATCAACAGCGCGGACGGGCGGACGATGTGGATTGACTACTCGCTCAAGCCAGTGCGCGACGCGGTGACCAACAAAGTGACATCAATCATCGCCGAAGGCCGGGATTTAACGGAGAAACGTGACCTTACCAACCAGCTTGCGCAGGCGCAGAAAATGAAAGCGCTTGGCCAGCTCGCCGGGGGTATAGCGCACGACTTCAACAATATCCTTCAAGCCGTGTCGGGAGCTGCCGCGCTGATCGAGCAACGACCGGGCGATCAGGACAGGGTCCGCCGCCTCACGCACACGATGCTTGCTGCGGCTAGCCGTGGCACCTCGATCACTCAGCGCCTGCTGTCCTTTGCCCGTCGCGGCGAGTTGCGGGCCACGCCGATCGCCACCTCAGAGCTTCTCAACAGTCTGCGCGAGGTTCTCGCCCACACGCTCGGTAGCACAATCACAGTCACCACCAGCGTCCCGCCATCTATCCCATCGGTCATCGCCGACCAACCGCAGTTGGAGACAGCGATCATCAATCTCGGCACCAATGCACGTGATGCCATGCCCGACGGTGGCACGCTCGTTCTCTCGGCCGAGGTGGAGAACGTTGCGGATGACCACCATCACCCGGCCGGTCTCGCGCGGGGTGACTATGTGCGGTTGAGCGTTACTGACAATGGGACGGGCATGGACGCGGCCATCCTGGCGCGCGTCGCCGAACCATTCTTTACTACCAAGCCACTGGGGCAGGGCACCGGTCTTGGTTTATCCATGGTTAAGGGCTTCGCCGAGCAATCGGGCGGCAGCCTGTCGATTGTCAGCACGCCCGGAAAAGGGACCACGGTCACGATGTGGCTGCGCCAGGCCGCAAGCGACGTTGTTCGCGCTGAAGACAACGACGAAGACACTATGCACATAGCGGAGATCTCGGCCCGTATCCTGCTGGTGGACGACGACGATCTGGTTCGCGAGACATTGGCAGATTCACTCGAAAATGCTGGATTTAGCACATTGGTCGCGTCCACTGGCCTCGAGGCGCTCACCCTTATCGAATCTGGAGAAGTCGTGGATGCAATGGTCAGCGATCTCTCGATGCCTGGGATGAACGGTGTGACAACCATTCAGAAAATCCGCGCATTGCGTCCTCGATTGCCGTGCTTCCTGGTTACCGGCTATGTCGGCGAGCGCGCAGCATTGTGCGCGGGGAACGACTTTACCCTCATCCGCAAGCCCGTTGCCGGACGGTATCTAGCGGCGCAGATCGAGGCTGCCATCGAGGGCGCAAAACGATAAGTCAAACGCTTCGCTGGAACAGGTGAAGGAGGCGCCAGGCACCCCACATAGCCGTTTCTGGCGGGCACTATTATTCTTTCCGCGAAAGCGCTGCGATCGCGGTTCATCGACTGCGCCGGAATGTTACCGTGCTGCAGGGCTCATGAGGAAAGATCTCTGTTCTTACTGGCAACAACGGCAAGCTCCTGGTTGATGCCGGTATCACCGTCCAGGGCTTTCAGAGCTACCGCTGAATCGATACAGGTATCCCAGACGGCCGGTTAAGACCCGTCCGCGAACTTTTATGGGAGAAACCACCCATGCTCCGCTTGCTCCCGATCGTTGCGGCCTTAGCGGTCTGTGGATGCGTGGTCGCCCCGCCGCAACCCGCTCCTCGGATAGTAGAAGTTGCTCCGCCACCCAACCCTTATCCACCGCCGCCCGCTCCCCGGATGGAATCCGTGCCACGGCCGCCGCGAGAAACTCTGGTCTGGGAACCAGGACGCTGGCATTGGGACGGTCGCCAATATGTGTGGGTTGGCGGTCACTACGTGGAACGAGTGATCGGACGGCATTGGGAACCACCGCATTGGACGTGGGACGGCCGCAATTGGGTATGGATTGGCGGCCGCTGGGTGTAGCTGCCGGCGTTTCTTCGGACGCCCCGCTTGACGGTATAGCCCTCCGCTGGAAGCTTCGTCGCCGCTGTGGTGGTCGCCGCCGCTGTAACGCGACCCGCCGCGGCGTTTTAGCTAACGGATCGGTTGTGGACGGTGACGAGCTTCGTCCCGTCCGGAGGGTCGCCGGTCGGAACCCGCGGCGGCCTCGGCTTTGGATTGTACGTCGAGGGCCTGGCGATCGGTGCGATAGTGGGGGGTTGCGAAGGCTCCAACACCTGTTGCGGTGGCGCCATTAGTGCGGGCGGAGCCACCGGCTCGAACGCCGGCGTCGAGTTCAGACTGGTTCGCGTCTGGCAGCGCCGAAGCTGGAGCTTCGGCCAACGCCGACGGCGCCTGACTTGGCGGTTGCGTCAAAGCAGGCGCTGGCTCTGGCACAGGAGCGGCAGCGACTGGACAAGCCCCTCGCCCGGCTTTCGTCTAACGGATCGGCTCATGAACAGTGACGAGCTTCGTCCCGTCCGGGAAGGTCGCCTCGACCTGCACGTCATGGATCATTTCGGCGATGCCCGGCATGACCTGATCGCGGGTCAGCACCTTACCGCCGGTCTGCATCAGGTCAGCGACGCTGCGTCCGTCCCTGGCGCCCTCGACGACAAAATCAGTGATCAAGGCGACCGCTTCCGGGTGGTTCAACTTGACGCCCCGCTCCAGACGGCGCCTTGCGACCATGGCGGCCATGCTGATCAGCAGTTTGTCTTTCTCTCGCGGGGTCAGGTTCATTCCGGGCGTTCCATCGTTCGGTCAGCATAGCCATACGCGAGGCATCGGCCGATTTTCCCGCAATACCGTCAGGGCGGCAATCACAGTTCGTCGCACCGAGGCACTGTTGGGTCCGAGGATGCGCGCGATCAAGCATCCCGTTCCGGACGGTGGCCGCGGCCTCGGTGGGTTCGTACCCTGGGTGCGATAGCGGAGAGCATTCCGACGGCGGGGAAAGGGCCGTTGCGCGAAGGTCCGCCAATTTCTCGGCCATGTCCGGAGCGACGTAAACAATCGTAGCTACGACCTTGGCCCCAGCCGCGACGGCGGCATGCTGCAAGGTGGCCTCGATATCGCCGTCGATCCGGATCGCGTCGTGCAGCACCAGGTCGCCGTCGCGGCGTATGCTGATGAGATCGCGTAGCCACCCCTGCCCTATGCGCTCGCCCATTGCGGTGCGGCCGAACACGATCGTCTCGACACCGAGAAAACGCGCATCGGCTGCAAGGTCGACCTCCAGCCGCCGGTCCACGGCGCTTTGGTCGAACAGGATCGTCTCCTGCGGCAGCCATTCCAGCGCGGCGCCGGCCTCGACTGTGAGCTGCGTCCGCACCTTGGACGGGGCGTCGCCGGCGCGCGCCCGATAGAACCGCTCCGCTGCCTGGGCCGCGATCGTCGCCTGTGCACCGGCGCCGGCGCCGATCGAGAGGTCCAGCCGATCGCCGCTGGCCACGCCGCCGCCGGTATTCAGCATGACGATATCCATCCAGCCCGGCACGACGCGGCGCGGGAACCTTGCCTTCAGGCAGCCGGCCTGGTGGAGTTCATCGAGCACCGTCTCCGGCCCTGACCGTTTGACGGCAACACGCAGTTCGCCGACCGCGCGTTGCAGCAGACTGGGTTCAGACAGACAGCCGGCGTCGTACATCCGCTTCGTCGAGGTCCTCCCGCCGGCCAGCGAGGACGATGTCGCCGCGATCCATGATGACCATCGTCTGTGCCAGTTCCTGGGCGAAATCGAAATACTGTTCGACCAGCAGGATGGCCATATCGCCGCGGCCGCGCAACAGCGCGATCACCCGGCCGATGTCCTTGATGATGCTGGGTTGAATGCCCTCTGTGGGTTCGTCCAGCACGATCAGGCGCGGCTTCATGACGAGGGCCCGAGCGATGGAGAGTTGCTGTTGCTGGCCGCCGGAGAGGTCGCCGCCGCGGCGGCCTAGCATGGTCTTCAGGATCGGGAACAGGTCGAAGATCTCGTCAGGCACCTTGCGCTGGCTGCGCGGCAGGACAGCGAACCCGGTTTCGAGATTTTCCTTTACGGTCAGCAAAGGGAAGACATCGCGGCCCTGGGGAACCCAGGCGATGCCTCGGCTGGCACGGTCGTACATCGGCAGCCGGGAGATTTCCTGGCCCTCCCACTTGATCGACCCCGCGGAGATCGGATGCGCGCCGGTGATTGCCCGCAGCAGGGAAGTCTTGCCGACCCCGTTGCGCCCCATGACGCAGGTGACCGCGCCGACTTCCACCGTGACGGAGACTTTCCGAAGCGCGATCGCCGCGCCGTAGTGGAGATCGACTTTTTCGACTTCTAACACGCTCTAGCGCCCCAGATACACTTCGATGACCTTTGGGTCGTCACTGACGAAGTCGATCGACCCCTCGGACAGGACGGAGCCCTCGTGCAGCACGGTTACCTTCACGGCCAAGGCCCGGACGAAGGCCATGTCATGCTCGACCACGACGACGCTTCGGGTGCGGTTAATCTCCCGCAGCAAGACCGCCGTCTGCTCGGTTTCGGCGTCGGTCATGCCGGCGACGGGTTCATCGACCAGGAGTAACTGCGGTTCCTGGGCCAGCAACATGCCGATCTCCAACCACTGCTTCTGGCCGTGCGACAGGTCCGCGGAGCGGCGGTTGCGCTGATCGGTCAGGCGGGTGGTTTCCAGGATCGATTCGATGCGGCGTTTCTCCTCGTGGGTCTCGCGGGCGAACATGGTGAACTTTGTGCCGCGATTGTTGGCCAGGGCGAGCAGCAGATTGTCCCAAACGGTGTGAGGCTCGAACACGGTCGGTTTCTGGAACTTGCGGCCGATCCCGAGGGACGCAATCGCCGGTTCGTCCAGCTTGGTCAGGTCGGTGTTGGTGGAGAAGACGACTTTGCCGGTGTCGGGGCGGGTTTTGCCGGTGATCACGTCCATCATCGTGGTCTTGCCGGCGCCGTTGGGCCCGATCACCGCCCGCATCTCGCCCTCTTCCAGGTGCAGCGATAATGCGTTCAGTGCTCGGAAGCCGTCGAAGGTGACGGTGACACCGTCGAGGTAAAGCAGGGTGTCCCTTTGGCTCATCCGGTCACCTCGTGAGCGGCGGCGACGGCGGGTGGTTCAGGGTCCGGTTCGACGGGGGTTCGGGCGCGGAACAGACCCATGACGCCGCGCGGCAGGAATAGGGTGACGAAGATGAACATCGCGCCGAGGGCGTAAAGCCAGACCTCCGGCAATGCACCGGTGAACCAGGTTTTCCCGAAGTTCACCAGGATCGCTCCAAGGATGGCGCCGACCAGGGTGCCGCGGCCGCCGACCGCGACCCAGATGACGGCCTCGATTGAGTTGCCGGGGGCGAATTCGCTGGGGTTGATGATACCGACCTGCGGCACATAGAGCGCGCCGCCGATGCCGGCCATGATGGCAGAGAGGACCCAGACGACCAGTTTGTAGGACTCCGGGCGATAGCCGAGGAAGCGCGTGCGGCTTTCGGTGTCGCGCACGGCGATGAGAATCTTGCCGAAGCGGGAGTTGACGACGAAGCGGGCCAGCAGGAATTGCCCACAAAGTAAAAGCGCGGAGATTACTAGCAGGGTTGAACGGGTGGAGTCCGCCTGGACGGTGAAGCCCAGGATATCCTTGAAGTCGGTAAGGCCATTGTTGCCTCCGAACCCCATATCGTTGCGGAAGAAAGCGAGCAGCAACGCGTAGGTCAGGGCCTGGGTGATGATCGACAGATAGACGCCGGTGACGCGGGAGCGAAATGCCAGCCAGCCGAAGACACCGGCGATCACCGCCGGTACGAGGATCGCCATCAGGATCGCAAAGCCGAACCAATCGAAGCCGTACCAATACCAGGGCAGTTGCTTCCAGCCCAGGAACACCATGAAATCGGGCAGGTTCGGGTTACCGTAGACGCCTCGGGTGCCGATCTGGCGCATCAGATACATACCCATGGCGTAGCCGCCCAGGGCGAAAAAAGCGGCATGTCCGAGCGAGAGAATACCGGCGAAACCCCAGACCAGATCGACGGCAAGGGCAAGCATCGCGAAGCAGAGGTATTTCCCGGCGAGGGCCACGACATAGGTCGGTACGTGAACGGCTGAACCTGTGGCGGTCATCTGGTTCAGCAGGGCCAACAACACCGCGGCGCCCATTACCGCACAGATTGTGATGTAGCCGCTGCGATCGAGCTTCATGCCTCCACCGCCCGCCCCTTCAGCGGGAACATGCCGCGCGGATTGCGCTGCACGAACAGGATCAGCAGGACCAGGACGACGATCTTGCCCAGCACGGCGCCTGCGATTGGCTCTAGGAATTTGTTGACGATACCCAGAGTCAGGGCTCCCAGGGTGGTGCCCCACAGGTTGCCGACACCGCCGAACACCACGACCATGAAGCTGTCGATGATGTAGCCCTGGCCGAGGTTGGGCGAGACGTTGTCAATCTGCGACAGCGCCACCCCGGCGATGCCTGCGACACCGGAACCGAGGCCGAAGGTCAGGGCATCGATCCATGGGGTGCGGATGCCCATCGCCGCCGCCATGCGCCGGTTCTGGGTCACCGCTCGCATCCTCAGGCCCAGCGGCGTGTAGCGCAGCGCGGCCATTAGCGCGGCGACCACCAGGAAGGCGAACAGGATGATATACACACGGTTGTAGGTCAGGGTCAGGCCGCCGAGCTGGAACGCCCCGCTCATCCAGCCTGGCGTGTCGACGTCCTGGTTGTTGGCGCCAAAGATCGACCGCACGACCTGCTGCAACACCAGCGAAAGGCCCCAGGTCGCCAGCAGCGTTTCGAGAGGGCGTCCGTAGAGCCAGCGGATCAGGCTGCGCTCGACCGCGACGCCGATCAGGCCGGAAGTCAAGAAGGCCATCGGCACGGCGATCAGCAGGCTGATGCTGTAGAGCGACGGCAGATAGGCGTGCATGAGCTGCTGCACGACGAACGTGACGTAGGCGCCGATCATGACCATCTCGCCGTGGGCCATGTTGATCACGCCCATAACGCCGAAGGTGATCGCCAGACCAGCGGCAGCCAACAGCAATACCGAACCGAGGCTGATGCCGTAATAGACGCTTTCCGCCAGGCTCCAGATTTGCAGCACGCGGTCGATCGATATTACGGCGGCGGCGGCGGCATCGGCGACCGGACCGATTTGGCCCGCCAGGGTGGACAGCAGGCTGCGGGAGTCCTGGTCGCCTCGGGCGCGCAGCGTTGCGACCGCCGCGAGCTTGTCGTCCTGGCTGGCGTCTGGGGCGAATAGCAGGGCCGCTGCCCGGGCTTGCTCGATGCGCTGCTTGACTGCGGAATCCTTTTCTTGCGCCAAGGCCTTGTCCAGGGCCGGCAGGGCGGCGGGGTCATGTGATGTGAACACTGCAGAGGCGGCCTGCAACCGGGTCGAGGCGTCCGGCGAAAAGAGTTGCAGGGCGCCGAGCGCAGCGTCGATGGCGCTGCGGACCGCGTTGTTGACGCGCACGGTCTTGACGTCATCGTCGGACACGTCCGGCGCTGGGGCACCAGTCTTCGCATCGACTGTACTTTCCGTCGGGCTGTTGGATGAACAGCACATGCTCGTCGTTGGCGTAGAGCGTGCCGTCGTGCAGCGCACCGATTACGACCGCAGCTCGGGGGTCGCCCGAGACCGCGAGCTGCTCGATGCCCTGCCGCACAGAGTCAAAGCTCGCCGGGGAGATCGCCTGGGCTGACGCTGAGATTGCTTCGTAGGGATCGTCGGCGCGGGCCAGTGAAGTGGGCAGCACCAGAATAATCAGCAAAAACAATGCGATCAGACGATGCATCGCAGTCCCTATCAGTGAAGTGAAAAGGGGGCGGCCGGGAGGAACAGCCGCCCCCTTTCTGGCAATCAGGCGATCAAGCCTTCTTGCCCGCGGTGCACGTGCCGGTCTTCACGTTGAACGCACCGCATTTCAACGGCGCCCGCCAGTCGCCGATAAGATCCTTGGTATCTTCGACGTAGGGTGACCATTCCTGGGCCACGACAAGGCCCGGTGTTTCAGAAACGACATTGAACTGTCCGTCCGGCTGGATCTCACCGATCAGCACCGGCTTGGTGATGTGATGATTGGGCATCATCGCCGAGTAACCGCCGGACAGGTTTGGGACGGTCACGCCGATCAGAGCGTCGATGACGGCGTCGGAATCGGTCGTGCCTGCCTTCTCGACACCCTTCACCCACATGTTGAACCCGATGACATGCGCCTCCATCGGATCGTTGGTGGTTCGCTTCGGATTCTTGGTGAACACCTTCCATTCCTTGATGAAGGCTTTGTTCTCTTTGCTGTCGACACTCTCGAAGTAATTCCAGGCGGCGAGGTGCCCGAGCAGGGGCTTGGTGTCGACGCCCGCAAGTTCTTCTTCGCCGACGCTGAAAGCCACCACCGGGATGTCGGTCGCCTTGATGCCCTGGTTGCCGAGCTCCTTGTAAAATGGAACGTTGGCGTCACCGTTGATAGTAGACACCACGGCGGTTTTCTTGCCTGCGGAGCCGAATTTCTTGATCGAGGACACGATGTTCTGCCAATCGGAATGACCGAACGGGGTGTAGTTGATCATGATGTCGTCGGGCGCCACACCCTTCATTTTCAGGTAGGCTTCCAGGATCTGGTTGGTAGTGCGTGGGTAGACATAGTCGGTGCCGGCCAATACCCAGCGCTTCACCTTGCCTTCCGACATCAAGTAGTCGACCGCCGGGATCGCCTGCTGGTTTGGCGCGGCGCCGGTGTAGAACACGTTGCGGCTACACTCCTGACCTTCATACTGGACCGGATAGAACAGGATGCCGTTCAGTTCTTCGAACACCGGCAGCACCGACTTGCGGGACACCGAGGTCCAGCAACCGAACACCGCGGCGCACTTGTCCACCGAGATCAACTGACGCGCCTTTTCGGCGAACAACGGCCAGTTGGAGGCTGGGTCGACCACAACAGCCTCGAGCTTCTTGCCCAGAATGCCGCCTTTCTTGTTCTGCTGCTCGATCAGCATCAGCATGACGTCCTTCAGCGTGGTCTCGCTGATCGCCATGGTGCCGGACAGAGAATGTAGAATGCCGACCTTGATGGTGCCGGTGGCTTGCGCCACGGCCGGAGTGGTCGCTGCCTTGACAGCACCAACCGCGGCAAGTGTTGCGGCTGCCACACCGAGACGGCCGAGGCCGCGGCGGGATAGAGTGGGTTCGTCCAGTGACATCGGCGCCTGCTTCCTGTGCCTGTTGTTGTTTCAGTTTCCCCGTTTAACGGAGGCGTAAGTAGGGAATGCAACCGATGTGCCAACGAGACGAGCATCCCGATTTGCCGCGCTTCCGCGATCGGCGATCAGGAAACATAAGCCCGCGGAAGTCGCCATCTGCCTATAAAGTCGCCACTCTCGCCGCGAAGTCGCCGATTTGCTATGCCTCAATTTTGTGCGTTTGACCGTTCCCCAGGTGCTGGCGCGATGGCCCGGAAACGGGCTCGGTCGGGCGAAGAAAGCTCGCCTCGGAGAGACCGATGAACCCTTTCAATGATTTACACGTCGAGCAACGGGATTCCGTTACCGTTCCCGGTCGGCCTACTATTACTGAGAGGGAATGGTTTTGCCTACGCCCGCCGAAAGCCGCCGCGGCGTAGCATGGCCTGGAGTACATCTGGCGCGGAAAAGATCAGCCAGCCGCCGACGTATATGGCGAACGCCAGGGCGCCTAGGCTTAGCCGGAGTAGTGGCTGATCATATGAGCACGCGATCAAGATATAAGCACCGGTCAGCACGACGGTTGCTGGGAGCGCGCGAGCCAGCAGCAGCAGGACGGCCCTCCCTGATCTAAGCGCCAGGGATGCACCAATGAGGATGACGAGGCCACGCATTCCTTCACCCAGGCCGAGGCCCAGCGAACCGAGCGGCGAGGCCATCACCAGATCCACGCCAATATTGGCGAAGTAGCCAGCCATGATGCACTTGGCTGCAGTGGTCCGGCGGCCCGCCAGTATTACCATCCGAACCACGATCCAACCGAGCGTGGTGGCCCACAGGCCGGCCGCAATTCCGCGCAGGGCTCCCGCGGTCAGGGCGACGGCGTGTTCATCGAAGACGCCCCGTGCGAAAACCAGCCGAACGATGTCCGAAGCAAACACCACCAGGAAGATGGATACCGGAATGCCGATGCCGAGCAGTGGTCGTGCGAAGGAGGTTACAAGCTTGGGGGTGTCTTCTTCGTTAGGGGCGGAATGCGACAGCACCACATAACCGAGCGGCTGTCCTATCAGTAGCATGGCGGTATCGGTCAGCGTGCGAGCGTAGTCCAAGGATGCCAAAGTACCGATCGCGAGCGTGGACGCGAGCAACCGCTCAACCATCATAGTGAGCTGTTCGGCCAATGGTTGGCCTGAAAGCCCCCATATGCGCCCAAGAAAGATCGTCGTCGCCTGGACGAAGTCGGCGCGGCACACGCAGCGAAGTGCTAATTCCTGCTCGCGCCACAACTTCGCGCCGCCATAGAAGGCGATTGCGTTGCAGCCCACCGCATAACCCCAAGGAATTGCCAAAATATATCCGGTGAAATGCATAGCGACTATCCCACCGATGATGCCGAGGTTCTGAACGGCAGCGCGCAGTGTGGCGATACGCGAACGGCCGATCGATATTTCGGCAGCAACCAAGACGGCCGTTACCACGTAGGCCGGCATCGAAACCACGAGAACGCGCACGAAGCTCACCGTCGTCTCGTGAGCCGCGGGTCCGAAACCGGCTACCAGGAGACTGGTTGCGGGGTCGGCTAGAACCCACACAAGGCATGCGGCGAGCATACTGACAACGAAAAAGGACAGCACCAGCGACGACAACATTCTGGTTGCCACGCCTGCGGACTTCCATTCGCGATGCAGCGGGATCAGCACTGATGCGATCGCATCACCTTGCAAGGGCGCGATCGGAACAATGATCACGCCGAGCGCTCCGCGGAAGCTATCGGCGAGAATAGTGGTTCCAAGTATGCGGGCTTGGACGATCTCGCGGATCAGGCCCACGACCTTGCCAAGGATCGCGCCACCGATGAGGCTGGTCGCCAACCGGACATGGGGCCTCTCGCGAAACCTCATCGGTCTGCCTCGCAATCCGGCCTGGCCGCATCAGAATTCACGATGGACCTGGCGCTAGCGGTCAGATCCCGACAGAAGCATCCTATGCGGATGGGTGAATCGGCCCACAAAATCAGCGGCTGCTGGTTTAAAACGGACGACACGAACTTTCTGGTTCGAACCACCAGCCGGCAATAACGTCGCAGCAGTCGAACCCCTGGAACGACTGCTACAGAATCCTGTAGCAGATCGCGTATTGATGTTCCCCACTTTTTCTCCGGGATTGATGGTCCGCGGGACGGCAATAGTCTGACCTGGATCTCGGGCGGCAGGAGCCTGCCGACCCACCCTGCCTGTCCTTTGATGCTTCGAAGTGTAGGCTGTCGAAATGCGGACAGCTCCGTGTTCTCCAGCAAGTAGGGTCGCAATTCCTTCCGATGTCATATCGGTGATGCCTAGATCCCTCGCCCCAGCACCTCAAACTTCGCCGCCGACGCCAGTCGCTCTCGTATGAGTGGGAGATCTCGAGCATAGATCGTATTCGGATATTGCGTTCCTTCAACGGAATCAAGCGTCCGACGAAGTGGGTTATAGTGGTAGGTTGAGAACCCATGTCCTATCATCTCGGCATGCATGGCGTCCTGGCTCAGCCCATAATGCGAACAGAGGCCATTGGTCTCAACAATTACTGCCTTGAGATCCGGATCACGCAGTAGTCGCCGTGCTCCTGCTATTACGTTGGGCTCGAACCCTTCCACGTCGATGTTCATCAGCGTGGGAGTCCTGTGCTCAAATACGGTATCCAGCGGCAATACAGGTGTCGGCTCCCCAACGGCCTCGAGCGTGACACGGTTTTCGGTTCCGTTGTCCACGCTGAAGTTGAGCTCACCGAGAGCGGCGCCGGCGCCGATCTGGTGGATCTCTACCAACATAGATAGCTGGTTCAGACGTACGTTTCGCCGCAATGCATCAGCAGTTCGTTTAACCGGCTCAATTGCGACCACATTTGCGCCACACACGCCCGCCGCGGCCACTGCGATTACCCCGATGTTCGCGCCTATGTTCCCAAATAGGTCATCTTTGCGCAAAAAGTGCAGTATAAATCCTACTTCTTCTATTTCTCTCACACCAAAATATACATCGCCCTTTGCACCGGGCATGTCCCGTGGAATCGCCAATTCCGTGCCGGAAATGAACGGGATAATAATGGGTCCGCTTACCGCTCGGCTTGCAATCTGCCATCGAATCATCCGGCTCAATGTCTGCAATTTTGCGTGTGCCGTCAGCGGATTCGCATTTGCCTCCCGAAGGAGACCTCGCATAGTCTGAATTTGATGCATGATCATAGTCTAACCCCGAATGACAAAGTGAGCTCAGGACCTTTGGTTGGCGCGACTGTAGTCTCTGGTAACCGGATAGAACGAAACGTTGCCGTTGCCTTCAGCTTCCATCTATGAGGTAGGTTACTCATGCGGGAATGTCTTGTAGATCGAACTTGATATACCATCCCGGGCATTATCGTGACAAGAAAGAAACTCCTTAAATACAACCGTAGGCCGCGCGTTCTGGCGGACCACGTCGACTTCACTTATGGGCGTGCCCGGAAGCCATTTGGTGCAGATTTGCCGAATAGGGTGCCGATCGAGGGACGGTAGAAAATTCTGTAGTCGTGTTTTTGCTGGGTGGCCGCCTTATAAGCGAAGCTGTGATGAGGGCATTAGCCAGATCCCGCGCGATCGTCTCGATGGCAAATCTGCTGCCCCCCTGAGCCAGACCAGCCGCAGCCATGCGGGCCAATTCTGTCCGATCATCGTCGAGGCGCCGAAGCAGCTCAGCCAACGCTCCCACATCGCCCTCTTTGACGATCCATCCGCCCTGCGCCACCACATTGGGTATGGCGCCAGAGTCCGATCCGATCACCGGCACACCACAGGCGTGTGCTTCCATGATCACCCTGCCGAATTGCTCCTTCCAGGTGCGCGTCGTCCGCGACATCAGAACGAGTGCATCCAGGCTGTTGATGAACTCAGCAACTTCAGCCGGACTCCGCGGGTCGAGCACGTGCACCCGCTCTGCCAGACCAAGTGCCGCCGCACGCATCAGGATGTGCTCTCGGTCCGCCCCCGCACCGACTATATAAAGCCTGATGTCCCGTCCGCTGGCCCGGATCGCGTCTACGACGTCATCCAGTCCCTTCTCACGGACAATCCGCCCGACATAACCCAGGACGACGCCGCGGCCGCGCGCCGTGTCCCGAGAAAGTGCGCAATCCAATGGCCGGAAAATCGCACGGTCCACGCCGCTCTCCACGACCGCTGTCGGCCCTTCAAAGCCACAGGCGCGGGCCACATCAAGGCTTTCACGCTGCCGCCCTATCAATAGATCCGTCCGCTTCAAGGTCCGCGACCGGATACGCTGAAACGGCGGGGGAAGGCGGCGTAAAATATTCTGCTCGGTCTCGATGATCAATCGCGTGTCGGGGAGAATATTGTCGCGCAACCGAGCGGCTTGCCACGCGACCAGGCTCCAGGGTTCTTCCCAAAGATGAATGACCTCGGGTCGTACCTCAGACAGCAGGGCACGAAGACGAGGGTAGTGATGCAGGTACCAGCCGACCCGAGGCAAGAAGGGAAGCCGGACCGGCTCAACTCGGCAGTTAAGTTCGCGATCGGGGGGATCAAGCGGCGTATCCTGTCCATATTCGCGCCAACGCGACGGTATCACAACAGTCAAATCGATATTGGGGTACAATCGGGCAAGGACCTCGTATCGAGCGCGTCCACTCCGAGTGGTTCCGGCCGAATGCGCGATTGAAAGAACCTTCATCTCTACTGAGCCTCTTCAATCCACAAAGCCTTCATCATCTCGACGTCCCGGAGCCAAGCCAAATTCGTTGACGGACAATGTCAATACTGTTTACGCCATCATGTTGAAGAACGAAATACAGATATGGCGTTTGACCGCTGTTTTCGAAGTTTTTGCTCGTGTCACTGGGATCGAGAATGGCAGGAAAGCGAAGCTCTCCTTGCTCGATCTTAAAGTCTCGCATCGACAGAATTTTTACCGCTGGATTCCAATGGATCAGATCATCAGACGTCGCCAGATAAACGCCGTCAAACGGGTAATACTTGCATCCTACTAGCAGAAACTTCTTTAGATAGGTGTTATATGTAATTGACGTATGCATGTCGCCGATATTCGGTTTCGATATCGGATCGCATACATGCGTCAAGCCATCAATCCATCCGCGCCGCGTCCACACGGACCAGGTTCCCGCACGAGCAATATCGGAGGTTCGCGCAAGGCACACGCCCCAGTCATTATGCAGCGCAGGATCCTCGCTCTGGTGGAACATGACGTAATAGTATCCACCCGACGATATGATGTTCGACGGCTCAGCCGGTCCGTAGACATAATCGTCTAGCTTCGGTCTGCATGAATAGGTTTTCTCCCACGGGGTGCCGCTGCGGAACAGTTTATATTTGGCCGGATGACTAAAGGTATTTCCACGGTCCACGGAAACCTCGAGCGTTATTCCGTTGATCCGGAACTTCCAGTCAAAGTCAGGATCGCACTGACGATCGATGATCGATGGATACCACTCGTTATGCACCAACCCATACACGTCCTCGCCATTTAGGGTGTATATCGCGCTGAGCCACTCATGATAAGTCTCCGCTAATGGATCCGGGTTGCCGACCGATGTCATCACCGGCTGGCAGGCCGGTGTTTGCAGGGAGCCGAGCGTCGGACCAAGCATTTGATATGCAGTGATCTGGCTGGATATGAAATGCACCTGGCCACCGGCATCGCGAAACGCCCGTGGGGGAACATCGGGCAAGAAATTCTCACATCCGCTCGCATCATGGTCATACACTTGCTCGAGTTCACCCACTTCGCGAACCGTCAGTTGACCTGTCGCGCGGATCCGAGCGGTAGTACATCTCTTGATCGAGCATGCAGAGGTGAATGTTTTCGGTGCGCCCTCCATCAGCACTCGAGTGCCATTGGTCTTAACCACATACGCGTACAATAGATGAGACTTGGCATCGCGGAACGTGGTGGGAACCGGAATTTCAAAACGGCGCGTTTTGGCATCCCGGTCCGTTCCGAACTGCGAAGTGAGATTGGCGGCGTTAACACGACCGGCAAAGGTGCCAGAGCCGGCGGGACCATCAATGACAATTTCGACTGAAGCCACTCCGTTTGGTCGATCCGAGACATCGACCCATCCAACAGCATTCATATACTCAATGCCATCGAGAGATCCAACCGAAGTTACGGCGGCAACTCCGGTAACTGAAAACACCATCTGCGCCATGCATAAAGTCAGCAATTGTATGCAGGCGATAAAGACGCGGCAAAATCTGATCATAATATCACAGTTACCGCTGGTTTGAGGACATCGTCTAGGACGAGTAAAGCACGAGTACAAGCCCTAGCGCATGGGCATCCGGCTTTTGATTGCGAGTGCAATAGCACGACGTTCATGATGTAAGATTACAAGACCCAAGGCTACGAACGCAATGATTGTGTAATCCCCTGGAAAGCCTGGGGTGAAGAAGAGCGCGGATAGAAAGGTATAGGACATCAAGCCGGCCCATACCGCCGCAGCGCTGGCGCCTCGATTGCTACCCGCTCGGATTGCGATAGTCTTCTCAACCCAGTCAAGGATCGTTCGAAGACCATACCCAAATACAATTCCGCCCAACATCACGCCGGGCCAATCGAAGTTTAGATAGGTCTCGCCGAACATCGGCAGCCTCATACCGGCGTGTTTCGAGGGATCCAATCCGGCGAGTACGGCGGTCACTCTTCCGATTGCCATTTCCGTACGAAAGTCCGAGAGAAACGATGGCACGAATGAGAAATATCCGGCGAGATAGGTTAATCCATGAAATCGCTCGTCGACCGCACCGGAAAGCACCCAGGCGAAATCGCGAAGGTCGCTGAGATTGTTTCCATAGAACACCTCGTCGACCGCTCCTGCGCTGTGCCCGCCGCTGTGGTGACCACCGTTTCGTAGAGTATCGAGCACAAGAGCGAAAACCAGCAGGGCGGCGCCCCCGGCCACGGGCAGTATCAGGTTCCTGCTGCGCGCCGGCATTGCCGCCATAATCCACAACTGGACGAGGGTCAGGATCACGACCGTCCTGTCTCCACTCAACCCGCCCACCAGCGCTATCGCTACGCCCGCCACAATGATTACCCGGGACCTGACGCTCAGCCCATAAGCGGCCACTGCCATTGCGCACATCGGCAGCAGGTCCGACCAAACGACATAGAGGGGTCGCAGTTCAGGCCGCTCATAAGCCAGGCTCCGGGCGTCGAACGGCTGGAAGCCCAAGCCCAGCAGTAAAAGCGTCAGCCCTGCCGGTATCGACAGCGCAACAATCATGCCGCGCCGCGTGCACCAACCATTGTGCAGAACGTGGTGCACCGAGTCGAGCAGCAGTGGGATCCGCCGCGACGGCATCGACGGCGCCACCGCCAGCGCGCCGATCAACATCGACAGTATGCCGAGCGCACTAATGCGAAGTGCGCGGTCAGTATTGCTTAAGATGGCAGCGTAATGCGACGATACTACCGTCAGATTCTCGGGTGATCGGGCGAACGGATACATGAAAATCGTCTTCAGGAAGAAGTCGAACCCGATGATCCATACCCCGAGCGATAGAACACCCCATTTCCGGTACTGGACTCTGTAGTAAAGCGCAAACCAAAGCGTTCCCAGCACCAAAATGAGCAAGCAATCTGGCGGTGTATCATCGAACCACGCGAAGATGTCCTGAAGGTTCATAATATCAGAACAACGCTTACGATACCGAAGGATATTGCGGGAAGCGCTGCGGGCCAGTCAATGGTTGCATTGGAAACCGAGCAGTGATGTATGGCGTTGATTCTGATGCCAGAACGTCAGCCATGAGACGTCCCTCCCCTCGGGTGAAGCGACGCAGGTTTGGCCACGCTGTCAACCCGAATATCCAAGTTCTTCCCTGCCTTATGCGCCACCCGTCGGCGTCGGACGCGGGTCGGGAGAAGAGCGGAAATCACCGCGATGGTGACGCCACCCCCTAAACCCGCCGCCGTCGCAATCGACATGTACAGCAATGGCGCCGGCCGTGCGGGTTCGTCTAGCGTGGAGACAGTCGGTGCCTGTACCAGCAGTACCTGCCTCATTTTGCCGTTTCTCAAGATCGGCCAGCGCCCTTGCTTCCTCGCGACGGATTGCAAGGTTGTGTTGCGCTTGATCCAGCGTGCTCACGTTACCCTCAAGCCGCACGCGATCCGCATCCACCCGTCCAGCCTGCGCGATTTGTGCATACAAGGGGACCATCTGGTGCAGAATTTCGGTGATACGGCCGGTAAGCGCCTTGCTGGTCGCATCATTCTGATGGATGTCATTTTCAATCGCGGTCAGGGTGGGATTGCGTTCGCTGCGCTCCAATCCAGAAAAATGTGAGCCTGTGGCGGTATCTGTGTAAGCCTTGATCTCCGGCGGCACATTATTATGCTGCCGTTGAAGCTCGGCACCACGGCTTTGAACCGCGGCAAACTCGATGTTGGCCTGCCGCAGCCCGTCGCTAAGCTGCTCACTTTGCGTCAGCAGCGTCTTTAGCTGCCCAGGGAATGCAAGCACGCCAAATCGGTCTCGAAATTCCGTTAGTTGCGTTTGTGCGACGGCAAGCCGCGCCTCTGCATCATTGGCGGCAAGCTCGTAGAAGCTCAGATCAGCAGCCTGATTGATCGAAGTCGACAGCCGGCGTTGCTCCAGGAGCAGAGTACGCAATACAGTCTGCGCCATTACGGGATCCCGATGTCGGAATGCCACCTGAATAAGCGTCGACGACCGCGTACGCGCAATCGACATTGACCCCTGGAATTTTCGGACCGCTTGATCTGTCGGAGTTCCCTTCTGGAACCACGAGACCGTGGGAGGCACAATCACAGTATACAGGTGCTGCAGCTGCTGTCCGAAGGCCGATCTATCGAGTATCCCCTCCTGAGGCTGATTTGGTGCCAGCTCAGGATAAAGCCGGTACAAGCCAATCTGGTCTATTGTTTTGACAATAACGTCGCGACTTGAAAACAGCTGAAGCTGCGTCATTATCGTCTCGTCCGGATCAGCCGTTCCCGGCACCATCGGTGGCGAGTCCGGACCCACTTCTGGCCGATAAACCTGCTCGCGGCCGAACTTGACAAATAACGTGGCACGCAATTTGTACACCGGCGTCTGCACCAGGATCAAAACAAGGCCCGCCAGCATTGAAAGTATCAACACCAGAATCACACGGAACCGATAATCAGCAACGCCTCTAACCAGATTGAACGGCTTCACGGTTGTCTGCGGACCAGCGCCCGGATAGGCGTCCATATAAGTGTCCATGCGCGTCCTGTCTCCAACCTGTCTAGCGAATTGGGGTCATGATTGCGGACTTGTCCTGCAGGGCCTTCCTCCAGGCCTCAGCTAGGGTGTTCCGGAAAACTCTTGGCAAATAAAACTGTTCTACTTGCTTTAGCCCGCGCCAAGCTGCAGCAGCGAGCTGGTCAGGCTTAGCGGCAATGTCGTCGAACAGTTGAGCGAGGCGGGCAAAATCATACTCAGGCACGACCCACCCCCCCTCTCCAATCACGCGCGGAATCGCACCGCCGGTGGACCCAATCACTGGAACACCGCATCTATGCGCTTCGATGATCACTCGCCCAAACTGTTCCTTGACCGTCCTCGTGGTGCGGGTCATCAGAACAAGAACGTCAAGGCTCTTGATGAATTCGGCAACGTTTTGAGGTGCAGACCACGGAATGAAGTCGACGCGGGACGCAAGACCAAGGTCGTGAACGCGCGCTAGAAGACTGTCCCGATAAGGCCCCTCGCCCATAATCCGGAGCCTAACCAGGCTTGCGCAACGTGCCATGGCCTCCAGAACCTCATCGATGCCCTTTTCGACAACGAGCCGACCGACATAGCCTACCGTCAATCCCTCGCCGGCTCCTCGTACTGGAACGGACGTGATGACCCGTGGTGTGAAGATAGTTTCGTCCACAGTGTGGTTGATCAAAGAGGCCTCGCCCGCATACCCCTTTTCTCGCACAATACTCAGCGCTTCGGTATTTCGAGCCAGGACATGATCTGTGTTCCGTAGCACATAGCTCCGGATTTGCTCGAAGGGAGGCGGCAGGCGCTTGGAGATATTCTGCTCCACTTCCAGCACCACCGGGGCCCAGGGTGCTATCTTGTTTCGAAAATGTACCATCTGCAGTGCCACCAGGCTCCACGGCTCCTCCCACACATGAAACACATGCGGATTGATTCCGACGATGACGCGCCGTAGCTCGGGATAGTGGTGCAGATACCACTTGGCGTTGCCAAAACGCGGCATACGCACCGGCAGAATGTGGACTTGGCGTTCGTCAGGCGACGCGGTGTCGACGTCTAGCCATCGTTCGTTCTCGTACCATCTGGCGGGCGCGACAACATGGGTATCAAACCGGCCATGGGTATCTTCCTCGACAAATCGCGCCCGCCGGCTGCTTCGGGAAATCAGCGTATGCCCGACGATCACGACACGGACATCGTGTCTTCGTTCGACTGGTTCCGCATGCGAGGTAGCGATGGTCCCGGCACGGCAGCTCGCTCTATCGGAAGGCAGCCGCGCGACTGTTGAACCCATCAGATGCGTCCTGTCATCTTGGCTAGAACGCTGGTTAGCCCCGTCAAATGAGCCGCCACCTGACCAATGTGCCTGAATGCCCCGTTGAGATTGACCCGCGGCAAAGCATACAGATCAGGGAGATCCTCCGGCCAAATCAAACTCCGCCGCGTTGTCGAGGCGCTGATATAGCCAGCCTGCCGAGCTAGTTGTGCATCGCGGGCAGAACAATCAGCCGCCCGGCCATAGGGGAACGCCATATGCCTCACTTCGATGCCCAACTTCTCCTCTAGCCGCGAGCGGCTCCCGGAAAGTTCTGATGCAGCATCGGAATCTGATATGGATGACAGCCGCGGGTGAGAAATCGTGTGCGCACCGAGCTCCGTGAACGGATCATCTCGCAGCGCGCGCAGCATGTCCCAAGAGATTGCATGCTGGCGCTGCAATTGCACCAGATCATATCCATTCATGCCACAGAACTGGCGATAGGCCTGTTCCGGATCAGCACCCTCCCAGGCCCGCGCAAGAGCCCGATAAAGACGCGCCTTTTCAGGTGCGCTGTCTGCAACAACCCATTGCGGTTGGGCGCCTGGTCCCGCGAGGGCCACATGATCTTGCTCTTTGATGATCTGCTCGAGCCCAGACGGCCACATTGTATAGGTGCTGTCGGGAATCCCGGTCGTGACGTATACCGTAATGGGCACGCCGAACTCTTCAAATACCGGCGCCGCCGATGCCCAGGTGTCCCAATATCCATCGTCAATGGAGAAGTTGACAAATTTTCCTGGCTGCCGGCACCGCAGACGGTCCACAACCTCATCCATCGTGACGATCGACCAACCGGTCTCCAGCAGGTGGCTGATGATCTGACGCAGGAATACGATATCAAGGTAAAATGATTTATTTGGCAACTCTTTCCAGTTCGCCGCTTCTGCCACCCGATGAAAAGTAAACAGGCACCCGCGGTTGTCGATATGCCGGTCCGCCAACTCAAAGACGCGCGTCCCAAACAACTTAGAAATCGCCGCCGAGTAAACATCCACCTCCAGCACCCTGCGGAAACGAGGCCATGGCCGGTTGCCCCCGAAGTCAATGATTGGATTGACTGAAAAGTCAGCCATCCTGCCACCTTTGCGTGGAATCCCGGACCTGATTGTTAGCGTAAAGCCACCTACACGGGTGAGTCTTCGACTTGATGGGGTTAGGCTCCGAAGGTGATTCAGCTTCAACCTTCAGCATTGTAGGTCTCCTGACTATGTTCAGCCTAGACGATTAGACAAGATACCTTTGGCACGAGGGCGACAAACGAGCGAGACCTCAGAAATCAAAATACAAGAACAATCAAACTTGTACATCAATAAAAACCTCCCGCGCAACGGAAAGAGTTGAATTATTATCACATATCACAGCCGTTTGATGAGAATCAAAAATTGTAGTGATGCCGGCGATCCTAGTCCAATCCTTTGACAACTAAGAATTGTTGCGGGCTACCTATCTACGCGCGTCGCGAGGATGGTTCCATCCATTTAACATACTCATAGTGGCGCTGCGCCGGCTGGGACGCCTAAAGCCGGTTTCGTCGCGACAGGGTTACGCCCGCGAAAACTGGACCTTTAGGCGTTCCACCTACTATTGTCGGCGTGGTCATGCAGGCAGGCCGCAGCCCGGCCGAATTGGCGCTCCCGACGCGGTCGTCAAAGATCTCCAGCAAATCCCGTCGCTGCTCGCCGTCCAACAGTCAAAAGGCGGCCGGACCCTGAGCCCCAGGTAGGCATATATCTCGCGCCCGCGACCGGCTAACCATCCAGCACCGTCCTGATTTTCGCGGCCAATGCGGCGTAGCTGAATGGCTTCGGCAGCAATTCAGTCCCCGGGTCCAGCACCCCGCCGTGCACGATGGCATTCCGAGCATACCCAGTTGTGTAAACCACCCTCAACTCGGGACGCAGCACCCGCGCGGCCTCGGCCAATTGCCGTCCCGTCATACCCCCGGGCAGCCCGACATCGGTGAACAGCACCGCGATCTCCGCCTCTCGCGCCAGCACCCGCATCGCCGCTTGCCCGTCGCTGGCCGCCAGCACGCGATATCCAAGCTCACGCAGCGAGGCAACCGAGTGCTCTCGCACCGCCGGCTCATCCTCCACGACCAGCACGGTTTCACCCTGCCCGCCGACGACCTCGGTATCCTCCCTCTTCAGTTTGACCTCCGGCCGGGCGGACACCAGGCGCGGGAGGTACAACTTGACGACCGTCCCCTGCCCTTCTTCACTGTACAGCTTCACGTGTCCGTTCGACTGTTTAATGAAACCGTATACTTGGCTCAAGCCAAGACCAGTGCCTTGGCCGATATCCTTGGTCGTGAAGAACGGCTCAAACACGCGCTCCAGGATGCGCTCATCCATTCCCGAGCCGGTATCGCTCACCGCGATCATCACATACTGGCCGACGGTGACATCGTCATGCGTCGCCGCGTAGGCCTCGTCCAGATACGTGTTTGCTGTCTCGATCGTCAACTTGCCGCCTTCCGGCATTGCGTCACGCGCATTGACGGCCAGATTCAGCAGTGCGTTCTCCAACTGGTTCGCATCGAGCGCGGTTCGCCAAAGGCCGCCGGCAAGCACGGTTTCCAGTGCCACCGACTCGCCCAGCGTACGCCGCAGCAATTCCGACATCCCGGCCACCAGCTTGTTGGCATCCAACGGTCGCGGGTCCAGTGTCTGCCGCCGCGCAAACGCCAGCAGCCGATGGGTCAGGGTGGCGGCCCGAGTTGCGCCTTGCGCGATCATCCCGAGCGCCCGCCTGACCCGGACTTCGTCGCTTCCGAGCGGCACGGTCGCCAACATTCGTTGCAGTGTTTCGACCCCGCCGCCGATCACCGTCAGCAAATTATTAAAATCGTGCGCGACGCCGCCGGTCAGGTGCCCGATGGCTTCCATCTTCTGCGATTGACGCAACGTTTCCTCGGCCTGCGTACGTTGCGCAATCTCCTCCGCAACCCGTTGTTCCAGCTTCTCGTTAGCCAGTTGCAGGGCATCCCTCGCGTCCTGCCGCAGCCGCGCGAGTTCAAGGTTCGATCGGACCCGGGCCAGTAGTTCGCGCGCCGAGAACGGCTTGACCAGATAGTCGTCGGCGCCCCCGTCGAGCCCTTCGACCCGCGCTTCCTCACCCGCGCGAGCGGACAGCAGAACCACAGGCAGGTCCCGCAACTTGCGGTCCGCCCGAATGCCGGCCAGCAGGCCAAACCCGTCCATTCGCGGCATCATCACGTCGGACAGGATCAGGTCCGGCGGATTTGCCATCGCGGCGCGCAACGCTGCCTGCCCATCGCCCACCGCCTCGATCTCATATCCAGGGCGCAGCAGCCGCACGATATAATCGCGCATATCGGCATTATCGTCGGCAAGCAGAATTCGCCGCCGTCCAGGCCCGTCTGCGACACTCTCCGCGCCCAAGGACACCAGCGTGTTGGATGTTTCCAGCATATCCGCATGCTGAGCCGCGCCGTCCTCGAACAGCCAACGCAGCGCCTCTTCGACGAAGGTTGCCGCGGCGGTTCCCTCGGGCGTGCTTCGCCCGGCGGTTTCTGTCACTCGATCCGGAGGCAAATGCGCGACTCCGAACGGTATCCGCACGGCCACGGTCGTGCCGCTGTCGACGCGGCTATCCACCGCGATCGTGCCGCCGTGCAGCCGAACCAGTTCACTCACCAGCGCCAGACCGATACCGGTGCCTTCAAGGGTCCGGCCACGCTGGCCCTCGATACGGTGGAAGCGATCGAAGATATGCGGCAGTTCCGCCTCGGGAATGCCGATGCCGGTATCGCGCACGGTCAACACCACCGTCTGACCGTCCGCAGTCGCCTGCAGCCCCACCGTGATCCCGCCAGCCAGGGTATATTTGAAGGCGTTCGAGACGAGGTTGAGCACAATGCGCTCCCACATCTCGGCATCGACGTAAACCGGCCGCTCCAGTGGCAGGCAGTTGGTCTCCAGTCGCAGGCCAGCACGGTCGCAGGCAGATCGGAAATTGCTCGCGAGTTCCTCGGTGTAGGCGCCCAATTCGGTCGGTTGGTAGCGGGCCCGCACCCGGCCCGCCTCGATGCGGGAGAAATCCAGTAGGGTGTTCACCAGCCGCAGCAGCCGCAATCCGTTGCGGTGGACCATGGACAGCCGTTCAACTGCATCCGGTGCCGTTGTTGCTAACGCCGCGATCTCCTCCTCCAGCGGACCTAGCATCAGCGTCAACGGGGTGCGGAATTCATGGCTGACATTGGAGAAGAACGCAGTCTTGGCCTGATCGATTTCCGCCAATGCTTCCGCCCGGAGGCGCTCCGCCTCATATGCCCGTGCGGCGCCAAGACCGGACGCGATTTGCGCAGCAACCAGGTCGATGAACCCGGCGTACGCCTCATCATACTTGCGATACGGATTGACCCCGGTGATGAAAATTCCCGCTGGCGTTGCCTGCCCTTGTTGCTGCGCAATCGGCACGATCACCGCCTGTCGCGGTGGCTGGTCCCACGCTCCCTGGGCTAGCCCAGGGAGGTCACTGACGTCATGGATCAGGCACTTCTCGGATCCTGACAGCACGGCGGCAGCGGGAAACGGCAGGTCTTCAGGCCGCGTCACCCTCTCCGGAGCAGCCGCGCCCGCCATCCCACCCGTCTCAGCCACCAGCGTCAGCTGTCCTGTATCTGCATCCTCGAGATAGATCAGGCTGAACGGCAGATCCTTGTCGTTGCGCGCCAATGACCGTGCGATCGCTCCCATAACCTCCGGCTCGGACCGCACCGCCCCGAGCGCGCTGCCCAGGTCGCGCAGCGTATCGAGCCGGCGCTCCCCGATCACCCGCTGCGTCTCCTCGGTCACCACGCACAACATGCCGGCGACGCTGCCGTCGTCGTCCGGCAGCGGGCTATACGAAAATGTATGATACGTTTCCTCTGAGTAACCGCTGCGCTCCAGGAACAGCAGCAGCCCCTCATCCCAGGTCGCCACTCCCGATTGCATCACCAACTCGGCCCGCGGTCCGATATCCTTCCAGATCTCTGCCCACACCTGGCTGGCCGGCTGCCCGAGCGCCTTGGAATGCTTGACCCCGAGCGTTGGTGCGTAGGCATCGTTGTAGAAGAACGTCAGATCCCTGCCCCACCCCATCCACATCGCATAGCGCGAGGTCACCAGGATCCGCAGGACCGTCTTGAGACTTTGTGACCATGCGTCCCGCGGCCCGAGTACCGTCTGGGTCCAGTCGGCCGCCGCTATGAGCGCAGCCATTTCGCCGCCGGCGGTGGTGAACGCCGAGGTATCAGGCTTCTCGCCCGGTGGCCGATTCATCCCAGGCACGCCCTGTCCCCTCCTGTGCTCCGGTCGCTGCACCACGCGCCGGCTGTATTTGAAACGAAATTTCCAGTCGACGCTTCGGTTTCACGCAAAGATGACAGTCAGCCTCCAAAGTCCACTTGGCCCTGAATGACCTACCCGCTGATTCGGGAACCAGTGTCCGGCAGCAGCCGATTTGCAATCGCCGCCGCCTCAGCGATATCCCGAGCGACCCACGCGCTTCCGTCGGCCCCCCCGATCACCCCGTACCCCCATGCAGCGAAGATGCTGGGTATCCCGGCGTCCTGAGCCGCCCGCACATCGTTATGATGATCGCCGAGCATCACCGCCGAATTGGCCTGACCCCCAGCCCGCGCCAGCGTGGCAAGCAGATGCGCCGGATCAGGTTTACGCGCCGGAAAGCTGTCTCCGCCGCCGAGCGCACAGCACAGCGTCAGCAGTCCCATGGCCCGGAGCAGGCATCGAGCGGCCTGTTCCGGTTTGTTGGTGCAGACCGCGAGGCGCCAGCCTTGATCCGCCAAACCACCCAGCACTGGCAGCACGCGAGGGTACAGCTTGCTCTCGACCGCCACATGAGCGGCGTAGTCGGCACACATCTCCGCAGCCGCGCTCACGTCGGGCTGTCGATTGTGTACGGCGAACGCCCGCGCCACCAGCACAGGGATCCCGTCACCAATCATCGCAGTCACCTGCTCGCTGGACAGATCCGATAGGCCACGCGAACGCAACAACCGGTTCAATGCCGCCGCCAGATCCGGCACCGTGTCCACCAGCGTGCCGTCCAGATCAAGCAGCAGTGTACGTGCCACTATGTTGCACTCCGAAACGTGAATTGAACCAATATCATAACGGTGGCCTTTGACAGTCCTCCACGGTTGCCGCTACGCCTGACCATCTAAAGCATGATAACGCTGGCCAAGACGTCAAGGCACGTGAAGCCTGCGATCAATAACTAGACCATGATCGCACCGGAACGTTACGTCCCGGCAGGCGAAGTATGGGATCATACATCTTATTGGCCATGCCCGCGCTGCCTCCTCAGCCCCAGCATGGCCAGCGAAGCAAGGGCCGCGAATGCAAGCAACCGCTGTCATCCTCGCCGCTGGCCTCGGCACACGCATGAAATCCTGCGTGCCGAAGACCCTCCATCGCCTCGCCGGCCGCACCATGTTGCGCCACCTGCTCTCAAGCTGTGAGCCAGTGTTCGATCGGATCGTTGTCGTTCTCGGACCAGGCATGGATGCGGTGCGGAAAGAAGCCGAACCACACATTTGTGTTGTGCAGGAGCAACGTCTGGGCACTGCCCATGCGGCGCTGCAGGCACTCGAGCATTTCGGCGACGGACACGTCGCGGTCCTTTACGCCGACAACCCACTGATCCGCACCGCGACGCTGCGGCGCTTGCTCGCCAGCCACACGCTGCAAGGTCTGTCGCTGCTGGCATTCCGGGCGGCCAACCCCGGCCGCTACGGCAGGGTAATCACCGGCACCGATGCCTTAGTGGAACGCATAGTCGAGTATGCCGACGCGTCAGCCGCCGAACGCGCCGTCAACCTGTGCAACGCCGGCGTGCTGTGCGCGCGGCGCCGCCGAGATGCGCCGCTGGCTGCAGGCGGTGCGCAACGACAACGCGAAGGCGGAATACTATCTCACCGACGTCGTCGCCCTCGCCAGAGCCGACGGGCGGCCGGTTGCAGCGGTCGAGGCGCCGGAGGACGAACTGGCCGGGGTCAACGCCCGCGGCGAACTGGCCCGCGCCGAGGCCGTGCTGCAAGGCTGGATGCGCGACAGCTGCGATGGAGGCGGGTGTGACCATGATCGATCCCTCCTCGGTCTTCCTGTCCGCCGATACAAAGCTTTCGTCCGACGTCACCATCGAGCCGAACGTGTTCTTCGGCCCGGGCGTCACCGTCGCCAACAACGTTATGATCCGCGCTTTCAGCCACATCGAGGGTGCCGACATCGGTCCAGGCAGCATCATCGGCCCGTTCGCCCGCCTCCGCCCCGGCGCCAAACTCGACAACGATGTTCACGTCGGCAACTTCGTCGAAATCAAAGCCGCCCACCTCGCGCCCGGGGTGAAAGCCAATCACTTGAGCTACATCGGTGACGCCTCGGTCGGCGCTGCCACCAATATCGGCGCAGGAACGATCACCTGTAACTACGACGGCACCAACAAGCACCGCACCACCATCGGCGCGGGCGTCTTCGTGGGCTCGGACGTCGCGCTGGTGGCGCCGGTTACCATCGGCGACGGCGCCATCCTGGCGGCCGGAAGCGTGATCACCGAGGACGTAGAGCCGAACGCGCTGGCCCTCGCGCGCGGGCGGCAGGTGCAGAAAGCCGGCCGGGCGCCATCAATGCGAGCGGCGGCACACGAACAGCGCGTGCGGGCAGCGGCTAGCAAGGGAACCAACTGAATGTGTGGCATTGTAGGCGTCATCGGCGCGCGTCCAGCCGCGCCCATCATCCTGGAGGCGCTGCGCCGGCTGGAATACCGCGGCTATGACAGCGCCGGCATCGCGACGCTGGTCAACGGCCACATCGACCGCCGCCGCGCCGAGGGCAAACTAGGCAACCTGGCCAGCTCGCTGGACCGCGCCGCGCTGCCGGGAACGATCGGCATCGGCCACACCCGCTGGGCCACTCATGGCGCGCCGACCGAGAGCAATGCCCACCCTCACGGCACTGCTCGCGTGTCGCTGGTGCACAACGGGATCATCGAAAACCACGCCGAACTGCGCGCCGAACTGGAAGCCGAGGGTCAGGAGTTCAGCACCGAAACCGATACCGAGACGGTCGCTCAGCTTGTCGATCTGAACCTTAAACGCGGCATGCAGCCCATCGAAGCCGCCGGCGCAGCGCTGCGGCGGCTGGAGGGCGCCTACGCCCTGGCGATGATCTTCTCCGGCCATCCGGAACTGATCGTCGGCGCCCAGCACGGCGCCCCGCTGGCCGTCGGCTTCGGCGACGACGAGATGTTCGTCGGTTCCGATGCCCTGGCACTGGCGCCGCTGACCCGCCGCATCGCCTATTTGCGCGACGGCGACTGGACTGTGGTCGACCGGCAGGGAGCCAAGTTCTTCGACATCGACGGCCACCAGGTTGAGCGCGAAATCAAGCTGACCCGGCTGACCGGCGCCGCGATCGGCAAGGGCAATTTCCGCCACTTCATGGAAAAGGAACTGCACGAGCATCCGGCGGTGATCGGCGATACCTTGCACCAGATGGTCAGCCCCGGCAGCCGAGCGGTCGCGCTGCCGGAGGACCTCGGGATCGACTTTCGCAAAGTGTCCCGCATCACCATGAGCGCTTGCGGCAGCGCGTTCTACGCCGGGCTGGTCGGCCGCTGGTGGTTCGAGGCGATTGCCCGCATCCCGACCGACGGCGATGTCGCCAGCGAGTTCCGCTACCGCACGCCGCCGATGTCGAAAGGTGGGCTCGGGCTGCTGGTGTCGCAGTCGGGCGAAACCGCCGACACGTTGGCCGCGCTGCGCTATATGCGCGAGCAGCGCCAACAGGTCCTCTCGATCCTGAACGTCCCCGAAAGCACCATGGCTCGGGAGAGCGACGCGGTTCTGGAAACCGTCGCGGGGCCGGAAATCGGCGTCGCCAGCACCAAGGCGTTCACCGCTCAGCTCTCGGTGCTGGCCTGCCTCGCGCTGGCGGCCGGTCGCGCAACCGGCGCGATCACCGCGGACGAGGAAGCCAGAATGACGGCTTCGCTGTTGGAAGTGCCTAGCCGTGCGGCCGAGGTGCTGGACCACGAGCAGGCGATCCAGTCGATTGCCTTACGGGTGGCGCAAGGCACGAGACGTGCTGTTTCTGGGCCGCGGCAATTGCTTCCCGATCGCGCTGGAAGGTGCACTCAAACTGAAGGAAATCAGCTACATCCACGCCGAGGGCTACGCCGCCGGTGAAATGAAACACGGTCCGATCGCGCTGATCGATCCAGCGGTACCGGTCATCGCGATCGCCCCGTCCGGACCGCTGTTCGAGAAAACTGCCTCCAATCTGCAGGAAGCAGCCGCCCGTGGCGGCCAGGTGATCGTATTCAGCGACGCCGCCGGAGCCGCCAAGCTGAGAGGGATCGCGGCCGAGACCGTCGTGCTGCCGGCTGTCGATCCGTTCGTGGCGCCCATCCTTTATGCCATCCCGGTGCAGATGCTGGCCTATCAGGTCGCCGTGCTGAAGGGCACGGATGTGGATCAGCCCCGGAACCTGGCGAAGTCGGTGACCGTGGAATAATCCCTTGCTCCGGGTGCCCTGACGTCCTACATCTAGACCAACGTTGGTCAAGGGCTTCGAAATGGACACCATCAACCTCTATGAGGCGAAGACGAATTTGTCGTCCCTGGTCGAACGCGCGGCGGCCGGGGAGGAGATCATTATCGCGAAATCTGGGCGCCCGCTGGCACGTCTGGTGCCGCTCGCGAAGCAGGTCAAGCCGCGTGAGTTGGGTTTGCTGGCAGGTCAGGTCTGGATCGCTGATAATTTCGACGATCCACTTCCCGCCGATATGCTTCGGGCGTTCGAGGGTATCGGCCCCTGAACCTGCTACTCGACACCCACGTCTTCATTTGGGCGGTGGCGGAGCCATCGCGGCTTGAACCACGGATCCGGGAGGCCATTTTGGCGCCCCGAAATCAAGTACTGGTCAGCGCTGTTACGCCCTGGGAAATCGCGATCAAACAAGGCCTGGGTCGGCTTAATTTTCCGCTAGATCGTTTCGATGCCACCATCGAAGGCATGGGTTGTGGCATCCTGCCGATCCTCCCGAGCCATGGCTTAGCGGTCGCCCGATTGCCTCCGCATCATAATGATCCCTTCGACCGGATGCTGATCAGCCAGGCGTTGCTGGAGGGACTTACGTTGGTCACACGCGACCGGGCGATGATGCAATACGAGGTCCCTGTGTTCGGGACAGCAGACAGGTAGGCTCACGTCGGATCCTCGTGCCTCGCCCCCGCTGGTTGCACGCGTAACCGAAGCCCCCCACTCTCCTCCGGATCAGCAAAGGAGACGCCCTATGTGGGAAAAACGCCAGATCGGCCGCACCAAGCTTCAGGTGACCACTCTTGGCCTCGGCACCGCCACCATGGGGGGCAGCCGGATTCCGATCACCCAGGCCGAGGGCCAGGCGATAGTCACCGCCGCCTGGGACGCCGGCGTTCGATATGTCGACACCGCACCATTCTACGGTGTAGGGGCCGCTGAGCACCGCGTCGGCGACGCCCTGCGCGACAAGAACCGTGACGAATGGGTCCTTTCCACCAAGGTTGGACGCTTGTTACGGCCAAAAACCGATAATGCGCCCTCCAGCGACGGCCGCCTTTCGCCGATGCCCTTCAGCGTGATCTACGACTACGGCTACGACGCCATTATGCGGTCGGTCGAGGACAGCTACCAGCGCCTCGGCCTGGCCCGCATCGATATACTCTATGTCCATGACATCGGCGTCTACCAGCACGGCCCCGAACTGAACGAGACATACTTCAAACAGCTCCGCGACAGCGGCTACAAAGCGCTGGAACAGCTACGCCGCACCGGCGTCATCAGTGCCATCGGCATCGGCGTGAACGAATCCCAGGTCCTGATCGACGCGCTCGGCGTTCGGCGACTGGGACGCCTTCCTGCTCGCCGGCCGCTACACGTTGCTCGAGCAGGCGCCGCTCGATGACCTTATTCCGCTGTGCCAGTCCCGCGGCACCTCCCTGGTGATCGGTGGCCCGCTGAACTCCGGCATCCTGGCCGGCCGGGACACCTGGAACTACGAAACCGCGCCATCCGACATCGTAGCGCGCGTGCAAAAGATCGCCGCCGTGTGCAAGTCGCACAACGTCCCGCTGCCGGCCGCAGCGCTGCAGTTCCCGCTCGCCCACCCGGTCGTGGCCGCCGTTATCCCAGGCCCCCGCAACGCCACTGAGTTCAACGAGAACCTGCCCCTGTTCACGCTGAAAATCCCCGCCAGCCTGTGGACCGATCTGCGCAACGAACATCTGCTGCACCCAAATGCCCCGGTGCCGGCCTAAATCGAAACGATCCCACCATTATGGCCGGGCGTATCCCGGCCATCTGCGCATAATCCGGCCGCGACGCCAGCCGCATCCGACGCACCTCAACGAAGGGCCACATGCCGATCTATCAGACCGACCCCTGGCGGGTGCAATTCTTCGAACACGTTCACTGCCCCGACGATGTGATCATTCCGACCAAGGACTGGGAGGCTTGGCCGCTCTACCCGGCCCACCGCTGGATCTACGACAAGCTTGCCGTCGCCCTATCCCAGGGCCTTGACGCAGCGCCCCACGGCGTTATCCCGCCGCGCTTCCCGGTCTTTTCCAAGCCCATGATGAACCTGCGCAGCATGGGCGCCGGCAGCATGCCGATCCCCGATATCGAAACGTACCGCGCTTCGCTGCAACCCCGGTCATTTCTGGTGCACGCTGCTGACCGGCGCCCATGTCAGCACCGACGCCGCCATCGTCAACGGCGACGCTGTCTGGTGGCGCCACGCCACCGGCGCCACCGCCCCCGGTGGCACTTTCGACTACTGGCACATCCACGCCGAGGCCATGCCGGCGATCGAGGACTGGTGCGGCGCCTGGGCCCGCAAGCATCTCGCCGGCTACACCGGCATGGTCAATTTCGAAACCATCGGCAGCCGCATCATCGAGGCGCATCTGCGCTTCGCCGACCAATGGCCCGATCTCTATGGGCTAGGCTGGGTCGAAGCTCTCGTCCGGCTTTACGCCGAAGGCACCTGGATCTTCGACGACGCCAATCGAGCGGACGGCTACAGCGTCGTGCTGTTCGCTCCGCACGGCCCAGCCTATCGCCATCCGCCGCAACCCGAGATCGATGCTGCCCGCCGGATCGACGGGGTATCCAGCGTGCAAATCTCCTTCCATCAAGACCGCGACCCGGCGCACCATTCCATGCCGCCCGGCGGGTTTCGCCTCGCCACCATAAATGCCACCGATTTATCAGCCGGCCGCCGTGCTCGCGACCTGTTAAACTTGCGGCTGTTTACAATGTGATCCGAACTCTTTGCGTGGTAATGCACTAACGGCTAGCTATGTATGAGGCGGAACGCATGCCTGAAGATGCTACGGCCATCGAACGGCGACCAACCGTGGTGGCGCCGGCGGAAACGCCCGGCCTGAGCGGGTTGCTGACCCTTGCGGTCGCGGTCGTCGTCGTCGCCGGCCTCTATTTGGGCCGCACCGTCCTGATCCCCATCACCCTGGCTGTGCTGCTGTCGTTCCTGCTGGCGCCAATCGTCAACCTGCTGCGCCGTATCCACTTCGGTCGTGTCTTGTCCGGTACTGGTCGCCGTCATGCTTGCCCTCGGGGTCATCGTGGCACTCGGCGGCCTGATCGGCACTCAGCTCGCCGAATTGGCGCAGGAAGTGCCGAAATACGCCAGTACGATCCACGATAAGGTCGACACCGTCCAGGGTTTCGCCGCCAGCAAAATGAGCCTGGTGATGCGCCGCCTGGATACGCCCGCCGCGTCAAGCACCGCTCCAAAACCAGCGCCATCTGCTGAACCGAAACCGGTGCAGGTCGAGGTCCACCAGCCGGACCCCACGCCGATGCAGCTCGCCGAACGGATCATCACCCCGATCGTCGACCCGCTCTCTACCACCGTCATCGTCCTGATCGTCGCCATCTTTGTGTTGCTGCAGCGGGAGGACCTGCGCGACCGCCTGATCCGCCTGTTCGGCTCGTCCGACCTGCATCGCACCACAACCGCGATGAACGACGCCGCACGCCGGCTGTCACGCTATTTCCTGATCCAACTCGGGATCAACACCTCGTTCGGCGTGATCATCGGCATCGGCTTGTTCCTGATCGGCGTGCCGTCCCCGCTGCTTTGGGGAACCGTCGGCGTGCTGCTGCGCTTCGTGCCGTATATCGGCGCCCCGTTAGCTGCAGTTCTGCCCCTTGCGCTGGCCGGTGCCGTCAGCCCCAACTGGTCAATGATGCTTTGGACCGCGGGCCTCTTCGCCGCCACCGAGGCGATCATGGGTCAGGTGGTGGAGCCGCTGTTGTATGGCCGCAGTACCGGCCTGTCCCCGTTCTCTGTCGTTGTTTCCGCGACGTTTTGGACCTGGCTGTGGGGCCCCATTGGCCTGATCCTGTCGACGCCCCTTACCTTGTGTCTCCTCGTGCTCGGCCGCCACGTCGAACGGCTGGAGTTCCTGGATGTCATCCTCGGCGACCGGCCCGCCTTGACCCCGGTGGAAAGCTTCTACCAGCGCATGCTCGCCGGCGACCCCGACGAGGCCCACGACCAGGCCGAGATCCTGCTGCGCGATCGCCCGCTGTCCTCCTACTACGACGAAGTTGCTCTGAAAGGACTGCAACTCGCCGCCAACGATGCCGCACGTGGGGTGCTGACAGAGGCCCAGCTTGAGAAGATCAAGGTTTCGATGCACGACCTGATCGACGATCTGGACGAGCACGACGACCAGGAACCCGAAACGAAGGATGCAGCCGAGAGCGCCGCGACAGCACCCTCGCGCAGTGAACAAGACCTGCCGAAACACCCGGCCCCGGGGAAAGTGGCGCCAGACGCTCTCCCGCTCGCCTGGCGGGGCCGTCCACCCGTGCTGTGCATCGCCGGCCGCGGGCCGCTGGACGAGGCTGCTGCCAGCATGCTGGCCCAACTGCTGCACAAAAGCGGCTTGACAGCCCGCGTTATATCGCACGAGGCAGTCTCCCGGATGAGGATCGGCATGCTGGACGGGCAGGGCGTGGCAATGGTCTGCCTCTGCTATCTGGAGATCGGCGGCACTCCCTCTCACCTCCGCTATCTCCTTCGCCGCCTTCGCCAGCGGCTCCCGAATGCTCGGTTGGTGGTCGGCCTCTGGCCGGCCGAACAGGCGATCTTGACCGATGACCGGCTGCGCGCAGCCGTGGGCGCGGATGTCTACACCAGTTCTCTGCGGGAGGCGGTGGAGGCGTGCCTGGAAGCGGCGAGGACAGAAATTCCTCCGGTGGCCGCTTAACCCACCTTTGGGAGACGCGTCGAGCTGTCGGCCCCATGACCCGGCTGATCCACTTACCCCTCGCCAGGCGGTGGTCGTCTATGCGTCATTCCTGCGTCGTACTTTAACCGGAAAGGTTTTGTTAATTAATCTCAACTAAGGTGGGATACTCCCCACGGAGTCCCGTAATGTCCGGCCTTATTTCGAGCATCAGCATTCGTGCAAAACTCATCACGGCCATCACTTTACTCTTCGCCGGCACTATCGGCCTCGGTCTTTTCGCGGTCGAGCGGCTCGATGGTGTGAATGCCATCGCTGCCGACCTTCGGGATAACTGGCTCCCAGCCACCCGTACTCTCGCCGAAATGGCCCGCGCCGCCGAACGGTTTCGCTTAAACCAGGCTCTCTTGGTCGATGACGTGGAAAGCGAACATCCCGCGCGAGCCAAGCTCATAAATGAACAGGCTGACGTGTTCCGCGCTGCATTCGGCAAATACCAACCGACGATCGATCTAGACGCGCCCGACATCATTGTCGCGGAAAGGGGCCTCGCGCGCGATATCGACAGGACTTGGGCCGCCTACACCGCAGTCTCCGGCAAATTCGAAGATCTCAAATCCCACAATCGCCGGGATGAGGCTGTGGCGTTTGAGAACAACGAGATGAAGACAGGAATGGACGCGCTTCGTCAGGCGCTGAGTGCCGACCTCGATTTCCAGGTCAGGGAGGGCAACAAGGCGGGTGACCGAGGGGCCGCTTTTGGGCAGTCTGCCCACACCTGGACAATGATATCGATTGGCGCGATGGCGGTGCTTTGCCTCGGCGCCGGTTGGTCGTTGATACAGTGCATCTCCGTCCCGATCAGCCGGTTGACCGTTTCGATGCGCAGCCTGGCTGACCAAGACACGGCGGTGGTTGTCCCCGGGATCGGCCGCGGCGACGAAATCGGCAGCATGGCTGCGGCGGTACAGGTGTTCAAGGAGAACATGATGCTGGCCGAGCGCCATACTGCGCAGCATGAGGGCACGAAAGCCGCGGCGGCAGCCGTGCAGAAGACGGCAATGACCCGAACCGCCGACGGGTTCCAGGCCAAGGTTGGCAGCCTGGTCGCTCTGCTGTCCGCCGGGGCAACAGAACTGGAGGCGACCGCGCGCTCGATGTCCGGGACCGCGACGCATGCAAACGAACAAGCTTCACGGGTTGCAGCCGCGGCGGAAGAGGCGAGTGCCGGCGTTGAGACGGTCGCGTCCGCGGCCGAACAACTGACCGCGTCCATCAATGAAATCAGCCGTCAGGTCACGCAATCCTCGAAGATCACCGGGCAAGCCGTCGCGAGCGCACAGCGGACCGATGCGATCGTGCGCACCCTGGCCGAGGGAGCCGAACGGATCGGGCACGTGGTGGGCTTGATCAGCGACATCGCCGGGCAGACCAACCTGCTGGCATCATATATATGAAAAACATTTTAAAACAAATGACTAGCTACTACCATCGGATAATCTGCCAATAATATACCCATAATTTCGAATGGAATAACTCGGAACAATGTGGCCCGGGCTGACACAAAGTCCAGCGGTGCACCCCTTTTTGGGGCTCGCGTCGCGTCAGAGGGTTCATGCCACGCCGATGGCGAGGCTAGGCCGACGAAGCCAGGGCTGACGCGCTGATCTTCGACCCCGTCCTGGCCGCGACCTGAAATCGCGGGCTACAACCGGTCGCAGGTCGCGGCACCGTAGCAACGGCTGGTGTTGGACCGGATCGAGGTTGTGGAGCGGCGAAGATCGTCCTGATGCGCGTTGGCCTCTTACAACTCGGACACTCTGGGACACAAGACCGGCAGTTGCTCCGGTATAGTGCCGCGTCGGCGGGGGTGACTGATCCGAAACCCCGGCAATGCACCGCACTGCCCCGCGCCGTCTGGGTGCTGCCGCACTGACGCCATGGATGGCGTAGAGGAACGCGTATGAGTTTCAGCCTGCCCAGATTCTTGCGGCGCACGCCGCCGGAGAGCTTGAAGCGATATTTCGAAGATCGGCAAGTGGCGCAACTTGGGGACGTGGACTGGAACGCTGACCAGTCTGCTCTTTTGCGGACATTAAAACAGGCCGTCGAGGCGTTAGGAGAGAAGGCGCGGGAACGTGTCATCACGGATTTCGAACGCGCAGATCAACTGTGCAACGTTGCTGGGCAACTTGCTCTGCATTCTGTCGTTGCTGACAATCCTGGGCTCCTGAGCTTGTTCCGAGCCGCGGATAGCAATGAAACTCGGGCCCTGATCGTCCTTGTTGAGGACGAGTTGGCATTCGATCGTGCGTTCTCAAGCTCCTACGCGGATAGCAACCGGAACGGCCGTAGTTGGAGCGGTTACACCGTCTCGGCAGCGAACGCCGTCGCCAAGGATCCGCTGACCATTCAAGAGTTGGAAACTGAAATATCAAGTCTTTTCCGCAATTTAGATGGCTCCGGCAAGAGTGTGAAGATTGATCACTTTGATCGTCAAGGCCACGCTGCCGACGGGCGTCGGCTCGGCCTGATCGAGCATTATTCGATTTATGCAGAATCATTACCCGAGAGTCATTTTGAATTCGATCGAGGTGAACCGAAACGTCGTATCTGGAGGCCGGCGAATGAGAACGCAATTTCCTATAGCCCAGAGCGGCGCACTCTCGAAGTCGTGGCCAAGGGCGGTCGCGCCGTCCGGAAGGCAATCGCTCACGCCTATGCTCGCCATGTCCTCGGCATACAAGATCAATTGCAACCTATTGTTGTCCGCTCATTTGCCCTTGATCATTTGAAGCAACCAATGCCGTTCCCGACTGACCCCGTAGATGGTATAAAGTCGGTGAAAGTTACGTTGCTTCGTTTACGGAACATGGTGGTTGGGTATGGCCGAGTGACGATCGAGATCGATCACACGGAGCGGCCCGACATACATGCCATCAGTGCAGGTTGGTTCCCGGAGTTAAATCCGCTAGCGCGGTCTGAATGGCAGGTAGTCATGGCGAACCTGAAAATCGTCTTCCTTGCGGAGAAGCCGGGGAGGCGTGACAAAGCTATCACTGTTGAATTACGGGCACCGAATGGCTCGAACCTTAAGGAACAGCTACGTCACCACCAGATCATATCCGAGAAATACCTTGCTCAATGGGGATTGGTCGCGTGCAGCCGGGAAGATTGAGGCAGTATGAAGCGTGCGACGACCGATCCAGTCAGCCTCCTATGCGAACTGGCGGAGGCAAACGGCGACGAGTTTCAAGGTGCTAACCTTAACGCCAGATCTGGGGCGCCGCTTGCCAGTCTGGTTGAGGCCGGCGCGGTCGGCGCAGGAGATATATCGCTCACTGTTACCTGCCGAGCTTGCGACCGTGATCATCCGGCGGCTGTGGAATTTGACGGCGTCCGTGGCCGCTACATTTTCTTCTGTCCAGAGGCCGGAGTAGTAGAAGCCGACAGTGCCGACTTAGACACCATTCGTTACAACCCCGAATGGCTCGTCGATTGGCTCGTCGCCGAATTCCCCATCGTTCCCCCGGTTCGACGGCGCACCCTGGTTCCGGGTAACGTTTGGCATTTAGGTGATGCCAGATGCGGCGAGACGCTGCTGACCGTGATTCTAGCCCGGCGCGTGTCCAGCCAAGTCGGTCTTGATAAGGTGGCCGCAGAGCTTGCCGTGCTGCCGCCGGCTGATCTTGGAGTGGTAGTCACATCATCTGCCAACGTATCGACAAAAGTCTTGCTCCCGTTCAAGTATCAGTTCCTCGACCTGCGGGAGGTGATGCGCGAGCCATGGTTTACACTCGACCACGCGAAACTTGGATCCTGGGTTAAGGCAAAGCGTACCGGTACCTGGTAAGCAAGCGCAAAGGCGACCTGGGCGGCCCTCAGACAAAGCCCTGGTAGAACAGTTCTACGCGGAACGCCGCCTATGTGGCCCCCCGGTGGTCAGTATCTCGGCCGAAGCGCGGGCCATAACACGGACTTTCACCGAGCGCTTTCCTGATAGGGACGCGCCCCATCTTGCGACAATACGCAAGCACATTCCCCGCAAGACCACATGAACACCCCGGTCGGGGCTGCGTGATATTGCGCGAAAATACGCACGTTGTATCGCGCAGGCGATCTCTCGAAATGTTCTGAGTGTCCGGACGAGTGGCCCGGAACGCCGATAGACACGTGAATTCGAGGGACCCATAGCGATGTTAGCCGAGGCAATCCAAACCAACCCACTGGCATTGACGATGCACGAAGCCGTCCGAGTTTCGGGCCTAAGCAGATCCGAGCTCTATCGCCGGCTCGCGGACGGAAAGGTGCGGGCTGTGAAGAGTGGTTCCCGCACGCTGATCTTGATGGACAGCTTGCAGACACACCTTTCCAACCTGCCGCCGGCATCTTTCGCCATCCGCATGTCGCCGCGCCTGTCGAATGCCGGAAAGTAAAAGGAATTGAAAATGTTCAATAGCATGAATGCGTCGCTGTCGGACTGTTACACAGCCTCCCATCTCGGTCGAGGGGAAACCCTATGACCGCGGGTTCTGTCTTCGACAACCTCGAAGCCATCCGCCTAAATCCCGACGCGGCTGCGACTGCGGGGACCCGCGAAGTTCTCCGACATGTTCCGGTCCGGAAACCCAACAGAACCGAGTTCATTCGTGTTCACCCTGACGGCGATATGCAGATAGCAACGGGCGTTTTCATCGACCGTGAGGAGCGTGAAGTCTTCTTCGTCGTGCCCGAACTGCGCGCCGAACTGGCAGGCGAGCTTAAGCCAGTTCTACTGGTCACAGCGATCAGTAGACAGGGTGTGGTGATGCTTTGGCCGGTCGCGCTGCCGGATGAAGGCGGTCGCCGCAATGCCTGGGCTGAGACCGCCCGAGAGGCGTGCGAACTGGCGAAGACGGCTTGGGTGCGTCTGGCGGCGGACATGTCGCTGGGTGCTTATCGCATTTATGAAGCGGAGGGACAACTGTCTGGGCCGGTTTGGCCGGACAAGCCGTTTCCCGAGCTGCTGAAGCTGGCTTTCAAAGATCGCATTATAGACAGTGGCGATCATCCTGTGGTGAAGCGGCTGCGGGGTTTGTCGTGATTCCATTCAACAAAGTTTGGTGCTGCGATTTCGAATACCGTTCCAGTCCGGGCGAGCGCCCGTGGCCGGTGTGCATGGTGGCCCGCGAGCTGTATACGGGCCGGGAGCAGCGGCTGTGGCGGGGCGAGCTGCTAGCGCTTTCGTCGGCGCCTTTCGATGTCGGTGCCGATGCGGTTTTTGTCGCCTATTTCGCTAGCGCAGAGCTTGGATGTTTCTTGGCGTTGGGTTGGCCGCAACCGGTGAATGTTCTCGACCTGTACGTTGAACACCGCTGCGAAACGAACGGGGTTCCCACGCCTTGTGGTGACGGTTTGACTGGTGCGCTATCAGTACGGGGCCTGGCACATATTGATCCTGGTGAGAAAGCGGCGATGAGGCGCCTGGTGCTGGACAACATCTTGTGGTCTGAGGCGGAACAGTCGGCAATCCTCGACTACTGTGATTCCGACGTGCGAGCACTGGTCGCGTTGCTGCCGCGGATGGCGCCGACGATTGACTGGCCGCGGGCCCTGCTGAGGGGCCGCTACATGGGCGCGGTCGCTGCCATGGAACAAGCCGGCGTGCCGATCGACACGGCGATGCACCAACGGATGATCTGGAATTGGGAGCTAATTAAGCACCAACTCATCCGCGACGTTGATGCCGACTTTGGCGTGTTCGAAGGACGGACATTCAAAACCGACAAGTTCTGGGCCTATCTTCAGGCATTCGGGATCGACTGGCCGCGGTTCCAGTCCGGCGCGCTGAAGCTGGATGATACGACGTTCCGTGACCAATCGCTCCGTTGGCCGCAATTGCTGCCGTTGCACGAGTTGCGGGCGACATTGGCGAACCTGCGGCTGACCGGGCTGCAGGTCGGCGCTGATGGCAGAAACCGGTGCCTGCTTTCGCCCTTTCGCGCTGTCACGGGCCGCAACCAGCCGAGCAACACCCAGTTCATCTTTGGGCCGGCCCGATGGATGCGCGGGTTGATCCGACCGTCCGAGGGCTGGGGCCTCGCCTACATCGATTTCAGCTCCCAGGAGATTGCCATCGCCGCGGCGTTCTCTGGGGACGAACGGATGTCAGCCGGCTACGCCGCGGGCGATCCCTACCTGGCCTTTGCCAAAGCCGCCCGTCTGGTGCCCGAGGACGCGACGAAGGCTAGCCACAAGGCAATGCGCGACCGCTGCAAGGTCATTGTTCTGGGCATCGGCTATGGCATGGAGGCGGACAGCATGGCGGTGCGGGCTGGCATCACGCCATGCGAGGCACGTGAGCTGCTGCGCTTGCACCGGGATGCCTACCGCCAATTCTGGCGATGGTCCGATGCGACGGTTTCGACTGCGCTGCTGACCGGCACGATGGAAGGCGTTTTCGGCTGGCGGCGACAGGTTGGTCGGGAGCCAAACACCAGGTCGTTGATGAACTGGCCGGTGCAGTCGGCCGGTGCAGAGATGATGCGCATCGCCGCCATCGCCGCGACCGAAGCCGGGCTCGAGGTCTGCGCGCCAGTGCATGACGCCTTTCTGATCGCGGCGCCGCTCGAGCGGCTGGACAGCGACGTTGCGAAAATGCGGGCACTGATGTCACGGGCTGGGCGCGCCGTCACCGGCGGCTTGGATGTCCGCACTGACTCGGAGGAGGTCTGCTGGCCGGACAGGTTTATGGACCCGAGGGGGGCGGCGATGTGGAGGAGAGTTGTTGGGATGCTGCCGATGGAAGGTGGATTGGCTGTGGCATCATGACATTGGGAAAGGTCGTCACGCTGTCTAAGGGCGGGGTGCGTGGACGCAACAGTGGAGTTGCAGCGGCGCAACCCCCGGGGTGCGTGGACGCAACGGTGGCGTTGCACGCATGCAACCCCGTATCATCTTATACTAAATCTTATCTCTTATCTCATAGTCATGTATCTCCTACTAATAGTGCTTCTATGTGGACTCCAGGCGTGGACGGTCCCCTGGGAACTATAGATAGTTTTGTGGGAGACGATGTACCTGAGAGGGAAGTACGAACAGCGGTTCTCCAGCGACGACAGCAGCGGCGGTCCAAACGTTTTTTGAAGGGACCAGTGCCTCTGGATGTCGTCGCCACCGCGGGCGCTTTGCCGGGTCGAGCGCTCCTTGTCCTTTTGGCGATCTGGCATCGCATCGACCTTACTGGGCGGTCACGGGTGGCGCTTACAGCCGGCGTGATGCAGGAGTTCGGCTTTGACAAGTTCGTAAAGCGCCGCGCACTGATGGAATTGGAGGGGGCCGGTTTGATTCGTGTTCAACGCGTGAAAGGCCGGGCCACGACGGTGGAGCTGATCTCGCGTTGCACGCCCGGCAAGGAGCACCCCGACCATGGATGAAGCTCGGAGGCGGGAATCGGTATCGCGTGCACCACTCCTACGGTCGTCGGGAAAACCGCCAAGAGGGCGAGCGGCGTCGAGGGCGCGAGACCACTATGATCTCGCCGCGGGTCTTGCCAACTTCCTCCGCCGGACGAAGGGATCTCTTGCCAACCCCAATCGCCGAGCTGACGAGATCGGCGCAAGATGTAAAATGGGAGTAGCGGCGGCGGCAAGAGGAACTAGGACCACGGCGCTTCCACCAATTGCAGCGCCTCCGCGTCAACAATTGGACTGCCCGCATCAGCTGGCGGCTTCCCTATGAAAAATTGCGATGCCGGGCAATGGCGCGTCCATCCACTCTAGTCCATATGTTAGCTTCATCATCGCCGACCGAGCAGAGCAGGGAGAGTTGGCAACTACGGCGTAGGTTCCTGCCGGCCGGCGGCATGACCTGGTCTGGTCATTGGGGCAGATAGGTGGCAACGGCAGATGACGCTGGACTGCCGATTGGACTGCGACGCGGCCTCGCTGCGCCAGCAGACGGCTCTGTGGCCGACGCGGCGGTCGCGTGGCAGGCTTCAGGTGCTCAGCCCTGGTGCGGAGGGTCATAGCCGCGGCGCAGGCTGCCGGACCTGCGGCAATGCATCGGCAGACGCTTCGCCATGAGCTTTTCCGGCATCCCCCGCCCCTCCTGTCCTGGGCGACACCGATCCGACGATCGCCGTCCGCCCTCATTGACCCCAACGAGCTGCACCGTGACCTTCTGCTCGCCTCCGGTCCGATCTCGCTTCAGCGCTTCCACTTGCACCGCAAACGTCCGCGCAAGCTTGTTGAATGCCCGTTCCGCGCTATCCTGCTGGAGGATGTTGTCCACATGGGCGAGGCGGCTGTAGCGCGACAGGTGTGATGGCTGACCGGCCATCAGAGGTGTCGCGGAACAGGCGGCGGGCGGAAGTCATGGTGGTCATATGAATGCGGCCATCTGGGCCGGCGACGCTTAGGCGCGACGAATAAACGGGCCTCTCCTCGACCTCATTGCCCCAATCGTGTGCCGCCTGCGGTTGCCGAACATCGGTCGACAGCCGTGTTGGTCGCCTGCAGCCTAACTAAACTAAACTAAACTAAACTTAGCTGGAAACCGCCGCCAGTTGCGGCTTGTCACATTACCCCGTTACGCCTTCGTAGGAGCCGGGCACGGCCGAAGAAGTCGTGATCTGACTCGAACCAGCCAATCGCGGTGGGGCGACGACAGCAAAAAGGCCGGGAAATGCTCCCGGCCTATCGTGCCGTTCTAACAGGGAAGCAGACCTTGCCCTGAAGGGGGCTAAGGGCGCTTCGTTATCATACATGTGTGTGCCGTGCCCGACATGGCCTTTCGTCATCGGCCGAGGGCATCGCCCGCTGTGATGACAGCCTTCCATACGGCCTGCCACCGCGTCGGAATATACAAAAATCCTTGTTCCGCAATGGCAAAATCCCATATATGGACGCTACAGGGGCATTTTTGGACTGTTATGTCCCCGACATGGCCTTTCGTCATCGGCCGAGGGCATCGCCCGCTGTGATGACAGCCTTCCATACGGCCTGCCACCGCGTCGGAATATACAAACATCCTTGTTCCGCAATGGCAAAGTCCCATATGTGGACGCTACAGGGGCATTTTTGGACTGTTATGTCATCTCATGGGCAGACCCTCCGAAGAACCGGGCGACAGATGAAACGGAGCGGCGGAGCTATCGCGCCAGTGGTGTTGACAAAAAAGAAGGTCCCCGCGCGGGACATCGTCATCGACGAACCCGAAACCGACGAACTGCGCGCATTCGGCGGGTCGCGGAGCGACAAGTTTAACGGCGTGCTGATCAACGCGATGGCCCAAACCGGATGGTTTCCTCCGGGCCAGACAGCCGAAGCTTGCAGTCAGCAGATGTTCGCCGCGGCCGCGGCCTTGCGGGCGTTCAAGCCGACCGACGAAATCGAAGGCATGCTGGCCGCGCAGACGGTGGCGATGCACTTTGGCGCCATGGAGTGCTTTCGCCGGGCTATGGTGCACGATCAACAGCCCGAAGTGGCGTCGAAGCTGCGGAAAGATGGCGCGAACCTTGCCCGGGGCATGACCGACATGCTCGACGCGTTGGATCGGAAGCGAGGCAAAGGCCCGCAGGTCGTCCGGGTCGAGCGCGTGGTCGTCAATGAGGGTGGTCAGGCAATCGTTGGCAATGTCCAGCCAGCAAAGGCGGGGAAGGGGCAAGGATGACTTCGCAGTTGCCGGAAAACCCCAAGCGGCGCGTGCCCGATTGGCGAATAACCTTGCCTTTTGCTCAAGCCTCCCCACGATGCGGCGCCCGAACCAGAACGGGCCAACCTTGCAGGGCACCAGCGATGGCCTGCGGGAAGTGCAGGATGCATGGCGGCGCCAGCACTGGCCCACGCACGTCCCAGGGGTTGGAGCGCATCCGGAAGGCCCGGACGACGCATGGACGACGCACGGCGGAGATGGACAGGATGCGCGCGATGGTGCGGGCTCTGATGACTGGCGCGAAGCGGCTGGTGGAGCGGAGATGATAACCGTTGGTGGAGCGGAGATGCATGGGACCGGTCGAGGTGAGCCAAGCGGCGAAGCAGATTTGGCGATTCGGGTCCCAGCTTTCACGCGGCGTATGGGGTTCTCCGGCGATTTTCGATGTCATCCCCGCCACCCTCTTCGCCAGGTGCTCAACTGAGCCAGCGTCATTATCGAACAGCACAAACGGAAGTATCCGCGCTTCTGGGAATGGCGCGCACCAGCGCGACGCCGGACGCATGGGCCATCTCTGGCCGAACAGACGCAGGGCCGGCCGGCCAAAGAGGTCACCCGGCCCGCGAGTCACCTGATCCGTCTTACCCGGTCGATGGTTACGCTCATTGTCTTGGGTGAATGTGAAGGTGGTCGGGTTTATGCGCATCAAAAATTGACAAGATGCCCCGAAGAGGTTGTTCGACAAAGGCATATTCACCGCCCGGATCCACGGCAATGTCCGTTACGGGGCCGGCCGGTCCGTGGTATCCGCAATTGTTACACCGCCCTGATGCGCAACAAGGAGCCTTCCGTTTGCATCGAAAACAATTTACGTGGCACCCGAAATGTCCGGCACAATCTGGAACTGTACTGCTCCCGGTCGAGCTGATTGAAATCTTCCCAGCATGGCGATCAAGCGCAGCCAGCGTAGCCTGTGCGATCGCGGCGAAGCGCATCCGGCACTAAGGAAACGTCGATCACCCGCCCGACACGCCTACCGATGGACAGGATGCGCGCGATGGTGCGGGTTCTGATGACTGGCGCGAAGCGGCTGGTGGAGCGGAGATGATAACCGTTGGTGGAGCGGAGATGCATGGGACCGGTCGAGGTGAGCCAAGCGGCGAACCGATTTGGCGATTCGGGTCCCAGCTTTCACGCGGCGTATGGGGTTCTCCGGCGATTTTCGATGTCATCCCCGCCACCCTCTTCGCCAGGTGCTCAACTGAGCCAGCGTCATTATCGAACAGCACAAACGGAAGTATCCGCGAAGCTGACAAAGCGCTTTTGGTTGCGGCCAGTCGCCGATCTCGACCGAAACGTATAGCCGAGAAAGTCGAATGATCGCTCCGGGTATTCCCCGGGACGATTGGCATCCTTGCAGTAGACGATCTTGGTCTTCTCCGGGTGCAGCCGTAGCCGACACGCCGCAAACCTCTGTTCCAGCGCCTGACGTAGCTCAAGCGCCCGCGCTTCGCTCGCGCAGTGGCAGATCACGTCGTCAGCGTAGCGTTCGAACGGGATGGTCGGGTATTCTCGTTGCATCCAGATATCGAACCCATAGTGAAGAAAGAGATTTGCCAGCACGGGACTGACAACAGCCCCCTGCGGGGTTCTGCTCTCACGGTCAACAAGGTTCCCATCCGGGATACTCACGGGTGCTCGCAGCCACCGTTCAAGGTAGAGCAGAACCCATGGGCAGTCCGTGTGCCGCCGCACCGCTCGCATCAGGAGGTCCCAATCGATTTCATCGAAGAAGCTCTTGATGTCGAGGTCGAGCACCCAGTCGTGGGCCCAGCAACGCTGCCGGGCTTTGACGAGGGCGTCGTGTGCCGACTTCCCTGGCCGATATCCATAGGAATCCTGGTGAAACGCCGGTTCCAGGATCGGCTCCAGGTGCCGCTTGACAACCATCTGGGCGATCCTATCAGCGACCGTCGGAATCCCAAGCGGCCGGGTTCCTCCAGTATCGCCTTTCGGGATGTCAACGCGACGCACGGGTGGCGGAAAGTAGCTTCCGGACGACATCCTATTCCAGATTCGGTAGAGGTTCTTACCCAGATCCCTATCGAAGTCCTCGAGGGACTGTCCGTCGACTCCAGCCGCCCCCTGGTTGGCCTTCACTTGCTTGTACGCTTCCCACACTTCGCGTTTGGCAATACAAAACGGCTTTGCCCTATCCATGGCGGTCATCCCCTTGCGGGTTGTCACCGGGATAGAGCTGAATGACGACGCCCCTTCGGTCCGATCCCATTACAGAACCATCAATCCTACTATGGGCGCCCCCGCCCCTGTGCCCCGCACCGGTACTCAGACCCTCGCGGCTACTGACCGCTTGGGTTGCTTCCTTCACATCGGGACGACAGGTTCCTGCGTTCCTTACCGAAGCCTGTCTTGAAGTCACGCCGCCTTCATGCCGGACGCCAGTTGGGCCGTAAGCAGGCATCGCCCAACCCTTGCTCGCGGGATAGAAGTCCAGATCCCGATTTCGACGTCGGTTGAATACGTTACGACACGTCATCAGCGGTTTACTCGCGTTCGTCTCCTCAAGACCCACCTGACGGAATAGCTTCCGCCTTTTCCAGCAACGCTCACCACGAGGGCTCTTTACCCACGCAGCTTGTGGCGGTTTGAAGCCTGCCCCTGCAGGCCGACTTCGGGGGGCCGTCCCCCATCTCCGGTAAAGCCCCGCTTCGTCTTAAGCGGAGACGAAGCGTTCACAGCACACAACCTCTTCGTATTTCAGGCTTCGCCAAAGCCGCTCGATGAAGATGTTGTCCAGAAACCGCCCTTTGCCATCCATGCTGATCCGGACGCCCGCTGTTTCAAGCTCATCTAGAAACCCGGCGCTAGTGAACTGTACACCCTGATCGGTGTTGAAGATTTCCGGCCGGCCATGTTTGGCCATCGCCTCCTGAACCGCCTCGACGCAGAAGTCCGCTTCCATCGTAATCGACAGACGCCACGACAGCACCCGCCGGCTGAACCAGTCCATCACCGCCACCAGGTAGACAAATCCCCGGGCCATCGGAATATAGGTGATGTCGGCACACCACACTTGGTTCGGCCGGTCAATGATCAGACCCCGCAAAAGATAGGGATACACGGTGTGATCCGGATGGCCTCGGCTGGTGTTCGGCTTTGGTAGATCGCCTCCAACCCCATCACCCGCATCAGCCGCCGCACTCGTTTGCGGTTGATAACCAGGCCCTCGCGCCGCAACACCGCAACCATCCGACGTGATCCGTAGAACGGCGAGGCCAGATACAGCTCGTCTATCCGCCGCATCACCGCCAGATCATCCAGGTCAACCGGCGCCGGCCGGTAATACAGTCCACATCGACGGGCCAGCCACAGCGATTCGCCGCTCAATACGCCCAGGCGCGCGAGGTACAGTATCTCGCCATAGCCGACGAATTACTTGAGATCGCTGACGACGGCCGCAATGACTGGATGCACCGCAATGGCAATGACGAACGCGTGGCTGGGAACTAAACGGCGAGCATATCCAGCGCTCTCGGGTTCGGATTGATACCCGCAAATGGCTGCTGAGCAAGATGCTTCCGAAGGTGTATGGTGATAAATCAGAAGTTGCGGTGACCGGCGCTGATCGCGGGCCGGTGCAGAGCCAGAACGTGACGGTGTCGGTCACCGATCCGATTGAGGCGGCGCGGGTGTATCAGAAGGTTATGAGCGAGGGGTGACGGCGCTTCCACTCTCGATTGTGGTCCGACACCCGCAAATGGCTGGTAAGCAAGATGCTTCCCAAGGTCTACGGAGACAAATCCGAAGTTGCGGTGACCGGCGCTGATCGCGGGCCGGTGCAGAGCGTGACGGTCTCGGTCACCGACCCGATCGAGGCGGCACGTGTGTATCAGAAGTTTATGAGCGAGGGGTGACGGCGCTTCCATCGAAGGAACCCCTTCGTCAGGTAGTCCACCTGCGGCAGCACAGGCGATCGGGCGGGACGCGACTGCGGCGAGCCATCGCGCATCTCCATCCGGAAACTCGGCATCACAAGTTTCCGGTCGGCGCTGGCCGGGGATGACCTCTATTGCGCGAAAAGTCCACGACTTCACGCCACGGCGGAACCGAGCCAAGATCGTAACGACCTCAGCCGCGCAAAACACGAAATACCCATATACCATCACCGCAACCCCGCGGGTTCGTGCTTGGGCGGTTTTCGTACGCCTGACGGCATGCGAAAACCTTCACCAAGAACTAATACCGAACGACTGATGAGCTGACTGTTATGGCGTAGTCGCGAGTGGCGATCGAGCGGATCCGTTCGGGTGTGGCGATGAGCTTGTTCCAGGCGATACAGCAGGCGTCGACAATCGCCTCGTAGGTCGCATAGACACGATTGCTCAGATCGTTGTGGCGGAGGAACTCCCAGACGTTTTCGACGGGGTTCAGTTCGGGTGAGTAGGGCGGCAGATGGAGCAGCCCGATGTTGTCCGGCACCCCCAGACGATCCCCCACCTGGTGCCAGCCGGCGCCATCCAGTGTGAGCACGGCGAACGCCCCTCGGCTTACCTGCGTGCTGATTTCTTGCAAATGCAGGTTCATCGCATGAACATTGGCACGCGGTAGCACGAGCCCGGCGCCAACGCCGCGGCCTGGACAGACGGCACCAAACAGATAGGCCGACTGGTAGCGCTGATCGCGAGGGGCTGTGGGTCGGCTGCCGCGCCTCGCCCAGATGCGGGTCAGGCTGCCTTGTTGGCCGATGCGGGCCTCGTCCTGCCACCATAACTCGATCGGCTTGCCTTGCGCGGCATCGGGAATGACGGCGGCGACGAGATCGGCAAAGTTTTTTTGTGCGTCTCCTGGGCTTCGGCATCCGCCTGGGGATGGCGCGGGCGCACCGAGATGTGGCTGAAGGTCAACGTCTTCAGGATCCGCCCGACGCTGCGTTCATCCATGACCACAAAGAAGCGCGCCAAGATCCGGTCACGCAGATGCATAACCGCCAGCGCACGACGCCATCTTCCGCGAGGTCGGGGCCTTGTTGAACCCACTCTGTTAACGCGGCCTTTTCTTCGATGGACAGTTTTGGTGCTGCGCCGCCGCGCTTTGGAAGGTCCGACAGGCCCGCAATGCCATGCTCGTTGTAACGGATCACCCAGTCTCGCAGCGTTTGTCGATCCATTCCGCAGCTCCTGGCCGCGTCCGCCCGGCCATGCCCTTCCAAAACCAGAGCTAGCGCCAGAAGCCGCCGTGCAACAGGTGCTTTGGAAACGCGCCCCGCGTGCTGACGCAGGGCGTCCGCGTCGTGCTCGAACCGTGTGATCTGCACAGTCATCGCTGTTCCGCCCTCTTGACCAGGATCGGCAAAAGAAATCACGCCGCCCCGAGCCGGGCGAAATCACGGTAGAGTCAACTCATCAGTCGCTTGGTTCACCGCAACCCCGCGGGTTCGTGCTTGGGCGGTTTTCGTACGCCTGACGGCATGCGAAAACCTTCACCAAGAACTAACGCGTGCTCAGGGTCCAACACATCAGGTTTTAGACGCCGCGCCAGCGCGACAATCGTAGGCGTTTGGAGGCCAGCCTTCTGCGCATCTTCAAGTAATCCCTGCTGGCTCTTCACCAACAGAGCCAGCAGCCTCTCATCACTGAGGCCATGGTGGTGGGTGATTTTTTTCGCGGCCAACGACAACACCGCCAACGGTATTTATGGTGCCGGAGTTGGTAATCCCGCCGGTTTGATCGGGTGCCCTGCGCTTCGGCACTTTCTATCCCATCCGCCCGTTCATTACGGACTTGGGGCTCTCGAAAAGGAAGCGCCAAGCGTTTTCAGCGCGGGCCAATATTGATGGCGGCGGCCAGCCGGTCGAGTAGGTCGCCTACCAGGGTCACTACGTCCTGGTCCGTGGCCACTGGCCCGGTCGCGGTCACATGCAGACGGTCTCTGCTTGTCGGACGGCGCGGGTCGCGCGGCACCACCACCCAATCGGCGTCCAGCGTCGTCTCCCCCGCTGACGTCACGTCGAGCCGGCTGATATTTACCACCACCCGCTCCGCCGGTGTCTCGGCCAGCGGCCGGTCGGTCACCAGGGCATCCGGATAGCGCTTCCCCAGCCGCTCGGTTAGCCGGTCGGTGATCCCGAGCGATAGCCGGCTCGCCCAGCGGCCGAGCGAACTGCGCCGGAGCGTGCTGCCGTCGCGCACCACGATGTCCTGGGTATCGAGTTCGTCCGGAAGGGTTACCCGGGCGACGGCGATCACCACCCGTGGCTTGTTCGGCTGCAGCAGCTCCGGGGGCGCGGTGTCGAGCGTGTAGAGCGTCAGCTTTGGGGCGGCACAGGCGGCCAGCAGCAAGCAGAGCAGCAGCGCTCTCATGGCTTGCGTCCGGTCAACAGAAGCTGCGGGTCGTGCTCGACATCGTTGGCGAAGCCGCGCAGCGAGGCCGCCGCCGCGGCGAGATCGCGCAAGGTCAACTCCAGGTTGGCGCGCGCCGCGGCGCGCTCCGACGTCAGGCTTCTCGCGTCTGTCAGCAGATCGCGCACCTGCCGCATGGTCTGGTCGGACGCCGCGAACAGGGTGTGGAGGTCGGCTCCACGCTGAATCAGTTGCTGGTCGCCGGTTTTGGCAGCCTGGCTGATGGCATCCAGCGTCGTATCCAGCCGCCCATGCAGGTCCCGGATCGCCTCGGCTGCCGTATCGACCATCTGGGTGGAATGCTCCGAAGTGGTCTTCAGGCTCTCCACCAAAGGCGGCAGGTCCTGGTCGAGCTTTTCCGACAGTCCGCGCAGGCTGTTCAGCGTGGCAACGGTGTCATCCGCCAGTTCGCGCAGCGGCAGTTGACTCAACTGCTGCGCCGCGCGCTGCAGCGTGGATTGCTGAACCGGGATCTCCGGCAGCGAGGTGATGTCCGGATGCAGGACGGGCGGCACGGAGGGGGCAATATCGAGGTCGATCTGCGACTGCCCGGTGACGAAACTCTGCACGTTCAGTTGGGCGCGCAGCCCGCGCTTGACCAAGTCCGGGAGATCGATCACTCCGGCTGCCCGCCGCTCGCCGACCGCCCGGTTCGGCGTCAGCCGGACGGTGACAGGAATGTAGGCGACCTCGGTCTTCGGATCGACCTCGATGCCGATGCCGTCCACCGCTCCCACCCGCACGCCGCGAAACGTCACCGGTGCGCCAACTGACAGGCCGGCGATCGAGCCCTCGAACACCACCGCGGCCTGTTGGGTCGGGTTGAACAGACTGAGATTGCCGAACATCACGATGGCGGCCAGGCCCAGCACGATGCCGCCCAGCACGAACGCCCCCACGACCGCCTGGGCTTTCATGGTGCTGCCGCCTGTCCGGACGCCAGGGCTTCGGGACGTTCGCGGCGCATGAAGGCCTCCACCTGTGGGTCTTTGCAGCTATCGCGCATGGACGCCGGGGAACCACGGGCGATCGCGGTTTTGGTTATCGCGTCTAGGAACACCCCATCGTCGGCGATGGCGAACAGGCTGGGCAGTTCGTGGCTGACAATGACGATGGTCGCCCCCAGGCCGTCGCGCAGATTGAGGATCAGGTCGTCGAGGCGGCTGGAGGTGATCGGGTCGAGGCCGGCCGAGGGCTCGTCGAAGAACAGCACGTCCGGGTCCAGCGCCAGCGCGCGGGCGAGGCCAGCCCGCTTGCGCATGCCGCCGCTGATTTCGGAGGGAAGTTGGTCGAGGGCGTGCTCCATCCCGACCAGGCTTAGCTTCAGGCGAACCAGACGATTGATTTCGGTGTCGTTCAGCCGGGTGAACATGCGCAGGGGCAGGGCGACGTTCTCACCGACGGTGAGGGCGCTCCAGAGGGCGCCGCTTTGGAACAGCACGCCGAAGCGGCGGCCGATGGCGGTGCGGCGGGCTTGGGTGGCGGCCCAGTAGTCCTCGTTGTCCACCCGTGTGGTGCCGCTGGCGGGGCGCAGCAGGCCGACCATGGCTTTCAGCACGGTGCTTTTGCCGCAGCCGCTGCCGCCCATGACGGCGAAGATGCTGCCGCGGCGGACATCGAATTCCAGGTCATGCTGGATGACTTTCGGGCCGAACGCGAGGGTCACGCCGCGCACTGATAGCAGAGGGGCTGGCAGCAGGGGTTCGGCGGTCACAGGCCCACCACGTCGGCCAGGACGGCGAAGATCGCATCCACCGCGATGACCCCGACGATGCCGGTTACCACTGCTCTGGTGGCGGCGGTCCCGACATCGGCGGCGCTGCGGCCGGCCTTGAGGCCGATGCGGCAACTGGTAACGCCGATCAGGATGGCGAAGGCTATCGACTTGACGAAGCCGAAGGCGAACTGGTCGATGGGCACCGCGTCCAGCGTTTGGGCCAGATAGCCGGGGCCGGTGATGCTCAGCATGGCAATGGACACCACGAAGCCGCCGATCATGCCGACGAGACAGCCATACAGGTAGAGAAACGGCATGGTGAACACCAGCGCCAGGATCGCCGGCAGCAGGATGTAGTCTTCGACGGGGATGCCGATGACCTGGAGGGCGTCGATCTCCTCGTTGCCCTGCATGGTGGCGATGCGCGCGGCGTAGGCGCCTCCGGTGCGACCGGCCATGATGATGGCGGTCATCACGGCGGCCATTTCCCGGACCACGGCCAGGCCGACCAGGTTGGCGACGTAGATGTCGGCGGCGAACTTGCGCAACTGGACGGCACCGACGAAGGCGAGGATGGCGCCGATCAGGAAGTTGACCACGCTGACGATGACCAGGGCGGACGGGCCGGCGTCGCTGATGTTGCCGAGCAGATCGACGGCCCGCATGCGGGCGCGGCCGGTCAGGGCGAGGACCCCGCCGCGGGCGGTGACGGCGAGCAGGGTGCTGAGGATGCCGATCTCGGTCAGCAGGCCGATGGTGTTGTCGCCGAGCCAGAACAGGGGGGCGAAGCGGCGACGGGGCGGTGGTGGGGGTTCGGCCAGACGGTCCGGCAGCAGGCCGAGCAGGGTGCGGGCGGAGTCTGGCAGTTGGGCGGTGTCGACGGTGATGCCTGAGGTGACCGCGGCTCGTTTGGCCTCCCACAGGAAGGCGATCAGGCCGCTGTCCCAGCGTCCGATGCCGGCGATGTCGAGGGTAAGGCCCACGGAGTTGGGGGACAGAGCGTTGGGCGGGAACGGCGGAACGCGGCCGGACTGGGCGATCCAGTCGCCGTTGAGGGTCAGGACGTCAAGGCCTCCGGTCTGACGGACCTGCCAAGTGGGCGGCGTTCTGTCGGTTGGCAGGCGGGGTCCGGGCAGGTCTGCGGCTCCGTGGATCGGGGGATGGGGGCCAAATCCATGGCGGCGGCATGAAGCACGTGGCGGCGGGTGGCGGCAAGACGGTTGTGCCGCGGTGGCGGTGGGCGCGATCGGCTATCTCGGCGCTGTCACGCACGGACCGTTGAACCGCCCTGCGACGCCAGTGCCCCGAGTTTGAAGTCCGGCGATGTGGTGGCAAGCGCTTACTCGGCCGCTCCCGACCCAAAGCGGTCCTACCACAGACACGGCTTCCCCGCTGGCACCGCAGACGCACCCAGGGCCTCCTGGATCTATGGTCGATTTCGGTCTTAGGTTCCGGAAAGCGCAGCCCCTTGATTGGATTGGGACCCAGCCGAGTTTCCGAAACTCCTAAGATTTGCGAGCCGCCCGACTGGCGGCCGGCCTTAACGGATTACGCCATTGCCACCCCGGTCCGACGGGACATTCGGTTTCCCTCGCGTTTAAGCAATTCCGTTCCTCTTGATCCTCAATCTGCTTTTGATATGGGGGAGCCTCGCAATTCAACCTCAGTAAGGGTATGGTAGAATATGCGTTCGACGATAGCGGCAGCTTTATCAATCACCCTGGCGATTTGCTCGCCTTTCGTCACCGCTCAGGCAGCGGGACCTGACCCGCGCGTGGACCACGTTGATCGCGTTATCTCGCTCACAAAGGCCTTGGTCAAGGGTGTGGAGCAATGCTTTAACCCATCCCACACCAAGGGCAATGCCGCAGTGAAGAACAGATTAATCAAACTGGAAAAGACAGCTCTGAGCGCGAAATCCAGCCTGACCATTGGTGACGCCCCGAAACTCGCGCAATCGGCGGCTGAACTGAAGGCGGAATGGGAGAAATTTTCTGAGAAAGCGCCCATTACCGCCCGTTTTCATTGCGACACTCAACGCAGATGCATGGAGCTTGGCTTCGAGGGACACCCAGATTATCCACACTGCCAGCCCGTGAAGGGTGATAAGCATGCCAACGTTCAATACGTTGAGTTTCAGCAACTGTTGCGGTCCATCCCGCAACTCCTAGACGATTTGGCCCCCAAAAGCTGACGGGGATAGGGAGAAGCGTGGAGTGTCGTGTAGTGCTGCGATGTGTTGCGTCAGCAGTCTATCAACATAGACTTGTACCAAGTGTGCACCATTTGGTACTTCGAGATGTAATCTTTAAAATTCGCTTGGGTGCTGCAAATTTCTTACAGACTGTGCGGAAACTCGCTTCTCGGCGGTAATCTCTGAATTCGCGGACGACGAGGAGTCTCTGAGCCGTCAATCGGGCGAAAACCGCTCGGCCGCTCTGAACGGCTCCCCCTGGCGACGCAATCGCCGACCACGCCGCCCACCTCTCAGAAAAGCCCACCCACAGGCCTTTCAGGCCGCGACCGCAGCCATCAACTCGGTAAAGCCGACAAGATTGAGCACCCGCCGGAGATTGTAGGCGAGCGCGGTCAGGCTGAACTCGGCGCGGACCTTCTCGAGGCCACGCATCAGAAACGCTCCCTGATACATCCATTGCTTGATCGTGCCAAAAGGATGTTCCACCGTCTCACGACGGAGGTCAAGAACACCAGGGCCGTTTTTTCAAATGGAATAGGGTTTGGTCAAACCGTATTCCTTGAAAAATATGGCTTTGGTGCATCACCTCGACGGATGCTGCGGGACGACGACGGCCGCTTGTATGACGCCAAAGCCATCTTGGGAGTAGCGCACGGGTATCAGCATCCCGCACTTGGAACATTGCCTTACAACGAATTTATGGCGCCTTCCTACGGCCCGTAACTTCGAGAATTAGGCTTTACTGTTGAAGAGCCCATCACAGCTCGGCGCAATCCAGTTTGGAGCCGTGACGAACTCATTCTAGCGCTTGAGCTTTATGTTCGTCATCGGCCGTCGTTTCCGGACGACAAACGGAGGTGGTGGCACTGTCTCAGTTTCTGAATCATCTCGCAGTAGTGAGCGGCATCGCTGGCGGCGAAAGATTTCCGCAATGCCAATGGCGTTGCGATGAAGCTGAAACTTCGTCGTTTTGATCCTACGCAGGAGGAAGGGTCTTCCTGGAGGTGGCAAAGGTGAGGAGGAGGTCTGGGCAATTTTTGCTGGCGATGCCGAGCGGCTGCGATCTACGGCAGAAGGGATTAGGGCGATGGTCCTTGCCCTCGAGAACGTCAGAACAAGAGCCGGAGGAGGAGGGCGAGGAGGCTGAAGAAGGAAAAATCCTAACCCGTCTGCACCGGATCCGCGAGCGTGACCGAAGGATTGTGGAACGAGGAAAAGCAAAGGCTCTACGGATTCACGGTGCACTACTTTGTGAGGCCTGTGGGTTCAACTTCGCCATCCGGTATGGCGAACGTGGCGACGGCTTCATCGAACGCCATCATACAAAGCCAGTTTCTGGGCTGTCGCCTGGCGAAAAGACCAAGCTAGAGGATCTGGCCCTCTTATGCGCGAACTGTCACCGAATCGTCCACATTCGCCGGCCATGGCTGGACCTCGAGGAATTAAAGCTGGCATTACGAGGAAATTCAGTGCCTGATTTACGCACCAAAAATACCTAATTCTCCCAATGTAACTGAGGTTGGTACGGCAGTCTTGATTTATGCACATCATCGTGGAGCTTCAAAGCAACGCCCCGAAGCCCGACCCCAGGAGAGCAAGCGGTGACGCTTCATTAAAAAAAGATCGAATATCAGCCGTCCTGCTCCAAGGAATGCGATTTCGGTGTCGGATACTAGCTCCCGGCAGGCGTCAGAAGGAGATCAATATGGCTGAGCATACTTCCCTCAACAGCGCATCCATTGTCCTGACGAACCTGGGCAAGCTGCTGCCCGATCTTGAACCGCTTTATAAGGACATTCACGCCCATCCCGAATTGTCGATGCATGAGACGCGAACGGCCGGCGTCGCGGCCGGCAAGCTCAGGAAAGCTGGCTATAAGGTGACGACCGGGGTAGGCAAAACGGGCGTGGTCGGACTGCTCCGCAACGGCGGAGGGCCAACCGTGATGCTGCGCGCCGACATGGATGCGCTGCCAATCGCCGAGAACACCGGCCTCGCCTATGCCAGCAAAGCCTCGGCGAAGGATGATGAAGGGAACGATGTGCCGGTAGGCCATATGTGCGGCCACGACATGCATGTTGCCTGGCTGGTTGGGGCAGCGACATTGCTGTCGGAGGCGCGCGACGCGTGGAAGGGCACGTTGATGGCCGTTTTCCAACCGGGTGAAGAGACCGCGCAAGGCGCGCAGGCCATGATCGATGACGGCCTGCTGAAACGCTTCCCCACACCCGATGTCGTGCTTGGCCAGCATGTCATGGTTGGCCCCGCCGGCACCCTCGCCGGCAGCGCCGGACCGATCACGTCGGCGGCGGACAGTCTGCAAATCCGCCTGTTCGGGCGCGGGGCGCATGGCTCGATGCCGCAGGCGAGCATTGATCCCGTCGTCATGGCGGCATCCGTGGTCCTGCGGCTCCAGACCATCGTGTCCCGCGAGGTTGCCGCAAACGACGCCGCAGTGGTCACAGTCGGCGTGTTGCAGGCCGGCACAAAAGAGAACGTCATTCCCGACGAAGCCATCATCAAGCTCAATGTGCGGACGTTCGATGCCGGCGTGCGCAAGCATGTGCTTGCTGCGATCGAGCGGATCGTCAATGCCGAGGCCGAAGCCTCAGGGGCGACGCGCAAACCGGAGATTACACCGCTCGACCGCTACCCGCTCAACGTGAACGACGAAACCGCGAGCAACCGTATTGCCGCAGCGTTTCGCGGCTATTTTTCAGCTGACCGGGTGAAGCATACCGGACCCGCGCCGGCTAGTGAGGATTTTGGCTGCTTCGGCACCGCGTGGCACGTTCCATCAGTGTTCTGGTTCGTGGGCGGAAATGATCCCAAGACCTATGCCGAGGCCAAGGCAGCGGGGAAGCTCAATGAGCTGCCGGTCAATCACAGCCCGCAATTTGCACCGGTCCTACATCCGACCCTGGAAACCGGCGTAGAGGCGCTGGTCGTCGGCGCGCTGGCATGGCTCGGCGCAAGCTGATGTTCGTATACATCGGCGGGTGTCGCGGGAGCCGTAATGGCCACAATTGAAAGCTTCGTGCCTATCCTGGACTTGGGCGGGACATTCGTCTTCGCGATCAGCGGTGCAGTCGCCGCGGTCAATCGCAGACTCGACATTTTCGGCATCCTCGTCCTGTCCTTCGTGACGGGCAATCTTGGCGGGATTACACGTGACCTGCTGATCGGCGCGGTGCCCCCAGCCGCCCTCACTGATGGCCGATATCTGCTGGTTTCCGTCCTGGCGGGGCTCATCACTTTTTTCTGGTATGCGGGCGTCAATAAACTGCGCACGCCTGTGCTGCTGTTCGATGCGGCGGGACTGTCGTTCTTCGCAGTCGCCGGCACACAAAAGGCCCTCGAGTTCGGATTAAGTCCGGTCGCATCAGCTCTTTTGGGCATGCTAACCGGCATCGGCGGCGGCATGATGCGCGACGTGCTCCTTTCCGAGATCCCGCAGGTGCTGCGTTCCGATCTCTACGCCGTTGCGGCGCTGGCGGGCGCGTTGATCGTTGTAATCGGCAATGTGCTAGGTTTTTCTTATGGCGTCTCTGCGCTGGCCGGAGGGGCTTTTTGCTTCGGTCTTCGCTTCATGGCGATCAGACACGGCTGGCATTTGCCTGTCGCGCATCTCTCCGCGCAAGGACGCGCGGGAATAGATCAGTGGAAGACAAAAGCACGACCAGGGGAGGAAACTAAATGCAGACTGCGGATTCCGGTCATCGTGATCAGCCAATCCGGCGGATCGTGATCACCTGCACCGGTGATCGTGATCATGCATGCTTGCCCAGCCTGAGGAGTGCTTGGCGGGCGTCACAGGACGGCGTCTGCTTGTCACCACTGACGGTTGTTCCGTCTCATCCTTCCCGGGCGGCCGTCAAGCCTTGTCTTTGCCTTTCGGGGCATTTCTGCCGACACGGGTGGATGAATTTGGCTTTCATGGCTCATTCAATCGCGACCGAAGCCGCGTGGCGGCTCGATGTTGACGAGGTCGTCGAGATCGAGATCGACGATTGCCTGCAAGGCGTTGCCGGTGGCGGTGTCACGCAGATTGTCCGGCAAAACGTCATACCAGGCGGCGTATTCGGCTTGCAGGGCGATCAGCCCGGCGACCGTGTCGTGCCAACGTTGTGCGCGCGTGCGCCGGTCGGCTGGCCGCCGGTAGCAGACCACAGGGGTTGGCTGTGGGGCTTCGTGGCGCGCGCGATAGCGAGCCTGGCGTTCGGCGTTGCTGAGCGCGTGCTCACCTTCGGGGTGTCGGCCTCTGGGCATAGTCTGTCCACCGTTATGTAACGCTATTCAATGGGAATGGCTGGAAGCGGGCCGGCCGGTTGCTCATCCTCCGGACGCCACGGGGCTGTCGCCCTCGGCCGCTGCACTGACGCCGTGGCGCTTGCGCAGGCTGGGACCCTTCAACTCGATGCGGTGGGCGCGATGAACGACGCGGTCCAGGATCGCATCGCCGATCGTCGGATCAGCGATCAGTTCGTGCCAGCGGCTCACTGGGATCTGGCTGGTCACCAGTAGCGATCCCTTCTCGTAGCGGTCCTCGACGATCTCCAGCAGGTCGCGCCGCTGCTCAGCGTTGAGCGGCTCTGGTCCCCAGTCGTCGATGATCAGCAGCCGGGTGCGCTCCAGCATCGCGAGCATCCGAGGCAGCCTGCCTTCGCCGCGAGCGGTGGCAAGCTCGGCGAATAGCCGAGGTGCGCGCCGATACAGCACCGAGAAGCCTTCGCGGCAGGCCTTGTGCCCCAGCGCGCAGGCCAGCCATGACTTGCCGGTCCCCGTCGGGCCGCCGATCACCAAGTGCTGGCTATGACGGATCCAGTCACAGCCAGCGAGTTTGTGAAACAGGGCGCGGTCCAGACCGCGCGGTGTGCGGAAGTCGGTGTCCTCGACCACCGCGGCCTGACGCAATCGGGCCTGGCTAAGTCGTCGCGCAAGGCGCTTGTTGTCGCGCGCGGTCACTTCGCGGTCGAGCAGCAGGCCGAGCCAGTCTTCGCGCGAGAGCTCGGCGGCGGCCGACGTGGTCTGCATCTCAAGGAACGCATCGGCCATGGCGGCCATGCCGAGGCCGCGCAGGCGCTCGGCCAGAGGGTGGATCAGCATCGTCTTTCCTTTCAGTGGTAGTAGCCAGAACCGCGGATGTTCTCGTGGAACAGGCTTTGCTGTTCCGGATCGGCCGCCTTCCTGTCCTGAGCATTCTTCAGGATCGTCGCGACCGAACTGTAGGAGCGCGTCCCCAGGGCCAACGCTCGGGCGCAGGCGGCGTCCAACCGCTCCGCGTCGTAGCGCTTCGCCAGGCCGAGGATGCCGATGCAGGAGCGGAACCCCTGCTCAGGGTGCGGGCGTGAGCGCAGGAGATCTCGGCCAGTGCCGCAGTGTCGTCGCCGATTGCCGCGGCTTCGCGCAGGATCCGTTCATGCGTCCAGTCGCGGTAGCGCCGGTGCGAACTCGGCATGTGCTCAGTGAGCGTGGTCGGATGATGCGGGCGCAAGCTGCGCAGATGCGTCGCCACCAGCTTGCCGCGATGGAAGATCTCAACCGTCTTGACTGTGACGCGTGCCTCGACCTCTTCGCGCAGCAACCGAAACGGCACAGAATAGAAGTGCTTGTCGATCTCGACGTGGTAGTCGAGGTTCACCCGACAGCGCTTCCACGTGGCATATTCATAAGGTGTCGGCGGCGGCTCTCGCAGTGCGGGCCGATCGAGTTGCTCGTAAAGGGCACGTCGGTGTACCCCAGCCGCGCATCGGACGAACGTTGAGATCATCAACCAGCTCGCGGATCGCCTGGTTCAGCTCGGCCAGTGAGAAGAACCGCCGGTTGCGCAGCCGTGCCAGAATCCAGCGCTGCACGACCTGGACCCCGACTTCAACTTTCGCCTTGTCGCGTGGCTTGTACGGACGCGCCGGAATCACCGCGGTGCCGTAGTGCGACGCCATGTCGGCGTAGGTTCGGTTGACCAGCGGCTCGTAGAAGCAGGCCCGGGTGATCCCGGCGCGCAGGTTGTCGCTGACGATCTGCCGTGGGACACCATCGATGGCCGCCAGCATGTTGACGTGTGCGCCGATCCAGTCCGGCAGCGACTGTGTCCAGGTCGCTTGCGCAAAGACGTAGCTGGAGGCACCGAGCACGCCGACGAAGACCTCGGCGCGGTGTATTTCCCCCGTCGTCCCGTCGATCACCTCCATGGTGTGACCGGCGAAGTCGACGAAAACCCGCTCACCCGCCGTGTGCATCTGGCGCAGCGTCGGCTTCAGGCGGCCGATCCATTCGCGGTACAAGTCACGAACCACGAATACCCGAATCCGTCCCGGGCACCGGTCCCGCCCCGGTACTCTTCCCAGAGCAGCGCCAGGGTCATATTTGGGCTCTGACGCAATCTTGGTGTTGAAGTCAGCTAAAATTAGGCTGTCCCGATAAGCCGGGCCCGCAGCAGGTCCAGATTGGCTCGCCCATACATCTGTCGCTTGATCAGTTTGAGCTTTGTGTTCTGTCCCTCGGTCTGACCGTTTGACCATGGTTCGGTTAGCGCCGCCTTCACCGCCGCATGGTCCTGAGCAATGCCGGACGCAAACGAGCCCATCAGACCCGGCTTTGCATCTGCCGGCCGCTCATCCAGGTATTTATCTTTCCGGTGCTGGATCAGGCGATGGAAGCGATCGAGCAGATCTCGTGCCGACGTCAGATCCGGCACGGCCCCTCCGATTATCGCGACCCTCCGGGCGACAGCTTTTGATAGCGTGTCGCGTTCCGTTGTCATCATCCGGGCGATGCGGCGGGCCGACGGTGTCTTGCTGGGCCGCTTATCCGGCGTTGCCGTTCCCTCGTCCTTTCGTTTCCGCGTCGCCCATTCGGTGACGACACGCAGGCTGCCGGTGAAACCTCTGCTTTTCATGGCTCGCCACAGCGCGGCGCCATTCTGGCTGCCATCGGTCCATGCCGTCTCAAGCTGTGTCAGAAACGGATCGAGCGAACTCATCCGACTGCGAAATATGTCGGCACGGCCACCCCGAACCACCTGGCGCACGAGCCCGCGTGATTTGTCGGTTCGGCGCATGATCTCTTTAATAGCCATGCCCCGTTTCGAGAGCGCCAGGATTTCAGCATTCTCTGCCTCGCGGCGAAGCCACCCGGTATGCTGGCGCCGTTCCGCGGCGGTTAAGGCCTCCGGATCGACAGTGCCTACACTGACGGCTTTGCGGATTGTGGTCATCGACCGCTGTACGGCGGTGAGGAAGGCGGCGCTGGCGTTTTCCATCAGGTGCCAGTCAGCGACCTGAACGGCGTCAGGACGGCCCTCCGCGGCAGCCTGCCTATAACCGGCGCCTCGATCCCGCGCGATGATGGTGATCGAGGGACGATCGGCCAACCATGCCGTCGCCGTCGCGGCTTCCCGATCAGGCAGAATGTCGATGATACACCGCCGTTCCAGGTCGCAGATGATCGTCCCGTAGCGGTGCCCGCGCTTCCAGGCAAAGTCATCAATACCGACCACACGCGGGTCTTCTCGGGGTTGGGTCGCACGGCGCCGGACGACGCGTAGCAAGGAGGCGAAGGGAAAACACAGGACCTACTTAGACGGCGAGCTCAAGGACGTGGTGGCTACGCTAGCCAATGATCTAGGCTTGCCAGCTCGCTGTGCTGATCACCCGAGGGCGGGGAGCGCCTCGCGGCGTTGCTGCTGGCTGAAGCATTCAGTTTCTCGCTCTGATGGACCGCGCTGCTCATAACGAACTAAGAAAGTCCTATGCCGCAGACTTCGTGCGGATCGGCGTAGTCCAAGTTGCGACCTTTCGCATCAATTATCGATCTGGATCGAATAGGGCGCTCGGCCGACGGGCACCGCGTTGCTCAGCCGGCCGCTCAGCACGTCAACGACCGAGACGTCGTCGCTCATTCGATTAACGACATACAGCGTCTTTTCGTCGTCGCTCAGGGCGAGGTCTGAAGGGTCCGCGCCGACCGGTACGTAGCGCTCGACCTTCCGTGTCGCAGTATCGAGAAAGGCGACCCGATCGGCTCGGCCTAACGTAACGAATGCAGTCTTGGTGTCCCTGGTTGTCGTCAGGCCCACCGGTGTCACATCGATCTGGTGCGCTCCCGGGGGCCTGAACCCAAGATTTCCCGTTACCTGGTTGGTGGCGCGATCGATGATCGATATCTGACCGGACAATTTGTTCGAAACCCAAAGCTCCTGTCCGTCGTGGATCAATAGGAAGCGCTCTGGGCGCGTGCCGGCCATGATGTTGTCGGTGACGGCGTTCGCCCTTAGGTCGACGACGCTAACCCAATCGCTGATACCGGAGGTCACGTACAAGGTCCTCCCGCTGCCGCTCATGGCGATACCCAGCGGCTCGGCGCCCGTTGGAATCTCCCGCTCAATGATTTTCTCCGAGATACTGATGACCTCAACAACGGATCCTGCCTTGTTGGGGACGTAGAGTGTCTTTTGGTCTTGACTGAGTTCAAACATTTCGGGATCGGCACCCGTCGGAATGTGGTCGGTGACGGCCAGGGTCGCCACGTCGATCACATCGATCACGGCGTCATCGCCGCACGCGACCAACAACTGCTTCCGATCATTTTGCCACGACATACCACGGGGACGGTGAGATGTGTGGATCCATTTGATGACTCGATCCTCCTGCCGTGGATCGATCACAGTGACGTCGTTTGTCTTTTCGTTGCTGACAAACACGTAGCCTGTGTCCTTGGCTTTCGTCTGGCTCGACAGTGCGAGTCCGAGTAACAACGCAGAGACCGTGCATCGCGCCACGGTCATGTGCCCTGCTCCTCGCCTGATGGTGGATGCCCTGTCCGAAGCGCCATTTGTCCCCGTAGCCTGCAAATGCTCTGCTGTCGCCGGAACGCGGCGTCGCAGTGACTGGCAGGGAAGCACCTCCGAGCGGGCAAGACAGGAAAGCCAGACGAAATTTTGACGAAATTACGACGAAAAGGCGTAGGGTCCGTTTCAGAAGCCGACGGCGTTAAGCCTTTTACCATGACGAATTCAGCCCGATACACGGCCTACTTGTTTGATTCCTTCACTCTGGACCTCAATAGAGGAGTCTTGCTGGCGGCTGACCGCTCGGAAATGCCGCTGCGGCCAAAATCTTTTGCCTTGCTGCGCCTTCTGCTGGAAAACGCCGGACGCCTGGTGTCGCGGGACACCATCATGGCGGCGTTGTGGCCGAACCTGTTCGTGACCGACGACAACGTCACGCAGTGTGTTCGTGACGTTCGCCGAGCGTTGGGTGCCGAGGCCCAACGGATGCTCCGCACTCAACCGCGGCGTGGGTATCTGTTCACTTCTGAAGTCGAGAGGGTCGAAAGATACGACAGCGGCAGCTATGAACCACTGGTTGCGGTTGATGGTCGTGAAGGCAACGAAACTGTAGTCGAAGTGGAGGCGGTACATCCAAACCTTCTACCGGGGCAGGTTCGACGTGCCCAAGAAGAGCGGGAACGGTCCCGGAACGGAGTAGTTCTGGCCGACTTGCCGCCAGATCTGGGAATGCCGACCCTTGCGACAGGTCAAACGGAACCTGATGATGGGCGAGTCGGGGCCTGGCCGGCCGAGCGTCGGCAACTAACGGTTGTGGTCTGTGACGTGGCCGGTTTGGCGGTGCTTTCCGCCCGCCTCGATCTTGAAGATCTGCGCGAGGTGACAACCACCTGTCATCGATGCTGCAGCGATATCATCGAACGATACCATGGCTATGTCGCCAACTATTCGCCTGACGGAATATTGGCCTATTTCGGCTATCCACAGGCCGATGAGCACGACGCCGAGCGCGCCATACAGGCTGGCCTTGCGCTGGCCGGAGAGATGCCGAAGCGCCCGACCGCGGCAGGCGTGCCGTTGCACGTGGCCGTCGGGATCGCTACCGGTCTGGTGGTGGTCGGCGACCCGGTCGGGTCCGATGCCGTCCGGACGGTGACCGTGACCGGCAGCACGACCACTCTAGCCACGCGTCTGCAAGGACTGGCCACCGCCGACCAGATTGTCATCGCCACCTCGACCCGTCGGTTGGCCGGCAATGCGTTTGAGCTGACCGATCTGGGCGAACATGATCTGAAAGGATTTGCCGAACCGGTTCACGCCTGGCGCGTGGAACGTGCCTTGGTGACGGAAAGCCGCTTCGATGCCAGTCGCGGTGACAGCGCGCTGACGCCGCTGGTGGGCCGCGAAGAGGAGCTGGATCTGCTGCTCCGCCGGTGGTTGCAGGCAGAGGACGGCGAAGGCCAGGTGGTGGTGCTGTCGGGAGAACCCGGGATCGGCAAGAGCCGCATCCTGAGCACGTTGCGTGAGCAGCTCGCCGCGCAAGGCGTACAGGCCCTGCGCTTCCAGTGCTCGCCGCACTACGTGAACAGCGCCTTCTGGCCCATCATCGACAACCTCGAACGGACGCTGAAGTTCAGCCGAGACGAACCGGTGAACTCGAAACTCGACAAGCTGGAAACTCTGATCGTTACGCAGTACGACCGGCCACTGGCCGACGTCCGGTTCGTCGCCGCGATCTTGTCCCTCCCCTGCGGGGCCCGCTACGGCCCCCTGCCCCTGACGCCACAGAAGCACAAGGACGAGACCCTCCGCACCTTGGTCGATCTCACCGAGGCGGCCGCCCGAAAGCAACCCAGCGTGATGCTGTTCGAGGATGCGCACTGGGCCGACCCGACCACCCTGGAGGTGTTGGATCTGCTGATCGATCGGGTGAGAACCGTTCCGCTGCTGGTCGTGCTGACCCACCGGTCGGAGTTTCTGTCGCGGTGGTCGCAGCAGGGACATGTCGGTGCACTGAACCTATCCAAGCTGACCCGAACGCAGAGTACTGCGATGGTCGCCACGCTCGCAGGTGGGAAGGCGCTGCCGGCGGCGCTGCTCGAGCAGATCCTGACCAGGACCGACGGAGTGCCGCTGTTTGTCGAGGAGCTGACTAAGTCCATTCTCGAGTCAGGCGAGCTGGAGGACGCCGGCGATCATTACGAATATGTCGGCTCCGCTCGCGTCGTCACCATTCCGGCCACGCTGCGAGATTCGCTGATGGCACGGCTGGATCGGTTCATGCCGGTAAAGGAGATCGCCCAGATCGGGGCAGCGATCGGTCGCGAGTTCGGCTATGAGCTAATCGCCGCGGTCGCGCCAATGCCTTCGGCCCAACTCGACGACGCCCTGGTGCGGTTGACCGAGTCGGGACTAGCCTTCCGTCGTGGCACGCCGCCTGACGCTATTTACACCTTCAAGCACGCGCTGGTGCAGGATGCGGCTTACGACTCGTTGCTCAAGAGCCGCCGGCAGGAGCTGCACGGCAAGATCGCCCGCGTGATCGAGACGCGCTTCCCAAACATCAAGACCACTGAACCCGAGGTGCTGGCGCATCACCTCACCGCCGCGGGCCTTGCCGAAGCCGCGATTCCGCTTTGGCAGGCCGCTGGCCAACTGGCGCTGAAGCGCATGGCGCTGACCGAGGCCATCTCCCATCTCACTCAGGGGCTTGAACTGGTCTCCACCTTGCCGCGGTCATCGCAACGAGACGTCAGCGAACTGGAGCTGCGCACCCGCCTTGGAACAGCATGGATGGCGCTCAAAGGCTGGGCTGTCCCGGGCGTCTGGACCAGCCTGCACCCAGCACTAGCCTTGGCGAAGTCGCTCAAGCGCCAGGACGCTTTGGTGCCCATCTATTCGGGACTGACGAGTAACGCCCAAACGCAGGGGCGTATAGCGGAGGCCCTGCGTTGGGCGGAGGAGATGCTGGACCTCGCTGAGACGACTGGAGATGCTGACTTGCTGATCGAGGGACTCACAACTGCCTGCGTTTGCTACTGTTGGGCAGGCGAGTTCCCCAAGGCGGCGACGTACGCTGACAAGGTGCTGGATCTCTACGACGCCGAGAAGCATCACCATCTTGCAGACATCCTCTACATCGATCCCAAAACTGCGGCTGGTGTCTACGGTTCGATGAGCGTCTGGATTTTGGGCTACCCGGACCGAGCATTGCGGCTGAACGATGAAAAAGATGCGCACGCCCGCCGGCGCGGTCACCCCTTCGATCTCGGATTTGCGCTAACGAGTGGGGCGCACGAGTACGATCATCGCTATGAGCTCGAGGACCTGCGCCAACGTGCAGAAGACTGTGAGCGGTTGGGTCGGGAAAACAGCCTGCCCGTGCTGTGGGCGATAATGGCACCCATTTCATATGGTCAAACACTTATTCTGAAAGGCAAACCCACGGAAGGAATTACCCCGCTCAAGGCCGGCATTGCGGCTTGGGAAGCGGGCGGCGGTAAGGCCGGCCTTCCGCGCATTAACGCGTCCTTGGCCGAAGGCATGGCGCTGACTGGCGACCTCGACAAGGCCCTACGCCTGATCGACGAACTGATCGTCCAAATCGAACGCCTTGGGTGGGAACAGCGCTATTTCTACGCCGAGATCCTGCGCCTCAAGGGCTGGATGCTCTCGCGCCAGGGCGATCTCGAAGGCGCTGAACGGAACTTTCTCGCCTCGCTCGACTGGGCGCGCCGCCAAAAGGCGAAAATGTGGGAGTTGCGCACCTCGACCAGCCTCGCCCGCCTTTGGCAGAGCCAAGGCAAGCGCCAAGACGCGTATAAGTTGCTTGCCCCGATTTACGGCTGGTTCACCGAAGGCTTCGACACCAAGGATTTGCTGGAGGCGAAGGCGCTTCTCGCCGAGCTGGTTAGCACTCCACGACATGAAGCCATGTAGTAAAGACTACATTCCCGTCGGTTTTCATTTCTGCTAACGGCATTTAGAACTTACGGGCTGACAATCTTCGTCAGAATGGCGGGACGTGGTGGTGGAAAATAGACGGTGAACATGAGAGCAAGCCAACGGTCCGGACGGGACCACCAAAGAAGATCATCAGCAAATAGGTGCCCTATGTCGTCAAATGCGGGCGGCCAATCCATGATTTCTGCCGAGAAGGCTAAGATTTACGAGGATCTCATGCCCTTGCTTGAGGCTATGGCGAATGAGTTTCGCGAGGCCGCGAGGAAAAAGCCAGATGCTGCTCTGAACAAGAAAAAAGTTTGTATTGTAAACAGACTTCTTGTGGACGTTCTGAAGCTTCTTGATGATGAGCCACAACGACGATATCTCGATATGCTGGATGAGGACGATCTTCCTCAGAATAGCGATGTGAGCCTCATGATAGGACAAATCATTGCTGCAATGGAGGCATTCAAGGAAAAATATCAATACTATGTTCCTGGTGCCGGCAGCACATGGGCGACGCCAGAACGAGGACGAAGCTGATTGCGGCGTTGTTGTGCCCTTAAAGCAATCGCTCCTGCTTCCCGGGGGTCACCTGCCGATTTGTTCAAAACTGATGGGACAAGAAGATTTTTGGCAAGCAGAGGGCTCTCAAAGTTCCGGGACACGGCGCTCACTTTGTCGCAGTCATCAGACCACGCCATGACCTCCGGCGAGAAGTTGTCAGCCCAGCCTGATCGAGTGTTGCGCCGTGCTCGCAGCCGTCCAGACCGCTTCGCGCCGCCTGCGGCGGTGGCCTAGCGGCCAGTCTTGACCGCTGCTCCACGCGGCGCATTTGACGGATGCAGGCCGGGGCGAAGAAACGGCTCTCCAACCGACCAAAGAAACATAGAGTCAGATTAAAGCCGCTGAGATCACAGACGGCGCGGGACTTGCCAAGCGGGTCGCGGTTAAGGATCGCCTTAGGCTGTGACTGCCTCACCATAAGCGGGGTCAAAGGGCGTTTGTCGCGTCAGCAGGACGCAGGCGACATTGAGCAGTCTGTCTGCGACACCACGGATAGCACGCCCGTGAGAGCAGCCGCGCTGGCGCAACGCCGCGTAACGACTGCGGCACTTCGGATCGTGTTGAACCGCAACGCGTGCCCAGTGATAGACGGTGTTGCGCAGTCGCGCATGCGCTCCGTAGCGCATGATAACGACGCAAGATTTACCACTTCGCTTGGTCACGGGGGCGACACCTGTCAGCGTCCGCAGCGCCGGATAATCGCGTCGGCTCAGAGGTCCCGAAGCTTCGGCAAGCAGCGCGGCCAGGTTGATCCGCCCAATTCCCGGCAGTGACTTGAGGATCGCAACATCAGTCTGAGCAGAGCCTGCGATCTTAGCGCACAGCTCGTCGAGCTTTCGCTCAGCGGTGCGTAGCTCGCTATTGATCAGATGCAGCCGGGCAATGAGAGAACGGATGTGTGCACAGGCTGCCTCGGCAACCCCGTCAGCCACTTTGATGGCAGGCTGACGTAAGGTGGCAAGCACCGTTTCGGCATCGACGCGACGGATCCGATACTGTTTGAGCAATCGCTCGACAGCCGTCCTGCGTAGATATTTTGTCCGATCCGGTGTCGGCGCCTTGCCCCAAAGCTCTAACATCCAATCTGCCGCCACGTCATCGGTGAGCTCGAGCATCTGTGGGTAGTACCGCCAGAGCTGGTGGTGGAGGCGGTTGCCAAGCCGAACCCGTTCTTGTTGCAGTTCCTCAGCCAGGCGCGACCACTCGCGTAACTCGACAATATGCGGGTCCGCGGTCTGCAATCGGCGAAACAGATGGCGGTCGGTTCGTAGTCCATCTGCCGCGGCACGGGCGTCTCGCCGATCGTCCTTGGCACCAGCGACGCTGAATCGGTCTCGCAGACGATCCAGTTGCTTTGGATTGATCGAATGGACGCAAAAACCCCGATCCAGAAGCACATCCACGACCGGCCCATGTGGCACCTCGATCGCCATCGCGACCAGGTTGGTCGGGCCTGTCATGGATTGGATCCAATCGGCCATCTGCGTCAACCCCGCGCCGCCATGCGGAAATTCGCGTTCGCCCTGCACACTGCCTTCGGCATCGAGAACACAGGCCTGATGCTTCTCGGAACCCCAGTCGACGGCAGCAAACCACTTGAAAGACGCCCCACTCATCTGCCTTTCCTTTTCCTGACATACGAGCCACCACGACGCTTGCCGACCCTGTACGGGCGCTCAACGGCGCGACTTCCTACTGGACATCCGTCGTGGCCAACCCGCTGGGGCACAAGTCCCATCACGGTGCTCGAAGCACGAGGTGGAAACCGCGAAACTGGCGACGGTCAAACGTGAACACGTCGGCCGCCCTCATTAATCGTGACGTGTTGCACCCCGACGCGACCTTCTTCACGGAGGAATGGCGCCATGAAGGTGAGCAGGGCAACCATCATGCGGGTTAGCCGGGCTGGATCGGCCACGCCTCCCTGATTCGCTTGCCTGGGTGTCGCTGCCGCTCTGGCTAATCTGACCGCGCCCGCCGCGCTGGCGTACAGCGCGTTGTCGATCCGGCCAGGACGCCTGGCGCATTGAGTTCGTGAGCCACGACCAGCAGCGGCGGGATACTTTGAAGCACGAATAACCGGCGGCAATCTGCGTCAGATAGCGGCAGCTATTTCGGAGGGCCGTATCCGTGGCCTCAAAGCCTTTGACGCACACAGACACGACCGGCCCGATGATGATGATGATGATGATGATGACGCGCCGGCTATTGACGACATCATTTGCAGGGTGGCCGGATAACGCCGGGGCCGCGTGACGCCGCGCCTGAGCCGACGGCCAGGTCGCGCGGACGCCGTTGCGACCCCAACCTTTTTGCAAGTTGCTGCTGGTCAGGAAGGCGCGGGAACGGGAAACCCTCGGCGGCTATAACCGGTTCATATCCAGTTGCAGTAAGAGCGGACCTCACGTGTTCATCCCTCCGGCTCCGCGGTTACACTGATCCACGACAAGGCCTGTTGAGTGGCGAAGACTGGGACATCGATCAGCGGCTTGGGGTTCAGAATTTCGTAACGAGAGAGGATACACAGGGCAAGATGCAAGAACCGACGCAGAGGCCGCTCGCCCAAGGACAACGGCTTCAACTGCTGCTGGAACGTGGGCTGTTCGCCGCTCGTTGGCTCCTGGCACCGGTCTACGTCGTGATGGTGCTGCTGCTGTTGCTGATCGTAATCAAGATCATTCAGCAGTTCGTCACCGCAATGCCAGACCTGCTTGCGTTGGACGTCACGCGACTGATCATGCTGGTGTTAAGCCTGATCGATCTTTCGCTGGTGGGCAACTTAGTAGTGGTGGTGGTGCTCTCGGGTTACGAGAATTTCGTCTCGCGACTCAACCTCGACGGGGAGGACCGGCCGGTCTGGCTGGGAAAGATCAATTTTGCAGGGCTCAAATTGAAGCTACTCGGCTCAATCGTGGCAATTGCCAGCATCGATCTCCTCAAGACCTTCCTGGACATCCAAGATGTGCCACCTGAGCAGGCGCTGTTGCGGCTGGGACTGTATATCGGTTTTGTGGTCGCCGGCGTGCTGCTGGCGCTGATGGACCGGATTATAGGCGAGGAGAAGCGGCGAGACTGAGGCGAAAACCGACACTATTGGCGTTCAGAACAACGGGTGGCGTAGAGGCTTTCCCAGAGTATCTGCCGATATCATTCCCCATCTCACGATCGCTCAGGAAGCGGATGAGCAGGTGTTCGGGCGCATCGGGATCGACGTCGGAGTTACTGCCGAACGTTTCCTTCCTTTGCCTGTTAAAACGACCGCAGTCGCCGTGATGGACAACAGCTCTGGCCCCTGGAAGGTAGTCACGACGTTTACTCGCTGTTCGATCCGCTGGTGTTCTTTCGTATCCATTCGGTGAAGACCGCGGACGTCCGTGCCGCGCCGTTTCCGCTCAATTACCGGGATAGCGTTTCAGGATTGTCGGATCGGCTTTATGCATCTCGATCAGCTCTTTGAGGTTTTCGATTCCGAGCCTGGTAAAGCCGGTCGTGCCCTCATCGTCGACGCCCTCGTCGTTGACGCCATAGATGGTCAAGCGCCCGTCCTCGGGATCCATTTCCAGGGCGACATCCGACAACCAGTCCTCATCCTCGCCCAGCATCGCGGCGACCCGGGCTATCGTGAAGACAGCGCTCGGAGCGGCCATGATCAGGCCGCCTCAAGCCGCTCGCGAGCTTGCCAGGACCACGGAAGCAGCTCGTCGAGCTTTTGGGCCGGGTGATCGGCAATGCGGGCCAGCACATCGGCAAGCCATGCCTGCGGGTCAATGTCGTTCATTTTCGCCGACACGATGAGACTGTACATCATCGCAGCCCGCTGTCCGCCGCGATCCGAACCGGCGAACAACCATGCCTTTCTGCCCAGAGCAATTGAGGCAGGCGGGCTTGGGATAATCGGTGGTGGCTATGGCGAGGCCTACTGGCTCGATCGAGAATTTGATGCAGCCGGAAATGCACGCGTGGGCTGTGGTTTTATCACCTGGTCATTGTCTAAGCAGCCGGAACTGCTGGCTCACGTGCTGGCACACGCGCCCGCGGTGCTGATGCTGTCTTTCGGCGACCCCACGCCATTTGCGCCGGCAATCCGGGCAACCGGCAACAAACTGATTTGCCAGGTGCAGACGATCGCGCACACGCGGGCTGCACTCGCGTGCGGTGCGGATATTATCGTCGCCCAAGGCACCGAGGCGGGCGGACATGGCGCAATGCGGGCGACGCTGACCCTTGTGCCAGAAGTGGCTGACCTGCTGGCACGCGAAGCCCCAGCTACGCTCCTGGTGGCCGCTGGTGGGATCGCTGACGGGCGGGGTTTGGCGGCTAGCCTGATGCTCGGTGCGGACGGCGTGATGTTGGGCTCACGACTATGGTCCACTCAGGAAGCCTTGGTGCATCCCAACCACCAACGTGCGGCGCTGGCCGCCAACGGAGACGGCACGATCCGCCAAAAGTCTGCTGATATTGCCCCGCGGCTATGATTGGCCGGGCCAGTTTACTGGTCGTGTATTGCGCACGGCGTTCGTTACGCGCTGGCAAGACCGGGAGGCAGAGCATCGTGCGGTGGCGGAAGCCGCACGCCCGGACTATCTGGCGGCTGTGGCTGAAGGACGGACGGAGGAAAGCGGCGTGTTCGTAGGCGAGGCAATCGGGCTGATGCAGGACGTCTCGCCCGCGGCTGAAATTGTTGCACGGGTGGCCAAGGAGGCCGAAGCGTTGTTGCGTGGGCGTGCGACAGAACTCGTTGTATAATGCCACCGTCAAAGATGATCAGATTAGGGAAAATCGCGCTGAACAGAGACCAATTTCCTACCGTTTTAGACTCTCTAAGGGCCTGTCAGGAATCAACCGCTCCATCTGAGCGATTGGACGGCTTGATGGTGTAGTTCCATTCGCCGTGAAAAACTGCCCGGACGATGTTTACGGCGGCCAGTTCCTCGTCCGAGACAACGATGCCTTTAGGATAAGGCCGATCGTCGAGTTCGCAGATCACCTTCAGGCCGGTCTCAGTCGTGGTGGCACTGATCAGATCGAGAATGACCTTGTAGCTAACCCCCGATGTCCTGCCACCAACGACGGATTGTCTGGACCGCAAACGTGGAGGTGTCATGTGGACGGTCACGCTTGAGGCGTCCGGAAACCGCGGGATTCCAATGGCGAGGCGGACAACATGATTGCTGGACGAGAAAGCGGACAGCCACACCTTATCCTTTCGAGCGCCACGGCGGTGGACTGCCATCTTCGATGCATCCCTGACCGGGACCGGATCGCGCCAATTAATTCTCAAAATCCTACGCCAAATAGATTTCAAAATGACACCAATCGCCGGGAGCGCTGATCTTTGAGGGGTCGCTGCGCGCCGCAGCGCTGGCAGCGTCGCCGGTGGCGGCTATGATCCTCCGCCTGAGCTTGAACGAGACGGGCCTATAACGCAGCAAGCAGATACTTGCCCTCCTCCAGCGTCAGTCCGATCGTTTGCGCACTTGATCTGCCCAGCTTAGAGGGCATTCTCGTCCCCGACCGACGGTGGATCGTGCCTCACTGGCTACCAGTGCGCGTGGTGACCCTCTGCTACGCGGACGGAGGAATTGGAAAGACACTCCTCGCGCTGCAATTGATGGCATCTACCGCACTGAACTCAAAATGGTGCGGCATCCCCGTCACGCCGTGCAATTCAATCGGACTATTCTCGGAAGATGACGCTACCGAGTTGCATATCCGCATGGATGCGATACGCCAGCATCACGGTGTTTCATGGGCCGATCTTGAGAACATGCATCCAGTCGATGCAACTGGACAGGATAACGTCCTGGTCCGGTTCCAAAGCGATGGCAAGATGGTCACCACGGCACGCTTCGCCCAGCTGTGAGACGAAGCTATGGACATCAAAGCCAGACTGGTCGTGATCGATACCGCGGCAACGTGCTTCAGCGGCAATGAAAGCGATCGCGCGCAAGTCACACAGTTCGTCGGAAACGCCCTTACAAAGTTGGCTCAAGATATCGATGGCGCAGTAACTACTCAACGCACATCCGTCACTGTCCGGACTGGCAAGCGGCGATCTCCGATCCGGATCAACGGCATGGAATAACTCCTGTCGATCCCGCTGGGGGCTCGCCCGGCCAGAAGACGCCGAAGGCAAGCCCATCCTCGACTCGCCAGAACGCATCCTGACCAGGCGCAAAGCCAACGCGGCATCAACAGGCGATACCGTCACCCTGGAATGGCGCGACGGTGTGTTCCGGTGCCGGCAAACTACACCGCCGGCAGCGGCTCGCGAAAGGACCAGGCCGAAGCCGCGTTCCTCGCTGCGCTAGAAGCCAACATCCGCGCCGGACTACACGTCAGCCAAAACAGCCGCGCGGGGAATTACGCACCAAAGGTGTTCTGCAATTCCCCAGAAGGAAGGGATTTCAACAAACGGGAACTGACCGAAGCCATGGGCAACTTATTGAAGCGCGGCTGCCTCCGCACGCAGACTTACAAGCATAACTATGAGACGCAAGAAGAGCTAGTTCGGGCCGACAAATGACGAAACATTTCAATCTGCGTCCAGTCGGTTCGAGCGTTTCCCGCCACTTGTCTGTAAGCTATTGAAAACATTGTCCCGCCGGTTCGTCCCGCCGGTTCCCATGCGGAACAAGTTTTCCCGTCGGTTGTCTGTAAGCTATTGAAACACGCAATGCCGCGTCCCGCCGGTTCTTACCCCCGTTACCCCCATACCCCCTATAGGCAGGCGACCCGTTGGGTCGTGTCGCCTGCCTAACGATAGGGGACAAGCCGATGCAGGCAAAAGCAACCTCCAACCGACTTTTAGGAGCGCACACCATTGACCACGAAGACCACGAGGGCGGCCTCCATCGAACTGGGCAGGATGCTCGACCGTCTGGAAATCCTCCTGCCCATCGTGTCGTGGCTATGTTCAGAAGTTAGCGTCTGGCCGTTCTGAACTGGCGCACGCTCTGCACACCGATTTTGCACAGCCTAGGGAGCCCTTCGAGGTGAATGCAGGGTCTGCATTCACCAAGGTTGCGGACCGTGCAATCTTGCCCAAGAAATCCTACCCGCGGGGAAGGATTTTCGCTCGGTCCAAAGAAACCCCTCACCTTTGGGGGTGAGCGGTTTTCAGTCGATGCCCTACGCCCGGGCCTATTTCTGCGCCGACCAACATTTCGCCCATGAACCGCTCATGGATTTCTCGCTGATGCGTTTCAAGTTGAAACTCGTTGCAAGCCAGCTCGCTAGTCCAGGAAAAACTGTTACCCAGGGTAACAGGGTTTTAGGTCGGCCGCCTTCGTGTGGGATAGCACCAGCCAACATCGGTATGTGCGGCTGTAACCGGCCCGCGAGGCCGACTTATTGCCTGTAAGCGCCATTTCGGGGCGTCTCAGCTGTATCGCAACATGAGACTGGCCGCTTCGGTGCCGACTACAGATTCCGATTGACATACCGACTCATAACTCCCAAATTGGGAGCAGGGAAGGTCACGTATGTGGGTGGTATCTCGGGGCCTGCTCCGCGACTTTTGGAAGTCGCCAGGAAGGCAAGATAGCGAAACGCCACTAAAAACGTGGTATGATGTAGCGAAACATGCGAGTTGGACTTCCCATAGTGATGTCAAGATGGCTTATGGGGTCAGTGTTGACATGGCATACGGATATCATGTCTTCGACATTGGTGGGAATAAATATCGACTGATCTGTAAAATCGATTTCGCTCGGCATGGCGTTCTTACTCTCCGGGTTTGCACCCATGCTGAATACGACGAACTGTGCGCCAACGGTGGCAAACGGCTTCAAAAGCTGTGAAGGGATAGCCATGAATACCGATCGGCCGATCCGTACGGAGACAGATTATGCGGCAGCAGCGGCCGAGGTGCGGCGCCTCTGGGGTGCTGAGCCCGGAACGGCCGAAGGCGATCGTCTCGATCTCCTTCTGGTCCTGGTTAGCGCCTATGAAGATGAGCACGACGCAATCGATCCGCCTGATCCGATCGATGCCATTCTCGAGCGTATGGACAATCTGGGCATGACGCGCGCTGACCTTGGCGCGATGCTGGGTGGAGCTACGAGCGGTCGCGTTTCCGAGATACTGAATCGCCGGCGTCCACTTTCGATCGACATGATCCGGAAGTTGGCATCCGGTTTGGGACTGTCAGAGCATTGCCTGCTTCAGGAGTACGAACTCACGCGTCAATTCGCGTGATCGCTGAATGCGGAGGCAGTTGTGTCAGAGGGATCGATCACTCTGGGCGAGGCTGCCGAGCACACAGCGCTGTTAACTGTGGCGTGCACCCGCTGCGAGCGGGCAGGGCGGTATAATCTGGACACCCTGATCGCCCGCCATGGGGAAGGCTTCGGCATTCCTAAGCTGCTGCGTCTGCTGTCCAAAGATTGCGTAAAGCGCGCATCCGTTAGCGCCTATGACTTGTGCGGCGTTCATTGCCCGGAGTTGCCCGGGTTCTTCCTCGGCGAGGAGGACTGACCTCGCTGACTTCACCGTCTGCGAAGAAGCACGTCTATGGGGCGCCAGCGTGGCGAAAGTCGCCGCAACCAATCCGACCTGCGAGGCATTGAGATGCCGTCGCATGAAGGTTTGCGGACAAACGAACCGCCGTGCTGCACCGTCGTCGCCCGCAAACTCGTGATACTTTGCTAATGTTCATATTAAGAACAGAACGCGGCGAGACATTCCGCATCGTTGCCACATCGCTTCGTCCAAGATGCAAATTTGCGTCTTGATCGTTGCTGTCTGTGGCGACTGGCGGCACCACCTGACTGCCTATCATGTGCTCTATATCGGATAACGCGTTAGCGTCTAACGGTATTATCCAACATCAGCAGGCGCATGTGTCGCTTTGGGCAACACGAGGGTAACGCAGGAGCGCATTGCCGGCCGTTTTAGGGCAGCCGGCGCCGAGAAAAGCCCCCCAGCGACAATGCGGGAGCACAGCACAGGGGGCGAGTTCCCTCCCGGGGCTTTCTCCGAACCCTCCCGCCGACGCTGCACGCCGCCGGGATCATGGTCAAGCCAACGCGCGGTTTGAAAAACCTCGACGGCAACGTTTTTAGCAGACCGCTTTCCTGTTCCGCAATGCGCCGGCAGAGTCAGTTTTGGATTGAGCGATGGAACTTATCCCTCCCCCATCACCTTCTGATACACCCGCGCGGCCTCGATTGGATCGTTCACCGGCACTATTACACGTCAGCTCTGCACCGGGCCACCGTTTGCGCCGGTCAGCGCAACCTCAGCCTTATCGCCATAGACCTTGGGCTTGAGCTTGGCCGCGCGCCACTGGAACGCGCTGATCTTCACCCTGTCCGCATGAGCCGTCGCCGGCGTGCAGGCGTTGGCAGTTTCCAGGATCATGTCGTCCATCAAATCAGCCTGGAGCGTCCGCGCGTGAGCGTACATGGACGCGAATTCAGGATAGCGCTCCAGCCACCTGACCACCGTGGTCCTATGAGGCATATCGTCGGCCTGACAGATCGAGCGCATGCTGAGGCCATCCATCAGTAGATCACAGATTCTGGTGGCGATCTCGTCGGTGAAGTCGGTGGGTCGTCCGGTCATGTCTAGCTGTTATTGGCTGCCATCGCTCAATGTCAAGCATTAATAAGTAATCTCTCCCTCTCTCTTCCTCACTGGTTGCAGTTCTGCGAGTAGTCCCGTGCGGCTATGCTGCAGCCCTCGCGCGCGCGACTGGATGCGAAAGTCCCCGCCAGCCTGCGGAAAAGGAGCCTAGACTGAGATATATGGCGCGAAGCTCAGGATTTGCGAGCCAGGCCAAGCAGGTGCGTCATTGCTCGGCTCCATGACCCTTGCGGACCTTGGGAGGCCGTGGATATTTTCGACGCGTTGTTGACCGCCCAAAACCCCTACGCATTCTCACATAGGTTGGCGGTTTCACTCGCGATACTCGCAAAATGCCTAGACGCTGTCGGAAAACAACAGGATGGCTTAGCAGCAAACACGTCAGCACTAGTCGCCATCCGGACGCCGTTCGAGCGATACCCCGCCGTCTTCGCACGGTCCGCCCACGGTATGCTGCACGAGTATCTGGGGCGATGCGAAAAGCTGGGACGCGAACCGGACAGCACGCTGCTGATCCCATTGCTCGAAGGACTGCAAAACCTGCAGGGAAAGTGGGAGTTAGGTGGCTATCTCGGCCCTTGACCTGGGGCCCCCGCGGACACCGCGCCGCCGGCCCTCTTGCAGTGGTGCAAAGCGCCCGCTTCCGACCAGAGGACGCGCAGTGGGCGTTACCGGAGGCCGCTTATCGGACTGCGAAGGATTGTTTAGACATTCCGCAAGTCTAGGCCGGAAAGGGCCAGGTCGGTGTGCCGCCTGCGAGCGTCGGATATCTACGGCTCGCTGAGCGGCGTCACGAGCAGCGTCCCATTGGCGAAGTTCACACAGCACGGCCCCTAAGTTCATCAGTGAGGTGGCTAGAAGGTTCAGGAATACATCTGGACGTTCCTTCGCTAAATTGCCGGAAGGATCTACTCCCTCTTGAGCGGCCGGGCGCGCCTCTTGATAGCGCCCGAGAGCGCCCAGCTTCGGCGGCCAGACCAGTTAACGATTAAGAGACGTAATCCTCCAGATGCGCGTCGCGGCGTAATACCTCGAGATCACGCCAGATGTTTACGGCCTTCTGCGCCGCGGATCGAGCCTCCTCGTGTCGGCGTAGAGCGCTTAGTCGAGTGGAAAGGGTGTCGAGCCCCATCGCCACATAGGGCCTGAAAACATTAGGGCGCAGCGGCTTCAAGTTCGCACCAGATGTCTACGGCGTTCCGCGCCGCGGATAAAGCTTCCTCGAGGTGGCCCAGCGCGCCCAACCTCTTTGCGAGGCAATTCAGTGCCAAGGCCAGCTCGGGTCGGAAGAGTTCGGACAGCTTGCTATATATGCCTACCGCCTCCTGCGCGGCTACGAGTGCATCGTCGTAACAGCCTCTGACACCCAATCTGTTTGCGAGGCCAACAAGCGCCATAGCAAGGTTAGGCTGGAAAGTGTCGGGGTTCTGCGCCGCGAGTTCGCGGTATTCCGTAACGGCCTGCTGCGCGGGATTCACTTGCCTTTTCATTGCTGCCCGAGGTCGGCATTCCTGTTGGATAGATTAAGTAGCCAACCAGCCAGATCGGGTCGCAAATTCTTGTCTTTTACCGACTGCAGACGAAGGATATCAACGAGCCGGCCATTGATCACGGCGGCCAGCTCGCGCATAGCCAAAGTCCGCCATGGCGGCCAATTCGCTAGCACAATGAGCATGCGCGGTTCGTTACTCAAACCCGCGAGATGCCTCAACCAGACGACGCTGGGATGTTCGGCGTCGCCCTCCGCGTAATCTTGTATCGTGCGAATTACGGTCTCCATGACGCTCGCGCCGGCGCGACCGAATGCACGCGTTATCGTTGCCTGCTGACGGGCTAATGAGCGATCATCCCCAAATCATCTCTTGCAGCAGCAGGGCCTCGCCGATTAGGTCGGGGCATTACCCGCATCCACACCTTTGTCCAAACTTGGTGGAAAACTGACGCGAAGCAGGCCAGCCAGCATCTCGCTTCGGGCAGATAATGATCACCGAGTGCTGTACAGGTCTTGTTCCACGAGGAGGGCTGTAGCATCGGGGGAGCAACCACCTTCCAGGGTGACGCAGGCTGCGAAATGCAGTAACAAGTCTGACTCTACATTTCGGCTCTCCGCCAGCCAAATCAGCCGATTGCGTTCGCCTCAGGCGATAACCTCTTAGCCAAGTCAAGTCGGCCCAAGGCCAGCGCGGCGGGGGCGCCAGTATCCACCGCCACTATCCCGGCCATTACTAGATAAAGCGGCTCATTCTCGATACGGTCTTCTGTCAACCTCTTATCGAACGAGGGATCTGATCCTGCCCGGAGGAAGTTGAGGGACGGGCTGCGTACCGCCAATCCGGGCAGCCTCCCCCCATCGCTTCATCCAACAGAGCGCGACGATCGACAATCTCACTCAGCGGCGCTAAGGGCTGCGGCTCGGCTGGATCCATCAGATCCCCTGGTCCTCGGCCGGACAGTCCGCCAGGCCGCGTTAACTCCGCCCACCAGCCGACATCGCGCTCAGCGTAGCGCTCCAGTAGCAGTATGCGAAGCTTATGGTCGCACAGCGCAGTGGAGTGACGGGCAAGCGCCTCGAAGCAGCGGCGCAATAACGGCGCTAGGGCTGCTGCGTAGTCGATTACGATTATGGTGTCCGCCTGCCACTGCCATTCTGCCGGATCGTGCAGTTTGCAAAATTGTCGTAGCGGGTCATGGTGGGCAAATCCAGCGGCCCAGCCTGCCATCTCGGCCTGCTCGCACAGCTCGATTGCCAGCCGGGTACTACCCGCTACCAGCCCGGCCGGTTGAGCAGACGTACGGCGACCGGTTGCGGCGAGTTTAGCCAAGTGTGTAGGCGTTGTAGATCAACCACACGGCCTACCATCGCGATTGACCGACGCTCGGTCATAAGCAAGTCACGCTCGGTCTCTGCACGCGCTTTCACCCGGTGTCGGCGATCGAT